>OY969928.1:0-1264584 GCA_963704675.1 uncultured Candidatus Saccharibacteria bacterium
GATACTTCCAGCCAGCTTGATGTCCCGCAGATGCAACATGGCTATCCAAATTGCGGAGTGATTACATGCTAATATAAAAAGTATGAGCTTATCCTATGACGACCTTCAGGCTATCCGTAAAATTGTCGAAGAAACAGTCGGCCCTATTAAGGGCGAGCTGGAGGCGCTCGGAAATGATGTTAAGGAAATATACAGTATGATCGCCAGTATCCAGAGATCTCCGGATGTCACAAATCTTCAAAAGCTTAACCTTGAAGAAAAGATCCTAAAACTCCATTCCGATCTAGTCGAGGCAGCGAATCAGGCGGGCATTAATCTACCCAGCCACTAAAAAAACGCCCAGCATCGTCATTTTCCTCTCACTTGTTAGTTTCATTCAAAAGTTGCCGAATATCAACAATATCTTGCTCTAACACTAGTGGATCATCGTCAAAAGTTTTGATACCGTCTATTCGCCCCAGCCATGACATTATTACAGATACAAAAAGAGTTCGAACTTCGGACTCTTTTTGTATTCATCTCTGTTAGTATAGTTCGAATCCTTTCTCTCCTTCAGGATTCATCACTGTGAGACACAAGTTGAGATAAAATAAGCCAGTATGCAGTATAAAGAAATACTTCCGCACCCGCTCCTACGCCAATTTATTAAATGCTACTGGATTTTAGAAAATGCCTATCCACCCGGAACGGTCGAAGAGGTGATGCCGCAGAGTTGTTACGAGTTACTCTACCAGCGCCAGGTGCCATATGAAGTGAACGGCAAACCCTTGCCCAGACTGGTGACGATCGGAGCACTCGACCGGCCACTGCACCTGGAGGCAAAAGATACTAAGCTATGGTGCGTGCGCTTCTTGCCTTGGGGCCTGCTTCCTTTTGGAAATATTAGCCGCCTGCCAAGGAATCAAGCAACCGATGCGTCCGTTGTTTTGCATGAATCTGTCACGAAAAATCTTGCTGCTAGACTTCCTGGGGCAACAAACAACACGATGGCGTCCATTTTTGATGAAGTATTTCTGGCAGCACTACTTACATGGCAGTTTGACGGTTCAACCATAACGAGAATCGCAGACCATATCAAAACCGAACAAGGCAATGTAAAAGTCGCCGAACTCGCCGAGGCCTGCTTTAAGTCAAAACGCCAAATAGAGCGCGACATTGCACAAGCGACCGGTGCATCGCCCCGTGAGATGCTGGCAAAACTACGCTTCGAACAAGCCTGGAAAACACTGGCAACGGACCCAGAAGTCTCCTTGCGCGAACTAGCTGTAACTTGCGGGTACTCCGATCAAGCTCATATGACACGCGAGTTTAACCGCCTTGCTCATATGACGCCAAGCCACTTTTCAAAACAGGTCAAAAGCATGGGCATAGTCGAAGACCCAAATGTCGCATTCATACAATCTTAAGCCCCATCCTTACTGTAGAGTAAAAGAGTAAACAAGGAGCAACTATGTACGTCCATATCGTAGCCATATATGTAGATGACCAAGAAAAGGCCAAAGATTTTTATGTCAACAAACTAGGGTTTAAGCTCAAACAGGATGCCGACTACGGCAACGGTACACGCTGGCTGACTGTAACCTCCATAAAGCAGCCGGAGATAGAGATTCAGCTTGCATTACCAGAATTGCCTGAGCAGCGGGAAGCCCAACAAGCCGCTTATAAGGCAGGACGCCCCTTTATGTCCTTTGTCACCGATGACCTGGAAGTAGAGTATGAGACTTTAAAGAATCGGGGCGTATCTTTCAGGTCGGAGCCGCAAGAGCAGCCTTATGGCGGCAAGGACGCGGTACTTGATGATACATGCGGCAACATACTCAATTTGCATCAGGCCTCACGGTAGCCTCTGTCTTTGTCAGCATCACCCAAAAGTTGCCTAATATCAACAATGTCTTGCTCTAACACTAGTGGATCATCGTCAAAAGTTTTGATACCGTCTATTCGCCCCAGCCATGAAACTATTACAAATATAAAGAGTTCGAACTTTTGAGCTCTTTATATTTTTTCTCTGTTAGCATAGTTCGAATCCCTTCTCTCCTATATAAAAAACTTCAAGCTTGTTACACTTGTGAGTATGAGACTACAAGTTGGCGTCAAGGTACTCGTTAAGAATCACAAGAATGAATACCTATTCATTGAACGAAGTGATTCACTTCCAGACGGAAGTGGTATCCGCTGGGATATACCAGGCGGTCGTATCGAAGCACAAGAGAGATTACTCGACGCCCTTGAGAGGGAGCTGAATGAAGAAACTGGGATGAAATTCAAAGGTGATGATCCTCATCTTCTAGATGCGCAGGACATAATGATTCCCGAGGCCGGTCTTCATGTAGTTAGGCTCACATATCTCATGCAGGCAGAAGGTGACTTGCATCTAGGTGACGAACATGCAAAATACGAATGGCGAACACTTGAAGATGCCAAGCTACTCAATGTGGATGGTTATTTGCGCAATACACTTACTGCAATCCGGAGAACTACATAAGTAGGCTATTGCTAACTTTATAACCTTTTGATATACTTATAAAGTTATGAATATCTACTCCTCACGGTTAAGATCCATTCTCACAGCGAGTGGTTGGTCACAAGAAGAACTTGCCCGACGCCTGAAGGTTTCGTTCGTCACGCTTAATGCATGGGTGAATGAGCGTTCAGAACCGCGTAAAAAGGCTCTTGATGCGATTCAGGCGCTTTATTTTGAGATTGTTGGAAGTGATGAGACTGATACACAAGAACTTCAAACTCAAAAGAAGAAAGTACTTACCTTAAAGATGGGTGTATATCCAATTCTGAAGAATCAAGAAGTTTTAGATAAGCTGACACTCTACCTTACATATCACACGAACACTATTGAAGGCAGTACCATGACTCTTGCCGATACTGAAGAAGTTCTCTTCCATCATAAGACACTAACAAATAGGACACAGGTCGAGCAGGCGGAAGCGCGCAATCACCAGGCGGCATTGCTTTGGCTGCTTGATCAGCTTCAAAGTAAAGAGTTTTCGATCACCGAAGAACTTATCAGAGGTCTTCATTTACGACTTATGAATGGGATCATAAGTGATGCAGGAGAGTATCGTCACCATAGCGTACGGATTATGGGCTCACGAGTGACAGTAGCGAATTATGTGAAAGTCCCTGTACTTATTAGAGAGCTTATATCAGGAGTTCAGATTAAACCCAAAGACCCTGTAATGTTACTTGCAGCTACCCATGCCGCATTTGAAAAGATCCACCCATTTAGTGACGGCAATGGACGAATAGGTCGATTGCTAATGTTGGCGCAAGCCTTACAGGCTCAGCTAACGCCTCCACTCGTGCTCAAAGAGCGTCGCCAAGCGTATTATAAATATCTTGAACTAGCTCAAACAGAAGACAGTTCTATCCCACTCGAGCTCTTCATGGCGGAGTCGATGATTAATGCTCATGAACTGCTTTTTGAGTAGTTTCTAGGCTACTGTCTTCATCGATTATGCTTTGTTATTTCCTGGATATCCTTTTCTAGTACATCATCGTCAAAAGTTTTGACAACGCCCATGCGCTCCAGCCATGAATTTATTACAACAAAATATCGCCTGAAAATGGCGATTTTTGTCATTTCACCTCTGTCGGAAAAGTTCGAATCCCTTCTCTCCTTTTGACTGCATTTGATAAGTTGCCGAAATAGCCTAAAGAATTACGCAGAAGACACACCACTAAAATGATAGCGACACGTCCTAACAAAAATTTAAAAGGCCCCCATCAAAGGGGCCGTTCTGTACCGGCTCGCTTCCGTGGGCCGTCAGAGGTTTCTGTAAAGAAAATCTCCGGGTTGCCCGGGTAGAGCAGCATCAGGCATTTACGCCTGTTATGGGATAGAACCAACCGTCGAGCACGTAACCACCAGGCTATCTCATGAGCGCAGGAGCGTTTTTTGGGGTCTAGCTAGGTCTTACAGATGAATCAGTAGTCCCACTCGTCGTATTCGACGGTGTATTGGGCGACAATGTCATCCGGACGGACGATAGCGGTGATGTAGTGGCCAAATGCTTTGCCACCACCGGTGCCCGGGACGTCGTAACCCTCGGTGTACTGACCGTACATCACGCGGTTACCGCGCTTGGAGGTGCGTATCAGTTTCCACTCTCGTCCAAAACTGAGGTCGAGCGGGTACTTCTTCTGCAACTCCGCAAATGTTAGGCCCTTGCCTTGGAAGGTGTCCACCGGGTTCCCCCAGGGGTCATCCTTATCCACATCCCAGGGGGCATGGACGTAGGCAGGCTTCTTAGACATGGTTCTGTCCCTTCGGTACGCCACCAGGAGGCTTCCTAATGGATTACATTCCACTATATACTAATAATCCCCCTTTGTCAAATATATGTGACTGGCAAGAGAACACTGGGGGCTCAAAAGTTTGCGTAGTATCTCTATGCCATTAGTTAACTATTTTCGTTAATGATAGCTAAAATATTGCCTTCTACTTCAGAATATACTAGCATTGAGCATTCCCTCTAACTTGTCGGAATCCTCCAAAAGTCGCTTAATATCAATAATATCTTGCTCTAATACTAGTGAATCGTCGTCAAAAGTTTGACAACGCCCATTCGCTCCAGCCATGAGATTATTCACTAAAAACTTCTGTAAAATGAGGTGTTTTAACTTTACTTTTCAAGCGAGATAAGGGTGACCAACTTTTCTGAAAATGAACGTATGATTAATAGCTAAATAGTCTTCCCGCGATGTTGCTGCCCGCTGGCTCGCTGTACGATCGAGCGCGAGGCCAATAAAACAGGGCCTGCTCTCCAGCAATTCGCTAGAGAGCAGGCCCTTTATGCGCACGGCCGGGAACTATCGCTTCAGCGTGTGCAGGTGGTTCCGCAGTTCTGCGAAGCCCCGTACACGCTCGTGCTGTGTGTGGCCGGTTGCGCGCGTGATCCCCTTGAGCAGCAGCTCGAAGACCTCGATTGCGTCTCGGGGGGATTGGGCGTGCAGCGCGGTGAACTGTTCTCGGAGGTGATCCACCAGTATGGAGCTGTCCTTGCGGGACAGCTCCGGCTGGGCCAACACGTAGCCCTGCAGAAGGGTGGCGCCCGTGCCGTAGTTGACGCGCAGCGCCGCCTTGCAGAGAGTGGCCACACCAAGGTTGCAGGTCAGCAGCAGCTCGTAGTGCTCGAGGTGCAGCCGGTCGCCCAGGTTGCGAGCGACCACTGCCATGACCTTTGCCGCATCAGCGTAACCCAAGCGGACCAGCTCATTGGTGCTCCGATTCGGCTGGTCGTATTGCCCGAAGGCGATTGCCAGCCGGCGGTAGTCGCCGAGCATCTCGTACGGATAGGCTGCCGCCCACTTGCGGCACAGCTGTAGCAGCTGTGCACGAGTGAACACTCTGCGCACCAGCGGCTCGCGCCAGAAGGCCACGCAGTAGGTGTTGCGCACTCCGAACTCGCCGCCGTGCAGCACGGCCTGCTTCAGCATGGCGCGTGCCAGCGAGTCGCTGCTGTGCATAACCGGGGCGATCCATGGCATGTATGTCCACACGCTTGTCTCGTCGCGCAGCACGTCAGTGTGCCGAACGAGTTCCGTCACGGCCGGCCGGGGCCGGCGCGCGAGCAGGATGGCGAGCGTGTCGTGGTTGCTGTTGTTCATCTCGGCTCCTTCGAAGTTGGTACAGGATCTCCCGCACCTTGTTCAAAGAAGCTTGCGTGCTCTGTGCGGGAGTAGAGTGAAGGGGAAGTCCTAACTATGGTCAGGGGCTTCCGTTGCCACTCCAGCGCGGTACTTCAAATCCTCACCTCCTATCAATGGATGTGTGCATGACTTAGTTATTATAACATTAATATCTGATAATACAATGAAGAAGCTTTAATCTAAAAATGTTGTCGGGAAGTATCGGTTATTCCCGACACATCTCGCCACCACAGTGGCAGCTACTGTGAGGTGCTAGCTAATATTTAATTTTCTCGAAATGTTACATCGCTTAGCAACTTTCGAATCTCTTTAATGCTTTGTTGTACATCCTGCTCATCCTCTTCTTGAGGTAAAGGTTTGACTACGAACCAAATGCCCAGCCAAGATGTACGGATAGGCTCTAAAGCAGGGTTCCCTATCTGTAGATCTTGGGGCTTAACCATCGAAAGGGCTTCTTGCAGTTGCGGGAGGCCTTTTTCGATTGGGGTTAGCCATTCAAAAGGCATCAATTCAACCACTCCGTTATATAGTGTCGGATGTGTGCCGAGCGCTAGTAGCACATCGCGCTTTGCGATTATGCCACCGTTCTCGAAACGCTCGCGGCCATGAGCTATTACGTCGATTGTCTTGTATATAACATCGGGCCAACCAGCAGCACGATTGTTCGTATCGGCTACGGCCTCTTCAGCGTCATTGGTCTGGCTTAGTAACTCTTTGGACTTTTCCTAAACTTATCTTCTTTAATAAGCTCTTTGCTGGTCATATCAACCAACTTGTCGTATTGCTGACGTAGTTGCTGTAAGGTTTTGAATTGAGTGTTTTCTATGGCTTCACGCTCTTTGGCTTCGCCCGCGTTCATGTCTTTTATAGCGCCTCTAGAGCCCATTCCTCAAACAGCGGGTGAATGGTGTATCTATCTAATATTCCGTACAACTGGTTGGCGATATTCTTTTCTTCTACAGTCTTGCGGTTTTCGCAGGGACGCTTATGGGTGCAGTGGTAATAAACGTAGTGCAGCACCTTGCCATTCTTAAGCTTCTTGTATTTGTCCTGAGCAGTTATTTGACAGCCACATTCTTTGCAAAACAGGAAGCCACGATACGCAAACTCTTTACTATTGATTGGCGAGGTTTGCCCTGTCTGCCAAGTATAATTTGCGCTTTGTTATACTCCTCTTTGCTAATCATTGCTGGATAGTGTGCATCTATCCGGGGAGCCGCCAGTGCCATGGAGGATTATTGCGTTTTCATCTTCGCTTTTCCCACACAACAAGCTCGGGGAAGCCTGTCTCGTCGTCTAGTTCACGGGTGTATTTAGCTTGCTCATCTTCGCCTAGGACAATTTCGGCTGTGGGGTGAATAATCGTGCCTTCTTTCAGATGGCCACCAAAGCTTTTGCCTTCTTTGTCCGAGATAGCCATATGTAGATGCGTACCATGTGCGCTTACTGTTCCTACGAGGGATGTTATCTCATAGTCGCCCTGATATGTACGTATGTCTTGTTTATCGGGCTGCGCTCCAGCCATGCGCAAAGTAGCCTGGTTCAAGCCGCCAACACAAGTCACAATAAACCCCGCTTGGATATTCTTAGATTTTACAAAATTTTCGATTTCAGTCTTAAGATCATTACCTGGCTTGAGCCGGAAAGTGTAGATTTTCATGTTCTAATCATACCTTATCTGTTAATTGCCGTTAAACAATATAGGTATGGCCACCAGGAAATATGCGCCATCACTAACCTACTTTCTGCAAAAATCGAAAAAAATTCTTGGGTTGAACCTATCGCAGCGTGAGCGGACAGGCCCCCCTACTCATCAGACAAAGTAGGAAACGCCCTTAGGAAACGTAGGCCTCTACCTGTGGCGATGATATAAGAGGGTGTTTAACCTGGGAGATGATGGCCAGCCAAGAAAAGTGTCGGAGCTTTAAAGTTTCGACACTTTTCATGTTTTGGACAATGGGACTCGAACCGAAGATCGTATATTACCGGTGGCAATATATTTTACTTGCTTGGCCGAGCGATAAAATCTATAGATAACAGATATAAAGACGTTCGAAAATGAACGTCTTTTGTCTTGGAACGATTTTCTGATATGTTGCACGGGTGCGAATCCTTTTCATAGTGATTGTATATTCTGTTTTAAAATCAGTCATTAAACTTCGTATCATCTTCCTCTCACGTATATTGGTCTTTAGCGATTGTAGTGTCCTAGAAGCCAAGGTTATAGACAGTCAGATATAAAGCACATTGCCGTGCGCATACGATTGGCGACTATCCTTGGCGCAAGCAAGAGATCAGCTTCCAGTGATTGACGCGCTTACCCACCCAGGCGCCGATACTAACCGGCAAGACCTATTCGTAACGAAGTGCTTCGACCGGATCGAGGCGAGTTGCCTTGATGGCAGGGAAAAGGCCGAACACGATTCCGATAGCAACCGATACGCCTACGGCGAGCAAGATAGTCCCTCCGTCGATCATAGTCTGGGCTCCATCCGACACACCAAGCACTGTACTTAATAGTTGTCCTGCGACTAGACTGAAGCCAATGCCGATAATGAGTCCAATAATGCCCCCAATCATTGTCAGCATGATAGATTCAATCAGGAATTGCAGTAGGATGTGTCGTGTTTTAGCACCGACGGCGCGTCTAAGACCGATTTCCCTGGTGCGTTCGGTCACGGTAACCAGCATGATGTTCATGATGCCGATGCCACCCACAACGAGTGAGATTGCCGCAATTCCGGCGAGTGCCAAAGTAAAGCCACTAGTTACTGCATTTGCTGCATCTAGCAAACTTTTGTTAGTGGCAATATTGATATCGGAGTCGGTTTCGTCACTGATGCCATGGGCTGCGAGCAAATCGTCCTCGATTGCCCGAGAGGCGCTTACTACCGTTTCTTCACTTGTTGCATCGGCAATGATATTTTTGAACTTTTTCTTTTCGCTCACCGAAAGCCACGTTTTATAGCCGGTATAAATAGGGGCGGGGCCGTCAACCTCAACTTTAATAGGACCATATGACTCTTGGTCGGCCTCGGCAAGTACACCGATGATGGTAAATTCGACACCCTTGATAAATGCCTTCTGGCCTACGGGGCTTGAAGAAGGAAAAAGCTGGGAAGCGGCCCGCTTACTGAGCACGGCTACTGCACCACCATCCTCTACCTGTGCTGTCGTCAGTAAGCTGCCCGACTGAGCCGTCAGCTTCTGGATAGAAAAGTAATCGTTACTTACCCCGTAGAACTGGTAGACCAAGGCGTCTTCGCTGCTCGCCGTCAGAGCAACGTCTGCCTGAATGCTGGCTTTTGGCGAGGCCTTTTCAATACCCGGCGCTTGTTTTACTTTGTGATAGTCAGTCTCCGTCAGCGTTTCAGCTTCGCCGCTACGAAACACCAGGCCATCGCCCGACTCGCGTCGCCTTTCGGCGGGGGTTACATTCGGATTATGCGACATGACGGTTATTCTTGTGATTCCCAGCCCCCCGATCATATCTGAGACGCCGGCTTTTAGAGTATTGCCGATACCTACCAGAGCGATCACAGCAGCAATCCCGATTACAATCCCCAGGATCGTCAGGCTGCTCCTGACCTTATTGCTCCGAATGCTATGCAAGCTTTGTGAAAGTAATGCTGAAATCTTCATCGTCGTGTCTCCTTCTCGATTTTTCCGTCTTTCAGGCGAATGACTCTCTGCGCATAGGCGGCTATATCATCTTCATGAGTCACTAGGACGATCGTTGCGCCACTTTCGTTGATACTTTTAAATAGTTCCATGATTTCGTGAGCCGTCTTGCTATCTAGATTGCCCGTAGGTTCATCTGCCAACACATAGCTGGGATTCATAATGAGTGCCCGGGCAATAGCAACACGCTGGATCTGCCCGCCGGACAGCTGGTTACTGTGTTTATTGATCTGGTCGGCTAATCCTACACGCTTTAGCATTTGGATCGCCCTCGCCCTATCGTCTGCTCGGCTATAGTAAGTGGTAGGGAGGAGGACATTTTGCAAAACACTCGTGCGTTTTAGTAGATTAAATTGCTGAAACACAAAGCCGATACGGTCACCCCTGATCTCGGCTGCCTTATTACCTGATAGTCGGCTGACATCATTTCCGTCCAGCAGATACTCACCTTCGTAGTGGCGGTCAAGCAAGCCGATAATTTGCATCAAGCTTGATTTTCCCGACCCGCTTGCTCCCATGATAGCGACGAACTCGCCCTGTTCGATATCCAAGTCAATTCCTTGTAGCGCACGGGTTTCGGCGCCACCGGAACTTTTGTAGATCTTTTTGATGTTACGGAGTTTAATAATCTTTGTAATGCCAGGATTATCTGGTTGCTTCCTTGTGTCAGCGACCCCTTTCTTCTCCTTTGAGTAGGGTTGCTCAAATACATTCGCCCGGTTGTTCTGTTGCCTTGAGTCACTCATATTAGCTCCTTTTACTGTTTTAGGAATGAGGTGCATTACAATCTATTGATCGATCTTAATCCGAGTATAATAGCAAGTTGTGAAAATAGTGTGAAAGCTTTCAAGGCTATCTAAGCGTGGGATTCACGCTTAGATCAGAAGAAGATCAAATCTGCACTATCTTTTGCTCGTTAAATGCTGTTCTCCCCAGGTGAGCAAGCTGTCTAGAACAGGGCTAAGGGTCTGGCCATATTCGCTAAGCATGTATTCTACACGAGGTGGAACAACAGCCTAGACCTTCCTGGTTATTAGCCTATCGCGTTCGAGTTCTCGAAAGGAGAGAGAAAGATGGATAAAATACTCGAAGCATTCAGCAAGCTTGTTCCGGACAGCATTGCCTTTCCGGGCGATGAAGTATATAAAAAGGCAAGCCAGTTTTTTTAAGCGCACACTCGTGCCGAGCGTGGTTGTACGTCCCACTTCGAGTGAGGAAATGGCAACTGTTATTCGCTTTATCAATGAGCATAAACTAGCGTTTACTATTAAAAGTGGCGGTCACAGCAATATTGTATATAATTTGGCCGATGGGATTATACTGATTGACCTTTCTGCCCTAAACGCAGTGAAGGTTGTCGATGTAGAAAAGGGCTATGTGGAAGCAGGCGCCGGTGCCCTAGGCGGTGAGGTGGCGGATGAACTTGATCGCTATGGCCTTGCGGTTGCTTCAGGTGATAGCCGCATGGTTGGTATGGGTGGCCTGGCTACGGGCAGGGGTCTTGGCTTTTTGGTACGAAAGTACGGCGCGCTCGTTGATAATGTTATTGCCATGGAGGTAGTAACTGCGGACGGCTCGATAGTAACGGCAGGTAAAAATACTCATGCAGATTTATTTTGGGCTGTCCGCGGCGGCGGCAGTAATTTTGGCATTGCGACGCGCTTTACCATTCAGGCTCATCGAGTCAAAGACATTTTTGAAATCACAATTAGTTATCCGCTCGACAATATAGCCGCCATCTTGAAAGGCTGGCGTGATGCAATGCGAATTGCTCCTGCTGAACTTACTACTATCCTGACGGTCCTCCCTAAAAAAGCAGATGCGCCTGGCTCAATTGCGATACACGGCTGTGTTATAGGTACTGATGAAGCAAGTGCCAAGGAGACCGTTGCTCCTCTTTTAGCGCTCGGCAAATCGACCCGAGATTCCCTTCAGCCTAAGCGATATATAAAGATATATTGGAAAGCGTCTCATCTCGTGCGACAGCCCGGCGGGGAATCGCCAGGAATGCATTCCTGAAAACTCTTACCGACGAGTCTATCGATATGATCACCCGCTTAAGTGACAGCGGTAAGTTACCCGTTCTTCAGATGCGTCACATAGCGGGAGCTATGAACAGACAGCCAGCCGATATGACCGCTTTTTCCTATCGGGACAGTGAGGTACTGATTTATTACTCAACAGCAGTGGAGTTCGGCGCGAGCGACCAAGAAGTTAACGACTTGCTTGAGGCCTGGCGGGCTCTCGAACCATTCGGTGCCGGTTGTTATATCAATATGTCCAGTGAGGCGACCGACACAGAAATCGCCAGAGCCTTCCCCCAAGAGACACTCAATAGGCTTAGAGAAATTAAAGACCGCTACGATCCAAACAATATTTTTGACGCTAATTATAATATTCGTCCTATCGGTACAAATAATATTTCTAGTTAGTTGCCGTTCACATCATTTATTTGCATTGGCATCATAGTCGGTTAATATCTGGTTAAGATCGCAAAGGGCACGAATGACAGGTAATGTTAGTTCTCCACGTTCAGTTAAAGAATATTCGACTTTGGGCGGTACTACCGGATAGAGTTTTCGCATGATCAATCTATCTTGTTCAAGCTCTTTGAGCTGCTGCGAGAGCATTTTGTGAGATATGAGACCAAGATCACGTTTTAGCTCACTATATCGCCAGACCGGGTGTTGGCTGAGGCGCCATAAAATCGGCATTTTCCATTTGCCGCCTATTTTTTCAAGGGCGTATTCAGGTTTACGAAATGTACGATTGATAGGTTGGGGTGTAGGCATAGAAGTAACTCTCTTTTAGGTAAGTATACTACTTTTAATTCAGTTCTTGCAAGTAAAGATACATGTCTTTTACACTAGATCTAGATATAAAAGGAGAGTGTGTATGGTTACGGAAAAAGACAAACCTCGCATCGCCCTGCCTGCAACCGCAATCTTGGTATTGTTGTGCGTGGCACAGTTTTTGGATGCGATGGATATTTCCAGTATGGGTATTATTGCCCCAATCATTCAAAGAGAATTTGCCATGAGTCCCCAAGGCTTACAGTGGCTGGTGTCCGGTTATGCCTTGGGATTTGGCGGTTTTTTACTGCTTGGAGGGCGTGTTGCTGACTTGTTCGGCCGCAAACGCGTCTTTTTACTTTCGATGGCTCTCTTTGTGCTGGCAAGTTTGGTTGGAGGGTTGGCGACAAGCGATGAGGCACTGATCGCCGCGCGCATCGCCAAAGGGGTCTTTGCAGGCTTTACGGCACCGGCGGCTTTGTCGCTTTTGCTGTCTCAGTATACTGATCCGGCGGCGCGCAACCGCGCGTTGGGGGTTTATTCGGCTACCAGCGCTGTGGGGTTTGCGCTGGGTATGATTATTGGCGGATTTGTGGGCGATATTAGCTGGCGACTAGCCTTCTTTTTACCAGTTCCGGTAGGTCTTGCCGTAATTTGGGCGGGCCTGCTCGGTCTTGCGCCCGATAGGCCATCGCGCGATGCTAAGCGATTCGATGTGATGGGGGCGGTTATGGCTACTACCGCACTGCTGGCTATTGTATTCGGCGCGACACAGGCGGCAACGTATGGGTGGGGATCGGATGATGCGCTTGTGCCGCTTATTGCTGGCGGTGGGTTGCTGGCGGTTTTTATAGCCTATCAACGCCGGGCAAAAGTACCGCTTATCCCACTGGGAATCTTCCGTCGTCCTGGCTTAAGCTACGCCAGCCTGATGGCTTTCATGCTCCAAGGTAACTATATTGGATTTCAATTCGTGGTTGTGCTGTATTTGCAAACCGTGCTGCACTGGACAGCGCTTCAATCGGCACTCGCTTTTGCACTCGGCGGGCTTATTGTGATGACAACGGCAACCAAGTTTGCAGCGCTTGCACTCCGCATCGGGCCATTGCCATTAATTGTGGGCGGATTTGTTGTAGAGACTTTGGCATTTGCCTGGTTCCTACTGGCCGGTACTATACCCGTCATTGTGCTTGTTGTAGTTATGGGGATATTACTAGGATCTGGTTTCGCGGCAACCTTTCCGGCAATCAATATCAGGGGTTTGTCCGACACCCGTGAAGAAGAGCATGGTCTTGCTTCAGGGATTATCCTCTCCGCATTTTCAATTGGTGGTGGCATGGTACTGTCGGTTGTTGCCTCGGTCTTTGCTGCGTCAAGTTCTGAAGGCCTTGTTCGATTCCATCATGCCGTGTTACTTGTCGTTGTACTCTCGATTATCACCACGTTGATGGCTGTATTTGGTTGGCATCGAGGCAAGAGCAAGGTGTCACGAGGGGTCAAGCAATCCAAGAAATGGAAAACGGCTATCGTTGTATGGCTGGCAATATATCCGCTGATAACTGCGATTTTCCTTGCTTTCGGTGGTCAAATCGGTCAGATTAATCCGATACCGCTCAGAACTTTGGTGCTAACATTGGTGATTGTTCCCTTTATGGTCTATATTTTGATACCTTTTGTCCAGAGGGTGCTCTCACGCTGGCTCACTAAATAGCCGACTGGCTTATCGGTTGAGGGACATATTCTCAGCCATTGTCATCCCTGGAAAATAAGTTTCACTATTATAAAACGTCACGTATTCTCTCATGGTGCATTTCGATGTGGTCTTGCTGATCGGGTGTTATGCTGTTCCAGGTGTCAAGGATCTCTTTGGCAATAGTCACGGGCGACATATGAAAAAACTCGGCCAAATATTCGTGCTTGGCACAGCAGGAGAGCCGCAGTTGCTCATCCATCTTTTCGACAGGGCGACCGAGCAGGCCTAAGTCTAAAAGTCGCGGGAGTACCCGAACAAATGTTGCGTGATTAGGCTCTTGATCGGCAACCAGCTGGTCGTAAACTTTGTTGTTGACGTTTTCTTTCTTTAGATTCACTTCAATGCCAGATATCTCTTAATTTTTTCAATAACCTTCCTTGAGGACTGATTGCAGCGCCAGACTCATAAAATAAAAGGGGCGTCTCTACTCGAAAACCTTCGTTCTAAGTACCCGGTACTTATCTTTTCCATACGACATTTTTACCTCTTTTCTATATCTTTTGTGCTAAAATTGTCGTATGAGATTAAACAAAAACACTTTATATATACTTGTATATCTTCTGGGTGGCAGCACTACCTCACAAGAGATTAGTAAAAGGATGCCCAACCTGGATATTCGATCCATACAGCGAGCACTTGAACGTCTTACGGAACTCAGCCTAATCCTACGCAACGGTGCAAAGAATAATCCTTTATACTCGATAAACTATGCTTTTCTTCTGGCGGCCGATATTCCCAGCAAGATTCTTGAGGATGAAAACCGTCCGGAAAGTTCTTTCAATTATGAGCTGATTAATTTTCTAGAAGAGGTGCCCGCAAGTCAGTTCGAAGAAAATGTTGGAAGCAAGCAATACATCCCCACCCCTGAGCATAAGATTTCAGCAAGAGATCTTGAATATCTGACGGTAGAACTGTCATGGAAATCGTCCGCGCTTGAGGGTAATACATACACGCTACTTGATACGCAGCTCTTGCTCGTTGAGGGTATTAAAGCAAACGGTAAGACTGATTTTGAAACACAAATGATTCTAAATCATAAAGATGCTATTGCCTTTATTATCGAAAACCCTGATTTATTTAACAAGGAAATTAATTTCGCTACAATTGAAGAACTCCATAAAATTATAGGTCAGAATCTTGGCATTGCTACAGGGGTGAGGCGAAGAATAGTCAAAATTAGCGCTAGCAACTATACTCCGTTGGCTGCCCCTCAACAACTTCGCGAGAATGCCGATAGAATCCTCCGGATTATTGGTCGCTTTGGTAGCCCATTCACAAGAAGTCTAATGGCCTTAAGCCTCCTACCTTACTTACAGATTTTCGAGGATGGAAATAAACGTACCGGTCGTATGCTTGCCAACGCCATCCTTATAAGCACTGTGGGTAGGGGCTTCAGTCTACGAAAGGTAAGTGCGAGAGAACTTGCCCTAGCCTATCTAGCCTTTTATGAATTTAATAGCATTAAACCTCTTTCTAGAATTCTGACGGCTGAACTGGCATAGAGACTAAAACTTCTCATTTGCGCTATGCATGCCCGGGTGACTGTCGTCTTCCAGAAGCAATTCTTTAATTTCAATAAATTTCTCACTCCATGCTTGCTATAGTATTTTGTTTAAAAGTTTTGATAACGCCCATTCGCTCCAGCCATGACATTACTTCCAAAATACCTCTATAAAATGAGGTATTTTGAGTTTGGTTTGGGTGTGGAATGAATGACCGAAGCGTAAAGTTCTATAGTCATTTACGAACTACGGACGACCTATCGTCTAAAATGACCTATACTTATTAACGTGGAAACAAATATAACTGCCATCGTATTTGGCGTGCTTCCAAAAGACAACATTCTTCCCGGACAGGTACTCGCTTGCCTTGACCGGGCGGCAGAGCTGCTGGCGAGCAGTGATGTGGACAATATTGCTGTGATCGGTGGCTATGGACACGGCTCACGTGGCCAGCTGCAACCTGAAGCTCAGATGATGAAGGATCATTTGCTCGACCTCGGAGTCGACCCGGACTTTATCATTATGAGGAGTACTCCTGTGACAACCCCCGAGGTTGTTTGGGAGGTGCGCACACTTGGAGTTTCGCGTGGTTGTATTTTGACAATACGCGAGAAGAAGAAACGGATCAGCTTGTATCTTCGCAAAATTGTGGGGAATCGGGTCGAGCTATCTGTTGAGACGGTACCGTACATATTGACGCCAGAGGAGGTTGATGCCAACAAACACGAAGGCTATTTGCTCGACGAAGCTGAACGCGACTTCGAGCCGATGAGTCCGAGCGATGACGACGAAGAGACTCTCGCTAGGCTTAGTAAGATTTACTCGTTCGAGTATCACTTGTTGACAAGTTTTATTGAACAGCTGAGGAATGAAGGCCGCCTGGAGTCATTCTTGGCAGAATTGTAACCACACTCACATTGCTTGTGCCTGCTCCCGATTGTGCAATTCGGGAGCAGGCACAGCCTTACTAGCTAGGAGGAAGGTTATCCTCTTCTGCATTATAAGGTTTTATAATCTAAGATATGACGCTTCTTGCGTTGTATCTGTGGTAAAAGTCCGGTAGTTGTCCACGAACTTCTGACTTGATGTAAGCCTGTTGATACCCTTCGAATTATATGTAATACTAGTTACGCAAGAACGATGCGAAGAATATTTCGTATTTGTAAGGCCCGAAACCGTACGTGGTCTTTGGCAAGAATCTTGCTGTTCATAGCAACCGACGAAGAAAAGAGGAATCCGTCTCATGAGTTTGACGGATGCACCCCCCATCTCAGAGGTAGACCCTAACTCACTGCCATTCCGGGCAGCGCTCTATACGGCTTGCGAGATCGTAGGCAAGAAAGGCAATGCGTATTCACGTCATGATCATGGCATACTTCGCCCCGGCGAGGCTATGATCGAACAGCCTGTTGCCCCTGGCAAGCTGAAGCTGAGGCCGCTACCAAAGAAGAAGGCTCGGCTACTCGGCCTACCCTCCTGCTGGGCCTTCACGCCCGAGCGCGAGATCGTCGAATTGCGGTACACTGACTGGCAGATGGCACAAGTCTAGCGGTATTGACGTCACATCCAAGCAGTTCCTGGCGGAACTCGCCTGGATATGTGAGGCGTTCGTTGATGCAGGTCTGCATCAAATTCTTGAGTTCAACATCGCCGACTACCTCTTTCCGCGGCCAAGAGGCAAGGTCACCTGCGAGGTGACAAATGTCGAGAGGCGAATCCAAGAGGTGACGCTCATCGACACTCCCCTGGAGGCTCTGGCTGGCGACTGGTCGACTGCTGCCTGCTTCTGTTTTGCTACCGGCATCCCGTCGGTCGCAGGATTCTGTAGAGGCAGCCGATGCGATTTTAGCGGTCAGGATACTGACGACGACTGGGAATCGAGAGCCGATGCTCATGACTCTAGGGCCGGTACCGTAGAGAATACCGAGGGAGAGGATAAATAGCCTACAATAAGGATGGACGAGGTGAGACTGTTTCTATAGAGACAGTCTCACCTCTGCGCAAGCAATAGCGGTCAAGCTATGAACAAAGCCTGGAAATTCCGGCACACAGATAAGCTCTGTAGATGTGAGTCGGTCGCCGCCGGCAGGTTCTGCTGTATCCTTATCTGTGTTCTGCCATATCGTTATATTTAGTAGCATCCTTAATCCGTAAAGCAAAACCTACTGATTATTCTGATTTTTTCTGGATTGTCAGATTCCTCCAAAAGTTGCCGAATATTAACAACGTCTTGCTCTAACGCTAGTGGGTCGTCAAAAGTTTTGACAACGCCCATTCGCTCCAGCCATGAAATTATGAGAAAGTCTACAGATTGAATTGTGGATTTTTTAGCGCAGAAAGTTTAATCGTCTTATTCTTGTGGCTGTTGCGACAATTAGTCTCCTCAAAGTGCCCCCTTGACCCCGTCCGACTCTATGTCTGGGCATTGATTTGTATTGTTGCATGCTCTAGGATTAAGCCAAAATGAATCTTATTTACCCAGAAGGATACAAGATTGAAGGTCCGGCCGCTCTTGTTGAGACTGCGGTTCAGAATGCACTTAATGACGATGGTTGTATTGATAAAGAATTACATAACCTAAAGGAAACGCTAGCAGATACTCGGCTATCAAGAGTACCCGAAGTCGATCGGTATGAGAAAGCCAGATTTTTCAAGCAGGCTACAGTTGCTCTGGGATCTTTTGCTGTTTTTCAAGATGCCTTTCCGCGAATGGGAGAATGGCATGCTCGTCATGGAACGCTTCTGCGGGAGGATGTAGACCCTGATCCGGTAGAGGTTGCCAAGGTCTGGATATCCGATTCGAAGGCTCGGGTTGTTGCTGGCCTTGAGTCAAGAAGACATCCATTGTTAGAGCATCTCAAGAAGGCCGGTCAAGAAGCATGCGACGCAGCTCTATGAAAATATTCAGAACGCAGGCTTTATTTTGGTCTTTCGACAACATAACTCTGCCATGATCGGTAAGAAGAAAGGCAACGTTGATTCGGACATTATTTTCTCAATCATGAAACGTCTTCAGAAAGACAAGGACTTTGACAAACTCTTACTTGTTTCAGGTGATGGTGACTACAAAATGCTGGTCGATTACCTGATTGAGGAAAGTAAGTTAGAGAAAATCCTCTTCCCCAACAAGAAGTTCCGCTCTTCACTATACAAAGAAATAGGCGCTCCCTATTTTGCATATTTAGATGACAAAGACGTAAAAAAGAAAATTGCACTCAGAAGGCGCAAATAAGAAAAGAGCTCCTTAGGCAATTAACCGTTTGGAACTCTTTTCGTCTTGATATTTAAATTGTAGCATAAGTACTCAACAATATCAACATCAGCATACGCTCTATGTCTTCGTAATATTCCTGTATGCTACGATTAAAATATGAAAGTTTTTATTGAAAACGAAGCTGGGAAGAATATAAAAAATATATATGACGAAAAAACTCTTTACTTCAAAAAATCTGTCGAAGTATCTGCGCCATACCCCTTACCGTACGGTTTCGTTCTTGAAACTACGTCTGGAGATGGAGATAATCTCGACTGTTTTATTCTGACCAACAAAGCCATAAAAGGCGACCAGGTTGTGAATGTAGAGGCAGTCGCATTACTTGAAATGTATGAGGATGATGAACTTGACCATAAGGTTATTGCACGAATTAAGGGGGACGTGATTGACCTTAATGACGCTACTAAGCAAAAACTTGTCGATTTTCTACAGGTAGTATTTAGTCACATCCCTAATAAATATATGGAAGTTGGCAATTTTCTCGATGCTGACGTGGCAAATGAATTAGTTAAGGAATTTGCAGATAACTAGTTAGTTTGAGTGCAGTTAACAAGGTATATCCTAGCGTACAAGGATATTTCACCCTTCTGGCTATAGGCGCACCTTATTTTGCTAATATTAAACTGTTCGATCAACTCTATTCGTAGGTGGAGAAGGATGACCGACGATATGGCCAACGAGGGTGCAGCCCGCAACCTCTTGCAAGCGACCCAAGAACGCAATCCGCGTGAACGACCTAAGCTGGTGGCAATCGCACTGCGAGCGTACACCGATGAGGACGGACGCTTCGGGAAGATTCCAAGGAAAATTCTCGAGGATGCCATGCCAAAGCGTGACGGTTACAGCGGCTACTCCGAACGCAAGGCCGCTCGTCTGGTAGCGGAATTGCTGAGGGATGGATGGTTGGAAAATAGGCAGACACAGAAGAACAGCGCGCCTGGCATCTGGTATCTCAGGGTCGAGCGTCTCAATCCGGCTGATGATATAACGCGCATGACACAGGCTATCCGAGCTGTGAACGACATCCGAAGTTCCTATCCAGACCCGAAATTGCGTCGGCTCATCGCCGAGCTCCTCGGACGTGACGAGCCTTAGGTCGAACGGCGGCTGCATCCGTGAACCATCACAGATGCAGCCGCACGATCCAAGTTATTATCATGATCCTACTCAGTACATAGATACTTCTTGGCTATCTGCTCTCTGAAATGGTGAGGTGGTGTTGGTTTGCCTCGCCATGTGAGATTCGCTCTATTATCCTGCCTGCTTCCTTCCGTTCACTTTGCCTTTCTTCTCCCCCTTGCCAGATTTATTCAAAAGTTGCCGAATATCAACCATGTCTTGCTCTAACACTAGTAGATCTTCGTCAAATGTTTTGATGCTGTCTATTTGCTCCAAAAGGATTGGCAGTTGTCAATCTTTTTCGTGATTATAGATATGTCTACTTGTCGGAACAAGCTTAGCACTCGGAGCTTGCTTTGCTAGTTTCCGGTCGAATGTCCATAAAGGTTTTGCTTCATTGAGCTCTGAATATGCTGCTAGGCAGCAGTCTTTAAAGGATAGAGCGGGATATTTAGAAAATAGAGGGAGTGCCTTTAAGAATAGAGGGCGATTACAGTTAATCTCTGTAAGAGACATGAGCCCTTCAATTGTCTCGGTAATTGCTGTGCGAGTAAATTTATAGTTTCTCTCTAAAACAAAGACGGTCTCAATAATAGCCGTATCTGAAACGGCAAATTGTCCTGATGTGTGTTGGAATAAGTTTATTACGCTTTGATGTTGATCGGCCACATCGTTAAGAAGAAGTCGTAACAGAACGTTGGCGTCAAGGGAGCCAGAGAACGCAGCCATGCTATGCGTTCGCTTCTCGTGCCTGTTGTAAAGGTGGCGGGGTATTACATGATTATTGCATTGTTATACATTATATGTTATAGTATAACTATGCTATTTTTGAGTTCTGAACAACGCTCTCGTAATTTCGTCACCGAACAAGCGATTGGTACCTTTCAGGATAGTCTGAAATCGCCAGCTTTACGTCAAAAACTGGGCCAATCTTTAGGACGTTTCGCAACACTTGCCGAGCGGTTTTATGTTCCTAATATTAGACACGGTTTAGTTACTCCCCCTCGAAGACACAGGAGTAGTGAAGGTATTGCGGTTATTGCTCTCCATACTTCAGATAAAGTAAGTGTTGCCGAGCATTACGCAAAACAATCGCTCAGGCAGCAAGCCGCGATAAGGAGGCAGCTAGCCGAAGCCGGACTTTCTGAGCAGAGGGCTATGATGGCAGCGCAGCAAATCGATTCTTTGGTTACTGACACTCAAGGCTCAGACTCGACCAGGATAACATCCGGCATTCATTACGGTGATTCAGTTCAAGCTGAAACCTGGACAATCGAACACCCTTTACCAATAGACCGTTCAGTTTTTCCTCATGCCAATTCAAATGCAGTAAAATGGTCGAGACTTGGTTTGCCAACAATGCTTATCCGTTACGGCAATCCCGATAGCCAAATCTCGCCTTCGCTCATGCTTCACGAGAGTGTTCATATCGACCAAATAGAGTCGGAACCATTACAGCCAGTGTTCGACCCTCGCGATAGACACAACCGCGATGCCTATATGTTGACGACAGAACTTCCGGCCTACACAATGGGCGCCAGTGGCGTTAAAGCTCGAGTAGCTGAAGGTCTTAATCAGAGCGATCTACAGCGCGTTGACCGTATGCAGCTAGCCGTAGAAGGAATCCGCCAAGCGATATGTTCGACGGATGACCCTTTTGACAGCGCAGCACGACACACTGATACTATTTTGAATGCGCTAGAGAAGATAGATGTTTCGTAAGTACTTCTTTATCCTCCGCCGGGCTCGGCCGCATGGCGTCTATTTTCCAGATGGTAAAACGAACTTTATAATCCAACTTATGCGCTGGCTAGGCTAACGGCATAGGATGCTATACTTAACCGAGTGAAGATTTTCTTATTTGTCCTTAAAAACCTAGGAGAATACAAAAAGCTTTTTTATATTGTAGCGGCCGCGGGCATAATTAATAGTGCAGCGTCTTTTTATATTCCGGTAAGTTTGGCTGAATTTGCGAATAAGCCGCTTGCTTCTGGAAGTCTTGGCCGCACATTGCTCTTGATTATCAGCTTCTATCTTATTTCGTTATTGGCATCGTATATTGTGCGTGGGCGTGGCGAGGCTTTATCAAAGAATTTTGCTAATACCCTTAGGCTAAAATACTTTCGAGGACTTTCTATGCTTCCGTTGGGAACGCTGCGAAAAAAGCATTCGGTATATATGCAGTCTTTGGTGAATAAGGCTGCAGATGGGATAGGCGAGATTATTTTTGCACTCTTTTGGCATCTTTTTCCGGGCGTGCTTTTACTTATTCTGTTCTTTGGGTATATGGCGCGAGAATCTCCGTTACTGGTGGTCGTGAATATAATATTAATGATTAGCTTCGTTATCACTAGTGGTATTTTGGCACGGAAGATGGTTCCTATCGCAGCTGAGCAAAATCGCCGAAACGCGTCACTTTTAGGGACGTATGGCGATTTTATGGCGAATATTTCTACAGTTGCGCAGCTTGGTGTGCGATCTTACTCGCAAGCTACGCTAAGAGAATATGTGGCCAGTAGCAATCAGCAAACGGATAGGTTACAGCAATTTCATGCGCGAAGATGGTTCTTGCTTCACTCGTTATTTGGCTTAGCGTATGTTTCAACAATAGGATTTTTGGTATGGCAAATTGCAATAGGTTATGCAAGTGTCGGCTTATTAATTCTGTTCGTTTCGGCTTATGGGATGATGCGGGGCCAGATAGAAAGTTTATCTGAAAACGTACGATCATTTATGGAAGTCAGGGCGTATCTAGATGAACTTGAGGGAGCAATAGGCCAGCCGGGTATGAATGAGAACGACAGCAATAAGAAAGCCTGGAAGGAAATTTCAATGAAAGATATAACCTTCAGGTACCCGCAGGGTCGCGAGACGATCCAGGTACCCGGCTTCTTAATAAGCAAAGGGCAAAAGATTTGTATTGAGGGCAAATCTGGTCAGGGTAAATCAACGTTCCTGAACTTGTTAACAAATGCCTACAAGCCACAAGAAGGGCTGCGATTGATAGATAAAACGACATATGAAGAAGCGGGCCGAGCATTTTTTGAAAACAATATTGCGGTAGTTGCGCAAGAGGCCGAGCTATTCCATCTGTCAGTGCGTGATAATTTACTACTTGGCCAACATGTCAGTGACGAAAAACTAAAAAAATACCTTAAAGAACTAGAGATGTTGGAGTGGCTGCGTAGTCTTAACGATGGCTTGGATAGTAAGGTGGGTGAAAAAGGCGTCACACTTTCAGCGGGTCAGCGCCAGCGACTTAATATTTTAAGAGCTATTATTCTAGACCGCTCATTGTACATACTGGATGAGCCTACCTCGCATCTTGATGCATACACAGAGGAGATCGTTACTTCGTTTCTTAAAAAATATCTCACCGGTAAAACTGCGATTATCGTCACCCACCGGCCGGCGCTACGAAGCATCTGTAATAAAACTTACAGAATAACAAATCACCAGCTGGAACTATCTGAATAATATGACTCATACATTCTTATATCCCTCCGGGTATGGCATTATTACAACAGAATATCGCTGAAAACAGCGATTTTTGTCGTTTCTGTAGTTTATTGGGTGGCCAGTCGTGACCGGTATACGCTTCACTGCCTAACTTCTCCATATGAGATATATTCTACTATCTCTTGCGCAACAGATTGTCCAATATTGTGTGCTAATATAAAAAGTATGAGCTTATCCTATGACGACCTTCAGGCTATCCGTAAAATTGTCGAAGAAACAGTCGGCCCTATTAAGGGCGAGCTGGAGGCGCTCGGAAATGATGTTAAGGAAATATACAGTATGATCGCCAGTATCCAGAGATCTCCGGATGTCACAAATCTTCAAAAGCTTAACCTTGAAGAAAAGATCCTAAAACTCCATTCCGATCTAGTCGAGGCAGCGAATCAGGCGGGCATTACTTTGCCTAGTCACTAAAATATCTGGTGTTCTCTATTATAGGACAGACGATCTCCAAAATAGGCTATGCATACCTTTTTGCAATAAAAAACAATAGAAAACCCGGGAACGTCCCGGGTGCCGGCCTATTTAGGTGCGAAACAGGCAACGCATAACGCCATGTGTCAGATAGACCCAGCCACACTCATGAGGTCATCGTACACAGTTTGGTTGTTAGCCGCTATCCACATCTGCCGGCCTGGTTGATTCAGCGGAGAGGTGGCGACTCCGCCAGCCTCGCGGACGATGCACGTCACCGCTGCAATATCATGCAGGTAGACCTTCCTCGTTAGGATGCCTACTACGGGAATACCCAAGTCATATACCCCATTGTAGGGGTACTGCCTCAAAAGTTCCCTGTCTGCTACACAACTCGCCTTAAACACGGCACCGTGCTCAGGAACTGGGGTGTAGCCCATCTCGCATAGCATTTTGCTTACTGCTTGAGCTGCAGGTGTATGCGTTTTTGAGCTGACGAACACAATGCCGTGCGTTGGCGTTGTGTCGATTTTAAGACGCGTCTTGCGTCCGGCCTGTTCTCGATACGCACCGCCATCTTTGGAGGCAAGGTAGGTAATAGGTGGTACGCCAAGTAGCGGAAAGGTCACCGCACCGACCACCGGCTCTTTGTTCCAAAATCCTAGTGATGGGGCAGCGTTTGATCGACGAGGTTGTCGCGCATAGCCCTCAATGAGATCGCTTGTGCTATCAATTGGGTCGAGGTCAAGGACTCCATCTTCACCATAGTGAGCGGTGCTGCCTTCTTCCTCGCTCCGTACATTGATGCCTCTTTTTGCAGCCGCTGCTATAACATAGTCACTCACCGCAAGATCGATGTTTGTTACCCTCGAGTCACCTTTAATATGGACTTCGAACCCGTCACTGTTGAAAAGCTCGTTGGCTAGCTCGCCGCTCTCCCTAACCAGCTCGGAGACAAGGTTAAGCTCACGAATGTATTGCAATCCCACGAACACCTCACATTTACTGGGGAACTTTTCGATTATATCTCGTTGCCGTTATTATTTTATTAAAGCGACGGCTTATTACATTCACTATCGTCATTTCGAATCGTATATCCATCCGAGCAGGACTATTCGAGTCCTGCTATCCCTGATCCAGATAGTTTGTATATTGGTATAATAAGCATAGCGGCAGAAGACCTAAAATAATTATAGTAAGCAGCATAAATAGAAGCTCCCCCGGTCAGAGTGACATGACCGGGGGCTTGCTCCTGCGTACTTAGTAGATGTACTTGTATGAGCTGGCTGGTGCAGTTCTGGTCGTCACTTGGTTCCAGCCATCCTTGCCATTCATCTCACTGATGCGCACTTGCGTGCCGTCGGCACTGACATCCTCGACAATGGCTACCTGCCCGGAGGGGCCACTGTCGGTCCAGGCAATGGCACCTTTCTTGGGCGTAGTGCCAACACTGTAGCCGGCGGCCTGAGCGTGGGCATACCACATTTTGGCGTCGCCCCAGTTAGGCGGTACATCGCGACGAGTTGCGACATAGTACGTACCGTAGCCATAGCTGTAACCGTTGGCGGCGGCCGGGGATACGAGCGCCGTGCCTGTCGTTGGCTGCGGGTCGGGTGTTGGTGCTTGCGGCGTACACCCCGCACCTGCGACCAGGGCGAGTGTGAGCGAGCACACATAAATCACGCATTTGGCTCTCATTGCGCCATAACCTCCTAAGTATGAGCAAGAGTCGCCTTTATTATATAGTTAATGCGATGATATGGTATGGACATTAGTTGGCATAGATTATAGGTAATCGATGGGTTAAGCGTCCAATATTCCATCTCATGAATCGCACACGAGCGAAAATTGATAATTGTTTTGCCCGACAGAGCTCTTAGGCACTATGGCGAGGGCAAACTATACTTTTTTCTTGCGCTAATATTCCTTTTATAAACTTCCTACTTATTGTATTGTGATAGTGCCAGATAGACAGATCAAACGATTCTCAGGAGAAAAGATGTCTAACGGACGGACCGGCGCTGTCATAGAAGAAGGCAGCGGGGAGCCGAAATTGATCGTTATGAGCGGGCTGCATACTGAACTTTTCATGGTTCCGACCGAGCCGATGCTGAGGAAGATACTAGTGCTCCTGGCGTGTCATGCCGGCCGTGCCCTCGGTGTCGATAAATTGGCAAATGAGATGTGGGGGAGCGAGCGGCCGGATTCGTATCTCGGCATTATTCGCGTTTCCATATCCCGTCTACGTAGATATACGCAGGGCGCGTCTCGTCTCTCAGAGAATGAAACACTGGAATTGGACGATACAAAAAGCAACGCTCTGCTTCGAAGAGTAGCGGGTGTTCAGGCGTATGTACTAGAGATTGACCGGAAGGAGGTTGATGCGACACGCTTCAGTGATCTGGTTGACAGAGGTGTCAAGCTTTACTACCGTGGACAGTGGCAGGAAGCAGACGGGCTGTTTGAGGCTGCGCTTGCTCTTGCCCCTGGAGGGCTATTCGAGGAAGTACAGCGTGGTTCATGCCTACAGGCAGAGTTGCTCCGCATGGAAGCTGCACGCGACGCAGCAATGTATCATCGGGCGACGATTGCCCTGCTTGAGGAGCAACCAAGAAGGTTTCTCCATTCCCTCAAGGCTGCGTGGGTGGATGATCAGGCCAAAGAGCAAATCGCGGCGCTTCTAATGCTTACGTTGTTTCGATGTCAGTTGGGAGTAGAAGCGGGTGATGTTTACCTGGCTACCAAACAGTTTCTGGAGAATGAGTATGGACGGTCACCTCATCCCTATCTCGCTCGGCTGTACTATCACATAGCACAGAACAGCCAAGAACTTCTCGAGGGTGATCCTGGCAAGATCGTAACAGGTTTCCTTTCTCCTCCTTGATCCGATCAAGTTGTTTTGAGTTTAAGTCTTCTCGCAAGCAGGTGCTTGGTCGGTGGCGCTATACGGTATTTGTTTAAGATGCCGACACCGACCCAGCTAAACATAATCAGGATAGCCCGGAGGCCTACTTGACGTTCGGATCCATACCCCAGGGCTGACGTCGTGTAGGCCAGTAACACAGAATCGGCGCTTGTGGCTCCGGGCCGGGCTTCGGTGCTGATACGGATACAAAAGAGCTCGAACTTCGAGCTCTTTTGTATTAATTAATATAGTTCAAGATAAGATATAATTTAAATTATGAAGTCGAGTACTACCCAGACATTTAGTGCTAAGCGGTGGCGTAAACTTTCTCGGAAATGGTGGGTTATTATTTTGTTTGCCATGATCATCACTGCGATAGTGATCGGCTACTTCTTCACGAGACAGAATCAACTTTCGAAAGAAGATTTTGTAGCAATAGAGCAAAAAATGGATAGTATTTATGCGAATATGAATCTTGAGGACGTAGACAAGGCAAAGATTTGCTACTACTACGAAGATGGCATGGGCAGGGTATTGAAATGTGGCATTGAGATGGCTGGATACATACCCATTAAAAGCCCTAATGATCTAGTAGCTCTTAGAGAAAAGTTTGGTGAGGAGCTAAGGTTAATTAGCAGTACTAATGACATTTGGCGTACAAACTTAGGATCTGATGACCTAACTCAAAACGCCTCCTTTAGTGTAAAAGACAATCATGTGAATATGGGTTGTCTTGCTAGTATTAGTACTAAAGACAACGTGTTATTGGGCCGGGGCCTGCCAGAGAGAGATTTGGCCGATAAGGCTGTTCTGGTTTTGACTTGCGGTGGTGGGTCGCGTGAACCTTATTTTGATATACGGCCGAACCAGTATAAAGGGGGTCGTCTGTGAGAGCGAAGCTTCTAAGACGCCATGGCGAGGTAAATCGACTGCTGACTTAGTGAATAACCTCCTTTTTTAGAGCTGCCTGGCCCACTTATAGGACCTATTACTAGTTGTAGCAATGTCAGCCCCACTGTTCAATGTTGTACTTCGAGCCTTTGCTCTTGCAGAACTCCTGGTACTCCTGGGTGTAGAGGATGAATGTGTGCCAGCCGATGTCGACCTGCTCCGACGGGCTGAACTCGCCTCGAGTTTCTTCTGCGCAGAGTGCCAGAAATGCCAGTGTCTGATCCATGATGCGCTCCGCGCGGGAGAGCTCCATGTTCTTTTCCCTGACGATCCGGCGGGTCAGACGCCCCCAGAGCACGTCGTTGAGAAGGTGCTTGTGGGCCAGCTGACGGCTCGTCACCTCAGCGACTTGAGTTGGTGCGGACATGCCGCATGGTCCTTCCGCTAGACAGATCCGGGCGGTTGCCTGGATGTTTTTATAATAATGCTTACCCTCTGTTTTATCAATTCACTAGCTCGATGATGTTATCTGTAGTAAACTCGAAAACCCTTCTGGACGGACTGGTGCTATCGCCAGGTTAGTCGTTGCAATGAATTATTTGCTAAACGATATACCTGAACAAACAGATAAAGCACGGACTGTTATTGCTGGTTCTCCTTTTTATATGACCGATGCCTTATTTATAATGATCAATTTTTAGATCAAGCTATTGATTTATATAGATCTAAAAGCGCTTTGTCTAGTGTCCGCAAGGTATAGATGATGAATGACCGAAAGAACGGATGTGCGCCATTCTTTATCTGCGGTACTTAAAAACCAATATTTTCTTTCACGATAATGACCACGACTCGCCCCGGCATTTCTTTATTGAGCATGAGGAGCTTGGCGAATGCCGTGTGTATACCGTAGGCCGCCATAGCTCTCTTATCTTCAAGCGGAACGCTATATTCTTCAATGCGTCTTAGCCCATCCTCTATATCTTTAACGATTTTTTGAGCACCGACGACCAGGATGACATGATTGGCACCATATGCTTCAGCTGGTATCTGGCTTCCTGTTGCAGACGCAATTAATATCCTTCCATCCTGCGTAATGGCATGAGCGCTTCCAACCGTATATGCTGGAGCAGCAGAAAGACGCTTTGCCTTCTGTTTTTTATCCGGAGTATCAGGCAACGCCGCCGCACGGTCTCTTACTGAGATATAAGCAGGCCCGTTGAGAATATCAGCAACTCCAATAATACTCAGCGTGGCGGAGATATTGGTAAATACTTCTGAACCTTTCGGAATCAAGGCTAGTGTTAACTCTTTCGCCTCTTGTTTATTGGCGGCAACCCGGGTTGTAAAGCCATTGTTATTCAGTGCTTTTACCGTGCGATCGATTACTTCATCGTCGGCAATTTGATCGTATAGCTTTTTCATATTTTGCTCCTGAAATTCACCTGGCTTCGCATTGTTATTGAAACCAGTCCTTAATTGTACTATTAATAGTCTACTTATTTACCTTACTTTTTGTAAGTACCAACTATAAAGTGGTATACTATACTTATGGAAAGTACAAATTCTTTGGAAAACTGCGGGATAAAAACCATATTAGATATTATTGGTGGTAAATGGAAGCTGCTCATCATCTATTATTTGCTTGAGAGCTCAGAGCCAATACGGTTCAGCACCTTGCGTAGGTTGGTTGGCGGCATAACTGAGAAAATGTTAACTGCGCAGCTTCGTGATCTGGAAGCAAAGGGTGTTGTTAAGCGTGTAGTTTATCCTGTTGTTCCTCCCCGGGTAGAATACTCTTTAACTCCTTTAGGCAATTCGCTACTTCCTCTTCTCACGATGATGCAACAGTGGGGTGCGGTGCACTCAAAAGTTGACTAACGACGCCCGCTCCAGTCAAGAGGAATAAGGCTCGTTTTTGAGATCATTCTTTCTCCGAAGGAAAACTAGGTTTAATAGAGCTTGCCATACGCTATAGTTGATATATGAACTTTATCCGCTTCAAAGCCAGTGACGATCTAGAACTCCAGGGCTGGTTCACTAATGCAGACAGTGATATAGCTGTTATATGTGAAGGACAGTTTGTTGTTATTGAAGAGGAGGCCATCTAATGAAAAACTACCCTCAGCGAGCCAAACAAGTCCTAGAAAACATTATCTACGCCACCATCGCCACCTCTACCAAAGACGGCCAACCCTGGAACAGCCCCGTCCGCTGCGTATACGATAAAGACCTCAATATCTTAAAGGAGTTGCTGTAATGAAAATCGGCCTCTTTGACTCCGGCCTCGGCGGCCTCATAGTTACGCATAGCCTTATCCAAAACTTGCCTGGATATGACTATGTGTACCTTGGTGATACTGCCCGCGTCCCCTACGGCAATCGCTCGCAGGAAATTATCTATGAGTTTACTCAAAACGCTGTCGAGTATCTATTCAAGCAAGATTGCCAGCTTGTGCTGATTGCCTGCAACACTGCCTCTGCTGAAGCACTGCGTAAAATCCAACTAGAATATCTGCCAGCTCACTATCCAGATCGTAAAGTGCTCGGTGTACTCATCCCAACAGCCGAGGAAGTGGTAGGCCGAACCAAAAATAATAAAGTCGGCGTTATTGCTACCGCCGGAACAGTTGGTTCACAAACCTATGTAACCGAAATTCAGAAGCTTAATCCAAGTATTCAAGTTATACAGCAGGCCACACCGCTACTTGTACCACTTGTAGAAAATAACGCTATGAAATATGCCGGTTCAATTCTTGACGACTACTTAGCGCCACTGCTTGAAGCTGATATTGATACGTTAGTGTTGGGCTGTACGCACTACCCGCTACTAAAAGAACTAATCCGCAGTAAAGTTGGCTCCGTGAATGTTGTTTCGCAGGATGAGATAATGCCGAGGAAATTACGTGATTATCTAGACCGTCATCCGGAAGTAGATGCAAAGTTAAGCAAGAACGGCTCACAAGCATTTCTGACGACTGATCTTGCGCTGAGTACGAGTGAGGTGGCGGCAATGCTATTCGGCGAGCCGGTGAAGTTGGAGAAAGTAAGTTTCTGAAAATGAATATCCGCATCGCTCTCTACAAATGGAAAGTAGAAGCTAATCCTGAACAGATAACCCAAGCTTTGCAGGGTATAGAAGCTCTCGCTCCAAAAGCTTCCGGCGTTTTAGATATAATAACCGGTGAAAACACTTCAGAGTACAGTGAAGGCTATACCCGCGTCATTCTAATAAGAGCTAAAAACCAAGCAGCAATAGATGTGTATAGAAATCACCCAGGGCATACTAAAGCTGCTGCTGTCATCGAAAGTATGGAAGGCCACGGTATCGGAGTTGATTTCTCAAAGGAATAATTATGAACCCCGAAACCACTCTAACCAACGATCAAATCACCGATATCTTCCGCAGGCACGGCTTATCCGCTAAGTATATCCGTAGAATCACCATCGGCTTCACTAATGAAATCCATGAAGTTGACGGTTATATCCTCAAAGTCTGCATTAAAGAAGAAAACGAACCACAGTTCAAGAAAGAGACTTTTTTATACGAAGCTCTGAAAGGCAAAGTTACTATTCCTGAGTTAGTGGCGGTCGATACATCCAAAACCCTCATCGGCAGCTACTATATGATTTACCGCAGAATCGAAGGCGATCCGCTTGCTAGCCATTGGCATGAGCTAACAAATGAGCAACGCAAAGAACTAATCAAACAGTTCTGTGAACAGTTAAAGCTTATCGCTACCTTTGACCGCACCGAATATGCCAGGGTTTGCCACGTTGAGCCGAATTTGGATTGGCGGCGGCATCACCTCGCAGAAATCCGGAGATGGCAGGCACTTGTCACTGAGAAAAAATTGTTTAGCCCCGAAAAGCTACAAGCGATTGATGAGTTTGTAGAACGGCACCAACATGTACTTAAGCCGCAGCAACTCGCAGTCGCGTACTGGGATGTCCATTTCGATAACATACTTATAGACCAAAACATGAACTTCGTTGGCCTCATTGACTTCGAGAGCGTTGACATTGTCTCGATAGATTACACACTCGCAACCGTTCGTCGTATGGTTCAAGAACCGCATCGCTACCTCAGCCTTGAAATGGAACCCTTCGCCAAAAAAGCAGATTATGAGCATTTGATGGAATGGTATGAAAAGTTTTATCCAGAGCTATTTGACTTCCCGGAGCTAGAGCGGCGGCTTGATCTGTATGACCTGGCCGACATTTTACGCTTGCGAGTATATTTTCCGAATGAGAGCGAGGAAAGATTAGATAGATGCCTCTTATGAGCACCCTAAGCTTCAACAATCTAGGCAGCAGCAACATCACCTGTACCTTAGACCTAGCCGCCCTTTACCCCGGTGCAAGAGCACTCGACGCCTTTAACAAACGGTGGACTGACTTTCTGGAGGCAGATGAAGGCCACGCGCAGGTACTCAGTCGCGAGGGAAACATCATCACCTATCCCCATAAATCCTGGCTACCCGAGAAAGAAAATGGTAAGCCCTCGCTTTTACTGTTGTTTGGCAATCCCGCGCCGCATTCGGTGGTGAAAGACATTTACTTCGCCTACGAAGGCAAAGGCACTGAACACCGTTTCTGGAAAGTACTCCGAGAACTAGGCTTTACTGATCTTTACGGAAATGACACTGACATTAAAGCCAAGTTTCTTAATCTTAATCACAGCTCACCTTTCAGGCTAGGCTTTGAAGTGATTTATACCTTTCCAAGCAGTGCCAGCAAGCCGAAATGGTCAGGCGTAGCTGGTGTAGAGCGATTATTCGGCAAATCTGCTACTGCAATTATCTTGCAGGCCGAGAAGCACCGCCTTACACAAGTTATTCATGGATTCATGAAAGACAGCGGCGCAATTATAGCGCTGCAAAAAGATGCCTACAATGCCGTCAGCCAGAACCCGTATAGCCTTAACCAAGCGGTAGAAGGAGTGCTTATATCTACCTATGAAGGTGTACCTGTATATGGAACACCACCGACACGTTGGCTCCATACGACGAAGATGAAAAGCTTACTGACAGATATCAAAGAAAGGCTAACAGCAGTCTAGTTTTAGGCTGGCTGTTATTATGAATCTATGAACGAAGATCTCACTGCCTTCATGCAGACCTACGAGCAAGCTAACAACAGCCATATCTGGGCAAATGTTGTGCCGATGATCTCAGACAATGGTATCTATTGGTTCACCGATAGCATGACGCAATCCGGCGAAGATAGAGGTACAGACATTTTAGAAAAACGTAACAACTCATGGCAGATTGTGCATGAGCATTTGAGTAATTGATGCAGGCTATAAAAGAACCAGAATTTCCGCAAATTGGTCGCGACTCCTTAAAAGCCTACGTCCAAACTATTAAGGCTCTCATAGAAAATCATGAACCTTTCGATGCCATCGTAGCCGCTGGTGACTCCGGCCAGATTGCCGCTCGGATCACCGAAGAAGTTTTTAAACAGCTCGGCAAGTCCATACCGCCAAAACTTGTCGCTCCAATCTACCGCCACGCCGACGAAGCCGAAACTATCCTCTTCGATAACTCAATTCTAGCGTTACAGTTTGAAGGCTGGAAGTCAAAGCCGCTTAAAGATGTTTTGTTTGTTGATGACGAAATAGGCGGCGGTAACGCCGCGCGTGGTATGCTCGATCTACTTCTAAAGATAAATCCAGGTGTGCAGAGTATGACTATCATTGCCGAAGATGGTGGCTTCAATTGTCCGTCGGAAACCCAGGGTGTCAAGGTGGTGTTTATTCCAACACGAACTCGCGTACCGAGTGTTTACAACGCCATTTCTTATACCGTGCCGTGGAAGCTTCAGGAACCACTTAAAGAGGCGCTGGCAGATAAATCAGATCTGAATAACAAGCAAATCATGTGCACCTTGCTTAACCTACCAACGAAAGAATTTAACAACGGGAAACCGGATTTGAATGATCGGCTCATCGAGCGAACACGACAGGCGCTACCAAACTTTCCTGATTTACAAAAAGAATACCAAGAGTATTTCATAGCTATGATTAAAGGATATTTATAACCCCGAAACGATTATTACTAATGATCAAATCACCGATATCTTCCGTAGGCATGGCCTATATATTGCATGATTTACCAGAAAATCGAAGGTGAACTCCTTGCTAACTATCATACAGAAACAAGGGCAGTCCTATCTACTATGAACTATGAGTTCGAATCTCTTTTCTCTGTTATAATATTGTTATGAAAGTCGGCATTATTTTAGGTAGTATCCGTGGCATACGTCGTGGCAGTAGAGTTATGAAATGGGTCGAGTCGCAACTCGGTCAGTTTAAAAATTGTGAATTTGAAATCCTGGATTTAAAAGACTATCCTCTGCCATTCTTTGATGAGTCGGATTCTCCGGAAGGATTACGCGGCAATTACACTAATGATATTGCCAAAAAATGGTCAAAAAAGGTTGCCGAAAAGGACGCTTTTATTATCGTTACGCCCGAGTATAATCACGGTACTTCAGGAGTGCTTAAAAATGCTTTGGACTGGCTCTATTATGAATGGGTGCGTAAGCCAGTAGCGTTCATTAGCTATTCATCAAACGCTGCTGGTGGCATAAGGTCTGTTGAGCAGCTTCGGCAGAATGTTATTGAGTTGCAAATGGCGCCACTGCGTGAAGCAATCCATATCACGTACGTGCTTGATACGCTTGACGAAGATGGTAATGTACAGCGTGGGCATTTTAACGAACGCCTCGCTGTTCTTATGAATGAGCTTGTTTGGTGGAGTGATGCGCTTAAGACGGCCCGAGAACCAGGCGGTAATTAGCCGCCACCTTCATTTAGAAGCTCGTAAAATTTTGTTATGCTATATATCGCACATGAGAGTGTTTATGCTGCGAATTCTGCAAAAAATATATGGAGCCTCCTAACCTATAGCTACGGGAATTCTTGCAACGATTGCGATTCTTCGCACCACACCCGACCTGCTTTCTACATCTTTCAGCGCACGGCACGATAACAGAAAACCGGGCCTGCATCAGGATATGCAGAGTACGCCCACGTTCGGAACTGGCCTCTGTTTGCGGGGCTCACGGTATATCGCAGTTGCAGACCTCACAATAAATGATATCGATCCTAAATTATTGGAAGAAAATACTCTCGAGGCTCGCGACCTACGACGAGCAGCTTTTAGCGAAGTAGTACGAAAGAGCTGCGAAGAAGGTGAGCCGCGAAAATGCCTGATGATACGCATTGATGAGGGAGAGATGTATTCAAGAGGTCTCGGGACAAGCGCATGACGGATCGTCATGGGGGCAAGGCCCTTCAAGGTTAGCCCTTATGCTCACTCCCCGGCCAGTGCTACCTGGTGCATATGGCTACATCTTTTAAAGTAGCGCTCGGCTAAATTCCGGTAACTCATCCTTCCTTAAGTGGCGGCATACAAAGAGCTTAGTGTTCGGATAACTAAGTTATACTTATTACTATGTGGTTCGGATTTGCCGCCTTGGCGGGGATACTTTATACAGTTGAGATGCTCTTGCAGCGATTTTTCTTGCGCAACCAAAAGGACGCGTGGGCATTCTCATTTTTTTACAGTCTCGTCGGCACGGTTATAACTTTTCCCCTTATGCTCAGTAATCTCCAGGTACCTAATGAGCTTGGCCCCTGGTTACTGGCATTTGCGATTGGTGCATTGATTGTTTGTCATAACCTTTTAATATTTAAAGCTTCGAATTTTATCGAAGCTTCTCTGCTTGGAGCGCTAGGGAAGTTGCGCCTCGTATTGATCTTTGCGCTCGGCATCCTATTCCTAGGAACAGCATTCTCCTGGTCGCAACTTGCCGGTACGGTTTTAGTCATTCTTGCCGGCCTTATTATTATTCATAGATTTAAACGTCCAAAATCTATGACTGGAATAATACTGGTCTTACTGTCTACAATTTTTGCTGCGCTCATAATTATTCTGACAAAGTATCTTTTAAACTCCTTTAACGCAGTGAGCTTGACGTTCTTTGCCACTTTTTTGCCTGCTACGATACTTAACTTTATATTGATGCCAAAGGCTAGCAGCCGCATCAAGACACTGTTTAGAGATGATTGGCGTATTGTATTGTTAACTTGTGGTATCGGTACATTTGCAAATCTTGCTTTAAACCAAGCTCTCTCGCTCCAAGACGCAAGTAGCGTGGTAATTATTAGCGAAGTGTTTTTGATCCTAGTATTGGTGGGTGAACATATACTACTCAAAGAGAAGGAGCAGCTTTGGGTAAAGTTATTGAGTATAGTCTTGGCGATATCGGGGGCAATTCTCATACAAGTACATTTGTCGCCATAAGTAAAAGTTTGGATTGTTTCCGCCATCCCCGCCTTAATTAAAAGAGTATTGACAAAACATGGTTTTACTTCGTATGCCTTCACGAACAAAAGTGGGAGTTCAGTGTAAAAACGAGAACACCCCTCGACATCCATAGCCCACGGTTAGTATAGGTCAAGCTATCCGGCAAGACACCTCCGATCTTGATGGGGTACTTCGATTTCACACGGTCTGGAAGAGAGTTTCGGGATTCAGGTTAGCTATAGTTGACAAGCTAGACTTTAGAGTTTATAGTCAAAACGATCCGAGTTGTTCTAGCCGAGGAGAGATCATGGAATTCAATGCGGGTATATACGAGCTGGGTGAGCGCTTTACAAGACGACCGCTGGCTGTATATCACCTGGTATTGCCGGGCAAGTTGCGCATGAAGTGGTTGGTCTTAAGGAATGTGCGAGCAGCGCGTCGTCAACCGGCTAGCGTCAGGGTACAGCTCATACGGCCACTCAACAAGAAAGCTGGTTACGTGTCTGTTACCAAAATGTGCGAGCAGGACTACAGCGAAGTACTCAGGGGTCTGCAAGGATACTTCGGCGCAAAGAGCCTGACGGTGAGCAACCTTGAGTTGAAGTACCTCAGAAAAATCGCGCCCGACGGCGATTTCCAAGAGCCCCACGACCTCGTCGAAGCAACGTTCACGGTAGGAGCGCAGTAGGTTTTTGCTGCTACTGCCGCCCGTTTTAACCTACCCCGCCTGGCTGAGAGCTTCAAGTGAGCCTCGCTGTCAGCGGGGTTCACTTTTTTGGTACTTTTAAATATTTTGGATAAGAAAATTGCCCGACTGTCTCTACCGTAGTAGCTACAGTGGGGCACTGGGGTACATATACCGGTACCGAGCGGTTCAGAGAAATGTAGCGGCTCTCTGAGGCCGCCTGGGAGGTGGTACGCAGACTTAAAAGAACCTTATGCAACTTCTCTTATATCTCTTGAAGATACTGCAGACTAGCTTTTAGCTCACCACTCCTTAACCCAGTAGGCGTAGGTTTGGTTGGTCTTTGCATCTACGATCGCGGTAACAACGAGGAGACCTTCGTGAGTCTCCCAGTTGCCGTCATCGCCGTAGGTGTCTGGGGAGAAACACTCGACCAAGGTAGAAGCGCTACCCTTGAAGACGCAGTGGCCTTTACGGGTGAACTTCGTCTGTTCCCAGTTTGTGATGAACGGGAACCTGGACTGAAGCTTCTCGAAGGGCTGCATTATCTCTCCTTAAGATGTGCCATCAGGAATTTCCTAGCGGCTATACGTATATTACAATACTACTCAGTATTGTCAATAGGTTTATACTTGCTTTCAATCCTATGGGATGCAATAATTTTAGGCTAGCAAGGAAGGCGGAGGTTATGCGCACGATCTTTTGTAGTCCTTGTACATCCACAAACCAATGACAACGACCGAAAGGAGTGGTCGGGCATGAGCCTGGCAATCCCACCGGAATTCCGGGAAATGGATACGAGCACGCCGGAGTACTGGGGCGCACTGATTCATGGCGGGTATCATCTTGGAGGGTGTCGGTACATCTTTCAACGCCTACCCGCGCCACCGTCACGATGCTGTGGTTGTGGTGGCTGGGCAGGTCTTGATCGAGATGCCGGTCATCATTGACGGCAAGCCCAAGCTCAAGGTCTTTCCAGTGGACGAAGCCGAGGCCAAGATGCTCGGCAAGCCGTCGGTTTGGGCATTCGCGCTCGGTAAGAACGGCGAAGCCGAGGTTTATGTGCTTCGTTACGCCAGTAACGCACTCTTTGAGGGCAAGAATGTCGATGTTGATTCGGCCGAGTTCCAGGCCGAGCTGCAGCGGGCGGCCAACGCGTTCGTCGCGAAAGGTATCCATGAGCTCGTGGAGCTCAACATCATCAGCTACCTGTTCCCACCGCCTGTCGGAATGCTGACCAGGGAGCGGACGTGAACGGCTACCACTTGGTTGACCACGCCGATATTCCGCCGGAGATCTTGGCGGGTGACTTGTCGAAGGCTGCTTGCTTTGCCTTTGAGGGTCACCAGCCAGTAGTAACCGGCTGGTGCTCGGCCACCGAGGGGGGCAGCGGGGAAGGCCACTAGAAGCAGCCAAAAAGGCCACCCCGGATGCAACAACAAGGGCATCCGGGGTGGCTTGCAGGGTTGTATTGGTTTGTAAAAGTCTGGAAACCCCAGCGCACAGGTAAGACTGAAGCTGAATCGCTCAGTAGCTTGATTTTGCTTATGGTCTTATCTGTGTCACATATCCAGAAGTTGCACTGGTAACGAAAGACACACATACAAATAAGAGGGTGTTGATGACACTTGTGGCAACATCATTAATTTATGCTAGTTATTATCGAGTAGTTTCCTCTGATTTGTCGCGGTTATTAGCAAAAGTTTTATATGACGAAACCTCATCGTTTTTTGGCTATAATCACTAAACCTTGACAACATATTTATGTCTGCCTATATTAGTAAATGAGCATTTACTAATCGAATTAATGTGATGCTTGCCTATGATCGGAAAACATAGCATAAATAGAGAGAAGTCCTTTTCGAAGAAGGCCATATATGACACTCAGCAATTAAGTTTGCTGCTACACCTAACAACTTACAGAAGGAATATATACAAGATGCCAATCAAGAACGCTGACCCAAAAGTTACAGACTACATTGAAAACACTGAGGATTTTGCTAAACCAATCCTTAATCATCTCAGAGAGCTGATACATAAAAACTGCCCTGATGTCACTGAGTCGATTAAGTGGGGTATTCCACACTTTGATTACAAAAAGGATTTTTTATGCGTCTTGGCTTCATTTAAAAACCACTGTTCACTTACATTCATAAAAGCTGAACTCATGAGCGACCCTCGATTTGCCGGCGGCAAAAAAGTGAAATCAGATCAGCGTTTCATGGGCAGAATCACAAATATGTCTGATCTGCCATCAGACGAAGAGCTTGCGGGTTTTATTAAAGAGGCGATGGATTTAAATGATAGAGGCGTAAAACTCAATAGGACAGCTAAAGCTGCGCCAAGTAGCAAACCAATAGAAACCCCAGTATATTTCCTTGAAGCGCTATCGGCAAATCCTGCTGCTAAACAAGTATTTGAAAGCCAGTCGCCGTCATTCCGAAAGAATTATATTGTGTGGTTTGAAAGTGCAAAGACCGATGCAACGAGACAGCAGCGAATAGATGAAGCTCTGGGATGGATTGCTGACGGCAAAGGGCGATTCTGGAAATACGAAAAGTAAAAGACTAGCATTCGGTTGAGTGGTGCTTCTTTCCTAGAAAGACGGAACAACTTCGTCAATATTGGTAACAAAGGCTATAAGGCCTTGTTGCTCCGCTGTGACAGACGGATGCATAGGAAGCTGGAGCTACTCTACTAAATTATCTACTTTGCAATGCTTGGCTTTATCAGATCGTAAACATTCCCACGCAGGGTCTTTTAATAAAACTTCCTCCCAATCGCCCTTCCAATGTGAAGGAATGCCTTGTACCCATTGCACCTTTCCTTTCTTCAGGTCGGCGACAAAATACATATTATTGCCACCAGTTGGAAAGCTGTTTGGGTCGGATGGGTTAGGAATTAGCCAGCGCTCAGGTGTCAGCCCAAGCCGCCATACCGGTATGCCGTTTTTCGTGGTCACCAAAGTACCGTTTGCGGTATAGGTGTGCTTCATGGGCGCAATAGTACGCTCGGCAAACCGGGAGTCAACTTTACCTTTATTTTTACTAAACTCGTAAAAGAGCGCCCAATAACGCGACCAGCTTGATGAGTCTGGGTTGCTTGGTACGGTCCAGGTTTCCATTGGCTTGCCGGTAGGCTTACCGAATTCATCGTAGGAGTTTTTCGCCACCGCATGGTTGGCTAGCACTGTATAATCGCCGCGTTCGTTTTGTGAGCCGGCGGTGCGAACTGCGTAGTTACGGCCAGTGCGCTCAACCGTAAAACCTTCTTTGGCATCGGCAAATGTTTGGAAGAAACCAACGGTATACGCAAGCGTTTGACGCCCTGTCTTTTTGCGGTATTCTGGTGTACCCACTGTTAAGATATCGGTTGCTTCACGAGCGCTGTGGGCAAAAAATGAAATGTACGCAGTGGTGAGGAGTGCCGGAACACCGAGGTACTGTTTATCGTGAGACACAATCGTATTGCCCAGCCCGACACCATGCTCATTTACCTGTGAACTCGAGGCTACATGGCCAGCAATCGCGTTGCCCCACGTGACTGCGGCTCGTTTATCGGATGGGACGGCGACATAGGAAACGTTGTAGAGCGTTGGGAACCAGGGCTGGTCGCGCGTTCCGCCCATCATGCCACTGTGGCCTTTTGTCATGTTGCCCCACGCCGCCCAAGCATGTGAAGCGAATGGCTCGAAATCGGTACTGCTTGTTTGAACGGCTGTTTTTGGTACTCCCATCATTTCGGCAACATGCGGCCAGGCCGGTGGAATGACGACTTCGAATAAGCAATTAACAAGCATAATTTTTTGTGTGTTGGTGAGTGCGCTGGCATGGGTTGCTCTATCTAAGTCGCGGCCGGCGCCACTGCCAATGCCTTTTACAAACTCGACCATCTCTGGCGATAACTTTCCGGTTTCATCCATATATTTATCGAGAACAGACCCAAGCTTATTGGCCGGTAATTGCGAGCGTAAGAATTGTGCATAATTGGCGTCATATTGAATACGTACATATTTGCCAAAAGCTTTGCCGTACTGCTGGCCCATGGTATACCAAGAGCCATGCAAAACCATAGGTTTTGTGCGTGATGGATATGGAACGCCGCGAGCGATGTCAGCATTCCAGTTTGCTTTCATGTACTGATCGATGTAGGCGTTACCTTGTGTGTGATGATGCGACTGCGACCCGGCATGCGCCCATGCAGGAGTGGCTATGCCAATAATCAATGCAAATACAGTTACTAAGGCGATGGAGGGCGTATTAAATAATCGTTTGTTCATATTCATAGCATAAGCATTAGGGAACGAAATGTGAATACTTTATTAAATGAATATATCCCACCGGCTGGCGACCGGTGGGATATTCACTCGAGAGGAATGCGAGAAAGCCGCCTAGCAATCACCACCACAAGTGGCCCATATAACACGGCATTGGCTATAAAAGCCCACTGGATACCTAAATTGCCTGCACTATTAACAATCATCACGCCTGCGCAATAGAACACCTGGCTCAAGCTGCGTCCGATCGAAATGATCGTTGACTCGCAATCAGCGGGTGCATGACGCTGAATAATCGGCTCCATAACTGCGTCGTACCATCCAAGGGTAAGCCCGAGGATGACATAGAGAGTAACGGTCCAAGGGCTGATGTGCAGGCCGAGAGCCGTCATGGCAAAAAGTGACATGACTGCCGGTATTGTAAATAGCTTTACTTCGCTCCAGCGCTTTGCGAATGATCGCCGGCTGAGCCATGCGCCTGTGAGTCGTGCTACATAATGTAATGCTCATGCAAAACCAACAATTGATACGGGTACACCAACGATAAGTAAGAGCGGCGTTAGTACCCAAATAAGGGATTGTGTCAGCTCTCTCGCTGTTGACGATGCCAAAATTGCCCATGCTAAGTCTTTGCGGTCGTAAAGGGCTATCCTTGTGACGTTGTAGATATCCCTGACAGGATGTACTGGCTGCTTTTGGCGCTTTTCCCCAACTTCTGCGACAAACAACGAGAGTATGGTTCCGATAAAAAATGGAACCGCATTCAGTACGAAGATTAGCCGCTGACCGGTGCTACCAATGATACCACCAAGGCTAACTGCTGCCATGCAGGCAAATGATTTGATAATGGCGGTATTGGCAGCCTGGCCGGCATAACTGCGACCAAGCAGAAGGCAGTGGGTCCGCAACAACGCAGTGTCGGCACCCTGTGAGAATGCCATGCCAACCCCAATGAGAATCTCGGCGATTACTACTTCTGTAAAACTATTCGCTAGGCTATAGAATACAAATCCTCCCATAGCGATAGCGTCCGACTGCATTATTGAGCTTGCGGCTAAAGCGATCAGCGAGCCAACCAGTAGGCACGTTACACATGAACAACGCAGCAATAAATAAAGCCTGGCTCATGCCGATACTATTGTAGAACGGATTCAGGATCGGCACTGGCAGTAGGCGGCCTGCAGCAGTCAATACCATCTCGGTACGCAATAGCTGCAAGCTGTGGCTTAGTCTCGCGACTTTCTTTCATGCCGGAGTGAATGTACGTGACCGTAAGTGCCAGGCGAGCACTCATGTTTCAAAGTACTCGAATAGCGATCATGACTCTTTAAAAGCTAAAATGGCAATTGCAAGCGGGTGATGTCAAGCAGCAGCTGGGCGGGGGCGTTATTTTCTTTATTGTGCATATTGCTTTTGTTCATGCTAGCTTAAGAAAGCTTATGATTATCGCTCTCGTTAAGAGTTAATTTAAAAGTCAGTCCAGGATGTGCAACTTCAGCGTGTATGTGCCACCCCTGTCCCTCTGCGAGTTCGCGCACTATAGCAAGACCAAGGCCGAGACCACCAGTGTTTCGGCTACGTGACTTATCTACTCTATAAAAACGTTCAAACAAATACGGCAAGGTTTCAATTGGTACGCCTTTGCCGTTGTCTGAAAACGTAAGAGTGTGCGGGGTGGTTGTCACAATAAACTCTGTCGCCTTTGAGTAACGCAGGGTATTCTGTATGAGATTCGTTAATATCTGTCGCAGTGCGCTGCGGTTTGCGTGAATGATATAGCTATCTGCGATTTGCAGCTTCGCAGTTATTCTTTTTTGTTTGAGTTCAAGTTTAAAGTGTTTAATGAGTTCCTTGCAAAATTGCTTCAAGTGTATATCTTCGGGTTTAGCAGTATCGGGCATGCGGGCCTTTGTATATGCATCCAATTGCTGCACTAACTCTGCAAGCCGCTCAGCTTGTTCTTTTAGGAGAGTTACGCGTTCCTTTGTCATAGGGTATTTGCCTTCTTGCATTGCGGTAAGTTGCCCGATCATCGTAGTCAACGGTGTTTTTAGTTCATGTGAGGTATCTGAAACTAAATCTTTACGTAGCTTTTCTTCACGCTGCAGACGATTTATGAGGTCGTTGAATTCCAAAAAAACTTCGTCGAATTCACGAATGCCGGTTGATTGCAGCTGCACTTTATAATTGCTTTGCTCCAGGGAGGCGACGGCTTTATTAAATTGGCGTAATGGTCGCCGTACGAACCGTGCCGTAAGTAAACCAATCACGACGGGTCCTCCAAGTACGATGAGCGATATTTGCAGAAGGCGTTCCAAAGCAGTCGATAGCGTGTCACGGGTAATCTCATTGTATACTAGCGCTATAATGAGCGTGACCGTCCCAGATGCAAGTATAAGTACGGTAATACGAACACTCAGCCTGCTATAAAGCTCCTTCCTAAAAAGCAAAAGAACCACTATACCGGCCAGAATAAGAGGGGCAGAGATTATGAGTAGATTATAAAGGGTGTCACTATTTATTCTCACTCGGGTTCTCCAATAAAGCGATAGCCACTGCCGAATACTGTTTCTATAAAATGTGGATTTTTCGCGTCGGGTTCGATCAACTGGCGCAGTGCTTTTATGTGGGCATCAACGGTGCGGTCATAGACAAAATGTTCGCCCGGGTCGCTATAGATCTGGTTGACAAGTTGTGCTCTTGAAAATACCACTTGGGGGCGGGAAGCCAGCGCCAGCAAGAGATTGAATCGTGTCGTGGTGAGCGTAATAGATTTGCTATCTCGAATAACCGACATGGTTTCAGGATCGATAATCAAACCTTTAAAATGTAGCCGTTTTGTCTTATCGTGCCTGCGAAGCAGCGCCTCGACGCGTGCAACTAAAACATTCGGATTAAATGGCTTTTTGATGTAATCGTCAGCGCCCATGGAGAGTCCTTTAATCTCGTCTTCATCACTGTCGCGGGCAGTAACGATGAGGATTGGCATTGCTGATGTATGACGAATAATCCGGCAAACCTCCAGCCCGCTCATCTTAGGTAAGTTGATGTCTATAACCGCGAGGTCAACTTTCTGTTCATTGACTATGTCTACTGCGGCTTTTCCGTCCGCTGCCTCTACTGTCTCATAACCAGCATCACGTAAATATGTTACTTCAAATTCACGTATCGGAGGTTCGTCTTCAACTACCAGAATATTCATATCTTTAGTGTACCAATTATTTATCGTAACCAGCGCTTATTCTAGTGGCGCGATGATCTCTGTTTCAGTCTCTTATACATTTTTACACCCTTCATGTTATATGCTAAGAACATGCGTCGATTAAAAAGTAAGATCATGCTTCACACTAAGCGGCTGCGTTCTAAATTGCGGCGGAAGACACATAAAAAGTCATTCATACACAAGCATATGCCATATTTTTCGCAGTGGGAATCACGCGAACTCGTAGAAAAGATCCGCATGAAGCAGATGGAGGCCAAAGATGATCCTCGTTGGCGAGAATCGGGTGCCAAAAATACAAAAGAATATACCTCGTGGAGCTGGAGTGGCTGCGGCATGGCGTGTTTAAAGATGATTCTGGCCCACACACGCCAGAAGGTAGTTCCTCTGGTTGTTCTCGGCAAACAATGCCTGGAATACGGCGGCTACAGAATGCCACTAGAAGAATCGCCGGGGCTTTTCTACAAACCATTCGTGAACTTCATCAGCCAAGAGTATGGATTAAGTGGCAAAGCAATGAGCGCGCTGACATTAACTGAGATCAAGCAGAATATCAGTGATGGCGGATACGCTATCGTTTCTGTAACATCGGAGATTCGCTTTCCGCTTAAGGAACCATCAAAACGCGGGGGTCATCTGGTATTAGTTTTTGGGTACGATGACGAGAAGCAGGTTATTCATCTTAATAATCCGTCAGGATTTAAAGATTCACAGCAAGACGTAACTCTTTCGTATAGGCAGTTTATGAAGTTCTTTGATCATAAAGGTATACTGATCAAGTCTTAATCGGCATTTTTTGCAGCCGTAACATAATTTGCTTCCCGTGATGTCTCTTTCGTCTTGGAGTCTGGCGGCATTGATAAGATGGCGTTTAAATGTGAGAATGTGAACCATACTTGATGTATAAATTTCATATCATTTTCACAACTGACAGCTATGCTTACCGTTGCAAAGGTTAATAAAGAAAGAAATTCTATGAAGCGTTTTTTGAAAGGGATCGTCGTATCGATCCTGGCCAGACAGGTGCGTCTTTTACGTAAAAACCACTATTTTATAGTGATTGGCGTTACAGGAGGCACTGGCAAAACAAGTACTAAGCTGGCAATTTCCCAGACGCTCAGCAAAACCTTACGTGTTCAATATCAAGAAGGTAATTATAACGATATAGTCAGTGTTCCGCTCATATTTTTTGGCTATTCTATGCCGGGTTTATTTAATCCGTTCGCCTGGATCAAGATATTCATAAGTAATGCCAGGCAAATTAGAGGTGAGTATCCATTTGATGTCGTTGTCGTTGAGCTGGGTACCGATAGGCCAGGTGATATAGCGGCCTTTCAAAGGTATCTGCAACTTGATTATGCGGTTATAACTGCAGTTGTACCCGAACATATGGATCGATTTAACGACATACAAACAATTGCTGACGAAGAACTATCAGTTGTAAGATATTCTGAAAAACTTATTTATAATGCCGATCTCGTGGCCGAAGCGTACCGAGGGCCGCTTCAAGGCGCTCTTTCGTACGGCAGCAAACAATCCGCAGACTATTCCTTTGCCAATATACATAAATTGACAGGAAGTTTTGAAGGTGACATAAGACATAATAGCGAGATACTTCTGCACTTCAACCATAAGGTTGTGTCTGAAGTTCAACTTTATTCTGTTCTTGCAGCAGTTGTTTTAGGTAACGAGCTGGGTCTTACGCCTACGCAAATCCTAGATGGTATAGCTGCCATCGGGCCGGTCAGTGGACGGTTGCGTCAGCTACGCGGTATTAACGGGAGCCTTATCATTGATGATACCTATCATGCGAGCCCAGATACAGTCAAAGCAGGGCTTGAGATGCTGCACGAGCTTGAGGCACCGCAGAAGATTGCAGTTCTTGGTAATATGAATGATCTTATGGCTATGTCGGCACAACTGCACAAAGAAGTTGGCGAGCTCTGCGATCCAACAAGACTGAATCTCGTGGTGACGATTGGCCCTGATGCTAATGCGCATCTTGCCTCTGCTGCCTCAGCTAAAGGGTGCGTGGTTAAGAGCTTTAATACACCCTATGAAGCAGGGGAATATTTAAAATCTAAGATAGAGCAAGGCGCAATACTATTTGCCATAGGGTCACAAAAAAATGTATTCGCAGAAGAGGCTATTAAACCACTTTTAGCAGACCCAAAAGACGTATCTCTGCTCGTCAGGCAGTCTAAAAATTGGCTAAAGCGTAAGCAAAAAAGCTTTGAATAGAATACAGAGAGAGTCATGACAAAAGTATTTTTGAATCGAGCTAAAGAAAGAACTGTGTCTGTAGACACAATTATTATCAGTACAAAAAATATCAAAAAAGCCTACGGCACGGCTCATGCGTTACGTCGCCTCAGTTTGTCGGTCGCCAATTACTTGTCCTGTTAACATGCAATTTGCGGGCATCAATTTTAAGGACCCTGGCGCAAGCACTACATGGTACGGTATATCAGTTGCCGATATTTTAGAGCAGCTGAAGAAAAGCGGAGAGAAAGCCGCAAAATTGTCAAAAACCGAGTACCTGCTCCATATTGATGATCAACAGATTGATAAGTTGCGTAGCTTCATCGCCGGTCGGTTTTCTGGCATTGCACTCATTTCCCTTGCAAGCGGTGCAGAGGCCCGCATCCCTTCGATTAATCCACTTATTAAAGAATTCTCCGCTTTGGCCTATATCAGTATTGGTATTACGATGTTCATTGCGATCTTGAGCCTTACCGTTTCGACCATTGGCGGTTTGTTGGAGCAGCGCCGTTCGCTGGTAACACTGCGCCTTGGTGACATGACAGTACGCTCGTTACAATTCATCGTTATTATCGAATCATTAGTATCTCTACTGAGCGTCACAATGATTTCGGCAGGCCTCGGCGTGCTAATGGGGGCCGGTCTGGTGAACCGCCAAACAACTACAATCCAAGCCGAATTAAGCCTATCGTATATCTGGTTATTCATTAGTTGTATCATAGCTGCAATCATTGCTACTATGCTGATTCTACCAAGCCTTAAGAATATAGCTGATCCGGAATTAAACCGGACAGAATAGTGGATGTCGAGAAGGATACATTATGCCGATCATTAAACTAAACTCTAAGCACATGAGAGAGGCAATAAAAGTAAGGGACAGTCGCCGCACTCATACCGATAACCGACAGGCAAAAAAATCACGCCGCTGGCTATTGTTGATTAGTCTTACCGGTATGGTTTTATTGTTTTACGGTTATAATTTCGCCCCTTCTGATAGGAATACATCAACACCTGCAGCCGAAACGGTCCCACTGCAAACGGCATTAGCTAAAAGTATACAATTTGCCTGGCCGGCCACTGGCCAGGCAGCGATTGGGAGCATAGAAGACGGACTTCTTGCACGTTCATCTGATAACGAGAGGCTGCGTCCAACGGCCAGCATGGCAAAAGTGATCACCGCATTGGCTATAATGGAAAAGCAGCCGCTCGAACTCGGACAGGCAGGCCAATCATATACGCTAACTTCTAAAGATGTTGCAAATTACCGCCTATACGTCACCAAAGGCGGTTCGGTGGTACCAGTTCGCGCCGGTATGGTGCTAACTCAATACCAGGCCATGCAGGCAATGTTAATTGCTTCGTCTAACAATATATCTGATACATTGGTTGAAAGGGTATTCGGCGGGACAGAAGCATATAAGTCGTACGCCCAAGCCATGCTGTGGCGTATGGGGCTGAATCAAACGGTTGTTGCCGATGCAAGCGGTTTTAGCCCAGCCACGGTTAGCACGCCTTCAGAACTTGTTAGTCTAGGTATCGCCGCGCTTAAAAACCCGGTGATTGCCGAGATCGTTGCCCAGCCGCAGGCATTGATACCTGGTGTGGGTATGATCAAGAATACAAACGAACTGCTTGGTACCGAGGGGGTGGTTGGCATCAAGACGGGTACCACCAATGAAGCCGGTAGCTGCCTGTTGTTTGCGGCAGGCTATATTACCGAAGCTGGCCAAAAAGTGACAATCGTCGGGGTAGTTATGGGTAGCTCAAACCCCAGTAGTATTTTTAGCGACAGCAGGAGGCTGCTTGCATCGGCAAAGCAAGGTCTTGGTCTAGTTGAGTCTCAGCCGGCAGGTAACCTTGCCGGGTCTTCGCCAAAGCATAGGGATCAAGCGCCAAGGCAGTAGTTCAACCGTTATGTGTTCTTATTCGCCTGGAGCAATGTTAAGATTCATCTTAAAAAGATTTTGGGGATCATAAATAGCTTTAATCTCTCTGAGTCTATCTAAGGTATGCACCGGGTAGGCATTAAGTAACTTGCCTTGCCCGTCAGGCCCTAGAAAGTTAACGTACGCCGCATCGTTTCCTTGATAGAGTGCTTCGCAGAAGCCGTTGACCCACTTTTGCCTTTCTTGCTTTTCGACACCGGTTTCATAAAAGCAAGCAATGTTACACATGATAGCGCTTTGACGGTGGGCATAAGCTGTCGCGTCATCGGGTACACGGGCTACAGCGCCGCCCAGCACTCTAAACTGCCATGCTCTAATGGGCGCATCTATCTTGTTCAGCCAATCTATGGCATCTGTTGCTACTTTTTTATCAATATCATTGACAAACATATTTTGGCTAATTGCAGTCGGATGGCTGTCGAGATCCTCGGGCATAAAAATGTCTTTATAGCGCATTGGCTTGATCATATCGGCGATTGGCTTGGCTAGCGCACGAATAGGAGCTAACACCTTTTCGCCTTCTTCGGGAGTACCCGCATATACTATCAAAACCATAAGTGACAACTTGCCATAGAATGCCTCGGGCACGCCGGGCATAGGGAAGGTGGGCAAAACATTAACAATAGTGGACAGCTCATCGGGTGCATTACGTGCAATTTTTACAAAACCTGAGATAACTTCTGGTGTCGCGGGCAAAAACAACATACCGCCATAACATTCACCGAGTTCATGAAGCTTATATTTAAACTTTGTTACCACCCCAAAGTTCCCGCCGCCACCTCTTAAGGCCCAGAAAAGACCAGCATGATTATGAGCATCAACCTGCAGGATTTCACCCTCGGCCGTTACTATTTCCGCGCCTAACAAGTTATCTATCGCAAGACCAAACTTCCGTGCTAAATATCCGACTCCTCCGCCCAGAGTAATGCCCCCGATACCAACTGAACCAGTATCCCCAAACCCTATAACAAGATTATGTTTATCAAGCTCAGTGGTGAGTTCGCCGGCCGTAAGGCCCGTCTCTGCCCATACAGTCTTATTTGCCGTATCGATTTCGGTTTTGCGCATATTACGCAAATCAATGACGATTCCACCCTCTGATGAGCTATAACCTGCGACGCTATGGCCGCCACTTCTGACGGCGAGTTCAAGTTTATGTTGCTTAGCTAGTAAAATCGCTTGCTTGATGTCCTCGGCACCAACCACTTCAATAATGACGGCTGGTTTTTTATCAATACCACCATAAAAAGTTTGGCGCATTTTATCATAGTTGCTACTGCCTGGTAATATTACATTTCCTTGAAAGGTTGAGTCTAATTTTTGTAAATTCATGTCTTTTCTCCGAGCGAGTTATCGTGATGAGGATTCGTATTTACACTTTCGAGTGAACTGCCGAACCTATTTTAGTTTACTACAATGTTTTTCAGCATTAGACATAATTATCAGTCGGATACAGATAACAAAAAAGATGCTTATTTGCGGGGTTACGCGGAGTTTGCTAATATAAAAAGCATAAGCTCCTAAGCATCATAGGCCTTGCTTGTCTTCTCGGGAGCATAGTTGAATGATAATGAGGGGGATATGAAGTACAAAACTTTGATAGTAGCTATGCTGGCGGTCGTGCCGGCAATTTTCTTTGCCTCGCCGACGCAAGCCGCAGTGACTCGCAACTGCCAGGAGGTGCAGGTGCCGGTTGCTCTTGCGGGGGGTCTTGCGAAAACCGAACGTTTGGCCGGCCAGCTTTGTTTGCCAGCTACCTGGCATGAAGGGCGACAAATAGATGTACTGGTAGCTGGTACCAGTTACGATCACAACTATTGGGATTTTGGCTATAACAACTCGCAATATTCATACGTTAATAAGACGCTAGCCGAAGGGCGGGCTACGCTTGCTCTAGACCGCTTAGGCACTGGTAAAAGCAGTCGCCCGCTGAGCGTAGGGCTTACAGCGACGAGTAGTGCCTATACTATCCATCAAGCTATCCAATGGCTGCGCCACGAAAAACAGCTTGAGAGGGTACATCTCATCGGGCATTCTTTGGGATCGGCGATTAGCGTTGAGGAGGCGGCAACGTATCGTGATGTTGATAAGCTAGTATTAACGGGCTTTAGCAATATGCTTAACGTTAGTAACTCGTTGCCGGGGGTGTTGGGGCTGCGCCCGGCTTTGCTTGATCCGGTGCTTAAAGATAAAGGCTATCTCGATCTTGGGTACCTAACAACGGCGCCAAGCACTCGGCCGAACATCTTTTATGGTGTACCGGTAGATCCGGCTATCATTGCGTATGACGAAGCGCATAAGGCTGCGTTTTCTGCCACTGAGCTAACAACGGGCCTGGCGAGCCTGGAAGTACCCGCTCCACTGAATATTTCCCAGAGGATGATAGCACCTACTCTTATCGTCTTGGGCAGCCAGGATAAGATCTTTTGTGGTGGGCTGATAGACTGTTCATCAACTGACAACTTTATCGCTTATCACCAGCCATATTTTAGCCATGCTGCATCATTCAAGGCAGTAATTGTGCCCCATACCGGGCATGCACTCACCACAGTACCCAGTGCTCAACAGTCTTTTTGGGCTATAAGTGATTGGCTTAAATCCGACATGTAACAGGAGGCGGGTCTGCTACCTTGGGGTAGTAATCTAGGTAATATATTGCCATCATCGTCATAGATAGATAAATCCGTCGCGGAAACAGCGTAGAATTACTGGGCTTATTAAAGACTGACATATAACTGCCTAAGTGGCGTGATGTGCCGCTATTTTATGGTTACTTCTTTTTTGATAAATTGTCCAGTATAATGTATACCTAGCTCGCAAAAGCGAGTGAAGTTAGAGGATTGGAGTAGCGGTGATTAGCTTCAGGCTTGAAGGGTGGCAAGAGGCCTTGCTACAAGAAGCCAAGGCAGATGCGGAGGTACTGCGTGCCTACGCAGAGAGGGGTAACCAGACGCGAGTCGTCCAGCCGATTGCGATGGACATCCTTCGGAAGTGGGGTGGCCTGCTGGTGCCCAGGAGGCACGGCGGCCGGGGCGGCGACATGGTTACCTACGGCCTCGTGCTGCTAGAGCTGGCCAAGGGCGACCCCTCGGTTGCGCTGTGGTTGGCTATGCACGGCTTTGCCATGGGCGAAGCCTCACGGCCCGAGGTCGACGAGGCAACCCGGCAGCGAGTGTTCGCGCTGGGGCTCGAGCACACGTTCAGCGCAGCGATCTCAGAGGCCGGTTCAACCAGCCAACTGCCCCATACCTTCATTCCAAAGGAAGTGGTGGCCGAGCAGCTGCCGGGTGGGGACTGGCTGATCAACGGGGTGAAAACCGTTGTGACCGGCTACCGTCAGAGCAAGTACGTGATGGTGTTTGCGCGCTTGGCAAGAACTGAGCAGACTGTCGTGTGCTTGCTAGTGCCCACCGGCACCGAAGGCATGACTGAAGGCGGCGAGTGGGACACGGTGGAGTTCATGCAGGCCACCAATAGTAACTCGCTAACGTTCAACAACGTCATCGTGCCGGCGGACGCATTTGTTTTTCTGACGGACAACTTTCTCGAAGGTGCCGTTGCGTCGTACGGTGTGCGGACGTTCGCCTACATCATCGTGTACCTGGGCATCTTCATGAGGGCCTACGACATTGTCGTTCAGAAGTTGTCGGCACAGCAGGTGGCTGGCTCCCAGAAACGAATGAGCGAGAACCCGTTGGTCTCGCCCGCTATGGGTCGCTGCGACGTGTTGAGAGAGGTGGGATACACGGCGTTGCTGCGTGCACTGTGGGAGCTCGACGAATGGCTTCTGCAGCGTGAGACGGATCAAACTCCAGATGGGGTGAACCCATTGGCTACACGGCTCTTGTTCATCGCCAAGGCGGTGATCGGAGATTTGGCAGAAGGGATGACCATTCTGACGGAAGAGGCCGGGCTTGGCGGGCTGAGGAACCCCGAACTTACCCAGGCCTTGAAGAACATGTGGCCGAGCGGCCTCATGCCCCCTAAGAAGGGTGTGGCGCTGTTCTGCCTTGGCCAAATGGCGATGGGCCAAAACCCGTTGCTCACGCTCGCTCAACTCATGAGCTGACATCCTCTGATAACCCCAGGGGGCGAGCCGCCATATTTAGGCGAGTTCGCCCCTTGGGCAGATACGATCAGAACCTAGGCAAATAAGGTTGATATTCTGATGGTTTCATATTAGAGTACTTAGATGTTTATGACGCAATCTAACATGATTTTATTATCTCGTGGATCGATTTAATCCAGGTGAAAAAGGCGAGCCTGAACCGCTTTCGTCATTCATTGAATTTGAAACTCGGGCCCGAGAGGTAGGAATTGCAGGGCTCGATGAGGCTATCGAACAAAGTACCTATCCCGAGAATATGCTTACTATAGAAGATCTCGGTATGGTTACGTTGGTAGTTGCAATACCTTATGCCAAGCTATTGTGCGCAGAGGAGTATAACGGTCTTGGTGCGGGAGCGGCATATAATGGATATTATTTTGCCGCTGTCGTGAGTAATTATTTAATCGGTAATGTAGGCCGCCCGATGCCTCCGCCGTATCCCAGTGCTTTTCAAGAAATATATTATGATCCTGAGGGGAAGCAAAAAGCCTTAGCTAAACAAGCTGCATATCTTAAAGATAGACCAATGCTTAAGGCCTGGATCGACCGGTATCTTCCTATGATTAACCCGCACGGAAGATATAGTGAGGTTGCAGCAACAGTAGCCGCATTAACGATGAAAGATATTGAAGAAAGAGAGCGCCAAGGGTTCATTGACGCCGAGGTTTACTTTCATGTAGACAACTTCCACCCGCCAGAGGTTTAGCAAATCGAACAGGTGAATGCGAAGTATCTTCCCTGTAAAGAAAGATCTACCGTATACTAAGACTATGGCGAGATATATTGCACTTCTCAGGGGTATCGCACCCACGAATCCCAACATGCGTAACGAAAAACTGCGTGCTGTTTTTGAAAACCTTGGGTTTACAAATGTCAAAACAGTTATCTCAAGCGGCAACGTTATCTTTGATGCTGACAATACTGATACTGCAGCTATTGAGCGCCAGCTTGAAGCGGCGTGGCCGGCTCAGCTCGGGTTTCGCAGCAGCACAATTGCGAGAACCTCAGATCAACTGCACGATATTATTACAAAAAATCCTTTTAAAAGATACCAACACAGTAGTAAGACTTATCTTACCGTAACGTTCTTAAAACACAAGAACACGCTTACCGGTAATGAGCCAGCGGGGCGCGGTTATAAGGTTATCGCCACTAGCAGCCACGAAATTTACAGTGTTATAGATTTAACCGCAGCAAAAACACCTGATTTGATGTCTCGCTTAGAAAGGCTTTTGGGCAAAGAGATTACTACACGCACATGGAAGACGGTTGAGCGCCTTTATAAAGCGGCGACAACCTAGCGATTAAAATTTTATACCTTTCTCTTTAAACCATTGTTCATCTTCTTGCGCTGCCTTTTGAGTGGCTTTCATAACATCGATGCCGTAATGTTGTGCGATCCTTGTGACGGCAAAGGTAATATCAGCTAGTTCGTCTGCAATCGCACCCGTACTTGTTGAGTATTTATCACTGTATTTGTCACGATCATTAAAATAATAACCCTCTTTTGTCATAATGAGCGCAGAGAGGTCGCCTACTTGTTTTGTTAATTCTATAATGGCACCTTCTATACCCCAGGGGCGACCCTCAATTTTTTCAAATTTTTTTATACGAGCTATATTGAGAGTAAAAATATCATCTTGGTTCATGTCACAAGCTTATCACAGTCATCATTACTATCCTTTGGCTATACTTACACTCTCTAACCCTCGCTAATCTTCTGCTCATTGCTCCTTTGATAAGTCGCAATAACTATATTCACGATAGTCATTCACTATTTAAATTCATGCTATAGTCATGGCATGGAAAAAAGCGAAATAGTATTCGTTGAAGTCGGTGGACTCTATGAGACAGCCACCACAAGCATGGGCAAATGGATGTGGCATAATCATACAAAGTGGGTAGCCAATAAAGCATTGGTATTAGCAGAGAAATATGGAGCTGATATCGAAAAAACTTATTGTGCAGCCTTGCTGCATGACCTTGGAGATAGCCGCTACGAAAGAGATCATACAGATTTCGATACGTGGTCATGGGAAAAGGGAAAAGAAATACTAAGAAAAGCTGGTTTTCGCAAAAAAGCACGTGATGAAATTTTGGAGGCTATTCGTACCCACTCCTGTCATCCTGGCCATCTTCCGACAGTATTAGAGGGAAAGATCTTGGCAACCGCAGATGGTATGTGGCATTTGCAAACAAGTTTCTTTCCAGTGATTTGTTATATGAATCGGCCAGATAATCTTAACTCATATGAAGAATGGCAAACATGGTTTGAGAAAAAAGTTGAAAGAGATTTCGGCCCAAAAATATTTTTTGAAGATGAGAAGATTGAAGTAAGAACCGATTACGAAGCCTTAAAACGAGTGTTTGGGAAGAGAAGTTTCAAAACTAATGTTAGTAAAAGTTGACACGTCAAAGAGACTGTATTATATTAGTGAATATACGTTCACTAATGTGGAATGTAGGATATATAATGTTAAAAAAGGAGAATACTATGAACAAATCAGTATTTATTAACATGGCAACTAAAGACGTTGCTGCCGCTCGCGACTTTTATAGTAAGTTAGGTTTTAAGGTTAACGAAGAATATAGTAATGACCAAAATGTCTTTGTTGTGGTGAACGACAATGTTCAATTGATACTTGCAGACACGGTTTTCTTTCAACAAAACCAACAGCGTGAGATTGCCGATACAACCAAGGTAGCCGAAGTGGGTATTGCTATCGAAGTTTCAAGCCGCGAAGAAGTTGATAAAATTGTTAATGTAGCTGTGGCCGCCGGTGGTAAACTGGCAGGCGAAACAATTGAAGAAGCAGAGATTGGCATGTACTCACGAGGCTTGACTGATCTAGGCGGCCATCGTCTTGATATTTTGACTATGGCTAGCTAAGTCGCCCCCTTTTATCTGATTCGTTTATGCTCTAGCAAATATTGCTTACGCTAGCCAGCAATATAGCTGCCCAAGCCACTGGAGCTGCTGATCACCCGGTGGCAAGGGTTAATATGTAAAGCGAGTTTTTTGCCAAGAGCCGTTCCTACTGCCCGAACGGCTCTTGGTTTACCTATCTCTTGACTGCAAACTTGGCATAGTTCAAAGTGTGACCAGCCGGTATGCGCTGTAATTGCTGCTAGACTTTTCTGAAAAGTTAGCCGCTACTGGACAGGTGGAATGTTGTAGTTAGCACTAAAGATATTAGCGGGGTCATATTGTTTTTTGATTTTTTCGAGCCGTTTCAGTACTTCGGGCGGGAAGGCTCTGGCCACTTCCGTCTTAGTGGCCAGACTTGACATATTGATATAGCAGCCTGAACCTAATGGTTCAAGAATGCGCCAAGCTTCAAGCGACGCATGAATTTCTTTCTCGGTTGCGTTAAAATCTACTGAGGTTGAGTAATAAACAAGCACCTCACTATCGCGGTGTGAAAAAGCGGTCATGGCAAGGGGCCGCTGATTCATCACGCCAGCGACATGACGGATCTGAAGCACAGGGAGTGTGCCTTGATCACTCAAGCGAGCAATGGTGTCAATAGCCTCATCGGTGAATGTTTTCAAAAAAGCATTACGAGCAATTGAATATCGAGCTGTTGCTCGAAACGACATATCTTCTAGTATATCTTTATAGCGCATAGGTTCAAGAGAGTAACGGTTTGGTTTACCAATGATTAGCAGAGGGGCGACAATCTCTTTGGCAATCGTTTCATCGGCGCCAATAACACAACCATGGATGAGAACAGAACCGGGGGTATCTGCTTTTGAGGGTAACACCGTCAGGATACTCGTAAACTCGGCAGGTGCGTTTCGCATTGTATTGCGCCAACCTTTTATGATGGTGGCAGTATTTTCAAGCGGGTAACTCACGGTAACTTCAAAAACATTTGTCACCGGATGAGCCTGAATGGTGAGATGGGTGACGATGCCAAAATTACTGCCGCTGCCGCGGATAGCCCAAAATAAATCGTCATTGGCATTTTTATTTGCTTCTACAATAGTGCCGTCAGCGGTTACTACCTCTAAAGAAACAACATCATCAACAAGTGCACCGTATTTGCGCACTAAAAAGCCTAAACCTCCACCCGTGGCTAAACCACCTATACCAACTACGCGGCTGTCACCCGAAGCAAGGGCGAGTCCGTGTTGATCAAGTTTATTTGCCACCTTACCTGCTAAAGCCCCGGAGCCTACTCGTATAAGGCCTTTTTCTTTGTCTGCGATTTCTACTTCAGCCAAGGCGGCTAAATCAATTAATATTATATCGTCAGCCAAATCATACACAATATTACTATGACCGCCGCTCTTAATTGCAAAAGGCAACTTGTTTTCATTAATAAAATGAATAATAACCGCCATCTCTTCACTTGAAGTAGGACGTACTACAATATTTGGTGCCAGCGTGCGTTTAAAAAACTGGCTCGCTTTTTCATATAATTCACTGCCGGGAAGGGCAATACTGTCTGGGATTAGTTCGCTTAGTGCTTTTAGCTTTTTTGCGTCCATTTTTGTGGTTCCTCATTTGATTATACATTATTTAAGTTAGTGAATGAATGTTCACTAACTTAAAATTATACTTTATTTAGCTTTCTAGTCAAGTGGCAACCATAATCAAAGCAACTTGGGTATAATTCAACGCTGCGTCAAAAAGTATTTCCGAAGAGGAGTAATTAATTATTCTTAGCAGTTAAACTAGTTAAGGCCTGAAAATAGTGAATTGTGTTGACGCTTTAAAAGTTACTGCTATAGTATGTTTGTTCGACATCTGTCGAAGCTCTCTCCTACGATCCCTCTGGATGGGCAGGTAATGGTTGACGACACTGGTTTTGTGAAATATGACGAGGAACTTCCCAGCCAAATCTCTCTGAAGAGGCGGATAGCTTTCGGTGCGCTTATGATTGCCACTGGCGTAATAGGTTTGGCGGGGTGGCTTATATGGTCTGTTGACAAAGTTGATGACTATGGGTCTCCATATTATCGCCCAAGTTACTGTGAGCGTTATGACGATAATTCTAACATCGCCAGTAACTTGCCGGAGGAGTGTCAGCCGGCACCGGCATTTTCAGTTGAGTGGTTTCACGATCACTGGTATTTCGTCGCGGTGCCATTTGCACTTCTGCTGGCTGGCGGTCTCCTCCTCGTAACGCATTATCATGGTCGCCTTATAAAATACTACTACGATGTGCTCCAAGGCAAGATCATCCAAAAGGATACGCGCGAAGGCGGTCGTTATGCACTCCAGTGGGTAGTATTGGTTGAGGGGTATACCCGCGCCAATGAACTCAGCGAGCAATGGCGCGGAGTCAATGCCGGCTACTGGCATGACGGTGCAAAAGTCGGAGATTGGATCGACCAACGCTAGGGATGAGTTAGGTTGTGGTGGGTCATAACCCACCACAACCTAGTTCCTATAAAGAGCATCTGCGTTTTATCATCGATCGGGACTTGCGTCAGGCCAGAGTATTGGCCGATAAGTTAGTCGCATTACGTTTCCAGATTTTAAGCCTGGATCTTTTTTCGTAGTGAAACAAAAGCTAATAGTTAAATATTTGATAACTTTCTTTTGATATCTTATTTATTGCGCGGTATCGCGCCAATAAGTTAAGGAGCGTACGTGACTGGTACGGAAAACAAACTCAAACCTACGCCGGAGGGCATCAACGCTGCCATTGGGTGGTCTGATAAGGCCGAGCTACTGCACGAGCTGAGTCGTGACCCTGCGCGCGTGATCGCTGACAAGCTGGATCTCAGCTTGTCTGATCAGCGCCAGCTCGACAGGATGACTACCAGGGATCTGGCCGTCCTGGTCCAGCCGATCGTTGACGCTCTCAGGACCGAGAAGCCCTTCCGTGTTGTTTGGCTCGATCGTGGCGGGGTGCAACCTACTGAGGTTGAGGCCGCCGCCGCCCTCAAGAAGTGCACCATCACGATCACGTTCGAGTTCTAGCTGCTTTTAGTAGCCGGCCCCTCTCTTTGCGAGTGGGGGGCCGGCTGCGCCTATAACTACCTTAGGGTTAGCTATAAAGCCACAGTGAGCTGCCAGTATCTTTTCAAGTGAATGGGAGTGTTATCTCTCTCTGTAGAAAATAAAGCTATATCCAGCCATGTTGTAAATTATTTATCACGTTCACGCAGATGACTAATTGTATTTGCGAATGTTCCAACATACAATTATCAAGGCTCTTTTAGTGAGAGCACCTGACAGATGGTAGGTCAGGTTAGGGTTACGCGATTAAGAGAGGAGTTTGTTTCCTTGACAAGGAAACAGCTCGTGAGAGGGTTTGTCGCCACTTTGGTGATGGCAGCCTCCCTCTTGAATGGAGCAACAGCGGCTACGGCCGGACCGCGGATCATCGGTGGGCTGCCTGCTTCGACACCCTGGACGGTGTCATTCCAGACGGTTGACGCCAACGGCACACCGACTCACCGGTGTGGCGGCGCTCAGATCGCTCCGGAGTGGGTGGTGACGGCACAGCATTGTCTTGCAGCCGTCCAGCCGGGCATCCAGGCGCGCTTTGGCTCACTGGCATGGAAGACCGGTGGCGTGACGGCCACAGTCACTGATGTCTACGGGCACCCTGGTTACAACGGGGAGTTCAAGGACGACATCGCCCTGGTTCGTGTGGATCCACCTGTGGACCCAGCCGTTTCAGGCGGTATCATGTACCGCCTTGGGAAGGCGAGCAAGCCGAACAGCGGCGAGACGGCACTCGTTTCTGGTTGGGGTACGGTCTGCGATATCGACATCACGATCGTCGAGTGCAGGCGCGCAATTCCTGATTGGCTTCAGCAGCTGGAGCTGCGTCAGGTGGGGCCGCAGAAGTGCCGGCTGGTCAACCCCGAGACGGGCGAGAACCTCTTCTACGCGAAGAGGATGAACTGTTTCGTTTCGGCAGACGGTCAGCATCGTCAGGCCTGCTTCGGCGATAGCGGCTCCCCCATTTCGGAGCAGCAGTGGATCGAGGGCCAGGAAGAGGATGTCCTGGTGGGGATCGTGAATGGCGATGGCGACTCGTGGGACCTCCACGAGCGTCTTTGCTCGACCGATCCTCAGGGAAATCCCGGCCGCATGGTGACAACCGATGTGGCCTACTACGCCGATTGGATCTTCAACACCATCAGGGATGCTGGCGACGCGTCGTCGGCGAGCCTGATGCGGAGCCAGGCGCAGTTCGATCTCGCCGCGTAGGTAGTTTCACATACGCTGTCAAAGGCGTATAAACAGGCCGGCCCGCTCTTTGTGAAAAGCACTGAGCGGGCCGGTCTGCACCCCCATTTTTAAGATATATATTGTGACATGATAACGTGAGTAATACGAGGACAAGAGCCGAGGTGCATCATTGAACATTCTCACTCGTCTGAACAACTACCAAACTTGAGAGTAGCCGAGTCGGTATTAGGCATGCCGGTATTCCCAAATGGTTTTACTGTTCAGGAAGCGCTTGCCGATCAAGATGCTGAACGCTGCGATGTTCGTGTTAAAGCTTATGAGCTAACCTTGAGTATAATAGCTAATGAGACCGGAAGGCCGGTGGAGCTAGGGTTTTCTTTATCGGCACAAGAGTTGCAGCAAGTAGCTGAGACTGACGATGTAAAGTTTATAAAAAGTCTGGTGGCAATAGCTAATAATATTTATCGGGCTGAACGCGAGGTTCAGCAGCCACTTCCTGCGGGTGCCGATAATCCTTCTACCCCGCGAGCTCAAAAACAGGCAAAAATTACCCGTAAGATGTTTGCGCACTCACAAACCGTGCCGCGTGATTTGGAGTATTCGAAAACAACACCTCTGCGTGAGCGATTCAACGACACAATGGCGATTATTGCCCCGACAGGTAGTGGCAAGACGATCATTGAAGCAGCACTGGCGCGATGTGCCGGCATTGGCCAGCCTTTATCTGAAACTGATGACCGGGAGCTGCGTGGCATGCTGGCAACATCAGAGGTAAGGTTAGTCGAGCAGTTTACTGGCAAACGGGGCGACGATACCTTCCAACGGTTTCTGGGCAACGTTGGCGTCACGGCTTATTATGGCAAATTGAAAAATAAGAGGGGCCCACTCGTTGCAACTACTGATAAGTCGGCCGTTAAGCTAGATCCTCGTGAATTCGACTTGGCAATGGTCGATGAGGGTCACATAGGGTTGGGGCCACAGATGCAAGCCTATATCGGGCGAATCGGCATACGCTGCTATTTATTTACTGCCACCCCTGCATATAATGAGCTTAATGACTTACGTCGTCGATACCGTTACATAGAAGAAGGGACGATGAGTGGCTATATTAAAGAAGGTATCTTAAACCCGACACGTTTACTCACCTTTACCTATGATGACGATCCAGAAGCAATGGCGGCAATTCTCGCTTATCACTATATGAAAGCCGGCCGCAAAGTAGTGGTGTATGGACGAGCTGGTACAAAGGATAACCCTGGTGGCCCGAGCAAGCGTGTTGCTCAACTAGTGAATGAATTAGCTGGCGAAGATACTGCAAAAGCTGTCGGTTCACATAATAAGCAGAGCGACGAAGATCTTGAAGCATTTGATCAAGGTGCGGTACGGGTGGTAGCCACATCGCGCATGATTCGTGAAGGTGCCAATATTAAGAAGCTGACAGTTGGCATTATGATTGGGCCACACTTTTCAATACTTGATTTAGGGCAAAAGTCAGGTCGGCCTGGCCGCCTTGATGAAGATGGGGAGATATCAGAACTAATAGAGCTTGTTCCTCGTGCTAATAAGTCAAAACGTCCCATGGTTTCGTTGTGGCAAGTGTATGGGCTTGACCACGTTATCTCAGGTACGATCATTGCACCAGATGTAGAGGACGAAACAGATGAAGAATCGGGTAAGGCATTATTGTCAACCGAATGGAGCGGCAAGTCAGATGAACAAAGAGGGCTCACCGACAAAGTTGAGCTAAAACAACGTGGCACTGGCGTGGACCTGTCTGGACTTCCTAGTCATATAACTGATGCCATGGTAGTTGATAAACCGCTGCGTGCAATTACGCTAGGTGAACGTGTTGAACCGCCTGAGGGCTATGTGCAAAGTTCTGTTTTGGCCGCAGATTTAGAAGTTCCAATTGGTATTTTACATTTGACACTTGATAAGCAAGGGTTCAGCTATGAAGGCATCTGGATGCCGAGTGATGATGGCTTTGAATATAGCCGCTGGTATGAACCTGCCGCCCTTCAATATTTAGAAGAGAACCCTATTCCTAAAGAGGCTGGCGCAGTAGAATTGATTGCCGAGGAGGTGGCAGAATTATGCGGTGTCAGCAAAGACTTTTTTCTTAAAATCGCAAAGCAGCTAGGGGTCGAGCCCCAACCCCGCCTCGGTAAAACACATGTGAGGGCGAAGTGCTATAACTTTGAACAAATTATATTGATTAGCGTTGCTATTGAGGCCATACCAATCGCAGAAGAAACTGATATTCCAATTGTAGACTTGCAACAAGAGCTGACGACTGCATTCGTATCTAATGAGCTAGGTGTCTATAAGCGGCGCAACCCAGTACATGGCATTAAGGGGTGGTGTCAGCATATATCTGCCCAGGAGGCTGATGAGTTGCGGGCAGCCTATCATGAAATTCCTTTCGCCGACAAACATCACAAGAGCATTGCCGACTTAGCTAAAATGGCTGGTCGTACTTATGGGACTTTTCAAAACCTCATGACGGAGGCCGAGAAGGAGACTATAATACCGATGCGTTCAAAGGGTGCAGCGCCTGCTGGCCACTTGCGAAAAGACGTATACGAACCATTATTAGAACGCGTGAGGCGTGTGAAATTACCGCCGTACTTGTTGCCATTTAGTGCAATTGAAAAGATTATCAACGCAAGCGATCCAACAATCAGGAGTTGGCTAAAAAATAATAGCTATTCACCAAAAAAGCTGCCGATTGGCATACGGCGACCAGTTTCTTGCTATCCATGGAAGGGTGTAGAAGCACTTGAAGAAGAGTTCGGCTGCAAACAAGGAATAAGAAAAATATACTACGATAGGCTCATACACAATCCTACTGACTTGGACCCTGAGCGATGGCAATACACTCAAGAAGTGCAAAAGCGCTTTATTGAAGAAAAGTTTTTGGCATTATTACCCGAGCCAGAAGCCGAACCAATGTCTCGAATAGAATCTACCGAATCTCTGCAGGCGTCACCGCAGAAAGAAGTTATTATTGACCTTGACAACCTATCTGCTAACGAAGGTGTACTAAATGTTCGTGGTAGCAAGCCGACACAGGCAGAGCAAGAACGCCGTGCAACCGAAGGGGTATTACCAGACGTTCGTCGCGTGGATACTCCACCTTCACGAGCATCATCGAAACAACATGACAATATTGCTGGCATACCTATTAAAGCAGGTATTCCTCGTGCTCCAAGACAAGCCGAAAAGAAAGAGACAAAAGAGATACAGATACCGCCTGAATATAACGTCAATTTGCTTGAATATCTCAGCGAAGTTGGTGCAACGAGCCAATTAAGCATAATAAAAATGCTTATCCGTCGTGAAAGCTTACCTATGCTTCGCCAGGATAAGAATGGAGTTTTGTGGGCTAAAGAGAAAACGGCATTCGGGCTCGAAGAAGCAATTAAAAAATTCCCTATTGCAGGTCAGGATGTTGCATCTGCGGGACAAATTGCTAAACGATATGAACAATTTAGTATAACCGATCGCCACATCGTGTGGCTTGCTGGGAGCGTTGTGTCGTCATTTGAAGGTCGCACCGCAACGCTTCGTGAGCGGCGGCAAGATGGAATGGCTGGTGAGTTATGCTTGCATTTTAATGCCTTTCTTGCCAAAACGCTTCACCAGAAAATGGATGAGATCGTTCAAGACGCATTAAAATTGCGAACCCTGTTGCGCTTCGGTAAATTAGAGTAATCTGGGTATTCCAAGTAAGTCTTAAGATCCTTTCAAACTTGTAAAGTGTTGACACAAAAGCCAGGAAGTATTATATTAGCGAATGAACGTTCACTAACTAGAGGAGATTAACATTTATGGCGCGTCCACGGTCAATGACGGACCAAAGCATTATTGCTGAAGCTTATCAATTACTCATGGAGCGAGGCCCGAGCGGGTTAACTTTTGAGCGATTGAGTAAGCGCGTTGGGCTTGTTCCGGCGGCTTTGGTACGACGTTTTAAAACCAAGCACCAGCTCGTATTAGAGGCCGATAAATACGCTTTAGAGCGTACTAATGCTAAAGTACAGGCAGCGATGGACAAAACATCTTCGCCCCTTGATGCTATTTTGGCACAGCTTACAACGGAACTGGGTTTCGCGACGAGTATCGAACGGTTTATTAACGGACAGGAGTTTTTGCTGATGGATCTGCGAGATAAAAATCTATACACCAACTATCAGGGTTCATTCGATCACCGTCATAAGCAAATTACTGAACTTTTGCAAAAAGCTCAGGCTGAGGGAGAGCTGGAAGGAGTTGATGATACTCATGAACTAGCACGACATCTGCAGATGATTCTGCATGGTTCTGGGCATGTATGGGCTATGACGCAGGAAGGCCCAATTGAAAACTGTATTTCGCATCACGTTGAGTTAGCGCTAGCGCCATATCGGAAGAAGAGGAAAAATGAGAGCAGTAAAAAGTAATTAATACTGATAAAGTTAAATATAGGAATTAAGGAGAATTTTATGTCAACTGTAACTTCTAAAGATGGTACTAAAATCGGATTTGATAAAGTGGGCTCTGGGCCGGCCGTTATCTTAATTAATGGTGCAATGTCATACCGGTGGGCTGTTGATCCAACACTTGCCCAGTTAGCTGATCTGTTAAGCAAAGATTTCACCGTTTATAATTTTGATCGTCGTGGCCGTGGCGAAAGCGGTAATACTGAACCTTTCACAAAAGAACGTGAGATCGAAGATGTGCAAGCACTGATTGAAGACGCTGGTGGCGAAGCAATGCTCGTCGGCTTTTCTTCGGGCAGTGCTGTCGCACTTGAAACCGCAGCCGTGACACCTGGTGTTAGTAAGGTGGCTGTGTACGAAATACCGTTTATTATCGGTGAAGGCCGCGAGCCTCTCGAGGACTACTTGGGTCACACAAGTAAGCTTGCTGCCGAAGATAAACTCGATGAACTCGTAGAATACTTTCTTACCACCGTTGCCGGCATGCCGGCCGAATTCATTGGTGGCATGAAACAAGATGAGAACTTTTGGAACAGCATGAAAGCTATTGCTCCTACCATTCCACACGACGCTGCTTTTATGGGCGAGTTCATGAAGGGTAAGCCGCTGCCAGCTGGCTACTGGGCGAAGGTAAAGGCGCCAGTATTGGCAGTCGACGGAGGTGCCAGCCCATCTTGGATGCACGACGCCGCCGAGGCGCTTGCCGCGCAACTACCAAATGCTACTCGTCAAACATTAGCAGATCAAACTCATGCGGTCGACCCTAATGTTATCGCTCCAGTTCTTCGCGATTTTTTCAAAAATTAACGTGTAGCTTTTTTCACAAGGCGGCAAGTTAATGCGTCAAAACGATATCTTAGGGTATCGTTTTTGATATGATTAAGACCTTTCTAAATAAAGCGCACCGAGCTGCTTCGCTTTGTCGAGCCAACTGTGATTAAATGTTGGTTGTTGCTCGTTATGCCAAAACCCTCCATCTTCAATAGCTTGGGCCAAGACGGTTTGCATTTGAGGCGGTATTGTGATTTCGTGGCCACCTAATGCTTCTTGGCGTAAAATCATGATCCCAGTCATTGCCATGACATCCTGAGCTGCCCATCTCTGGGGTTGAGGGGTGATATTCATTTGCTTATATGTACCGTCTTCGAATGCTTTTATTAAGAAGGGGAGTTGCCATGGAGGCGCGATCTCGGCCAGTTCTTTTATGTGCTGATGCGACAGATAGATTCTTGCATGTTTAGGTTTGGCATATCGAAGTGGTGTAATTGTTGTATCTAGAGCAGTTCTTGCAATGTGAATGAAGAGGTTATTTTTACTTGCTTCTGAGAAGTGTTCCGCTTTACCCTGACGTGCGATCGCTAGCACGCGTATCCAGTTGATGAGTTGTGCGCCGCTACCTGTTTCTTGGTAGGTAACACGCTCCTCTGTATCTTGTAGCTGGCTTTCGATGATATCTTTCGTTAGCGCATAGATGAATGTTATAGTTGCTGCTTGGCGCTCGGTGGGATCGGTAGAGCCTAGTCCGGCTTCGATGGTATTTTCGATGTGGCCAAAACGGTAAGTAAATGAAGCCGGCATCTTTACTAAATGTGCCTCTTTGTTTCTAACATCCTCCGCTACAGTGCGAATGGCTAGCCGGCACATACTTTTGCTACCAGGATCATAGCGGATAATGGGATAGTGCGGGCTGCGTTTAAAATCAATCGATTCGCCGATAACTGCACGTAAAGCGGCATCCCAAGTTTTATCTAAAGTACTATTATCGGTGCCTATTAAAGCTGTCCGTAGACGGACCGATGGGAATAGTTTTTTTTGACGGTCATACAAATATTTTGTTAAATCATCATATTTTCGACAGTCCCGTCCAGCTTCACTGCCATCTAGCGAGAAACTTCTACCGGCGCCAAGTATAACCTCGAATTCTTCAAACGCAGCAGCAGTATTAAGCTGATGCAGGGTTTCGCTTAACGCCAATAGGTCGCCACTTAAATCAAATGGGACAATTATAGTTGCTGTGTTATCTTTCATCAAGCTTCGATTATAGAAGCAACGCTCCGTAGAGAAATGACCTTCACCCAACCTCAACCGTGTGTTCGGGTAGGCATCCATGTATGCTTCAAGTGCTTCTTGATTAGCCGGGCTAAATAACGAGTCATCTTCTTGGCGCGCAAAAACTTCCCTGTCGATCGAAATGTTTCCTGGGCGATTACTTTCGCCGGTACCTAAAGTATGCTCTATCATCATTGGCTATTCTTGGCTGTGCGACTATAACTGTTCTTTATAGCGCTGCTCCATATCTATATTTTACAATCTCCACGGTAATGGAGACTAATTGTAAAATTTAAATTAAATATAACATAGAAATTTTAATTATTTCAATTTTTATTTTATACAGTAAAGAGAGTTAGATTAACATAAGCTCTCTGATTAATATGATCAGATCAAGAAAGGGATATATGATAAGAAAATATATCATTAAAAGCCTATTCGTAATGTTGGCGATGATAATTGCTTTTGTAGTGGCGTACCGGCAATTATACCCTCAAGCCATATAAGTTTACGCTAACACTTTCGTTATATACTGGAGGCATGAACTCTAAGAAAACACCTAAGCCCACAAAAAAAGATAAAGAGTGGCAGAAAAAGGTTGAAGAACGGCTCAAGGCTGAAAAAATAAACTTGGATCACTCCCAAGGCAAAGAACGATTTGAGAAAGCAGTTAAGAGTATTATCAAGAAAAAGCGAACCTAGCTTGCGGGTTTTAGACCCAGTGATTCCATCAACTGATCGGCAACTCTGCCAACTTCTAAACCCGTGCTCTTTATTTTTTCAACCTTTGTACTGACTTCAGATTGTGCCAACATCGAGTTGTACGCATTCTCGCAATCCTCGTAGGTAATACCGTAGTTGACGGCTACTATGTTGCGCGTTTCCGATATGGAGTTACCGAAAGCCCGTGATAGAAAGTACTCAAAATATATCGTCCAGCCATGAATGAATTGGAATTCGTTTAAGGGCAGCCTGGAAATAAGCTTTTTACCAACCTCAGTCAGAGCGTTTGTGCTTTGACTAAAGGAGTAATATTTTTGCTTGTATGCCAGTAGTAGCGAGCCAATTTCTGGAACTTGCTCTAGCTCGTCATCCTCTGCATCTATAAGGGTATAGAACAGCTCTCTGCCTGCTGGCGAACTCAACCGCCATTCAGCAAGCCCGGAGCGATCTTTATAATTATTGGGTGCAAGAGCATCAGAATATTGTAAGATTTTCTTAACCTGGCTTCTTATTTTTGCCGCCCGATCATCGTCTATATGTAAGTATCTCTTGCGGATAGACTTTAGCGCGCTATCGAGTAAGCTGCGTAGGGCTTCTACGTCATACGACATAAATGACGCATCCAGATCGTTGACGCAATATTTCTCAAAGCTTAGCTTCTGGGCGGCAGTCAAATACTGATTAGTAAAGAAGATATACTGCTGGAAGTCGCCTTTGCTTCTCTGGTGAAAATCTTCTTTGAACTTCTGAATGCCATCTGTTCTTAGCGTAACGCAGGCGAGCCCTTTTGTGCCATCGCTTATGGTAAATGTAATGTCCCTGCCGCCGTCACTACCGCCTTTCGGTGCAATTGGAGTAACGTTTTGATATCCTAGCTCATTAAGCATGTCGGCACACATCCGCTCAAAATCGTGCTGGTTGTCAAACTTTTCTAGTGCCTGGTGCGTAAGTGAAAGCATCCTAGAGGGTCTATTCAAACAACTTTGACGGCTTCACCCTTAAGGCTTTTGCAATCTTCTCAATATTCTGTATAGCCGGATTGCGTACGCCACGCTCTACGCCAGAAATATAGCCTCGATCTAAACCGGTCAATTCGCCAAGTTTTTCTTGGGTTAAACCAGCATCTTTTCGGTAACGCTGTACATTCTTGCCGAATTTCTTTTGTGCGCTAGTAGATTCCATTACTTACTAGCTTGTGTTTTAGAGACTAAAAAGTCTACGACTTATAAGTCTCTATCAATTACCACTGTTTTTTTTGGAATGTGGTACAATAGCTTCATATGAGCAAGACAATCAACACCTTGCACCTTCTCCTCGCCCGTTAGGGCGTATTCTTCATATATTTCAGTTATACTTAGAACAAGTCAAAAAACATTACAGTAAGGTAATGGGAGGAATTAATCAGCATGACATACGATCCAATAACTCATAAGTTTGTAGTGGTTTTAAATAAGAAAATCCCCGCCGGTAATCTGATGAACGCGCTCGGACACATCACGGCTGGATTAGCAGCCTCTTATCCTGATCAAGCTAAAATGCGCTTTGATAACTATCAAGATGCCGATGGCAATGCTCATCCAAGCATTTCCGATAATCCATTCATTGTGCTTCAAGCCGATAATTCTAATAAACTGCGAACTTTGCGCGAGGCGTTGCACGAAGCTGGTTTGCTATGCGTGGACTTCACTAGTACGATGACCGAAGGTACTTATGTAGAACAACAGGAGCGCACTAAGGCTACTCCCGAAGCCGAACTCGAATACTGGGGCGTGGCTACTTTTGGTGAGATTGAGAAGCTCAACCAGATTACGAAGAAGTTTTCATTGTGGCGTGGGTAGTTTGCAGGCTACGACTAGCCCACCCCTCCTCATCCATGCTGTAATCTTGTATAGCCCTTCTAACTCGACCCCGCACGTCACATACACCGTCCGACACTCCGCTTCCGGCGCCCACCGCAGTAGCTCGTCAACCGTAGCAATGTACACATCCACCGCTTTGTACGGGTCAGGCGGCCAAGTGGTTGTAAATCGCAGCGTCTGCATCCATATCACCATCTCATTCAGCTCAAAGATACGTTCGGCGTTTAGCGTGCTGGCCCGTTCTTTCTGTACTTTACGCATCAGCTTAAGCCACTGCTTGCGGAGGGCTGGGAGTAGTGAGATTGGATTGTCCGCAACAATCACAACCTTGCCGCAGGTTATTCTCGTATAAAGGTGTCGGGCTAAATCCTTTACGCCCGGATTTGCTCCAAACGAATACTCCTCACGAATCAAGCCGCGCATAGTGCCCACCAACTTTAGTAAGTAGATCATCCGGCTCTTGGCCGTGGTGCAGAGCTTTGTACTTTTCTTTTGCGGCAAAGTCAGCCCAGCCGGTAATGAGCTTTTCGACCTCAGAGAAGTGCGAAACACAAGCGAAGGCTTGCTGGCGGCTACTGTCGAGCATTCCGGCGGTGGCTTTATCTAGGTCGAGCTTCACGCCGCAAATAGCACAGGTCAGCGGGTCGGATAGCGTAAAGTCTGGTGGCAACTTAGTAATTGCCACAACTGGCCTCGCTTGGCGTGTTTGGCTTGGATTTTTGGACAAAAATAAATACAGCCGTAGCGACTGTAAGTAGTCGTTGCATATGATTTATTCCTTGGTAGGTTTATTTTGGCGGTGGTTCTCGTGACCCTTCCTTACCATGGAAGTGCTCGGGTCTCGGAAAACACAGAACCCGCCGCCAGCGGGCTTTCACCCCATGACCCTTTCGGGACATGACCTACCAAGATGCTGAACGACGGGATCAGTATCTTGGTAGGTATTTTAGACCATGCCTACAGAGTAGGGTTAGGCCTTACGAATTGTTCGCCCCGTTAATGAGACTTATAAGTATAGTAGCGTGGAGTGGAGGATTTGTAAAGACTCCTCGAGTCTTTTGTTTGGGCTATTTGATTATCCCGCACTGACTCCATCAGGCACTTGGCTCTCCGGCACGGCCAGCACGGGCGTTATGCCATTTGAATAGCCAATATCAAAAACCATGCCTTCGGACATTTCGCTCATCATTTTACGTGGTTCAAGGTTCACGACAAACAAGGCTTGCTTGCCTTCAACTTCGACTGGGTTTTCTCGTTCTTTTTTCATTCCAACAAGGATAGTACGTTTGAACTCGCCAAAGTCTACTATCAGCCGGACAAGCTTATCTGAGGCTTCGATGTCTTCGACTTTTTCAATCGTCCCCACACGTATATCCAATTTTTCTAGATCTTCAAATTTGATGGTCGGCTTAGCGGGCAGTTGCTTCATAGTCTTAAGTATACCCTAAGAGATAATTTCAAACCTATTTCCCTCTGGCAAATAGGGGACTTCCATTTTTGCTTGCAAAAAGTGGAAGTACTAATTATCCATTTGCGGCAGCCTCGTAAGAATCACGGGCATTATCGGCTCATCAGGATCATCCCCATCCTCGTCAATCGAGAACCATACTTTGCCTTCGTACCCAGCATCCAGCAAGTAATCGAGCCGAGTAGTTGCAAAAGCTACTTCCTCGTATGAATCTCGCAGCTCTTTAGCTATTCGCTTTCTCAGCCGCTTGTGAACACTCTTGTTTTCCGCAACCATTAGAATAGTTGGCAGCTCCATCTCAGTAGCAGCCCACTCGCCACTTCCGGCATACTCCAGGTATTTCTTGATTCTTCGGATTAGCACAAAGAATGGTTCGTTATCTTCAAAGATATTAAGGAGGAAGCGTCTGGTTTTTCCTTTGCCCTGCGCACCACCTCTCACGGAAATGAAGGCGTCAGGCAGGGGTTGCGGAAAGTACTCGTACTTCTCGAAGCTCAGTAGTGTTTTGGTGAAGAATCTGAGCTTGTCATCGTATAGATCGTCAAGCTGCAAATAGATACTTAGTATATTGAGGCTATGTTGGACGAAGTTCTCGGAGACATCTTTATCTTTGTAAATGCGCTTAATGTTAACTGGTTCGTCTTCTTCCGGTGGATCATACTGGATTAACGCACGCGCACCTTTCGACGTCAAATAGTAAGCCGCTGGCTTGCCCTTGAGCTTGTAAGACTTATCGTAGCGTTTGGCTATGTATTCCTGGTCTTCAAGTATCTTGAGTCGCTTCTGAACATGCTTGCTATTCTTCTTGCCTGAATATTTAGCTATTTGCTCACTGCTTGCAAACCTGAATGTATATAGCAAGTTTAATACTGCTAGTTGTTCTTGATTTAGTTTTTTACGATACTTTGGTTCTGATTTAGTTACTTGGATTGTATTAGTATTGTCTGACATTTAAGTTTAAGGATTTATTATTAGTTACTGATTTATGCTTGGGTTAGTTTTTAGTAGGTTGCTCGATATGACTATACTCTGTGCCTATCCCTCCTTCTCCTATTTTATATAGAAAGAAAGAGAGAAAGAAAAGTGCTAGCGCTATCTGTTTTACAGGATTAGTAAGTTGGGTATCGGAGGATAACTCTTTTATTTACCGGATTGAGCCAAAACCAGCTCAAACATTGGCGTATCGCTCTTGCGATTTGAGTATCTAAAAGCGTATTCATTGGCGTAGTGCTGGAGGTATTTCGGATTACAGTGACGGTACACGCCATAAATACCGCGCTTGAACTGACTCCAGAAGTTCTCGACGTTTTGGGTGTGCACCCGGCCAACGACATATTGCTGTTCACTATGGTTAATTGTCTCATGCTGGTAGCCGCGCTGTTTCAGTAAACGGTATGAGCCGTGTTCGTCCGTATAGATCGTGGCTGTCTTGCCAATGTTCTTTTGGATTTCGGGAATAAGCATACGGACACCAGAGCTTTTGATGTGCTTAATCCTTGCGCGGCCGCCACGCTCTACCATTCCAAACACCACTTGGCTATTGTGTGGTTTGGCGGTGCTTCGTTTTTGTGGGTTGGGGTGCATGTAGGCTTCGTCTACTTCGACATCATCGTTTAGCGGCATATCGTCGTCTGCCATCATGAGGCGAACTTGTTTGAAGATGCGCCAAGCCGTTTTGTAGGTGACGCCACTAATACGCTGAAACTGTAGGGCGGACATGCCGGAGCGAGTATTGGTCATGAAGAAGATCGCCAAGAACCAGGTGCGTAGGTCGGTTGTTGATTTATGAAATGGTGTACCAGCCAACGGGTAGACTTGGTTGCCGCATTCACATTGATAGGCGGGGCGCTTCGGCAGTTTATGGAAGCTTTCGAGCAAGCCACAGCGCTCACAAGGCTTATCAGCAAAATGGATTTGCCATAAATAGTCCAAGCAAGCGTCACTGGTCGGGAACTTCTCGTTGAACTGTTTTATGGTGAACTTCATATCTGTTATTAGTATATTATAGAGGTGTTATGGCGTCAAGGGATAATTGCCATTATAGAGTGTTTATAAACTATATTTCTTATGGTATAGTATTGCAGGTTTGAGTTATCTCAAATACCCCATATCCCGATAGACAGATTCGTTCGGAGAGCAGTAAGAATGATTATGAAACCTGCTTTTCTTTATCCTCAGTCGCGTCAATTTCCGTTTGACGAGGTTGCTGAGCAGATCGTAAGAGCACTTGAGGAACGGAACTGGAGGGTTCCCGGTATTGATGTTCAGTTCTTCGAGTACAAAGGGGGAGGCGAACGGCATCAAATAGCCAGCTATGTCAGTGGAGCAGACTTCGCGCTTGCGTTTCACAGACTTTAGCACCGATACTATGGCTGGAATGACATAGCAGCGATAGCCTCAATTGGTATTCCCCGTAAACAACTGTGTGTTGAGAGCGATGAATCTGGCCCGTTGCTCTATGTTTACGTCGGCGAGGACTGGGAAGTAGACAAAGAAGACTTCTTTGCCTCGAGTAAGTATAATAGTAGGCTCAAAGGTGAGCCGCGCTGGTATGTACTCTATCGGGGAGGCGATGACGGTCAACCGGTTCCCCCTCGGCATCGCCAGCCAGTTCTGCTTCACAAAGACAACGTGCTCGCGAAAATCCTCGAGTATCCGGTGGCGGACGAGATAGAGGAGCCAAAAGCCTAACTCGCTTCTAAAGATATGGGTAGCTCCCCCCGTGCACATTCGCGGGGGAGACATCCCATGAAATGTTATACTATTTATGATGAAACGCGCCTATAAATGGCGTTTTTATTGTTCCGTTTCACAATTTGAGGAGGTTTGAAGTGCGCCTTACACGGCGTCAAAGGACAGCAGCTAGAGCTGCCGCGCTCATAGTTGTGGTAGCGCTTGTTGTTGGTGCGATCTATTGGTTTCGCAGTTGGAACACATCAGAGACGATTAAAGCAGGCGGCGGTGAAGTTACTGACTGGCGCCGCGATGTGTCAGTAAAAGTCGAGGCTGGCGGCGTAAAGCAAGCTACCCGCATTACCTTTAAAGACCCGGCTACCGAAGTGCCACAAGCACCTATTGATAGTCTAGTCGATATCATAGGTGAGCCGGTTGATATTGTGCCGGAAGGTCCGCTTGCTAAAGCGTCGATAACCTTTTATGTCGATGCATCAGAGGTTCCTCTGAGCCGGACCGACAGCGCCGGTAGACCGCAGCGCAGCATTTATAACGCCGGCATACAGATATTTAACACCAAACTAGGGTGGGTGCCACTTGAGACTCGCGTAGAGGGCGATAAGCTTACTGCGAAGGCGCCCCACTTTTCGCTTTATCGGGCGGTGTGGGTAAAGACGGGCGAGCAGCAGGTTCAAGTTGATGGCCAAGCCATTACTTACTCGCTTGCACCAAACGTTGTGCCGACCGATTTGTTCATGCAGACCGGCGCAGAGTTCATCAAACAGATGAAGAACAATGCCACTGGCAGGTTCGACGACGGTAAGTTCAAATGCGAACCAGCTCATCCGGAGTATACCGTCACGCTAATCCGCCCACCAGAAAAGAGAAAGTTGATGCCTGTGTATTAAAGCGCGGAAAGCCAGATGGCGGCACCCTGCTTATCAAGAACGCTTGGGCATTGCCAATGATGTTTAGCACCGATGCCGCCGGCGTCAGTGCCAATATGCTGCCAAGCATTATGGAACTGGTGCCGTTTGTACGTAATGCGGTGGGCAAGGTTGGCAACATTGCCTTTGCTAACGGACTTGACGTTGCCAGCTTCACGATCGGCAATGCCGCGCCCGATAGTTTTACAGTAACAGGGCGCATTTCGTGGTCAGCTACGGTGGTTGAGCTGGCTATGGGCATGCTCAAGGTTTTCTTTCCGCAGAGCTTGCTGGCTGGCGCTGTTAGCATGCGAAGCAGCGCTTTGAACTGCATGGCCGTGGCGACACAGCAGATTTACGGTATGGTAGCCGGTGATGTTCCAGGCAAGCTTGCCGATATTTTGGGCAAGTGCTTTTTGAGCGTCATGATAGACAAGTTTGGCGTATACGAGCTAGCGAAGGCGATAGGCCAGGAGCTCAAGATTATTCCAGCCCTGGAAGATCTTATGAAAATACTGGTGAGTGCGGGCTGGAATGCTGAAGATCCGAGCTATTCGTCCTTCGCGGTAGCTTTGCCTGCAAAGGAGCTAGCGTGGTTGCAGGGCGATTGGCTGAATGATTGCGGTGGTCGCGACAATACCTTGCATGTCTATTCCGACAATAATGGCGTGTGGTTTGAGAAGGAGTATAATGCCGATAACAGTTTCGTAACTTATGACACTACCTTCCACCTTGTCGTGGAGCAGGGGGAGCCGATTATAGTCATTGATAAGACTGAAATTCCGGAGCTCTGGCCGGGTGCCAGGCTTCGTATCACCACGACGGACAAATCTGATAGCTTCTGGATCAAGGCTCCAAGCGGTTATGACTGGCTGTTCTTCCGCGGCGGTACGCCAAACCACTGTTAATGCGTGAACGGGGTTGGGGGCTTATCCGCGTGATAAGCACCCCAACTTTACTCTATATTTCAGATAAAAATTGATGACGGTCTCATTCTATAGCATAGAAGGTAGCTTAGAGGGTTTAATACTATTACTTTTAAGGGTTACTTTCGTTTTTTTAGAAAGTTTTGTAATAACGTGATCGGGTTCAACGATCGTTTTTTTATTTGAGGTGATTCATATAAGTCTTGCATGACACGCCTAGTTACGCGTTTAACCTTTTCTTCCAGCGGCACGTCAGACAGAGAGACGCTGATGGCAAGTAGGTGATTGGCCACTTGATTGAGTGTTTCGCTAAATGCTTGAGGGTTTTTGTGTGGTGATACAGCTTTTTGGGCAATAGTTGTCATCAGTTCAGTAAAATCGTCGTTGGTAAGCGTTTGAGAGTGGTCGCCACTTTCAGTAAAAGCAAAAACTATTTTTGTCAGGCCGGCTTGCATGGCCGTTTGTGCATCTGGCGAAAGCGGCGTAAAAATCGTTTCAAACTCTAGGGTTAGATCATGAGCAGACGAAGAAGCAAAGGTGAGTTTATTGGGGTCAGACTTAAGTATGCGCTGGCTAAGATTATCGTTAAAGTTATCAATTGCCGCATCACGAAGCTCTTTGCCGGCATCGCCTTCACCGTGAAAAGGTGTTTCACTCATATTTCTATGTAAGCATGTTACCGCGCGAATTTAAAGCGCATTGTTTTCTTGACATGCGAAGCTCCCGGAGGGACTCCGCTTGTGCTAGAGTATCACGAGGGTACTTACTAACTACTAGCCTTGATAGGTCATGCTAACCTTTGTGGGCTCTTGAACGACGACAAATGATGTAGTCGATGCCACCGAATATCGTCGTTATAGCGGCACTTCCAAATGCTATCTTTTCGGGTCCAGCACAGCAGAAAATCCTGCTGTGCTGGTTAAGCCATCGAATTGGTCGTACAGCATACAGCTGTGCTTTTTTGGGCGTAATATAAGTTTTTATGAGATGATATGACTATGGAAAAAACAGATAGACCTTTTCAAATAGCAATCCTGTTATATCAAGGTGTCACTGCACTCGATGCAGTTGGCCCTTATGAAGTATTGTCACGTATACCAAATACTGAAATACGTTTTGTTGCTAAAGAGGTGGGGCCAATCACCACAGAAGGTGGTGCGCTTCTCCTTGCCGCGACGCATTCTGTTGCTGAAACACCCTCGCCTCATATTGTGCTCGTGCCCGGGGGTACTACCACGCCAGGTCAAATGGTTGATGACGAAGTACTTAATTGGCTTCGTAGAGTTCACAAAACAACAAGATGGACAGCTTCAGTTTGTACCGGTGCCTTAATTTTAGGTGCGGCTGGCATCCTGAAAGGCTTACCGGCAACAACACACTGGTATAAAATGAGCGTACTTAAAATTATGGGCGCCAAGCCTCAACCAGATGAACGCGTTGTACATACGGGTAAAGTTGTAACGGCTGCCGGCGTTTCAGCTGGCATTGATCTTGCCTTGTGGCTCGCCGGTGAGTTAGCTGGCCGTGAGCAGGCCGAGGCTATTCAATTAACAATTGAATACGATCCGCATCCGCCATTTAACGCTGGTCATATGAGCAAAGCCTCCGAGGCAGTGAAGAAGCTTGCTAAGCAAAAAATGGATGATCGCATGCCGCCCGATCAAAAAAAACTAGTTTCTAAAATCGCTTGGCGACGATTCATCGACATAGTTCGTACCGGAAGATAAATGTAGTTTAATCGAATAGGTTACTCGGCTATATTCAAGGTAATTAAGCTTTAGCTAAAGCGATTACAAAGATTACTAGGGAAAGCGCGATAGAAAAGCTATAATAGCTTTACGACTTATGGCCATTTCACAACGTACTATTCTTCCTTTAGAGCATGATTCTTTCGCAATTACCTATCATCGATTTAAAAGTGGAAGTTGTATCAGTGTTTCTCGCGGTGATTTGCAAAAAGGCGTACCTATAGTTCGGTTTCACTCTTCATGCTTATTTGGCGAGTCTTTTCGTGCACTTGATTGTGACTGCGCACAGCAATTAAATGCAACCTTAAAATTAATTGCAAGCGATGGACGGGGCGTTGTGGTATATGAATATGCCGAAGGACGCGGCATTGGCTTAGAAAAAAAGATATGCGCACTTGAAATTCAGAGAAGAAAAAAAGTTGATACGGTCGACGCCTTTAAAACAATGGGATTAGAACCCGATTCGCGCTCTTATGATATCGCAGTTATGGCCCTTAATGACTTAAAGGTAGCGCACGAGATTAAGTTTGTTACTCAAAATCCGAATAAATTGGTAGCTGTCAAAAATGCAGGCTTTGAAGTAGCAGAAGTTATCAACCCCGAGGTTGTCATAACCAATCACAATAAGTCGGAACTACTAACCAAAAAACATAGGCTGGGCTACTCGATTGATAATATATGACAAAAGCAGGGACGGATAGATTTAAAGCTATGAAGTATAAGATTACAAAGCAGCTTCCTGAACGATTTAAGGTAACGGTTTCGGTAAACGTTTTGCTGGTTCAAGACAAAAAATATTTGTTGTTGAAGCGGGCGCACACAGGATGGGCCGATGGCTACTATACATTACCAGCAGGGCATCTCGAAGGGAATGAGCAGCTCACACAGGCGGCGGCTCGCGAGGTAAAAGAAGAGGTTGGTGTGAGCGTTCGCTCCGAAGCGCTTGCCTTAGTACACGTTATGCACCGAAGCAACAGAGAAGACGATTATGAAAGGATCGACTTCTACTTTTTAGCGAATGAATGGAAGAGTGAACCTTATATTGCTGAGCCTGAGAAGGCCGATCGGCTTGATTGGTTTACTGCCGCCGAGTTGCCTGAAAATACGCTTGAGAATGTTAAACGAACTATTCATTCCTATCAATCTCAATTGCTGAGCGAGATTAATTGGGAGTCAATTTCTAATGAGTAATTTTATAGTGTCACATAAGGCTAAGGGTGGCTAAGTTTATACGCAGCTTCAGATATTTGATAGGGTAATTATATGAAGTGGAAACCAGCCCCATTAATCAAAATATATGAAGCCCTGGGTTCAATCGGCGACGAGCGCTATAAAATAGATGGCGATATCGTCAAAGTTTACTCTTCAAGCGGCAATAAATATTACGATGTTGAGTATAGTGCAAAACATCATGCAATAACGGCAAATGACAATGGTTCGTATTGGGCGGGCTACCTTGGTTACCCTAGTATCGTATTGCTACTTGCGCTTGGTATTGTAAAGTATGATCCTAGGCTGGCAGTACATTTGAAGGGTTTCGCCTGGAAGGACATCAACCAACAATTTCATAATGACTTCGAGAGAACGCAGGCGTATATTGATGAACGGGTGGTTGAAAAATATCATATTAATCTTGAAGATTTTCATACTGTGCTTCAACGAATTCAACAACAAATTAACGATCTCGAATTGAATAAGCTAGAAGACGGCAAAAAACCACCAGAAGCTTATTAAATTCACCGATGGCTACTCATTTAAGAAAGGAGCGCTATGTCTTATCGTACTATTGCTGAAGGTGTCCGGCGTACATTTGTTATTACTGTTGGGTTGAAACGGGGCTATCACTCACAAACAATTCAACACCCGCAGACTGCTCATCAAATAATGGCTGAATGGCTGAAGAAACGTTTACAAAACCAAGATATTGTTGTGAGCGGTGCTTTCGTAGACGCTACTATTGTCTATGTCTATGAAGTTGGCGGAGAGTTAAAAAGCGGCAGCGAACCCGCTTTACGACTATGGGGTGATATTTCATTAAGGCGCCTTGCTAATGTGTCAGATAGCGAAATCAAGGAGGTGATTTTTAATCTTGCCGATACACTTGGCAGAGAGCTTGATCAAAAGCATGTAACAGTTAGCTATCGCGACGACTACTATGTGCGAGAACTTATAGAATCGGCAGGGAATGATTAGTTTTTCTGCAGTTCATCAATTTGCGCTTGCGTGAGCGGGGTCCACGGCGATGCGTTTGGATTCGATGATGAAGCGGCAGGGCTCTCGCCTTGGTTCCACCATTTTGCTTGATAGGGTACGCCCTTGAAGAGCACCCGTGTGTTCGTATCGTATGCCGCCGAACCTGACCATTCAGAATAGGTACCAGCAGGTAAGGTCGTCTGTTTAACTGGTTTTTCGCCAGGCAGTACCGGACCAATTAACTCCCATGGCGTCTCCCAGGCTTGTAATACTGGGCTATCAGGCACATCACCCTGTGTCCACCATTTTGCTTGGTATACGTTATGGTGCCACGCTACCTTGGTACCTTGTAGATAAGCGCCTTCGGGTGACCAAATTTGATATGGACTCTTAGCGGGATCATCTGTTTTTTGCTTAGCTGAATTTTCAGTATTTGCCTTCGTGACTACACCGGCACTCAGCGAGATGCTGCCATCAAAACCTTCACCAAGTAATTTAGCAAACATACCGCCCTCTTGCTTAATGCCGCTACATGAGTCAGAAACAACCTGAAGATCAACATAGTTACTGCCGCAAGGAACGTCACGATTGACTGACCACATTGACATACGGCTCACGCCTTTTTGGCGGGCAAATTCGCTAAAAGCTTTGGCGTCATCAAGTGTAAAAACTTCGGCTATTTCGTCATTTTGGCCAATCATCGGTGTAGCGCCAACTTTTGCCCAGAGCGACGTGTCATTTAAGTGTATACCGGCGCGTTGATAAAGCACGCCGAGCTGTCGTTGCGTCTGTATTAATGCACTTTCTGAAGCGGCTAACATACTTTGACCTTTAGCCCGGCTCTTGCCATAATCCATGGTCATGACATTAACGCCAGCCAGATCGACACTATGTTTAAGTATGAGCGCAACAGCACTCGTGCCAACTTCAGTGAGGCCTTGGGGTGCGACAGGTAGTGTGAGCCATATCGCAAGTTTCTTGCCGCTATCGCGACGCTCTTTTTGCAATTCGGCAATTGCCTGCGCGCGACGAACGCCAGCGGCAGTATCGGTGAGCCCATGATTTTCAAGATCAAGGTCAATGGTGTCGATGTTGTAGCGTTCAATCACTGCAGCGTAGGCGGCTTTGAGCTTAGCGACATCTTGGCACTTAACGGCAAGTTCATCGTTTAATAAACCCCCAAACGAAATAGCAACGTTGCCGCCCTGCTGTTGTAAACGGGCAATACGCCGATCAAGATCGAGCACAATGCCGGCTTGATCAAGCGTATATGCACCACCCCATGAAGGCGTACAACTATCTTTAGGTGAGGCGACGATAAACGAAAGCATCGCATCTTTTTGATCAGTTGCGCCAATCTGTTCAAAAGCAAATGTTGGGGTAGCAGTCACGTCGACGTAACCCGCAAACCAAGGTTTTGATGAGGCGACTGATTGTGCAGCCTTCCAGCCAGTAAATCCAATCGTACCCCCGGTAATAGCTGCGCCTAACATAATAATTGCTAGCATAACACGCCATGGCGAGAGCCGACGGACGGGTTCGGTATTAATAATAACTTCTTGCTGACTCATAATGATCCCTTATCTGCTATTGCTGGTTCATAGGTGCGGGCGGCAAGCGGCAAAGCTTGTTTTGCATCGCCATGATAAAGTACTGCCTGCCAATCGAGTGCTGGTTTTTGGGCCTCTGCCAAGCGAGTGGCTGGCTTCGCCTCAACGTAGAGCCATTTGGTTAAGCCGCGCCAAGTATCGGCAATCGTATGGCCAATGCCAATGTAAGCAAGAATAGCCCAAGTAGCAACAAATGCGTTGAAACCGGCGAAGATAGCATTACCCCAGTTACCAGCGAGAGTGTCACGCCAAAGTGTAAATACCGAGAAGCTAACAATCAGCAGTGGCGCAATGACATAAATCACTGGGGCGATGGTTCGGTTTTTAACTTTTGGTGTACGAACAAATGGAATTTTCTTACCGGTCAGCGCTTGTTGAAGCGATTTCAAGACACCTGCTAAATTAACAGGCAACAAAATAAGGTTAAAACCATAAATACGGAAAATATCGCTGCGTTTGTAACCGGCATATTTTAAATCACTTGCTTGTGCCAAGAAATAAGGCATGGCAGCTAATACGACAAATGGGCTCAGAAGCCGCCCATCATAAGGGTAGGCAAGTAAGAAAATAAGACCAAAGCTCGCCCAGGCAATTGATGCCATATAATTTAGCCTTAGAAGCGTTTCTGTGGCCGCAACATGTTCACCACCAAGCCTTCTTTTTCGAATTTGACCCCATAATTTAGGCAGAATGAGCAGCCCGCCATTCGCCCAGCGACGACGTTGTACAATTAATGAGCCAAAGTCAGGCGGAGTAGCGCTGTAGCTGAGACGTTCGGGATAATTAACAAGCGACCAGCCATGAAGCGTTAAGTCGACACTTGATTCAGTATCTTCAATAACGGTACGATCTTGAATGTAGCGTTTTATTTCAAAGCCACCAATCCATTCACTCTCAACGATGTCATCGAGTGCTTTTTTGCGAATGACTGCGTTAGCGCCAACCCAGAATGTTGCATTATAAAAACTCATACCTTGGTGCAAAATATGCTGAATATCGGTTGTTGCACCGGCAAGACGTTCGACACGTGTGCCAGCCCCTCGGAAAGATGAATACGGCGTTTGCGTCACGGCAACACGTGCATTATCGGGTTGCTGCAGGAAGTAAACGAGGCGCAAGCAGTAATCACGCAAAAGAATCGAATCTGCATCAAGGGTAAGCAGGAATTCACTATCAGGAATAGTGTGTTTACCATATGTATCGGAGATGAGCACAGCGCCGTCAGGTGTTTGCTCTTTACGGTAGTTTTCACCCATAAGACCAATATACGAATTAAGGTTCATTGCTTTATTTGCTTCATGCGAGAGAGAGGCGAACTGTTTACGCTCAAATGTTTCTAGTGTTGCATCAAATGTCCAGGCTAGGCGGCGATATAGCTGGTGGATACGTTCAACCGGCAGTTTAGCGCCATCTTCAGCCGAAGCTTTGAGCGCATCGCCCATCAGTTGTAGCTCTTTGGCGAGTTCGCTCAAAACTTGTCCGGTGAAGAAAATATCAACATGATCTTCGATGGTTTCTTCGCCTGCGGTGTTCATAAGCCAACGAGCTGCCCAGTGGTAGTGCTTGGCAGTTTGTTTTATTGAATTTGTATCAGCATATTTTGTAGTTGGTAAGTTTTTTTCAAATTCCATGAGCGCACCCACAAAACGGGAGCGTGGTTCAGCAAGTAATTGCATAACTTCTTCACCTAACCGACGGCTAGCTTCAAGGTTATCACTTGCTCTTTGATTCTTGGGCCTCGGATTGTCATCAATAAGTAGTACAACGCGAATATTTGGGTATTCTTGTAAGGCTGCTGAAATTAAAGTTTTGCGTACAACCTGCGGTTCTTCGCTGGCCGATGGAACAAGAACGGTAATCGAGGGTTGGTGAACTGAAAAGTATTTGTCAAGTTTGGCGCGAGGAACGCGAACATGTTTACTAAAACGTTGCAAGGCGCCTTGACGCGCTAATAAATACATTAATGCTGAAAAGGTCAAGAAAGTGACGACGATGAGATAGCTAATTGCTTGCATCGTAAATTGAAAGCCGTGGGCACCATCAAAAAATTCACGAATAATAGTAGTAATAACGTAAATGGCCCACAACAGAATTGTCGTGACAATTGCGAGACGAGAAAAGGCAATTTTGCGAGTTGATGGTCGTTCGTGAACAATAGAAAGGGGCTTGGTGCGTCGTTCGGCACCCCATTGTCGTTTATGGCCATAGGCGGTTTTAGATTGACGAAACGGCATGTCAGTAACTTCCTTTCAAAGAACGTGCCCCCCGTTGCGTAATCGAGCTGCACATTGTATGCGTATCTTGGTCGAATTATATCAACTATGGCAAATATTACAACCTTTTAATAAAAATGTAATATTTGTTTAAGTACTTTTGGCAACTAGCGCTGGCGGAAGATATGTCCATTAAAACTTGACGCGTTAGTTTCATTAATATCAAATAGTTCACTGACAGTAACTAAAATATACCCCTGACGCTGTAATTCGTCGGTAATGCTTGGCACTGTTTGTACTGTTGAGGGGTGTAGATATCGTGCAAAAGATTAATTGCACCGGGCGAGGCATGTGTCATGATATGTTGGTATGCCATCGTTGCATCGCGATGTAGCCAGTCATAACGGCACAATTTATATTATCTCGGTTAGGCGAGACTTGTTGCCGGGTATGATGACGGGCTGCTTCAGCCAACTTTCGTTCTGCATCTTTTTGCTCTTTAAGTTTTGGAAACAAGGATTGCAAAGTCTGATTATTAAAATAAGAAGTAAAACTGCATGAATAGCAGTATGACGCCTGTGTTTGGCGCGAGTATAAGTTAGTTGATATGTACAAGGATTACTTTTTATATTATAGAATTTTTAAAACGCCATTGTTTCTTGTGAGGTGATTTCTTTTTCATATTCTGTAGAGAATCTCATAAGAATGATAGCACTAAAACATTAAGTGTTTTTTTAATTTTTGAAGTCACACTTTTGATTATAAAGTAATGAGAAAGGCCAGTAGTCACGCTCCGGAGAGGCGACTACTGGCCATAACCGAGGCTGCTCGGTTACCGATTGCCTACCGGCGAAGACGTTTTTGTCGTTTGCCGGAAGTTCCCGCGATCGGTATATTGTGCGCTGTCGCGCACCGCCAGGTGACTTGTGGGTAGGCCTCTCTTGCTACCCGAAGATCTGTTCAATAACCTGCCATGACAACTGGCGTTCGTCGTGCCAGATCATCGCCTGGATTTAGCTTGGCGGCAAGGCTAGCCACCGTTAGTGGCAGTAAGGCCTCGATGCTGGTTGATGACGGCTATAATCGGCCCCGCGGAAACGTTCCACGGCCGGTGCAAGACCATCGCATGCAGATCACCTCCCTTTCGGGTAGTCGCATAATTCTATTATATAACAAAAGCGTAGTAGTGACAATTTTACTACATAATTCTGTCTTGAATTTCTTAGTTTGGCCACCTACAATCAGAAAGGCTCTTTTAAAGAGCACTCGGATATAGAGATGTATACGAGTTCTTGTCGGTACAACGAGAAAGGGGTTTTCCTCTTGAGGAGAATCCTTCGAGGACTGGCGGCAACCGTTACGGCTGCCGCTGCTGTTCTCGCCGGAATGTCCGCACCCGCAGCACTGGCGGACGAAGTGACACCCATGATCGTCGGGGGCGAGAATGCCTCGAAGTCATGGGCCGTTTCGTTCCAGTCGACGGCCGAACCGGGCCTGCCCGCCCAGGATGGTCTCTGGCCGTCCTGCGGCGGAACGCTAATCACCAGTCAGTGGGTGCTGACAGCCGCACACTGCCCCGAAAGGGTCCTGACGTATGCTCGTGTCGGGACGCTGAACTGGCGGCAGGGTGAGTTGATCCGGGTGGCGCAGATCATTCGTCACAAGGACTTCAACCAGCCAGTTGGGGCGCAATACGACATCGCCTTGGTGAAGCTGGCCAAGCCAGTGACCACCAAACCGGTGCCGATCTACATCGATGGCGGAGTCAACTCGCTGTCCCTGGCTCAGGGATGGGGAACGCTCTGTGACGTGGATGTGACTGACTTCCTCTGTCACGAGACCATTCCAGATCGTCTGCAGCAGCTCGCCATGAAGCAGTACGCCAGCAACTCGTGTGAGTTCCCTGGCGCTCCCGAAGTCTTCCACGGGCCGAGCATGCTTTGTCTCGGTTCTGCCGACGGCAAGCCCAAGGGAGTCTGCTTCGGTGACAGCGGTGGGCCGATTCTGCGGATGGTCGGCGACCGGGTGTATGTGATCGGGATCATCTCGGGTGATGCCGATTCTTACAGCATTCACCCGAACCTGTGCTCCACGGCGCAGAACGGTGGTCCGGGAAAGATGATGGCGACGAAGGTCGCTGCCTACATTCCCTGGATCATCACCACTCTCATCAAGTGGGATTACCGCGCATCCCAGGAGATGAAGCAGGCGCAGTACGATCTCGCCGGCTAGGGTACGCTCTAGCTAGCGAGTTGCGCTAAAAAGGACCGGCCCGCGCGCAGCGTGCTGCCGCGGGCCGGTTCCTTGAATTTTACGTGTGCTGCTGCGCACTTTACAGGTAAGACTTATTGAACTTATGTTTGTTGCAGCCTACAATCAGAAAGGCTCTTTGAAGAGCACTCGGTAGCATGCCTAGGGAGTATGTGTCGAGTTCACGTAGGTTCAACTATAGAAAGCGAGGTTTCCCTTGCGAGGGAAGCTCTTGAAAAGGGCGCTTGTCGCAGTGCTTGCGGCGACGAGCACCCTGGCTGGCATAACAGTGCCGACGGCAACTGCCGATGAAGTGACACCAATGATCATTGGTGGCTCTCCAGCCGACACGCCATACACCGTCGAGTTGCAGTCGTTCCAGCCGGATCCTGAGAACCCGGTGAGGCATGAGTGTGGCGGCGCTTATGTCGCAGCATCTGGTCGAAATTACGGCTGGGTGCTGACAATGGCGCACTGTACTGACTACGCAGGTGTCGGAAGCCAGGCACGTTTCGGATCACTCTACTGGGCGAAGGGTGGTTATACGGCCAGGGTAATTCGGGTCGTTAACCACCCGGAGTTCGATCCCAACGTGGGGTTGAACGATATCGCCCTGCTGCAGGTTCGGTTCGATCGGCCAGTAGCGAAGCGGTTGCCGCGGCTTCCGATTGCCTGGTCGGGCAACCCGGGGACCATCACACGCGTGTTCGGTTGGGGCACATTGTGTGACCTCGATATCACCATCCCCGAGTGTCGCAAGGACATCCCCGATCGCCTGCAACAGCTCGATCTACGTCTGCTGAAGGGCGTGTCGACTGATCCGAAGGAAAGCTGCTCGCTGGTCGATCCCGCGACGGGATATGATTACTTCAAGCCGTCGAGCATGCTCTGTTACTCGTCGGCCGACGGCCAGGCGCGGGCAGCCTGTTTCGGTGATTCGGGCAGCCCGCTCACTCGAGTGCTGCCTCATGGTCAGCGCGCAGTCGTCGCACTTGTGTTGACTGATGGCGACTCGCTCGAGGTGCATCCCAACCTGTGTACGACAGGGCAGGATGGCTCTGTTCCGGGAAAGCTCATCGCAACAAGCGTGGTCGCGCATTACTCGTGGATCATCAGTGTCCTCTACAGTTACGACAAGGCAGCGCACGGTGAGGTCAAGCAAGCACAGTACGATCTGGCCGCTTAGGAATCCCTACCTGAGTAGCTGATCGTCAACGAGAACCGGCCCGCATGTCTGCGGTGCAGCAGCGGGCCGGCTTCTCTATCTCTTCAAATTACCTAAAAACAGCTAATTAATTGCATACTTTACTTACAATGTGTTTAAAAGCTTTTTATTTTAATATTATTGATGATATTATTCAGCTAAGCTAGTAAGTTCGATCTTTGAAAAGGAGTCTAGTTATGGCCCCTCAGAACACCGATCAGCCTTCGGATGAACCGTTCATTAAGTTGTTCGGCCGGCTGGAGCTATCTACGGGTGAAAAAGTTCCAACTGCTTCTCTGCCTCGTAAGTTGTTTGTGGTGCTGGCATTGGGGGCTGGCACCATTCTTCGGCCCCTAGAGCTTTGCCAAGGGATGTGGGGAAAAGATGTGCCCTCAAAGGCCGAAGAGACGCTTCAGACATATATCTTCAAGCTACGAAGGGTCGACTGTCTGCGCGAACTAATCGTGTGCTATCCCTCTGTAGGCTATTCGTTACAGATAGACCGTCAAGAAATTGACCTCAATCGTTTCACCGATGGCATTCAAGAAGCCGAATGCCTCTTGAACAACAAACAGTTCGAGGCAGCACAAAAAGAGGTAAACAGCGTGCGTTCGATTATGGCAAGAGGTTCATTTCTTAGTGACGTGGATAATAGCTCGCCAAAACTGATAAATGCATCTGAGTGGGTTGACGACAATTGCTTAAAACTGAACTTGATGGAGTATCAAATAGCGTTTGAGCGCGATCAGCACCTCGAGGTGCTTGAAAGTCTCTTGGCTGATTTTCGCGATAACCCCACAAGAGAGGATGTTGCGGCGTTGGCTATGATGGCCCTTGCCAGGGCGTGCCGAAGGCCCCAAGCATTAGCCATTTACGAAAAACTGAGGTATGAACTACGTGAGCAGTTAGGGCTTGATCCATCTGCTCAGCTGCAGCAGCTACTGCAGCTGATCTTAAACAGTGCGCCCATTCCAAACGGATTGAAGGAACTTGCTTCTTAGTAGACTGCTCTTGATCGCTACCAGCTCTAATGGCCACCACTTCTAAAGTTTAAAAGAAGTGGTGGCCGTTCCATGCTCAAAAGAGCTTTTACTTGGTAGCTATATCAGAGACAGGCCTGCGTAAAGGTATTAAAGCATTCAAATACTGCTCTTTTTAATTGTAAAATAAACATTCAAATATTCGAACTATTGAATATTATAATAATGTATGGAATAATGACAATGTATTTGAAAGAAATTTTAAAAGTGAAGTAATTAAAATATGTACCAAGAGCTTTTTCACCTCCAAGAAGAGATCTTTCGCACCATTGCAAGCCAAAAACGTCTCGAAATCATCCAGTTGCTTCATGGTAGTGAGTTGACGGTCAGCGAAATGACTGAAATGCTTGGTATTCGCCAGGCTAATGTGTCACAACACTTAAGTGAGCTACGTAGTGCCAAAATTGTATTGTCCAGGCGTGATGGTACGAAGGTATATTATAGACTTGCCGATGAGAGAATTGTGCGTGCCTGTACTTTAATAAAAATGTTCTTACAAGAGCAACACAATATTAACCCCAAAATACTTGAGCTTATTCAAGATGAGAAACATCTTTTTCCAATAGTTGTTGATCCTGTTTGCAAAATGCGTATTAGTATGGCGCATGCAGCCGGTAGTAAGGTGTATCACGGCCAAACCTACTACTTTTGTGCATCAGGTTGCCAGCAAAAGTTTGAGAAACAACCACATAAATATGCCGTAGAGGAGGGAGCTGCTCGTGGATAAAATAATTATTACAATAAGTGCATTCGTATTAATCGGCCTGATTGCATGGTGGTTTTTCGGTAAACGAAAGAGCGATGAGACAGCCGCTGTTATACAAAATAACCGCCAATCTGTTGAAATTACTGTTGATGGCGGATACGTGCCAAACACCGTCACTCTTAAAAAAGACGTGCCTGCAACGCTTATTTTTCATCGAAAAGATCCAACTGCCTGTTTAGATGAAGTTGTATTTCCAGATTTTGGCATTCACGAAGCCTTACCAGTCAACACACGTCACGAAATTAAACTCGATACAACTCGAGCGGGCGAATTTAAGTATGCCTGCGGCATGAACATGTTTTTTGGAAAGGTGGTCATAAAATGAGCCCGCTTAATCGTTTTATCTTTTCGTTTGTCATCTCGATACCATTGCTGGTTGGCATGATCGGTGAATTGCTTTTCAAGTGGGAGCTGCCCGGCATGTCATGGACAATGTTCTATCTTTCAACGCCAATTATGGCCTTTGGTGCTTGGCCGTTTATTCGCAGTGCCTGGGCAGCATTTAAGAATCACCATGCCAACATGGATACCTTAATAGCCATCGGCACCATAACGGCATACTTATATAGTATTTATGCACTTGTTAATTTCGAAGCGGTTTATTTTGAGATCGCGGCGTTACTAATTACATTTGTGCTCTTAGGCCAATTGTTTGAGGCTCTCGCGCGTGGCCAAGCCTCGAGCGCGCTTGAAAAATTACTGGGCTTGCAGGCGAAAGATGCAGAAGTATTAAAGGATGGGCGCTTGATGCGGGTGCCATTAAATGAAGTAGCGGTGGGCGATATCATTCGCGTAAAGCCAGGTGAGAAAGTTGCCGTTGACGGCGTTATCGTCGAAGGCCAGTCAACTGTCGATGAATCAATGGTAACGGGCGAGAGCATGCCAGTGCATAAGCAGGCCGGCGATAATGTTGTCGGTGCAACCATGAATAAAACCGGTAGCTTCAACTTTAAGGCAACAAAGGTTGGTTCTGAAACTTTGCTGGCGCAAATTGTTGAGCTAGTGCGTCGTGCTCAGACCAGTCGGGCACCAATTCAAAAAATAGTTGATCAAGTGGCGAATGTTTTTGTACCAGCTGTGTTAATTATAGCCATCACGACATTCGTTATTTGGTATGTTGTGATAGGTGCGGCCTTTGCCGCTTCGCTGTTGTTTGCCATCTCGGTGATTATCATTGCTTGTCCGTGTGCACTTGGCCTTGCAACCCCCACTGCTTTGATGGTTGGTGCTGGGCGGGGTGCGAAGCTGGGCATTCTTATTAAAAATGGTGAGGTGCTCGAGGCGGCTCATAATATTAAGACCGTCATATTCGATAAAACGGGTACCATTACCGTTGGCCAACCAAAAGTAACAGATGTAATTGGCAAAGAAGCATCAGTATTAAAAATTGCCGCTGCACTTGAATCTGCTTCTGAGCATCCTTTAGCATCAGCAGTGCTGACGTATGCTAAGGATGCTGGCGTAAAACTTGCCAAAGTTTCAACTTTTAACGCCAATGAGGGCAAAGGAGTTACTGGCAAGCTTGAAAATGAGAGTGTCTTTATTGGGAATCTCGCGCTTACAAAAGAATTAGAAGCAAAGGTTTCTGCAGAGTTAATCAAAACAGCAAAAGCCCTCGAATTAGAAGCAAAAACGGTGTTATTTGTTGGTTCGTCAAAACAGGTAATTGGTTTAATTGCCGTTCAAGATGTTCCGAAAGAAAATGCCGAGAATGCGATTGTGGCTTTAAAATCGGCCGGTTATCGCACTGTTATGCTCACGGGTGATAATCAAGAGACGGCGCGAGCGATTGCACAAAAAGTTGGTATTGATGAGGTAGTTGCGGGCGTTTTGCCAGCCGATAAAACCCATCACGTCAAAATGCTGCAGCAGTCTGGCAAAGTTGCTTTTATTGGCGATGGCATAAATGATGCCCCGGCACTTGCAGAGGCTGATCTAGGAATTGCCATGGGTTCTGGCACTGATATCGCGATTGAATCGGGTGGCATTGTGCTTGTAAAGAATAATCTTGAAGATGTCGTACGAGCTCTGCAGTTAAGTCAAAAAACCTTTCAGCGTATTAAGATTAACCTGTTTTGGGCATTTATTTATAATGTTATCGGTATTCCAATTGCTGCTGGCGTGTTGGCTAGTAGTGGCTTCGTGTTAAGCCCGGCGCTTGCAGGGATTGCTATGGCATTTAGTTCAGTTTCAGTGGTCGTCAGTTCATTATTGTTAGCTCAAACAAAGCTTTATAAGGAGGAAAAGATATGAAAAAAAGTACAATAATAATTGGCGTTATTGCCGTGTTAGTTGTGGTAGTAGGTGTAACTGCGGGTACTTATGTAAATGATCGTATGATGGAGAAAGTTGCCAGCAAAATGAGCAGCGAAGAAATGAAAGGTGAAACCATGAAAGGCGAAGAAACATATTCACTGCGCTTCTTGAGCGGTATTCAGTACCGACCAAACCAACCATCAACCCTTGAATTTACCATCGTAGATAAAGACGGCCAGCGCCTAAATAAGGATGATTATAAAGTCACACATGAAAAGATCATGCATGTAATTGTGGTGAGCAATGATCTTGCACACTTCAAGCATGTACACCCCGTTTTTGATACTGGCAGCAACAGTTATAAATTACCGAGCTTTATCTTTCCGTCGGCGGGTGAATATCGTATTTTCACAGACTTTGAAGTTGCAGTGCATGGCAAGGAAATGGACATGGCAGATCATGCCGGTGTTCAATATCAAGATGTATTGGTCGGCGACCCTGCCGATTTTCAGCATCGGCCACTTGGTTCCGCATCGGCAACCGACGAAGTTAACGGCAATAAAGTTGACTTGAAGATAAGCGATGTGAAAGGCGGTCACGCAGCGACTGAAAAACGCCTTGACTTTACGCTAACACGCGACGGTCAAAAAGTGACTAATTTAGAGAAATACCTAGGCGCACTTGGTCATCTAGTAATTCTGCGCGAAGGTGATCTAGAATACCTGCACACGCATGCTATTAGCACTGATGTCAACAAGCAAACTGGCACCGTAAGCTTCGAGGCTAATTTTAAAAAGTCAGGAACATACAAGGCTTTTGGGCAGTTCCAACAAGATGGAAGGGTTATGACTGTCAGCTATGTTATTAATATAAAATAAGCTAATGTATCCTGTAAAATGCTGCGTTCTTGGGGGCGTAGCATTTTTTCAAAAGCTAGTAAATTACTCGTCTAGCCATGTGCGAATACGCCGCATTGAAGATCGCGTTATATAAAAACCACCTGATGAGTCTTTGTAAACGCGCAGGTTTCTATCAATAATAATATCTTCAACGTCCTGCCGAGTGGCGCTGATTTCTTTTACCGCATCATTTAAAAGTACAGCATTAGCGGCAATTTCAGCAGTTAAAAACTCGGCAGTATCGAAAGGATTGGCTTGTATCGAATCGTTTACATCACGTACCGGAGATTCTGGAGTAACGCCAACAGCTGCTTCACCAAGTTGCTGATTTCGCTGAAATGCTTGAATCCTCTCGATAGCTTCCTCGATCTCTTTGGCAGTCATACGCTTCGCTCGTGGTTTCTTGTAACCAACTGGTCGCCAAGTCTCTTGTTTTGCCCTAAAAGCCGCAAGGTCATCGGGGGGAATATCTTCAAATACCTCATCAAAACCTGCTTCGCGGGTTGGATCACGCAGACCGGGGCCAATAGTGGAGCCGCCGACATAACGCTTCCCCTCGGGTGCGTAGCGATTTACGATATCTTCAAACAACACTTCGTCATCTTCGGCTTCATCAACAATATCAACCGCTTCGCCATAGATAAGGCTTCCGTCGAGACGTTTAAAAAAGCGTGTTATTCGGCCCATTAGCTGCTCTTTAAGGGTCCATGCTTTCCGCACCGGGCAAGCATTAATAACTTTCTTGTTAATTGGGCTATCCCAGCCACGATGCAACGTTCCTACAAACAGTACGACATCTAAGCCATCTTGGCCGTCGAGAAACGCATTGTTATATGCTTTTAAAATTAAACGGCGATGATCTGAGCGCATACTTCCTTGAATAATAAGTGCGCGAACTTTACGATTAGTGACGGCACCGCTATAAGGGTCTTGAATGCGGCATTTTATATTATTTAATCTTTCTTGAATGAGTTTTGGGTGTGCTAGCTCTTCGCCAGGCAAGCACCGCACGGCAACGCGCCGACCGCTTTTAAGCCCAGAGAGCACTTCTTCGATAATAATTCGGTTACGTGCTTCGTCGTGCACCAAAGCAGCAAGCTCTTCTTCGGTGTATTCTCCTTCATCATCCACGTTTTCTCGCATGAGGTGAATTTTTGATTTTGTAAAACGTTTTCTGACTCTAAATGGCGAAAGAATACCCCGGTTAATATCTTCAACCACGTTACTTTCATAAGCAAACTCTTCGGTTTCACGCGGGGTCGCCGAGAAACCAACTAAGACCTTGCGTTTTTTAGTAACCGGATTCTCGCAAAAGCTCTTGAGCATTGCGCCAGTTTCGGGGCCACCTGATTCATGTTCCTCGTCTTTAATAACAACGTCAAACATATCTGGCTTTAGTTTGCCACTGCGCACCGAGAGAATGAATGAGCGATACGTCATAACGGTTGTATTGCGTATTTCTTTCTTTTTGGCGTAATAGGCACCTGGGATAATCTCGGGGCCGAATTCTTCGAAAGCGGTAAGTGTTTGATTGCCGATTTCGGCACTGGGCACTAAAATCAATGTGCGTACTGGATTGCTCGGCTCTTCTTTATACTTCAAGCCGCGAACAAAGTTTACAATAACACCAGTTTTGCCAGAGCCAGTCGATGCCTTAACGGTCAGTTGTTTTTCGGTGCCGGTTTTAGTGAACTTGCCGACAAGGTCTTCGAACATATCCATTTGATCATCGCGTAGCGTCTTTTCGGACTTCGTTACGACTTCATCTGCGCGGTAATCATCAATATAGTCTTTCAAGCCTTTAATCATGCGGTGCATCTTTCGTTCATCGGCAAGGTCTCGATATAGCTCGGCGCCTTCAACTGGCGAAGGTACCCATTCATCTGGCACCTCAGCCTGTCCTGAAACCCGTCGAAGTGCCTGAAGTGCCACCTGATAGTAGGGTGTTTGCCATTCCTGTAAGGCTTCCTGATTTGAGGATACTGCATCAACGGTGTCGCCAACAAAAGGGCCAACGAGGTGGTTGGTTAACATGTAAGCTTCAGGTAAATCTGGAGAAGGGCGATCCATAGTCTAATTACTTTAACATCATATTTACTAATCGTAAAATAGCTGTACTTGCTCTAATGGTAAGCCTATGTTAAAGTCAAGACGCCAGAAGTAACCTCTGAGTATTGTATTCTTGTTACTCTTGGCATGTGGCAGGAAGGTCGATGCGAGTTTTCCTTGTGCATGTGGCTTCCTGCCCCACCTTCCATGTTTAGCATATTTTGAGCTATTATATTCCCTCAAAGTTTATAAAGAATTTAAGCCAGCAACATATCTTGCACGCTACATTAAATGTTGTTGGTTATTAAAAAAACTATGTTCAGGGCGAATTTGAGCACGTCTTCCCCGATAGCTCATATGAGCAAAGAGACATCGTAAAAAACAAAATAAATAGCGTGCATTCTACACTTAAAAGATAGAACTTTTTATGCTGTTCGTCACTCTGGTGTGAGTGACGAACAGCATATCTTCACTGCGTACGCTGTGCAGTATTACGGGCTACTGCGGTTCAGCGCTCTAGGCGATCGACTGTACCTTGAAGGTCCAGTCGTCGAGCCGGATGCTTGTCGCGCCCGACACACGTGCGGCTTGCACCCTGAGCCGGTAGGTGCCGGCGCCGACGCGCGGACTGACTCGGCCAATGGCATTCGACTGCCACCGGTCTCCGCCCGCCGAATCGAAGGCGAAGTCGGTGCCGGCGACGGGGTCGAGTTCGATGGTTGCCCCGCTGGGGAAGGTCATCACCACTCGTACCGAACACCAGCCCCCGGTGCCGCCGCACTCTGACTCAGCGGTGAACGAGGTGTCGAACACGCGGCTTGTACCTGCCGGTACGGTCACGCTGACAGCCGCGCCCGGCACATCCACAAAGGTGCCCGCAGCCGGAGCCACCGGCCCCCACGCCGCGTTCTGAGTGAGGATCTGGGTGTTGGTCACGCTCGTCCCGGAGTGCGGAGTCAGTACGGCCGGGCCCGACTCGGTCTGCGGGCCCATCATGGCCGAGGCCACGGTGGCCGTAAGGCCGAGCGTCGCTGCCGTCGCTACCATCACTACTAGCGCACGCCGCTTGATTCTGATCATCTACCATCCTTCTGGTTGTTTGAACAGCGATATTGATCGAGCCAGTAGAAGCTCAATCTCATTCATCGTATAAGCAAAAATTAAATCAATAAGAAATTTAAGATTAACTTAATTTAATATCTGTTTTAGTTTTTGAGCGTTTTTTAATGCATAACCGTGAAAATCATTATTAAAATAGATGTAAACATGCGAAACTCTTAGGCTTTTGATATACATGGCCCATTCTTCGAGCTCGCTTTTAGAATAGCTGGAAGCAAACAAACGTTTTGGTCCATGCATGCGAATATAGGCAATATTTGCCGTCACCTGCCGTATACCTGGCCAGCGAGATGATTGGCCGGCCACCAGGGCTACATTATATTGCTTGAGAATGGCGTATGTTTCATCAGTAAACCAGTATTTGTTTCGAAATTCAATGGCAATATCAAATGCAAAGGGGTATGATCGCACTTTAGTGCAAAAATATGCCAAAAAAGTATCGAGTTTATCAATATCGTAACGAAAGCTTGCAGGTAGTTGAATTAATATAGCGCCAAGCTTTTCTTTAAGCACTTGTGTCGAGCCAAGGATGTAGCTCACTTTTTCTTGCACCTCATCATTTAGCGCAAGCCGGTGTATGTGGGTAATTGATTTGTTAAGTTTAATCGAAAATTTGTAGCCCTTGGGCGTCATGCGGTCCCAGGTTTTATAAGTATTCTCGGAAGCAATCCGATAAAATGAAGAGTTATTTTCAACAGTGTTAAAGTATTGAGCATGAAAGGCAAGCTCGTTGTAACCAGTGATATTGCGTGGATAGAATAAGCCTATCCAATCACTATAATGCCAGCCTGAAGTGCCGGTATATATCTGCATAACTCCATTGTAAACTAAGGTGGCACTTCATGGGGAGGGGTGACGGGTCAGAGTTCATTCTGGCCCGTACACACACCGCTATGCTACCCCCCACTATTATTGTATAGGCACTAATGCAGGTCTGGGCGGTGGCGCTTGCCGACGATGTTGCGGTCAATGTAAAGGCTGCCACTAGCCCTAGCGTGATCAGCAGGGCACGTAGTATTTTCAACAAGTTTCCGCTCTCCTTGCTCTTAAATGAACTGGACGATCGGATGAAATTTTACAGAATTGCTCACTGAAGGTTTAGCATAAGCGGCAAGAATATATTATACATAACAAGTGTTATTTGACAAACCATAAACGCTTTGGCATGATGACGGTAATATGTTTAATTTTAGCTCATTTGCGCAAACTGCTGGGCAGATATTAGATGGGATTGGAATTGTTGTTATTCTTGGCGGTGTTTTGGTATCAACTGTTCTCGCATTGCTACTGGTTTTTAAGAAGCGAAGTGCGCAGGAGCTTTATAGATCTTATCGTCATAACCTTGCGCGTAGCATTTTGATTGGTCTTGAATTTTTGGTGGCCGGTGATATTATCCGCTCAGTTGCTGGCAATCTTAATCTTGATAGTGTCGTTATTCTGGCAATTATTGTTGTCATTCGTTCTTTACTTGGTGTTGAATTTGAAATGGAAATTGAAGGCCGTTGGCCGTGGCAAAGAAAACAACGAAAAGACTAGCGATCTTAGGTTGGGGTGTCAGGGCTTAAAGAAGTATAAATAATAGATATAGCTTGATTACGCCTCATTATCGCACCTATACTAATTAATGCTTAGGTCATGCGAGGATCGGGTTTGGTAAGTTCTTCGATACACTAAGGACGTACGTATGAAGCAGAGACTCATGGGTATTCTTGCCGCCGTCATACTGATACTGACGATGATGGCTGGCACGGCTCAAGCCCAGGGTGGCACAACCCAGGCCGCCGACTCTATCGTTGTTACCCGCACGAACGGTGGTAATGTCTACTGGCAGATCGGGCCGGGCACTAACTGCTACCCCCTCAACCCGGCTCAGTACTACAAGGTGACCACCGCCTCTAACGTGTCGTGGGAGCTCCACACGGGCGGTAGCTGCAGCGGCAACGTTGTAGCTACCGGAACGGGAAGCGGTACCTTCTCCGCGGTGTGGGCTGGTTCAGTCCAGACCACTAACCCCTGATAAGCAACTAGTACAAGACTAACGTTGTAGCAATATCCTCGGTGACATGAGCAAAGACCGCTACTCGATGCCGTGCTTTGGCATCGAGTAGCGGCTCGATCTAGCAATGTCTTTATTCAAATGGGGCATAATATGTATTTAGCATATAATAGTTTTATAGAAGGGCTAAAGGAGGGAGATTATGTTTACAGATAAAAAGGCATTTAGTGGATTTTCGGTTAATGATCTTGAAAAAGCTGAAAAATTTTATCATCAAGTGCTCGGTATCGAGACAAAAAAAGAAGGCGTAGGCTTGGTCTTAAAATTAAAAAGCGGTGCAACAGCATTTATCTATCCTAAAGCCGATCATAAACCAGCTTCGTTTACTATTTTAAACTTTCCCGTTGACAACATTGATGAGGCTGTCGATGAGTTACGCGAAAAAGGTGTCATGTTTGAAGATTATAATGATGTAAATATGCCACAGGACAGCAAAGGTATTTTGCGAGGACTTTCGGCTCATATGGGGCCGGATATTGCATGGTTTAAGGATCCGGCTAGCAATATTCTTGCTATCTTGCAAGAAGCTTAAAAAACGTTAAAGATCGGCGACTGGCGTTGTTGCTCAGGGTTTGCAGTAAAAACTGAAATGTCTATACTATCAATATGGCTACATTTAGTTTTGATATTGTTTCAACTATTAACAAAGGCGAGATGAATAACGTTTTCATGCAAGTGGGACGTGAATTAGCTAGTCGTTTTGATTTTAAAGGTACGCCGGCAGCATTTGAGTGGCTGGAAGATAAGACGGGTTTTAAAATTATAGGCAATAGCGAGTGGCAGATCGAGAGCATTTTAGATATTGTGCGCAAGAAACTAGTAGCTCGCGGGCAAAGTTCAAAATCGCTTGATTTAACAAAAGAAATTATTGAAGGCAATATGAAAGCCATCAAAGAAGTGCCATTTAAAGAAGGGCTTGACCAAGATAAGGCCAGGCATATTACTAAACTTATTCGTGAAAATTATCCAAAAGTTAAAACTCAAATTCAAGGTGATACAGTGCGTGTGATGAGTGGTAGTAAAAACGATCTACAGACTGTCATGCAATTTATAAAAGAACAAGATTTTGATTTCACGATTCAATTCATTAACTTCAGATAATGCCTGAAAGTCAAAATGTATTAGTTGTGCCAGGTTTATATCCTCGCAGTTGTGAAGCGGGGCAGCGCAAGGCCTATGAATGGGCGGTCTCGCGGTGGCAGGCTGATGGTTTTAATGCAATGGTTAGGCAATTTGGATGGAATAATAAATATACTCTTCAGGATCGCCAGGCGGCATTTTTTGAGGCTATAAACGAGATGCCCGATCGACTGTATACTATCGGTGCCAGCGCTGGTGCATTAGCAGTACCAAGCGCCTTACAAGCAATGCCTGGCAAATTTCAAAAAATTGTCACAATTGCTGCTCCACTCCACTTAACGGAAGCAGAACTCGCTCGATTTAAAGGTAATCCTATTGTACCGCTTCCAAAATTTTCAAAAGAGCTATATGGTCTCATAAGTTTTATATTTATAATAATATTGACCTAGGATCAACTTCTTATATTGACATAAAATAACCAACATGCTATAATTTAAGTATTGTTTAAAAGTGAATCCGGGTGTTAGTGGTTATTTAACTCGATGTTCACTACGAACAGTCAAGGTAATAATCATTAAACAAAAGGATTCTTTTTTATGCCTTATAATTCATACAGTAGCCGCCGGTCATTTAAACCGCGGCAAAGTTTTAAACGCCAGCCGGTAAAGAGTAAATTAAAGAAGGATAATATTCACCCTTCAAAATTTATAAAAGCCGCACAATCAGTTGAAACAGTAGCATACGAACCTACTCATACATTCAGCGACTTTGCGATGGACGATATATTGCATCGTAATTTACAGGCCAAAGGCATTACAACGCCTTCGCCAATTCAAGATCAAGCGATTCCAGTTGGTCTCGCGGGCAGCGATGTTGTTGGAGTTGCCAATACTGGAACAGGTAAGACTATAGCTTTTGCAATACCGGTTTTTCATAAATTAATGAATGATCGAAATGCACGAGCATTGGTTTTAGCACCAACTCGTGAGCTTGCTCAGCAAATTGAAGACGAATGCCGTTCTGTTGCCAAAGGCAGTGGTCTTGTTGGGGCAGTATTAATTGGCGGTTCGCCAATGGGCCCGCAATTGCGTGATTTACGTGCTCGGCCAAATATTGTCATCGGTACGCCTGGTCGTATCAAAGATCATATTGAACGCGGTAGTCTTGAGCTTTCACGCTTTAATATAATTGTGCTTGACGAGGTTGATCGCATGCTTGATATGGGTTTCGTTAATGACGTTCGCACAATACTGAGTGGTGCAGCCAAAGACCGACAATCATTCTTTTTCTCAGCAACGCTTGACGCTCGGGTAACAACGCTTATAAAAACATTTTCACATGATCCTGTTACTATCTCAGTAAAAACTGGTGACACTACTGATAATGTAGAGCAAAATATTGTAGCTTATAATTCACGTGATGAAAAACTCGATAAATTGCACGAAGTACTCAATAGCGAGGAGGTATTCAAAGCAGTCGTTTTTGATGACACGCAGCGTAGTGTTGAACGTTTAAGCAAGTCACTACAAGCACGTGGCTTTAAAGCCGATGCCATCCATGGTGGTAAGACTCAAGGTCAACGTCAGCGTGCACTCAGCCGATTTAAGCAAAGTGATGTTACTGTTCTTATTGCAACAGACGTGGCTGCACGAGGTCTCGATGTGCCAGATGTAACACATGTTATTAACTATTCAACGCCAAAGACATACGATGACTATGTTCATCGCATTGGTCGCGCCGGACGCGCCGGTCGAAAAGGCCACGCCTTAACCTTTATTGAGAATTAGTAATTGTTATATCAAAAACCACGCTCTCGTACTGTGCGAGGGCGTTTTGGTATAAAACATAGGCGATATTCCCTAGAATTACTTTAAGTATCGGCTTAAACTGTCGCAGATTCTACACTATGCAAACTTGCTAAGGCGCTTATACTTAAAGTGTAAGCAACGCTTATTTATAAGGAGGATCTATGAAGAAAGTCTCTACGAAGGCGCTGGTCGCCATATTAGTTATTACTGCTTTTTCACTACAGTTTTTTCCGGTTACCCCCGCAAGTGCAACAAACGGTCGTAACCAGCGGCAAATTGAGCGAGCCCAGCGTCATCATGATCGCAAGCTTGAACTACGTGCTGCTACGCTTGGTATGACGGCTGAACAGCTCAAAAAGGAGCTGAAAGAATTACGAGCCAATAAAGATCTTAAAACTGAAGACCAGCGCTTCGATGCGTTATTAAAAGCTCGCGGGTTCAAGACGCGTCATGACTTTTATATAGCCTTTCAGGGTAAAGTTCGTGATGAGTTGCATAAACGTGGTTTAAGCGAGGCACAAATTCAACAAGAGTTACAAAAACGCGTTGAGCGATTGAAGAACTAGAGTCGCGGTTTACTTTTAATACCCATTTCATAATTGCTGTTTATACTGTTTAGTAGCAATAATAGCTTGTGTTGTTGTTCTTGGTATCTTCTTATTGAAATACCGTTTATGATAAGTATATGGCACGGAGGGATATGGCTTGGTTGAGTCCGCAGCGACAAAAAGAGATCGATAGTATTATTACCGGTATTTATTTAGCTACCAATAAAAAATATCCAGAAGATGGGTTGATTGATATCGTTCATTCTTGTGGCATTGATGTCGTTGACTATGACTTTGGCGTTCATGGCAGTGAAATTATGGGGGCAATAAAATATCCTGAACCCTCTAAAAATGTCAATCGGGCGATTATTCTTGTTAACAAATATAAAACAGATACCAACAAAACATTTACATTGGCGCATGAGCTTGGCCATTATAAGCTGGGCCACACGAACAGAGGCATAAAGTTTCGGCTTGAGTATGATTACAGTGTTGATAATGTAGAAATTGTTAAAGAACTAGAATCAAACTATTTTGCTGGTGCATTACTCATGCCTAAAGAACAAGTGTTGCATCTAGCCGCCACTACTACCGACCTAAATGAGGTTGCAAAGTATTTTGGTGTCTCCCGTAGAGCATTAGACGTTCGACTCGCATGGTTAAGAAAAAATTAGATCTCGAGAAATCATTTAATAAGCTCGTTTTAGAGCAAATTGGCAACAGTGATTTTGAGGTTATTAATCCTCGTCAAAGATCAAACTTTTCAAAAACGAAAGACGGCAAGATAGGTGATGTTTTAAAACAACGTCATAATCAACGCGAAGTGCTATTTTATTTTGCGCTTTGGTTTGTAACCCTAACGACCGCGATTGTTTTTGGTCTTATACTTTATCAGGCATACATTAACGTTAAAGATCCTGAGTCGCATATAAAGCTTATTAATGACCACACCTTACAAATTATTGTCTCTGGTGTTTTCATACAATTTGTTGGTCTTGTCGGCATCATTACTAAATCGATTTGGAACGATAAACCTTATCTTGATGCCGGTGTCATGGGCAGAAACCATAAAGAAACAGCCGTGAAATAATAGCCTTTCATTAAAGAATCATTTAAAGTAGTAAAGTATGTCGAGCCGGTTGTTTCGTTATTTTCGTATATTTTGGGTATCGGGTCTAGTCACTCTAGCTATATTGGGTGCTGTTTGGTGGCAGCTTGGCCTTAACGCTGCCTTTATCGCGTTACTTTTAATTATTCTTGAAGTAACCTTTAGTTTTGAAAACGCAGTTATTAACGCCCGCGTGTTAGCGCATATGTCGCACTTTTGGCAACAAATCTTTATGACGATTGGTATTGCAATTGCTGTCTTTGGTATGCGTATTGTTTTCCCGATCGTGCTCGTGGCTATGACAGCCTACTTACCGGCATGGGATGTACTGCAACTCGCTTTAAAAAACCCCGAAGCCTATGCTCATCACCTTGAGGTGGCACAACCTGTTATAGCATCGTTCGGTGGCATGTTTTTAATGATGGTAGCGCTCAGCTATTTCATTCATGAAAATAAAAAGCACTTTTGGCTTCGTCGTACTGAAGCGCACATACAACGCCTTCCTGATCACTGGGCAATAGCACCACTAATTGCATTTTCGTTACTTCTGATTGTTACTATACTATTCGGTCAACATATGCGGCAGACAGTTATGCTTGCCGGAATCGTTGGCATCTTTATGTATATGCTTGTGCATGGCTTAGTAATGTTAATGCAATCACGCCAGCATATCGGCGAGGGCCACAGAGAGCTTGTTGGTATCGGCGGTTTTATGGCTTTTATGTACCTCGAGTTACTTGATGCAAGCTTTAGTCTTGATGGCGTCATTGGCGCATTTGCAATCACCAGTTCAGTCGTACTGATTGCGGCGGGCCTTGGCGTTGGTGCTGTCTGGGTACGGTCACTTACTGTTTACGTGGTAAGACATAAAACACTGACGAAATACATTCATCTTGAGCAAGGTGCTCACTGGGCGATTGCAATTCTTTCTTTTGTCTTATTACTCAGTTTTGTCGTTCATCTGCCCGAAGTGGTCACTGGTTCACTCGGTGTGCTCACAATTGCCGCTTCGCTCATTAGCTCTGTTAAGCGTCATAAACGCGCCATGAAAGAAGCGATATAATCGAAACTTATGGATAAGTTTGTTATTCTACTCGCAGACATTATGGTAGTGCCGGTGGCGCTCATCGCCTTATATGCGTTTTGGAAGGCGCCAAAAGAGCAGCGTTGGCAAATCGCTACTAGGGCAGTCATCGTCGCTTTAACGGCGCTTTTATTTGCTAAAATTGCCGCTCAGTTTTATCAAGGGGAACGCCCATTTCAAGCAATGGGTGTCGCACCAAAGGCAAGTTATTTAAATAATCCTGGATTCCCTTCAGATCATTCGTTATTGGTTTTTACAACTACCTTTATTATTTGGGCCAGTACGAGAAGAAAGGCCATCAGTCTGACGCTGTTGATTTTGAGTATACTGGTGGGCCTTGGCAGGATATTGGCGCTTGTTCATACACCGATCGATGTATTTGGTGGTTTTTTGTGTGCCTTATTGGCTGCGTTTGTATGGTATGGTCCGCACTTGCGGCAAATTTTCACGAAATAAAGTTTACTAGCAACCCACCCTTAGTTGCCTGTTAGTTAAAAAGGTTTTATACTGTTACTATCTATGGAACAAGATGAAGCAATTTCAACGTTTTATTTTTCACCGCGGCAGCGTGAGCTTATTTGGCTTATTGCTGGTAGTTTAATTGCTGGGCTGATTATTCCCATTGCAGGTCACGCGCTTTCAACATTATTCATACAGCCAGTTTTTTGCAAAACACCCTCGGGCGGGTTGTGCGGTGATGTGTTGACGCTGAGCTATAACATCATGCTCTGTATGATGAGTCTTGTATTACTCATGATAGCTGTTCGTGAGCAAATCTTTCGGCCTGCCTTGGTCATATTGCCTCATGTTATTGTTTTATGGTCACTGACAGCTATACTGCCCTCAGTTGCGCAAAATCTTGCTGGCTTCAGTTTCTTGCATGCCGCTGCCTCGGTATTGCTTATTACTGTCTTCTATTGGCTTGTACGTGTGCGTACCTTTGTAGTTGTCTTACTGCTTTGGGTGGTATTAATTGTGGTGGCCCGCTGGATTCTTACTTCATAACTCCCAACACGCAAAGATGAGAATATTCCCTAGGGCCTCAGAGAGTCTAGGGCGCTGTATACTAAAACAATGATTAGTCCCCAAGCTCGTATTATTAAACGGATTATGGCGCTAAAAAAGCGGCGAATTATCCATGTTAGCGGTTTAGAAAAAGAACGCCGTGAATTCGAACGAAACATGCGCCTACTCTTCCCGGCGATTAGCGGGAAGTTTATTCAAAGAAGAACTATTGGCGGTGTCGTTGTTGAGCAAATACAGTCTTTCGATCGTACTGACCTTACGATTATATATGTTCATGGCGGCGGATTTACGCTCGGATCGTCACGAGCATACCGGCAGCATCTTGTACGTTTGGCACGGCTTTGCCGGGCAAAAGTTGTATCTGTTGAATATTCTCTTGCCCCTGAATATCCATATCCACACGCGGTAAATCAGATATATCGCGTTTGGCATGCATTGTCAAAACATAAAAACTTCAATCCTTTACGTACTGTTTTTATGGGTGATTCCGCGGGTGCGAATCTTGTACTTGCTACAGTGCTAAGGCTTAAAAGTGAGAATCTACAACTTCCAGCTTGCCTTGTTTTACTTTCACCCGGGTTAGACGCAACATTTACTGGTGAGAGCTATATTATAAACAAAGAAAAAGATGTCATTCTTTCGTTAGACACTATTGAATTTTATATGAAGGCGTATGTACAGAAGTACGATAAGAAAAATCCTTTGATCTCTCCTGTTTTCGCCGATCTCCACGGTCTTCCGCCGATACTTATTCATGTGGGCTCTGACGAGCTTATGTTAAGCACTTCGCAAATATTACACGAGAAAGCTTTAAAAAGCGGCGTTGATTCTCATTTATTTGTAGGCAAAGAAATGTGGCATAATTGGCATCTTTTTGCTGGGTTTGTTCCTGAAGCCAAACATGCCATGAAAGATGTAAAAGAGTTTATTACTAGATCTGTACTATAATAGATATATGGAATCGGCGCTTTTATTTGTTCTTATTGCCGTAATTATTATTGGCTTCATTGTTGTTACGGCGATTTTATTTGTCAAACTCCGCAGCGTTAACGAACAGCAATCGGCCCAACTATTAAAGCAAGATCTTTCGCTGCTTTCAAAAGACATGTCAGAATTACGTGAATCGTTGACTGAAAAGCTTGGTGAGCGGCTTGATCGTAATCATCAATTTGTATCGTCAACCATGCAACGCCAATTTGCTGAAAGCGCTAAAATTATTGGCGATATCACGCAACGATTAACGAAGCTCGATGAAACCAACAAGCGCGTCGTTGATGTAGCTGACGAGCTGAAAACATTACAAAATGTGCTGCAAAACCCAAAACAGCGTGGTGTTTTGGGCGAATATTTCTTGCAAACCGTACTTGAAAACGTGCTGCCAAACGATCGCTTCAGGTTGCAATATAAATTTAAAGATGGCGAAATCGTTGATGCCTGCATTTTTCTCGATAAAGGCAAGATGCTGCCGATTGACAGTAAGTTTAGTCTTGAAAACTATAACCGTTTAGCCGAAGAGCCCGACAAGGCACGCCGCGAAATATTAGCTCGGCAGATCAAGAATGATCTGAAGCTTCGCATTGATGAAACTGCCAAATATATTCGCCCAGCCGAAGGTACGATGGATTTTGCTTTTATGTTTATTCCGAGTGAAGCGGTCTACTATGATCTTCTCATTAATAAAATCGGTCTTGTTAATGCCAGCGCCCGTGATTTAATCGAGTATGCCTTTCGTGATAAACACGTTATTATCGTGAGCCCAACGAGTTTTATGGCATATTTGCAAACTGTTTTGCAAGGCCTTCGTAGTTTACAAATCGAAGAACAGGCAAAAGAGATTCAGGTGCGTGTTGGTCAGCTTGGCCGTCACCTTGAGACGTATGAAACCTATATGCAAAAACTCGGTAACAGCCTTTCAACTTCAGTCAATCATTATAATACAGCCCATAAAGAACTGAAAAAGATCGATAAAGACATTATCAAGATCGCTGGTTCTACCGCTAATATTGAACCAATCTTAATCGATAAACCACAACATAACGAATCATGAAGCCTTTCCTCGCTAGCTCTCATGTTAACGGTGAGTTCATTAGCGCCAAATACGTTTTGGCCCTCTTTCTATGAGCTAAGCGGAGAAGGCTCATAGCATTTCTTGTTTGCTTGCCAGTTTCAAAGCTTAAGGCAAAAAAAGAGCCCTTTTAGAAGGCTCTTTTTTCCGTCATGGTTTAGTTAATTAAATATCAACCGGATCTTCTTCGGTTTGATTACCAACTAAGCGATGCAGAGCCATACCGATGACTGCACCAACGATTGGTCCAACGGCATAGATGCCAATAAGTGCCCAAATTTGCCCAGCATTCTCGCCAAAGCCAACCAGGCCAAGACCAAGTGCGACCGCTGGGTTCAAAACACCGGCACCGGAAGCTGCGGCTACGGCAATACCAAGCAATAATGAACTACCGGCAATAACACTGCGCGCTAAGGCCGAACGACCGTGGGCAATGAGGCTTGCGATACCGAAACCAAAGATAACAGCACCAATAAGCTCAGCGCTAAAGAGCGTCCAATTGGTCGTGTGAGCAAACAATTGCATTGGGTCGAGGCCTTTATAGAGTACCTCACTCCCGCCTGCGCTCTGTGCGGCACTTTGCATTGCCTTGTAATCAACCATGTCGAACAAACGAAGTGATACAACAAGCGCAAGCATTGCACCAAGAACCTGAGCAATAATCGCTGCCAAAGCCTCCATTGGCTTTATGCGGCGAATTGCTAATGCGGCAATACTAATAGCTGGATTAAAGTGCCCCCAGGCAGCTTTACCAAAAATAAGCACCAATGCACCAAGTGCAATTGCAGCTAAGAATGGTGTTATTGCAAAGGCAGGTGCAAGTTGCCCGCTCTGCGCTGCTAATGCAGACTGTTCGGGTGTTGCAAATAAACCAAGTGTCATATTACCCGAAACGGCTGCAATGACAACGAGTGTTAATATAAACGTACCTAGTAACTCTGCGAGTACTTTAGTAATTGAAAACAAACTCGAGCGCTCATCGGTACTTACCCGAACTTTACTCGTATTTGCGGTGGCCGCTGCTGAGCTGGCCGTGGCTTTGGCCTGACTTTTCGTCGTTTTTGCCATAGATCCCTCTCTTACGTTAACTTATAGCGCCAGTATACCACGACCTTCTTGCTGCTTGTACACTGCTTGTGGCATAGTTTTAATATGGCAACTAACGCAGCTATGTTTGGCCTTGGTGACTTCTGGCAAGCTGAAGACTTTTTTCATGATGTCAAAGGAGTGGTTGAAACAGAGGTTGGCTATAGTGGTGGCACGAGCTCACATCCAACACATGAAGTAATTAGTGATCACGCTGAGGTTGTGCACTTAGAGTTTAATTTGAATATCGTGAGTTACGAAGAATTACTTGCACTATTTTGGCGTCAGCACGATCCAACCGCAACTTTTGAGCCACGGTATCGCTCGGTTATTTTTTATTTCAGCGATACACAGTGCCAACAAGCAGAGGCGAGCCGCAAATCATTGCAACAAACCCTCGATGATCCCATAACGACGGCCATTGAGCCAGCTGGCCGATTTTATCCGGCTGAAGAAGTATATCAGCGCTATTATGCTAAATTGCGAGGCGAGTATAATTAAAGCTAAATGATATAATAAAGCCATGGCCCTTTTTATCCGACAAAACGAAGAACGATCAAAGTTGCAAGAGCGCTTAGCGGCTGAATTGCAAGAGCGCACGATGAAAACGCAGCAGATTGATACTAAAGACACGCTTGAAGACCAAGCTTATTTAAAAGATACTAAAAAAACCAGTGCTCATGCGTGGTTATGGGTGGTAGGTATGATTGCGATAATTATTGCTGTGCTGTTATTTATATTTTTGCGACCAGCTTAAACTTCGAGAAGTTATTTTTTACCCAAAAGACCAGCATGTGTCTCTCCAGACCACTCTCTTTACATTAAGCTCCACTGGAGCTTAATGTAAGCGTTGGGCTGAAATCGGTTAGTTAAACCGATTTCACACGATCTGGAGAGACACATGCTGGTCTTTTGGATATCATTCCCGCTTTCCATTTTCTCTCGAGATCAGGTATACTTGGCGTGATATGAAAGACATTGTAGCTATTGCCGAAACACTAAAACGACGTTTGCAAACTACAGAAGAGCCACGTTCAATTTTGCGTGCGCCTGAATTAAGCGAGCTTTATAAAGCACTAAAAGAAGCACCGAACGAAGAAAAACGAAACCTTGGCCAAGCCATTAATACACTCAAAGCTGAGCTCGAAGCACTCGTTCAAGCAAAAGAAAACGAACAACAAGCCAGCCAAGCACCAATCGACGTAACATCGCGATTTGATATTAATGCTGCATTGCCAAGTTTACTACCAACTGAGAACGGTAGCCAACACCCGCTGACCACTGAACTAGCTCGCATTATCGACATTTTTACCCGCATGGGCTTTGAGTCGGTTGAATCGCGGCAAATTGATGACGATTATAATATGTTCACCGCCCTTAACTTTCCTGAAGGTCATCCGGCGCGCGACGGTTACGATACATTCCGTACTGAAGAAGGCTTGATTCCACCAGCGCACACGAGCACGATGCAAAATCGCATTTTAAGAGCCGGCAAGACTAAACTTGCGGGGGGCGAGGCGATTGCTGCAATCAGCTATGGCCGTTGCTACCGTAATGAAGATCTAGATGCGACACACGAGCATACTTTTTATCAAGTCGAGGGTGTGTATGTTAGTAAAAACGCTAACTTGGCGCAAATGATTGCCGTGCTCAAAAGTTTTTTTGAAGAATATTACGGCCAGAAGCTGGCAATTAAAACGCAGCCAGGCTATTTCCCATTCGTCGAACCGGGGCTTGAGTTTTGTATTGAAAAACCGGCTAGCATTGGCGGCAAAAAAGGTGATTGGCTTGAAATGCTAGGCTGCGGCATGATTCACCCAAATGTGCTTAAGGAAGCAGGAATCGACCCAACTGAATATCGCGGTTTTGCCTGGGGCGGTGGTGTTGAGCGATTAATAATGCTTGGCCAGGGCATTGAGGATATTCGCCATTTCGAAAGTGGTAAGCTAAGTTTTTTGAGGAAGTTCACATGATAATCTCGGTTAATTGGTTAAAACAACTTACTGAAATTGATGGCTCTATCGATGAACTTGTAGGGCTTATTGGTGCCCGGTTGGTTGAAGTTGAAGCCGTCATTGATGTCGGCGCTAAATATAAAGCTGTTGTTATCGCAGATGTTAAGAAGATCCAACCGCATCCGAATGCCGACAAATTAAAAGTAGTGCATATTGATGATGGTGGTAATACACCTGGCGTCAAGCGTCTCGAAAATGGCTTCATTGAATTGGTGTGTGGCGCGCCTAACGTGGCTGAAGGTATGAAAGTAGCCTGGGTTCCACCGGGTGCCATATTGCCGGCTACCTTTAACGACCCGCAGCCTGTTACCCTCGAAGCGCGTGAGCTGCGTGGTGTTGTTTCAAACGGTATGTTAGCGAGTGCTAAGGAGCTCAATATTGGCGATGATCATGCAGGAATTGTAGCGATTGATAAAGATGTGCCGGCCGGTACTTCTTTTGCGGCCGCTTATGAGCTCGACGATTATCTTCTCGATATTGAGAATAAATCTCTGACACATCGGCCAGACTGTTTTGGGTTGATTGGCTTTGCTCGCGAGGTTGCTGCAATTCAGGGCAAACCGTTTACCACACCAAAGTGGTTGATGCTCGATGACCCTTATTATGAACCGCTCACAGAAGGCATCGAACCGCTCAAGCTGACAGTTTCAATCGCACAAGCAGACATTTCGAAACGATATCAGTTATTAGCATTTGACAGCGTGAACGCCAAGAAGCAATCGCCGTTTACAATTAAGACATGGTTGGCGCGTGTTGGCGTGAGGCCAATTAACGCAGTTGTCGATATTACAAATTACTTAATGTATCTGACCGGTCAGCCTTTGCATGCCTTTGATCTTGATGCTGTTTTGGCTGAACATCCTGAAGGCAAAGCTGAGATTATAGTGCGCGAGGGCATTGAAGGTGAAACATTGGCGCTACTTGATGGTCGCATTATTACACTGGCAAGTGATGATATTGTGATTTGTACGGGCGACAAACCAATCGCTCTGGCAGGTGCAATGGGTGGTGCCACTACTGAAATTACCGAAAATACGACGCGCGTCTTACTCGAGAGTGCGACTTTCGACCTTTATCGTCTGCGTACAACTCAAATGCGTCACGGTGTTTTTAGCGAGGCTATTACCCGTTTTACAAAAGGCCAATCACCCGAACAAACCGCGCCAGTGCTTGGCAGCGCTGCACGTATGCTCGAAACAATTACTCGTGCTCGTCGTATGAGCGAAGTGATTGATGAGTATCCGGGTAAGCAAATTGTCGAGCCAATTCATATCTCCACTGAATTTATCAACGACGTACTTGGAAGTAATATGAATTCTAGTGTTGTTGATAAAACTCTACGATCTGTTGAAATGAGTATTAAACAAGATGATGAAACATTTACCATAACACCACCTTATTGGCGTGGTGATCTACATATTCCTGAAGATATCGTCGAAGAAGTCGGGCGCATCAATGGTTTTGATTCAATCATGCCGATGCTACCACTGCGATCAGCAAGGGCTATATCACCAAGTCAATTCGATAAAATAAAAGATCACATTCGCCACATACTCGTTCGAGCTGGTGCCAATGAGCTTTTAACCTATAATTTTGTACCTGAGAAACTACTAGCTAGTGCCGGCCAAGACTCAAGCGACGCATTTAAAATTGTGAACGCACTAAGTCCTGAGCTGCAATATTATCGTTTGAGCCTTACGCCGAGCTTGCTCAACAAAGTGCATATGAATATCAAAGCAGGGTATGATCAATTTGCTTTATTTGAACTTGGAAAAGCGCATACTAAAAAACATATTGAACCTGAAGGTCTGCCGCAAGAGCTTCCAGTACTCTCGCTTGTATATGTTGATCAAAAACCAGCGCGGCAGAGTGGGGCGGCATACTATAATGCTCGTCGCTTTTTAGATTACCTTACAGAATCACTTGAAATAGAGCTCGACTATAAAGCCGTAAAAGAAGATGACGCCGATGCCGTCCGGCCATTTGATGCACGACGCTCAGCGTTAGTTTATATTCGCGAGACTAATACCGTACTTGGTATTATTGGTGAATATACGAAGACAGCTGCTCAGAAACTCAAGCTGCCGCTTCATGCTGCAGGGTTCGAAGTTAATTTGGAGCAACTTGCGGCCGCTGCACGGAATAATCACCGGCATTATAGTCCCCTTAGCCGCTATCCCGGAACGACGCGTGATATTACCTTGCAAGTCAGTGATGCGACAGCCTTTGCTCAGCTTGAGGCTGTTGTGCAGGGGGTGCTGCAGGATACACCTCTTGAAACCAAACTTGAGCCACTCGGTATCTATAAAAGCGAAAAAGACGCAAGCGGACAGAAACATGTCACGCTGCGTCTTCACCTCACGAATCACGAACGAACCTTGAAAGCCGACGACGCAAATGATGTCGTCAACAAACTTGTAGCTGCCACGCGTGAACAGCTCGGTGCTCAAGTGATTTAAATGGTACGGAAGACTTCGGTGAGCGAGAGGTTAACGGCATCTGGCCAGGTTGTCGTTAACCTCTCGCTGCACATTAGGCGAATACGCCCTGAACGAATGTGATGATTGCCTCGGCACCGTCGCGGAGCCAGGCTAAGATATCCTGAACCGCCTCGGCAGCTGGCCCTGGCTGGGTGATGACGTAGAACAGAATCAACGCCACACCTACTAGCATCAGAACCTTCTTGGCTTTCATCTTGCTTCACCTCCTTGAGTCTCTGTGAGTACCTCCTCCACCACTGCGGTGGATGGGAGTAATTGTAACAGAATACAGGTCACAATGATGACAATCAGTAACGTCTCGAGTAGCTTTTTACTTTTCAATACGATGATGCCATCGATAATCAGAATAAGCATCGCAGCGCCCTCTCTGTCAGTCAAAAACATCTTTTGAAGTGAAAGATAGCAGAGGCTTGCTGCGAAAACGCCCGCCATAACCAGGCCTAAACCAACCACACCCTTGGAGTTACCTTTGATTTTAACCACCGCTCTCATAAGTTGTTGAGGTGTAGCTATAATACAACAAGTGTCAAGAAACGCAATAAGTTAGGGTAAAATATAAATACCCTAGCGCATAAGCGAATTTTCTTTATAATAGGAACTAATTGATTAAGAGAGGGGTTTATGGCGACAAAAAAATCTCAGCGTATTGCTATTTGGGTTATTGCAGTGGTACTTGCCATTGGTTCGGTTGGTTTTTACTTCGTGATAATTATTGAAAATAATCGGCTTGCCGAAGAGCAACAGGCTTTACTTGAGGCGCAAAAGCCAAAGGCCCTACCTGGTGAAGAAGCGAAGCCATTTGAAGCAGCTTCAGTGACAGCGTTAAAAAAAGAAGATCTCAAAGTTGGTGAAGGCGAAGAGGTGCCAGCTGGCGCAACAGTAAAAGTAAAATATATGGGCTGGCTGCCAGATGGTACGATTTTTGATAGTAGTAATCGAAATGGAGCGGTTGAAGAAGGTACCTTAAATCTTGGCCAAGTGATTGCAGGCTGGAAAGAGGGGATCCCTGGTATGAAAGTTGGTGGTAAGCGTATGCTTTTGGTTCCGGCCGCACAAGCTTACGGTGAAGCCGGAAGCCCTCCGACTATTCCAGCTAATACACCGCTTGCATTCATTGTAGAGGTGACAGGTATTCAAAAATAACAGCATATATAGTACCTTGAAAAGCCAAAGCACGCTATATATAATGTAGTTAATGATAATTATGCGGGGGAAGGCTATGAAGAAAATAACTGTTTACAGTAAAAATGCTTGTGCATCGTGCATGATGGTTAAGAAATGGCTACAGATGAAGCAAGCACAGTATGAAGAGATAAATACCGATGAGCATCCAGAAGTAATCGAACATGTTATGAAGATTAGCGGTGCTGCAACTTTGCCCGTGGTTCTTATTGAAGATGATCAAACAAACAATCAAATCATTTCAATTGGCTATAAACCAGGTCAGCTTGCATCAGCGCTTGGAGTGTCGTAATTTATGCACGACGGAAAACTTCATGATGTCGTCATGGTTGGCGCCGGGCCAAGTGCCCTTGCTGCGGCTGTCTATACAACACGTGAGGATATCGATACGGTTCTTTATGAAAAAGGTAATATTGGTGGCCTCGCGGCAATTACCGATTGGGTTGATAACTACCCGGGATTCCCTAAAGGCATTTCAGGGCTCGAACTTGGTCAAAATTTAGAAGCACAGGCTAATCGGTTCGGAGCTGATATTCGTTTAGGCGAAGTTGAAACAATTGAGGATAAAGGTGATTACAAAATTCTTAAAACAACTGACGGTGATATTAAGGCAAGGGCTGTTTTAGTTGCGACTGGTTGTGATTATCGTAAAATTGGCGTACCCGGCGAAGAAGAATACTTTGGTCGTGGCGTGCATTACTGCGCAACCTGTGACGGTGCTTTTTACCGCGATAAACGTTTGGTCGTGATTGGCGGCGGTAACTCGGCAGTGCAAGAGGCAATTTTTTTAACCCGTTTTACAGTCCATATTGATTTGTTGGTGCGATCCACTATTAAAGCTAGCGAAATTTTGCAGCATGATCTTGAAAAAATGGTTGCAGATGGAAAGATTACTATACATCTTAACACTAATACGGAGGAAATCGTCGCTGAAGACGGCAAAGTTACAAAAGTGATAGGCGTTAAAGGGGGTAAAAGAGCAGAATTTCCAACTGACGGCGTATTTGTATTTGTTGGTCTTATTCCAAATACGGATTTTTTGAAGAATACAAGTATTCAGATTGACAAACAGGGTTTCGTGACGACAAAAACCAATCTCGAAACTTCAATGCCAGGCGTATTTGCAAGTGGTGATGTAAGAAGTGGTGCAACGATGCAAATCGCCAGTGCCGTTGGCGAAGGAGCAACTGCAGCTCTAAAGTTACGTGAATATCTTGAAGGCCGTGAAGCACCAACCTATGTGAATTAACGTTGGTTTTCTAGTTTAGCGAGTGCTTTACGCATAATATCTGGGCGATCAGTGACAATAGCATCAAGGCCCCGTTGCGCGAGGCGTATAGCGGCTTCGGGCCGGTTTACTGTATAGGCATAGGTAAACATGCCGAGCCGTTTCGCAACATTTAATGCAAAATCATTAATATTAAGCCGGTGAAAACCAACCGCGGCTAATTCGAGCTTTCGCATGTGTCTAACGAATAGAAACGGGTTGTAATGGTGTAACAAAGCAAGCTGGGCTTCTGGAGCTAGTTGCCGGATGCGGCTTAGTTCGGCAGGTGAAAATGACGAGAAAATGTAGTTCTTCCAATCGGATTTCTTTGTGATATATTTTTGTAAAATCGGAAGCGCTGCTTTGAACGAGCGGCTTTGTTTAAACTCAATGTTTAAGAAGATCTTTCCGGCACACTCTTTTAGGGCAGTATCAAGCGTGACGACCGGATGGTCACTGCCGGCTGTTCGTTTCTGCAGTTCCTCAAGCGTTAACATGCTAATAAGGCTAACTGAGCGATGGGTTCGTACTAGATGAAAGTCGTGGTTTAAAACTGGAATTTTATCTTTTGTGAGGCGAACGTCAAATTCAATAATGTCGGCACCGGCTTTCATTGCTTCGCGGAGGGCGGCAATAGTATTCTCTGGTTTTAAGCCGGCCGCACCTCTATGTCCCATAACTAACATACAATTAGGGTATAGGCTTTAAGGGCTAAAGGCAATAGATATGCTTTTATATAGTCTCCAAGGTTTCTTTCCAGACCACTCTTTTCGTATAAAGCTCCACCGGAGCTTTATACAAGCGTTGGGCTGAAATCGGTTAGTAAAACCGATTTCACACGATCTAGAAAGAAACCTTGGAGGCTATATAATCATCACTTTACGAGAAAATAAAATCAGTATATTCTATTAATAACTAAAGGAGTTATTTTCTTATGGCTGATTTTAATAAAGTTCTCACACCTGGTGATTGGCAAAATGGCATAGTAAATACCGTTGTTGAGATTCCAGAAGGTTCGTTTCTAAAAATCGAGTGGGATCGTGGGCGCGCTGCTTTTATGCTTGACAGGGTTGAGCCAGCTATTTTTGCGAAACCTTGTACCTATGGTTTTATTCCACAAACTCTTGATGAAGATGGTGACGAACTCGACACTTTGATTGTTTGTGACGAACCACTACCAACGGGTGTATGGCTTGAGGCACGAGTGATTGGTGTGATGAAATTTGAAGATGATGGCGAAGTTGATGATAAAATTGTGGTTGTCCCAGCTGACGATCGCAACACGGGTGATCGCATTAAAACACTTGCTGATCTTGGCGATCGCTGGGTTCAAAAAGTAGAATATCATTTTAACCATTACAAAGATCTTAAAAAGCCTGGTAGTACCAAAGTGCTTGGATGGGGCGACGTTGAAGAGGCGAAAAAAGTGATTGCGGAGTCAATTGAACGTTGGGATAATGATCGAGCTGCTTAACTTATTATTGGTAGAAGGAGGGACGAAACCCTCCTTCTACCTACTCCGTCATAGGTAACTTCATCGAAGTCTGCTTGGTAGGCATGATACTCCTCTGATGCCTTTTGATAAGTGTCGTAGGTTATTTGTAAAGCCCAAAGGTATTTTGCCGAGCGGCTCGAGAAATGCATCATTGTTCATGTTCATCTCCTCATGCTTGACGGCGGATCTTATCATTATGACACACCATGAAAGATGTTTTGTTGCGTTTCGCCCTTATGGGCTCATCAGGATAACGACATAGTTATCGACGCAGGCCGACAAGAGGGGGTAGCAGTTTGCACCCCCTCGGTGAGCCATCATGCCTCAAGACAAGTTATGGCGAATGACCTCGAGACGATCTCCCTCGTATGGTGAGCAGCTCTCATGTATTCCATCTGCACCTGGCTGTTCTTGGAGTGTAAAGATTCGTTGGACAAATCTGTTCTCGATATAGCGGACGAAGCATGCTTCTGTGTCGTCCCCATACTTTTTAGAGAGAATTATTTCTTCTGGGCCAAAACAACCTTCGAAGGCAACGATGACAACTTCCCAGCCTTCTTCTGGCTGTGTGTTAATGATGAGCGTTGTAGTAAGAGGAATCGCCAATCCCTCGGTCGTTTGAGTTGAATGCTGCTTCGCAAATGTCTGAAAAGCTTTCACGTTGTCTGCAAAATCCGCTAGAAGCGTAGACAGATTACCGTCAGGGAATACAACAGTAGCGTCCTGGACGGAGAACGTGTAGCTCACGGAGCCTCACCTCTTGTCGACATAAGCCATTATATATGGCAAACATTAATTATATAACTTAAGCAAGTGTATTTCAACTTTGCAAAAATAGCAAAGAAGGTTACTATAATTACAAGAGATAAGGTAATGCTTAAGGAGTGGGTCATATGAAAACGAAAATTGCAATAAATGGCTTTGGGCGCATTGGCCGCAATGCGTTTAAAATTGCCTTCGACCGAAGTGATCTTGAGGTTGTAGCTATTAACGACCTTGTTGATACTAAGACACTTGCACATCTTTTAAAATACGACTCTAACTACGGTATTTATCAGCATGATGTTGCTCACGATGACACCGGCATTATTATTAATGGTAAACATATTAAAGTGTTGGCCGAAAGAGATCCAGCTAACTTGCCGTGGGCGGCACATGACGTTGATGTAGTAATTGAAAGTACGGGGTTCTTCACTGATCCTGCGAAAGCTCGCGCGCATGTCGATCCTGCCGGCGCTAAAAAGGTAATTATTAGTGCACCAGCAAAAGGAGAGGGCTCGACAACGCTGGTGCTTGGCGTCAATGAAGATAAAATCGGTGAAGCCAAAGAAGTAATTAATAATGGCTCATGTACAACGAATGCTATTACTGTTGTAATGGCCGTTTTAAGCGCTAGCTTTGGGGTTGAAAAGGCAATGCTTTCGACAGTACATAGTTATACGGCCGACCAACGTTTGCAAGATGCGCCTCACAAAGACTTGCGTCGTGCTCGAGCTGCGGCTGAGAATATTGTCCCAACGAGCACTGGTGCAGCTATTGCAGTGGCCGAAGCGCTTCCGAGCCTAAAGGGTAAGTTTGATGGTTACGCTCTACGCGTTCCAACACCTGTTGGCTCCATTGCTGACATTACTGCCGTATTGAGCCGTGATGTCACCGTTGAGGAGCTCAATGAAGCGTTTCGTAGTGCTGCTAGCGAGCCATTCTATCAAGGAATCTTGACAATAAATGAAGATCCTATTGTATCGACTGATATTGTTGGTAATAGCCACTCGGCAATTGTTGATCTTCCGCTGACAAACGTCGTAGGCGGCAATTTAGTTAAGGTGGTTGCATGGTACGACAATGAGTGGGGTTATTCGAATCGTTTAGTTGAACTAACTGCCGATGTTGGCAAAAACTTGCAATAATATGAAGATTTATCTGGCGGCTGATCACCAAGGCTTTCATTTAAAAGAAAAGATATTCGCTTATCTTTCAAAACATGGTTATGATGTTGAGGATGTTGGCGACCAAGTGCTTGATCCTGACGATGATTTTCCGCAGTTCGCATTTATGGCGACTACAAAAATTATTGGCTCAGAAGACAAAGACCCGCGTGCCATTCTAATTTGCGGCGGTGGGCAAGGTATGGCCATAGCGGCGAATCGTGTGCAAGGCATTCGCGCCGTAGTTGTATGGAATGCTCATGAAGCTAAGATGGCTCGGCATGATAATGATAGCAATGTACTGGCGCTACCGGCTAGTGTTCTCGAAGACGATGAAGAGGCCTGGCAGGGTATTATAGAAACCTGGCTCAATACTCCTTTTGCTCGAGCCGCTCGCTATATTCGTCGCAATAAGCAGCTCGATGCATTCTGAAACATTGATAGAAACAAGGCTTTCATAGTGCTATAATCCGTGTGACCGTCACGACCAATGAGGAGTAGGTATGGAGCGGTTGCTGCTTCGGCGCATGAACCGGGTGTTGCGTTACACGGCGCGCGACGAAGTGTTTAAGGTTTTGCTTCAGTTTCCTTCGGCAAGTTTTGAGAAAGCGCCACAGTGGAGCCCTGGCGAAGGGTTTATTGTATGTATCGACAACTACTCATGGTATCGTCGTAACCCTCGTGAGGGCACTTTTACTGCTGTTGTGACTGGCGTTGGCCCGAAGCGGTGGCCAGCCTATGACGGTGGTGAGTGGAAGAAACCAGAAGTATGGACGATTGAACTCCCCGGTGACAGCTGGTTGCTTCCTGAACTATGGGATAGGCCACATCGGGTATCTTGGCTGCTCGACCCAAATGACCCTGAAATGGACGGTACAATTCTAAAACGCCAACCGCTCGCTGGCCATCCAAGCGAAGAACTATTGCAATACTGGGATGCATTTGAGCATAAGTGGGGATTTTTGCCGCAGCGCCGGAAGGATCAGCCCGCTGGCCCGCTTGACCCCTACTACCTGCGCTTCACCTGGTGCCGTGACGAGTCCAGTCTTACTCTCTCTGAGCTGGCGCGGGGCATCGCCTGGCTTGTTCGGCGCTTTGATGCACGATTTAGTATTTGGAGCAACAAGCAACAGCTCGATGCGTATTCGGATGACTGGCGGCATACGAACCCTGCTCTGAATACGAACTGTTTTTACGTTGGCGGTTTGCTACTTCGCTGAGCGTGACGGCAAAACGAATGCCTCGTCGCAGTAACTCTTACTGCGGCGGGGCTGCCTCACTTGAGTATATGATTCTGATTTTCCCCGATTTGTAATAGGCGGCTCACTGAGCTTCAATTGTCTTAATTTATCTCCAATTGTCCGATAAGGGCTGCTTCATTTACAAACACAATCTCTACACCTTCTTCAGAGGCTGTTCGAATTTCATCTAAAGTTCCCTCGGATTCTTCGTAGCCCGGAGTGACAAAGATATGTGAAACGATGCCACTTTTTAAAAACGCCCTATAGAACTCTTGAAATAAAAACTCGCGCTTGCGACGGTCCATTGCAAAAGCACCGACTTTCTCGTAAATAATCTCAGTAAAGATGAAAGGGCTTGTTAACGTCGGAAGTTCAATCTCTTTCTCACCAAGTGTTTTTTGAATTCTTTGCCGCCAACTGATAAGCGTCTCAACATTCTCTTGAATTTTATTATCACCATTGCCAGATATAATGCCGCATACTAATGCGATTTTTTGTTCTTGATAGATCTCTTGTATTTCTTGAAAGATTGCTTCGAGCAGATAAGCAAACCGTTCTTCAGGTTCACAATTTTCAAAACCTTGTTTAAAAACAGTGGCTTCGGCAGCCTCGGCGATAGCGACTCTCATAATGTTTCAAATTATCGTGCCAAATTGTATATAATACAAGCATGAGCATTATTTGCCCTTCACTACTAGCCGGAGACCCGCATGAATATCGCGAACAAGTTGAGCATGTCAAACCCTTTGCCAAGCGTGTGCAGGTGGATTTAATGGATGGTATTTTTGCGCCAACTCGCAGTATTAACCCGATTCAAGCCTGGTGGCCCGAGGGTGCGGTGGCTGATATTCACTTAATGTTTGAAGATCCGGTGAGCCAGATAGAGACACTTGTTAGTCTGGGGCCAAATCTTATTATTATTCATGCTGAGGCTGCCGGAAACTTACTGGGTATGGTAGAACATTTGAAGAAACTAGACCTCAAAACTGGTGTAGCCTTGCTTAAAGAGACTACGCCACAAGATGCGCATGCGCTTATTCAGGTTGTTGATCACGTGTTGCTCTTTAGCGGTGATCTTGGCCGCTTTGGTGGTAGGGCGGATCTTAATGTGTTACAAAAAATACCAGACGTAAAAAAGCTAAATCCAGCTGTAGAAATCGGCTGGGACGGTGGTGTGAATGAAGCTAATGTAGCGCAGATTGCCGAGGCTGGCGTTGATGTGATTAATGTTGGCGGAGCGATTCATAATGCGCACGATCCTAAAGCTGCTTATGCTAAACTAGTAGCAGCGATAAGTAAATAATAACCAACATGACCATTCAACAACTCGAACAAAAAGCTAACGAAATACGTCAAGATATTATAACCATGCTTGAAGAGGCGGGGAGCGGCCATTCGGCTGGTCCGCTGGGTCTTGCCGATATCTTTACTGCGCTTTATTTTTCAGTATTAAAACACGATCCAAAGAACCCTGATTGGGAAGGCCGCGATATTCTGGTGCTCTCAAATGGGCATTGTGTGCCGGTGCGCTATGTAACCATGGCGCACGCTGGGTATTTCCCGAAAGAAGAATTGAAAACACTTCGAAAATTTGGCTCACGCCTGCAAGGTCACCCAGAACGAACACGATTGCCGGGGCTCGAAACTACCAGTGGCCCGTTAGGTTCAGGTTTAAGCCAGGCATCTGGCATGGCCTATTCACTGATGAAGTTTGACCAGAACCACACCCGCTGGGTCTATGTGATCCTAAGTGATGGCGAGCAAGACGAGGGTAATACCTGGGAAGCTGCTATGTTCGCCAGCAAGTACAAACTCCACAATCTTATTGCCATTACCGATCGTAATAATATCCAGATTGATGGTAACACAGAGCAAATTATGCCGCTTGAAGACCTTCGTGCCAAATGGGAGGCGTTTGGCTGGCACGTCATCGAAATTGATGGCAATAATATTGAAAGTATTGTCGATGCCTGCAGCCTTGCTCGGGCAATTGTAGAAAAACCAGTGATGATTATTGCCCATACTATCCCCGGCAAGGGCGTCGATTTTATGGAATATGATTATCACTGGCATGGTTCGCCACCAAATTCCGAACAAGCTAAAAAAGCGCTTGAAAAACTCCGCACGCTCGACGGTAAAATACGCGGAGAACACCAATAATGAAAAATATGCATCTATCTAACCAAATCGGTAAAAACGATATTAAAACCGAATCACTGCGTAAAGGTTTTGGCCGCGGTTTAAAAAAAGCTGGTGAGCAAGATGAGCGAATTGTTGCACTTTGTGCTGATTTAACTGAATCGACACAGATGATTCACTTCGCCGAGGCCTTCCCAGAGCGTTTTGTGGAAATGGGCGTCGCCGAGCAAAATCTTGTAACAGTTGCGACAGGCATGGCGGCGCAGGGTAAAATTCCATTTACAAGTAGTTATGCTGCATTTAGCCCTGGCCGTAACTGGGAACAAATTCGTACTACTATTTGCTTAAATGAGCGCCCCGTTAAAATTATTGGCTCACACGCTGGTGTCAGTGTTGGCCCCGATGGTGCAACACATCAAATGCTTGAAGACATTGTCTTGATGCGTTCATTGCCACATATGGTGGTAGTAGCACCTGGCGATAGTATTGAAGCCGAGAAAGCGACAATGGCAATCGCTTTTAATGATAGCCCAAGCTATTTGCGTCTTGCCCGGTCAAGCACTGCTATTTTCACCACTGAAGAAACGCCATTTGAACTTGGCAAAGCCTACGTGTTGCGCGAAGGCGAAGATATAACTATTTATGCCACCGGACCTATGAGCTATCAGGCGTTACTGGCGGCGGATATTCTAGCAAAAGATGGTATTTCGGCCGAAGTCGTGCACTGCCCGACTATAAAACCGCTTGATGTCGAAACCGTTGTGGCAAGTGCCAAAAAAACTAATGTCGCTGTGACAATTGAAGAAGGGCAAGTAGCAGGCGGCTTCGGCTCACTTATTTGCGAAACTTTAGCCGAACACCACCCGATAAAAATTCGTCGCATCGGTATGCAAGACCGCTTTGGCGAATCAGGCGAACCCGACGAATTACTGAAGCACTTTGGGTTGACAGGCTCACATATCGCTATGAATGTGCATGATCTTCTTGATAATCATCGTTTGGCTAGTTGATCAAATTTGATTTTGCTGAAACATCCGTTATTATTAGCCATTTATTTTTTTATGTATACTGTATATGCTGTCAGTCTACGAGAGAGAGGAATGCTGTGACAGTCAATTTTCAAATTGACCGCGTAGATCCGCCGGTTGTGTTCTATACCCTCAAGGGTGACCAAAATACTTTCAAGGCGGGAGTAGATGTGTTCGCTCAATCCGGCGAGCACCACGATCTCGACATGGTGACGCTCGGCTTGGTTACGAGGCAAACTCCGTTCGGTCAGTACTTGCGTCGCGGCTTTTTGCGCAAGGAAATTCGCTGGGCTACGCCAGACGAGGTTCGTGCTGCGCTCAACCGAGACCACAAGGAGGGATCACGCTTTGTGCCTGGCATAATGCCTAATATGAGCAGCGTCTTGTATTGGGTGATCAAGAAGCGCTGGAGGTCTATTACCCAGCGTCAGCGTGAAGCCGTACTGAAAAGCTTGCCCCTTACGTAGTTCGTATCTGAAGCAATAGTTATCAGTGAGGCTAAGGGCTAAAAAGTTGGCCACCAGAGGTACCTCTCCGGTGGCCAACTAAAAGACACCTGAATCCCGAAACTCTCTTCCAGACCACTCTTTTCGTATTAAGCTCCGCCGGAGCTTAATACGAGCGCTGGGCTGAAATCGGTTAGTTAAACCGATTTCACACGGTCTGGAAGAGAGTTTCGGGATTCAGGTAAAGACGTGTTGACAAATCTTATGACTTCGCGAGATTCGTGGACGTATTATTTATCGTGTTACCATAGAAACAATCCCTAAACGTAAGCGAAAGGATATTTAGTTATGGCACTAGCAACAAAAACCCCGGAAGCAAAAGGTAGAAAAGGCGCAGTTATTATAACGCTGATCATTGTTGCTCTGTTGGCCGCTGGCATATTTTGGTACATGCAAACGAATAACACACCGCCAGACAATGGCCCTAACACCGAGAAACTAACCGAAAATTTAAAAGGTATTGATGAACAAGATAAGCAGTATGCTAACATTAAAACAATTCATCTGCAGCCATCGAACGATGTTGAAAAACAATACCAGGTGCTCCGGCCGCTTGAACAAGTTTCTAGTGCTGCGACAGGGAGCGAGCAATCAAATGACGGTACGTTAACCGCTAAAGAAGCCTATGCAATTGGTAAAAATAACGGTGACGGCAAGGCACGATACAATGCTAGCTTTTTTACGTATCAATTAGCTGGGAGTATTGCCGAAAAAAGTACTGATCAAATCGTTAAAGATCAGCTCGATAAAGCAATTGCCGGGGCGAAACAAAGCCAACAGCCAGCCAACGGTACGGTTACAGTGGGAGAGCCTGAGAAAAGTACTGAAATTACACTAAAAACTGACAGTGACCAAACAGTAAAACTTTCTTCTTCAAAGTTTGAGCAAACTATTACAACAACAAATAGTGGCTCCATTACCGAAAAGAAGCTTGTTGTGTTGGTGGCGGCCGCAAAATTTGGTAACCAAATGTTGTTTGTAACGGCAACCTTTGCCGATGAGGATGACTTTGCCAAGGCGGCTGAATATGTGCAAGAGATGGCTGATTTGGTTGCCCTCCAACTTTCTGAGTAAAATCAAATCGCTTATGGTAAGCTAGATACAAAGGAGCGGGCATACAATGAGCCTTAGTATTCGGCAGATCAGAGAAAATTGCATAAAGGCACGGCATTTGATGCAGCGAGCACGTCAGCAGCATTTTGCAGTTGGTGCCTTTAATATTGATAATCAAGAAACACTTATCGCAGTCAGTAAAGCAGCGCAAAAACTTAATTCACCAGTGTTGGTTGAGGTAAGCGACGGTGAAGTAAAGGCAATCGGCCTTGAAAATATTCGCGACATGGTCGATAACTACAAGCGCGAATATGGCATTGAAATGTTTATTAACCTCGATCACAGCCCGAGTGTCGAGGCGGCCAAGCGTGGCATTGATACTGGCTTTGAATTTATTCACATTGATATAAGCCAGGCTCATCATGATGCTAATCGTGAGCAAATTATTGCAGATACTCGAGAAGTAGTGACCTACGCAAAATTCACTGGTGCAATCGTAGAGGCCGAAGAGCGCTACTTTATGGGCAGCTCCAATGTTCACAAAGAACAGATTGATTATGAAGAGGTTAAAAAATGGAACACTAGCCCCGAAGAGGCAAAAGATTTTGTTGCTCAAACCAGTATCGAAACCTTAGCAGTACAAATAGGCAATCTTCATGGCCTTTATCCGGTACCGAAAATACTTGATCTCGAGTTATTAAAGCGGATTCGCAGCACAATTGACTGTAATATTAGCCTTCACGGTGGTAGCGGCACCCCGCTTCACTATTTTGAAGAAGCTGCAAAAATTGGGGTTTCAAAAGTGAACATTAACTCAGACATGCGCTATGCATTTCGTAAAACACTTGAAAAGGTCTTGGCCGATAACCCTGATGAATATGCGGTTGTAAAGCTTATGCCAGATGTATATGGCGCGGTAGAGCAAGTGGTTGAAGAAAAGATTCAAGCGTTCGGTTCGGCAAATAGAGCTATACTTTAATTGTTCGTCGTATCCTACGAGAGAGCCAAAGACTTACGGCTCTCTCGTAGGTATAGTCGTCTAGAGCTCATTTGATTTGTTATGTGAGATGAATCTCAGAGCGGTCATAACGTCGGCGTCTCGTGGTCTGGTAAGAAGCGCCTGTTGGAGCTGCTGAAGGGTGCGAACACCTTTTTGGCGCAATCTGCGATAGGTTTGCCCATTGTAATCCTTTAAATAAGCAATGGCCTCATTGAGGTAGCTTTGTCGTGAGTCACCTTTCAAGTAGAGGTCTCGTTCATGCAGAACCCGACGAACTCTGAAGGTGAGGACATAGTCGACCTTTCTTTTCTTATAAAGCTCCTCCTCTGATGCACCCAAAAGATTGTCTTTTGTGATAATGCCGGCTGCGGTGAGTCTGAACATATCCTTTTCAGAGATGCCGAGCGCTATTAGTTGATGTGAGTAGATGCGCCTTTTGACATCTCCCACGGTTCCGCCGCGAGAAGTAATATTCGCTATCATTTTCTGCAAAACTTCATCAGCTATTTCTTGACTTTTTTGGCCGGCATAATCAAGCGAGAAGTTAAACGAAATAACTATCTCTGGCATTAATGCTCCTTTGGCTCTAGCGACCCTTACATTATACAGATATGTGCTATATGCCCCGAAGCATAAGTGTTATACTAGCTTCATGACAAGGCGGATTCTTTCGATTGGTGCGGCAACCCAAGATATTTTATTACAAGGAGGTGAGGCTTTTAAACCATGGCATCACAAAGGTGTTGAATATGAACGCCTGCCGTTGGGCTCGAAACTTGAAGTTGAAAATATGACATTTACTACTGGTGGTGGCGCCTGTAATGCTGCGGTAACTTTTGCGCGCCAAGGTCTGCACAGCATGTTTATGGGCACGATCGCCGATGACCCTGCAGGCCATGCTGTTTTAAAAGCGCTTGATGATGACGATGCCGATACTACTTACGTGAGTTATGACGAGAAATACGGCACCGGTTACTCGACAATCTTGCTAGCGCCAAATGGCGAAAGAACCGTTATGGTGTACCGGGGGGCGTCAAGCCACTACCAACAGAAGAATTTTAATTTAAAAAATACTAAGGCTGATTGGATATACCTTTCTTCAATGGCAGGTAAAATGGAAGTCGTTGAATATATTGTGAGCCAAGCCGCCCGCGAAGGCATAAAAGTTGCTTGGAATCCCGGTAGTGGCGAATTGAAACAGCCTGCTAAAGTAAAATCCTTGCTCGAAGACATTGAAGTACTGGTTTTGAATAAAGAAGAGATGCAATTGTTGGTTGAAGGCGGGACGGCTGAAGAATTAGCTCGGCACGCGCTTCATTATGTGCCAACAGTCATTGTTTCGGATGGCCCGCATGGCGCAGTTGCGGCCAATAGCGAAAAGTTAGTAAGAGCCGGCATGTATGAAGATGTTAAAGTCATTGACCGGCTTGGCGCCGGTGATGCGTTTGGTAGTGGTTTTGTCGCTAGAATTGCTGTAGGTCGATCGCTCGAAGAGGCCGTGACGTTCGCCAGCGCAAACTCAACCAGCGTGGTTACGAAAATTGGTGCTAAAGCGGGTATTTTACATGCGAATGCACATATACATGATATGCCGTTAGAAACAAAATCGCTATAAAAAATTAATTATATATGCAATAACAAATATTGCTTTTCTGATATCATTATGCTTTAGTAATTTATACGGCAAAGTAAGGAGTGGAAGTTGTTCTTGCATTACGACGATGTAGGCATTGTTGTTATCAGCGGCGCTTATGACCTCGCTATTGACCCTGAGCGCTCACCTGGCAGCGTGGAGGTAGTGATACCACCGGAGAGCCCGGACCGTCAGTGGGTCGTTAGACATGTCCATGACATGCTCATACTCATCGGGCCACTGGCTGAGCCGAAACGTGTTCTTCACGAGTTGTTGACTGACGACTCGAACCCGCTGAGCGCAGCACAGAAGGTTACTGTTCAACCAGAGGCTAATGCTCTAACGAAATTGACGCTTCTGGTCGGGTCGAGTACTGAAATAACTCACCTCTAATCGTTCTTCTCTCGCCGCAAAGAGTGTCGCCCGTCCTATTGGCGCGGGCGACGCTCTTGTTCTTTCAGAATTCTTTAAAATACTTATGCTATTATAGGATTTAATGAGCAAATTTTTACGCAATGTTTTAGATGCCGAAGAGCCATTATTTAGCTTGGCTCTGCAACAACTTGAAAAAGCCAGTGGGCAGCAAGGTGTCGATGCGCGGTTAATTGGTGAAGTGCATGAGCAAGCGGCTAACCGCATTCGCCACATGGGGCTTGATTCAACAGACTCAACGGGCAAGGAGATTTATCAAGCGCTACTAGCTCGTATTGCGACGGATAACGAACGAGTGGCAAAATTAGTTGGCGCTGATATTATCGACAATGTTCGTCATATTGTGCCACTGCTTGTGTCGGCGGTTGAAAAGCTTAAAATTGATCGTTCTTGCTGGGTCTTGAAACATTCGGTAGCGAAAGCTTTGCTGAAAAAAATGCCGCCCAAGAAACTTATGGCACACCTGGGTTACCGTTCGATAGACAGTATGCTCAAACAAGAGAATATCGATGAAATTTATACGGCGCTACGTTTTTCAGAGGGCGCTGACTGGCTCAACGCGTATAACGAGCTGTTCAAAGCTATTACACCAAGTGATTTCGAGATTCGAGACCTTGCGATTATTGTTATGGATCATGATAAATACGTTGATTTAGCCGAAAAGTTTGTCGCTAAAAAATTGCATAATGTGACACACACCAAAGAAATGGGCGTGATTGTTGTTGTGCCGATGCATGCTGAGCATATGCGTGGCATTACATTAAAAACGCTACCGATGATCTTGCATTATATTAATGAGATTAGGCTCTACAGTGCTTTCTTCAAACTAAAACAAGTTAGTAAAAACTTTGGTGAAGTTGTGGTTGAGACATTAATAGCCGACCCGGGTAAAGCTGCATCAATGGCCGGCCAATACGTACATTGGCGTGTTATTCAGCGTTATTTTGGTAAACTCAAAGACGAAGACCACCCTGAAGCATTTGAGCCACATGTGCACCCTGAAGATTTACATTGGCGTAAAGCTGAAGAGATGTTATTTGACATCGACCCAGAGATGACGTTTTGGAAGGATATGGATTACGTGAGTTTACTGTTTGATGGTCAGCCTCTTTCCTTTAATCTGGTTGATTGCAGCTTTAGCTACTCAAATGAGAATAGTTATGAGCAGCGATTAGTCTATCATGCTCGCGAGAGCTTATGGAACGAGATTTTTATGCGTTACATGGGGCACAAGAACCTTGAAGATCAGATTTTAAAACAGCTTGATAATGATATGATCGCACCTGAAAACTTAGAAAAAGGTATGAGTTAACGGTACAGTTATTGTCTATGCAGTGCGGTGCGGTTAGCGATCCGAGAGCTTATTAAGTTACTGCTAGACAAAAGAGCGGCTAAGAGATGATGATCTTGACCTAAGTTACAGAAAATGATACTGTACTACCAGCATTGCACCTACTAGTTGTGAGGAAGAGATGGAGTTTAACTGGCGGCTGTATAACTACAGGCGGAGCTTTGCTGGTATATATGTATTGCATACGCGCCTGAGCCTTCTCGCCGAGACGCCTGTCGGGCAAGTCAAGCTGCAGCTGAGGGTTGCATGGGATGTACCTATGCCTGTCTTGTGGTATGGATTGTTTTTGTCTGGGGCTATGGTAAGGAGTAACTATTGTCGCACCTTTACTGTCGTGCTACTAAGCGAATCGGCAGCTTTAGAGCAACGCACGATCGAGTATTTTGACGGTGAGAGCAGTGAGCTGAGAGCAGCTGACGGTGCTTACCGGGTGCTCTATTGTGACCGAAAATGGAGGGCGAGCGCGACAAAGCTCGTTAACCGTTACGGTGCGGATATTGAGTGGAATCAGGTCGCCCTGCAAAAGTTTATGGAGCGTCGCGTACTTAATGCGTACGGGCTTTTTTGCACCTAAAACTCTCTGTATTCTTTAATAACTTTATAAAAGTAGTTTAGTTATTAAACTACTTCAGCGCAATGCCGCCTACAATTTTACAATTATATTATATTAAAAAATTATTAATATAAGTAATTAGCAAAGAGTAGGTTATGGCCCGAACTCTTAAATTTTTGAGGATTCAGGCCATAACTTATACTCTAAAGATCATTGCCCGAACTCTTGGCGGGTATAACTTTGTTACTAAACTGTAGAACAAGATAGAAAGTTGTTATCCGGCACTGCTTTTTAGGACGATTTTGCTATCATAAGCATAAGGACAAAGAATAAAACATGAGCCGATTTCAAATTTGCGTATCAGGGGCTGCTTCAGGTAATACGGTTGAAGCTTCGCATCAACTTGCCTATGATGTGGGTGTAGCTATCGCACAGAGTGGTAATACGCTCGTAACAGGTGCAACTGTCGGGCTGCCTCACTTTGCGGCTCAAGGTGCAAAGTCACTCGGCGGACTTTCGATCGGTTATTCACCGGCATCATCCTATCGGGCTCACGTACATTCCTATAAATTGCCAACAAAAGAGTTTGATTATATTAATTTCACTGGCATGGATTATGTTGGCCGAGATGTGCATTTAGTACGCTCAAGTGATGCGGTTATTACTGTTGGCGGGCGAATAGGTAGCTTACATGAATTTACAACTGCAATTGAAAGCAATAAGGTATGTGCGGTCTTGCTTGGCAGTGGTGGCACGGCTGATTTTTTGCCGATTTTGATTGATCGTATCGAGGTGCCAGGTAAGAGTGCAATTATTTTTGATAACAACCCTGAGAGAATAGTGAAACGTGTTCTTGAGCGTTTGAATGAAAATTATAAAGATTTTAAAGAAGAAATTGAAGACAAAGGTGATTGGCCGAAACGCCGTGGTTAAGACAGCGTTATTTTTAAAACCTGAATCTCATACCCCTCTCCAGATCGTGTGAAATCGGTTTCTTAACCGGTTTCAGCCCAACGCTTGTTATAAAGCTCCAGTGGAGCTTTATGCAAAAAGAGTGGTCTGGAGAGGGGTGTGAGATTCAGAGCTTAAAAAGCTTGATCATAATAAATATAAGTTGTATTATTATACTTTACTAATAATTTGGCTTATAATTTTCAGAGCCATGAGTTTTTATGGGATCGCACGAATCGGCTACACCTGAAGTATATAGTTTCGTTACTGATGCATCGCAAAAGAATGAACGCGAATTAGCTGCTGATGCTACTACTTTTGAGCAACTCTTAGATGTGTTGAAAACGAAAAATCCTAACGAAATTGCCGAATTGATTCGTAGCGGTAGTCTCACCCAAGATGAGTTTGATATAGTTGTTGATCGAATCTTATATAACTTAGAATACATAGACCCAGCCAAGCAACGAAAAATTGGTCGAGAAGCTATTAAGGCAATTGACGAGGTGCCGATCGATGCTATTGTTTTTCCATCTGCAGCTCGTGAAGAGGTTTGGAATGACGCATGGGATGAACCGCCAATACTAGAAGTAGCGGATATGTTGCCTGATAACCGAGTTAACTTACATTTTTTGCGGCTTGAACGAGAAAACTGCGCAGAAGAGTTGCGCAGAGCGTTTTCTATACTGAGGGATCGTCAACTACATGCCTTGCAGCGTCGTATGGGTGATGATGAAAATGAACCTTTCATTTTTGCAAAAATTGGTGATTCCTTAGGTGGACTATCTGCACCGGGAGCGCAAAGTTTATACAGCACAGCTCTCAATAGGGTAAGGCTGGCGTTAGGCCGGGAGTGGTTGAAGGACAGAACTTTATTATCTCTGATAAGCGATAGTTCACATGAAGTTATATTAAAACAGCAATATACACTGCGCGAGCACCTTATGACCGAAGCTGAGATTCCGGTTGAAACTGAAATAGTAGCTCCAGAACTGCCCGCAATTATTGAAGATGAGAGCGAAAAGATATATCAAGAGATTATTGCTCAAGAAACATATATATTATTTAGGCAATTAATGTTAAAAGCCGATCCTAATAATTTTAAAGTGGCTCCGGTGCAAGCAAAACAGGCATCTTATCCTCGTAAAATAGTTAGCGAAATAGAAAATCAGCTAGGTACAAATATAACACCTAAGACTATTGAACGATTTTGGAATAGTGAAGGTGAACAATGGATCCAAATCTTAGAGCAATCGCTTGGTGATAACCTTGACTTTAATAAGATCGGACAGTTTATTTCTGCGCTCTTGCGAACACGGATGCAAGATTCTGATTCTATTCGTCTGCGTATACCTGCTACGTCACAAAACATCAATTATTTAGGTGCAGAGGCTTGCCGAGGTGAAATTATCATAGAAGGTGATGCCGGTGATTTTATTGGTGTGCATATGACGGGCACGGCTCGCATTATTGTTATTGGCAATGCTGGCAAAGCTGCGGGTGCGCAGGCAAAAGGTAAAGCTTATCTAAATATAACAGGCAATGCTGGTGACTTTTTGGCCTACTGTGCTGGTGGTGAAGCAGCTATTATAGTAGAAGGGTTTGCTGGCAGAAGGGCGGCGCTTGGTGTTTCGCAAACGCCGGAAATCCGCATAAATGGACGACTAGCATTTTTACCTGATACACAAACCGATAGCGTAGAAAAATTAATCGATTTTGATGATGTATGCAGAAGACTAGACGTAGATCCAGATGAACTGGAATATTATAGACACGAATGCCGTTATCCATCAAAACTGCGCTCTTTTACTGAAGCTGAGATAGAGTGCATACTTGAAATGTTCCCTGAGCTGTCGGCGTCACGTTAATTATTTGTAGTTTGTTGCCATTTTTGCCATACTAAAAGTAACTAAAAGGGGCAATTAAGATATGCGTGCACATAAGCAGCGAGGTAGTATAGAAGTTATCATTTTGGTTTTAGTTTTTGCGGTAGCGGTTGGTTTAGTGGTGTGGCGGATAGCTGAAACTCAAAACACACAAAGCGACGCGGAACGCTCAGCGGCGATTGCCGATAGTGCGCCAGATGTTGTTGCGAAGTATATTAAAGTGAATGAACTCGGTTTCTCATTCGTAGAGCCTATAGAAGCAGGTGACATAACTTATGAAAAGAGTAGTGAAAAAACAATCATTCTTTCTGCTAATAAGCTTAAAGAGGCTAAGCGTAGTTGTAGTGGTGAGCCGACTGGTGAGTTTGGTGCTATCACGGCGGCTGGAAAAGATGAGCCAAAGCCTACACCAATGCCGGCATTTACGAAAGTTATCGGCGATAAAGAGTACCGTTTTTCATCAGGTCTTCACACTGTTTGCTATGAAGAAGATGTTATGAAGCAATTTACTGAGACTATTCCAAAAATTATTACAAATAGCATCAAAGAGATTTAAAAATACTCTGTCGCATCTGTCGATATTTTCGTTTACAATGATATAGATGAGCGGCTTTCAATTAGTTTCAGATTATCAACCAACCGGCGATCAACCGACGGCAATTGCTCAATTAGTTGGTGGTTTGAAGAAAGGTAAAAAAGAGCAAACACTGCTTGGTGTGACGGGTTCGGGCAAGACATTTACAATGGCGAATTTAATACAAGCTCGCCAAGCACCTACTTTAGTACTAGCACATAATAAAACCTTGGCCGCACAATTATTTAGCGAATTTAAAGCATTTTTCCCAGATAATGAAGTGCACTATTTTGTTAGTTACTTTGATTACTATCAACCTGAAGCTTACATGCCATCGAGCGATACCTATATTGAGAAAGATTCGAAAATTAATGAAGAAATTGATCGTTTGCGGCACGGCGCAACATCAGCACTCTTAACTCGCCGTGATGTGATTATTGTTGCCAGTGTGAGTTGTATCTATGGCATTGGTTCAGTTGAAGATTACGGCAGTATGGCTATTAAAATTAAAAAAGGCGAACACCGCAAGCAAGACAAGTTGATTCGTTGGTTAACTGATATTCAATACCAGCGAAACGATATGGACTTTCACCGCTCAACCTTTCGGGTGCGCGGTGATGTTGTTGATATTTTCCCAGCTAATGCTGAAACGGCATATCGAGTCGAGTTTTTCGGCGATGAGGTGGAACGTATTACTCATATTGATCCGCTAACGGGTGAAATTTTAGGCCAACCTGCTGAAGTCTCGATTTTTCCAAGCAGTCACTACGTAACGCCGCAAGATAAATTAAAGGTTGCTATTGGTAGAATTCGCGATGAGTTCGAAGCACGGCTAAAAGAGTTCGAGTCGCAGGGTAAGCTTTTAGAGGCGCAGCGCTTATCACAGCGGACGAAGTTTGATCTTGAAATGCTTGAAGAAACTGGTTTCGTCAAGGGAATTGAGAATTATTCACGTTACCTCACGAATCGCGAACCAGGCGAGCAGCCAGCGACCCTGCTTGATTATTTCCCTGATGATTACTTGCTATTAATTGATGAATCTCATCAAAGTATCCCGCAGGTTCGTGGCATGTATAATGGCGATCGTGCTCGTAAAGAAGTGCTTGTTGAACATGGCTTTCGTTTGCCAAGCGCGCTTGATAACCGGCCACTAACATTTACTGAGTTTGAGCGGCATATTAATCAAGTTATTTATGTCTCAGCTACACCGGGGCCATATGAGTTCAGCCACACACCAAAACCAGCCGAACAAATTATTCGTCCGACTGGCTTGCTTGATCCTGAAATTAGTGTGCGCCCAACTGATGGCCAGATTGATGATCTTATTGCTGAGATTAAAAACCGTATCAGCAAGGGTGAACGTGTATTGGTAACGACACTTACAAAACGTATGGCAGAAGACCTCAGTAATTATTTGCAAGACCTTACTATTAAGACTGCTTATGTTCATTCAGATGTTGATACACTGGAGCGCGGTGATATTTTGCGTGATTTGCGCCTTGGTGTTTATGATGTGCTGGTGGGCATTAATTTACTCCGTGAAGGTCTCGACTTGCCCGAGGTAAGCTTGGTGGTTATTATTGATGCTGATAAAGAAGGGTTTTTGCGTAGCGGTTCGAGTTTGGTGCAAATTATTGGCCGCGCAGCTCGTCATCTGAATGGCCGGGTGATTATGTATGCCGATAATATGACCGATAGTATGAAATATGCGATAAACGAAACGAATCGCCGGCGCAGTATTCAAGAAGTCTACAATAAAGAGCATGGTATTACGCCGGCTAGCATTGCTAAGGAGATTGGCGAAGGGCTTCGTGCGATCATTCCAAATAAAGAAAGCGATAAGCCCAAACTTAACCTTAATAAAATACCTAAAGATGAATATGCGCATTTAGTGCGTGAACTAACAGCGCAAATGGAATTAGCATCGGCTAACCTGGAGTTTGAGAAGGCGGCTGAACTGCGCGATCTAATTAAAGAAGTGAAAGATAGAATGTAAGTACTAATCTCATGATCTCCTCTCCAGACCACTCTTTTTTCTTAAAGCTCTGGGAGAGCTTTAAGAAAGCGTTGGGCTGAAATCGGTTAGTTAAACCGATTTCACACGGTCTGGAGAGGAGAGCATGAGATTAGTACTCAATATTATTCATTTTTAATGCTATAATCTGGTTAAGGTTATCTTAAATTCAAGGAGGATTCATGGGGCCAGACAATACTACCGCTCCTCAACCGCAAGTTCAAACAAAATCAAAACGAGGCGAATTCTTAGCTCTTCGTTTAGTTGGAGCCGTTGGTGTAACGGTGTTATTAACAATGACTGCGGCTGGTGCAATTAGTACCTTCATTGAATTGCTCGCAAAGGGCCAGTCAACAATTTTTGATACGCTCTTCGCAGGTTTAATGCACGAAACATCAGTACTAAGCGCAACAATGCTGTTAGTTCTAGCAGTTGTACCATGGTTATTGTTCCGCTCAATTAAAACCTCGCTGGCGAGTGAACCAGGCTTCACAAAGCGAACAATTTATAAAGTAACCATGTATGCCGGTCTCGCGGTACTCGCAGCCACAACTGCTATACAGCTCATTGCTGCACTTTCTGCGGTTATTACATCGCTTTTGAGTATCGGCGTAGAAGGCGCCGATATTGGTGGTCTTTACCTGCATAAGTTCTTGCCGTCACTCCTTGGAGCGGTTGTAACAGGCTTCGTGGCTTATTGTTTCTGGCAGACAGATCGTGGCCGCGATAAAGTAAACTTAATGAGTTTAACGGTGGCAATTGTTTCGGTTGTTTTTGCAGTAGCTTTGTTTATTGCTGCAGCGGTTGCCATACATTCAGACAAGAGCTCAAGTATTTCCCCTGAGATGCCAAATAGTAACTCGCTTGATGGCAACGATGGTAACTCAAACAAAAAAGACACACCTTCGGTGGATCTAGATTCTGACACACCAAGCAGTGATTCTGATTTTGAAGATTTTCCTTATTAAGAAAAGTAAATAAAAAAAATAAGGTCATATATTCTTATGACCTTATTTTTTGTATAATGAAGCCAATATGTCCAACATTACTATTGATGATGTCCGAAGAATAGCAGCTTTGTCTGGTTTGACGCTGACTAACGAAGAGCTTGAAGCCTATACGGCACAATTTGAAGAAATTATTAATTATATTGAGCGGCTGAGTACTATTGATACGGCTGGTGTTGAGCCGACTTATCAAGTTATCGACCTGCATAATATTGCTCGTGAAGATCAGGTTATTGATTATGGCGTTTCTAAAGAAGATCTCTTAAAAAATGCACCAGCAACTGAAGATGATCAACTGAAAGTGGGGCGTGTGTTATGAAATCTTATATCCAGCCGATTGTTGATGACATAAAATCAGGTAAACGAACTGCTTTTGATGTTATATCTGAGACACTACAGAGTGCCGAAACGAGCAAGCCGCACAATGTATTCATAAGTTTAACCCGCGAACGCGCTCTAAAACGTGCCGCTCATATAGACGAAAGAATCGCCAATGGCGAAGAAACCGGTGTCTTAGCCGGTGTGCCTTTTGCTGCTAAAGATAACTTTTTAACATTTGGAGGCGAGACAACTGCGGCCAGTAGCATTTTAAAAGGTTTCGAAGCACCTTATCAGGCAACTGCCATCGAGCGTCTTGAGGCAGCCGGTGCAATTTGCATCGGCAAGGCTAATCTAGATGCATTTGCGCACGGGAGCTCAACTGAAAATTCAGATTTTGGTCCAACTAAAAACCCGCGTGACTTGACGCGTGTGCCGGGTGGAAGTTCTGGCGGTTCGGCAGCTGCAGTTGCGCTTGATATTGTGCCATTTGCAGTCGGTACAGATACTGGTGGTTCGATTCGCTTGCCAGCTAGTTACTGCGGTGTAGTTGGTTTAAAGCCTACGTATGGACTGGTGAGCCGCTATGGCGTCGTGGCGATGGCAAGCAGCACTGATGTTGTCGGCCCGCTAGCACATACTGCCTATGACGCAAGTTTAGTGCTTGATGTCATGGCCGGTAAAGACGAATTTGACAGCATGATGTATCTTGAACGTGAAGCCAGTTACGTGCCTGAAGCGCAGAATGAACCGCTTCGCATAGGTATTGTTAAAGAATATATGGGCAAAGGTCTTGATATTGAAACGAGGCAGCGAATTGAAGAGCAAATCGAGAAACTTAAAGGTGCCGGCCACAGCGTTGAAGAAGTAAGCCTGCCCAATGTTAACCTTGCGCTTGCTGTCTATTATGTTATTGTGCCTGCCGAAATTAGCTCGAATTTGGCCCGTTATGATGGCATAAAATATGGCCACAGCTCGCCAAATGCCACATCGCTTGATGAAGTTTACAAAAAATCGCGTAGCGAGGGTTTTAATGCTGAAAATAAACGCCGTATTATGATCGGCAATTACGTGCTCTCAAGTGGTTACTACGACGCTTATTACCGTAAAGCTCAAACCGCACGCACACTATTAGTTAATGACTTTAAAAAAACATTTGAAAACTTCGATGTATTGGTTGGCCCAACTAGCCCTGGCCCGGCTTTTAAACTTGGCGAAAACATGACCGATCCGTTGCAGATGTATTTGGTTGATATAATGACGGTATCAGTGAGTCTTGCTGGTTTGCCCGCGATAAGTGTACCGGCTGGCAAAGTTGGTGAACTGCCAGTTGGCCTGCAGATTATTGGCGATCGTCGCGCCGACAAACAGGTGTTGGCACTAGCTCGGCAGCTTGAGGAGACTATTTGATGGATAATACATTACTTTTTCTTGTTTTAGCGTTTATCTTAGCGCTCATTGTTGTTGCCTTTATTAGTGTTGGGGCTAAACGCCCATCACGGCTTAACCGCGCATGGTTTGCTGAACAATGGGCCGGGGTTGAGGCGCAGTTTCAGGATGGTAAGGCAGGCCAGCAATTAGCTGTTGTAAATGCAGACAAACTACTTGATAAGGCCATGCGCGACCTTCGTTTTAAGGGGCAAACCATGGGCGAACGCCTTAAAAGTCACCCAAAAAGCTTCTCAAATATTAATGCTATTTGGTCGGCTCATAAATTGCGCAATCGTATTGCACATGAGAGTAATCTAAGTGTTTCGGCTGAAGAAGCAAAGCGGGCGCTTCATGATCTTAAGAATGGCTTACGCGATTTAGGAGCGCTGTGATGTTAGTAAATAAAGAGATAGTGGATCAATATGAAGCAACTATTGGTATTGAATGTCATGTGCAGCTTGCCACAAAAACGAAGCTCTTTAGCGGCGCCGATAACGATGCACGCGAGGCAGCTCCAAATACTAAAGTAAGCCCAATATGTTTCGGCTTACCAGGTGTATTACCAGTACTCAACAAAGAAGCGATAACACTTGCGATTCGCGCTGGCATTGCACTGAGTGCAGAGCTTAATGAAATTAGTAGCTTTGATCGAAAGCATTATTTTTACCCTGATTTACCACTTGGTTATCAGATTACACAGGCTGAGCGCCCAACGATTGGCCCTGGGGTTGTTGAAGTACCATTTGAAGAGACGTCGTTTGAAGTGCGCATCCATCATGCCCACCTTGAGGCTGATGCGGGTAAATTAACACACCCGCAAGGTGCAAGTTATAGCCTGGTTGATTTGAATAGAGCTGGCACGCCGCTTATTGAAGTTGTCAGTGAGCCCGACATGCATTCGCCAGCAGAGGCAAAAGCGTTTGCACAGGAGTTACATCTTCGTATGACATACGCAGGTGTAACGGCGGGTAATCTTTATTACGGCAACATGCGTTTCGATGTCAATGTTTCTGTTACTAAAAGGGGTGCCAGCGAACTTGGTATGCGCACTGAAACTAAAAATCTTAATTCTTTTAGAAGTGTTGAGAAGGCGGTAGCTTATGAAATTAGGCGTCAAATCGAGGAGCTTGAAAAGGGTAATAAGATTATTCAAGAAACTCGTGGTTGGGAGGATGCCAAGCAACGTACTTTCTCGCAGCGCAGCAAAGAAAACGCACACGATTATCGGTATTTTCCTGAGGCAGACATTCCGCCGATTGTCTTAAACCAAGCAACTATCGAGACTATTCGGTTAGAGCTTATGCCACAACTGCCGCCTGCTATTCGTGAACGATTGAAAGAAAAAGGCATTCCCACCAAAGATATCTCAACCCTTTTTCTCTATCCGCTCTTGCTTAATCGGTTGCTGCAGCTTGAAGAGGAAACCGACAAAAAATCCTTTAAGCAAATTTCAGATCTGTTGATTAATGTATTGCCGGCCGCTTTCGAGAAGCTTGAGCCTGAAACTTATGGTAAAACCAGTGCGGCCCTGCCGTATGCTACAGCCCTCAAGGAGCTTATTGGGCTTGTCAATGATAGTAAAATTAGTAGTTCAAGTGCTAAAACCATCTTGTTGGAATGTTGGCAAACTCTGAAAAGTCCGCAAACCGAAGCTGAAAGCCGCGGTCTCATTCAAGAAAGCAATGAAGATGCTATCGCAGCAATCGTCGAAGAAGTGCTAGCCGATCCGGCTTCGGAAAAAGCTGTTGACAAAATCAAAGCTGGTAACGATAAGGCTATTGGCTACCTCGTTGGCCAAGTTATGAAGCGATCCGAGGGCAAAGCAAATCCCGCACTAGCACAGCAACTGATACGAAAAAAGTTGCATGTTAAATTCTATGTTTCATAGATAAGTAATAATGGAGTTTCAAAATCTTAGAATATTTATTCCTTCGGGCAATTGCGTGCCCCTGTGGCAGGTGAAACACCAGATAATATAGGTTGGGAACGGCAGATTTACTCGGACATTCTTTAAATCATCTTCTACCTCGCATTAAGGCTTGGAAGTGTATTGAAGGCGTTATGCAAGAAACTGGCATAACAGAGGCGGCACTGCGAGAATTTATAGAAGCCGAAAAGCCCCCGCGTATGGCTCAAATATAAAAGGGTTGTGGCTGTTTCTTCGGATTTGATTACCACTATAAAGGAGAATTTCTTTGCGACTCCTCCTCTCTCATGGGTGTCCCATCAAACGCTTGCCTTCACCGCTACTAAGCACCAAAAAAACCTGACAGATATATTGAACGAATATCAAATAGATCAATTAGAGCGTCGAATTTGTAAAGTTTCTCAAACGCGTGAGCTCTTTTTAGACGTTTTCTACCATCCCAATGCCAGCCAAGAAATAACTCGGCGAATTATGTATGATTGAAAGGAGAGCTTCAGGCCTAGACATCTTTTGCTATAATAAATAACGTAACCAATTAAACGGGGGCATTATGAACATTATTGGATGGATTATCATTGGTGGTTTAGCGGGTTGGATTGCTTCAAAAATTATGAAAACTGACCAATCAATGGGCATAATGGCAAATATCATCGTTGGTATTGTCGGTGCATTTATTGGCGGATTTGTGCTTAATCTATTAGGTGGCCCTGGTGTCCAAGATTTTGACATCTATAGTCTTTTAGTAGCGACACTTGGTTCAGTTATATTGCTGGCGATTGCCAAAGCCTTCCGTCATTAATGGAAACTCATGTTATAGTAATCATAAGCGCTTAAACATAAAAAAGGAACATCAATGTCAGCAGCAGATATTTTAGTGGTTATACTTTCAACTGCACTCGCGATACTTTTAATACTCAGTATCATTCTTGTTGTGTTGTTGATTAAAATCACAAAACAAATTCAATCAGTTACTAACTCAGCCAAGAATGTTATTGAAGGTGTTGAGCGGTTTACGGCAAATATGAGTACGCTTATTGCTCCCGCCACACTCATAAATCTCGTGAAGAAAGCAATTCGAAATGTCAAGCATAGCGATAGGAGGAATCATGACCAAGAGTAAAGGTAAAATTGCAGTCGGAGCCATTATTGGCGCAGTTGCCGGTGTAGTAGCTGGTATCTTAACAGCACCAAAGAGCGGCAAGGATACACGTAAAGAAATTAGACACAAGGCTGAAGAATTAAAGCTAAAAGCTCGGCATAAAGCCGAGGATGCACGAAGCCAACTGGAGCATTCGGCAAGTGATATGCAGAATAAGGCCGAAGACATACGTAAAAAGGTGCTTGATCGAAGTAAAAATGTAAAAGATGACGCTGAAGACAGAGCGGCATATGCTAAAAAACAAGCGGCCATTAAGGCGAAGGAAGTACAAAAGAATCTTCGTAAATAATGACCGGTAAAAAGAATACTAATAAAGAAATACGTCTTGAGGCTGGTCGGGCCACTGATGTGCTCGAAGACTTGTTTAACGACTTTAACCGGGACCGCAAACAGGTCTATAGGCTTAATTTTATACGAGGCATTTTCTTTGGGTTTGGCAGTGCTCTTGGCGGAACGGTGATATTAGCATTAATTGTATGGTTGCTATCGCTTTTTAGCAATACTTGGTTTGGCCCATTAGTTCGCGCATTTCAAGATGCAACTTCGAAGTAAATTTAATGACTGAGTGCCTCGAAAAAATGATACAATAATTGTAGCATTCGTTTTTGGGGGTAATACAAAACGTGACGAAAAAAATCGATCTCGCACCGTCGCATTATGTGCATTTGCATAATCATACGCATCACAGCTTGCTCGACGGCTTAACGAAAGCCGACGAGCTTATTGCTCGCGTGAAGGATATGGGCATGGAAGCAGTAGCCATGACCGACCACGGTACCATGTCGGGCGCTATTGAATTTTACAAGGCGGCTAAGGCGGCTGGCATTAAGCCGATTCTTGGTATTGAAACTTATGTTGCCGCTCGTTCGCGGCATGATCGTGATCCGGCCAAAGATAAGGCGCGCTATCATTTGATCTTACTTGCCATGAATAATAAGGGTTATCAAAACCTGATGCAACTTTCAACGCTCGCACATCTTGAAGGCATGTATTATAAACCTCGTATTGATCATGAGTTGCTTGAAAAATATAGCGAAGGTATTATTGCACTTTCAGCATGTGCTGGTGGCGAAATCGGTGAGAACTTACGTGTCGACAACGTTGAAGAAGCTAAGCGAATAGCACTGTGGTATAAAAGTATCTTTGGCGATCGTTATTATTTTGAAGTTCAAGATCATAATGAATGGAATGAGCAGAAAAAAATTAATAATCACCTTTTAAGTTTGAGCCAGGAGCTTGACATTGAATGTGTCATTACCAGTGATGCGCATTATGTACAGCCCGATGATACAGAAGCTCATGAAATTTTGTTGTGCGTGGGTACTGGTTCGTACCTCTCAGACGAAAAGCGCATGACACTTCGAGATTTTCACCTGCATGTAACCGATCCAAATGATATCATTGCTCGCTGGGGAGATGAACACCCTAACCTCATTACAAACACAAAGAAAATTGCCGATCGGTGCGATGTTACAATTGAACTTGGTAAAATTCTTATTCCTACTTTTCCGGTACCTCAGGGTGAGACTGAGAAAACCCACCTTGATAAGTTAGTGTGGGCTGGCCTTGCGTGGCGCTATGGAGGTATTGAACGTGAAGCAGCCGCTCAGCTCTCTATCGAAGAAGCTCGAAAAACATTAACACCAGAGCAATCTGAACGTGCTGATTTTGAGCTTAATGTTATCGATAGCATGGGTTTTAACGGTTATTTCTTGATTATTCATGATTTCATTAACTGGGGCAAGGATCAAGGTATTGTATTTGGGCCAGGCCGAGGCTCAGCAGCTGGTTCGATTATTGCCTACGGCCTTAATATTACTGATCTTGATCCGCTAAAATACGATTTGCTATTTGAGCGTTTCTTAAACCCTGATCGTATATCCATGCCTGATATTGATATTGATATTCAAGACACGCGTCGCGATGAAGTGATTCAATATTGTGCCGAAAAGTATGGCAGCTCGCGCGTGGCAAATATTGTGACATTCGGTAAAATGGCAGCTCGTGCGGCTGTGCGTGATGTTGCGCGCGTGCTAGAGGTGCCGTATAACGAGGCTGATCGTTTGGCAAAGCTAATCCCAGCACCTATTCAGGGTCGCCATATTCCGCTAAAAGTGAGTATTGAAAAAAATCCAGATCTTAAAAAAGAATACGAGACAAACACAACCGCTAAACGCGTTATCGACTATGCAATTCGTCTTGAGGGTACTATTCGCTCTCACGGTGTTCATGCAGCAGGTGTAGTGATCGCGCCAGATGAAATTGTGAAGTTTGCACCACTTGAAATGGCACAAAAAGGGGTGGTTTCTACCCAATATCCAATGGGTCCTATTGAAGAGCTTGGGCTTTTGAAAATGGATTTCTTGGGTCTTTCTAATCTCTCGATTATTAATAATGCTCAAAGAATCATTAAAAAAGTTTATAATACCGAAGTCGATCTTTCCGCATTGCCTCTTGATGACCAAAAGACTTATGAGCTCTTTCAGCGCGGCGATACAACAGGCGTGTTTCAGTTTGAATCCGCTGGCATGAAACGCTATTTGCGCGAATTAAAACCAACCCAATTCGATGACATTATTGCCATGGGTGCACTATATAGGCCAGGGCCGATGCAGTTTATCGACAGCTTTATTAAACGAAAACATGGTATTGAAGAGATTACTTATCTTGATAAAGCAATGGAGAATGCCCTAAGTCCGACCTATGGAATTCTCGTATACCAAGAGCAGTTTATGCAGATCTCTAAAGACTGGTGTGGTTTCACCGGTGGTCAGGCAGATACATTGCGTAAGGCAGTGGGTAAAAAAAAGATCGATCTTATGCGCAAGGTTAGAGTGGATTTTGTAGAAGGGGCCATTAAGTATAGTGGAGCTAAAAAAGAAACTGCCGAAAAATTTTGGGATCAGCTTGAAGAATTTGCAAACTACTGTTTCAATAAATCACATTCTGCTTGCTATGGGCTCATTGCTTATTGGACGGCCTATTTAAAAGCACATTACCCTGATGCATTTATGGCGGCACTTATGACAAGTGATCAAGATGATATTGATCGGCTGGCAATTGAAATAAATGAATGTAACCACATGGGTCTTAGGGTACTTTCGCCCGATGTTAACGAAAGCTTTGTTGAGTTCAGCGTGGTGCCGGGCAAAAGTCAAATTCGCTTTGGCATGGCAGCGGTGAAAGGGGTTGGTGTTGCAGCTGTTGAAGAAATTTTACGTGCACGTGAAGAAGGTTCGTTTAAAACGGTTGATGATTTTGCAAAACGCGTAAGCACAAGTCGCGTTAATCGTAAGGCATGGGAATCGCTGACAAAAGCTGGTGCCTTTGATCAATTAGCTGATCGCTCCGATCTGTTATTTAACATGGATATGGTGCTAGCTTTTGCAAGTAAGCTGCAAAAAGAGGCCGCTAGTGGTCAGGCTGATTTATTCGGCGGTCTGATGGATCAGGCAATAGCGATTCCTTCAATTAAGCTCGAAGATGCACCCACTAAGCATTCTGAAAAAGAACGTTTAACCTGGGAACGTGAATTACTCGGTCTTTACCTTTCGAGTCATCCGCTTGATCGTTACGGTGCATACTTTGAAGAGCAAACCCTGCCACTTGCCGAGATTAAGCCTCGTATCGATAACAAATCAGTTACGGTAGGTGGAGTTATTACGATGGCAAGAAGCATCACGACGAAAAGTGGTTCAAAAATGGCATTTGCCGGGCTTGAAGACAAGAGCGGAGAAGGCGAAATTATTGTTTTTCCGAATCTATTCGAAAAAGTTGGTTCACAGCTTGTACAAGATCAGGTTGTTAAAGTTATCGGTAAGGTCAATGCTCGTGATCGCGATGGCAATCAAACAAGCGAGGTTAAAATTATTGCCGATGATATCGTGCTAGTAACAGATGACGAATTAAATAACTACAAATCAACTGGCAAAAAAATGAAAGCACCAAAGCCAGCAGCTCAAGGTGTGACGGCGAAACGCAAATCGACAAAGACTATCGCAGCATCGGCATCGGGCGAAAAACCTACTTACATACCAGTTGAAAGTGATTACACGAACGAGACGTTAGAGCTAGAATCGCCAAAACAACCAAAAATGTTTGTCCATGTGAAAGATCCGCATAACTATGATTTGCTTTCTAAGCTAAAGCAAACATTTAACATTTTCCCTGGCGAACACGAAGTTATTTTGGTGCTCGGTGCTGATAAAAAATCAGCCGTTCGCATGCCATTTACGGTTGAAGCAACTAATGAATTGCAATCGAAAGTGGCTGATCTATTTGGTACAGAATGTGTTGCAATTAAATAAGTCGGTCTATTTCTTACACACGTTATAGTGGTATAATTTTGCTCGTCCCGGTACCTTAATTATAGGAGGAGCGTTGAATTCTCAGGCGGCGCTTGGCCAAAGACTAATGCAAGCAATGATGTTGGCTTTCGGCATGGATGAGGCCACGATTCTTGAGCTATGCCAGCATCTCGAAGAAGAGATCGAGGGATCGAGAAAAGAGGCAAGTCTTGCTCTGACACCGATTAATCTCAACGATTTTACTCCAGTTATGCAAAAAGTGCTGGCAAGCTGGCAGCTAACGACATTCGGTGTGTTGCAGATGCTATCAACAGCAGAGCTCTTTTGGATGGAGGCTCTTGGCAGAGGACGCATCAAACAATTGCGTCACTATTTGGAGGCACATGATCCTCCACTACGCTTTCGTGATCGCAAAGAATCGTTTGCGGACAGAGCTGAAGCAGTCTATGGTGGCTTTGATCGTGCGCCGACCAGTTTGTTGGCATGCCTGCACGTCGCGACGCTAAGCGAAGCCGAGGCTTGGGCAGTGGGGCTAGAAAACCAGGGGTGGTATACCATTGGCGACCTCCGTGGGGTGAAATCAGGCTATCTGCGTAAATCTATTTACGACTTTGATTTTTCTGACGGCAGAGAGGCGCACGTGAGCCTACTTATAGGCTGGCTGCATAAGCACGACATACTTTCCTCCTAGCTCTTCTCGCGGCATAGCGAAGCCGGGATGCTTGATTCTGTACGATGTGCAGAATCAAGCTATTCCGGCAAATTAACGTGCTTTGGTTAAGGCAAAAAGTGCAATACCAGTTGCAACAGAAACATTGAAAGACTCTTTTTGGCCGCGCATAGGAATTTCAACAAAATAATCGCAAAGTACTTGCACTTCTTTAGGAATACCATCCACTTCTTCACCTAAGATCAGCGCTACTCTTGAAGGAACGTTAAATGTAGATAGAGGAATTGACTGAGGCGTTTGCTCAAGGCCCACGATTGTAAAACCATCTTGCCGCAGCTGGCCTATAATAGGTTCAGGCTGCTCGCTATGTGAAAATGGCACAGCGTTTTCGGCGCCAAGCGCTGTCTTATGAATTTGTTTCGTTAATTTATCAGTGATAAAGGGTGGGCGGCTATCTTCGGTGACTTTTGGGTAAGGTGTATAACCGGTAAGGTATAGATGATGTACCCCAAACCCATCACAGGTACGAAAAATAGAGCCTATATTATGTGTTGAGCGGATATTATGAGCGATTACTGCTAATTGCATAGCAATAGTATAACTTAAACTACCGTAAGAACGCGGCAGTGATATACGGCTGCTTGGCAATATAGTTAACCCTACAGCCCCTGCTTGCCTCTGGACGCACATCAATCTAGTCGCTGATTCGCTCAGGCGCGAGCTTTTTTTGTTACAATAATGCTAATGGCTATCAATAATAACGAAATTGCCGCGCGAATGCGCGAGCAAGAAGAACAAAACACTGAACGAAGAGCGCGTTTGCTAGGGCTGCAATATATGGATATTCGCAAGCTTGGCGAGTTTCAACTTGTCAGAGACTATTTTTCGAATCAAGAAATGTATGACGGCAATGTTGTGCCGCTTTTACCTCCCTCTGAGAATCAAAATCTTACATTTGGTATTACTATCAATACACCGCAACCACTTCTGCGTCAGATTCGTCAACGCTATCAAGAGAACAACGTAGAATTCTTTCTTATTAGTAATGCCGGCTTTCGCGATGCGATGCTACGCTACGATCCGCCAAAGAAGGTTATTTACGAAAATGTCAAGATAGCCAAAGAAGGCGATAGCGATACTATTGCAGAAGTTTCAAAAACACTCGAAACCGTTCGTTCAGATGACATTTTAAATTATCTTATTGATCAAGCTTACAAATTAGGTGCAAGCGACATTCACATTGAACCCCAGCGTGACCATGTCCGTATTCGTTTTCGTGTTGATGGGGCTTTGCACCCTGTAGCTAATGTCACACATGACAAAAATCGTGTACTTTTAGCTTCAATTGCCTCGCGAGCAAATATTTCAACAGCCGCTACTACCGAAGCGCAAACGGGCCACATGACTCAACAAGTTATAAAACCTGATGGCAAGCCAGATATTCTGAATATGCGTATTGAAACAGTGCCGACAGTGTATGGGCAAGATGCCGTTATGCGTTTATTCAACTTTGATATTAGCTTGCTCAGTCTCGATAATCTTGGATTAAATGAGTTTGAACGGCAAGAGGTTGATAATATCGTGCATCATCCTCATGGCATGCTTCTAGTAGTAGGACCAACCGGTTCGGGTAAGTCAACGACACTCTATAGTATAGTCAACGCCCTGAATAGCCCTTCGCGTAAAATTTTAACACTTGAAGATCCTGTTGAGTTTAGCATCGGTGGTGTTAGCCAAATTCCAGTCGCAACTGCCGCAGGTGACAGTTTTGCTGAAAAGTTGCGTGCGGTACTTCGTCTTGACCCTGATGTCATCATGGTGGGTGAGATTCGCGATAACGATACGGCGCGTACTGCCATTCAAGCTTCAATTACAGGGCATCTTGTGCTTTCAACCTTCCACGCTAACGACGCTGCTACGGCCCTGAGCCGTATGATTGATATGATCGGCGTTAACCCAATTTTCTCAACTGCCATACGTCTTATTATCGGTCAACGCTTAGTACGCCGGCTCGACAAGGATGCTCGTGAAGCCTATAAGCCTGATGAGGCAACTGCGAACTGGGTCAGACAGGCCTTAAAAGATCTTCCTGAGCGTATTGAAAAACCTAATCTTGACGAGATTATGCTCTATAAACCAGTTGTTACCGAGCAAAATCCTTTTGGCTATAAAGGCCGGCTGATTCTACTTGAACAAATGGTTATTACTGAGGAGATTCAACGTTTTCTAAGGGGTGATGTGACCAATGCTGATGCCGAGATGATTACTGCTGCAGCTAAAAAACAAGGTATGTTGAGCTTATTGCAAGACGGCGTCTTAAAAGCTTTGAAGGGTGAAACAACTCTTGAAGAAGTTAACCGAGTAATCTAACGGCTACACAATAACGCGGGCAATTGCTGGTACAAGTGCTTTATTTGTTACTGAAGGTATAATTTCGTCAGCTGTTGGCGTATCAACAAGTGCGGCAATTGCTTCTGCTGCCGCAATCTTATGATCGTTGGTAATTTTTTGCACACCATGATCAAGCGCGCCTCTAAAGATGCCAGGAAAAGCTAGAGCATTATTCACTTGGTTTGGGAAGTCACTTCGGCCCGTTGCAACAATGATAGCTCCGGCAGCTTTTGCAGCATCTGGCATAATTTCAGGCACAGGATTAGCCAGCGCAAACACAATAGGATCCCTCGCCATTAAGCGGATGTCACTTAGCTGTAACATACCTGCTTTTGAAATTCCAATAACAATATCGGCACTTTTTAGAGCTTCTTGCAGTGTTCTTGGTACGTCACTAGAACTACGTGTATTAAATGTGGCCAATAGTCGTTTCTGTTCAGTCAGATCAGTGCGCTTCTTGCTGATAACACCCTTTGTATCAATGGCGATAATTTCAGGCCCCGCATATTTATAAAGCAGCTGGGCAGTTGCCACACCGGCGGCACCGGCACCAATAAGGACAATCCGACAATCTGCAAGTTTTTTGCCGACAAGCTTCGTAGCATTTATAAGCCCCGCAAGAGTGACAACAGCAGTTCCATGCTGATCGTCATGAAACACCGGAATATTAAGTGCTTCCTTAAGACGCTCTTCAACTTCAAAACAGATTGGAGCAGCGATATCTTCAAGGTTGATTGCACCAAAGCTTGGTGCAATGGCAACAACGGCAGCAACTATTTCGTCAGCTGTGTGTACATCAAGTATGATCGGCACACTATCAATGTTGGCGAAATGTTTAAAGAGCATTGCTTTGCCTTCCATAACCGGCATAGCTGCTTTTGGGCCAATATTGCCGAGGCCAAGTACGGCTGAGCCATCAGATATAACTGCAACAAGGTTATTAACCCACGTATACTCACGTAGCATGTCAGGATTGGCGGCGATAGCCCTGCTTACCTCAGCAACGCCAGGGCTATAATACATGCTAAGTTTATTGCGACTATCAGGAATATCACGTAGCTTTATTGTTATCTTACCTTTAAATTTTTTGTGCAAGTCTAAAGCACTCTTGAAGTAATCCATATAACCCCTTTCATTTCTATTGGTTCAGCAACACAAAGCCGATGGTTAAGAAGTAGGCTGATTCAATTGTCCAGCCCCACGACCGCTCGCCCCATTGTATCTTATTATGAAATGCGTAAAACTTTTTTAACAATTTTTGATGTCCATATCGTTTCTCAAAGGCCCATAAGATATCGGGAGCATATGCTAACAATGCGCATATAAGTACAAGAAGCCAGTGGTTATGAAAAATAATCACGCTTGCAATGAGTACTACTGGAATAAGTATAGCCTCAAACACGAGATATGGCTTAAATTGCTTCCCGAATGGCTTATGTGGTCCATAGTAGCCGGGATCATAATGCGGGACTACATCTAGTACAAAGTGTGACAAAAGTGAGACAATCGGTGCCAAAACAGGGTTTTGCACAGTCACTGCGATTGCGACACCTGTCATGATATGGTTAAAGCCGGTCATAAGATTATTATAAAGCACATGACGACGATTACTATTGTAATGCATGTTTTGACTTGGCTATATTTATCTGTTAGCCTTTGTTAATATGAAGAACTATCGTTCGTCAGGTGAGGCTTTTCCGGATGTTGCGTGGGAGACAGCCTGGAGGGCAAATCAAGCATTCGACGAATTACAGGATGCCGAAATTAAAATAGCATATTTGGGGACGGCTACCTTAAAGATAGTTGAACGTCATGAGGGCAGTTCGTATAATGAGACCGACCTTGAGAATACGCGCCAAAAAGCAAGAGAGAACTTCGATAGTTTTAATCATATCGCAACTATAGCGATGGAAGCTTGCGGGGATTTCTTTAAACAGATGCACAAAAAACCATCCCTTGAAACTGCTGCGCACGCCGATACTCCTCTATTAGAGACCGTGCAAGACGCGCCATTGCGGCCGCTGAGTGGGCTGAGCGCATTCGCTCAAAGAACTGATAAAAACCTCACTGGTTTTACGCGGTGGTTTAATGGCTTACGCCGGAATGCGCAGCGTATAGCGCTTCGGAAAGATAATAGCTATGAACTGACAATTTTTAACAAAACAAGTGAGTTCATTATTCTAACTTCTCAAGCAGGCGAGGAGTACTTTGATATTAATAACTTACGTACAGCCGTAGATTATTGGGAGGCTTGCACCGCCAAGAGCCAGCAGCCGGATGGTTTTAGTAAAGAAACTGCTAATCTCGTAAAGGGGTATCTTCGCGGTACATCGGTCACGCCTGACAATTCTTCAGAACAAGATGATCTCGTACCTCTATCAAGTTACGAGATGGATCAACTAATAGTTAAAGAGCTTCCCTTGGTCAAACAGCTTTTAGATGAGGTGCAAGTAGGCGATGAGAAGCTTCATGTTGTGACACACCAGTCACTCCAACGCTTTGCGGTTACAAGGGGTTACCGGCCATCACAGACAGCTGGTTTTGCAAAGTTTTTTTCTGAAATGGCCTCGTATGTTATGCCGAATCCGGCGCGTGATAATACGAATATTGTCCGCAGGTACAATGATGTGCTTGTACTTGCGAAAACATACTCTTACGCTCAAGGAGTAAATAAAACGAAAGTAAAGCTATGGGGCTTTGATCCTCACTTTTTTGTAGAATTTAACACATTTATGGCTCAAAGTATCAGTCTTCGCCGGCAAATAGCTCACCAACCCTACAAAAGACGGAAGGTTATTGAAGATTATCTCGTGACATTAGAGGAATTACTCAGTACGAACGAGCCCTTTGCCAGACCGGAGGAGGAATAACTTCTATTGAAAGTAAGTAAGGTTGTGCTATAATTTAGTGTAATTGTCTAATAAACTAACGAGAGAACTATGTTTGCATTAATCAAAAAAGTTGAAGAAGCTCACCTGAAAAAGAAGGTAGTTGATGTTCGCAGTGGCGATACTGTCCGAGTACACCAAAAGATTAAAGAAGGTAATAAAGAACGTGTTCAGGTGTTTGAGGGTGTCGTTATTCGCACAAGCCGTAAAAATAGCCTTTCTAACGCTATCACGGTTCGTCGTATTGCTAGCGGTGTTGGCGTAGAAAAAACCTACTTACTGCATAGCCCGCTCGTTTTGAAAGTCGAAGTTGTTAAACGCAGTAAAGTCCGTCGCAACTACCTTACTTATTTGCGTGCTCGTAGTGGTAAGTCGGCGCGTTTGGCTGGTGTTGAATTCGATCGCGCAAAAGTGAATGATGTTGTCGATAAAGAGGCCGAGGCAGAGCTAGAGCACATAAAAGAAGAAACTGCCGCTAAGGCAGAGGCTGAGGCTGAGAAAAAAGAAGTCGTTGAGGCTAAGCTTGAGGCGAAAGCTGCCGAAGTTGCCGCACGCCACGAAGAAACCAAAGAATAAAACTCTTGTTTCCAACAAAAGCACCGTATTTAGCGGTGTTTTTGTTATGCTGTAGATGATGATTATTGGAGTTGATGAAGTTGGCCGGGGCTCATTAGCGGGCCCGCTCGTAATGGGGGCAGTTGCTATTGCACCCGGCGCCATTAAAGGTCTTAAGGACAGTAAACTTTTAAGTGCAAAACAGCGATTTGAATTTGCAGGCCTTATTCGTTTGCAAGCTTCATGGATCGGTATTGGATGGGTCAATGCTGGCATGATCGATCGAATTGGCCTTGGTGCAGCCCTAAGGTTGGCGGCTGAGCGAGCAGTGGCTGGTGCTAGCGATGAGCATGAAATTATTATTGACGGGAGTATCAAGCTGCTTGATCGGCCAAATGTTTCGGTCTTGCCTAAAGCCGACCAACTTATACCAGCCGTTTCGGCAGCCTCGATCATTGCGAAAGTTGCGAGAGACAGTTATATGCATACTGTTGATGCAGTTTTTCCGGCATATGGATTCAAAAGCCATGTCGGCTATGCAACGCCACATCATCGCCAGATGCTTGTGAAGCATGGCCCATCACCGCTGCATCGTGTCTGTTTTGCACCCGTTAAAGAGCAGCTGGGTGAGGCGGCTATTGTTACTGAACGTCCATTGACGAGCGGAGCCTGGGCTGAGGCGATTGCTGCAGAATATCTTGAGAATCATGGTTTTAACGTACTTGAACGCAATTGGAAGACGCGATTTTGCGAGATTGATATTATTGCCGAAAAAGCCGGGAAACTCTACTTCACAGAAGTAAAATATCGCAAAAACATCAGCGCAGGTGCTGGTTTAGACTATATTACACCCACTAAACAGCACCAGATGATCTTTGCCGCAAGATCATGGGTACATAAAACACGCTTTGGCGGAGAGTTTAGCCTGGCGGCACTTGAAGTTTCTGGTCGTGAATTTAAGGTGACGTCATTCTTGTCAGATATTGGCGAAGTGTTTGTTCGTCCCGCTCAAACCAGGCGGTTCGAGCTATAATTTCTTCTCTGCCTACTTCAATAGCGCGACGGAGAGCTGTCTCTTTTTTCTTAGGTTCAAAGAAGGCGTTATATGATTCAAGCCAATGCTTACCAGTCAGTGCACTCGCAGCATAACGCGGAAAATGATCAAGCGAACGGTCGCTGCCAAATTGTTCGTGTAGCCACTGCCAATTATCTACCATCCATTGCCAGGCAAATTTGCGAGCATCATTTTTGCGAATAAGATAGACAAACCAAAAAGTAGTATCTTGCAGGCGTACAATTGACGTATCTTTCATATGTGAAAGCAACATATGTATAACATCAAGATTACGCGTTGCCGACATGCCGGCTGTGATATTATGACGTTCTTCGGCAAAAGTAGTGTGCTTATAAAGCGATATGAGTTTCTCATAAGCTTCTTCGCCATTCCAGCGGGCACCAGCGCTATAAATAATGCCGCGAGTTTCAGTTGGCAGATCACCCGGGGTTTTAAAACGGTGAAATTCACTCAATGCGAACTCGAGCGCTTCAGGGTGCTCCGCCCAAACAGCAAGACTAAAGATAGTAGCGCGAAGCTTTGTTACTTCTTCGCTATCAGTTTTAGAAAACGTATGGCCAAGCCGCCCATAGTTATCATCAATGAGTTTCAGTACAAGCTGTTTAAGCCCGGCTTCGGCAGCAGGGTCATGCTCAATAAAACGCCTGGCATCGCTGACCACAAGTGAAATCGTATCCCAGACGGCATTACGATCTTCATTTTCATAGCCGCGCATAAGTTCAAGCACGTCGGTCAAATGTTGTTCGCCCGCCCGAGCTAATAGCGTTCCTTCGCTCAGCAATCGTAAGCGGTCAACTGGTTCATAGGCCCGCTTGGCAATTTGATCGCGAATAAAGTCACGATGATCTTTTTGCTCGTACTTTGTAACGAATAAACTTTTACCGCCCTTATTAAAGAGCCGAGGATTTTCCGACGACGTCATAAGTTTTGTTTCGCGTTTTTCGAGTAATTCTAAATTAATCGAAGGCTCAGCAAGCAGAGGTATGGGCCAGAGCGATTCATGATCGTTGCCGTTTAAAAGTAATCGCTTTTGCGAAAGCTTAATCTCAGTACCGTTCTGGTTAACGCTCACAAGCGGATAGCCTGGTTTTTCAAGCCAAGCATGCATAAAATCTTTAATATCTTTATGTGCAACGTCAGCAAATGCCGCCCATAAATCATCACCGGTCGTGTTGCTGTAATGGTGCCGAGAGAAATAAACCCGCAACCCATCACGAAAAGCACCGTCGCCTATGTAAGCTCGCAGCATGTTAAGCACGTTGGCGCCTTTGGCATAGACAATGGCGGGGTCAAATAAAGTACTAATTTCATCGGGGTGGTGAACATCAGTTTTAATGGCTTGGACACTTGTAAGGATATCGCGGCGGAGTGCAACAACTGTATCGTGCGAAGCAAAGTCGAGCGCGGCGTTCCAATCTGGATGCAAATGGTCGATAGCGATAACTTCCATTAGACTCGCAAAACTCTCATTTAACCATAGGTCATCCCACCACCTCATGGTAACTAAGTTGCCAAACCATTGATGTGAGAGTTCGTGAGCAATAACGGATGCAATATAATGCCTGGAGCTGACACTTGTATGGGCGGGGTCAGCAAGCAAAGCGACTTCTCGATAAGTAATAAGTCCCCAGTTTTCCATTGCACCGGCTGAAAAGTCAGGCAGGGCGACGTGATCTGATTTTGGAAGCGGATAAGGAGTGTCGAAATACTCATTAAAAAATTCAATAGTACGCACTGCAAAATCTAGTGAAAAATCAAGGCTTTCTGATGATTGTGCCGGTGTTGCCCAACTGCGGACGATAACACCATCTTTAGTTCGGGCCTCTTTGTGTTGCAATTCACCGGCAACAAAAGCTAGTAAGTATGTACTCATCTTTGGCGATGTCTCAAAAACGGTTGTTAGTTGCTCGTTGGTTTTGTCTTGCGAAGCTATCGGCATATTACCCAATACTTCAACACCCACCTCAGTGACAAGGGTGAGATCAAAAGTTGCTTTTGCTTCTGGCTCGTCAACACAAGGAAAGACCTCGCGGGCATGATGACTTTCAAATTGTGTTGCCAGAAGCTCTTTTTTTGTACCATTATGCTGGTAGTAACAGGGGTAAAGACCATGCATAGGGTCGGTAATGGTTCCGCTAAAAGTAAGTTTAATCGTATGCTCGCCCTTAGCAAGCTCTTGCTTTGATTGAATGCGAATCTCGTCATCTTCACTAATCACGATATTTGCTTCATGATTGTTAATCATGGCCTGGCTAATGGTTAATTTTTTAGCATGTAAGGGTATAAAAGTTTGTGCTTCGGCGAGAGAGCCAGTGATAGTCACTTCACCCTTAAAGCTACGCTCGGCTCGTTGAAGATTTAAGAGTAAGTCATATGTTTTTGGCTGAAAAATTTTATATAAACGATTAACTATTTGCATATCAATCAGTATCTGTTATTTTTATGTAGCTGGCAAGCTGAAATATATGACAGAAAGAAATAACTACCCCCCACAATCATTAGCAGAACGTGTTTTTGGCGTAAAAGACCGCAGCCGCGGCTCTCTTGTATTGGCTCATTATGCACTTACTGGAGAAATTACTACTCCGGAGAGCTTCTTTGCTGAGACCGAGCGGCTCATTAACTATATTAAGGATAGCCTAGAGGGTGACGATACAGAGAATGCTATTTATAAAGCAGATGTCGAAAAAGTTGAAAAAGGTGTCGCGGCTATTATTATACGGCAGATTTTTACTGAATCAAAGGTAAAAGGCTACAATAACGTTCTGTCTAGCTGGCCATTATATCAACAATTGTATGAACGATTTGTTGATAGAAAAGAAGTAGTCGACGAAACGAAAAACAAAGTTCTATTAGTAGGTTCTGCAACAAGTCTTTCATCGCAGGCCTTTAAGGCGCTAGCAAGCGATGTCTACGGCTCAGACCAAGCGTATATTATTGATATGAGCGCGAGTGATTCTAAAAGACGGCCTAATGAACTTGTGCTTGGAGATGGGCTTCATGTTCCTTGTCAAAATTCCACGATGCGAATTGCTCAAACGAATTTACTTATCCATATGCTAAGAGGTTCCGGGAGAGAAGTAGCTACCGAAGAAGATCAAGAATATGCGAATATGAGCCGGCTTTTTAGTGAAATTTTTCGTGTTCTTCAAGATGGCGGTCATTTGCTGATGCGTGAAGTACCGCCCCGGCTTGATTACAAAGACAAAACTTTCACTTCTAATTATAACCGGTTGCGCATTACGGTCTTTAAGCAAGCATTGTTCGACAGGCTAAATGAGGCAGGTTTTACCAACATTGCTCTTACGCCCGTATGGGCACCAAAATACCCCGATTATCTTTTTGACCCTTCACGCTCTTTTAAGAGTCACTCCATGACGCTTCATCCAACCTCAGTGGGCGTATATGCCAAAAAACCTGCTATTGAGGCTTGATGAATAAAAAGTAGTATGTTACTCTAAAGTCAGTAAGCCGGCCGGAAGGTCGGATTTTTTTGTAAGATGACAGAATAAATTGAAAGGAAAAACATGTTCGACTCTATCGATTTAAAACAATTAGCACTGGCAATTCGTACCATTGCCGAAGAAAAGAATCTGCCAGAAGAAATGGTACATGAAATTCTAGAGCAAGCAATTGCAGCCGCCTGGCGTCGTGACCACGGTGATCGCGAGCAAGAGGTACGTGCAATTATGAACCCGAGCACTGGCGAAGTTACCGTTTACATCGTTAAAGAGGTTGCCCAGGAAGTTGAGAATCAATCAACGCAAATCTCACTCGAAGAAGCTCAAAAGATCGATGCAAAAGCGCACATTGGCGGAACGGTTGAGCTAACCGAAAAGCCAACCAGCTTTGGTCGCGTAGCTGCACAGACAGCCAAGCAAGTAGTGCTTCAAAAATTGCGCGAGGCTGAACGCGAAGTAGTATTAAATGAATTTGAGGATAAGATTGGTACCGTCGTTAACGGAACCGTTCAGCGCGTTGAGCCGCGTGTTGTTCGTGTTGAGCTTGGTAAGGGTTCGGGTATTATGCCAGCCAGTGAGCAGATTCCTGGTGAATACTATGGAATCGGCAGCCGCATAAAAGTGCTTATTAAGGATGTTGAACGCGGTACGCGAGGCCCACAGCTTATCTTGAGCCGAGCCAATGAAGCATTTATTGAATACCTCTTTCGTCAAGAGGTGCCTGAAATGGCGAATGGCGCCGTTGAAATTAAAGCACTTGCTCGTGAAGCTGGTAAGCGCACGAAGATCGCCGTTTATTCAACCGTACCAGGCGTAGATCCTGTCGGTACCTTTGTGGGCGGCCACGGCACACGCGTACAATCAGTTATGAATGAAATCGGCGATCAAGAAAAGGTCGATATCATTACATTCAGTGAGAATCCCGAAGAGTTTATTCGTAATGCGCTTAGTCCAGCTGAAATTTCTAGCATTGCCATTGATGAAGGGGCTAAGCGTGCTAAGGTTGCGGTGCCTCAAGACCAACTCTCGATCGCGATCGGCCGTGGCGGGCAAAATGTACGCCTTGCAAGTAAGCTAACCGGTTATGAACTTGACATTGAAGCTAGTGAGGCAGTGCAAGCTGCGACTCAGCCAAAGCAGCGCAAGAATGTTGAAGACTCTTTACTCAACGCCGTTGAAGAGCAAACTAAAAAGTAATTTAGAGACATGGAGCCTTTATCGCCTGAAGTAAGGCGCAATGTTGTACTAAGCATACCGCGTTATGTTTTCGAAGATGGTAAGTATCAAAACCGTAAATTAAACATTCTGACTGATAACGATATTCCTCCTATGGGCCCTGCGTCGCCTATATTAGACGAACAGATACCTCCTGGGTAACAGCATGTCAAAACGCGTCATATTACTTTTAGATGGACAAGTGGTTCCGATATTCTACGGCATACACAAAGACATAAAACCTCAAACAGGAGCTTTTGAAAGACTGAGCGGTGCAGTCATCGCTGCCTTTGGCTGGGCTCTGCAAACACCAGACTTTGCCGATGTTAAAAGGAGAGCGACCGATGATGATGACCGTAGCGAAGCAATCGGTGCGATTTTTGCTTATGCGCTATACGATGGTCTTAGCGAAGAAGAAGTACCAGTCTGTTATAATACCGCCTATTTAGATACAAAATCTGAGCAAACACTTAATTAGCACTCTTGACTTGAGAGTGCTAGTTTTTTATACTAAAAATTGCCCTACCTGTCATGGTTAAAACAACTAAAACAGGCTTTTAAAAGAAGGTGAAAGTGAGTTATAGTAAATATGATGCCTCGGGGTGATTTTATCGACTTCAACGAGTTCCTAACCGATAATGCACGCTCAAGCCTACAACGGGCTGAGTCAATCGCTCGCAATCTCGGCAGCGTTTATATTGGTACTGAACATATTTTGCTTGGTGTGTTAAGCCAAGGAGAATCTATCGGCGCAAAGTTACTTGAAAAAGTAGGCGTCACACTTGATCGTGCTCGCTTAGCGCTCAATTTAACACCAAAAGCGTTAGTTATTAACACTGGTGCTCGAGGGCTTAGTGAGACCGCAAAACTCACACTTCGCATGAGCTGGGATGTCGCACAAGAGTTTAGCCAAGACTTCTGTGGAACTGAGCACATTCTTTTCAGCATCCTAACTCAAAAGAATGCACGTGCCACCGTTTTATTGCGTGACATGGGTGTTGATATTGATGAGTTGGTGAGCGAACTTGAACAATATCTTAATCGTCAACAGTCTGAATACGAACTTGAAACCGAAACCAAAAAGAATAGCCGTCGCCGTAAATCAGGTGGCATGCTTGATAAATTTGGCATTGATCTCACCGATAGAGCCCGAGCAGGCGAGCTTGATCCCGTGATTGGTCGTACAACGCAAATTAAGCGTATGGTTACCGTGCTTGGCCGGCGTACAAAAAATAATCCAGTTCTCATAGGTGAACCAGGGGTGGGTAAAACGGCTATTGCAGAAGGTTTAGCGCAAGCAATCGCGAAAGAAGACGTACCCGAGCACCTACTAGAAGCTCGTATAGTGGCGCTCGACCTAGCCGCTATGATCGCAGGTACGAAATATAGAGGTGAGTTTGAAGAGCGCTTGAAGAAATTGCTTGAAGAAGTTATTAACGACAAAAACCTTATTGTATTTATTGATGAACTACACTTATTGGTTGGTGCCGGTGCCGCCGAGGGTGCGATAGATGCCGCCAACATGCTGAAACCTGCACTTGCGAGGGGCCAAATGCGCTTAATTGGCGCAACGACGCTTGATGAATATCGTCGAAATATCGAAAAAGATGCAGCCTTAGAGCGCCGCTTCCAAACTATTATGGTACCGGAGCCAACCATTGAAGAGGCGATTGCTATCGTGAAGGGCTTGAAGCATTATTATGAAATGCATCATGGTGTTGCTATTGATGATACCGTCGCCACCGAGGCAGTACGCATGGCAAGCCGTTATATCTCTGAGCGATATCTTCCAGATAAGGCCATCGATGTTATTGACGAAACTGCGGCGCACGTTCGAGTAGAGCGGGGCAAGGTGAATGGTGAAATTCGTCGTTTACAACGAGAAATGAAGATTGTATCAACTCGTATGGAAGAGGCTGTCGAGGCCGAAAACTATGAAAAAGCGGCCATTTACAAAACCCGTATGAGTCGTATCGAACACAAGCTTAGCGAGCTTAGTGAAAAGCAGCGTAAACGTCAAAAGCTTCGAATGAAGCTTGAAGATGTTGCTGAAACAGTTGCTCGCGCAACCGGTATCCCGGTTAACCAAATGGTCCGTCAAGAAGCTAACTTCTTAAAAGATCTCGAAAAACATTTGCGTCAGTTTGTACTTGGTCAAGATGCTGCGATTGAAGCGGTGGCACGAGCAATTCGGCGTAACCGTGTAGGTTTAGGCCCAAATTCACGACCTATTGGTTCATTCATCTTTCTTGGCCCAACTGGGGTGGGTAAAACAGAGCTTGCTCGCGTATTAGCGCGCGAAGTATTCGGTAAAAGCGACGCCCTTATTAAGATTGACATGAGTGAGTTTAGTGAACGACACACGAGCGCCCGATTAGTCGGTGCGCCTGCAGGTTACGTGGGTTATGATGATGACGGCCAGTTAACTGAAAAAATCCGCCGCCGTCCATACAGCGTCGTATTGTTTGATGAAATCGAAAAAGCACACCCAGATGTTCTCAATATGCTCTTGCAGATTCTTGAAGACGGCCATTTAACTGACGCAAAAGGCCGACGTGTTGATTTCACAAATACAATCGTCATTTTAACGAGTAACCTCGGAGCCGAAAAAATGCAGCGTGAAGCTCAATTTGGTTTTCAGGTTAGCTCAGCTAAAGATGAAGACAAGCTGCAAAACTTACACGAGCAGCATGAACAAGCTGCACTCGAAGACTTACGTGATGCACTGCGCCCAGAGCTTTTGAATCGTTTCGATAAGATTATTGTCTTTAAGGCATTGACTAAAAAAGATGCATTAAATATTTTGAAGCTACAGATTGATGAGTTAAACGAGCGGCTTGCCAGGCGTCATCTGGGGGTGTCAGTTTTGCCAACAGCTCGTCATATTTTACTCGAAGAAGGTTACGATGCACTCAATGGCGTACGGCCCTTGCGCCGGGTTGTCCAGGACTTAGTTGAAGATACCGTTGCCGAAGGCGTACTCGATGGCTCTTACAAGGCCGGCGATGTCATTCGCGTTGGTACAAGTAAAGGTAAGTTGACGTTCGCTATTGAACAGCGCTAAGCTTGAAAGTATGCAGCATAGAACCTATCTCAAAACCTCCTTTCTACTGCGAACCCTTCTGACAGCCTGCGCCAGTTTTGTTCGTCATCATAACTGTCACTACACTTCCTTACAAGAACTATTAAACCAGACTCGTCAGAAAAGTTTTCGTAAACGAAAGGAATCTTGAGATGGGTTCTAATATCTCTGAGCGACCTCACATTGCCCGTCGGCTCTTTAGTCTTTTGTTCTCTGTTTTACTCCTTGGGCTTGCTGCCTGGGTATTCTTTAATCGACAAACACTTTATGACTGGTATATTCTTTCAGGGTATACACCACCGCCTGAAATTGCTCAATTAGCATCTAATACTCACATGAGTGAGCTTGGAAAGCAACGTTTTTATGTCAATAAACCCGAACTTCGTGGCAAAGACACCTTTAGCCAAGGTTGCCAGCAAGTTGGCGACGAAAAGAGTAATGTACTCGGTTGTTTTACAGGCGAAAAAATTTATATTTATAACGTCATTGACCCACGTTTGGTTGGTGTCAAGGAAGTAACCGCGGCGCATGAAATGCTTCACTCAGTCTATATGCGCCTTGATCGTGGTGAAAAAAGCCGTATAAATAGCCTGCTTCAAAAGCAGCTCGATACCTTCACAGCACCCCATATCAAAGAACTCATAGAAATTTATAACCGGCTAGAGCCAGGTGAAATGCTAAATGAAATGCACTCCATTTTAGCCACCGAGCAAACGAATATCTTACCGGAGCTAGCAGATTATTATCGGCAATTCTTTACTGATCGTCAAAAAATTGTCGAGTTTGCCAATGACTATCGAAGTGTTTTCGAATCACTAAAGCAACAGCAAAACGAACTTCTTAACGAATTAAACGCACTTGCTGATCAAATTAATAATTCAACCGCAAGTCTTAATAACGATATTCAGGAATTAAATGCGGCAGTAGGAGTATTTAATAATGCCGCTTCAAGTGGCAGCATGACGGGTGATGACTTTGAGCGTCGTCGCAATGAATTACAGGTTGAAAAGGATACAATTAATAGCCGTATTAAACAAAATAGTGCCCTAAGAGCTGACTATGAACAAAAACGTCAAGCATACGAAGCACTAGCACTAGATTCGGCAAACTTACAAAAGAGTATCGATAGTCGACCAGAAACGCCTGAAGCGGTACAATAAGAGACAATATGGCAAAAAATAAAACACGTTTTGTGTGCCAGCAATGTGGCACTAGTTATAGTAAGTGGACTGGTCGTTGTGAGAACTGTAGCGCGTGGAATAGTTTAGTTGAACAAGTCGCCGAAACACCGAGTGGCGCTGCAGCAGTATTTCGCTCAGCCGGCTCAAGGCTTAAGACAGCGCATTTAAAGGATGCGCTTGATGAAACCGGCCTTCGGCGTACCTCAACAACAATTATTGATCTCGACGAGGTTTTAGGTGGCGGTATAGTCGACGGTAGTGTTGTGCTCATTGCTGGGCAACCTGGCATAGGCAAAAGCACCATATTGTCTCAAGTCGCGGCCGCTATTGGTACGAAAGAAAAGGTGCTTTACGTCAGTGGCGAAGAGTCAACTGCGCAGATTGCCGGCCGTGTCGCACGTCTCAAGCTACCTCACGAGACGTTAGAGCTAGTCAGTACAACTTCAGCAGATGATGTTGCCGTAACAGTACGAGAAGGCGGTTACCGATTGGTAGTGATTGATTCAATTCAAACTATTGCCATGAATGAGCTTTCGTCGGCACCAGGCTCGGTCAGCCAAATTACAAATGCTGCAAATTTGCTGATTCAAGCCGCGAAACAATCAGGCACCGCACTTTTGCTCGTTGGTCATGTTACCAAAGAGGGCTCAATTGCAGGTCCGAAAGTGCTCGAGCATTTGGTCGATGTAGTACTTTCGATCGAAGGTGATCGTTACGGAGGCTTTAAGGTGCTGCGAGCAGTTAAAAACCGATATGGATCTACTGCTGAAGCGGCAGTACTCGACATGACCGACGAAGGCTTAGTGCCAGTTAAAAATCCCTCGGCAGCGCTTCTTGCTGAACGGCAAAATGCTGATGGCTCGATTATATTAGCCACTATGGAGGGCAATCGGCCATTGCTTGTTGAGATTCAAGCGCTCGTCAACAAGACGCATTTTGGTTATCCAAAACGAACTGCCTCTGGTTTCGATTTAAATCGCTTAAACTTACTTATTGCTGTTTTAGAACGTCGCACTAAATTGCAGCTATCTGAAAGTGATGTTTATGTTAACGTTGTCGGGGGTATGCGCCTGCAAGATCCAGGTGCCGACTTGGCAGTGTGTATGGCCATTGCTAGTGCCGCCGCCGAGAGACAATTAGCGGATGATGTGATAGTATTTGGAGAAGTTGGGTTATCTGGCGAAATACGTTCGGTTATAGGTGCAGAAAAACGTCTTAGTGAGGCCAAAAAACTTGGCTTTCAAAAGGCTATCACACCAAAAGTAAAAACAAAAAATAATTTATCAGAACCCATTGCCACTTTACGTGAGGCATTAGTCAATTATTTACAAAAGAAATAGGATTTTTTAAATGAATGAATTATCAATTATTATTGTGCTTATCGTTATAGCGCTTTTGCAATTAACAACACTCTACGGACTTCGTGATCGTCACCCTAAGCACCGTCGTGTATCAGTTGTATTAGACACTTGTGCGCTTATTGATGGCCGAGTGAAAGAACTGGTACGAACCGGTTTCATAGATGCACAACTTATTATTCCGCAGCGCGTCATTGATGAATTGCAATATCTTGCCGATCATGGAGATGCGCATAAACGCTCTCGTGCTCGTTTTGGCCTAGATGTTGTCCAAGAAATCCAAGCCGTAGCTTCAACAGATGTTCTTATTTTGCACGACAACCTTGATCGTCGCCTAGAAACAGATACAGCCTTGATAGATATTGCCAAAAAACAAGGCTCTCAGCTATATACAACTGACTATAACCTCAATAAAGTGGCTCGTATCAAGGGAGTGAGTGTGTTAAATGTTAATGAGTTAGCCCACGCACTGAGACCACTTCGTTTGCCTGGTGAAACAATTGAAGTCAAAGTTGTTCAAAAAGGCGCGTCGAATGCTCAGGGTGTTGGCTACCTTGAGGATGGTACAATGGCGGTTATTGAAAATACTGCTCATAAGATTGGCCAAAGAGTAACGGCTCGTGTTGATCGAATGTTGCAAACCGAAGCCGGAAAGATGGTGTTTGCAAAGTTAGAAGGCAATAACATAGCCTCAACAGCAAACAGTAAAACTCTAAGTTCTAAAAATATTAATAAAAGTATCGATCAGCAAACCATCCCGCAAACAAAGCTTCAACCACAAAAAGCAGCTAAAGATCCGCGCCGAGCTCATAAAAAACCCAAAAAACGTGCGCCTTCAAGCGTTGATCGCTAAACGCGTTGTTGTTACTTTTTTAAAATGAGTTAGCAAATTGGTGGCGCACTGATCGCCAGTTATTGGGTGACGAACGCTGATTATCGTTCGTCGCTACTGTCACACTTTGTTGTTCTGAGAATGTACCATCATAAAGGGCCGCATCAATGACTATGGCAGTAATAGTAATACTGCCATTGCCGGTTGCTGTATACGGGATACTATATTCACCGCTGCCGCTTGCACCAACACTACCTATAGCCTGACCATTGACGGCAAATTCGACAGATTGAAGTGTATTAGTGCCTTGTGTCACAGAAGCGGTTAATCTATAAGCGCCACTACCAGATCCAGTTGGTTGAGCGGTAATGTTTGTAACAAATGGTTTTGCATCTTCGCAGCGGTGGCGATCGTCATCGGCATTCGCATCAAAGCCGTCAGGTGCTACAAGAGTTTGTTTGTTATTGGTAGGGTCAACTATTTTTTGAACTATTATTTCCTGCTTAGCACGCTCAGGAGTACATTGAGTAGCCTTTTTCTTGCTAATTTTGTCAAACATCATCTTTACACCATCAGCATCTTGAGGTTTCTGATACCAAGAAGGCCAAATATCTTTACGGCCGTTGACACTTAGCTCTTTAATGCCAGCAGGGCGCCCAAACCAGTCATTTGCTTTATACTTTCCCTCGGCTACATAAACATCTTTATGTACGCCTGCCATGTAATCATTGACGGCGCGGCGTACAGGACTGCTGTCGCTACCGGTACCAATTGGGCCACCGTCATGACGACCAGACCAAACGGCCGTCGCCACCTTCGTTGAATAGCTTAACATCCATTGATCAAGTGCTTTGCCTTTGCCGTTATCACTCGTACCTGTCTTTGAGGCGGTCTTTACGTCAGGAACAACAAACCCATAGCCTCGGCCGCTTGAGCCGAACACTTTTTGGCGGGCATTGACATCGCCCAAGGCGTCTGAAATCATGTAAGCGATTTGCGGGTCAAGCACCTGTTTTGATTCGTCCTTCCACTGCTTTAAGGTTTGACCTTGTGCATTTTTAACATCTAATACATAACCGACAGGCTTTGCCACACCACCGCGAGCAAAAGTGGCAAAAGCATTCGCATGTTCGATAGGCCGCGCTAAACAACCACCACCAATTGCCGCAGATAAACCTGGTGTTTCAACATTTTTACAAAATGATGCATCACCGGCTTCACGAGCTGTTTCAATTACATTATCGACGCCAGCGATGTGCATCGCTTGAACAGCAACAGTATTAAGTGAATTGCCGAGCGCTTCACGAATCGTTACTGACCCGTAATATCTGCCGGTAAAGTTTTTTAATTCACACTGGGGGTCTGTATTACCGCGGCAGTAGATATCTTTAATATTTCGATCTTGAAATACCGAACCGGGGCCATAATTAACACCAGGGCGTTGCTTAAAAAGTGTTGCATAATCGAACGGTTTAATGCTTGAGCCTGGTTGTAGCTCAGCGGTTGCATAGTTAGTTTGCCCATTAATACTTGTGTCATTGAAGTCGACACTACCCACCATAGCAATCACTTGACCAGTTTCGACATCAACCGATGAGAGGCTCATGTTGTCGATGTCATTGCCGCCACTACGGAAGTTTTTACGAGCAGCCTGTACAGCGGCTTCAGCGCTATTTTGAGCACGAATATCGAGTGTTGTCTTAATGGTCAAACCGCCATCGCCCATGACTTTCGAACCAAACTCTTTTTCAAGCCCAGATTTAACAGCCAATACGAAGTGAGGTGCCTTCATATTGGCCGTGCTTGAAGTGAGCGGTAATATCTTTGACTGCAGGGTTGGCACGTCGGGGTATTCTTTGAGAGCTTCAGTAGCTTGCTGCTTAGTAATATAATCTTGTTCAAGCATGTTATTAATAACGACTTTTTGGCGGTTCAAGAGTGCCTGGTTGCAGCCTTCGGTTTGTGCGTAAGGATTATAGCAACCGGGCGATTGTGGAATAGCTGCTAAAAGGGCGGCCTGTGCAACACTCAAACTCTTCGGTTCAACACCAAAGTAGGCACGAGATGCCGCCGCAACACCGTTACGTGGGCCGCCGTAGGGTACTTGATTCAAATAAAGATTTAAAATTTGATCTTTGCTATACATGCGCTCAACTTCGATCGCAAGAATTGCTTCTTTAATTTTACGCATATAACCTGCAATACCTGAACGCGTACCCGCCTCTTCGTCGGTAAAGAATACTTTGCGTACAAGCTGCTGCGTCAGTGTTGAAGCACCTTGAGTTTCACCACCTCCGGCATTATTGAAAACCGAGCGGGCAATGCCAGTAAAACTAATACCGCCATGTTTATAAAAATCTTTATCTTCAATAGCAATTGTAGCATGTCGCATCGTGTCATTGATATCTTTGGCATCAACAACAATCTTATAGTCACCGCCGCCATTGTCTTCCCATAATAATTGACCATTACGGTCAACATATTTCGTAACAGTGGTTTGTACGCGCTTTGCAAGTTCTTCAGGACGAATGGCATCGAGATCTTTTCGGATATAGGCAAAAACACCAGCAGCAAGAATGGCAAGTACTAATACGGCAACACCGACAATTTTAAGCGCCATAATACCACCTTCACGGCTAAACCAGTATTTTACAACTCGCTTAGGATGCAGACGATATAAAAGCCGCTTTACTGGATGTTTTGGGAGCGTGGCAAGATACTCGGCTTTACGACGAGCTCGCGCATCAACTTTCGCCTTACGCTTATTAGAGAGGTTAGAGTACACGCGTAGCGTCCCATTGCCTCGAGCAGACTTTTTCGCCATCTAATTTTATTCCTCCAGAAAATGAATAATCTTTAGCATTATAGCATCCGGTGTGTCGTATTTGAAAGTTCATAAAGTACTTTATGGATGGCAAATTTGGTTAAAGCAGGAATGTATAAGGCTACCGAACTTGAATTTCAAGGCCTCCACTTTTCGAGTTATCACATTCGCAATGTATTTGGTGGCGAGTGTGAACCAGACTACTACCAACAAATCCTCGAGAGAAAAGTTGTATTAATAATGTTATACTGGGCCCATGACATTATCCGAAGAGCTCAAATGGCGTGGTTTTATAAACCAAACAACCATCGATGACCTAACTGAACTTGATTCAAAGCAGTGGACCTTTTACCATGGCTTTGATGCTTCAAGCGATTCACAAACTATTGGTAATTTAGCCGCCATGATGCTTGATCTCGTATTCGTGCGCCATGGCCATCAAGCAATTTTATTAGCAGGCGGCGCAACCAGTCTCATTGGTGACCCTGGCGGCAAAAACGAAGAACGGCCCCTGCAAGCAGAAGAGACTATCCGCCACAACGTAGCACAGGCAGAAGAACAATTGCGTCATATTATGCGCGGTCATGAATTTAAAATGGTTAATAACATTGATTGGTATCAATCGATGAGCGTTATTGAGTTCCTCAGAGATATTGGCAAGCATTTTGGAATGAGCACGCTTGTTAGTCGTGATTATATTCAAAAACGCATTGGTGAAGGTGGTGCCGGTATGAGTTTTACTGAATTTAGCTACACCTTGCTGCAGGGATATGACTTTTTACATCTATTTGATAACTATGGCTGCACACTCCAGTTAGCGGGCGCTGATCAATGGGGAAATAGCCTTTCTGGTATCGACCTTATTCGTAAAGCCCGCGGTAAAGAAGCGCATGTTATAACCTTGCCACTCATTATCAATAAAGCAACTGGTAAAAAGTTTGGTAAAAGCGAAGCTGGTGCTGTGTGGCTTGATGAAGCCAAAACAAGTGTATATAAATTCTATCAATTTTGGCTCAATGTCGACGATGAAGGTGTCATTGATTATTTAAAGATTTACACAACACTCTCAAAAGAAGAAATTGACAACCTTGAAGCGATAACCAAAACTGATCCTCAGAAGCGAACTGCTCAGAAAACGCTCGCTTATGAAGTCACAAAACTGGTGCACAGCGAAGAGCGAGTACGAAATATCATAAAGGTGACTGATGTATTATTCAGTCAACAGCCAGTGTCGGATCTAAGCGAGCAAGAACTAAGTGACCTAGCAGTTGAAATACCCACAGCTCAAGCGGGTGAGAGCATCGCACAGACGCTTCTAGCGACTGGCCTTGTGAGTTCACTGAGTGATGCAACCCGGCTCATAAAGAGCGGCGGCGTCTCAATAAATGGCAAAAAAGTGACAAGCGACAGTTTGATTAATGAGACACCTAGTTTACTTAAAAAAGGCAAAAATAGTTTTTGCTTAATTCGTTAGGCGTACAGCTTCAAAATTCTTTAGCACTTTCTGTGCAACAGGAATCATTCGGCCTTCAAATGCATCGGCAGAGGCGTCTTGCTTATCAAGGCCCACTTCAATCGTTATGATACTCGCGCCTTTTCGAATAACCATGCTATAGGGGTTCTCTAACGTATTGACGCCTGTACTCTTTTTAATAAAGGCTTCATCACCAAGCGCAATGCGCGCCTTAAGCGGCGTTACATCATAAAGTCTGCTTTCTTTCTCTTGTTGCATAATTTGTTTTGCGCCGTCATTGTCGCGAGCTTGCATTAAAGTAACTTTGCTGCGGGCTATGTTGCTTTTTAAAATATCACGGTCAATTTCAAGCCGCTCACATTCACGGCGGGTGCTATTGCCACCCACTTCAGTTAAAATGATTGCTTCATCAGCAAGAGCGCCAGTTGGTTTACCAGCGTATTGCATAAAATCATCAGCACTGAGCAAGCCACAAGGGCTAATAAGCTGCTTGTACGGTTCGGGGTAGGTAACGTGTAGCGGGCCGGCCGGTGCTTTACTAAGCATGGCTGCAATATCGTCGCCAGCTTCATCTAAAAGTGCTTCAATACCGGTTTTAAAAATAACCGCTACACTCTGATCTTTCTTAACAAATACAGAAGTAAAATAACCGTTGCCATCTTTTTCTGGCATGGCATAAATATCAATGTCTTTATAACTATGTTCTCTAAATTTCTTTTGAGCTTGAATGAAATTCAAAAACTGCGGGGAAAGCGGCGTCGGTTTCTGAGTAATGTAAACTTGTGCAAAGGTATGATTAATCAGCGAACTTTGAATCAGGCTTTGATCACCCGTTTGACCGTACGCACAGTTGCTGTCGGCAAGTGAGATATAAGGATCAACACTGACTACCCCTGGCTTTTCGTTAACAAGGGTGCCCGGTTCACGTGGGCTAGCATCGTGACCGAGTGGTGCTTTAATGACGCGGTCAATATAATTATGTTCAATCATCACCGGCTGGCTGGCGCGTTCACGGGTACCAACCGTATCGAGTAGTTTTGTAAAGTTGGGAATGGTCTTTTTAAGCGTTGCAAAGCTCACTAAATTGCAAGGATCATAGACTGCCGCTCCAGCATAAGTCATTGGCGTTCCTGAAGATTGAACTATAAACGATTCAGATGCTGGCTGCGTCGTCTGCTGATCAGTGGCGTCATCTTTTGGTGATTGGCGAATAAGGAAAGCAACTATTAAAGCAACCGCAAGAAGAGCAATTGTCATAATGACGCCTATGATTAACCATCGTTTCTTGTGAGATACAGACGCAGATGGTTGGCCTGAATTATTTTGAAATGGATCCATATAAATACCCCTTAAATATTATGAGCGGCTTGCTTGCTCAAAAACTTCTTTTATAAACTTGTCAGTTATTTTAATGCCTTTTGGCGTAAAAGATTTGTTCGGCGTATTATTAGAAATAACCTCAATACGATAGTAGTTATTGCCTTGCAGAATATAATAGTTATACCTTGTATCTTCTTTTGCAATACTTACTACTCTGGCGCCACCGTCTGCGATATCAACTTCAGCATATTCACCACGCGATTCACCCTCTGAATCAGGTGTTTGCAATCTCGCTTTGCTGTCTTTCAAAACATCTGCTGCTTCTTTTTCATTGCCGAATATTCGCTTGGTAACACTTAACATATGAGTAAATCTATCATCATAAGAAAGCGTAGCGTTCGTTTGATCCCGGCTTTCTTCAATCGTTCGGAATTTATAAGAGCAAACTGATTCGAGACTCGGGAAGGCATAGTTGTTATCGGTAAGCTGAGTCGTGTTTTGTACGCCATAAATATCAGTCGGACGAAATTCCACAGTGGCCAGAGTTTTGCCAAGGTTAGCGATATCAAGATTCGTACAAATATCCTGTAATGGCTTGCCACCAAGCGAAACGACATCGTTAAAACCAGGCATTTTCTTAGCTTCGCCATTATCAATACGCTCGAAAGCTATTTTAGCGAGATTATCGATTTTAGAAATTTGTGCTTCTTCATCTAAACCAAAATCTGTTGACGTTGTGATGATGATTTCAAGGTTATCTTGCAAAATAGAAGCACTCAAGAATTTCTTGCCTGTTTTTTCATCTTGTTCATCAAAGGCATAGCCGGTTTTGAATGAGGGTAGGGGTTTGGTGGTAACCTGGGATTTATATTCTTCATAAATTTTTTGAGCGGTAGCGTTATCTTGGTATTGCACTGCATAAATATCAATTTTTTTACTCTTATTTCGACCTTCTGGGGTAAGGTCGGTGACGTCAAAATTATATGTACAGCTGCTGCCGTATGCATCTTTTTTTGTAAGATTTAAAACATCTACTGGTTTGTTGTTGGTCGAGAACGCATCGACAGTTGAAACAAAGAACTTGTCTTTATTGCCAACATTGAAAGCGTTAGTAATATCGTCGTGCGTAAACATGCTACAAGCATAAAGATAAGGCTTGTTAGCAATAGTGACGGATGGTCGATCTATAGCAGCAGGGCTTGAATGTTGCGGTTTAAAGACAAATAAAATTATCGTAGCAATAAGCGTGATGATTACTACAAGCCCTAGGCCTATAAACAAGAATGGTTTACCTCGCTTTAGTTGGTTGCCTTCAGGTGAGCTTGTTGAGGGCTCTTTGTATGTCTGTGGTTGCATGGTTCCTCCACCTAAAGCCTAGCGTGTTCATGAGTTTCGAGCAAGTTCACAGGTTAAAAACCCATTTCATGCTCCTCCCGAGATCGTGTGAAATCGGTTTTACAGACCGATTTCAGCCCAACGCTTATATAAAGCTCCGGCGGAGCTTTATATAAAAAGAGTGGTCTCGGGAGGAGCATGAAATGGGTTTTTAATAACCGTCTTAGTAATATACAGTAATATCATGGAATTTTCTGCCGGGCTTTCTTTCGTGAAAGGCGTAGGGCCAAAGTTGGCTGAGCGTTTTAAAGCGCTTGGTATTGAAACGATTCATGATTTATTGTACTTTTTCCCACGCCGTTATGAAAATTATGGAGATGTCGTCGCTTGTGCACGAGTACAGCCGGGTAATATAACAGTGCTTGCTCGAGTGGTCGAGGTAAACAGCCGCTATGTTCGGCGCGGTCTTCATATTACTGAAGCGCGACTGGCTGACGACAGTGGTGAGCTAAAAGCAGTGTGGTTTAACCAACCGTACCGAGCAGCGCAGCTAAAAAGCGATAAGCCATTTTATTTTACTGGTGTCTACGAGTTACAGCGCAGTCGCTATATATTAATGAACCCGGCTACTGAGCGTGCTGATCTGATTGATCGTAACGGCCCACTGATTATTCCTGTCTATCGCGAAACAAAAGGGCTGCAATCACCGCAAATTCGTAAAATTATGGCTGCCATCTTGCCACTTGTGACTACCTTTCCAGAGACGCTGCCGTCCCTTTTGCTTAAAAAACAAAAACTTGTATCCCTTCAGGATGCGCTACGCTGGACACACGCTCCTGCCGATATGAAGCAGCTTGACGAAGCCAAAGGGCGGCTCGCTTTTGAGGAACTTCTTGCCGTTATTCTTGCGGCAATTACGAACAAAAGCGAAAATGCACGCTTGCATGCTTGGCGTATCCCATTTGATGAAACGGCCGCAAAAAAGTTTGTTAGCAAACTGCCGTTTAATCTCACCGATGCACAGCGAAAGGCTGCCTGGGAAATCGTGAAGAACTTTGAAGCAGGCGAGCCAATGAACCGGCTTTTGCAGGGCGATGTGGGGGCAGGCAAAACGGTGGTGGCTGCAATGGCAGCATATTTGGCAGCGCAGGCTGGGTATCAAACGGCTTTCATGGCACCAACAGAACTTTTAGCGCAGCAACATGCTGAGACACTACACAAACTTCTTAGCCCCTATGGCTTGACGGTGGGACTATTTACCAGCAGCGTCAAGGGTAAAGCTCGTTCAGAACTCTCGAAAAACATTTCAACCGGTGCAATAGCGGTCACAATTGGCACTCATGCTCTCATCCAACCAACGGTTAATTTTCACAAACTTGGGTTTGTTGTAATTGACGAGCAACACCGTTTTGGGGTTGAGCAGCGTCGAATACTGCTTGATAAAGGCGAGCGTATGCCACATCTTCTGAGCATGAGCGCAACACCAATTCCACGCAGTTTAGCGTTGACGGTTTACGGGGAACTTGATGTCAGTGTGCTCGACGAACTACCAGCTGGCCGCTTACCAATTAAAACTGAAATTGTCTCGCCAAACTCACGCACTGCAACTTATACGCGTGTTGAGACTGAGCTTGCAGCTGGCCGGCAAGCCTATATTATTTGTCCGCAGATTGAGCCAAGTGACAGTGCAAGCGAAAAAAGCGTTGAGCAAGCCTTTCGCAAGCTCAGTGCTGGCGTCTTTAAGCATCGCAGTGTCGCAATGTTGCATGGCAAAATGAAGCCCGAAGACAAAGAAGCGATCATGCAGGCATTTAAAAGTGGAAGTATTGAAGTATTAGTTTCAACAACTGTTATTGAAGTTGGTGTCGATGTAGCAAATGCCACCGTTATGGTTATTGAAAGCGCTGATATCTTCGGCCTAGCTCAGCTTCATCAGCTGCGCGGCCGAGTCGGGCGTAGTTCACTGCAAAGTTACTGCTTTTTGGTTACTTCAACCAGTCAGCAGCCATCGCGCCGCTTGCGCGAATTAGAGCGGTCAACAGATGGCTTTTACCTGGCCGAAGTTGACCTTGAGCTACGCGGCCCCGGCGAAGTCTATGGCCGCTCGCAACATGGTGCACTTGATATGCGCCTGGCACGGCTTGGCGATACGAAACTGGTTAAGAAGGTCCGCGAAGCAGCCGCTTGGTTGCTGAAAGAAGATGTCAATATAAAAAAATACCCCGAGCTGTATGCACGCGTTGAGCGCATGCGCCGGGTAATTACACTGAATTAGAGAGAGTTTTCACTCGCACACCTGCTAATAGCTCTACGCCACCAGGCCCGCGGTAGAGGTTGTAGGTGAAGTCAATGTTATTTATCATTTTATTTTCTGCTTTATTGCGGTTATACTTACTTTGTATAAATTAAACTAGAAGGATAAAAGTATGCAGATACGGAAATCACCAATTATCTTCTCGTTTGTAGCAGCGATTATGGTTATAGCCTCATTTATCGCGCCTGCTGCACAAGCGATGCCGGACGGCTCACAAATTACAGAACTGCGGCCAGCGGCGACCCAATATGGGCTCAGTAAGACTCAATTGAACGGAATTGTTGTTGACAGTGCCATGACTCGTGAACAAGCCTTAGGCGACAATGTCGTGCCTGCTGAGGGCCAGGCGATTCATGCAAAAATTAAAGACGACCTGCGTGTTGTGCCAGTGGTGTATCACGGCTACGACAATCGTATTCATGCTGGCCAAATTGTCGTTCACAAGGCTTTAGTACTTGACACCTATAAAGTATTTTTAAAGATGTTCCAGCTTCGTTTCCCAATAAAATCAGTTATTCCGCAATCGGCGTTTGGTTATAGCGATCAACTATCTATGAGAGCAAACAATAGCTCTAACTATCGTCCTGAACCGGGCTCGGAGCATCGTAAAGGCTCAGCCTTTGACTTAAACCCGATGCAAAATCCATTCGATATTACCGCCTATGATCCGACTGAACCTGTACAGCCGGCCGGTGCAACATATAATCCAGCCGCAAAAGGTACCGTTGTTATGAATAGTCCTATGCGTCAATACTGGGCATCACTCAATTGGGAGTGGGGTGGTAACTGGGGTAACCCAAATGCCGATCCTGCCATTGACTTCTTTAGGGTTGGTTACTTCGACTATCAGCATTTCCAGCTCAATATTAACCGTTACGATCAGTTCGAGGCGCTTTTGCCAGACGGCATTTAGTCAATAAATTTATTGCAAAATACCCATTGTTATTTTTAACGGTGGGTATTTTAATACATAAAACTATTGACATAACAAGCTTTTGTTATAATATTTAATTAGTGCTGCCAATTTCTGTTACTTTTTCGCAAGTATTATCAAGTAAGTTGGCGATGATAAGGCACTTTATAAACTCATGGTATGTGGTTTGACGGCAGCGCGCCTCGACTCCTCTTCCCAATCCGGGAGGAGTCTTTTCACTGAGGAGTACCATGATCACCAACCTGAACGCGACCGCCGAGGCCGCCCTGAACGTGCTCGAGCACCAGCCGGTGTTGGAGTTCGAGAAGGGCGGCTGGCGCATCGTGACCCTCGAGATTGCCATCGAGTACGTCGTCCGGCTTACAGCCAGACGCCAGCGGTGATGACCCGAGAGACTGGTTGAACCAGTTCGAGCAGTGCTCCTTCGCCGTGCCCACGTCCTACGTGTGCCAAGAAGGGCCGACGCTACAAGAGTGGGTAGAGATTTTCAAGGTCTACGACGACTCATACGTAAGCGTCAAGACCGCGAAGAGTTTCGCTCGCGCCCTGACGGCGTTCTGGATCCAGCGACGCATCCAAACGGGTGGCTACTGGATCAACATGCTCGAACTATCCCGCAAGCGGATAGCTAACGGCGAGAAGCTTCTCGCCGAGGCCTTCGCCTGACGGGACACGCCCCGCAACTCCCCCCACGCTAGGAGGGAAGTTGCGGGGCATCCGTTTTTTATGGCTTTGTAAAATGATTCTAACCATTTATAATCAACCTATTAACTAAAATAAAACTCACATGTATTCTGGAACAACACTACGACCGAGCTCTGGTAAAGTGCTTGGCGCGCACCAAAAATTTGACCGTGTTGCACGGCGGGCTTTAAGGCACATTGCGCCAAAGCTACCTTTTCCGAACATAAAGGATATTTTACATTTTGAAGGTATGAATGGGCCAGACGGTTTGAAGCGAAAATCACCCGCTAAAGACGAACCATGGCATTATTATAATCCGCTTGACGACAACGACCGGATTATTATTGATATGGTGGCAGACCATCGTGTTAATCTCATTCGGGCACTGAGAACTAATAATACGGAACGAGCTGCTTTCGAGGCCGCCTGGATGGCGCACGCACTTGTCGATGGCCTAACACCCGCGCATCATTTTCCATTTGAAGAAGCTATTGAGAGCATTCGCGGTGAAAGTAAAGAAAACCGCACAACAGTGTTCAAGAAACTAGTGTATCCAGGTGATACACCGCGCGAAATGATTCGCAATAATTGGTATGTTTGGGGCGCTGGTGGCATTATGACTGCCCATGGCGTGTTTGAGTGGGGTGTGGCAACAACGGTGGCTACACTGAAGCTCCACAGGGGCTATCCACATGCTAACGATATGATTCGGGTACGTACCGGTGGTATTGAGCCATTATTTAAAGAAGCGGCATGGCAAATTCATAGCTTGCATATGTATGAAAACTTTCAGAAAAATGGCTGGACATCACGCCTTGCACAGCAAACTAGGCGCGAACTAACACCAACAATTGTGAGAATAATAGTGCTTGCTTGGTATGAGGCAGCCTATACTGCCCATAGTAAGAAAGCCGGCTACGGCAAGAAAGAAGCTGATACCGCATGAGAATGCGCATTATTGCTGGTTCATTTGGTGGCCGGTGGTTCAATATAAAGGGGCTCGGTGCACTAACGCACCCAATGGGCGAACGAATTCGTGGCGGTTTATTTAATCGTCTCGGTGACTTAAGTGGCAAAACCGTGTTTGATGCGTTTGCCGGCAGTGGTGCTTGTTCCTATGAAGCCGCGAGCCGAGGTGCCAGTTTAATAATTGCAGCCGAACGAGATCGTCGGGCACAACGTATCATTACTGAAAACATTAAAACTTTAGGCCTGGGTAGTAAAATAAAGTTAATTAAAGCTAGCTGTAGCGCCTGGAGCCGAACGAACCCGAGTACTCTATTTGATATTATTATATGTGATCCGCCCTATAATGATTTGCAGTTATCCACAGTTTCATTGTTAGTTAGGCATTTAAAAACAAATGGGCTTATGGTATTATCACACCCAGGTAGGGAGTCGTCGCCGACCGTTAATGGAGTTGTTGTGGTGGACAGTTCTACTTATGGAGACGCGGCGCTGGCGATCTACCATAAAGAAGACGCATAATAAGCGTCTTCTTTGGTTTATCATCTTTTAGCTAAGAAACTTTGGGTCCCATGTTAGCCATTTTCGAATAAGATACGTCGTTACTCTTAGGTGCATATTCATCAGCCTTCGAGTATAAAGACCACAAAGTCTTTCCTCATGATAACAAAGTATTATAAGGCTTGCTGTAAAGATATAAAATCGCTATAATATGCCTTTAGTTTACCTCAACTTTGCGCGAGTGGTGGAATGGTAGACACGCTAGTCTTAGGAACTAGTGCCGTAAGGCGTGGAGGTTCAAGTCCTCTCTCGCGCACCATGATTTTATAACAGAGATGAAAGTGTTCCACAAAGCGGAACACTTTTTGTTTTGTCTAAAGTCTGTTAGCCAGATCGCAGAAACTCTTGCCTTGAACTTCGGATGAGAGTGATGCCAGTTACAACTAGACGCCACTCATCCAAGAGTTATCACTTTACAAATACTTTGAAGCTTTCTATTTTTGACTTATAATATTGAACACATGATTTATACTTATAATCATACTTCGCATATATTGCCGGATCAGATCGGTTAGTTTTGCTCTTCAAACACTGCCGGTCTAAAGCCGGCCTTTTAAGTATAAGAAGCTTTTACTAATCTGTTACAATAAAGGAAATTATGTCTTATTTATCCACACAAAGCTACAAGGGTGCGCGCGACTATTACCCAGAAGATAAACGCGTACAAAACTATATTTTCAGCACCTGGCGCAAAGTAGTTGAAAGTTACGGTTATGAGGAATACATCACACCACTCCTCGAGAATTATGATATTTATGCTGCCAAAACTGGTCAAGAAATTGTAAACGAACAAACATATAGTTTTACTGATCGTGGCGGCCGGCAAGTGGTTATTCGACCCGAAATGACACCCGGATTAGCGCGTATGGTGGCTGCACGACGTCAAGAACTGGCATATCCGGCTCGGCTCTATTCAATATGCAACTATATGCGCTATGAACGTCCACAAAAGGGTCGTGAACGTGAATTTTGGCAGCTTAATGTCGATGTTTTCGGTGTCGCAACCATTGATGGCGATGTCGAGATTATTGCCATGGCTAATCAGCTCATGAAAGCATTCGGCGCAACGGAAAAAATGTACACCATTAAGATCAATAGCCGCAAGCTCATTAATGCTGTGATGGCAGATTACCTTGAGCTCGATATTATGCAAGCACAGCTTATGATTAAGCTTTTTGATCGAAAAGACAAAATGTCACCCGAAGAGTTTCGCGATCAAGCGGCTAATATTTTTGACACCGAAAAAGTAGAGGTTGGCTTAAGACGCATCGCTAAATTGGTCGGTGCTAAAACTATGCAAGAACTACCACCAAGCCTGCTTGAAACAGGCGCTATTCAAGAAGTACAGGCACTTTTTACGCTGCTTCGCGAACGCGGCGTACATAATGCTATTTTTGACATTACTTTAATGCGCGGCTTTGACTATTACACCGATATTGTTTTTGAGGTTTTTGACACGCACCCTGAAAATAATCGCGCTATTTTTGGCGGCGGCCGCTACGATGGCCTTATTAGCTTATTTGGTGTTGAACCACTGCCCACAGTCGGTATGGCACCAGGTGCAACAATGATGGAAGAATTTTTGAGATCGCACAAATTATTACCTGAACTGCGCCCCGCAACCGACGCCTATATTATTGTACTTGGCGATGTGCTGGCTGGCGCACAAAAACTTGCCAAACGTTTGCGTGACGAAGACGTTAATGTGGCAGTAGACATAACCGGCCGCAAGCTTGATAAACAAATTAAAGCAGCTGTTAAAATGAAAGTTCCGTTCCTTATTTTTGTCGGCGAAGAAGAACTTCAAGCCGAGCGCTATACTTTGAAATTTACTGAGAGCTCAGAAGAGCACAAATTCGGCTTTGAACGCCTTGTGGCAACCATTACCGACCATCGCGTGAAAGATACTGATATTTAATAATGCTCGTGAAACGAGTAGGTGAAGTAGCTCGAGGGATAGCGTAGTGGCTCGAACCACTACAGCCACCCCTCGAGCCAAAAAGATTACATTGCCGAGACAACGTTTGATAATCAGTAAGCTATAACACGGTAGCCCTGCCTTAGGTTACTGATCTCGTCTGCCTCAACGAGAGCATATGCTTTTTCCGATACAACTGCCTAAGATTAGCGTTGTTGGGTATTTAGTCGTCGCCTTCACTGCCACCTTTGAGAGTCATTGTGACCAACCTGTAAAGTGTCGGCGCGACGGAGTTCATTGTCACCTTTCGGGTTGACTTTCGGGAGTTGAACTATATATCGCGATCATATTCTGACCGCATGATTAGCTTCTAAGTCAAGGTAATCATGCGGTCAGAAAAGGCTTATAGGGATTCGTGTCAAAACGTCAGCAATACATTTAGTTAACATTTCTATGAATTATAGCTATTAGAGAATTTGGGTCAAGGTATCAGTGCTCATTTACCACACCGACACAGACGGCCAAACAGTAAAAGTAGCTGGCAATTATCTGAACAGAAAATAGTTGGTGATAATCTGTTTTTAAGGTATAATCGGCCGAGTATGAAATATAGCGTTAAACACCTTTCAAGCACGCGAGTTGAGCTCACCATTACCGTTGATGCCGAAGATCTCGTTGAAGTTAAAAAAATAACACTTGCCAAGATGGCACAGAAAACAAAAGTTTCTGGTTTTCGCCCCGGTAAAGTGCCGGCAAGTGTCGCCGAAAAACATCTTGATCCGGCAAGTGTGTCTGCACAAACGGCCGAAGATGCTGCAAGTAAATTTGTCGTTGACGCCTTTAGTCAAGCGAATCTTCAGCCGCTTGAACGGCCCGGAGTCGAAATCAAAGATTTTAAACCTGGTAAATCACTTGAGATCACCGCTGAAGCTGACGTCTTGCCAAAGATTAAGCTTGGTGAATATAAAAAAATTGGTATAAAACGCGAAAAAGTTACCGTTACCGACAAGGAAGTGAATGAGGTAATTGAAAATCTTCGCCGTTCGCATGCCGAAAAGAATGAAGTAACACGCACCGCCAAAAAAGACGATGAAGTTTGGATTGATTTTGAAGGTGTTAGTGAAGAAGGTAAGCCTGTGCCAGGAGCTACCGGTAAGGATTATCCGCTTGTACTCGGTTCAAATACCTTTATTCCCGGATTTGAAGAAGGCATTATTGGTAAAAAAACAGGCGAATCATTTGACTTAAGCCTTACTTTTCCAAAAGATTACCATCATAAACCACTCGCTGGCGCAAAAGTGACTTTTAAAACTAATATCAAAAAAGTTACTGAGCAAAAGCTGCCCGAGATTGATGATACTTTTGCTGCCAAAAATGGTGATTTCAAAACAATCGATGAACTTAAAGCCGACATTAAGCTACAACTCACAGAACGCAAGAAACACGAAGCCGAGGATGCCTACCGCAATGCGCTGCTCGATGCCCTCCTAGTTAAAAGCGATGTGCCAGCACCTGAAATACTTATCCAAGATCAAATGCAGAGTCTTGAGCGTGATATGCAGCAAAACCTGCTCTACCGCGGCTTAACGCTTGAGGCGTACTTGAACGAACAAAAGCTCACAAAAGAAGAGTGGCAAAAAAAAGAGTTGCGTCCAACGGCAGAAAAACGGGTTAAAATCGGCTTATTGCTCGCCGAGCTCAGTAAAATTATGGATGTGAACGTTTCAACTGGCGAATTAAATGCACAATATAAGCAAATTTTGCAACAAAACCCCAGCATGAAAGCACAGCTCGACACTCCTGAGGCTCGTCGTGATATTGCAAACCGTCTGTTAACTGAAAAAACACTGACGCGATTTGTTGAAGCACAAATCTAGCCGCTCATTGACATTGCTTTTCGCTTGTCGTTAAATGACAGCACTCCATCTTTGCAGCGTAGTAGAGAGAGGGTAGGCATGCCTGATTGGCTTTTGATTCTTCTAGCCATATTGTCTTTGTTGTTGCCGAATATCGCACCAGTCGTAGCGGATATGCAGGCCGCTTTCAAACCTGGCATAGAACAGCCTAATATTCGTAGTACCATTTTGGTGCTGTGCTGGCTGGCAGCTATTGGGTTTGCTTTCTGTATGCAACTGTATGGCCATAGCCGTCATCCAGATTGGTGGAATTTTAGCCTTGGCCAACTATCAAACCAAGAGTCAGCCGGCTGGATGGCCATCGTGATAATTTTTACCAGCTTTCTACACTTTGCCTCAATTTACCTCATGATAAAGATGCGACGCTATCGTTAAAGCATCGATGGATACCTCTCGTGTTATGCAGCTCGTTTGCCGTTTGGCAGGACGACGCCATGATGCGAGAGGCAGGCTTAGAGGCTTACTAGCACTCACTTGCCACGAGTGCTAGTTTTGTTTACAATAACTGCATGAATATGAACGACAAAGCGGCTAAAAAGCCAAAGAATTATCTTGTACCAACCGTTATCGAAAGCTCAAGTTTCGGCGAACGAGCATATGACATCTATAGTCGTCTTCTAAAAGAACGTATCATTTTCTTAGGTGAAGAGGTGAACGAACACACGGCTAATTTAGTTATTGCTCAGTTGCTTCATTTAGCTTATGAGGATCCTGAGAAGGATATTTCACTCTATATAAATAGCCCGGGCGGCAGCGTCTATGACGGCCTTGCCATTTACGACACTATCCAGTTTATTAAACCAAATGTACGCACCTATGGTATTGGGCTGCAAGCCAGTTTCGGTGCCGTATTACTCGCCGCTGGTACCAAGGGTAAGCGCTATATGCTGCCACACGCCCGTGCCATGATTCACCAACCGCACAGTGGTACCCAAGGTGTGGTGACTGATATGGAAATTACACTGCGTGAAGTCATTGAATTAAAAAAGAAACTTGCTGAAATTATCGCAAAACATACTGGCCAGAAGGTTACGAAAATAAAAGCTGACATGGAACGTGATTACTGGATGAGCGCCGAAGAATCAGTCAAATATGGTCTGGTTGACAGTGTTATCGAGAAGGTGAATTAATAATTAATATATATGGCGCAGCATCCTGAATCTGCTTATAGGCTTCCAGACCTTGAAGAGCAGAGCTTTCAGTCGAGAACAGGCGAAACATTTACTGCACATGAGATAACCGCGGATGAAGTGCCTGAGTTTTTAAGAAGTATTGTTGGCGCTCACGCTGTCGAAGGTTTTGGTGAAGCATTTGCAGTAAACGTTTATCAACCCAACGATCCTGGAAAACATAAAAGTGTTATTGAATCAATCGCCGAAAGAGCCGATGGTGGCATTAGCCCGCGCCGCATCGCTGTGCGGGACGAATCAGGCGATATTGTGCACACGCTTAAAGACGGTGTGGCAATGTATGATGATGTCAATCCACTCATTGACTCTAAATGGCGGCAAAAAGTGCGCACGCTCACCGCACATCTGCCAGGTTTTCATGCGGTATCAGTGTGGCCAGCCGATGTTGCTGACGGTGCTTATTACAGGGAAGACGCTGCGACACACCCAGAATATCGTCGCACTGGCGTCGCGTTACATACAGCTTTTTTAGCACTTGATAGTATTTTTAAAGCACAGAATCACCCTTTGGCCGGCGCACCAGCTCTTAGTTTTGTAGCTGTTGACACGGCTTCCTATCAGCTGCATTCACATCCATTCTTAACTAACCTTGGCTTTATAGAAACAGGCAGAACGATGCCTTTTAACGAAAAGATAACCGACGTACAAGTACGTGAAATGCGCGCGCCAAAAACAACAGATGTGCATGCTAGGCTGGCACGTAAACTAGCGCGCTCAACAGAATAAACTCGCGACCCCACAATCCTGCTTTAATATTTTTTAAAATATTATATGCTTATATTTGGACTCTGTCCCCAATACCCGGGAGAAGCAAGTGGAAGCCACAGCAAAGACTGCGCAAATACGTACCGTCGCCGCACATCTGCCGCGAGAGCTTACGCAGCAGCTGGCGATATACTGGGAGAAACTGCAGATCGCCATTGAAACGGTCTCTTCCTGGAGGGAAGCGGCGAGCCTTCCTCCCGAAGTAACATTCGTTACGAATCGGGCAATGCTTCAGCGATGCCCTTCGGGGCTGCGCCCTAGCATCGAGCAGCGCACAAGGCTTTTGATGGTAGTTGACCGCCAAGAAAGAAGTAACGTACCAGAGATCGCCGGTATTTTCCTACGGCAAACAACCAGACTCGCACTCATGGGTATCGATGCGCCCTTCTTGTCACCGCCCCCCATCCAACCTACGGAGCAACCCAGCCATAACCTCACAGATCGTGAGTTTGACACCTTGAAAGGCATGGCCCAGGGCAAATCAATGAAGGAGATCGGCGTCGACATTGGGCTCAGTGAAAACACCGTCAAAACACATACGCGGCAGGTCTTCCGGAAACTCGGTGCTCGGGAGCGCGCGCAGGCAGTCGCGATAGGTTTTCGACGAGGCATTCTGCGATAGCTGCATTACTGCTTTCGGATTCACACCCCCGATTTTCATTATGCGGGGGTGTGATCAACCCTTGGTGTGTCGTGCTTTTTACTGATACTAACTTTTGTGTTTTGGAAGTTTGCAAAATAATATATTCTGTATTCGGACAGAGTCCTCAAGAATCCGGGAGGAACCATTGGCAAACGAAAGTGCCGAGGAAGAGACAACGCTCGCTCTTCTTCTTGATTTGCCGCCTATGATAGTTTCTGCTATCGAGAAGCGTGGCGAGGGCGTCGGCGCTCGTTTACATTGCCGCATTGTAGGGTTGGCGACGTGGTATCAGGCAGAAATAGCTGGTGCAGAGGTTATTGCAACAACGCTCAAGAAACTAGAAGAAGCCGAATCAGGCCAGCTGGAGCTTCTTAAAGCCCAGGGTGTTACTTTCTTGTTGGTTATGTATTCGTCAGAAAATGTTGAGTTGACAATCACACGAGGTCAGCAGCTGCTAGAAGGAGCACGAGTTCATTATGTAACCATGCGAACAGAAGAAGTCTTTTCGGCATCGCTGCTGCTCTCGCAGTTCGAAGGAGGCCCGCTATCGGCTCGTGAGGTAGAAATTCTGCAACTTGTGGCCGAAGGCAAATCAAACAAGCAGATTGGCGAGCTACTCTACATCTCAGCCCTTACCGTCAAGCAGCATCTTTACCGCATAGCTAGAAAGCTAGAAATAGAAGGCAACCGCGCCCTCGCTGTGATGGTTGGTTTTCAGCGAGGTTATCTTTTGTAGCCTATATGCGCCACCACCCGGATTTCGTCCCTCTAAGCAGCGCGGTTTAGAGGGACGTATTTCCATCCTAACATCACTTTTACTCTTGACTTTATAACTGTAGGATGGAATGTGCCCTTCCTCATCGTTTTGCACGATCAAACGATCAGCGAGCTCAAGCCAGAAGAGATTGCCGGCAAAGTAGGGAGGCGAGTTGGCTATCTTTTGTGAACAGCGGGAGGCCGCCTCACAAGACCTCATTGCACCCAGGCAGTCCTCAGCTAACAGAACGCAAGCAACAGATACTGCAAGGTTTCACGAGAGGCATGTCAAATCCTGAAATCGGTAGCTGGTTGCTTCTTAGTGAGACAACTATCAAGAGATATGCTCGTAGTCTATTCAGAAAACTCGACTGTCATAGCCGCGAAGAGGCAGTAACATTCGCCATGCGACAGGGTCTTATTCGGTGATCGCTGAGTGCTATTCTCGGATTTGCACCCCCGTGCTTCTGGTGCGAGGGTGCATCGCCCTTGCCTTAAGTGTAAAAACTAAGGCCAAAAGACCTCCAGACAATTTGTCAAGGAATAAAAATGTTTATATCATACAGCTAGGGCCCCATCCCCACGTCCGGGAGCAAAAGTTGAACCTTCAACCAAAAGCAAAAGTCCACACGATTCATACTATGCTTAGCCTGAAGCCACTGGCATTGCAAAGATTGGCAAACCAGTGGCGAACAGTGAACTGCGTCATGCGCGAGCTCCCAGATTGGCGAGCCATGACCCAACTCAAGAAAAATTCGATAGTAGTAGCCAGTCTGCCAAAAATCAAGAAATGCCCGATCTTCCTGTTGGAAGAAGTAGCCAGCAATGCCACGCGAGTCCTGGTATTGCTTGACGTGATTCGTGAGAGGGAGATTGCGAATGTAACTCAACGATTTAGGGATTTCAGCCCCGGCTTCCTCACTGCGAAGACCGATATTGTAGTCGCTACATCGACAATCGTAAGAGGGCTTTCTCAAAACTCTGCGAATAATCCTCTCAGCGACCGCGAAATGCAAGTACTGTGGGGGATGGCCGACGGCAATAGCAATGGTCAGATCGGCAAAGAATTAGTACTCACTGAGGATACAATCAAGACACACGCTCGTCGAATCTTCAGAAAAATGAGGACCGGTAGTCGTGAAGGGGCGGTCGCAATTGGCTTCCGATGGGGTATCCTGAGGTAATTCTTTTCAAGCCTCCCGGATTGCGCCCCTCGAATAACACTTGAGAGGGGCGCAATCCGACCCAGCCTGTTAGGCTAATACATTCGCCCAGAATATGCCTCTGAGATTCTGTATCCAGAGAGTATAAATTAGCCTTGACATTTATTTTTTTATGCCTCACAATTAAGTTCAAGAAGTAGAGTAAGGTGGCTATTAGCATGCCTGCGAGTCGGATGGCAACGACGCTCAGGTAAACCACCATTTAGTGATCTTCGGGCGCCTGATATTGCTTTTAACGCGAGAAAGCAAGACTCATCATCACTAACACTAATGACAATCAGGGGAGAAACGTCTTTTATGGCTCAAAAGACCGTTATAAAGCCGCGCGTTTATTTTACTAAAGCAGATGACGCGCTGCCGCTACCAAATCTCATTGAGCACCAATTAAAGTCGTGGCAAGAATTCGTTGGTACTGGGCTCGGTGAGATTTTTGCAGAAATTAATCCAATCGAGGATTACACCGAGCAAAAACTTGAACTACGCTTCAAAGATTATCGTTTTGAAGATCCAAAAATGACTGAAGCCGAAGCGCGCGAAAATAACATTAGTTTTGATGCGCCGCTTAAAGCAAAAGTTGAACTCACCAATAAAGTAACCGGCGAAGTTAAAGAGCAAGAAATTTACCTTGGTGACTATCCCATGGATGACCGAGCGCGGTACATTTATTATCAACGGTGCCGAACGTGTCGTTGTTACCCAGCTGATTCGTTCAGCCGGTGTGTTCTTTACTGCCGACACTAGCTCGGGCCGCAACCTTTATGGTGCAAAGCTAATTCCTGGCCGCGGTGCATGGCTTGAATTTGAAACAGCCAATAGCGGTGCGCTTTACGTCAAAATTGATCGCCGCCGTAAAATTGCCGTCGACAACCCTACTGCGTGCACTCGGTTATCCAACAAATGCTGGTATTAAAGAACTCTTTGCAGACGTTGATACTGGTGAAACCAACTACATCGACGCAACCCTAGAAAAAGATCCAGCCAAAGGTACAAACGAAGCATTAATTGAAGTCTATCGCCGCCTGCGCCCAGGTGATCTTGCGACTGTTGATAACGCCCGCGGCATGATCGAGCGCATGTTCTTTGATTTCAAGCGTTTTGACTATTAGCCGTGTTGGCCGCTACAAAATTAACCAGCGTCTTGGTATTGACGTGCCAAACACCGCTGAAAACCGCGTGATGCGACTTGAAGATCTGGTCGCGATTATTAATGAGATAATTCGCCTCAACAACACTCAGGAAGCGCCAGATGACATCGATGCCTTTCATAACCGCCGCGTCAAAATGGTTGGTGAACTGGTTGCCCGCCAGTTCCGTATCGGTATGCTCCGTATGGAGCGTAATGCCAAAGACCGCATGAGCATGAGCGACATCGAAACCGTGACGCCGGCTCAGCTTATTAACGCTCGTCCGGTTGTTGCTGCCGTTCGTGAATTCTTTGCCAGCTCACAGCTTTCACAGTTCATGGACCAAACCAACCCACTTTCCGAGCTTGTCACACAAACGCCGCCTCAGCTCAATGGGCCCTGGTGGTCTCTCCCGTGAACGTGCCGGACTTGATGTTCGTGACGCTCCACCCAACTCACTATGGCCGTCTCTGTACCGTTGAAACACCAGAAGGCGCCAACATCGGTTTGGTGCTAACATGGCCGCCTACGCTCGCGTCAATGAATATGGTTTCCTTGAAACTCCTTACCTGCAAGGTCAAAAACGGTAAAGTCACCGAAGAAATTGTATATCTCGATGCCTCTCAAGAAGTTAACGAAGTCATTGCCGAAGCCGAGCAATGCACTGAATAAAGACGGCAGATTTGTCGAAGAACGTGTCAGCGCCCGTAACGGCCTAGCCCAGAGCGAAGTTGATGCGCAGTGAAGTGACCTTCATGGATGCCGCTCGCAAGCAAATCATCGGTTCAACCGCCGCCCTGGTTCCATTCGTCGAGAAGAACCGTATCGACCGTAACTTACCGGCTCAAACATGCAGAAACAGGCCGTGCCACTCTTGAAACCACAAGCTCCTATCGTTGGTACTGGTATTGAAGGTGATATTGCGCTGAAACACCAGCCAGTTAATCGTTGCTGAGGCAGATGGTGAAGTTGTTAAAGCCGATGCTGACGAAGTGCACGTCAAATATTCGAAAGATGTACAAAGATCTACCAGCTCGTTCACTTCCAAGCAAAGTAACGACGACCGTTCAATCAACCAAAAAGTCGTTGTTGAGCGCGGCCAAAAAGTAAAAAAGGCGATGTCGCTGATCGAAGGTGCATCAGCATCGCAGAAGGCGAACTCGCACTCGGTCGTGACCTTGTCGTTGCCTTTATGCCTTGGGGCGGTTACAACATGGACGACGCGATCATCTTAAGTGACCGTTTGGTTCAAGATGACGACTTAACCAGTATCAACATCAAAGACTACATGGTTGAAGTCCGTGAAACCAAACTTGGTCCTGAAATTGTTACCCGCGACATTCCAAACGTGAGCGAAGAATCCTTCGTCACCTCGACGAAAACGGTATTGTTCGTATCGGTGCCGAAGTAAAAGCTGGCGACGTCCTGGTTGGTAAAATTACACCAAAAGGTGAGCAAGAACTCAGTTCAGAAGAACGCTTACTCCGTGCTATCTTCGGTGAAAAAGCCAAAGATGTCCGTGATACCTCACAGCGTATGAGCAATGGCAAGCACGGTAAAGTTGTCGGCGTAAAAGTATTTAGCCGTGAAAACGGTCACGAGCTTAAAGCTGGTGTATTGATGCAGATCCAAATCTTTGTCGCTCAAATGCGCAAAGATTAGCGTCGGTGACAAGCTGGCTGGTCGTCACGGTAACAAAGGTGTCGTCGCTCGCATTCTGCCAGTTGCCGACATGCCATTCATGGAAGATGGTACGCCTGTTGATGTGATCTTGAACCCACTTGGTGTGCCGATCTCGTATGAACCTTGGTCAGTTGTTTGAAACTCACCTTGGTATGGCTGCTCGTGCACTTGGCTACAAAGTCGCAACGCCGCCATTTAACGGTGTGCCGAATGAAACGATTGTAGATGAGCTTGAAAAAGCCGGCTTCGCCACGAGACGGTAAAGTACAGTTATTTGACGGCCGCACCGGTGAAGCCTTCCAAGAACGAACAACCGTTGGTAACATGTACATGATCAAACTGCACCACATGGTTGCTGACAAGATTCACGCCCGCTCAATCGGGCCATACACCATGGTCACCCAGCAGCCACTCGGTGGTAAGGCACAAAACGGTGGTCAGCGATTCGGCGAGATGGAGGTGTGGGCACTTGAAGCATATGGTGCTGCCACAACACTGCAGGAAATGCTGACCATCAAGTCTGACGATGTCTACGGACGTGCCAAAGCATACGAAGTCCATCATCAAGAACGAACCAATTATTGGTCCAAAGATTCCAGAAAGATTCAACGTGCTCGTAAAAGAACTCCAAGGTCTTGGTCTGCGCGTTGATCTTGACTGAATCGAAGACGCGGTGAAGTCGATGCCGAAGCAATTGCTAGCTGAGCTGACCCAGGCCGCTGCTGACGATCCAGCAGATATACTGTTGATCGCTACCGACCGATCCAACCACTGGACGTAACTGTTGCCGATGAAGCCGACGAATTTGGTGATATCGACCTTGGAGATGGTATGAGCATTCAAGACACTGAAGAATATTGAAGAAGAAATCAAGAAGGAGGTGCGTAATGAGCCGCTCGTAAGCGCACAACAAGTATTGCTGATTTTGACGCAGTGCGCCTGGCAGTTGCCAGTGCCGACGACATCCTCAAATGGAGTCTACGGCGAAGTTACCAAACCAGAAACTATTAACTACCGTACCCAAAAACCTGAACGCGACGGTTTGTTCTGTGAGCGAATCTTTGGTCCAGTCAAAGACATCAACCCACATGACGCCAAACTAAAGGGTGTTCGTTCTCGCGAAGCTGCTGTTGACAAAAACGGTGAGCTGGTAACTCGAAGTCATCGTTCGTCGTGAGCGCATGGGCCACATTCAGCTTGGCCGCACCAGTTGCGCACATTTGGTTTATGCGCGGCACCCCAAGTGCCATGAGCTTACTACTTGGTGTGACTGTTCGAAACCTAGAGCGTATCGCCTATTTTGCAAGTTACATTATCCTGAACGTTGACAATGAAAAGCGCGACCAAATGCTTAGCTGATGCTGAAGCTGAACTCGAAGCTGGCTAAAGCTGCTATCAAAATCCGTTACGAAAAAGCTGCCGAAGATGAAAGTGCCGACGTAAAAGCACTCGCCGAAGAGCAAACCCGAGAACTCGACGAAGTTGAACGAAAGCTATCTACAGAAGAAAGACGCAACTTGAAAGCCTTGTAAAAATGCCGCTTATGTACTGAAACACGACTACCGAGCCTTCCTGACGAATACCGCGACATCGCCAAGGTTGGCATGGGTGGTACTGCACTTAAACGAACTTCTCAAGGAAATCAACCTCGACACACTCATTGAAGAGCTTGACCGAAGAAGCTGAAACTGCCAAAGGGCCAGCGCAAGAAGAAACTCATGAAGCGTCTCAAGGTGCTTGAAGGTATGCAGCGCGCCGGTATCAAACCAGAGAGCACTGTGTGTAACTGTTCTGCCAGTCATTCCTCCGGACCTTCGTCCAATGGTGCAGCTGACCGGTGGCCGTTTTGCGACATCTGACCTTAATGACCTTTACCGCCGTGTTATCAACCGTAACAACCGTCTGAAAAAGCTGATCGACCTCAATGCTCCTGAAGTTATCCGCCGCAACGAAATGCGCATGCTTCAAGAAGCAGTTGATGCCTTAATTGACAACTCAGCTGCCCGTGGTGGCCGTGCCGTCATCGCAACTGGTGGTCGTCGTCGTCTGAAATCACTCAGCGACATGCTCAAAGGTAAGCAAGGTCGTTTCCGCCAGAACCTGCTTGGTAAGCGTGTCGACTACTCTGGCCGTTCAGTTATCGTGGCTGGTCCTGAGCTGAAGATTCACCAATGTGGTCTGCCAAAACAGATGGCGCTTGAACTCTTCAAACCATTCGTTATTAGCTGGCTGCTCCGCGAGAGAACACGCCCACAACATCCGCTCGGCAACTCGTTTGATCGAATCAGGCGACAGCGATCGTATGGGACGCGCTCGATGAAGTGATCGAAGGCAAATACGTTCTACTGAACCGTGCGCCGTCACTTCACCGTCTTGTCAATCCAGGCTTTCCAGCCAAAATTGATTGAAGGTAAGGCTATCCAGCTGCACCCGCTTGTTTGTAAAGGATTCAACGCCGACTTCGACGGTGACCAGATGGCTGTTCACTTGCCGCTATCGACGGAAGCTCAAGATGAAGCTCGCGAGCTGATGGCTGCGACCAACAACTTGCTAAAACCAGCTGATGGTTCACCGATCTTGAACATCGCGCAGGACATCGTGCTTGGTTGTTACTACCTGACGTACCCAAAACCAAGTGCTCAAACTGACAAGGTAAGACGCTTACAGCTCTGTTGCTGAAGCAATCATGGCCTTCGACACAGGTGCAGATCAAACTCCAGACACCAATCCGTGTCTTCGCTAAGGGTGAAATTCGCGAAACAACGCTTGGCCGCGTATACTTTAACGAAATATTGCCGGAAGACTTCCCATACATCGAAGACATCATGACCAAAAAAGCACCTCAACAAAGTTCTTGCCCGCATCTTTAACAAATACGGCCAAGAAGAAACTGCCGAGACTGCTGACGACATCAAAGACTTAGCATTGCGATTATGCAACCATCGCTGCCGTTTCAACCGGTATGACATGACTACTTCGACGTTCCTGAGAATTGCTGAGTATCATCGCCGAAGGTGACGAGCGAACTGCAGCTCATTTCAGAACAGTACGAACAAGGTCTGATCACTGAAGAAGAACGCTACAGCCTGACGGTTGAAGCATGGCGCAATATCGACAAAGAGGTAATTGAAGCTACTGAAAGAACGCATCTTGCAAGAAGACACCGTCATTGCCGTGCATGGTTGACTCTGGTGCCCGTGGTGATATCTACTAACGTGAAACTTGCAACTGCCATGATCGGTGTCATGGTGGACGCAACCGGTAAAGAAATTGAGCTGCCAATCCGTTCAAGCTTCAAAAAAGGTCTTTCACCACTTGAAGCCTTCGTGGCAACTCGTGGTACACGTAAAGGTCTGATCGACACCGCCCTGAAGACCGCCGACTCAGGTTACTTGACTCGACGTCTGGTTGATGTGTCCCAAGATGTCTTTACGGTTGCAGAAGAAGCTGAAGACCCAGGCTTTACGATTTACCGTACTGAAACTGAAGAAACCATGATTGAGTTCGGCGACCGTCTGTACGGTCGCTACGCAGCCGAAGACGTACAGGGCCACATCAAAGCTGGCGAGCTGATTACCCGCGAAATCGCTGATGCAATCGAAGCTGACGAAACTATTAGCGACAGTTAGTATCATGAGCGTTCTGACTGCGCTAACCTTCGTGGTATTCCGCAAAAGAGCTACGGTATCGACATGGCAACCGGCAAGCTCGTTGCCGCTGCACAGCCAGTCGGTGTTATCGCCGCTCAGTCAGTCGGTGAGCCTGGTACGCAGCTGACGCTTAACACCTTCCACGCTGCTGGTGTAGCTGGTGATGACATCACCCAGGGTCTGCCGCGTGTCGATGAGTTGTTCGAAGCACGCACACCAAAGGGTGAAGCCTACTTAAGTGAAATTGACTGGTACGGTTCAAGTTTGGGAAGATGGCGACAAATACATCGTCCAAGTCACCCCAGAAAAAGGCAAGAGTCGACAACTGTTACTTGAAGGCCGCAATGGTTCGTGTTAAGAACTGGTACTGATGTCACTGCTGGTGACGTACTCGCAAGTGACGATGACGAATCAGCCGTCCGCTTACTGCACCATTCGACGGTACAGTTGAAGTAGCAAGAAAGACATGTTAATTGTCAATGCCAACCAACATGCACCTGTTCGCTACGAAATTCCTGGCTTCAAGCAGCTTGACGTCAAAGATGGTGACACCGTTGAAGCCGGTGACCGTCTGACGAGTGGTTCAATCAACTTGCACGATCTGATGCGCCTCAAGGGTATCGAAGCAACACAGCGTTACATCATTAACGAAGTGCTTGCGTATCTACGCCGCACAGGGTCAGAACATCGCCGACAAGCACCTTGAGATCATCGTGCGCCAGATGTTTAGCCGAGTGCAAATTGAAGACCCAGGTGATCACCGTTCGTTACTGGTGACATCGTATCAAAAGCTGCTGTGGTTGAAGCAAATGGCACACTGACAGCCGAAGGTAAAACACCGGCACAATTTACACAGCTGCTGCTTGGTATCACCAAGGTGTCGATTTGGTCAGACAGCTTCCTCTCAGCTGCCTCGTTCCAAGACACGACCCGTGTTCTGATCAACGCTGCTGTCAGTGGCCGTGTCGACAACCTCTACGGTCTTGAAAGAAAACGTCATCATCGGTCGCAAGATTCCAGTTGGTACTGGTGTTGTACAGCCAGTTGAAGAGTTTACCGAAGTCTAGTAAAGTATTCTCAACCAACAATACACCCTGTTGAAAAGCAGGGTGTATTTGTTTTCTGCGAAATATATATTATAGTTAAACTGCCATTCGTCGAAAGGTAAGTCATGAGCAAGCTCATTAATGCCAACCTAAAGGTTGACCCTGACTCCGGCGAGGCTGCCTTCATCATTATGGGGGAACTCGCCCAACGAGAAGAGCTTCTTCGTCAGATAAAACTTCTTAACTATTGGGAGATGTGTTTTGAATTTCCTCTGATCGATATATTGCCAACGAGGGGATGGATGTTGAAGAGGCGTGGCGACGCGCCATCATGGCACAGGATTATTGATGACATTGCACGCATACTTTCAAAACATCAAGAATCACATTGCGGTGACGAGAGGTTCATCTTCAATTACAACCTCAATGAAACGATAGAGTTTCACAAGCACGCTCCCTCTACTCTGGCAAACCTGAATTAAATGATGTTGGCCCGCCCGCCCCGTCAAGAGCGGCGAGTGAGTCCTTCTCACTTGCACCACTCTAGATAGGGTGGGCTCTTTTCGTTTTGATAATTTGCATCATTTTGCAATATCGATTACTATCGGCAATGCCAGCGTCAGTCAATACCTGGAGTAACCCGTGGCAGACAAGGTCAGTGTTAGCATACGTCTCAGCGTCGGATCGGACCAACATAAGGCTGAGCTTGCTGTATCTCCCGAGTTTCCCGAAAAAGAGAAGTTCTTCAAGGCAGTTGAATCGTGCATGCCGCAAGTATTGACTGTTCAAACGAATAGCCTCGCATTTCTACAACGTCCTACTGAGCAGCCGATAGATCCCTGGAGGAAGTATCACCAGTTTTGTAGGCGTGTTCTACTGGCTCATCTTGCAAATTATGGCCAGAGCAGTCATGAGTATTCGTTTTTCGTTTCTCTCCGTGAAACAGAGCGACTATCGTGTGCTTTTGGCGCAAGAGTTGTCTAGTTGAGTATGTTATTGGGTTCAAGGAGCCGACGCACGACAACACGCAGCAAGACTACGCCGGCGTTTACAGAGCTCGTAGAGAAAGAGAGGCCACCGGAGGCGCTCGAAAGGCGTTTCGGGCAGGAGCTTAGTTTTCGGCGGGCTCTCTTTCTTTTTAACGAATAAACTGCTATAATCAGCGTTAGAGTTTCAGAGTAAGTGAGGTTTTGCAGGGAGTGCTGACCAAGCAGCGCCATTACTTACTTGATATCAGCACTATAAAGGAGCATAGTTTTCGATGCCAACAATGAACCAACTGGTACGCAAACCTCGAAAGAGCGTGCCAAAAAAAAGTAAATCACCTCATCTTGGCCGCATCCAAAATGCCTTGAAGGTGAAATATTACGCAAAAGATGCACCATTGAAGCGTGGTGTTTGTATTCGTGTTACCACTAAAACCCCCCGTAAACCAAACTCAGCCCTTCGTAAGGTCGCTCGTGTGCGCCTGACAAATGGCTATGAAGTATGGGCCTACATCCCTGGCGAGGGCCACAACCTACAAGAACACGCCGTTGTCTTAATTCGTGGCGGCCGTGTGCCAGATCTTCCTGGTGTGCGTTATCACGTTGTTCGTGGCCACCTTGACCTACAAGGGGTGAAAGATCGCAAAAACGCCCGTAGCAAGTATGGCGTGAAGAAAGAGAGTAAGTAATATGCCACGTAAAGTTACCAAATCACTTCAGCGCCGAGTAGATCCTGACCGCAAATATAATTCAGTGCAAGTGCAGCGCTTAATTAACAAGAGTATGTTAAGCGGCAAAAAGCAACTTGCTGAACGCCAAGTATATAGTGCTCTTGAAATCGCTGCTAAAAAGTTAAAGTCTGAGAATCCTCTTGAGATTTTTGAAGTAGCTTTAAAAAATATTGCACCCAATGTTGAAGTAAAAAGCCGCCGTGTTGGTGGTGCCAACTATCAAATTCCATTCCCAATTCATGGTCACCGCGTGCAGCATTTCACTTTTATGTGGCTCGTGGGGGCTGCGCGTGCCCGCAGCGGTATGCCTTATAATCAGCGTCTCGCGAATGAAATTGTAGACGCTTACAATCAAACTGGTGCAGCCTTCAAGAAAAAAGAAGATACCCATAAGATGGCCGAAGCTAACCGCGCTTTTGCACATTTTGCTCGCAGTTAGTAACACTTTTAGTTTTAGCTTGAGCTACCTAAAGAGGAGCAGGGGTATGGCAAAATTACACCAATGACAGAGAACTGTTTTTAGTTTAACCCATTGACATGTTTTGTAAATTTTAGATAATGTCACTGGCCGCTTTTAGGTTATTTTGAAAAGGACGATGCCATGGAGATTCCAGCTACCAAGTTGGCGACTCGTATTGCTGAAGTCTATTCGGATATTATGCCGCTTAAAACGAAAACTGTCGCACAACTAGCAACGGCTCTTCATGAAGGGCGAGGAGCCGTGCGGCAAGGGCGACACCTATTTGTTGTGCTAGCACCACCGTTCGGTCAGTTGCACGACAGTCCAGCCTTCATCGCAGGTAGAATCCACAAGGATGTGTCCGACTATCAAGTCATTCAAGTAAAGAGCGTGTCAGCGTTTTTCCGTGAGCGTGCCAAGGAGGCAATCAAACCACGTAATATGCAGGCGACCTGGTTGCCAGTGGCTACCCCGACAGCCGCAATTGTTCCGATGAGTGGGCATCTTGACGGCCCGATCGCAACAACAAACCGGGTCAAGCCCAGGGCTACTTACGAGTGGTATGACTTGCAAGCTGTGCCGATCGGCGGTATCGTATGCCGGCTTGATGCCCGGAAGGCGTTGTACGTTTTTCAGCGTATCAATGCGAATCAGTGGATGCAGTTCTTGCTGAAGGACGCTATCGGCACAATAGACTTGCTTGCAATTCTTGCTGATTTGCAAGCAAAGTATGGACCGATAGATGGCCTCCTGCGTGATCCAGGCTGTGCGAAGCTGGCTCTCCTGCACAAGCCTCTTTTCAAGTAGCTCAAGATGGCCATGCGCCCCGGTTCTTCGTCGTTCCGGGGCGCATATCCAATTACCAGCCGTTTAAAAACACCTGAATAGATTGATAAATGCTCTAGTTTTTTACATAATAGCATTAGCCAATTCAGCTACGAAGGGGTTGTGCTATGCGGATATCAGTTTTTGATTTGGCAGCTCGTATCGCCCAAACTTCAAGTAACTTCGTATTTAACAATACGACCGTTGCGCAACTGGCGACCGTATTGTTGCACGGCAGTGGAATCGTACGGCAAGGGCAACATTGTATTGTCATACTCGACACGCCTTTCAATGCCGAGTTTATTAACAAGCCAGTATGTATTATTGGTGTGCTTGACGACAATCAGCTGACCCGACCCATTGCTGATGGAAGCAGTGTAGTTTCATTCATCCGGCAATGTCATCCCGAACTCAACCCTGCACCCCACACAAGCTACGAGAGTGGCATGGCGCCACCGTGGTTGCATCGGTGGTACGACCTTCGAAGGGTGCGGGTGGGAGATATCGTATACCACCTGGACGAGGCAGGAATTTTTCACATGTTCCAGCGGCTCAACAACGACTATTGGGGACCAGCTACTATACCACTAGGTGCCTGGCATGCAGTAGATATTGCCAGCATTCTACAAGGGATGGGTGGTGAAAGGAGCGTCGACGGGCTCGTAAGCGATTCAAGGTGCGCTGAACCGATGCTTTTCCGCCAACCCCCTGACAACTGAATCGGCCATGTACTCTCGGATCACCGAGGTGCTACGAGAGTACAAATGCCATTTGAGCTATCTCCTCGATCCAAGAACTAACGTTTTCTCACAAATATAACTTCAGTGACTCAAAGGGTACTTCACTTAAGCCCCGCCGGAGCTTAAGTGAGAAAGAGTGGCCTGGAAGGGGTTTGGCGATTCGGATTACCTTGCACTTGATTTTCTTTAGGTTTCTCGCATAATATGAAGTAGCCGATTTCAGTTTGACTATCGAAAGGTTGGCGTTATGCGAGTACGTGCGATAGATCTAGCAACTCGTATTGCCGAGGCATATGCCAAAACAATAGTACTCGAAGGTGAAACAACCGCACGTTTGGCGACTGCCCTGCACAAAGGTGCCGGCATAATCCGGCAAGACCACCACTGCATTGTCGTGCTAGGATCGCTGCTTGATCCAAGGTTTAACGGACAACCGGTATGTGTTGCTGATCATCTTGGAAAGAGGCAATGGAAACGCCCCGCAATAAAAGCAAGCAACATTGCCTACTACTTCAGCCAGCATTGCCTTGAACTTGGCTCTTTCAAACAAAGGGGAGCGAGGGGCAAATATTGGGTACCCGCCACTCAGCACTCACTTGCCATCATCCCAATCGGTGGAAACCTTGGCGAGCCTGTAGACCAGACAGCTAGTGCGACCTCTTCGACCGTCTACAACTGGTACGACCTTCGGGAGGTACCAATCGGTGGCATCGTTTATCGGCTCACGAGTATACGCACGCTCACCGTCTTTCAACGTCTCAGCCAGAAACACTGGGGGCGGTTCTGTATCTCAGACGCCACCAACATGGTAGACCTGGGAGCAGTCATGAGCTCTTTGACAGGAAAAGATGACCAGATTGACAGCCTCGAGCTCGATAATAAGTGCAGCGCCTTGACATTGATCCGTCAACCTCCCAAACTACCGAATAACTGAAGATCGGCGTGGCACCCCGGAAGTCTCTCCCACCAAGGACTTCCGGGGTGCATGCTAATGCCGCAAGCTAGCTATACAAGCAATAATCTGTTAAACTATTATTTAATCGCTGTTTTTTCATGCCTCGAAAACGGCAACAAAGCATAACGTAAGGATGTAAAATCACATGGCCACCAAAACAATTCCACTTGATAAATTTAGAAATATTGGCATTATCGCGCATATTGACGCCGGTAAAACTACTACTACTGAAGGTATCCTCTATCGCACCGGTTTAAATCACAAAATTGGCGCTGTTCACGAAGGTGAAACAGTGACTGACTTTATGGAGCAAGAGCGCGAGCGTGGCATTACTATTCAAAGCGCCGCTGTTACTTGCTTCTGGAAAGATCACAAGATTAATATCATTGATACTCCCGGCCACATTGACTTTACCGTCGAGGTAGAACGTAGCCTGCGCGTACTCGATGGGGCTGTCGTTATCTTCGATGGTAAAAGCGGCGTCGAAGCCCAAAGCGAAACCGTTTGGCGCCAAGCTAATAAATATGGTGTGCCGCGCATTTGCTTTATTAATAAAATTAACCAAACTGGTGGCGACTTCTACAAATCCCTCGAGAGCATTCATGCTCGCTTAAGTCGCCGTGCGTTGCCAATTCACTTACCAATTGGTTTCGAGAAAGACATTAACGGTGTTATCGACCTTGTTGCCATGAAGGCCTACACCTACGCCGATTTTACCGACAAAGCCTTGGTTGAAGGTGAAATTCCGGCCGATATGCTCGAAAAAGCCAAGCATGCTCGCACCCTGCTGGTTGAGGCTGCCGTTGAAGCTGACGATACGCTCTTCGAAAAATACCTTGACGGCGGCGAAGAAAGTATTACTGAAGAAGAGATAAAAGCTGCTATTCGAAAGAGTGTTCTAACTGGTGAATTCTTCATCGTCAGTGGTGGTGATGGTCGTGGTGTGATTGTTGAAAAACTACTTGATCTTGTGAATGAATACCTGCCGAGCCCAACCGACAAAAGCTCAATTTGGGGTACACACCCAAAAACAGGCGAAGAAATCGAGCGAAAGCCGATCGAAACCGAACCAATGGCCGCTTTAGCCTTTAAGATTTCAAACGACTCTTTTGTTGGTAAGCTCATTTTCTTCCGTGTTTACTCTGGTAAGATGACTGCCGGTAGCTATATCTTCAATGCCACCACCGGCGAAAAAGAACGCATTGGCCGTATTGTCCGTATGCATGCCGACAAACGTGAAGATGTCACCGAAGTAAGTGCTGGTGACATTGCCGCAGCTGTTGGGCTTAAAAACACTACAACAGGTACAACATTATGTGATCCGGTTAATCCAATTATCTTAGAGAATATTGAATTCCCAGAACCCCCGGTTTCAATTGCCATTGAGCCGAAGACTAAGGCCGATCAAGAAAAGATGGGCCTCGCCCTGCAACGCCTTGCTGAAGAAGACCCGACGTTCCGCATTCACACCGACGAAGAAACCAACCAAACTATTATTTCAGGGATGGGCGAGCTTCATCTTGAAATCATTGTCGATCGCATGAAGCGTGAATTTAAAGTTGAAGCAAACGTTGGCCAGCCGCAGGTAGCTTATCGCGAAACCATTAAAGCCAGAACTGAAATCGAAGGTAAATATATCAAGCAATCTGGTGGCCGTGGTCAGTACGGCCATGTGTGGCTTCGACTTGAACCGAACGAAACAGGCAAAGGCTTTGAATTTATTGACGCGATTAAGGGTGGTGTGGTGCCGCAAGAATACCGAAAGCCAGTTCATGAAGGTATTATTGAGACGTTGAACAACGGTGTTATCGCCGGCTATCCAGTGGTTGATGTTAAAGTAGCCCTTTATGATGGTAGCTACCATGATGTCGACTCAAGTGAATTAGCTTTCAAAATGGCCGGTTCAATAGCAACTAAAGCCGGTGTTCGACAAGCTAACCCAACCTTGCTTGAACCGATTATGAAGGTTGAGGTAATGACCCCTGAAGAATTCATGGGTGATGTTATTGGTGATCTTAACTCCCGTCGTGGCCGTATTGAAAACATGGAAGATCGTAATGGCATAAAAGTAGTTGTTGCCTTTGTGCCACTTGCCAATATGTTTGGCTATACCACCGATCTTCGCTCGATGACACAAGGCCGCGCCTCAAGTTCAATGGAACTAGCACACTATGAAGAAGTGCCACCGAATGTCGCACAAGAGATTATTGCCAAACGCGCAGCCTGATAAACGGTGAGTGCCGAATTCTTACCGCCACCTCACGAAAGCCCGATACCGAGTCTCCGCTCTTATTTTGCAGCTACTCGCGAGATCTCGTTCGATGGCCACTCGTTTAACTCTCGCGTCGATACAGCCGTGCGGCAGCTGAATGGCTCGCCAGCTTTTCGATCACTCATGCGTATTGAAGATGAGACATTGCAAACAGTACTGGAATTGCCAGAAGCTATTTTGCGTCGTACTGAAGTGGCTGGTGAAGATGAAGCTACTGGTGAAGCAATAAAGTTCTTCTCTAAAGTAAGCGGTCTCATCGTTGGCTGTTTAGCCAATGACCCATATGGGTTGTATACTGGCAGGGAAAAGCTCTCGCTTTTAGATGATGCCTACACTGCGGTAGTACACCTGCAGGATAATTACCAAGATGATATAGCCTCACTTCCAGTTGCCCCTGAGGCTTTATTCCGGTTTTCGGTTGGTAATATCTTAAAGCACAGCGTCAAGGAAGCAGTTTACTCTGCGTGCACATTAAACGGCGAGGAACGTAAGAGATATTATGTTCGCGCATATTTCTTAATGACTGCCGGCGACCGGCGATATTTAACGCTACAGCAGCGCCAGCTCTTAAGAGCCGCATGGTTGGCAACCGGGCTCTTACGAGAAAAACGACCTCAGTAGACAGCGGCAAACTCTTTACATAAAGAAGAAAATTAACTATAATCTAACCTATACGTCGTGGGGTGTATTATCTCATGCGAAAATCATAATTATAAGGAGTAATAAATGGCAACTTTTGACCGAAGCAAGCCACATGTAAACGTTGGTACTATGGGTCACGTCGACCACGGTAAAACCACGCTTACCGCCGCTATTACCGCGGTTCTTGCAAGCTAAACTGCCAAATGATGTTAACAAGTCAATTGCTTACGACGAGATTGACAAAGCACCTGAAGAAAAGCAGCGTGGCATTACTATCGCTACCAGCCACCAGGAATATCAGTCAGACAAGCGCCACTATGCACACGTTGACATGCCTGGTCACGCTGACTATGTTAAAAATATGATTACCGGTGCCGCTCAGGTTGATGGTGCAATCTTGGTTGTATCTGCCGCTGACGGCCCAATGCCTCAAACCCGCGAGCACGTTCTGCTTGCTCGTCAGGTTGGCGTGCCTAAAATTGTCGTCTTCCTCAACAAAATGGACATGGCTGACGAAGAGCTCGTTGAACTCGTTGAGATGGACGTTCGTGAACTGCTTACCAAGAACGGTTACGATGGCGACAATGTGCCAATCATTAAGGGTTCTGCGCTGAAAGCCCTTGAAGACGCCAAGCAGTGAATGGGGCGACAAGATTATGGAACTCGTCACGGCTATGGACGAGTACATCGAAGAGCCAAAGCGCGAACTTGACAAGCCATTCTTAATGCCAGTCGAAGACGTCTTCTCAATTAAGGGTCGTGGCACTGTTGCGACAGGTCGTATCGAACAAGGTATCGTAAAACTCAACGAAGAAGTTGAAATCATCGGTATTCGTGAACCGCGAAAGTCTGTTGTTACAGGTATCGAAGCCTTCAAAAAGAATCTTGATCAAGGCCAAGCCGGTGACAACGCAGGTGTATTGCTTCGCGGTGTTGAGCGCGATGACATTGAGCGCGGTCAAGTGATTGCCAAACCAGGTACTATCACTCCGCACACTGAATTTGAAGCAGAAGTATATGTGCTTACCAAAGAAGAAGGCGGCCGTCATACTCCATTCTTCAAAGGCTACAAACCACAGTTCTACTTCCGCACCACTGACGTAACCGGTGAAGTTGAGCTACCAGCCGACAAAGAAATGGTTATGCCGGGTGACACCGTTACCTTTAAGGTGAAATTGCTTGCGCCTATCGCCATGGAACAAGGCCTTCGCTTTGCTATCCGCGAAGGTGGCCGTACCGTTGGTGCCGGCGTAGTAACGAAGATCAATAAATAGACATTTTCGCACGTAAGAGAATAGCGCTCCTGCTAAGGGCGCTATTTTCGTTGCCGGTAAGATGAGAGGAGAGCGATGGGGGACCAGGGGTGCACTGTGTGACACTTACAGCGCACCCCTGGTTTCTCGATCTACTAGCATTCCATATTTGATATCTCTGCTACCACAGTTATCGTCCATAGCACTATCCCTTGCTTTTCGCCGTGCTTAATCTCTTGAGTGATGCAACCGTGACGCTTCAATCGTCCGAGACTTGTTTCGATCAACCTGTCGGCTTCCTTATCGTCATCCGGCAGGTCACTCCACAGGAGTGAACTCCTACGAATACGATCCAAGATCCGCTCTGGTTGCTGTTGCCTTAGAATATCAGCCCCCAGCTCAGCTACTATGCTCCGAAGGGTCTGTATTAGGCGCTGGTCAATTCGGTTTTCTTTAGAACGGCCCACGAGCACTCTCCTCTATAAACACTAATAATATGAATCGGATGATTCTGGCAGATTATTAGTACTTTTATGGTGACACTCTATCAGTGAGTAGTCAATAATAGCCCTGTCTGTTGCAGTTTCAATAAAAGTAAGTATAATATAATTTATATAACATAATTGTGTTGAGAACTCGGTAAGTGGCGAGAGAGCACTTTCAGAGGTTACGACACCGCACATCAGGGAGTATTAATATGGCAGAAGCCACCAAAACTCAAGTACCACGGATTCGCATCCGTCTAAAAGCATATGATCATAAAGTGATTGATCAATCGGCAAAACAAATTATCGACACCGCACTGCGTACTGGCGCAACTATTGCTGGCCCAGTACCGTTGCCAACCCGCAAAAGTACTTATACAGTCATCAAGGCCCCGCATGTCTACAAGAAGGGAGGCGAAGCCTTTGAAATGCGCATCCACAAACGCCTCATTGATATTATTGGCGCAACGCCAAAAACTATCGATAGCTTGCAAAACCTCAGTTTGCCAGCTGGTTGTGACGCTGAAATCCGTATGTAGTTATAGCGGAACAAAAATACACCACATATCATGGTGTATTTTTATTATGAGATTTTATTGACCGTTCTCGGTCAGCGAGCCACGAATGGCAAACCCCCTAGTCTTTTGATTCAGGCAGTACTCTCTCTAGCTGTTGCGCTAGGTCTAGAAGCTCGTTTTCAGTAGCCCTTCTGGAGAATGCTGGCACCGGTGGTGCAACAGTAACGATCGCGCATAGCCGCTTCTCTCGAAAGATATAAAGTGCGGAGAGTACATGAGCCTCATATATGACGTGGATCATCATGGGAGAATCGATGAAGTAATCGATGGTTACTTCTTGCTCTGAGGTTATATCAACTGGTGGCTGTTTCGCATGACACTCCAATCTGTAGCGCTTCTTCCCCCAGGAGTTTGTAGCTTGAAGAAAAAAGATAGTTTCACTAGTTGCAAAGCTACTACCATAAACTTCGTGCAGCCGTTTTAAAACATGCCTGAATTTACGCCGCGTGTCACTAAAACGCTGTTCAATACCCATTACCCGCCACAGCATCAAGACTGTCCAAACAACGACAGCAAGTACGATTGCTATGACAAACAATCCCAAGTTAGCCGTGTGACCCGCATGAAACATCAGTCCTAGGCCGAGGCTTCCGGCCATGAGCACAAACATACCAAAGAGCACCCGCATAGGTTCCTCTCTCAAAACTCTAGGGTACAACTAATATATAACTTTCTTGATTTTTGCTCAACTCACGGTTGGTGTGCACCTTCAAGTCTTGTATACTAAAAGCATAATAGTTCGTTACTGAAAGGAGCATTATATGACCAAAGAAGATGGACCAAATGTAGTTGCCGTAGCTGTTGCTGCTGCCGCTGTCGGCGCAGTTGTTGCCTTGCTCTTTGCACCTCAAAGTGGCTCAAAAACTCGCCGCGAGATACGCGAGCAAACCAAGCGCATTAAGCATCGGGCAAACGAAGGGGCTGAAATTGCCCGAGAAGTTGCCACAGAAGCAGGCGAACGATTTCAAGAAGCTTTTAGTAATGTAGCTGAAGATGCCAAAACAGTTGCCTCAACTGCCAGAACAGCAGCTCGTCATGCGGCAGGATCAGTCAAAGATGCTGCTACTGATGTTGAAGAAAAGGCCCGTGATGCTTGGGGTCGTGCAGTAAAATAGGTTAACTTGCTGCCCAAATAAACAACCTCTCACGATCTGTTCAATTAATTTTGTGGCTTTACAGATACAAGTTGAATTGCAATAATCATAAGCATTATGCCAAAGAAAAAACAAACAAAACCACAAGCCGAACCCGATACTACCTTTTTTCTAAAACTTGTCCTATATGTTATTTTAGGGTCATTTTGGTTAAAATTTCAACATCCATTACAGATTGGCAATTTTATGCTGAACGGTTTTCCGCTTGGTCTATTAATTGGCTTGGTTTTTGCAAGTCATGATCATTTTCAGATCGATCGAAAGATTGAATATACAGTTCTCGTTTTAGTAACAATTGTAACCTTCTTTTTGCCTGCTGGTATTATACTGTAGTATGCGTAAGCGATTTTATGTAGCAAAAGCAATATCAGGCTTCGGTATCTTCGCACTAACTGTGTTTTGTATTTCTGCTGTTAGCGCTGCTGCACCTAGCTGTAACACCGCTAACATGAATTGCATCGCTACTCGTATAAACACCGCAAGTTCAGTTATAAAATCGCTGCAAGTTCAAACAATAGCTACACCTGCTTTGCCATCAACACCAGTTGGTCGCGCTCCCTCTGGAGGTGGTAGAGTAGTACAATACACTATTGAAACACGCGGCACAATTACGACAAGCCTTGGTGAATTTAAAATTCAAGTGAACCAAACATTAAATGACGCAAGGGGATGGAGCCGGCTTGGCGTTAGTTTTCAAGAAGTAGCCACCGGTGGCACACTGACTGTTGTACTTGCCGAAGCCAATCAGGTGGCTGCGGCATCATCAGGTTGTGACAGTACATATAGCTGCACAGTGGGGCGATATGTACTTATTAATCAAGATCGTTGGCTAGGTGCCACGCCATCCTGGAATAATGCTGGTGGCAGTCTGCGTGATTATCGTCACATGGTTGTTAATCACGAAACAGGCCACTGGTTAGGGCGAGGTCATTCATATTGCAGCGGAGCTGGTCAACTTGCGCCAGTAATGCAACAACAATCAATTAACTTGCAGGGCTGTAATTTTAATCCATGGCCACTTAACAATGAACTCTCATCAACTCGGTTAGGTATCTAATATTATGATTATAAAAAATCAACCTTCTACAACTGCAAAAAAACCATTTTATCGTCAACCAAAATGGCTTGTGGTCATTATTGTCAGTATATTATTATTCGTAACTTTTCTGGTAATAGGCTGGCTATTCTTTAGTGCCCAGCAAGCCGCAGATCGATATCAGGCAATAAGAACAGAACAATCAGTGCAATTACAAGAACAACTGCAAAAAATGCAAAAGATTGACACCAATAACACCGCAGTAGTTGAACAAGCAATTAGTGATCTAACCAAGAAACTTCAAACCCAGCAAAAACCGGTTCTAGATAACGTTTGGCTTGGTACGACACTAAGTCAAAAATATAGGTCAGCTAGTGCCGATACCTCTCGTACGACGTTGCAAATTACTGTTTTGCAAGAACTCTCACAGTACATTAACCTCAATAAAGTATTGTCGGTTCGCTTGGCCGGCGCCGCAGTGCGCAAGCCTATTACGAGTGAGGCTGATACCGTGGCATCAAAAGCTATTTGGGATACTCTTATAAATGAGCTCACTGCGCTAGAACTCTACGCGCAGGCAAAGGAAAGTCGAGCACACATTATTGAAAAGGTTAAAAATATAAGCGATTATATGGCAGCAATAGGTGATGCTTATAAAAAACAAGATCGAGCGTTTTTAGGTGCTGCACACACAGAATTAACGAACCGAATCCAGCAGCTTAAAGATCAAGCTAACCAGCTTTCTGTATCAGCCGAGATACTCGATAAAGAACTTGGCGAAGCTTTTAAGTAACTACCTCCGATTAATTGCTTGACATCATAGGTCATTATCTGTTATTTTAAGTAGGTATATAAACGCGTGCAAAGCGTCTTGGTTATCTTGTAAGTCCTCCTCCGGATACTGCGAGAGGCCAAGATTTTTGCATGACAAAGAGAAGGGCGAGTTAAGAGGATGAAAACACTCATCGGTACCAAAATTGGTATGACCCAGATCCTTAGCGAGGACGGTGCTACTATTCCAGTAACACTTGTTATCGCTGGCCCCTGTACTGTTACTCAGGTGAAGACCGCTGAAAAAGACGGTTACAACGCAGTACAGATTGGCTTTGGTGAGGGTAAGAACCTGAGCAATGCCGTGGCTGGTCACGTGAAGACAGCCAAGGTGACACCTCGTGTTATTCGTGAAGTTCGCATTGACGAGCTGAGTGATGATACGACGGTTGGCGCAAAATTTGACGTCAGTGCTTTTTCAGTTGGTGACGTCGTCGACGTTACCGGCACCAGTAAAGGTAAAGGTTTTGCTGGCACAGTAAAGCGCCACAACTTCAACACAAGCAAACGAACTCACGGTGGTAACGGCAACGTTCGTAAACCTGGTTCAATTGGCTCAATGTATCCGCAGAAAATCTTTAAAGGCAAGCGCATGGCTGGCCGCATGGGCCACGACCGCGTCACTGTTAAGAATCTTGTAGTTGCCTTGGTTGATGTCGAAAATAACCTACTTGGCCTCAAAGGTGCCGTTCCTGGCCCTAAAAAAGGTACTGTTATGATCGGAGGAACAAACTAATGGCCGCTCCTACAAAAACTACAATCACACTTCCAAAAGAAGTATTTGCCGTTGACGTTCCAAACCACGAACTACTGAAGTTAGCTTACGATTCATACCTTGCAAATTCTCGCCGAGCAACTGCTAAAACCAAAACCCGTGGTGAGATCAGCGGTGGCGGTAAAAAGCCATGGCGTCAAAAGGGTACTGGCCGCGCTCGTTTCGGTTCAAGCCGTAACCCCATCTGGCGTGGCGGTGGTATCGTATTTGGCCCTCGTGGCGTTGAAAACTATACCAAACGCGTCAGCAAAACTGCAAAACGAGTTGCTCTTCGCCAAGCCCTGACACTCGCACATCAAGCAAACAAGATTATCATCGTTGATGATATCAAAACAACTGGTAAAACTCGTGAAATGGTTGCGTTCCTTGCCGATAACAACGCCGATGTTCGCCGCGTATTGATGGTGGTAAGTGAAAAAACTCCTGAGATTTTGCGCGCAACCAATAATCTACAGAGTGTCGCACTGGTTCGTGCCGGCTACCTCAGCGTCTATCACTTACTTAATGCTGACAAAATTGTCATTACTAAAGAAGCCTTAAAGGCAGTAACAGAATGGTTGGGAGCATAGTATGAAACAATTACTTATTACTCCACGCATGAGCGAAAAAGGCTTCAACCAAAGTCAAACGGGCACTTACATTTTTAACGTGCCAGACACGGCTAACAAGCAAGAAATCGCTGCTGCTATCAGCGAACAATATAGTGTTACCGTAACCGAGGTTAACATTATTCGCTTGAAGGGCAAGAGCGTACGCACTTACCGTGGCCGAGGTAAATTTGCAAGCGGTAAACGTGCAGATGTAAAAAAGGCGTATGTTCGTCTAAAAGAAGGTGATAAAATTACCGTCTTCGAAGAGGAGGCCAACTAATGGCTATTAAGCAATACAACCCAACAACGCCTGCACGCCGTGGCATGACAAGCCAGGACTTTTCAGGCATCACTACCCGAAAACCCCTTAAATCATTGCTTCGCACCAAAAAATCAACCGCTGGCCGCAACAACGATGGCCGTATCACAACTCGTCATCGCGGCGGCGGTGTCAAGCGCTTCTATCGCATTGTTAACTACCGCCTTGCCGAAGGTACCGAAGCAGTTATTGAGCACATCGAGTATGATCCTAACCGTTCAGCTCGAATTGCACGTATTAAAGATCAACACGGCCTCTACCACTACGTCATCGCTGATGGTTCAATGCACCAAGGCAAGAAAATCATTGCCGGTAAAGACGCTCCAATTGAATCCAGTAACCGTTTACCGCTTTCCAAGATTCCAGCTGGTTCAATGATTTATGCCGTTGAAATGCAGCCCGGCAAAGGTGCGCAAGCCGTTCGTTCGGCTGGCACAGCTGCGCAATTAGTTGCCAAAGAGGGTGATTACGCTCAAATAAAGATGCCCTCTGGTGAAATTCGACGCTTCCGAATTGATTGTATGGCAAGTATTGGCGTTGTCGGCAACGAGCAGCATCAAAATATTAAGATTGGTTCAGCAGGTCGCAAACGCCGCATGGGTATTCGACCAACCGTTCGTGGTGTTGTTATGAATGCCGCTGATCACCCGCATGGTGGTGGTGACGGTGGACGTCACGGCCCAGGTAAAGCACCTCGCACTCCATGGGGCCAATTAACACTTGGTTATCGAACCCGACGCCGCAAATACAGCAATAATATGATCGTGAAGAGTCGCCACGAAGCGAAGAGGAAGAGGTAGAGTATGGCTGAAAGAAACCCAATCATTGCAATGCGAACAGAGAACCAAGGCGGCACAATAGCGATCGTAGGAGTTCGACGCGGTAAAGGTTGGCAATCTCCCATGACATCCGCCTTTGCAGTCGAAGCTGCAGATAATATTTTGAGCTACCGGCTTAAAGCTGCTGACGAGATTACATTTGCCGATGCAGCCGAGATCGCAGCGGAACAACCGCCTCTATCGGCAAGTGAGGCCGGAATTCTATACGCCGCTATTCACAGAGCCATTGACGCAAGAAATAATAAAGGAGTAGAGTCATGAGTCGCTCACTTAAGAAAGGTCCGTTCGTTGACTTCAAACTCGCGAAGAAAGTCGCGGCTTTGAGCGCAAATGATCGAACTATTATCAAAACGTGGGCCCGGGCAAGTACTATTAGCCCAGAAATGGTTGGTCGAACCATCGCTGTCCACAATGGCCGCATGCACGTACCCGTGTATATTGGCGAAAATATGGTGGGGCATAAGCTTGGCGAATTCGCACCAACACGCAAATTTCGCGGCCACGCTAAAAAGGATAAAAGGTAATGGTTGAAATGAAAACCGCATCTGCTGCTATTAAAGGCGTTACTCAAGCACCCCGTAAGGTGAGCCTAGTCGCAAGCCTTGTTCGTGGCCGCCGCGTTGCCGATGCCTTGGTGATTCTAGATCACACCCCAAAACGCGCCGCACTCGCCGTTAGAAAAGCAATTGCAAGCGCAAAGGCCAACGCCATTAATACTCACAAACTTGATGAAAAAAGCCTTGTTATTAATGAGCTAAGCGTCACAACCGGTACTCGTCTCAAACGCTACCGCGCTGGTGCTCGCGGTATGGCTAAACCATACCAAAAGAAAACCAGTCACATTTTTGTGTCAGTCAGCGGTGAGCCAAAGAGTATAAAAAAGCCAGCAAAGAAAGCTGAGGAGAAATAATATGGGCCAAAAAGTAAACCCTATTAGCATGCGGCTCCAGGTCAGTAAAGACTGGCGAAGCAAATGGTTCGCTGATAAACGCGACTATGCCGCCTTCTTGGCGCAGGATATCAAAGTACGCGACTATATCGAAGGCAAATTCTCAACGCGTGCTACCATTCAGAAAATTGACATTGAACGTTCACCAAACCTTGTCACTGTCACGATTCACACAGCTAAAGCTGGTGTTGTCATCGGCCGTGGTGGCTCAGGCGCACAAGAGCTCAAAAACCACATAGAAAAAGTTATGGGCCGTCCGGTACGCGTCAATATTGAAGAGGTAAAACGCCCAGAGCTTGCCGCTAAGTTAGTAGCAGAAAATATCGCTCGTCAGTTAGAGCGCCGCATTAATTTTCGCCGTGCCACTAAAATGGCTGCTCAGAATGCTATGAATGCTGGCGCGAAAGGTATCCGTATTGAGGTAGCCGGTCGACTTAACAATGCCGAAATGAGTCGTCGCGAAAAACTCATCCAGGGCTCTGTGCCACTTCATACTCTTCGCGCAGATGTTGACTACCACTGTGCCCGAGCTTTCATTACCGGTTACGGCATTATTGGCGTCAAAGTATGGGTCTATAAGGGCGAGCGCGCGTAGGAGAACCTTATGTTATTACCAAAGAAGCTTAAATTCCGCAAAGTTCGCAAGGGCAAAAACGACGGCGTCGCAACTCGTGCAAATTATATCGCCTTCGGTGATTTTGGCTTACAAAGCCTAGAAAACGAACGCATTACCTCACGTCAGATTGAATCGGCTCGCCAAGCAATGACTCGTTATATCAAACGCGGTGGTAAAATCTGGATCCGTATCTTCCCGCACACGCCAGTAAGTCGCAAACCACAAGATGTCAAGATGGGAAGTGGCAAGGGGAATCCTGAATTTTATGTCGCCAAGGTGAAAGCTGGCACAGTAATGTTCGAGATGCAAGGTGTGCCTGAAGAGACGGCACGAGAAGCAATGCGCCTTGCCGCACACAAATTACCTGTTAAAACAAAATTTATAAAGAGAGAGGGCTAGTTATGGCTGACGTAAAAAACGACAAGTTAACCGCAACTAGTCTTCGTGAGATGGAATCAACCAAGCGTCGGGAGCTGCTTCAGGAAAAACAGGCTGAACTGTTTGAAAAAAAGCGTTCGCTCAAGGCTAATGAACTCGCAAACCCACGCATTATTAACCAGCTTCGCCGTGAGATCGCTCTCATCTTAACCGTTGAGAACGAGCCACAGCGCGAGAAAGAGGAGGCCTAAGATGGCAAAGAGACTTGTTGGCACAGTGACATCTGATGCCCAAGACAAAACCATCGTCGTGACCGTTACTCGCCGTGTCACTCATCCGATCTACGGCAAGCAGTACACGGTCAGCAAAAGAATTGCAGCACACGACGAAACTAACCAGGCAAGCAAGGGCGATATAGTCGAACTCGTCGAAACTCGCCCAATTAGTAAGCACAAGAGCTTCAAGTTAAACCGCGTTATCGAAAAATCACACGGTAAAATTGAGCTTAAGCAAGAAGCAGTAGAAAAAGAATCAGCAGCCACCGAGGCTAAAGAGGCGGAGACTTAAGATATGGTACAACAAGAAAGCCGTTTGAAGGTCGCTGACAACAGTGGGGCAAAGGAACTCTTATGCATTCGTGTGCTAGGTGGCACGAGGCGTCGTTATGCCCGCGTCGGTGACGTAATTAAAGCTACTGTTAAACAAGCTAATCCGACCGGCAACGTCAAAAAAAAGAGTGTCGTAAAGGCGGTTGTCGTTCGAACAACTGCGAAGATTAAACGAAAAGATGGCAGTACAATTCGCTTCGACGAAAATGCCGCCGTTATTATCGGTGACGATAAGCTGCCAAAAGGTACCCGCGTGTTCGGTCCCGTGCCACGTGAGCTTCGTGATTATGGTTATAACAAAATTATCAGCTTAGCTCCGGAGGTGCTCTAAGATGAAAATCAAGCGTAGTGACACCGTCCGCGTTATGGCTGGTAAATTCAAAGGTAAGATCGCCAAGGTGGTAAAAGTCTACCCCAAAGCCAACAAAATCACCCTTGAAGGCATCAATATTATTAAACGAAATGTAAAACCAAGTCAGCTTAACCCACAAGGTGGCACCAAAGAGGTACACACCCCTATTGCAATCAGTAACGTGGCGCTGGTGGTCGACGGGAAAGAAGCAACGAGTCGCATTAGCTATGACATTCGTGATGATGGCAGTAAAGTCCGCATCGCTCGCCAAGCCGGCAACAAGGAGATCAAGTAATGGCTACTAAAAAGTCTACCTCTTACATACCTCGTCTGAAAGAGAATTATGATACAAAAATTCGCAAACAACTTCAGAATGAGCTAGGTTTAAAGAATATTCATCAAGTGCCAAAACTTGAAAAGGTCGTTTTAAATGTTGGCATCGGTAAACATAAAGACGATAAAGCGTATCATGAGCGAGTGCTCAATACTCTGAAAAAAATCACCGGTCAACAACCAATAGACCGCATGGCTCGAAAGAGCATTGCTACTTTCAAAATCCGTGCCGGGCTTAATCGTATCGGTATCAGCGTCACCCTACGCGGTGCTCGCATGTATGAGTTTCTTGATCGTTTGATTAATGTTGCGTTGCCACGTGTTCGTGATTTTCATGGTCTTAAGGCGGATGCATTCGATAAAAGTGGCAATTTTAGTCTCGGTATTACTGAGCAGTCAATTTTTCCGGAACTAAGTTTCGAAGATACGCAAGTTTTGCACGGCCTACAGGTTAATATTGTTATTAAAAACGAAGATACTGTACACTCACGCGCACTGCTCAGAGCACTCGGTATGCCACTAGAAAAGAAGGAGGCTAGCAATGGCTAAGAAATCTATGATTGCACGCGATCTGAAACGTAAGAAGTTAATTAAGAAATATGCCGCCAAACGCGCTGCATTAAAAGCAGCCGGTGATACTGAAAGCTTGGCTGCATTACCGCGCAATTCCAGCCCAACCCGCTGGAAGAACCGCTGTGAAGTAACTGGCCGGCCTCACGCATATATGCGCCACTTTGGCCTTAGTCGTATTACATTTCGTGAACGAGCAAGTAAGGGTGAGATTCCCGGTATAACAAAGGCGAGTTGGTAAGGAGAATATTATGGCTATGCTTTCAACTGATCCAGTCGCCGACATGCTAACTCGCATTCGTAATGCAGCATTAGCAGGTAAAAACCAGGTTAACTTACCTCACAGCAAATTAAAAGAAACTATCGCAAAAGAACTTGCCAAAGCAAAATACCTTGCTGACGTTAAAGTTGTGGGCGAAGGAGTTGCAAAAACCATTGAAATTACAGTGAATGAACCCGGTACTAACGTAACATTCACTGAAATTACTCGTGTTTCAAAACCAGGACGCCGCGTTTATGCGGGGGCAGATGAAATTCAACGCGTAAAGAATGGTCGTGGTATGGTGTTAATTAGCACATCAAAAGGCATTATGACCGGCCAAGCTGCTCAACGAGCACGCCTTGGTGGTGAATTAATCTGTAAGGTTTATTAAAATGTCATCAGTTCCACTTTATTCTCTATACATTCCTACGCAACTTGCAATAGGAATAGTCATTGCTGGAGCACTGGTGTCAATTGCGATAAGCTTACATAACAATAAGAAGGAAAAGTAAGAATGAGTCGAATCGGAAAACTACCAGTTTCGATCCCGAACGGTGTGACAATCACGGTCGACAACGGTGTTATTACTGTTGCTGGCCCGAAGGGATCACTCACTTTAGTCTCATTGCCCGAAGTGAATATTACTATTGAAGACGGCAAAGCAACGCTCACTCGTATTAATGACGAAAAAATCGCTAAAAGCCGCCATGGCTTAATGCGCGCCCTTGTTGCCAATATGGTAAAGGGAGTTACCGAAGGTTTCGAAAAGAAACTCGAAGTAAACGGTGTTGGCTTCCGCGTCAAAGGTGGCGGTCAAGATATTGAAATGAGCCTTGGGTTTTCACACCCCGTCAAATACCATGCTACTGATAGTGTGAACCTTGGTGTTGAAAAAAACATCATTACAGTAAGTGGCATCAGCAAGCAGCAAGTCGGTCAAGCAGCCGCTGAAATCCGTGCTTTAAAGAAGCCTGAACCGTATAAAGGCAAGGGTATTAAATATGTTGATGAAACCATTATCCGCAAGGCGGGTAAGACAGGAGCGAAGTAATGAGTACGCCTAAGAAGTTAGTGAGCCGCTTGCTACGTAAACACCGCGTTCGCGCCCGTGTAACTGGCACATCATCCCGCCCACGTTTAACAGTATTTATTAGCAACATGCATGTGAGTGCTCAAGTTATTGACGATACGACTGGCCGCACCCTTGCTAGCGCGAGTACTGCCGGCAACAAGACAGCAAAGGGCAATTTATCTGAAAAAGCCGCACTGATTGGCACGGAACTTGCTAAAAAAGCCAAAAAAGCAAAGCTAAGTAAAGTTGTATTTGATCGCAATGGTCGTAAATATGCCGGTCGTTTACAGGCATTCGCTGATGCAGCACGTAAAGAAGGTTTGGAGTTTTAACTATGGCTGAAGAAAAACAGCAAGCAGCAACCGCAAGTCGTCCAGCACGTACTGGAAGTGCTCGCGGTGCAAATAATGATCGTCCTCGTCGTTCTAATGATCGCAACCAAGCGCCTCGTGAAGAAAAGCAATTTGAAGAATATGTTATTAGCATCGATCGCGTTGCGCGTGTCGTCAAAGGCGGCCGCCGCTTCCGCTTTAAAGCACTTGTAGTGGTCGGCGATCATAAGACCAAAGTGGGTGTTGGCGTCGCTAAGGGTCAAGACGTTCAAACTGCCGTTACCAAGGCAACTGATGTCGCTAAAAAGAACCTCGTCGTCATTCCTATTACGAAAGATACTATTCCGCATGATGTTGAGGTCAAATTTAGTGGCGCACGCATTATGATGAAACCGGCCGCGCCTGGTACCGGTGTTATTGCTGGCGGTCCTGTCCGCGCTATTATGGGCTTAACCGGCATTCGCAACTTACTTTCAAAATCGCTTGGTTCAAGTAATAAGGTTAATATTGCTTACGCTACTATCGAAGCTCTTAAACAACTTGTTCCGGCTGAAAAATGGCTGCATGCACCAAAAAAGAAGGTAGCTGCCAAAAAGGCGGAGGTGAGAGAGTAACCCATGAAATATCACGAACTTGTGACCACTCCAAAGCAATCGAAAAAACGCGTTGGCCGCGGTATTAGTGCCGGTCAAGGTAAAACTGCCGGTCGTGGCACCAAAGGTCAGAACGCCCGTACCGGTAAAAAGTTAAGTGCAACCTTTATGGGTGGCCAGGGCCCGCTTGTACGCCGCATTCCAAAGAAGCGCGGCTTCAAGAGTCTTCGTGTACCAGCCCAGGTTGTGTATCTTCAAGATTTAGCAATCGTAAAAGGCAAAACCGCCGACAATCAAACCCTGTTTGATGCCGGCTTGATTGCAACACCATACCATTCTGTAAAAGTTATTAGCCGCGGCGAATTAGCTAAAGCGCTAACCGTTAAAGTACAAGGTGTATCAGCTGGTGCTCGTACAGCTATTGAAAAAGCTGGCGGCAGCGTTGAAGAAGTTGCGGTGCCATTACTACCTGCTTCTCAAAAAAAGACACAGACAAAAGAATAGTGTAATATACAAATTGAAAAAAGAGAGACCATTTTGCTGGTCTCTCTTTTTGTGCAAGATAATGGCTTTTATTGCGGAGTCTGCGGCGCTACCGTTAAGGTACGCCGCAGACTCCGCGGGAGTGGGTAGAAGGTCATGTCAGGCGGGTGTAAGTTCGCCCAGGCGCCGCCGACAGGATCCCCTCGAGGATCGTGCTGACCACCGCCATATTGGCCTCGTCACAACCCGGCAGCGCGATGCTGTCGATCTTGAAGACCAGTCCGCCACCAAGGCCAGTGCCGCAGGGAGGATGAGTGAGCTCACGGTTGGCGATCATCGTGTTGATGACCTTCCGTAGCTTATCGTACTCCCTCCAGTCATGGGCCGACGCGAGGTACGTGCCGTCACTGTTGCAGCTGACGACGACGCGGTCTGTGGGGATCAGGGGCATAGCCTTCCTTTCGTCGGTATCTCCAGATTAGAGATGAGACGTTTTCACTATATAATAAAAAGATAGTATAGTCAAAGTGAGATTACGCCTTCTATACCTAGACGACAATCACGACGACTAGCTGGGTTTATCTAACACGCTTTCAGTGTTAATAATCAGCAAACTATGATATCTTTGAATAAGTAATAAAAAAGCTTGGGGAAGTCATAAAATGAATTGGCGAAATATTTTAAAATCTCTTAAATCGCGCGACATGCAAAAGCGCCTGCTGATTGTGCTCGGGCTTATTATTGCCTATCGTTTTCTTTCACATGTACCAGTGCCCCTGGCTGAACCAACCCAGCTTAAAGAAGTTATCAATAGCATTCTTGCCAGTAATAATTTTGGCGGCTTTTTAAACTTGCTCTCCGGTGGAGCGCTCGCGAGTGTTTCTATCATGCTCGTTGGCCTGAGCCCGTATATTACCGCCTCTGTTATTATGCAGCTGCTTACAAAAGCAATTCCACGTCTTGAGCAGCTTCACAAAGATGGTGAAACAGGCCGGCGCCGTATAAATCAGTGGACGCGTATGATTACATTGCCACTTGCCATTATTCAATCAATTGCTTTTATCTTTATTCTTCGTCAAACGCAACTGACGGCAAATAGCAGTATTGATATCACCGCCAATACCGATGCCCTGCAGTGGGTAGTTATGGTCGGCGCAATGACCGCTGGCGCCATGCTGCTTATGTGGATCGGTGAGCTTATGACCGAACAGGGTGTTGGTAATGGTATGTCGCTCCTTATTTTTGCCGGTATCATTAGCCAGCTGCCACAAACTATCCAAACCGTCAGCGCCTCACTCACAAGTGTTGTTGAAGAGGGAGATAAACTTAATATCTTTGGCCTTATTTTGCCAATTAATGGTTTCGTATTCTGGTTGATGCTAGCGTTACTTCTTGTTGGCCTTCTCGTACTTTATATTATGGTAAAAATTAACGAGGCACAGCGCATTGTTACTATCAATTACGCCAAGCGTGTACAAGGTAACCGTAATTATGGTGGTGTACAAAGTATTCTGCCGGTTAAGTTAATTACCGCAGGTGTTATTCCGGTTATTTTTGCGGTAGCCTTTTTAGCACTTCCCGCATTTGTCGGACAAGTCATGCGGCTTAACCCTGATTCATATTGGAAACAACTCGGCGAAAACCTGATTCAGTGGTTTCAACAACCACAAATGCAAACCTTGGCTGCAGGTGATCTCACGGCACTCATTTACCCAATTTCGTATCTTGTACTCGTCATCTTGTTCACCTATTTCTATACTAATATTGTCTTTAACAGTGCTGAAATTGCCGAGAACCTACAAAAACAAGGTGGTTTCATTGCTGATGTACGTCCCGGTAAGCAAACAGAAAAGCATCTTAGCACAATGGTAAACCGTTTGACGCTCTTCGGCTCTTTGGCACTCGGTATCATCGCTATTTTACCCTTCATTACTGAATATATCTTTGCGACAGTTGGCATTAATGCTCAAGGTCTCGCTATTGGCGGTACTGGTTTATTGATTATCGTGACAGTGACACTTGAAACACTACGCCAGATTAATTCACGTGCCTTAATGGTCACCTACGACCAGGACTACTAAAAGAGAGGTAGGGGCGTATGATTTTCTGGGAGGGGTTCGGCTTTCTTGTCCTTATTACTTATTTTGCAGTTGCTTTGCCCGTGCAGCTCTTAACTGATAAACTTGGTCTTCATTATAGCCAGAACGGCTATGCTATTGCTATTGCTTTTCTTTTAACCGGCGTGGTCTTGCTCGGTCTCGATGCACTAATTCATAAAAAGCGTGCCGCTTCAAGCCGTATTTATATTGATAAAGAGACTGGCGAAGAAGTTTTCTTTAAAAAACGCGATACATTCTTTTGGATTTCTGTAAAATGGTGGGGGCTAATCGCTATTGCAGCTAGCATCTGTACAGCGGTAGTTTTTTTAATAGCTAAACTTATCAGCCATTGACATTTGCCTTCATCACGTTACAATGTAGGTAATAAGCGAAAAGTCAGTCGCTATTCTTCAAAATAGTGCTTTACAGTTGAGAAAATGTAAAGTATAATCTTTAATTGTACTCTATGGCCAATAATAAAGAGGTAATCAAGGTAGTCGGTAAGATTTTAGAGGCACTCCCCGGTGCCCAATTTCGTGTCGAACTTGAGAATGGCCTTAGCATCATCGCGCATGTAGCCGGTAAAATGCGAAAACATTTTATTCGCCTTGTGCCTGGTGACAGAGTGGAAGTGGAGTTAACCCCTTACGATCTTACAAAGGGTAGAATCACCTTCCGCCTGCGAGACGATCAACCTAAACGGGAGGAAAAATCTCATGACAGTAGCACCAAGCGTCAAACCCCGGTGCAGCAAGTGCCAGATCATCCGCCGCAAGAAAAGGCTAGCAGTGATCTGCAAAATTAAACGACACACTCAGAGGCAAGGATAATATATGGCTCGAATTGCAGGTGTCACGGTTCCAACTGAAAAGCAAGTGCAAATCAGTTTAACCTATATTTATGGCATCGGCCCAGTATTTGCTGCTCGAATACTTGAGGCCTGCGGTATTGATCCTACCACTCGCGTGAAGGATCTTACGGAAGCTGAATTGAGCAAAATCCGTGCTGAAATTGACCAAAATTATACGGTCGAAGGCGATCTTCAGCGCATTGTAACAGGTAATATCAAACGCCTTAAAGACATTAACGCGTACCGCGGTTTACGTCATAAAGCGAATTTGCCGTCTCATGGCCAGCGAACTCGTACTAATGCTCGCACGAGACGTGGTAAAAAATCAACGGTCGGCGGCACTAAGAAAAAAGCAGCGTCGAAGACTTAAGGAATTTGATATATGGCAGAAACGAAATCTACAAAGAAGAAGCAGCGCCGATCGATTCCAAGCGGCCAGCTTCATATTCAAGCAACATTTAATAACACCATCATCGCAGTTACCGATAAGAAAGGTGCTGTACTTACTATCTCGAGCGCCGGAGCCTGCGGTTTTAGGGGTAGTAAAAAAGGTACTGCCTATGCCGCTCAGGTTGCTGGTGAAAAAGCTATTACTGCAGCAAAACAGCTCCATGGCCTGGCTTCAGTTGACGTATTCGTCAAGGGCGTCGGTATGGGCCGAGATGCCGCTATTCGTAGCTTGCAGAATCTTGATATAACGATTGACTCTATTCGCGATGTTACAACTGCCCCACACGGCGGTGTTCGTCCACGAAAGGCAAGGAGAGGTTAATATGGCCAGAGACCGTTCACCTATTGTAAAACAGAGCCGCCGAGAGGGTTACGCACTTCATCCTAAAGCTCACAAAGCTTTGGTTAAGCGCACAACCATCCCAGGCGAGCACGGCCGCGGCCGGCAAAGCAAGCCAAGCCTCTATCAAATTCAGCTGCGCGAAAAACAAAAAGTTCGCCGAGCCTATGGCTTACTTGAAAAGCAATTCGCAAACTTAATGAAAGAAGCCGATCGCAAAACTGGACAATCCGGTGAGATCCTTTTACAGTTTCTCGAACGCCGCTTAGATAACGCTGTTTATCGTGCTGGCCTCGCCGTTAGCCGGCGTGCTGCTCGTCAGCTTGTTAGCCATGGCCATTTTATGCTCAACGGCCGTCGTGTCGATATTCCATCAATTCGCCTTAGTGAAGGTGATGAAATTAAAGTACGGCCGAAGAGCACCAAAACCGAATACTTTACCCATATCGATGACGTTGTCAAAGAGTCGAGCCAACAACCACTCAGCTGGTTGAAGGCCGATGTAAAGAATTTAAAAATCGCTGTCACAGGCCTGCCAAAGCGCGAAGAAGCTGAGGCTGATATTAACGAACAACTTATTGTTGAGTACTACTCACGTTAAAAGGGAGGACAATCCGTGTCAAAAACTATTCACAACCCTACACTCGCCAGCGTTGACGAGCACTCAGCAACTAGCGCAACCTTCGTGGTTGAGCCGTTGCACACAGGCTACGGCATGACGCTTGGCAATTCGCTTCGCCGCGTATTACTTTCAAGTATTCAGGGCGCAGCTATTACCGCATTTAAAATAGAAGGTGTAACCCACGAGTTCACAACCGTCAAAGGCGTCAAAGAAGATGTTGTTGACATTATGCTGAACTTAAAGCAAGTATACCTTCGTATGCACAGCGATGAACCACAAACCCTACGATTAGAGAAAAAGGGTGCTGGTGTTGTAACTGCCGGTGATATTAAAACTAACGCCGACGTTGAAATCGTCAATCCTACTGCCATTATCTGCACCATTGATGATCCGAAGGGTAATCTTATCATGGATCTTGTCGTCGATAGTGGACGTGGTTACCGAACCATTGAAGAATCGGGCGAAAAACGTCCTATCAGCGACATGATAGCTATCGATGCTGTCTTTAGCCCTGTACAACGTGTTCGCTACAAGGTTGAAAACACTCGCGTTGGTCAGAGCACTGATCTTGATAAGCTTATTCTTACTATCGACACCGACGGTAGTATGACACCTGGGGAAGCATTTGAAGAAGCAGCTGCGATTTTAATCAATCAGTACACTGCATTAGCTGGCAGTACTCGCGTACAAGCAGGCCCAACTATTGGCGCCCAAGCCGACGATGACACTGGCGAACTAATGACCCCCATTGAAGATTTAGGCCTCAGTGCACGCACCACTAATGCCTTAATTAACAACGATATCCGCACTATTAACGACCTCGTCACCTTGGGTGATGCAGATATGCGCGAACTAAAAGGCTTCGGCAGCAAAGCTCTCGACGAAGTCCGCGAAAAATTAGCGGAGATGGAGCTATAAGCCATGCATCGTCATAGTTATCAAGGAAGAAAGTTTGGCCGCGAACGCGACCAACGCCGGGCACTATTAAAAGGCCTTGCAACTAGCTTGATCGAGCACGGTTCAATTGAAACGACACTTGAAAAAGCTAAAGAGCTTGTACCTTTTGTCGAAAAGCTCGTAACTAAGGCTAAAAAAGGCGATCTACACAATCGTCGCCAAATTATTGCCGAGCTCTCAACCAAAGAAGCGGCTCATAAACTAGTTGATGAAATCGCACCGAAGTTTACCGATCGTTCGAGTGGCCACTTAACACTCAGGCGTAGCCGTCTACGCCGCGGTGATAATGCCCAACTGGCCAAAGTAAGCTTTATCGCTACTGAGGCACCGGCTGTTGCCGCAAAGGAGACCGCATAATGACTATTAACGTACATAAGAAAACTTTTAGCTTAAAGCCTGCCGACGTTACCCGTAAATGGGTTGTCATTGACGCCTCAACAGCACCACTCGGCCGGATTGCAACCGTTATTGCTGAACGTTTAATTGGCAAATATCAACCGACTTATACGCCTCATGTCGATAGTGGTGATTTTGTAGTCGTTATCAACGCTGCAAACATCGTTGCAACTGGCAACAAAATGGATACTAAAGTTTATTACAACTACTCAGGTTATCCAAGCGGCTTGAAAGAAATCACACTTCGTGACCAACTCGCAAAAAATCCTGCCAAAGTTATTGAATCAGCCGTTAAAGGTATGCTGCCAAAGAATAAGCTGGCAGCCGAGCGCCTCAAACGCCTGAAAGTATACGCTGGTAGCGAGCACAATCATGCCGCCCAGAAACCTGAAACCTTAGGAGCAAATACATAATGGCTGGATTTCAAATCAGCATTTCACTTTCTGCTGCAACTCCTATCTTCCGGGCTGCAAAGCCTTCACCATTCGTCAACGTAACTTTGGTTACGCCTCCTCACGCTTCGGGTTTTTCGCTCCGCAATCTAGAAGTTTCGCTTAGAAAGGAAATACTGAAATGAAATCAAACGACTATTTTTACGGTCTTGGCCGACGCAAAAGTGCAACTGCACGTGCCCGTGTTAAAGGCGGTAAGGGTGTTATTACTATCAATGGTAAGGATCTTGAAGCTTATTTTGATAATAGCGAAACACTAATTACCGAATTTCATCAACCGTTCATCGCACTGAATAAAGAAAAACAGTTCGACGTAAGTATCGTGGTTAGCGGTGGTGGCTTAAGCGGTCAGCTTGACGCTTGTAAACTCGCCATCTCAAAAGCTCTGAGCACCATGAATGATGACTTGCGCGGTAGCTTAAAGAAAGAAGGGCTCTTAAAACGTGACTCTCGAGAGAAAGAACGCAAAAAATATGGCCTTCGCAGTGCTCGTAAGCGCGAGCAATTCTCGAAGCGTTAACTTACAGAATCCAAGTATAAAATACACCGGTTATTGCAACCGGTGTATTTTATTTATCCAGTTTAACGATACAATAGAGTTTATGGATGCCTTTTTAGAATTGTTTGAAAAATATAAATTTGCGCTCAATATAGAGCAACAGGAAAAACTGGAGCAATTTGTTGAGCTCTTTCAAGCCTACAATGCTCACACCAATCTTAGCGCTATTCGTGACCCTGAAAGCATCTGGCTAAAACACATCGCCGATAGCCTTATGCCCGTTAACTTTGAGCCCTTTGCTGGCAAGTTACTGGATATTGGCAGCGGCGGTGGCTTACCGGGGATTCCGCTAGCAATAGCTTGCCCAAATGTCGAGGTGATGTTGCTTGATTCTGTGGGTAAAAAAGTAAAAGCTTGCGAGCATTTTATAAATAAACTTGGTTTGAAAAATGTGAAAGTCATTCAAGGCCGTGCCGAGCGACTCGACCAAGAACATAAATTTCAAAATCATTTCGATATTGTGACATCACGTGCTACTGCTTATTTGCCGACGATATTAGCCTGGAGCGAGCAGTTTATAAAAGACGGTGGACGTATCATTCTTTATAAGACCGCCAGCAGCGGGGAACTTGATGATGGCGCCGCAGCTGCAAAATACTTAGGTTTAAAATTAGCCCACTCACATTACTATCACCTTGACGGCCAAGAGCGGCAAATTTTAGTTTATACTCATAAAACATCGTCAAAAAGGTAAAAAGCTTGTAAAATAGGCCTTATGGCACGACAAAGATGGTGGCGTTTGTAGTTAAATTAAAACTTGCAGAGAGATTAATTTTTAAGAAGGTTTATCTCTCGCAATCGCTATCGCGACTGGGTCCTGCCACTCAAGGCAAACCTCCCCATGGTGCTCGCTAAAGCTGCGCGCCATGGGTTCCCCTCCTTCCGCGTCACCCTGTAACAGTGCGCTGGATAGGCTTGGATATTACTCCTCGCCTATCTCGCGCACGGATAGCGGGTGGCGCGGTAGAAGGGGCACTCGCCGCACGGAGCTTTGCGAGTACGGCGGGGAAGTCGTCTGGAGCGACAGGACCCGGTGCTGTTAGGCTGGATAATAGTTAAACTCCTCCTTAAATGCACTTTAAATAACTACAGGAAATAATCATGACCACCGAAAAACAAATCATCTTAACCGGCCTTCGGGCTAACAACGATCTCACGCTAGGTAATTACCTTGGTGCTCTTTTGCCAATGGTTGATATGGCCAAAAAGCGGGCCAATGATTACCAAATTAATCTGTTTGTGCCTGATCTTCATAGCTTCACCACACCAATTGACCACAGCACGCTTTATGAACAAACTATGAAAAACCTACGTGTTTATATTGCCGCCGGTATGCCCATTGAACACCAAAACGTTTATATGTATCGTCAAAGTTATGTACCAGCCCACTCAGAGCTTACCTGGATTCTTGACTGCTTCACCGGTTTCGGTGAAATGAACCGCATGACGCAGTTTAAAGATAAATCAAGCAAACTGAATGCAGATCGCATAAGTGTCGGTTTATTTAACTATCCTATTCTTATGGCGGCAGATATTTTACTCTATGGTGCCGCCTATGTACCCGTTGGCGATGACCAAACGCAGCATCTTGAGTTTGCCCGTGACATCGCAGGGCGTGTGAATAATCAATTTGGCGAAATCTTCACCGTGCCACTTGCCGTGCCAAAACAGCACGAGTTCTTCGGCAAAGATCAGGGCTTAAGAATTCGCGACTTGCTCGATCCAACTAAAAAGATGAGTAAGAGCGATGAAACAGGCAAGGGCGTGATTTTCTTAAGCGATACACCAAACGAAGCCACTAAAAAAATCATGACCGCCACCACCGATAGCCTCGGTAAAATCGATTTTAATTGGGAAACGCAGCCGGGCATTACAAATTTACTGCAAATTTTGTCATTATTATCCGAAGAGCCACTCGAAGCTATTAAAACAGAGTGGATTGGCCGCGAACGCTACGGCGAGCTTAAGCAAGCCGTTGCCGAAGCTGTTAAGCAGTTCCTCATTGATTTTCAGGGTCGTTTTGCAGCCGTCAACGAAGCCGCACTACTTCAAAAGCTTGAATATAGCGAACATGCCATTAACGAAGTTGCTAACCTGACACTTTACAAAGTGCAACAAGCTGTCGGCTTACGGCCAAAAGGCTAAACAATATGCGTCTTGATGCCTATGTTGCCGAGTATTGGCCTGAACAATCACGTTCAACCTGGCAAAAACATATTAAAGCCGGCTATGTGACTGTCAATGATGAAGTTGTAACCTCAACAAAGTATGAACTTGGTGAAGATGATGAAGTAAAAGTTAATCCGCCAAAACAACCCGATTTTACGAGCGAAACGCTGCCGATTCTCTACGAAGATGAAAATGTGACAGTCATCGACAAACCTGATGGCGTTTTAACGCATGCCAAGGGTGTATTACTGGAAGAGTTTACAGTAGCTGACTTTATGCACTCTCGTTTCAGCATAGACTCACAGGGTGACACGGAAAGAGGGAACCCACCGCGCGCAGGCGATAGCGCGAGCACGGCGGGGAGGTCTGCCTTGAGTGGCAGGACCCAGTCGCGAAGCGAAGAAACAAGAACAGCAATCGTACACCGCCTTGACCGCGACACCTCAGGCGTTCTCATTTGTGCCCGCAACCCTACCGCACATAGCTTTTTGCAAAAACAATTCTCGCTCAAAAAAGCCAAAAAAACATACCTGGCAATCCTTGATGGTGAACCAAAACAACACGAAGCTATCCTTCGTTTGCCCATTGAACGCAACCCGAAAGCACCGGCAACCTTCCGAGTAGGTTCAAACGGCAAACCTGCCGAAACGGCCTACAGAGTACTCTGGACGGATGGCGAGCAGACGCTCGTTGAACTAAAGCCCCTTACTGGGCGCACCCACCAGCTACGTGTGCATATGGGTTATCTTGGCACACCAATTATGAACGACCGCTTTTATAACTCAAAAAAGCCAGCAGGCCGCTTAGCGCTACATGCTTTTAAGCTTGAAATCACCGTTCCCGGCGGTGAAAGAAGAACATTTACCGCCGATGTGCCCGAAAGTTTTAAAGAATTGCTGCCAACAAAAGGACAATTATGGCTTCCGGGCTAGTGCTACCGCAGTTTACTGATTTTAAATCACAAACGCATGCCATTATGCTAATTGGTGTGAGTGGCCATAGCTCAATCTACGAAGCTGGCAGACTTGCACGCCGTATCGCGGGCAAGGAGGGGGTCGTGCAACATATTATGAGAAACGAAGACAAAACAGGCATCGCCATTAGCCAAATTCGTGAACTTTATACTGCCACAAGGCCTAGATCAACCGGCAGTAAACGAATATGGATCATTGAAGATGCCGAAACTATGTCGCTTGACGCACAAAATGCTTTCTTAAAACTACTTGAAGAGCCACCAGCCGACGTTATTTTTATTCTTTGCGTCAAAGATGCAACGATCCTGTTGCCAACCATTCGTTCGCGTGTGCAAAGTTTGCAGTGCCAACCAGTTAAACAAGAGATAGCCCAAGATTACCTTCAATTTAATAAAATACCTACCGGTCTTATTCCTCAATTACTTTTTTTAATGGCAGGTAGTGCTTCTGAGTTAGTAAAACTTACCAGCGACGACAAATACCGCCAGGCTCAATTAGAGCTTGCCGCCATAGCTAAACGGCTTATAAGCGCCCCGACTTATGAAAAGATTATTATCATTCAAAAAAGTACGACCGATCGAGAACGAACACTCACTATATTACGCTTAGCACTCCAAATGCTGATGATGCTGGCTCCACAGCAAGCCGAATACAAAACAGCCCTCAGCCAATTAACACAATTCCTCAAAGCTTTTGAACGCATTAGTCAAAACGGCAATGCCAAGATACAATTATTACAAGCTGTTTTATAACAGTATGATAGAATAAGAACGATTATGTACGCATTACTTGTGCTCAGCGTGCTGGGCGTTTTCAGTTATAGAGCATTCGTGCGCGAGCCAAAGGCTAGTGCTGTTCACCCTATGAGCTTAACTGCCCGACTTGATAAATTATGGGAAGTAGCCCAAGAAAGTGTCAAAGATCGCAAATATCTGCGGGCCGAACGTGCGTTGCTTACTATCTTAAAGGTTGATGCGCGTAACGCCACAGCCTATAATCGTCTCGGCATTCTCTATGCTCGGCAGCGCGAGTATCAAGACGCTATCGAATGTTTCGAAATTGCTCAAAGTTTAGAACCAAGTTCATCAAGTTTACATAATGTTGGGCTTATCTATTACGAAACAGGGAACTACCAAAAAGCTGCCATTGCTTTTGAGCAAGCCCTTGCCATGGAAAGCGACGTGCCCTCACGTTATATTGCGTATGCAAAGGTGCAAGAAAAACTAGGTAACGATAAAAAAATGATCGAATCCCTTGAGCGTGCTACTGAATTAGAACCAAACCCGCAAACACTCCGTCTTCTCGCTCAAGCTTATGAGCGCACTGGTCAGCATGAGCTCGCTGAAAAAACTCAAGCCGCAATTGCCCATATGACCCCTGAGGTCACGATATCGCATACACCGGCGCGACCGCCTCGCCGTGTTGTTATGTAGGCTAGCATCTATCTATAATCATAAAGGTTTAATAAATTATTTAGTTGACGATGCCTGGGTGGCTTTGAGAAAATAGAATGGGTTAACGATGTTAGCCTATGTAAGTTTAACTTTCGGGAAGAGAGGTAACTTCATGCAACCCAGGTTCACGCAGTGGCGCAAGAGCAGTTTCTCGGACGACTACACCATGGACAAGTGCGTCGAGGTTTCGATGCCGGCTATCGGCAATGTCACCGGCGTGCGTGACTCGAAGAGCCCGGGCGCCGGCACGTTGGTGCTGCCTCGAGGCAACTGGGCCGGCTTCATCGGAACGGTGACGGCCTAGCGTAAGCCGTAACTCCGGAGAAGCCAATTGCCGGCTTCTCCGGAGTTACGTATGAAGACTTGTCTTATCGGTGCAATAAGATCGTTTTTAGTTCAAGCACAACTTTTTCAAAGTGTCGCATTTAGCCGAAGGCAAACTATAAATTTCAGCTCAACCCGAGCAAGCTCCCGGTCTCAGGAGGCACCGCTTCTGAGATCGGACTCGACCACTACAGTTTCAGAAGATACTACCTGCAAAGAACAATGGCTATATAGCTCTTGAGATATTGAAAAAAATAAGCTACTATAACACTTGTAATTTAACTTTTTTGCGCCGACATAGCTCAGCCGGTAGAGCAACGGTTTTGTAAACCGTGGGTCGTGGGTTCGAATCCCTCTGTCGGCTCCACGTCGAAAGTTGCTACAACCTTAAATATTTTTGGCAAACAAGTGACCTAAAATATGGATAGAAGCGTAACTCATTCCGACGAGCTGGGGTAGTGAAGCGGTCAAACACATCTGACTGTAAATCAGACGGCTCAGCCTTCGGGGGTTCGAATCCCTCCCCCAGCACCAAGAAAAAATCTGAGTTCAATACTCAGATTTTTTCTTGGTTTAGGAAAGTTCGAATCTCGAGATAAAAAATGAATGCAACTAATACTTTATGCTTAAATATATATCCGAATTCGAAAAATCCAATCAGGAGTCGAGCAATCCCCAGCCTGAACGCTTACTAACATTAGATGAGGCATGGAATACAGAACTTAAAATAGGTGATGTCATACACGGCCTCCGTGCAACCGATGATTATGACACTATCGAAGTGCTTGCTACTGAATATTTCGAAGCTGAATTAAGAAGATGCCGATTCATTTCTACTCCCTTAGGCGCGGCGGATCAATAAGTACCCTCTTAGCAGAATCAAGAATTAATTCTACCATAAGAAAACGCCACAGACCATAAAGCCCGTGACGTTCCCTGTAGGAGTGTATAGGTCTTTTAGTTTTCTATCTTAGCAGCGAACTAAACTGCCGCGGCCTTTCAAGAGATCGTCACGAACCCAACCGGCATAGTGCGTCTTGACGTCACGGAGATATGTCCAGGTGCGCCCATCTCTAACAGTATAGCAGTGATAGTCGGCCTTGTGACTCTTTTGGCCTTGTGCGCAAATCCTACTATCTTTATTGGGGGCACGACGGATGTTGACGTTATTTACTTCGAAATATTTGCCCCAGGCTGAGCTGTCTTTGTCTTTTGGAGCAGGGCCGCACGCCTTAATTGGGTCGGCTTCGGGGGTGGCCTCTGCATTTGCTTCACCCATTACTGTTTTGGCTTTGATGTCTGCGGCAGTGGCAGAATCGGCAGGACTAGCACTAGCTGGAGCAGTTAAACCCAGGCATAAGCCTGCTCCAAGCATGACAGCAATAATAGAAAAACGGTTTTTAGGCTTTAGAATAAGTGACTGACTGGATAGTTTATTCATAATGAACCTCCATGTACTTATTTACTTTTTTAACCTCTAACCCCTACACTTCTATTATAACAAGGCTAGCAATGTTACATGACTCACCCCATAATGGTTATACTTTGCCCAATCAATAATGCCCCTGCTGCCAAGGCACCTGCCCACGGCAAAAAGTGTGGCGAAATACGCAGCTTTTGCTCTTCTTTGACATCGCGCCTCCGAATAACAATGAGTGACACATTAACAGCCAAAAATACGAAGAGTAGGAGCAAGCTCGTAATCTGAGCCAGGCTTTCAATCGGCAACCAAAGCGCACAAAACAGCGCAATGGCAGCGATAACCAATAAACCTCTTGCCGGAACATGAGAGCGCGACAGCTTTGCAAACCACGGCGTCATCCAACCCCGATTAGAAAGACCGTATAAGAACCGCGAGCACATAATAATATTTACAAGCACGCCGTTTAGAGTTGCTATTAAGCTAACTATTACGATAATCCCTGTTGCATTACCAGTAGCTGTTCGATAAGCGTCGGCAAGCGGTGCACCACTATTGCCAAGTTTGTCAGGCGGCAAAACACCGAGCGCTACAACAGCAACCGCAATGTAGAGTAAGGTAACGATAGCCATTGCAGCTAAAATAGCCTTCGGAAAAGCCACCCGCGGATTTTTGACTTCTTCGGCAATATTAACCATATCTTCAAAGCCAACAAAAGCATAAAAGGCAATGAATGAAGCCGCAATAATCCCCGTTAACACAGCACTATCGATTGTATTAATAGAATGCAAGAACTCAGCGTTAAATACCGCAATAGTATCTGGTTTTGCAAATAAAATACTACCTACTAAAAATAGGAGGCCTCCAATTTCAACAATTGTTAAAATCGCTGCTGAGCGCACTGATGCTTGAATGCCCCGAAGCATAACGAAAGTTAGCAAGATAATAACAAGTGTCGTAATGAGCGCGGGTGGCCACGATACAAGCGAATGGAAATAACCCGTAAAACCTTTTAAAAGCACCGCCGAAGAAATAGTGCCCGCCAATACTAAAAGTAAGCCAATAACAGTTGCGATGCCTTTTTTACGAAATGCCTCATATAAGTAAACTGAGATGCCGGCACTCACCGGAAAACGCCCGGCCAGCTCAGCATATGCCAGGGCAGCACAAAAAGCTACAAGCGCAGCAATAATAAAAGCAATAACCGAGAGATAGCCAGCAGGTTCGGTGACTTTGCCTATTAATACATATATCCCCGCGCCAACAATATTACCAAGCCCATAAAGTGTCAGCATTGGTGTTGTAACGACTCTTTTTAATGCAAGGTTTTGTTTTTTCATATCTTGATTATAGCGCTTGTGGCAACAGTTCAATGCTATACTAAAGGTATGAAAAATATCTTTATTCTGTTCATCGTCAGCCTCGTTGCTTTACTGCTCGGCTTATTCTTAGTAGGTTTGGGGCTAATTATTGCCATTTTTGCCGGTGCCGATTGGCTCTATTTAAGCCTCATAGGGTTATTATTGGCGGCAATTGCCGGTTATGCCATTTATGCATTAGCGAGATACCTCAAAAAGATAGGCTCTTCAATTAAAAGACTCCGTGTAAAAGCTAGAGTTAAATAGGGCTTCACCCCTTGAGTTTAAGCTTAAAAACAGATATAATTACACTAATATTTTGCGCCGCGATAGCTCAGTGGTAGAGCACTTCCATGGTAAGGAAGGGGTCTCGGGTTCAAGTCCCGATCGTGGCTCCAGGGATTTATTTCACATTTTAAATTTGCCAGACGGACCGCCCCTGCTAACACAGTATTGGCCCTTCGTGAGCTGCCACCGGCAACTCATGGGTCTCGGGTTCAAGTCCCGATCGTGGCTCATGAGTAGACTCAGTTATGATTAATCTATTTATAAAACAGAATTGGTTAGAAAAAAGCAGCGAAGCAGCGCTTGAGAGTTTTAAATCAAGCCTTGTCGATGTTTTAAGTAGCTTTCCCGAAGATAAGCACGCCCTCAACCGATGGCAAATTACAAAGATATCTGAAGGCAACGAAGCATATTTATTATATGACGAACAGTCGCTTGCAACTCTGAAATATGAAGATGATGCTCTACATATTGTATCTACGCAAGAGGAAGTACCTCGGTACGATGACGTGATGTATGCCGTGCGCTATGTAGCACAACGTTTATCATTAGCTGTATACTCTCAAGAGCACGCCAATGCTCGCTTGCCACAAAACAGCGTGCTTTCGCTTGATCATTCATATTTCAAAAGAGATAAATCGACCCGAGAGTTTTTTAAAAAAAGCAACTTTACTCCTCGATACGCACCCGAAGGAATGGAGAAAATAGATGAAGATCGGCAGGCGCTGACAATATATTCCCCATATTATGCTGAACACAAACAAGACGGTTCAATTCATATCCTCAATAACACAATGTTGCAGTTTTTGCTCAAAAAAGACAATCAACAAGCAAATAAGGAATTTTCTTATAAAGTTGCCGATTCAATGGATGATTTCGCCAAAAAGTACGATTTTGGCTTAATACCCACTCATTTTTATCAAAATTACGGTCACTCAATTAAAATTATCAATAGCACTTATTTTGAAGTCTTCCAGATACGTCGAAAAGTTTTTATTGATCCTTATGTGTGGGACTTTGATGATGAGCATGGCTATAAATATTACCAAAATATAGAAAATGGCCTCCATCTCATGGACAAAGTTCGCAAAGATGAAGATCTTGATTCCGCTATAAAACGAATCTTACGCGAAGAGTTAAAAGTTGCCGAGGATTACGTTGGTACAAGAGTATGGGGCATCGAATTCGACAGAGACCGCGAGGGCATATTGACACCTCGGCTAAAAATGAACGTCTATGTACATGGTATGAATAAGAAACTAAAGAGTAATAGTCATGACTGGGTATCAATTGCATAATAAAGCCCGCTAATATTGAATTTATTCTTCAAAACTGATAGAATATTGTAAGTTTGTAAAGATATAAGGCTAAAGAGATGGCAAAAAAGAATCAGCAGCGAAAGGTAATCAGACTTGTTAACCCGAAAACAGGTACTGCTATTTATACTACCAAAAATCTTCGTAATACAACTGAAAAACTTGTACTTCGCCGTTATGATAAAAAGGTTCGTGCACATGCTGAATTTACCGAAGTAAAGAAAAACCTCGGTCGTAACGAAGTAAAAGCTCGTAAACACTAGTTGCTGGGCAGCGAGCCGCATAGATTAATGCAATGGCACGCCGACGATAAAACTAAACGTCTTAAAGGTACCCGGCAACTCGTGCCGGCTATGCATAATACATTATTTACTGCGCAGGCCGAAGGCTACCAATAAACTTTGCCTGCACCTCAAGTTTATCTGCAAGCCATAGCCCAATTCGCGCCATCTGTTCTAGATCACGCTCGGCAATATGTTGATTACTCGCATATACATAAAGCACGTTATCCTCTATCTCATAATCAAACTTTGTAAAATGGTACGCTAACATAGCCGTTGTCTCTGCGTCAATCAAAGCACCAACGTCATCAAACTTATCTGTTGGTACATATACTTTGAACTTTTGATTAAAAAGTGGATCATGTTGCATAAATAAACGCTGAGCCGCTTGAAAATTAGCAAAATTAACAAATAAATTAGCATAAAATTGTTCGTTATGATGAAATGCATCTATAAAAATATGCGGCAATTCTAACGTTTCTTTCAAGTCAATCTGAAGGATCACCCATGTATATTCACTTTCGGATTTGCCAGGAAAGTGAATAGTGTTTGTTCGCTCTAATACACTCATGTCTCGACCTTTTAAAGTGCCGACAACAAAATGGTTATCAGTATGATGCGCTGAAGCGGTTACACCTCGAACAACCGCATGGTCGTCATAACGATGGTCGATACGACCAAAGTAAACAAGATCAAAACGGCGAGCGAATGTTTTTATAACACGTCCGCTTGGGCTTGGCTGTAAAGCAGTAGCCCATTTCTTTACAAGATCTGCCACCATTAGCGCGCCTCGGCACTGCTATCAAGCCTCGACATTAAATCAAGCACCGTATTCATATATTCTGCCTGGCTCCAGGTGAGAGGCGCTACCGAAATATATTGGGTATGGTTAAATGGGTTAAGTTGCTCCGAGAGGACACCTGAAGGCAGCATATGATCTCGAACCCACCGGACAATGCCTTCAGCTTGCTCAGTATTACCAATTTCAAGGTAGTATTGCGCTAGCCATAATGTAGTTATAAACCAAGGGTTCCCATTTTGCGGGTCAACCGCATTATAGCGGTCACGTTCATAACGCGGCACCGGTGTGACTTGCCCTGGATTAATACTGAGGTTGAAAACACGACTCATTGTTTCAAAGCTTTTTTGCACTTCATCACTTTTTAAATCAAATAGGCCAAACATATACGCGCCGTAAAAACTCGATATATCAACAATATCGTCGTGGTAAATAATGTCGCCATTGGCAATACGAATGCCTTTATAGAAGAAGTTCCGATCTTTATTAAATAACGTATTATGGGCTGCTTGCTGCATATCAGTTGCAACTGCCTGCCAACTGATAGCCGACTGTTTGTCGCCGGCTTTTTCTGCGAGTTGAGCTGCCAAGTTTAATGCTCCGAATACAACTGCTGTGGTATAGGTCGATGTTAAGAACTTTTCTTCCCATAAATCGTAGCTGGCATGAGGCAACTTAGTATCATGATCAATATAACTTGCCAAAAAGTGAGCCATGGGTTTCACGAGCGAAAGGTAATAATGCTTCAAGAAGAACTCATCACCAGTTTGCTGGTAATATTGACCACACAAGAAAAGTACTATGGCCGTTTCATCTTCTTGAATTGGCGGTTCGGGTTTGCCAGCGTAAATATAGGGGTGCCAACTACTACCAATGGCACCGTCGGGTTGATACTTATGTACTAAAAAACCATCAGTAGAAAGACCGCGCTTGCAAAACTCAAAGAATCGCTGTAATTCATCTTGATAACCTAGCCGCAAGAGCGGCCAGAGCGCATACGCACCATCACGCGGCCAGCAATATGCATATGAATCGCGGGCATAATTGAGCATTGCTGTATCGGTGCTTGCCACCACACCACCACGACTATCAATATGCGATTTAGTAATTAATAGGGAGTGGGTAAAGCTTCGAGTGAGGTCTTTGGGTATAATCGATCGTGTCTCTTGTGAGCGATTGAGCCAAAAGCGCCAAGATTGTTCTGTGACTGCTTGCCGATGCTGTACGCTATCGTCAACAATTGCCCGGTGCATTGCAATCGCGGCTTTTTGTGTGCGGCCGCAGGTTATCCAGTAGTTTACGCGAGCCGAACCATGCGCCTCGATATCAAGTGTACAGCGAATAACTGAGTCGGGCCGGCCATGTTCAACCGCATTACCCGAGAGTTCACCATCTTCAGCATCACGAAATGTTCCTTCTTTACCCTCAATGCCAAAAATACCAATTGCATATTGGTCGAATGTTTGGTTACGATGGTTTTCAGCACCAATTACAAACGCCCGATGGCCTTTATAGTGTAAAATTGCTGCCTCGCCCGGCAGGTATTGTGCCGTATCGCCGCTTAAAGAGTTACTGATCATAAACACTTGGTGCAAAAACAATCGAAAATGACGCGGCTTATCGCTATGATTAAATACTTCGATCGAACGAAGAAACGCGTCGTATTCACTGTCAACACAGTCGTGAAATACAATCGTAATGCCGAGCCGGCTACTACGAGCAGTCGTAATACCAATTAAAGCTTCGGGCTCATAAACTTGGCGAATATCCCAGCTATTATCGTCGAGCCAACTAAACTCATAATCAACCCAAATGCCAATTTTATGACGCATTTGCTTAGCAGTCGCGTGATTTTCTAGGCCGACATACGGATAGTAAAAATCATGCACCATGCCAAATCGGTTAATACCAATATGAAGCCCCCCGTTTGAAAGTGTTATTGGCCGTGACATTACGTGCCCTCTCGGTGTTTTAATACTCGTAGTTTCAAATCTCGCAGCGCATTCATGTAATAGATAAAGGCATCATAAGGCGAATCATAAGGGCTGAAATAGGCATGCACATCACCATCTTTAAACCATTTAGTGCACATGTAATAGGCGTGGTCGGATGTTTGTAGGCGGCGCCAATCTTCAATCAACACCTTATCTTCAGTAGCAAGTACATCGTTTTCAAGATCGTAAAGCATTTTTATAGATTGTTTTTGCATATCATTGCCAATCCAGGCAGTCAGGTCGCGTTCAGTATCAGCCCAGGTAATAGTGTAGGGTATATCAATTTCGTCTTTCGGCTCAAATGCATCAATTACCTCTGATGGCGTCATGAAGGTATTACCTTCAAACTTCAAAAATTCTTTTGGTAGCTCTTTTAAGAAATCAAAGATGCCGGTGTCTGCCCACTGGTGTTCGCCGAAGGTTTCATAATCCATAAAGAGGTTGATATTGGTTTGGGCTTTGTCGAGTGAATTGATCCATTGAACATATTTTTCAGCGGTCAGCGGCCACTGCTGCCAATGTTTGTCGCTAAATCTAAATCCAATATCATCACTCATTCGATAGTTTTTCAGTAGTAAACGAATGTTTTCGGTGTAACTTGGCTTATACACAAAATTCGGACTACGCCAATCAAGAATAGGATCCCATCCTTCGGTTAGAATACCTTTATAACCGGCTTTATCAGCCCAATAAGCTAAGTCGTTATTATAGGCAAACTCAGTATTACGGAACACCTTAGGCGTGACATCAAAGAGAGCTTTAACCTTATCTTCGTGCATGCGCACTTGCTTCACAAATTCAAAACGACTATAGAAGAAAGCAAGACTGTGATAATAAGTTTCGCCAACAAGCTCTGCTTGACCAGTATTAAAAATTGCCCTAAAACTTTCTAGAACTTCAGAATTCCATTGTTCCAATTGTTCTAGTAAGGTACCGGTAATGGAAAACGAGACTCGAAATTCGGGATGTTCTTTCAGCAATGCTAACAACATGCGATTAGTTGGCAGGTATGACTTTTCAGCCACTTTTCTGAGTATTGCCTCGTTATTAGCATTACCACGCGGATTTGATTCATAAAAGTAATTGTGGTCATGGCCGGCTTCAAATACCGTGTATGGCCGTATTCGCCACGGCTGATGCACATGAAGATATAAAACGATGGCACGCTGGCTCATACAAAAGCCTCAATTGGTCTGACGTTATCATAAATCGCTAAAAGCTTATCGGTCGCTTTTTGCCACGAGAACGTTTTGTATTCGGCCGCAGCCTGAGCAAGTAATGTCTCTTTCAGTGTCTCATGCTGAGCAATAGCTGCAATTTGATCAGCCAGTCTTTGGGTATCCCAAAAATCATAGGTTAATTTATTAACGAGTATTTCTGCAACACCTGATTGCTTTGAAAGCAGAAGGGCATTGTTATAACCAGCAGCCTCAAGCGCAACCAGCCCAAACGGTTCACTCACTGACGGCATAACAAACATATCACCAATCGCATATGCATCGCGCCAGGCTTTACCGCGCACAAAACCAGTGAAAAGCACGTTTTCGGCAATGCCCAGTTCGGCAGACCGCGCAAGTAGTTCGTCACGCAGCTCGCCCGAGCCTGCGATCAAAAATAACAGTTTTGGCTCTATATAAATGGCCCGGCGGGCAGCATCAAGCAGGTAATTAAGGCCTTTTTGCACCGTTAGGCGGCCAACACTGACAACTACTTTATAGCCACGCTTTTTCATTTCTTCAATGTAAACATAAGTGTTAGCATTATCAATTGGTTCGATTGAGTTGATATCTATATTATTATGCACAACCTCAATTTTGTCAGCTGGAATGCCATATTCTTTAACAATTAAATCTTTTGTTATCTGGCTCACTGCTATTATCTTGTCAGCCATCATAAGACCGCTATATTCAATTTCGTGCACCAAAGGGTTGCCGTGATGCTCACCTGAACGATCAAATTCAGTGGCGTGTACATGAGCAATGAGCGGTTTACCGGTGAGCTCTTTGGCACGCATACCTGCTTCAAAAGTGAGCCAATCGTGTGCATGAATGACATCAGGCGTCTCTTTCGCGATCATTTTTTCAACATGTTTGGTATAACGAGCTTGCTGAGCACGAAGGGTAGTTGGCGGAACATGTTCACACAAATCAGGATCTTCACAGGTGTAACAAGCGCTTTCATAAGCACCGGGTAGTTGTATAGCGGCTGGCGTTGCATCGATTGCCGAATGCACCTTCATGAACTCGATTTTATGATCAGCCTTATAAGGCACAACAAAGTCAATTGAGACCCCCTTGATCGCAAGTTGCTTTGCCATGTGATAACAGGCTACGCCGAGACCACCACTATTATGCGGAGGCAGCTCCCACCCAAGCATTAGTATCTTCATACCCCTCTCTTGGAAACCCCGATTTGTTTATGCTTACCCTAAGTATAATCGCAGAAAGAAGAAAAAACAACTAACTACTAGCCAGTAGCGACTCTATGGCATAGGGATACATTTCTGGTCGTTTCTTACTTGAGCGCTCAGCAGGGCTATACCATACCTCGCACCAATCACCTTCCTGACCGGTGCCGTTATCCACATGATAAAAACTGTCTCGCTTCATTTTATGTGTTAACAAGCTAAAACAATGCTCAGATTTAGAGAATCGTTCTTTTAACCTATCAAATTCATCGAATGATACGGGCTTATATCCCGTAAGCGGAGCTGGCATAAGCGAAATTGAGTCCATGCTCTGTAGGCTATGTGGATCAAGCGGCACCCATCGCACCTCTTCGGGATTCCCATTGAGCCACCAATAGCCTGCTATTGAAGCAACTGTCGCATTGCTTTCATCAAAAGTAACAAGGGCAAGACCCGAACAGTCCAGCAACTGATTCTGCTCAGATGAAAGCGTAACTTGAGAAACCAAAATTACATCAGCCGACTTCGCTTCTGCTTCTTCTTCTAACGGCAACCATGCGAGACGCTCAAGACCAACTACACCGAGGGACTCTTCATCTAGAATGGGCACGATCGGTGCGGCATCACCTAGTAAAATGATTCTTTCATTAATTAATTCTTCGACAGTCGGCGATTTTTGAAACTCCGGCAGCAATATACGTTCATCAAAAGGGGCATCTAACATTTTCATTATTGACTATTATATCATAGTGTGTTAGCGTAAGCTTTTTACATATCTCGCATTTCATCTGGTAAAAACCCAGCTTCATGCTGAAAATCGGCCTGCCACTTATATCCTTTGTTATAACCAAGATCTTTCATGAGTTTAGTGGGGGCGTTACGAAGATGTAAAGGAACAGCGGCATTCGGATACTTTTGTTCGAGTGCTTGAGCTTCATACATGCGATCGGCCACTTCACGTGATTTTTGTGATCTTGAAAGCGCTAATACCCCGTGATAGAGGGCATATTTGGCTTCAGGTAAGCCAACCCGCTCAACAGTTTCAAAAACGGCCACCGCAAGACTCAGTGCACCGTTACCAGCAAGGCCGATATCTTCAGAGGCAAATATGATAATACGCCGGGCAATAAACTTTGGGTCTTCGCCAGCGGCAAGCATACGGGCTAAATAATAAAGTGCTGCCGCAGGTTGAGAGCCACGCATGCTTTTAATAAAAGCGCTAATGAGGTCATAGTGCATTTCGCCGCCTTTATCGAAGGCGCGAATGTCGGCTTGCGCAGCTTCATAGACTGTTTCAACCGTCAGTTTTTTATTAAGCTGCAAGGCGAGCTCAAGAATTCCAAGGGCTTTTCGCGCATCGCCACCGCTTAGTTTGGCAATTTCTTGCACGGCTTCTTCGTTGGGCTTTTTAATTTTAAATTCCGTCAGAAGTGTGCGCTTGACAAGCGAGGTAATAGCAGCTTTATCAAGCGGCTCAAGCACTACCACGCGTGAACGGCTTAAGAGCGGGCGAATAACTTCAAAACTAGGATTCTCTGTGGTTGCACCAATAAGCGTTAAAAGGCCACTCTCAACATGTGGCAAAAACGCATCTTGCTGAGCTTTATTAAACCGATGGATTTCATCAACAAACAAGATCGTACGACGGCCCTCTATTTTATTAACCTTAGCGCGTTCAACCACCTCATTAACATCGCTTTTTTTAGCCTGTACGGCACTAATTTCAACAAAGTCGGCATCGCATTCCCGCGCGATAATACGAGCAAGAGTTGTTTTGCCCGTGCCAGGCGGACCCCAAAATATAAGGTTAACGGGAATTTTAGTAGTAATAATATTTTTTAATAAGCTATTGCTATGCAAAAGTTTAGGTTGGCCGATCACATCAGCAAGCTGCTGTGGGCGTACGCGTTCTGCTAAGGGAGCAAAGCTATCAGTTTGTATCATGTGCTCTCAGGAGGCGAGGTAATTGTTTTACAAATAGGGCATTCTTCTTCACGCCGCCATGTTTTAAGCCATACTTTTATGGCTTTAGTAAGCGGTAATACATCGTAATATCCAACTAAATCGGCCAGGCGACGCAAGATCGCTCCGGGCCAGCTCGCAAAGATAAACGGCCCCCATTCAACCAAGGCCCACATTGCACCAATCGGAATAACAACCGGGGGTTTTCGGGGTTTATATTGTTGTGGCTCAATACGATGTGCTTGGCGCCTAAGATTTTTTGCAACAAAGTCGGCATCGTAAAGGGCCGTTTGTGCTAACCCTGAATATGGCGTGGCTGCGTTGTCACCGATAACATAAATCGATGGTAACCCCTGCAAAAATGCGTCTACCTGAACTTTGCCGTTTTTGGCAAGTTTAAATTGTGACTCGTGAGCTTTAAAAAACGGGTTATTGGTAACGCCCGATGTCCAGACGACGGTATGCGTACGAATTGCTTCACCGTTAACGCGCAGCTCGTCAGCTGTTTCACCTTCAACTTTTGAATCAACGCTAACTTCAACACCAAGTTTTTTTAATCGTTTTTCTGCCATTCTTGAAGCACGTTCGGGCATTTTGGGAAGCACCCGCGGCAACGCTTCGATGAGTTTAACTCTACATTCTTTTGTATTCGTATTATGCCGCTGGGCAATAAACTCAGCATAGTGTTTTAAGGCAGCACTCAGCTCAACTCCTGTTGGGCCACCGCCAACAACAGCGTAAGTAGCATCGTCTTTTTGTTCTTCGGCAATATTATTATGTAGATGGTTTCTAAATTCAGTTATTTCTTGTTCACTTTTAATGCCGAACGAGAACTCCTCTAACCCCTGAATACCAAAATAATTAGTAACAACACCAAGGGCAAGAATTAATGAATCATAATAGTACCACTCGCCTGATGCACCTTGAATGCGCTTAGCTTTTGCGTCAAGCGTTGTAACAGCATCTTTTACAAAACGAACATTTGGCAAGTCTCCTATGACATCACTCAGTGGAATAATCGATTCTTCATCTGAGTGACCGGTTGCAGCCGCGTAAAGAGCAGGGTAGTAAAGAAAGGTATCGCGATCAGCAATAATTGTAATATCAAACACGCCGTTTCGAGACAGTTTACGCGCAGCCCTGACCCCTCCGAAACCTGCACCCGCAATAATAATTTTTTGTCGTTCCATAAGCTTTATAGTAATGAGCTTGCGCATAAAAATAAAGGTATGCATCAAAAACACAAACATAGATATAGCCCTAAGTCCCGAATCCCTCTCCAGACCACTCTCTTTTATTAAAGCTCTCCCAGAGCTTTAATAAAGCGTTGGGCTGAAATCGGTTAGTTAAACCGATTTCACACGATCTGGAGAGGGATTCGGGACTTAGGGCTATAATGATTGTTATTTTGTACTTTTTATGCTAATACTATACAGTTAGCAAATTGCTATACGAGAACGGAGCGCTATGACCAGCCTCAAGATCGGCGTCGTCGGCTACTGCCCACCAACCGTCTTCGACGAAGACAAGGCCTTGCAACTGTTGAGTGAGGCGCTTGACGAGATTGTCGCCGATCATCCCGACGTCACTCACTTCATCATTGTCTCTGGGCTAACCAATGTCGGTGTTCCCGCGCTGGCCTACTATGCGGCAATGGATAGGATGTGGGGAACCGTCGGTATCGCTGGCGCTCAAGCTGAAAGCTATGAGTGTTTTCCAGTCGACGAGCGCGTGATTGTCAGCGAAGAGCAGGGCAACGAGAGTGAGACCTTCGCCAATGCTTGCTCTGTTGGCGTACGCATTGGCAGCGGCGAACAGTCACATGACGAAATGGCCAGACTCAAGGCGCGGGGCTGCAAGGTTTACGAGCGTGAGCTCGCAGCCATTAGCCCCTAGCACGTCCGTTTGAACGCCCGCTGCGATGACCAATATCAATGCATGTCATCGCAGTGGGTTTTTCGCTTTCTTGAAAAAAAGCATAACAGACCTTCACAACTCCTGCTTCAACTTGATATAGTAACCATTAGATGAGGGTCAATGCATAAAACAAAACTATTTATTGTTGGGTTAATGGTGCTAACAGTCGCAACACTGATTGCACTATTCTTTTATGCTCAGACAGGAGTGGTGATGAACCCTGCCGGCAGTATTGCTGCGAGTCAACGCGATTTAATTATTTTAGCGGTGGCTCTGATGGCAATTATTGTTATCCCCATCTTTATTCTATTGTTTTTCTTTGCCTGGAAATACCGGGCTCAAAATAAAAATGCTGATTATCGCCCTGATTGGGATCACAGCAATGCACTTGAAGCGGCGTGGTGGGGAATCCCTACGATTATTATTGGTGTTTTGGCAGTTGTTACCTGGCAGAGTTCTCATGCACTAGACCCATACCGGCCAATTGAATCAGAGAAAAAGCCGATCAAAGTACAAGTCGTTTCACTGCAGTGGAAGTGGTTGTTTATTTATCCTGAACAAAAAATCGCCAGTGTTAATTATTTGCGCCTACCAGAGGATACGCCCATTAATTTTGAGCTAACCTCTGACGCACCAATGAACTCATTTTGGATTCCGGCACTCGGTAGTCAGGTATACACCATGTCTGGCATGAGCACCAAACTACATCTTATTGCCGATAAGACTGGCATTTACCATGGCTCATCGGCCAATATTAGCGGCGAAGGTTTTGCTGGCATGACCTTTAACGTTGAAGCAACCTCAAAAAAATCATTTGATATCTGGGCCCGTTCAGTGCGAAGCTCGGCGCATACACTCGATTCACTTGACTATACGGAGCTTACCAAGCCAAGCCGCAACCATCCTGAAACAACATACGCGCTTGCCAACGCAGGGCTTTTCGATTCAATTGTGCATAAATATATGCACCCACCGGCAACAACGTCACCGGGCGCTGAAACAAAGGCGCAGAGCCAACACGAACACGGAGGAAGAGAATAATGTTTGGGCGCTTCACCCTTGATGCATTACCGCATGACGCTGTGACGATCATTGGTGTTGCAGGCGCTACCGTTGTAGGCTTGGCAATTATTGCTGTTTTGTTTTTCACAAAAGGCTGGCGTTGGTTTGTTGCTACTGGCATTTATCTCTGGAAAAACTGGCTGACCTCGCTTGATCCGAAAAAGATCGGCATTATGTATGCTATTGTTGCGGTGCTCATGCTCCTGAGGGGCGTGGCTGATGCAGGCATGATTCGTGTGCAACAGGCAGTTGCAACTGGCGAGGCACAGGGTTTTCTGAACTCTGATACATTCCAGCAAATTTTCTCGGCACACGGCACAATTATGATCTTCTTTGTCGCAATGGGTGCCATTTTTGCCATGATTAATCTGATTGTGCCGCTGCAAATCGGTGCCCGCGATGTTGCCTTTCCGTTTATGAATGCCGTGAGTTTTTGGTTGTTTGCAGTTGGCGCGTTTATTGTCAACATTTCGCTGGTTATTGGTGAATTTCAAGGTGCTGGTTGGTTGGCATATCCGCCACTCTCAGGCCTTGAATATAGCCCTGGGGTAGGTGTTGATTATTGGATATGGGCACTGCAGATTGCCGGGGTAGGCAGTTTACTAGCGGGCATTAACTTTATGGTCACCATTTTCAAGATGCGCGCACCCGGCATAACAATGATGAAAATGCCGATGTTTGTTTGGAGCGTGCTTGGCGCTTTAGTGCTCATCGTGTTTGCGTTTCCAATTCTTACCGCAACGCTTAGCATGCTCTCAATTGATCGTTTAATGGGCGCTCACTTCTTCACCTCGAGTTTTGGCGGCAATCCAATGATGTATGTAAATCTCATTTGGGCCTGGGGACATCCCGAAGTCTACATTTTGATCTTGCCGGCCTTCGGCGTTTTTTCAGAAGTAGTCGCAACCTTTTCGGGCAAGCGTTTATTTGGCTATGTCTCGATGGTTTGGGCAATTGCTGCTATTACATTTTTATCATTCATCGTTTGGCTGCATCACTTCTTTACAATGGGCGCCGGCGCAAATGTGAACGCGTTCTTTGGCATTATGACAATGATAATCGCAATTCCAACTGGCGTTAAAGTGTTTAATTGGCTCTTTACCATGTATAGAGGCCGGATTCGCTTTACCTCGCCAATGATCTGGTTTATGGGTTTTATTGTTACGTTTACTATTGGCGGCACCGCCGGTGTTTTGCTGGCCGTACCGGCAATTGATTTTCAGGTGCATAACAGCCTCTTTTTAGTGGCCCACTTTCACAACATGATTATAGGCGGGGTGTTATTCGGCTTTTTTGCTGCAATAAGCTATTGGTTCCCGAAATTTGCCGGTTTTAAACTGAATGAAACACTTGGAAAATACGCGGCCCTGACCTGGATAGTCGGTTTTATGGTAGCGTTTATTCCACTCTATATTCTCGGCTTTATGGGGGCCACGCGTCGTTTAGACCACTATGATCCCTCACTCGGCTGGCAATGGCTGTTTATTGTGGCCGGTATTGGCGTCGCAATTATAGGCCTGGGCATTGCACTGCAGTTGCTGCAAGTTTTAGTGAGCATTCGTCAACGTAAAGCTAACCAAGACAGCACTGGTGATCTTTGGGATGGCCGCACGCTTGAATGGGCAACAACTTCACCCCCGCCAGTATATAACTTTGCCGTCGTGCCCACCGCCGCTACACGGGATGCGTTCTGGGAAATGAAACAGCAGCAGAATAACACTAAGACTCCCGTTTACGAAGCCATCGCCGTGCCTAAAAATACCAGCGTTCCGCTCATTATCGCTGTTTGCAGTTTTCTAATCGGCTTCGCACTCGTCTGGCACATATGGTGGTTGGCGATTATAGGTACGATTGCATTGATCCTTACGCTCACCATTCGTGCCTTTAATGAAGACACCGAGGAGATAATCTCGAAAGAAACCATTGCTCAAACTGAAGCACTCCGCCAATCAAAGGGATATAACGCATGACACAAGCCAGCCCAACAACCGTAACTTATGCCGAAACCGGCAAAACTGCCGTTGGCTTTTGGCTTTATTTAATGACTGATTGCGTGCTTTTCGCAACACTCTTTGCGACGTATTCCGTGCTGCGCAATAACACCTTCGGCGGGCCGGCTGGCGCAGATATCTTTGATATGCCATTTGTGCTCATTGAGACACTCCTTTTGTTAACCAGTAGTGTCACCTGTGGTATTGCCTTGATTCTTGCAAAGCGAGGGCAGGGGAAACCCGCAATCTTATGTTTTGCACTTACATTTTTACTTGGTGCAGGCTTTGTTGGTATGGAACTTTCAGAATTCTCGGCGCTTTTAAATGAGGGCAATAGCTGGCAAAAAAGCGGTTTTCTCTCAGCGTTCTTTACGCTGGTTGGCACCCACGGCCTGCATGTTATGGCGGGTCTTTTGTGGCTCATCGCGCTCGCTGTTTACGCCAGCAAGCGCGGCTGGACCAAAACAATGCTGAAACGCGCCACGCTCTTTACCATGTTCTGGCATTTTCTTGATGTTGTTTGGATATTTATTTTCACCTTTGTATATTTGATGGGAGTCGCATGATGAACGAACAAGAAGTTATTCATCGGTCTACGGCACGTGATATCAATTATTACATTATCGGCTTCACACTTTCACTTATTCTGATTGCCATACCATACATTTTAGTAACACAAAAAATAGTGAGCGGCGGGGCACTTGTTGCCGTTATTATCGGCTGCGCGGTGTTGCAACTTTTTGTTCAACTCACTTGCTTTTTGAAGCTCGGCCGCTCAAAGAACGGCCAATGGAATATTCTCGTCTTTTTGTTCATGGTTATGGTCGTTTTAATTGTTGTTGTTGGATCGTTATGGATTATGGATAACCTCAATTACAATATGATGCCGAGCGAAATGAATGATTACATGATCGAGCAGAGTAAAAAAGGCTTCTAAAAAGTGTTCAAAGAATATTATCGTCTGATAAAGCCCGGCATTGTTTATGGCAATGATATTGCGGCTATTGGCGGTTTCTTTCTAGCATTCACTACATTTGGAGCTGTGGGTTTTGTTACTTTTTTAGGCATGCTTGTAGGGCTATCGTTGGTTATTGCTTCAGGATGTGTTTTTAATAATTATATCGACCGCGATATTGATAAGAAAATGGCTCGTACCAAGAAAAGGCCCTTGATTGTTGGTACTATTTCGGCACAAAATGCCCTATGGTTTGCGAGTTTACTTGGCAGTAGCGGGCTAGCCATTCTTTATCTGTTTACGAACTCACTAGCTATGTGGCTGGCACTGACACTTCACATATCATACGTTGTTTTTTACGGTTATGCCAAACGGCGCTCGACACTTGGCGCGGTGGTTGGCAGTATTCCAGGTGCTTTGCCACCAGTTATTGGCTACGTTGCCATAACCGGCAGCCTTGATTTTGCAACGTTGACCCTTTTTGCTGCTTTAGTTTGCTGGCAAATGCCTCATTTTTATTCGATTGCGATTTACCGAGCGAAAGAATATAGCGCAGCTGGTATTCCTGTATTACCGCTAAAAAAAGGCGTACATATCACAAAGATTTACATTCTGTTATACATTACTGCTTTTGGCATAGCCGCATCGCTGCTTACACTACTCGGCTATACAGGTTTCATTTATATGACATTTATTATCGCTTTAACTTTTGCCTGGCTTTACAAAGGATTCAAAGGCTTTGATAGCGCAAACGATGCAAAATGGGCACGAGGCATGTTCGGCTTCTCACTCATAGTAATGCTGAGTTTTTCTGGCGCAATTGCACTTGGCCCGCTTTTACCATAAAAGCCCGAATAATGATACAATGTGCTTATGCTTTTAATTTCTCATATCATCATCGCACTTCTCAGCTTAGGGCTTGGTACCTATAGCTATTTTAAGCTTTCTAAAAACGCACTCTATGCAACGTATGTCTTTGGCGCGGGAACTCTTGCAAGCGGCGTATGGTTACTCGTAAGTCAACCTTCTCATCTAGTGTCGGCCTGCATTACCGGCTTAGTTTACTTTGCCTTACTTGGTGCCATGGTTCTAGCCGCCCAACACCGATTGGCTACAACAAGTAGGTGATAGGATATTATGAGCGAGGGATACGAATTACTTAGCTAATACTATACTCAATAGCTTAGTTCTTTTTCAGAGCAATCATAAACCAATCGGTTTTTGCCTATTTTCCGATGAGCTTCATAGACAACCGAGAATCCAATACCAGCAAGTTGTTTAATCTGGGCAATATTGTAATAATAGGACATTCGCTCGCCGTGTCTGTCTTTTTGCAATTCCTCAGCGTAAATAGCACGTTCTTTAAGCGATATATAAAATACTCCGCCCTTTCGTAACGCATTGAGAACTCTTTCAAATACCAACCCTAAATCAGTTCGATTCACATGCAGTAACGATGCAAAAGCATAAACTACATCAAGATTATCGGGATAATCATAGCTTAGCGCATCAGCACGAACAAAAGACGTCTGCGGCAGTTTGTGACGAGCAAGCTTCAGGAATCCTTCCGACGGATCAAAGCCCTCATACCACGCTGTTCGCTTGATGATTCCTACCGCATCACGACCATCACCGCAGCCTATCTCTACTGCTCGAGCATCTCCGGCTGCATTCGCAAGCTTCAAAGCCAACTCGATATCATCATTTCTTGGCCCGATACCTTTAAAGTCCTCGGCCAGTGCTTTGGCAGATGTATCGTAGGTTAGTATAGTTTTAGCGTGCCAATTCATGATCATCAGTATACAAACATCAGCCAAATATGACTAGAAAGGAACCTAACCAGTGCGACGACATAAGGTGCAATCAGAATCAAAAAGCCTGATATTCGAGAATCTCCTTATCTGGTATCATGTAAGCTAATTAAGTAACTCTCCTTGAGCTGCTGGCTTTGTTACCTTGACGAAAACAGTATATGATAAAAAAGGTTGAAGCAGTTATTTGCCAGGGTAGTTTGAGGTCAAAGAGAGCAGACATGCATCTTCAGATTGAGCGAGCTGACGGCGTTGTTCGTATTCAGGCGATTAACCCTGCAGCAAACGAGGAGGCCTTCGACTGGGTTGAGATACCGGCAGAACTCATCTTGTTGCTTAGCTGGTACAACAATCGAGAGACGGCTGATGACGCCTGGCTGTGTCAGCTAGGGCAACTGATTGCCCAACAAAACGAACAGCCACCCACCGAAAAGCGGGCCTACAACACATGGGCCATCGCAGTACAAGCTGTTGCAAGTCTTTTGCGGGCCGGGGCGTTCGCGCATGCAGAACAACTACTCAACCTCCACTACGTCATGGTGCGACACCAGACCGTTTTCATGAAACGTCAAAATGACGACGTTGTGATCGTTCCTCAAAGACAAGCGGGAAGGGAGTTCGGTCACGTCTATCAGCGCGAGATCTTGGCGGCCATCACGAGCGACAAAGACCTGCTCAAGAAGGTACTCGCCGCTGGCGAAGCCTTTATGAACGAGACTGATCGTTAACTTCACAGTCGGTGCGACGACTGAGAGGGCTCCACGGAGCCCATCGCACATTCCCTTGCATTATACTTCTTCAATTGTTTCATGTAACATACTATCTTCAACATCATCGAGCTTACCAAAGGCAATGGCATCTTTAGCGGCGGCTTCAACGCCGAGCATTGTCGCGGGTAAAACGACAAATTCGCCAAAGGTATTATTGATTTTATCCATGGCATCAGCCATTTGTCGCTCGAGGGCGATGTTTCGTTGACCATCGAAAAATGACAATTGCTCAGGGTGAGCAGGAGCAAAATGGTGAACACCAATACTTAAAAGATTGATTTCTTTTTTAGGGGCACGCTCAAATAAACGCTGCCCAAGATGAAAAATATCGCTTGTGGCATAAAGTGGTTTTGGCGTCTTCGTCGACTGGCTCCAATGAGTGTAATCTACGTAGCGAACGCCAAGATGAATACCATGCGCTACCCACTCTTTTTCACGCAGCCGCCGGCCAGTTTTTTCGCTGAGCTTGGCTAAAATCGAAACGAGCTTTTCAGGCGTACGCTGCTGACGAGGAATAGCATATTGGTGACCAATAGTGCGGCGGCCACCTCGCTTGTCGTCAATTTCCCAGCCGCGCAGACGCAACCACCAATAGTGACCAACGATTCCATGAAAAACCTGCTTTACAAGCGTTTGCCGGCTTGCCGCTAAAAACTCCAGGGGCGTATAAATACCAGCGAGCTTCAGGCGAGCACTGAAGCGGCGATTAATGCCCGGCAGATCAACCAAACGAAGGTTAGCAAGTGTTGTCTCAAGATTCTCAGCCGCGATAGTATCAAGGCCGTCTGGCTTGTGAAGGCCAGCGGCAAGTTTGGCGAGAAAGCGATTCGGCGCAATACCAACATTACAATTAACCGCCTCGCCGACGTGCTCGTGCACCGCGGCTTTTACTTCATAGCCAATTTGCTGCATGGTCTTGCCGCTCATAATAGCCGGCGAGCCAGTCAGATCAACCACAAACTCATCGATTGACTTTGGAGTTACATCGCTCGTAAAACGCTCAAGTACCTCTCGAAAACGGCGGTGAGCTTCGCGATATTTTGGCGGATCAGGCTCAACAATATAAATATCAGGGCAAATTGCCTTGGCTTCTTTCATTTTGGTGCCGAGGACAATTCCTAGCGCTTTCGCCTCGTAACTCGCCGCTAAAATGATGCCGTTTGGGTGATCGTAAGCTGCTACCGCCACTGGCCTGCCACGCTGACGCCGGTTAGCTTGCTGCTCAATAGTTGCAAAGCACGAGTTAAGGTCGATGTGCATAATTCGGGGAATAGCGTGGTTGTAGCCTAGATCCATGCTAGGCCTTTATGCATATGCACGAAAAACCTAGCGACCTGCGCTGGGTTACTGACAACTAAGCAATGCAAGAAGGGATCAGTACTTGACGGTAAAGTTTGTTGCAGTTCATCTCTCACAATCGCTATCGCGACTGGGTCCTGCCCCCCAAGGCAAACCTCCCCGCCATGCTCACAAGCTGCGCGTGGCGGGTACCCCTCCTTCCGGGTCACCCTGTATCGGTGCGATGGCTCAGCCAGTGCTAACACTAACCTTTTCAAGCGTACCGTTAGCGGGTGGCACGGTAGAAGGGGCACCCGCCGCACGGAGCGATAGTGAGTACGGTGGGGAAGTCGTCTGGAGCGACAGGACCCGGTGCCAGGAGGCTGGTTAAGAGAGAAACTTTTCAAAAGCCAAATTAGCTTCAAACAAGAACCATTCACCCCTCAACCTCTTCCAAAACCCACGTCAGGCTATGCGTATAAAACGCCAGTTTCATATACATGCCACCAGTTTCGTCGCACAGCGAAAAATGATACACCCTTTCGGCGCCATTCTTGGTTGCATGAAAAAAGTCGACTTTACCGAGGCGGTAGGTAGCGTTATCCCATCTTATCTGCAGTGGGCGAAGCCCCATTCGTTTATTATCAAAAGCTGCTAAAACTTTCACCGGCTGATTTATACGAGTTGTCATACAAAAAGTCCTTCGGATATAAAGGTTAATAACGGGAGTTCTTGCCAAAGAAGGCGAGTAAGCAACTGCTGTTGCCAGAATTTGTATGATTCGTATAAGCCTACCAGTAGAAAGACTAGAGTAGCCAGTACTGATACTGCTAAGATTATTATATCACCTTTTCATACACCTAGCCCATACTCTCGACACAAGTGATACAATATGATTATGCATTTATTTAGCCGTGTCAAAGAAAGCTGGCGAAAATTCCTAAAATTGCCACTACGCAAAAAAGTTTTAGTAATATCACTCGTCGGTATTCTGGTATTATTCGTTATTGCCGTTATTACAACGGTAGTATTTGCTAATACGCTCTCAAGCAAAGAGCGTATTATGAACCGGAATAATACTGGTGTTACCTTGCTGGATCATGACGGGCAGGTGTTTTATCAGTTTTATTCAGCGCGCACCGATACGCACGTGCCGCTTTCTGACATTGCGCCAGCGGCACGACAGGCAATTATTTCGGCCGAAGATAAAGATTTTTACAATCATCCAGGCTTTTCGATGCAGGGTATTGCAAATGCTGTTTGGCAAAATATCAAACCAGACGGGCTCGATAGCGGCGGCTCAACAATTACGCAGCAGCTTGTCAAAAATGCATTGCTCTCGCAAGATCGTAGTTTTCTTCGTAAATATCAAGAGCTCATCTTGTCAATTGAAATTGAGCGCCGTTATTCGAAAGATGAAATCTTAGAGATGTACCTCAATTCGGTGCATTTTGGCGAAGGCGTGTTTGGTATTGAAGATGCCGCGCAAACTTATTTTGGTAAGCATGCTAAAGATTTAAACTTGGCTGAGGCTTCAATGCTAGCTGGTATTATTCCTGCACCTTCAATTTATTCACCAATTTCTGGTGACGCTACCAAGGCAAAACAGCGCCAAACATACGTCTTGCGCCGTATGCAAGAAGATGGCACCATTACCGCCGCCCAAAAAGACGAGGCCTTAGCAGCAGCACTAACCTATGCGCCCGTTAAACCAACAAGCGCCGTCAAGGCACCACATTTTGCAGAAATGGTACGGCAGGAGCTTGTGAAGAAATATGGCGAAGAAACAGTGGCTCGTTCAGGCTATAAAGTAAAAACCACACTCAACCTTGATTATCAGCAAAAAGCGGAGGATGCAGTAGCAGCTCAAGTTGATCGCCTAGCAAGCAGCAGTGTTTCAAACGGTGGCGTTGTTATTGAAGATCCTAAAACCGGCGATGTACTCGCCGTAATTGGTAGCCGCGATTGGAACAACGAACAATTCGGCAAGGTAAATATCGCCACTTCAAGCCGCCAGCCGGGTTCTTCATTTAAACCAATCGTTTATGCCACCGGCATTGAAGAAAAGACACTTTCAGCAGCCACTATTCTGCATGATAAAAAGACTGATTTTGGCGGCGGCTATTCGCCAAATAACTACGACTTGCGCTTTCGCGGTGATGTAACGGTGCGCCGGGCACTCACGAATTCACTGAACATACCCGCAGTTGAAGCAATGCAAAAAGTTGGCATTAGCGATGTCATCACTCAGGCGAAAGAACTAGGCATTACTACATTAACAGAGAGTCCAGAGTTTTATGGCTTACCGCTTGCGTTGGGTGCAGGCCAGGCTAAACTAACTGAAATGACGAACGCTTATGCGGCTCTTGCCAACCAGGGCGATTTACCTGAACAGCGTTTGATTCTCTCGATTGATAATAAATATGATGAGCGTGTTTTTACGGCTGAATCGAAAACAACTCAGGCAGTCAGCGACCAAACAGCATATATTATGTCGAGCATGCTCTCAGATAACAGCGCCCGCAGCGAAGTATTCGGCAGTAGCCTCAGTTTGAGTGGCGGACGACTTGGCGCAGTAAAGACTGGTACTACCGAAGATTATCGCGACGCCTGGACAATCGGTTACACACCAAGCCTCGTTATTGGCGTATGGATCGGCAACAACGACAATACGCCCATGAGTCGCGTGGCTGGTTCAAGCGGTTCGGGACCAATTTGGCGAAATTTAATGAATCAATTACTTATTAGCACACCAAAAGAAACATTTACTGAACCCTCGGGCCTATTTGTTCGTAATGTTTGCTATGGCAGCGGCGCACTAGCTGAAGTAAAGGGAAGCAACACATACACCGAATACTTCAGAAGCGGCACGCTTCCAACCAAAACATGCAACCAGCCGCAACCAGAAAAAGAAGAAACACCAACGACTCCACCGAAAGATGAAACAAACAATGAAGAAGAAAATGATCAGACTCCAAGCACTTCAATACCGCCAGAAAACAATGACGACAATGACAACACTAATCCCGATCAAGATGGAGACAACGAAGAAGATAACAGTAATAACGGCGGAACAACACCGGCACCTAGCATTCCATCTGTTCCCCTCAATCCTTAGCCTTATGAGCCTATAGCTAACCACAATGATTTGCCACTTTCAAAATATAGCTCTTGAGCTTATACGTTCTCGGCGATATGCTAAAGGGGAATATATTTATTAAGGAGAGCTATGGATCCATATTCGCAACCCAACCCTCAACAGCCCCGGCAACATCAACGTTGGCCGCTTTCAAGAAAGACAACTATTATAGGGGTTGTCGCCATTCTCGTTATTTTAATTGGCGCTATTATGATCGCCGCACTGGCAAACAGAAATAATCCGTCAAACCAAACAGGAAATAATACATCGCTCATTTACGATCGTCCTGGTTATGACCGTGAGAAATTAGGCGACGCCATTAGTGATCCTATGGCTTTAAAGATTGCTGCCGATAATCAAGCTGTGAACTACCAGGGGCAACCCGTTATTCAAGCATGTAATGTGCTTACGCTTAGAGATATTCAAGATGAAGGACTACTCTTGAAAGCCAATGCCATACCAACGCCTCTGACACGAGTTTATAATGACGGAAAAGGCAAGGCCGCCTATAATGAGGCTTCAATTTCGACAATTTCAGGCGGTATAGGGCTTGGCATGGACGTCAATAATTGCAATTACGTGCTCGAGGCTGAAGATGCCGCTATGGTTGGTATAAATCTTTTTCAGCCATTTGCCGTTTCGCCATCACTCGTTAACCAAGTCATACAGCGAGATTACAACCCCATTGGATCAATTGAAGGACTCGAGAGTTTTAAGTTAAAAAAAGATACTTCTCCATCTAATAACAGCATAAGAGCTGAGTATATGCTACGAAAAGGCGACACCGCTACTTATGTTAAATTCAGCCTGCCAAGTAACCAAGCAGCTAAAGAGCAGACGCTACTTACTAAAGCAGCGAAAAACTTTTCTAATCAACTGACACGCCCCACAGGGATGAGTACTGTTAGCTACGACAGCCCCGTTTTTTCAAAGTCATATGCACGCGCCTGTGATTTGCTCACTAATAATGATATTAAACAGCTCTCTGGCAAGGATGCAACGCCACTCGTACTCGAAGGTATCGCCCCATCTATTGGTTTACAAACCACTAATAGCTCGCAAAATGAAAAAAAAGCTTACCCAAACATCAACAATGAATGCACCCGTACCGCCCCGAAAAGTGGAGCATCACTCTTACCAAGTGCGGCATCAATTAAGGTTGAGGCCACCAGCTACCTCGAGGAAGCACCTGCTAAACTTTTGCTCGAGGGACAACGCAAAGCTAATCCCAACAACCGCGAGCGTATGAATGTAAATGGCATTGGTGACGAGGCTGTTGCTTCTATAGATGCGAATAGCGGCGGCAACTTAACCTTTAGAAAAGGAAGAATCGTAGTTAATATTTCACTCGATACTTTTGCAATGCAAGCATTGTCTCTCCGGTCTCTGAGTAATACTGCCGCAAGATTAACACCTATTGCCGAGAACGCTGCCGAACGCGTTAAGCAATAATTATATAGGATGCTACCAAAATCAGATAAGTTATTTACCCTTTTTCTTAGGTAATGGCGTTAAAGAGTATTCGGCCCATCAGGCGAGATTAACGAAAACTTACAGCAAAAAAGCCCGACCTAGATGTTCCCCGGCATGTAGGCTGAAACATAAGGCCCGCAGCCAAAACAAAAATGCACTAGCGAGTAAGATGAGTATTACTTTACTCTCCTTTATTGGCATATTCATCATATTGGGCATTATCGGCATAGTTAGAGGTACAAAAACAGACATGGTCGCAACAACAGCTCTGGCGGTGGCGGCGACTCCTCAACGAGTGGTGGCGGGGGTGATGGTTAACAAGCTGGAGCCGAACATGGAGCTATCATTTTGTTTCTTCTTGCGTCGCGAACACCTGTTTCAAATTTGATAGATCAAAACTTCCTTTATAGTGCTTCTTCCAATCAGCGGGCAGCTCACCAGCGGCGTGTTTTACCTGAAGCTCCGGTAATAGCCCTTCAACAATGTCGTCGATATATGGTAATAATTCGAGACTTTCATAAAACTTTGGATCGGCTCGACATACTAAGCCGATTGCGGGCTGAGTATCACTAAGATTGGCAGGTAAGTGCTCGGTTCCCATCGGTATATACAAAAAGTCACCCGGGCGCTGAATAACTGGCGTTTGTTTTGGACCCATAAAGGTAACCGCGTAGCCGTCGAGTAAGAAAATAATAGTTTCATGATGGTGATGTACATGACCTTTTGCCTTAACGCCTGGTGCCATAACCACAAGGTTAGCGGCGATCTGCTTCGTTCCAGCGGTTTGATCATTAACACCAGGGATATTCAGATGGCCCTGTGGAGTTATTTCAGTGGCGTAAGTACCGGTTTCAATAATCTGCCAATGTACATGAGGGTCATCGCTTTTGGCTGTACCGACGACGGGTGTTTGCTGTTTATTGCCTAGTTCCGACATACCAACCCCTTTTAATGCTTTTTTAATCGTTTTGTGATATGCATAAGCACGATATATAATACTATATAAGCCATTCATGAAGAAATGACAGGAGGAACATATGGCAGAAACAGACAGCAAACCGTATCGCAGCAATCAGTACATCGGAGGTATATGGCGGGCCGGCAAAGGAAGCCGAACACTTGAGGTAAAGGATCCTTACGGTCGTGAATTGATAACATCATTTCAAGTTGGAACAAAAGAAGATGTTGACGAAGCTTACAAATCAGCTTCTGAAGCTCAAAAAGCATGGGCGCTGACGCCACCGCAAGAGCGACGCGCAGTATTTGAAAGAGCTTGGCAATGGGTCGATAAACACTTCGATGAAATTGTTGATATTCTCACTCATGAGGGCGGCTCTACATTTATAAAAGCTGCCTTTGAGATCAGCTTGGTGTCAGATTTCTTGCGATCAGCCGCCGCTTTAACAATGAGCCCTGTTGGCGCGTTACTTGCGTCGCCTGATCCTAAGAAAGAAAACCGGCTTTGCTATGAGCCAGTTGGCGTTGTTAATATTATTAGCCCGTTTAATGCGCCCTTTTTCTTGTCGCTACGTCCATGCGCGCCGGCACTCGCGCTTGGCAACGGAATCGTGCTTAAACCACACGAACTCACACCAATGGCAAGCGGCACGCTTATCGCCCGCATGTTTGAAGAATCTGGTTTACCGGCTGGACTCCTGAATGTAGTAGTAACCGATATCGAAGAAGTGGGTGACGCCTTTATCGAGCACCCGGTTCCTGACGTTATCTCGTTCACCGGCTCAGCACCAACTGGCAAGCATATTGCCGAAGTTGGTGGCCGCCACCTTAAAAAAGTTATCTCAGAGCTTGGCGGTAACAGCGCCTTCATTGTTCTTGATGATGCAGATTTAGAGTTAGCCGTTAATGCCGCCGTATTTAGCCGCTTCACTCACCAAGGTCAAATCTGCATGAGCGCTAACCGCGTAATTGTGCATGAAAAAGTCTACGATGAATTCTTAAAACGCTACACCGAAAAAGTCGCCTCATTGCCAGTTGGCGACCCGCGTGACAAAAAGACAATTATTGGACCGCTCGTTGAGCCTGCCCAGGCAGAACTACTTGAAAAACAGGTTGCCGAAGCGGTTGAAAATGGGGCCAGCCTTGCACTTGAGGCGAGTCCTCGTGAAGAGGGCAGCGGCCTCTGTACGCCAGTTATTCTGACCGATGTGACACCAGAAAACCCAGCTTCGCAGGTTGAGTTCTTCGGCCCAGTTGTCGCATTCATGAAGTTCAAAGAAGATCATGAGGCAATCGAACTCGCTAACGCAACACCGTATGGCTTGAGCGGCGCTGTTCATAGCAAAAACATCGGCCGTGCCACCGAAGTTGCCACACAAATCCACACTGGTATGATTCACGTTAATAATAGTACGATCGCCGATGAAGCCGCCGTGCCATTTGGCGGTGTTGGTGATAGTGGTATTGGCCGGTTGAACGGCGAGGCAAACCTGCAAGCCTTTACGCGCACAAAATGGATTAGTGTTCATCATGGAACACCAAGATTCCCATACTAGAAAGGTAAATATGATTGAACACTACGATATTAACGGGATGGCCGTTACAAAGTATAGCCCGAATAACAAAACTCACGCTGCGCCGATCATTATGGTACATGGCGGCGATCATGGTGCATGGTGCTGGGAAAAATGGGCCAATTTCTTCAGTGAAGCTGGTTACGAAGTACATGCGCTTAACTGGTACGGTCATGGCGAATCTAAAAAGCTTCCGGATAATGAGTTTGCTAATCGCAGCATTGTTGATGTCGCCCATACAGAACTTAAGAATGTTATTGAAAAACTAAGCGATAACCCTATTCTTATAGGGCATAGCATGGGTGGTCTTGCTAGCGCAATATATGCCTCAGAGCACCCAGTTGAACGTTTAGTGCTTGCGGCACCTGTTATGCCGGCAAGCGTACACCCCGATCCGATTCCGCTACCCCTTGAAATGGGCAAGCCATACCCTCAGTTCCCTTATGAGCAGGCTAAACAACTTTTCTTTACGAAATCAAGCGACGAAGACGCACACCGCTATTACAAGTTACTTGTTCCTGAATCTGCCCAAGCAGTCTATGAGGCTACAAGATGGTCGGTTAATTTTGACACTACCGCCATTAAAGCACCGGTTCTTGTATTGGCAGCAGAATTCGACGGGCTCATTCCTGGTGATGCACTCAAGCGTTATGCTGAAATACTACGTGCCGGCTATAAGCAAATCAGCGGTGTCGGCCACTCTGATATCTTATTAAAAGAACCAGAATGGCAGGAAGCTGCTATTGCAGTACGAGATTGGCTTGATTCATAAACAGCAACTGCGAAAAGTCTATACAAAAGGCCATATCAGATTGATATGGCCTTTCTAGCTCAACAGAGATGAGTGTTATTGATTATCTTGCAGGCGATTTAGAAATAGCAGGCATCGTAATATTTGCTTCAACTTTCACGACGTTACGCGTAGAACAAGGATTAGGCTGCACAGACGGCGCCATCTTATTATTAATAGCACCGCCGCTTTCATTCAACTTGTAAAAAAGGCTTTGGCTAGCTAGGTTCTCGTAGGTATCCCATGTCCAGAAGAGCCAACCTTGGGCACCTTCTTGACAGGTTGAGACCCTTAAGTTCTGCATGGCAGTTGCTGCTGTGTTGATGTTATTGCCATAGACACTTTTAAGCGCACCGAATTCGCCAAGAATATAAGCTTTTTTGAACCCTGCTTCTTCTATGCTTGAAAGATCAGTACTCAGCACATGAGGGTTGGCCGGAGGGTAGAGGTGAATGTCAAGGAAGTCAACCGTACTCCACATGCTCAATGCTAAAGGACGACCAGGCACACGGTAGTCAACACCCGCTTTACAGTTTGTTGAACAATACGCAGTCATAAAACCATCGTAACTTGTTTTCTTAACGGCACGGTTTGTGAAGAAACCAATAGTCATCAGCGCGTTCGGATTAACTGTTAGCAATTCGCTTTTGATAAGGTTGGCGTAATATACCATGCTTGCGTCGGCCGCTTGTTGCCGATCGTATGGTTTTGACATGTCATAAACCACGCCATTTGCTGGCTTAGCTGTACCTGAAAGTTTATCAAAGGGGGGTTTATTAGCCTCATAGAACAGTTCATTATCAGATTGATAGGCAAGAATAGCACTTTCATTTGCGCCAACCCGATTAATCAATGCCTGAGCAAACTGTTTCATATATTCAGCTTTAGCTGCAATATGCGTTCGTGACATATATTGAGAGTTACGGCTGGCAATATTAGTATTACTAAAACCGTCAGCGTTGGCTCCCGCTACTTGCGTCCAATAGTAAGTGTTTTGCGGAAATACATCCATCGAAGGCAATACATAAATACCTCGCACAGCCGCCTCATTGACAAAACTAGCGAAATTATCCATATACGGGCCATACACTGTATCGTGAGTACCCATGCCCCGGCCAATACCGTGTGCGTTATTTGCATCGGTATTACCCGGGTCGATAAACACACGCACTGTATTGTATTTATAGCGAGCCATCTGATCAAGAAACGCACGCGCAGCGGCCACATTGTACCGCCCCGGTTCAAAGGCCGAATGATATGTAGCACCCGTTGCAGTCTGTGCAAGACGCACATAATTTGCCCCGCGCGGGTTGAAAATTTTCCCTGTTACACTGTCATATAACTTCGTATTATCAGCCTTAATTTTATGTGGTGGCGTAGCCGCGTGCACCGTCGTAGCGCTTGCGCTCGCCAAAAAAATAAACCCAGCAATAAAAACACTGAGCATTAACACTTTTTGCAGTAATGATTTCATAATATCCCTTCTTGCTATCAGCTATCGCCTGCCTTAACCTACACCTAACCTCAAAATGGTTATTGAGGAGATCATAACACAAAATAGTATTTAAGTAAATAGTTTTTATTACCGGCTTGCTTTTTTGGCAAAGTCTTACATTAGATGGATCTAGATAGATCGGCTCACTACGGGCAAACTGAATAGATAAAAGGGCATAAAGCCCGACTACTTTGCCATCTTTTCATAAACTAAAGTGAAACCCCGCTGAAGCGGAGCTCACCTTGAGCTCTTATCTAAGCGGGGCATATGCCACCTGCGCCAAAGCGATATTTCAAAATACTAAAGCAACCAGGCCAATACAACCAACTGTAGTGGCCAACATGGCACAGGCCATAAAGAAGAGCCGGTCAATCGCTAGCCGTGTGCAGTAACGATGCCATTTCCATCGGTAATAATACCAGGCATCGGCAGCGTACTCATCGTCGATCGGATTACCCTTATCATCAATTCCGTCGAGAACCTTCAAGGCCGCGAGACTTGAATCCTGGGGCCGTTTCATTACTTTGGCTCGAGTAGATAGCGCCCAAATAATGAATATGATCGAAACACAAACCCCAACAATGAAGAGGGAGGCTATAAGTGTCTGTTCATTGATCAAACGACTACCGGTGATGGCAAAAACAATACCTGCCACCGTGAGGGTGCCCATCAATTTCTTAAACGTTTCGAACATGAGTGCAGTTTCGTCATCGAATTCTTTTTCGAGACGCTTGCACTTTAGCTGCTTCTGCTCGTTACTTTTGTGAAGCCAATCCAGCTCGCTCGCAAGGTCTTGCCAGGTTTTGAAATCGGGCGGGGGCGAAGTACCGATGACATTTTGATGCCATTGGCGAATGCCCCACTCCAGCAATCGCTTCACGCTTACTCCTCAAAAAGGGGTGACTACGCGTCACTATACACCATAAAATATAAGATAAAAAGAAAGATAGATTAGTCTTGGTACTTTTAATGCGTTGTTTAATCAATAAACACATCCAAGAGACGTTGACAATACTGTTAAAGCATAGTAAAAGATATAAGTCTGCACAAGAGAGAGGAGACCCGGAATGGGGATCTTGCGAAGGTTGCGCTCGCTTGGCGTATTCGGCACTGCGCTGGCATTTGTGCTGGTGGCCGTGCTGCCAGCACACGCCGCCGCTGCGAGCGCACCGGGCAGCGAAGCATCGGCGCCGGTTTTCTTCGTCCAACCCGACGAGGACGACGAAGACAACGATGGTGAGCAGGGCGGCAACCCCGACGACGAAGAGCAGGGCGAAGACGAGCGCGGCGACGGGGGTAACGACAACGACGAGGGTAACGACGACAACCGCAACGACGACGAGGAGGACCGCTCCGACGACGAGGACGAAGAGGACAGTCCCCTCCCTGAAATTGGCATCGGTGCGTTGATCATCACGATCCTCGGCACCATATTCGAGGTGATTCGTCGATACCGCAGGTATCGCCGCAACCACCCGAAGCAACAGAACCCGAACGACGACGGCCCACGGTAAGGCTCCCAATCCTGACAGCAGCACCTAGTCGACCCCGAGGCAACGGCGCCTCGGGGTCGGCAGGTATCCACAAAGCGTTATTAGAACCATTCAATAAAAAGCTAGTACCTTGTAATTCAATATATGAATTAAAGCTATAGACATTCATTTACACAATTGCAAGATTGGTATATAATATAAATGCACGACGAAATATTGCCCCGGTTTACTACCGGGGCTGTCCTTACTAGCAGAAAGGGAAAGTGGCTATGAGCCATTCCCGCACAAAGAGATGGGGCATCTTTGCAAGCGCTCTCGCTCTTGCATTAAGTGCCTGTTCCGATGGTGGCAATGGGGGCGAAGAGCCACCCACCAGCCTGCCTGAGACCACGACGTCAACTTCATCGGTCAACCTTCCGCCTGAGACCGACCTCACCGAAGAGGCCGTACCCACAGCCTCAGGCGCCTTTCCGCAAGCGCAAACTGCGCCCGGCCAGCAGGTTGACACCGGCCAGTTCCTGAACATGGTCATTCAGCATGCCGACCAGATCTGGGTTCCCTACTTCACGGGCCTCGGCCTACAAGAACCGATGGTCGATGTGGTGTATGTCGGCTCGCCACAAGACCCAACGTTCAACAGCGCCTGCGACCTGAACGAGAATGGGCTCAAGGGCGATGACGTCATCACGGCGAGCACACCCAACGCCTGGTACTGCTCAGACGACGGCGGCAGTCAATGGCAGGGCGCCATACTGCTCCCGCTCGTCACGTTCAGTAACATGTGGAACGGCACGGTGCTCAACGGCCTATCAACACGCGGCGGAGATTTTGCTGCCGCTGTCGTAGCCGCACACGAGTTCGGACATCACGTCGCCGACGAGCTGGCCGAGCAGCTCGGAGTGTCAGAAGAGTGGGGTAGCAAGAAGCCCGAGCTGACAGCAGACTGTTTTGCCGGTGTCTGGGCAGCCGGGGCCGACAGCCAGGGCTACCTGGAGCCTGGCGACATCGATGAGGGCCTCGCAGCCATGATCGCGCTGGGAGTCAACGGCAGCAAGACACATGGCACCGCCTCAGAACGCAGCCAGGCCTTCATGGCTGGCTGGAACGCCCAACACCAACCCTACGCGTGCATGACCAACTACTGGCCGAGTTTGGCCAAGAAGCTGGCAACCATGTAACAACGCCGAGTAGAGGGGTGATGCCATTCATTCGACATCGCCCCTCTGCAGGTAGCGCTTCGTCGTGCTACCACCTTGGCATTATCTTTATAGAGCTGATTCGCAAGCTTCTACTGCTGCTTGAGCTCAATTACCAATAATGCGCAACGTCAACCACAACTTTATGGTCAAGTGTTAACACGCGAAAGGGTAGGCGTGCTCGAACACCAAGGCCTACTGTTGTCTGACCTTCAAAGCTGCCAGCAAATTTAGCATCTTTAAATGTTTGGTATCCTGCTAAATTGACGCCGGGCAAGTGTTGGCCAACCACCCCGGGGTAGACGGTCTGCCCGGTATTGATATTGTAAGAAGGCGCCAGTGCTACAATTTGTAGTTTTGCGCCGCCGTTAAGCGGAATATACTGGCCAGAGCCATCAGCATAGACGGCGTTAACGTATTCAACCCGATAACCAGTTGTTGCTCCTTGCAAATCAAACACCATACGGTCATAACAGTCATGCCGGCCCGTTCTAACATTCGTCAGTGCGCCTGCTGAATAACCACCAGCCGTTTTTGGTGAACTCCCCCAAGTTATACCACAATACGGTGCGGCCGATGCCGGTGCGGCCGAAACGCCAAGTACAAGAAACAAACCAGCCACTAGCATTATTGCAATTCTTTTCATATGCCCCCCTTATTAGTTGATGTATGTAGTATAACCTTTTTACGTGCACTTTCATAAAAATCGCCCTACTACGGCAGGGCGACTTTATATTACCAAGTTAGACTAACCTTTAGTAGAAATACCCGAGTGAATCAAGGATAACATCGGATGTTCCGGAATTGTTATAAACCTTGAACCCGCCCGCAGGCCCGCTCGAAAGCTGCACCGTATTTTGGTTAAAGGCGGTGGGCGAAATATAGGTTAACGTTGAAGCCTGGGGAACACTTGTAGCACTTGCGGGGAAGGAGACAAGATAAGTGGCTCCCGAAGGGGACAACACCGTCATATTATTAACGGCTGCCGTCGCATTAGCCGGCATCACGCTACTGCCTATCGCAAATGTCTTGGTTGTGCCTGACCCCATTGTCTGACCGGCATATGGCTTGCCCGATCCGGCACGTGTATCAGCAATACGTTCAGGGTTAATCGGTGTATACGCCATACCACCCATGTCATTCGTGTAGTAACCGACGATATCGATGATAAAGTGGGTATTTCCAGTCTGGCCCCCGTTAAATACTGCTAACGCGCCGCTACTATTCAGCCGAACGTTTACCTCTTTGGTGGTGTTTTCATTTGCATAGTAGTTAACGCTTGAAGCTGTCGGCAGAGAGCCGCCTGCCGGGTACAGCGTTAGATAGCCAGCTGTGCTGGTGGCACTTACCGTTGTTACATCGGCAACCACACCGACGGCACTAGCCGGGATGCTCTGAACACCGGTAACTTGCACGTTTCTAGTACTACCCGTGGCCAGCGTCCCCCCAGTAAAGCGCGTGTCAACAACCCGCTTTGGCTCGGTTGGTATGAAGCTGCCACCGTTTTCACTGTAATAACCAACAACGTCGACGATTAAGTTAGTGCTACCGGCGTTGTTATAAAGTGTTACTTTACCATCAGTACCAAGACCAACAGTCGTTTGATTGTTTACATCTTTATTTACCCTTGTGTTAAGCGTCGAAGCAATCGGCGGCGAAGAACCAGCCGGATAGACCGATACATAGCTCTCGGCAGTAGGACCTGTTGCAGTAACGTTAAGCACTACAGCTGAAACACCCTCGGCAGGAACACCACCCAGGCCGGCAACTTGAATGTTAAGGCTGCCACCGGCGCTAAGTGTCTTGCCAGCATTTAATCCGCCGGAGGCTGGGCGCGTATCGGTAATACGGAACGGTGTTAATGCCGTGTAAGCACCACCCGTTAAGACAGGTGCCGCACTGGCATACCAGGTGATCGGGTTGGCATCTATATTCAATTTAGTAATTTGCCCTGGCGAAACGGCATCAATTGCATACCACGATGCCCTGCCACTTACCACAGCCCGAAAGGCTACTTTTGTAGTGTTTGGCACCCATGTGACATTTTCAACGTTCGTAAGACCACTACCTAACCCCGAAAGAGAAACAGTTGAGGTGGTTGAGGCACCAACGCTCGTCACTTGAATACTCGTGACTGTACCGCTCGCTAATGAAGCAATGCGGCTGGCACCGCTTGAAAGCGCCATCGCCTTTGGCACCGACGCCTGGCCAAAGCAAGCCTCGCCAGTACCATCAGTATTAACAGAGCAAAGCTGCTGTTCACCAGCCCCATCGTTTACAAAGAATATTTTTGTTGCGCTAACGCCGAATGGTGTCCCGCCGATCGTCGCAGAACCCACAACTTGCTGGCCGCTGCCGTCGTAATTTACCCACAGCCAACGCCATTGCTTATCAACGGCCGTCTGACCATTAGGCGTCACAGCCACAAGAGCCTTCAGCGTATCTGTGGACCACAGAGGAGCCGGAGCCGATGACGGTATAAAGTAGCCAGTTATAGCACGCTGATTGTCGGCACTACCATCAGTGTTGGCAACGTGCAGGGTTGATGTCTGCTGACCATTACCTGTTTGCAAAAAGGTGACCTTTACACCCCCCGATGTAACGGTTGGCTTCGTGTATGTGTTATTTGCAGGCGCGGTTAAAACACGGTTATAGCCGTTGCCTTTACCATCGGTTGTACCGATACCTTGCTGGCCATCAGGGAAAGTAGCAGGGTAGAGAATTTTGCTCGTCACATTCGCCGCGGCATTCTTATACATAGTTGGCAGTGTCCACTGCTGCATCGTAGAACCATCACACGGTTGTATTTCTAGTTTTGTCAGGTTGGCAGTTGAGCCTCCGACCGGTTGCAAACATTTCCCGGAATTAGGATTGCGGAGTGTACCGCCTATATATTCCCACTTCTGGCCCGCGTTGGAACTCGAAGCACAGCCATAATAGGCCGCCAGCGATCCGTTTGCTGTCGCGTTACCAGTTACCGCAAGACACTTGTCGGCCTGAGCGTTAACACCATAACCGACGATAATTCCAGTCTTTGCACCCGCAGTCGTTTCTTTAAAAAACCAATCTTCAGCGGTAGAACCATTGCAGGTTTGAATATGCATTTGGGTGCCGTCCGCCGTATTCCAGTTCGGCAGATCGATACACTTACCACTAACGGCGTGAACAAAGTCGTTTTTTTCGGTCATAGCTTGGCCAGTAGCATCAAACCAATGTTTGGCAATCGACGCTCCGCTTACTTCCGTAAACATGGCATCGCTGTAATTGTTATTCCAGCCGCGTTTAGCAACCTCTTTCAGAAAATTATTGCCATTAGCCTGCTCAGCCTGATTAAGCAGCAGGGAAGTGGGCGAGTAACCACTCGTATACCGTTCATCTCCAATAGGTTGCCTGAGAGGTCGACTTTGGTACACCACCTCAAGAGCATGGTCTGCCCAACCCTCAATCAGCCAACGAGGAAGCTGGAAGTCCGGGTAAGCTGGATTGTATTGAAGCACGTGCATCGTCTCATGGATCACTAGACCACCCTCGTTCAGACGGGTCCTCAGCCAGTCGGCGCTAATCCTGAGACGACTAGGAGTTTCCCAAGGGTATGTTTCCGCAATACCGGTAAAAGTAGGATCTATCTGGACCTTGATAGTACTTATAAGTTGAGTATGATGGTCGGGGTATGCATAGTAGTCACCCAGCACAGGATACCAATCTTCAACGAATGGCTTTGCAACGTCCTCCATCCAATCTTCAAATTCAGGTGCCATTGCGTAATCAAGTGTTACGGTGGGAGTTGCCGTATTGGGTGTCCCCCCTGGTAGTGGTGCATGAGGTGATAACGCAACCGGATCAAGCGTAATGACTGCCTGAGATATGTTCCAGTCCTGACCGGCGGCCGAACCGCTGCATGTCCCCAGTTGAACTGTTGTGCCGTTTGCCGAAGCATTACCCACTGTTTCTAAACACAAGCCAGAAGGAATATTAATAAGCGAGCCGTCAGCCATTGGCCGCCACTGCTGAGCTCCTGAACTATCACAAGTCCAGAGGCGAACCGGTGTTCCTGGTGTTGTACCCGAGGATTGCACATTAAGGCAATACCCTTGTACCCGAAGCGTCTTATCGCCCGTCCACGACCATACCTGGCGGACATTGCTCACACAATCTTCTATTTGCACCGGGTTGCCGTTGGCCACCGTACCGTTTTGGTTGGCGAGACACTTACCAGCAATGCCGGTCACTGGCCCGGCATCGCCAGCTGCTTCCGTTTTTGCTACTGAAATAAAACAAGCTGCGAATATCACAGCCAGCACCAACATACTTAGCGACAAGCGTCGGCCAAGTCTGCGAGCCAATAAAGCATTGGCTCTATACATTAATTTGCTAATAGCGACCCCCCGTTTAATTAACTACAATTTAATAATATGCCCGAAGAATAGTATCCGGCAAGTACTTTTTACAATAATATTACTTTTTTACAACGATATAATCTTAAATTTTAGCTTCATTGAGAAACTTAACCTTTATTTAATGATGTTACGGTAAAAGTTAACTATAATGTAATCGTAAGCATAAGCTGCTTACGAAAATATTAATAAATAGGAGGCAGCATGGACCACGACAGATTGGCGGCAAACATCAAGGGGCTGGTGGCTGAGATCGACAAGTACGCAGGCGACAAACGCTGGAATGTGCTTCTTGAACTCATTTTTAAAAAAGGTTGGACAACGCCAGCGGAGTATTATCTCGTAAACGGAATCGTTGAAAACATGACCCAGCAATTACGAGTAATGACAAAGCTGCAAGATACACTGTTTGAAGGAAGTCACTTAGTTCTTCCGAAAGAAACAACAAAGCGCCAATTACAGTAGGGAGCACCATAAGCTTAAAAACAGGTTTAAAGCCTGTTTTTAGCTATGTCAATGCACCACTCATGCCCACGATCAATTTTTTATGCTATCATCGGCCATGAGCCAACAAAGGAGGTCTCTTCGTGTCATATCCGCCACACCCTCAACCACAAGGCAATGTGCCCCGTAGACGTGGACCTATTATTTGGGCAATTGTGTGTTTGGCGGTTGCGCTCGCAGTAGCAGTGATAGTTGTGATAGTTCTTCTCACAAAGACCGATGCCACCTCAACTACCCCGGAATCAGGACCGGGCATAGCAACACCGGGCACACAGGTACCACAAGGCACGCAGGCACCGCTTGCCGATGTCTATATCGGCACCTCAATGAACCACACCGCCAAACAGTTTGGCATGGACGGTAGCGCCAGGCTGAAACTACAGTTTACCGAAAAAGATCCGAATGCATTGGCCGGTGAGATAGAGGTAGACGGACGCGACGTAGGAGGCACAGGGCTTTTCGAGGGCACCATGAACGGAAACAGAATTATTCTGAACATTTCACCCCAAGACGGAGCACCACCATTCCAGCTGATTGGGACGCTCAAGAGCGACGAATCGATAGCGGGCTCTCTTACGGTACCTCTAGGTGAACTCTCGCAGTCGGGTGAGTGGCAAGTACAGCCCCAACGATAGGCCGGCAAGACAGGCTTAACGTAACAGGGGTGGAGGTAGATACTCCATCCCTGTTACATCAAATGATTAACAGAGGCATCTAATTTAAGTTAGCAGCCGCCGTTCATAAGCTAATATTTCCTTTCCATCTGGGATATCTGGATATGAACCTTCGATTATACGCAACCACTGCTCGTGCTGTGTATCCCGGTGAACAACGGCCATGAGCGCCGAGAGAGCCAGTACTGGGCTAAATCTTTCGCCATATTCACTTAAAAAGCCCGTCTCAGAAAAGAAAGCTCGAGCATTTGCGACGTCAGTAGCATCTGAATATCCAGCAAAAACCGCTCCCGCGCAGCGCCATGGGCGCTTTAAAGGACCATCAGCCAAAGCACCGTGAGGACAAAACACAGGGCTTTTTACAGCTGGGCTCTTAGCGAAGTGATTTATAGTCGCCTGAAGGCCATTTTTCGTGATGGCTTCAATTGATAGGCGAGCCGTTGCATTACCAGGGATAGAAAATATCGCCTCGTCTTCTCTTCCTTCTTGAAGGAGCTTGGCATTTTCAGGTGTCTTTTCGAAATGACGATGAGCAGATGATGCCGCAACAATCACAGGAACTGCCACCTCACGGGTCATCTCTTCTAAGGCATCGCTATCGGCAGTACCGTTAATACCCAGATGTAACGAAGCATAAACCGAAAAGGCCGCCAAATGTTCTGAAGCTACCGCAACGTTTGCCGACGTCGTTCGAAGTGGATCCTTTCGAACTTGCTCTGGAGTGAGTTGATACGACGGCCAGCTCTTTTTTCCAACAGGCGTTTGTTTCCATAACTTATGTGCATCAAACAGAGTCTGCTGAGCAGTTTGAAAGTATGTCAAAAGAGGATCGTCTTTCGCTTCAAGGTAAGCCATAACGCGTTGTTTTGCCTCTGACACCCAGATTTGGCCAATAGCTATCGGGTCGGTAAGATTAGCGTCTTGTTGAAGTGTACGATGATGTTCGTGCCATGCTGTTACACGAGGAAATATATCTTGAATAACAGCAAAAGCACCAATAGCGGCAACTGCTGATTTAAAATAGCCCGCTTTATAAAATTGGTTCGTCTCAGGAGCTTTCGCAAGAGGAGTATCAGAAAGCACCTCGCGCAAAGTCCGAAGTTCATGATCTATAAGATCATGATCATTAAGCGTATTCTGTACTGCCGTCTGCACATAAGCAGCTGGCCCTTCAATTTCGACAAAATTATTGATATTCATATCTATTACTATACGTCCGGAATCTGACCTGATTGATCGTTTCGTTAGAAAGTTACGCTTATCGATTCAAGCCTGCAAACTCAATACAACATTATCGACTTCAGGATGTCGAGGCCAACCTCGGCATCCTGATGGTTACGCTGAGCGTTACCACTTACGAGTTTTTGCGTTCCACTACCAGCTGCACCGGCAGCCTTGCCAGCACCAGGGGCAAAGCCAGTTTTTTCAGCGGCATGGAGCCCTAAACCAACCGCCTTACCGATACCCATGCCCGCCAATTTCCGAAGTTGTGCCCGCCGCTGCATTTTCATCAATTGCTCATAAGCCGGCCGAACGATCTCTTCGGCATGCGTATGAATAGTGTTTTTGTATGAGCGATAGTCACTTGGCTGGCCTTCTTGGGCGCAAGCAGTCGCCAGTTGCCCCAGAGCGTTGCGCACTTCAGCAAATATTGGCTCATTTTCGCGCAGACGGATAATGTCGGCAAAAGAAACTTCGCTCAAAGAAGGCAGGCCGTAGCTTACTGCCGGTCCCACGGGCGATGAACTCGGCTCAAGAGAAGCAGGCTTGCCATCAAGCTTTAAACGAACACACTGTTCAATGTGATAGGTCATGGTCTCACTAGAAGTAACCGGCGTCCAGCCATAACGCTGAGCCACCGCCTGCACGTGTTTTATCCACCTCATCTCATCCATACTTACTTTGCGGGGATATGACTGCACCAAAGCGGCTTCAGTTTCCTCCACAATAGCCTGCCAGCGGCTTTGCACTGGTTTTCCTTCGGGAGAGGTTCGGTTATCTCTGACGTGATTTATACAATCTCGCCAAGCTTTTTCGTATGCCTGGAGCAACTCTGGATGATCACGCTTCAAGAGGTAAGCAATGAAAGAGTCACTTCTTTGATTTGCGTATGACGATGTGGCACCAAGCGATCGAGCAAGTACTACATTGCCTGACCTAACGAGCGGAGCAATCGGTTGTAGCTGCCGCAGTGCATCAGCTATCTCTTGTGGTGCAATCAAGTTTTCCAAAGGATTCTCCATGAATATGGTGTCACAATACAAGATTAAGTGTTTTAATGCAGAAATATTTGCAATATCAGTACTCTCACGCGCGGCAGCCAGTGAGGCTTCATGGACATGCATAGGACGGCCTATATACTGCTGAATTTCGTCAGATGATGGCAGGGCGGTGCACTCTTCAATGTAATCAGGAGCTGGCTTTCCTCGTTGCAGGGCGGTTCTCGTGCTATTATAACTAGTTAACCGCGTAAATAGTTCAAAGAATTGTTCGCCAGGCAACGCCATGACAGCACGCACCAATTCACCATCATCAGATAACTTTACACCAATGAATTCTTCAACAATATCAAGAGAGCTCGCCATGACATCTTTAGAACGCCGACGCGGTAACTCGCCCGGAGAAACTCCAGATTCTAAGGCACTCCCTGAGATGGGCGGGGGTATTGGTGATTCAGATCGCGGATTATTTTCTTTCAATGTTATAACCTAGTATGCGTCACATCATTGAGCGACACAAGAAAGTTCAAGAAATATTTAAGAATGAAGAGATATATATTCATGCAACTATTGACATATACGTACAGTATATGTCATAATTAACATTAGTCGGACAAAGTTCGATACTGTTTGTGACAAACTAATTGTCACATGATTCAGGGAGGTGTTAGATGTCTTGCCCGCCGATTTGCTTCTGCAGATTCTGTGCCGGTAGTCGCTGATGCAGCGCGTCGCTTGAGACGCCCGACCTCTCGGCCCTATCCCAGCGTGTACTAACTCGCGGGGTAGGGCCTCTTACTTTTAAAGAAGATTAACCTGTCTTCGCGCCAAAGCGTAGGATGATGCCCTCTATGCAATCGTGAATAATATACAGAGGGGCCCCGATTCAAGTCCGTAGCTATCAGAATAGAAAAAAGACCTAACTGGAAGTATAAGTTTTTCTATGGCAGAAGTTCGCGGATGACTATAGAATCTTAGTCTTCAATTAAGTACTATATAGTGAGCATAATCAAGGGTTAGTATGTCACCTGAGTTTTCACGATGTCCCCTTATGGGAGATGAATCCTCCTATAACGGTTACCGTCCTCCGGAGCTTTTTTCGCCACCGACGCATGAAGAGAGGCGTCAATATTACCATGATCTAGACGAAACAAAGTTTTCCGTAAGTGGTCATGATGTCCCAAGAGAACAAGCCAGAAGAGCATACACAGAACTACACGCCTGGAACCGCGAATCGTACAATCAGATGGTTGAACTCTTGGAGCCGCTATTCTTGGAGCATATAGAACGAGCAGCCAATTTTATTATCTTGCATCCTTATGAAGTCATGCTGTGCCGGGCGGCTATCCACTAGCTGACGTATACATCGGACACGTCAAGCAATCGAACTTTTCATAGCAAAAAAGTCTACATTTATCTCTGTAGACTCTGTAAAGCCCTCGCGGCAGGGGCAGCAGGGCTCGAGTGTATAATCTAATAGTCATACCACAGACACATAGTGTAGAATTATCCGGTACATGAATACTAATAAACACGCCCCTTATGAATCTTTCGGCGATACCCGCCCGGCACCCGATGAACTACAGGCAATTATTGCCGGCACACGAAATCCCGGCCCAAATAGGCTGCGTGCTACATTTATCCAAAGTGAAGCTTATCTTGACTTAGCCATTGCCGATCCTGAGCGTAGGGGTGAATGGCTCGCAAAAGCAAGTGCGTCCCAGAGATATTTAGGTAGATTAGCAATTGAGAGAAAAATAAAGAGCGCGAAAATACGGCGTTTATTTCAGGGACAGCTTTCCCTTGTAACGGTGAACCGTCTTCGTCAAGCCGAGATGCCCAAGTGGCGGCAAGCAGCAAGCGCAAAACCTCTCCGTAATAATTACGAGCGGCTGCTTAATGCTTCGGAAACAATCCTACCACTCTTAAAACCCGAAAAACAATTGCCAGATGACCCAGTTTATACAACATTGCTAGAATTTATGCCAATTTTGCTTGGGGCACGCCGGAAGTATAATGCTCCACATAAGGGATGGCTAGGACGCATGGCTCTTTATAGAGAGCAAGGTCGTGAGCCTATACCTAACCCTATTAAAAATCCTAACTGGGATAGCGGGATTATTCTTAACAAGAATGCCACAAGCTTTTTATCACCCAACATAAGGCTTTCAGTTAAACGGCAACATCGCGGGAAGGGCTCATCAAATACCAGAAGGATCCGGCAAAACACCACATCTTATCTTAATGCTGGAGTCCTTCCTATTTCAGCAGCAAAACATGGATTCAGCAACCCTGGGCAGATCATATTAAGTTGCCTCAATGAATTTGAATCTGTGCCTGCCACTATTTCGGAAGATGTGGAATTGCTCTCAAGCGACCAACTCGAAATTGTCACAGAATCATTATATAGAACGTTCAAGGAGTACCTGGAAACTGGTTTACTTTTGGATACGACCACCGCTCATACCTCACTAGACCAACCGAAGCAGAGTACAGAGTAGAAGGGGGTTGTTTTATCTATATATAAGTTGTATAATACCTATAGTTGTAATCGAGCCTGGGAAACCAGGCCTGATAGAGGATGTGGTTTCTTGAGAAGCCCAGAGTTAGGGCCGCGCAGCCCCGAAGTTGAGCCCGAGCCAACAACACGCCATGTGGTCGTGGCTCAGCCGCCTCCGAGCTTGATATTCGAGCTCAGTGCGAAGGTCAGCTTCAACCAGGAAGAACTCGCGATGCTGAATGCAACACCTTGCATCGGATACGAGTACATGGCTGACGACAAGCTGATCATTCTGACCCACAACCGTAACTACAGCTGGGCAACGATTATCCAGGAGCTCCAGCAAGTTCTCCTGCGCGTTGCACAGCGGACCGGCCGGGAAGTTTCGTTCATCGATCCGCTCGGCCAGACCGTCATCCTGACCCCTGTCGCGGCAAGCGAGACGCCGGAAGGCAAGGCCAGCTGACTTCACCGAGTCCGTACGAAGAGAGCCGCCGGAGGTGCAAAAACACCGTCAGCGAGAAGCTCCTTCGGCGGGCTCTCTTTCATTTTGAAACTACCCACCTTCCTCTGTTTGCACTAAGATTAACTACCATAGTAAGCAAACGAGGGCCACGGAATGGTGCGAAGAACCAGGCAATGGCAGGCAAACTAGTTACGCGGTTATAAGTTTACACCTGAATCTCAAACCCCCTTCCAGATCGTGTGAAATCGGTTTAACTAACCGATTTCAGCCCAACGCTTAAGAAAAGCTCCAGTGGAGCTTAATGTAAAAAGAGTGGTCTGGAGGGGGGTTTGAGATTCAGGTAAGTTTACTCTTTGAAATACTTAATTAATATGATATTGTCATTGAATAATTCAAAGCGACCGTAAGACAAGAGAGGCAGAACATGAAAGTACGACGAATCCTTGGGAGACTTATTAGTGTTGCCGTTATTGCCATGGCAATTATTAGCGGTAACTTTCTTGAGGCTTGGGCGGCCACGGCCTACACGACTACTGTTACCAATTTTGATCCGGCTGGCAGGCAAGTCACCAGGTTCGATACGAACGGTAATGCAATCGACGCCCATGATGGAGAGATCGCTTATTTTAACGGCAAATACTACTTATACGGCACCTCGTACGATTGCGGTTACAAGCTACAGGTTGTTGGCACGCCCTTCTGCGGTTTCAAAGCGTATAGTTCAACTGATCTTGTCAGCTGGACCGACCAAGGCTTTCTTTTTGACGGAACGGCTCCCGCCCGCCAGGCTGGCTGTGCGCCGCCGCGCTACGGCTGTTACCGACCACACGTTCTTTATAACGATGCAACGCAGAAGTATGTGCTTTGGGTAAATGGCTACGATAATGCCAGCGGCTACCGTGTATTTACTGCCGATACACCGACGGGACTATTTATCGAGCAGGCAGAGCCTGACATAGCCAACGAAGGCACAGCGGGGACATTCGTTAACGGCGATATGGATATATTCAAGGATACTGATGGCATCGCGTATATCGCCTATACCAATATCAGCGGCAGTCCGGCTCACAGTATCAAAATCCAACGGCTTAACAATAGCTACACCTCGGGCATAGGTGCTGCCACAACTGTAGTGGCTTCGGGAGCGGAAGCACCGAGCCTTTTCAAACGAGGCGGGACATATTATCTCGTCTTTGGACCGACCTGTCCTTACTGCGGCGGTACAAGTACACAATATAAAACAGCAACAAACCCCTTGGGGGCATGGAGCGCACCGACACAAGTTAACTCTAATAGTTGCGGCGGGCAGCCAAGCTTTGTTAGCCAGCTGCCAGGGGCTAACGGTGATATATACTTATACGGCTCCGACTTATGGAAGGCGGGGAATCCTAATCAGGCCTTGGCGAATTACTTCTGGCAGCCGTTAAGCTTTTCGGGAACAGCCATCAATGCCATACCGTGTTCTAATGCTTTCACCGCCACACTTGGTGATGGCGCCCGAGGAATGGTTAAGGTTGTGGCCGGTACCGACCAGTCAAGTGGCAGCGCTTATTTCCGTACCTACTGCGACATACGGTCCAACTGGAGCCGCATGCAAACCTTTATGCCAAGCCGCAACGGCATACTCGATAAAATATCGGTTACCACTTTTAAGAATAATGCCAATGGCAATCTAACGGTAGATATTGTACCAGTGGATGCCAATGCTACACCAAATGGACCGGTACTCTATAGCACGGCCATCGCCGCATCTGCGATAGGCTGGTCTCCGCGTGAGTTTACCATAACTCCCAACATCCAGGTTTCTGCAAATGTGCGCTATGGTATTGCGCAGCGCTCACCGGGTACCAGTAACGGCGGTTGTTACGGTATGCTTTATAGCGACTACAGACCATACCAGCGGGGTGTCGCGGCCTATCTTCCGGATGGTGGTACATGGACTGCCGAGCCTTCACGTAGTCTGAGGTTTCGGACAGCGCTTAAGATATCTTACCCTTACTGATCCCAACCTCACCTCCCAAGAGTCGTTGATGATGTCTTACAAAGTCAGTGCTTGTCAGTTAAACTTGATACATGACTAGTGAACTTTCAGTTGGTTTATTTAACTACAAAGACGGTGGCCGTACAGCTAGCGGCAATTATGATTTTAATGGGCTCCAACAAGCTTTTAAGGCAGCAGAAGAAGCTCCAGCCGTCATACTTTTAAACGAAGCTAAGGGCTGGAAGACGGATGGAAAAACTATTCTATACATGGCCGTCAATGCATTAGCAGAAGCGCTCGGGCGCCCTTATGCAGGTGAACTCGGCTGCGGCATCCGCGGCGATGCCACGAGGCCCGCTCTTGTGTATGATCCACAAGTAGTTCGCCTTGATGCTTGGGGAGATGAATCGGTAACAGATAAAGACAGGGGAAATGTAGCTTTCATGCATATGGCGGGCAGACAAGCAGCCAAGTTTCGCGTCTCTATCCAGCACTGGGATCCAGAGGATGGTTTCTTACGGCAAGCAGAAGCACACAAAACCAAGGGTTTCACCTCTGGAATGCCGACGCTATTGGTTGGCGATCTTAACAATGCCGCTAGCGGGCCTCATGTAGATATGGATTGGACCAAAGCATCCGACCGGCTACGCAAAACTAAAGCTAAGCTACTCCCAGATGGCACATATGTTGCCGATACGGATGCAATGGACCTCATGCTTGGCGACTGGGATCCGATACAAAAAATGCGCACTAATCAAGTAAGGGCATTTGGCCGGCAGGCCATCGGCTGGCATGCTTTAGCAGAGCTTGCTTATCAGAGTGGTACGCCAGCCGAAGAGGCTTTTAAGCCGACTGTTAATCGTAACCCCGAACAAGGCGGAGGTTTATTAATCGACTGGCTGCTCGTAAACAATGCATGGAAAGAAGGTTTGGTTGCCGATACTTATCGGGTTCATGAACCTGATGACCCTCACCTAGAAGCCTATCCGTCAGACCATCGTCTTATCACGGCCACTTTAGAGGTTTTTTAGAAATAAAAAAACCAATACTTGCATCAGTATTGATCTATTAATATCTATTCGAGTCGCGGCTACTCTCTCGTCAGATATGCGAGATTAGCCCCAAGTTCGTCTTTATTAGAAGAGAATGATGCGAAAAGGCAGTACGACAATCAATAGCACGAAACCGTTTACTTCAGTGTGTAGAATAAATAGTAGTTAGTTAAAAAAGTCTAGTAGAAGCACTATCTTAGCCATTTAACTTACTCCGTTAGGGCGGCCACCAAAGAACCTCTTTGTTATAATCATTCTATGAATAAACTAGACTACCACAAAGTTGGCGTCGCCGCTCTAATAGCATACGCGCTTGAGAACCTGCTGAACCTTTTACCACCGTCGTTTATGGGCTCGTACGGGTATAGTACAGTACTTTTTCTCATCACGTTCATCGTTGCGATCGTACTCACCGCGCTATGGGCAATACTGTACTGGCGGGCATCTCGGACGAAACTGTCGGTAGCCGTACTGATAATCATCAATGTTATTCTGCTCTGTAATGTGGTCGCACTTGTTCTTAGCACCAGAGAACTACCTAACGTTATTGCATTCTTTTTTATCGGGATAGTTATTATACTATGCATCATTGGCATGGTCAGAGGTGTCAGAAACGGATATGGCCGCAATAATAGCTCCGGTGGGGGCGACGGTGGTGCTTCAGTAGGTGGATACGGCGATGGAGGAGGTGGAGACGGTGGTGGCGGCGGTGATGGAGGTAGTTAGACTCTTTGAGACCACGCAGACTAACTGCAAAAAGGCATTGATGTCAGGGAGGCCGGGCCGGTAGTATACACCCTGCTAATAATCCTGCCGGTTACAAGATCCCATATCCTGTATACAGGAATTGCCGCCATTAGTGCTAGACAGTATCTTTATTCACTAAGGGCAAGCTGTATCGCTGCAAAAGAAGCGCAGGATCAGGCATCGGTATTTCCTTACCGCGCACCTGCACTATACCGGGCTGCAATACAGCTGCCGCTATCCGCCGAGCCTGTGCCTCATCCCGAAATTGCGGCTGCACTGCTTGCTCACGTGTACGGGCAACATCGGTATGCGAAAAGTTCTGGTAGGCCGTGCCGCCTTGGATAATTACTACCAAGAAAGCATAATAATTAATATGACTAACACAGAAGTAACCTTTTACACACATCCAAGCACTTGGGCAAATGAGCTCTTTCCCGACCATGCCCCCTACAGTCGAGTTGCGGGCATGTCCTTTGAAGGTGAGGAGCTTTGGGCGGATATATCCCAGCTGTCGAATGCTAATGCCTACCGAAGAACAGATACTGAAGCCCTACCTCTTGAGTTACCGCAAAAGTTTGCGCTCTCAGTTGCCGATTACTTTCACGACTTCTACGTCGACCCGCCTCGCCTCTATAGAGTGAGCGACGTCTTGAACGACCGTGAGCACCGAAGTAATTGTCATCGTTTCGGCGCTGCCGTCTTGTCGCAATGCCCTCAGGAATTTTTTAATGCATACGGCATAGTAGCCGAGATTGCTAGAATAGGCGACCGCCAGCATAGAAGGGCACTTGGAAGCTTGGCGGTCTTGAGCACCCCTGAGAATCCTTTTGGATTTAACCATAGGCTCGTACAGCACACCATGGTTTCACTTGGAAGCGCGCTACCCGATCAGTACCTTCACACTATAGCACTTGGAGGCAACCTCGCCATATCACCACTGGAGCCTTCTTTAGATAGCAGTAAGATAGGTGACTTATTGCCTGATGTATCCACCAAAAGCTCTCCGGCGAACCTCCGCCCAAACCCGCAAGCAGTAGATGAAGCGAGGAGGGTGTGGCGTGGGAGTCAATAACGGATTAACTGAACTTTTTCATTGTAATAGCCGCATCTCAACCTGTAGATTTTAAAAATTTCTTGGCAGGGAGTACGTCCCGCGCTGGAAACCCCTTGCTGGCGGATTTTCTTTTGGTTGACAGAAGTTAGAAAAACTTGGCTTTACTTATAGCAGAGGTACCGTATTAATTCTGGAGGGATTTGGCAATGAAGCTGGCAAGTAGCCTGTTAACTTCATCAGGCGCCTCCATATTCACCATATGTCCAGCCTTTGATACAACCACTTTCTGCGCATTAGGAATCTCAGAGGCTAGGACATTGGAGATGTTATGAAAGTAGTGCAGATCCCCTTCGCCTACTACAATAAGCGTCGGCTTTGCAATTTCATGCAACCGGCCTCGCGCACGAGTCCCGGCAGATATTTGTGGATCATGATTCAGCCAGTGCCAGCCAGAATAGTCTTCTACAATTTTACGCAATGCATTTACTACTTTCGGCCGTTTTTGTGTGACAGTAAAAAGTTCGTGATTCAGCCAGTTTTCTTTTGTTTTTTCAAGACTTTCTTCTTTTGCATACACATTCCAGTCAACTTCACTCTTGTAGCCATCCAGTGCCGAACCCATGAGAGTCAGCGACTTTATCATTTCTGGATATGCAAGCGTGAAGTTAGTGGCGATTCTGCCACCCATAGACAACCCGACGATATGTGCATCCTCTATTTCAAGATGCTTGAGCAGTGCTTGTAAATCGGCCGCATGATCGTACGAAGCGACGGGCAAACTGGATTTTCCAAAACCACGCGCATCATAAGTTATGGCTTGGTAGTCTTTGCTGAAGAACTCAATTTGCGGCTGCCACATTGTACGGTCGAGCGTGAACCCATGGATAAAGACGATAGGGTCGCCCGATCCGACTACTTCATAATAAATGCGGCCGTTATTGTGGGCTACGGTCCCGTTCGTCATCCTGCACAAGTACCATTCGGCACCGGCTTCTCCGGCAGGGCAAGAACAGGGATAACACCATTGGCATATCCGATGTCAAACACCATGCCTTCTGACATTTCGCCCATCATTTTACGAGGCTCAAGATTTACGACGAATAGCGCTTGTTTACCTTCAATTTCTGCCGGATTTTCTCGTTCTTTCTTCATGCCTACTAGAATGTTGCGTTTGAATTCTCCGAAATTTACAGTCAGCCGGATAAGTTTGTCTGACTCGGCAATGTCTTCTACTTTTTCAATAGTGCCCACACGTACATCAAGTTTTTCTAGATCTTCGAATTTTATGGATGGTTTGACGAAAAGCTGCTTCATGTCTCGATTATATCAGACGGAGGTAGCCTGGAACGAAGGAGTTGCATTTCAGATGCAGCGGTTCGAGAACAGAACAAATGCCTCATACTTTGAGGCAGTTTCATATCTGTTACTGGACTTGGCAGGAGAGTCAGTTCTGGAACCAAACTTTCGAGAAAGAATTTGATAGCACAGACACGCAAGAGATTCGTGCATTACTAGAAGAGCAATGCCTATAAACGAGTGGCCGTCCTAGTGCTACACTATTCCAAGTCTAGAAACGTCTTATAAGAGTCGCTAATGATATTCGCCATAGGATTCAGATCGGTCATCTCATAAAACGCAATGCAAGCACGTCGATAGCGCGTCGGCTCGATGTTCGCAAGGGTGATGGGCGGGTAGTTATAGCTTTCAAGAATTGCATTGGCAAGCACTCGTGCCGTTCTTTTATTGCCGTCTGCGAAAGGCTGAAGATAAGATACGAGAAGTATTGCCATTAGGGCTTTATCGAGTGGGTTTTCAATTGAATTGATTGCCAAGATAACCTTATCGAGATTCTCATCTATCTGCTGAGCACGGCTAAGTGGTATGTATTTTGATCCGCTGATTCTGACAGCCGCTGACCGAATACCAAACGACACATCAAGCCCCTGAACTATCAGCTCATGAAGCTTAAGCACCTGAGATTTTGTTATTGTTCTAAAATTAGCTTTATCTTCAAGTATAAAATCGTATGCTTTCTGATGATTCACAATCATGAGTGCTTCTTGATGACTTTTACCAGATGCTTCTATATTGTCCAAAAGTAATGTCTCTGTTTCGAGTTCGGAGTAAGTATTACCTTCAATTGAACTTGACTTCCATGCAAACTCGATAAGCCATTTCTGGCGCCAGCGTGCAAGGAGGGTACCGTCAAGAGATGCAAGAAACTGTTGATACTTCAATACAACCGCCTTCTGTTCATTTCCGACACCTTTATCCTGTACGTATCGAGCGGTTATTTCGGGAACATCAAATAAATAACGTACCGGCTGGCGGTCTCCATCTTGCAAATAGTGATCTATAGCAGCAGGCAAGCGATCTATTTGTAGCCGGCCCAGTGTTGTCAAGGCGTGCTGGCGACTTGGCCCAGCGCCTTCACTTTCTACAAATCCGGCTAAAGTAAGGGCTTTTATGTCTCTTTGGATCGTATCCTCAGATAGATCGAACCCAATATGAGCCATCATTTCTACTACTTTTGATGTGCTCAGAGAAAGTGGAAATAAAATATTTAATAAATCTTTTTGTCGTTTTTGTAGCTTCATATACTTTAAATTATACCATATCCCCGCAAAAACAGCATTATAATGCTTCAAATACCCGCAAACTGCGGGGATTTTATAGTTGCGAATTAACCTCAACTATTAATAACTCTGCGTTTGCGAATACTATAAAATCGTCATGGCAAATAAGAGAGTTTGTCGTCCGTTCACCCTTATACCAAAACCAAACTCAAAAAATACCTCGTCTCATAGAGGTATTCTTAAAGATAATTTCTTGGCAGAAGAGTCAGTTCTGGAACCAAACTTTCGATACAGGATTAGAGCAAGTTGATATGCAGGAGATTCGAGAACTACTTGAGTAGGCCCAGACTATGTGAGAGCTAGGCCGAGGTGTCTTATGGCGTTGACAGAAGAAGCACGCAAGTGCTATACTTGGTACATAAAGACGAGAAGTGCCCCGAACGGCTAATTACCTAAGGAAGCTTCTCTTTTTTGTTTGCGCTTTTTGCTAAATTCAATCTTTCGCTTTATATCTTTGTCGTCCAGATATGCGAAATAGGTACTTGATAGCGATTTGTATAATGAGGAGCGATACTTACGGTTTGGAAATAGAATCTTTTCGAATTTATTCTGCTCTATCAGGAAATCCACCAGTGGCTTATAGTCACCATCTCCCGATACTAGTATGACCTTATTAAACTCTTCTTTCAAATATAATCTCTTCATCGCTGAGAAGATAATATCTGAATCAACATTTCCTTTTTTCTTGCCAAGCATAGCGCTATTGTGTTCGCGAAAAACAAGTATAAAACCGGCTGTCTGTATTGTTTCATATAGCCTTTCGTAGTCTATACCGTCTTGGACATAACCTAGTTAGTAGTATGCACGTCCAACCTCGTATTTTTGCTGAAGGTACGTTCGAAAACGAGCAAGATCGACGCTCCACTGAGGGGAACTTTTAGCAGTACCCATATAGAGATTCTGCCCGTCAATATAAGCGATATTCTGACCTTTTTCCATATACTTCGTATTATATCAGACTAAAAAACTATCATCTTAGGCCTTCAATCAAGAAATATCCAACGCAAGGTTTACAAAGTGGAGCTTAAGTATGTTAGCGCACATAACTCATCTCTACGGCATACGAGTAGGGAGTTCGTAACCTATTATCCTATATAGTAACCGGATCAAAAATACCTCGTTTTACAGAGATATTTTTATTCGATTCTACTTGGCAGGAGAGTCAGTTCTGGAACCAAACTTTTGAGGAGGAGTTAAGTAAGGTAGACGCTTCGGAAATACGCGCACTATTGGATGAGTAGAGGCAGAGCTTATAAATGAGTGACTATCCCGTGGAACATTCGCTTCAGGCCGGATAAATCCATAGCTTCAGCAGCGATTCTTGAAGCTTCATCGTTTTCATCGCCTATGATAGCATCCCAATTAATTTCATAGCCAGCATCACGCGCTACTCGCGTCCAAAATACACGCTGCGTCCGGCCATTGCCTTCGCGAAACGGATGGATATAATTGAGTTGGTCATAGTAGTATGCCAGGCGTTCGACGAAATCATCTTCGCTCAAATCTTTCAGGTAGTTTTCTTTGGCGAGTTCTTTGAAACATAGTCGGCAGCACTTGAGATTTTGCTGACGATTAAAAAGAATTCCGCACCATCCTCGTTCTTCTTGATATCTACTGTCCGGATTTTTCCGGCCCAACCGTACACACCTTTGAATAATTGCTTATGAATCAAAAGCAACTCCTCCAGATCGTTTGTCCGAGGAATCGCTACAGCTTCAAGTTCAAGCTCATTAGCAAAAACAAACTGCGGTTCTAATTCTCGAAACTCCTTGGCAGATTGCGCACCTAGTAAGTTGCGCAATTCTCCAATATTCTCGTCATAATACGGATCAACAAAGACCACTACAGCTTTCCGTAACGGGCTCGAATCTTTGCTGCCGCTTGCTTAGCCGAAGCTTTGCCAGCTACATAACTACCAGCGATCTGTTGGGACTCTTTGGACACTTTAAGGCCCTCAAGCCGTTCGTTTGCGACAGCCTGTTTTACGATCTTTTTTCGTTTTTGAGTAGGCAAATTCATACCTATATTATAGCAAAAAATCGTAATTATTACGAGGAGCCTTTTGCCTTAAATGGCATTACATGCCGCAACCTGCGGATATAGCCCCCCTATCTTAGAACCTGGCTATTTTACGGCTTTTATTACTACGTGTGGCGCCACTTTTGTTTCGTCCAACCAGCCTTTACCTTCTGCTTTCGGGAAGGTCATCGACACAGTAAATCCAGCCTCTTTTAATGCCGTTCCATAATCGTCTTCGGTCCAATAATAGTCGTCAATTACAAAGCTTTCTTCACCTTTTTTGATTGTGCAGGAGAGTGAGTTCTGGAACCAAACTTTTGATGATAGGCTAGAGCAAGTTGATGTGCAGGAAATACGAGAGCAGTTCAGTGAAGAGGCATGAAAGACTACTTTCGACTCTGTTTATGGCGCAAAACAAATAGCTTTCCACCTAGCCATGTCGCCGGTAATGCACCGATAATTAACGCCCAGCCATACCATACCGGTGCAAGATTACCTTTAATAATAGCGAGTAAACCAATTGCACTAATGATGGCACCAAGCACCCCAACAGCAAGCGCATGAGCCATAGGGCGGGTCGGTGCGAGCCTGGCTGCAAGATACGCGCCAAATATGACAAATACTAAATGGTACGACATGGCGAGTAGTGATTGCCAATCTTCAAACTTTTTTTCGCCTGTAACGGGCAGTACTTTGACCGACTGTAAGATAGTGTCAATGATAGCCGCTAAGATTGCGATGGAAACGAACCCTAGAAGGACTGCTCCGATGCTTTTGAAGACGTTTTTATTCATATAGCCAGCATACCATGAATACCTCTAGGTAAGTGGGACGCGAATTGCACGTCACTGGTTGAGTTCTGTTTCATTATCCAAGTAGAATGTAGTCTTCGGAAGATAGAACAAGTTTTTAGTAATGACTCTAATCTTGCGGACGTATCGTACAACTATCACACTCCAACGTGTACGTGTTTGCGTCGGTCTGAATGACTGTCGCTTCTACACGTTCTCCATACTTCAGCTTTGTCTGGTCATATGTCTTACAGGTTTTGCCGCCAGCCATAAGACCGCAGCCGGTGATAATCGTTTTGCCATTATCGAGCGTTACGCCGCAAACCCCGTCTGCATGACATTCATTACTAATGCCGTTGACCTTGCCGCTGATAATTTGTGGTTGTTTGGTACCGAACGGTTCGTCTTTGCGATTACTCAGCCATACAACGACAACGATAGCTGCAACTGCTACGATGACCAAGGTTATTAGTATAACTTTCTTGCGCTTCATACTACCACCAATCCGTTTTGTGCGGATTCTTTCTCAGTTCTTCACAGCTAACCAGGGCATCATTGGGCGCAACGCACTCGTCGCCGTTCTCGCCGGAGACGCAGGATATGCCGTCACAAGAGTTATTTTGCTTGGCGACAGCAAAGATAATGACCCCGCCAATTACCAGAACGGCGACGGTAGCGATCAGTTTTTTGTTGTTTTTGGCAAGCTTCATTTATGCTTATGGTAGCACAAAAGCGACTAACTGAGTATTCTCACTCCTTTGCCATAAGCAGTTGTATACTAAGGATAAGATGACAAGAAAGCGCATATCGTTCCTGATAGTTACCGGCCTCGTTCTCGTAGCGGGAGTCGTAGGCTACTTCGTCTTGAGCCAGGAGAAAGAAAGCACCAAGACAGACAACAACACCACCAGAAGCGCGAGCGGCATCAAAGGCTCAGTCCTGCTCGGCCCCTATTGTCCTGGCCCGCAGGATGACCGTAATGCTGCTTGCGGCGATACGCCGTATGAAACAAAGTTAGTGGTAACGACGAGCGACCAGGCTCGGGTTATCAAAGAGTTTAGTTCTGACGATCAAGGCAAGTTTAGGGTCGAAGTAGAGCCTGGTGACTACGCCATACGGTCGGCAGTTGCGGCTGACGTGCTGCCGTATTGCTCAAACGACAACGTCATGGTAATAACTGACAAGTTTACTGATATTGCGATTTATTGCGAGACGGGGTTGCGGTAAGTGCAAGTCTATGGACCCCGACGAGCTGGTTGAGGAAGTTTGGTCGTCCATTCACCCCTTTGCCTAAACCAAACTCAAAATACCTCATTTTACAGAGGTATTTTTATTTGATTCTACTTGGCAGGAGAGTCAGTTCTGGAACCAAACTTTTGATACAAGATTGGAACAAGTTGATGCACAGGAGATTCGGGTACTACTTGATGAAGATAAGTAAGTCCACGGCTGTTTGTAGCCTTTCGTAGTCTATTCCATCTTGGACATAGCCTCGATAATAGTATGCACGTCCAACCTGGTATTTTTGTTCAAAGTACGTTCGAAAGCGAGCATCATAAACTTGATATAATAATTCTATGAAGCTTATGAAAGTATTGGGTGTTCTACTGATCTTTACCGCAGGCTACCTGGCGCATATTACGGTAGATGGTAGATGGCCGGTTGAATTAAAGATCTATGTGATTGTTGGCACCCTCTTTTTGATCCATGTTGGCGTGGCCGCTATGCTAGCTAAGAACGGTAAATCTTTCATGAAGAACTTTATCGAAGCATTAGCGTGGCCTCTTCGGGGGTTTTAGGTAAACCATTGCTTACTGTACTAGTTCTCGCTCAATCCATGCCATTAAAACCGCTACAATCGCAGCTTGTTCTTGTATGGTAAGCTTTTGGTTCTTTGGTATGCCATACCATTTTTCTAAACAGCCACGACAGCAAGCGGCGCACGCGTGCTGCGCAATAAACACCGGATGGCCTTTCATAGGAGTTTGCTTGCCGTCATTCGTGATATGCGCCAGCGCAAGGCGTTTGCTGATAAGATCCTCGGCATGCTGCTTGATTACCGGCAGCCCTTTTTGCTCTACATATGCACGCATTTCTTTGGTCAGATGAAAACGAGCACGGAATTTTGACGAGCTGAGGCGTGTGAAAATAGTTTCGAAGGATGTAGCAGCCATGACTTTATTATACTGACATGGACCTAGTCACAGAATAACAGAGTAAAACTGCTACAATAAATACATGTACACTCCAGTCCAAGATGGTATAGAAAAGTCCGTACAATCTGTTCAATATACTGAAGCAGAACCACCACATGAATTGGCTAGGCTGGTACATTGCTTTTGGGAATTGAAGACTATCGCTCCGCTTGCTGAGGATTTTCATCTCCACGCAGTGCCTGACGCATGCGTAGACATAATGTTCAATGAGATCGATATAGACATAGCTGGCGTTACAGCCCTACGCACAACCTACGAGGTATTAAACCTCGGCAAAGAGTTTCATTACGTTGGCATACAATTCTTACCCGGAGTATGGCAAGGTAATCGCGATGAGATAGCCGACAAATATATAGGCTCGTCTTATACTGGTGGTTTGCCCCTCATTGAAACAAATAACAAAATGATTGGGCTAAGCTTTCGCGACAAGCAGCCGATCATGACAGAATTGGTACAGCAACTCGCTGACGATAAAATAGTGGTAGCGAACAATGTAACAGCAAAAATACTAACTCACCTTGATGACATTCACAGTGTTGCGGATATGGCAAAGCTTACTGGCGTGACGCCAAGGCAGTTACAACGAACAATCAAGCAACGTACAGGCTTTGCGCCGCATGATTTCCTCAAGGTGTTGCGCTTACAGCAAGCCATGAGACAAGGCTACCCGATGTTATATACGGACCAGTCGCACTTCATTCGCTCATTTCGGGCGATCACTGGTTACACGCCAGCGCAGTATTTTAGTAAGTTCGATGTCTGATCTGTACAATACGTACCTTCCGTGACCAACTAAACTGGCATACAGATACAAGTTAATAAGGAGTATTTGTATGACAAAAGCAGATAAAGTGTCGTGGTTTGAAATGCCAGCGGATGACGTGCAACGCGCAAGCGAGTTCTACGGCAAAGTATTTGGCTGGGGTACACCGCCAATGGGTGATAATGCCGTATTTGCACTGACCGTCGCAGCCGACGAAAACGGCAATCCCACCGAAGTAGGCGGTATTAACGGCGGCTTTCACAAGCGCCAAGATAAATCTGACACTGGGCCAGTCATTAACATTCATGTTGATGACATTGACGCAAAGCTAAAAGCGATCGAAGCAGCCGGTGGTCGAATTTTGCAGCCACGCACCGAGATTGTTGAATATGGCCTTTCTATGGCGCTCTTTAGCGACACCGAAGGCAATGTCATGGGTGTTTACAATTACGGCGCGGCCAAGTAATTCACAACTAGATCAGCCGGACAAGATGACAGCAACTTCAGAACCTAGGGTGGCTACAATCGGCGTTTACGACTTCGATAGTGAAACGTTTATACAGCGGTTACAGCAGGCGGACGTCCGCCTGCTGCTCGATGTGCGGCAGCGTCGTGGTGTTCGTGGATCGCAATATGCATGGGCAAATTCGCGCCGCCTTCAGGCAGCGCTTGCTCAGGCAGGCATTGCGTACCAGCACCATCTTGAACTTGCACCCACCACCGAGCTACGCCAGCTCCAGTATGCTGAAGATGCGCGTCAAGGTGTCGGTAAACGCAACCGGCGCGAACTCGCTACCGAATATACCAAGCGCTATATCACCGAGATACTTGATCATGCCGACCTTGACACAGTGGCAGCACTACCGGAAGAAGGCGTTACTGCGCTTCTTTGTGTTGAGCGCGATCCAGAAGCTTGCCATCGCTCACTTATAGCTACGCGGTTAACCGAGCGGTATGATGTCGTAGTTGAACACTTGTACCCGTAGATGATGAGAATATTAGTCAAAAACTGAAGAAAGTTTGGTTGACCACTCACCCCTACGCAAAACCAAACTGAAAATACCTCATTTTACAGAGGTATTTTTATTCGATTCTACTTGGCAGGGAGTACGTCCTGCGCTGGAAACCCCTTACTGACTGATTTTATTCTGGTGGGCCGAAAATTAGAGAAGCTTGGGTTTATCTACAGCAGAAGAAAAGTAATAATTATCGAGCCTGAAGCGGCCGAGCTAAAGCGAGCAAGTCATGCTTGAGTTGCATAAACTTAGTGATATCGTCGTTTTCATCATAGAAAGCCTGTCGGGTAACGCGTCCAATTGTGTCGTACGCGCAAACGGCGACTCGTCTGTTGTCAAACATCATCAGATCGCCGCTCGGCAGGTCTATATCTGCAACATCTTGCTTTTCGACGACAAAGATTTGCTCGCCGCCTGGAATGTTGACGTGTTTATAAAACTCAACCTCCCACTCGGTGTAGAGAGTATACGGCTTTTCAATGATGCGGATACGCCGCATCAACACGCCTGCGTTATGCTTTTCTCGGCACATTTCCAGCCAATCGTTATGTGTAGCTCGCTTAAGCAACGCGAGGCTTTGCTCTTTATCTCCCGCAAGCCAAGCTCGCAGGGAAGGACTGTCATCTTCGCCAGTGTAATCTTGCAGGACCTCAATTTTAAACCATTCCTGCTTCATGTCCTGCCAATACTTATCCCAGAGCTTAAGTGCATTATTACGATCGAGAGTTTTCATGTATACATCGTATCAGAATTTGAGGTTAATAAAGTGAAGCGATCCAGACAGGGTATATGCCATAGTCGTGTAAGGCGAGCCGACGCCGAAGCAAAACAAAAAAGAAGCCTTGCGGTAGGAGCATACTGCTCCGTGCTTGGCTTCAGTAACTTCATACTATCAAAGTATATCGCTAATGTCAATAACCTGGTGCCTTCGATTAATAAAGAGTATCCTCTTTATAGTTTTCTGCTGCTTAAGCTTTTGGGCCAAGAACTTTTGTATTGTAGCATCATGAAGCTTGCTCATTCTTCGAGAATCGATAATGACATTGCTGGACTGCTTTGTGGCTCGTTTCAGGTTGCGCTCGACAGCGGACAATTTATCGGTTTTTGGAGATTTAATCTCGTACAATACGCCATCGATCACAACATCTGCTGTCTTGGCTTTGTGGTTGTTACTAACAGCAACAAACTCAACGATAAATCCATGTTGAGCAAGAGCATGGGCAGTCTTCAGCTCGTGATCCCATGGAGCAACACTAGCTGGAATAATCACTTTTCCCGATTTGTGAGACATTGCGTCCATTTTACCAAAGGACAGGGCAATAAAGCTAAGGGGTTCGAGAACAAGACAAATGCCTCAAATTTTGAGGTATTTCCGTATCTGTTATTAGGCTTGGCAGGGAGTACGTCCCGCGTTGGAAACCCCTTTCTCTCTGATTTTCTCCTTATAGGCCAGAAACTTGAAAAACTTGGGTTCACTTACTACAAGGGCAAGATAATTCTAGTATTGACTTAATACATACGCTGAGTATACAATGTATGTATTATGAGTAACGTGTTATTAACTATCAAAACCGATCCAGACACTAAAGAACAGCTCAAAGCCTTTGCGGCAGAGCTAGGCGTATCAAGCACGGCTTTTGTAAACATGGTGGTGAAGCAAGCGCTTCGTGATCGTCGTGTAGTACTAAGTACCGACTTGGAACCAACTGCCTATTTAGAAGATATTATGCGCAAAGCCGACGCAGATTACGCAGCCGATCGCAATATTACGCACACCAAGGATAACAAAGAAGCACTATCGCACTTAGACAGCCTTATGGGCAAGTAGTATGAAAGCTGACTTTACCAAGTCGTTCGACAAGCAATTTTCAAAGTTGCCACGTAAGCGCCAAGAGCAGGCCAAAGCAGCGATCATATTGTTCTTGCAGGACGTTGCACATCCGGTACTACGTAACCACGCCCTGAAAGGCGAATGGAAAGGTTATCACAGCATTAGCGCCGGAGGCGACCTGCGTCTGCATTTTAAGATGATCGACGAGAATACGGTGCTATTTGTGGCAGTGGGAAGTCATAGCCAGCTATATAAATAGGCTTAAGATTTTATTACTACGGTAGAAATTAGGTTTGCTTCTATTATGATAACCTTAACTCTCAACTGATCACAATATGAATAAAAAACAGGGGCTTGGTATAAGCTAAATAGAATGGCATCTGAGCAACCAACTTATATTATTGTCAGGCTTCCCCGGCAGGCGGATGGAAGCAGATAATTTCCAAAATCCAACCGGCATTATCGCTAGAAACTTACACGGTGAACAAATCAATGGCTACGCCATTGATAGTGTTGTCATTGATTGCGAACTGGAAGAACGATACCAACTCGTACAAGGATTATTTGAAAAACCTCGAGTTCTGGCACTTTCTTTGGGAATGGCGAGCATAAAGGGCTTTAAACTTGAAAGAACTGCTCGCAATATCATCGATACCATCGACAATCCTACCCAGCTCGGCGGTCCACGACGTCATGTAATACGACCGGAGTCTCCTGACCGGCGACTATGCAATATAAGTGATTCAGGTCTAGCTTCAATCTTAAAAAGTTTTCATCAAGCCGGTTTTTGAAGCAGTAATTAGCGATAACGCAGGAACGTTAGGTTGCAATACTATGGCATTCGCGCTCTATGACTTGCCTACAACATATGACCATATTCCGCGACTTTTTATGCATGTTCCTCAGAACCCGGAATGTGCCATGCAAACACAGTTGGATACAGGCACTCCAGCTCCAGAGATGCAATTGGATCGTATTGAAAATGGGGTTGTTATTGTTCTTGCAGAGCTAGCCTTGCTGGCTTCTCAAGCAAGGGAAATGAGATAATAAGGCGAAAGGGTTCGAGAACAAGACAAATGCCTTTAAAATTTGAGGCATTTTCGTATCTGTTACTAAGCTTGGCAGGGGTAGCAGGACTCGAACCTACGACACCTGGTTTTGGAGACCAGTGCTCTACCAGCTGAGCTATACCCCTATGCACTGATACTATAACAGAGTAAGGGCTTGCCAACAAACTCACTCAATTGACTACGCCAGTGTTGCCATTAAGGACTGTTCACGAGCTGTTCAGGTTTGACATAATCACTCTCAATCTCATGCAATGTTAACCTTGGCTGGGTAAGGATAGAGTTCATCACACTAGCCGTAATCTGTTTAAAGTTATTGCTATTCATCTCACATTGTGATATAAGAGAAAGGCTTGAGTAGTCGCGCTTGTTCAGTACACTCATAGCTTTTATTCGTTCGGAGGAACAAATGAATTTTGGTCAACCCGACATGCATCTCACTGGCATGGCGGCCACTTATCAGCTTGGCCAGGCATTGCGCCAACTGCGGCTCGAGCTTCAGAAGCTCGAGCAACGATACCCTCAGCTGCAAGACGCCTTGCAGGCATACGAGCGTCTCTGGCAACAGCAGCAAGATGCAAATGTCGATAGCATCGGCTACGACGATCAAACCGGGGTAAAAGAGGATATTGACCGGCTTGCCGAGGAAGCCAAGCAGCTTCGGCGTGACTTGCTTAACCTAATCAAGCAAGCCGATCCAAAATATCCAGACGAGGTAGAATACGCAGCATACTGCGCTGCCGTTGATGCACAGGCCGCAGTACTACTGGCAGAGAGTGACTAACGACACTATGCCCAGCGGGCTACACGAGCAATCATCCCACCAGGCGCGAGCGCTTGTAATATCACGCCTGGTGGGAGGTTCTCAAAATAGACAATTTGTTAATTCGAAAGCTAAGGAATTCATCTACAAATCACTGTCTGCTACAATGGAGAACATGAAACAGCTTCAATTACCAGCGCCAACCGTGCTGATTATGATGGGCTTACCAGGGGCAGGTAAAAGCACCTTTGCGCGTCAATTTGCCAAAACCTATGGTTTGCCTTTTATCTCTTTTGATAGGATTAGGCACGAACTTTTTAATGAACCGACGTATACTTCAAGCGAACAAGATATTATAAGTCGCATTGCGAGCTATATGACAAGTGAACTATTGCATTCACGACATACTTTTATTATCGACGGGCTTTATGCCAACGTCAAAACCAACCGCATGAGTATTCAGCGCCAAGCCCGCGAGAATGGCTTTCGAACACTAGTTATTTGGGCTCAGGTTGACGGACCGACCGCCAAAATGCGCTCGCTGAAACGCAATAGTAAAAAGCGCGACGATATGTATAATCGTAGTCTCTCTGTAGCAATTTTCGAAGGCTTAAAGAAGCAGCTGACGCCACCGACAGGCGAAAACTATGTTGTCATTAGCGGCAAACATACGTTTCCTGGCCAGCATAAGGCAGTTGCTCGTAAGTTATTGCCGCCAGTTATTCAACAAAAGCAAGAAACTGTTAGAAAGGTCATTACACCAACACCGGCTGTTCGCCGTATGAGTGCTCCATCACGACCCGAGAACCGCCGCATACAAATTTCCTAAAACCCTCTATGAAACAAGTCACATTGACGCTTCATGACGGCGAGTTTGGTGTCATACATCTTCGTCGAATGAAGCAAGCAAAATATATTCGCTTGCGCATTAAAAACGACGGCAACCTTTATATAACTCTGCCATATCGTGCAGCTATTCGACATGCCCAGGAGCTTTTAGAGCATTCACGAGATAACATTCGCAAAGCTCGTCAGCAGGGTTTTGCCAAGGTAAAACGTTGGCGCGACGGGGAAGTTATTGGGAGCGTTTATAAACTGCATATTGTTGCCGACGAAACCACGCAAGGTGTTAAAACACTAGCTCAAAGCACCCAGGCAATTGTTCGCTATAACCCCGCCATTCCGGATACTGAATTGCAAACTATCGTCAGTAATTTTGCTGCTAAATTGCTTCGCAAACAGGCAATGGCTTATTTGCCTCGCCGGCTCAGAGCACTTGCCGAGCAACACGGCTTTTCATATAACCGCGTCAGATTTTCGAGTGCTGAAACACGGTGGGGAAGTTGCAGTTCCCAAGGCACAATTAGCCTTAATATTCAGCTGATGGCCTTGTCACGCGAGCTTATCGATTATGTCTTGGTTCATGAACTTTGCCATACAAAATACATGAATCACAGTCGTGCTTTTTGGGATTTAGTTGAATCATATCTACCCAATTACCGCACGTTGCGTCGTGAAATCAAGCAATTTTCGCCCACTTAATCTCTAATTCAGGTCTTTCTTCTTTACATACTTAATTGGCAATTCAAAACCAAATTGAGAACCGTGATTAAGGCGGCTTTTAAATTCAATGGCAATGCCTAATTTTGCAGCCAACTTCTTGACAACATATAAACCAAGCCCAGTACCGCTTGTTTCACGAATTCTATAGTCTTCAGCGCGATAAAATTTCTGGAAGATTTTAGTTTGATCAGTTTTGCTTATACCAATACCCGTATCGCTCACCGCGAGTTTCACGCCTTTATCTGATTTATGGCCATGTAATGTCACCGAGCCTTCTTGCGTATACTTGATAGCGTTGGTAAGAAAGTTCTGCAAGATTTCTTCAAGGTATAACCTACTTGTTTCAACATGTGGCAAACGGGTTGGTATATCAAGATCTATATGCAAGTTCTTAGCCTTTGCCTCGGGCTCGTACTTCTTGAATAAAGTAAGAAAAAGCTCATTTAAGTCAATGTCTTCCACCGTGTCACCAACGCCCCGTTCAGCCCGAGAAAGCGTACTGAGATCATTGACCATTTTAGCTAAATAAAGAATTTGATCATGAGCAGTTTTAGCAGCTTTTGTTAATACCTCTGGCTCAGCACCACGCGATTGCATAAATAGCAGATTACTAAGACTGCCTTCAGCAATTGTCACTGGAGTGCGCAGTTCATGGCTGACAACACTAATAAATTCATCGCGTTCTTCTTCAAGTGTTTTTTCTTTGGTAATGTCACGCACAATAAAAATAAAACCACGCTCGATGTGCCCTTGATAGCCTGGCCTAATCGGAGCAACACTCACATAAAGACGTATGGTTTCATTATCATTAAACGTATAGGCCAGGTCACTTCGGCTAAAAACCTGGCGAACGTTTTTAATTTCATCCATCAACCGCACCGCCCGGCCGCTGCGATCCTTCAGGTGCAAAACGTCATCGACGTCTTTATCTAGTAAACTTTTATTTGTATCGAGTAAGTTTAAAAAAGCTGCGTTATAAATTTTTATTTTGCCCGCCGTGTCCGTGGTCATAACGGCATCGCCCATGCTGTTGATAAGTGCCAAGAGCCGCTCGCGCTCAAAGCTTTCTTGATCTTTGCTTGAAGCCAAAGCCTCACGCTCGCGGTCGGTGATACCACGAAACCGAGCAATCACATAGCCTATCAACCCAATAACAACGATGGCCTGTAAAATTTCAACACGTTCATTGAACGGCGTTTCGGGGCGAACAATCAATGTTAGGGCACCAGTAACAGTTAATAAACCTAGACTCATCCAAAAACCACGCCTTCCGAAATGCAAATCGGCACTTATCATCAGCAAAATCCAAACTGCTAAAAAGGCGCTGAGGAAGCCCGCGACAAACAGCACAAACAGCATTGTGAGAATGTGAAAGAGAATCTGGAATAATAAACGCGGCACATGCTCAGGCCGCAACTTCAACAGCACGAAATAGACGATTGAAACAAGAGAATAAACTGCAGTAATCGCAATCATAAGAAAGTCATCACTATAAAAATCACGATTAATGGAGCCTTCTCGAACCAATAAACCAACTGGCAATAACACAAGCGGCATTAATGCCGGAGCATTTCGAAAAATAGCAAGCAGCCTTAGGTAACCTTGCCGACTATGCGACTTGTTATGTTTCATTCTCTACATTATGCCACAATCAAAGCTTTTTAAGCATAAGAATGATATTATAAATGCTATTAAGGAGGATTTATGCAATCACCAAAACGCGCAATGTTATACGGTATAGGGGTTTGGCTTTTATTGGTCGCCGTTTCAGCTATACTCTTTTCACTTGAGAAACGAGACGATACCTTATTTGAATCGGTTAAGTTTATTAGCCTCGCCGCTATAGTTGTCGGCTTTTCTACCGCTTATTTAAGAACGTTGAAGAAAAGTTCTGTGAATGAAGGCGTAATCGTTGGTGCACTTTGGTCGGTGATTGTTGTTGTACTCGATCTTGGCTTGTATGCCTTTGGCCTTTTTAACATTAGTCTGTTTGATTACTTTAAAGACGTTGCAAGCTCATACATCGTCATGCCAGTCGTCGGCGGTATCATGATGAGTTCTTTGCGAGGCAAATGATAATAGAATAATAGACCTGAATTTCGAAGTCCCCTTCCAGACCACTCTCTTTAAGAAAAGCTCCACTGGAGCTTTTCTTAAGCATTGGGCTGAAATCGGTTAGTTAAACCGATTTCACACGATCCGGAAGAGGACTTCGAAATTCAGGTCTACATACGACGTTTATGCAGCAATACGGGGTAGCACACGTTGCGACCCTTCCAGTCAACGGTGCCGAACTCATAGCGTATCATGCTCACCAAAATCAGAATAATCTCTTGTATCAGTACGAATGGCAACAGCCATAAGCTCAACCACCACCATCGCGCTTGAATGTGCCATAAAACACTCGCATAAAGAAGAACGTAGAGTAAACTTGTGGTAATAGCAAGCCACCACGTCACCGAGAATGTATGAGATAAAAAGGAAACGAAAAAGGGCAGTATGCCACACACGCTCAAAAGCAGCGTCGCAGCCATTGTTTGTAGCGGCTGACGTTTAAGTGTCGGGTAAAGAAGACGCACGGCAGTGTTTTGCCCAGAACGCCAGCTTTTTATAAATTCCATGGGCAATATACGATTCGCAATCACAAAATGATAACGATTATGAGTCATCAGGCGCCTAGCAAAACTACCTTCAGGAATAATTTTATGTTTTACGCCTGAAAAACCGCCGAGTGCAGCTAATACACTGCGACGGATAGCCCAGGCCTCGCTTGAAACTGGCACTCGCCGCCGCGTTAACGGTAATACTACTTGCCAAAAATAGCGTAAGTTTTGCAGTAACGCTGCCGCACTAAATGGCACATCGAGCCGTGGCAACACCGACACCATATCAAGTTTATGAGCATCAAGGTAGGCAACCATTCGCGAAATTGTTTCAGGATGCGGGCGAGTATCAACACCCATAAAAAAGATAATGTCGCCGCTCGCTTCTTTCGCGAGTTGGCTATAAGCATTAGTTTTCCCAAGCCAGCCGCTACTCGGTGCATCGCCCTGCATAAAACGCACACCAGCATGCGCATAACTCTTAATAAGATGCGAGGTATTATCGTGTGAGCAATCGTCGAGCACAAGAATCTCTAATTTTTGATAATCAGACTGCAGAGCCGCATCCAAGCATCCAGCGAGTGCCATTGTTTCGTTGCGAGCCGGAATTGCGAGTGTCACCGTTGGTAGGTCGCCGCGACGAGTTGGCTTTATCTTAGTATCAAAAATATAATGGCTCAGTGCCCACATCGTTTGTAAACCAAGGCTTAAAGCAATCAAAAATGCAATCAGCATGGCAGCTGTTACTATCATTCCCAATGAAAGTGATGGGAGCAGGGCGGCAGCAAAAAACGCTATCGCAAAAAATAACACACTCACTAAACCTGTTATTAACGAATTATGTCTTAAAAACTCATATGGCAAACGACCGATATGAATACGTACCGACAAGAACAAGGCGGTTAAACATGCAAGACCAAACAGCGCACCATGATCCTGCATAAAAAATAGCAGGTCATTGATCAGCATAAGCAGCAAGCTGGTAGCCAGTAATGTATAGACACCTTGTGTAAAAAATACTCTGTGGTTCCATAACAGTCGAAATGCCGAGAGGCTTAAAATGCTTATAAAAGCTAATGCCAGCACTATCCATGCCAGTAGTTCACTTATGGTTATCATGTCGCTTTTATCATAACAGTAAAGAACCTACTTGACGAATGACGGCCACGGGGAGTACACTTGACATAAACAGCCCGAGAATAATAGGGCTTTTTTAAATGGAGAACAGAGGTGGCAGAGAAATCTCAAACGAAAAATAAGGTCGCGGAGAAGCGAGAACATCGCTCCAAAATGCCACGGTTCTTAAGGGCAATTGGCCAATATTTTGCCGGCTCATGGCGAGAACTTCGGCTAGTAACCTGGCCAAACCGCCGTTCAACCTGGAGCTTAACATTGGCGGTTATCGTTTTTACAATCGTATTGATGACATTTATCGTTGCCATCGATTATCTGTTCGATTATATCTTTAAACAATTAGTACTCTAAAAAAGGAATGCACTCGTGAGCAACAGCAAACGATATGACTCAACCCGGCAGTGGTATGCCATTCACACTTATTCAGGCTACGAAGAAAAAGTAGCTGATTCAATTCGTCAACGCGTTGATTCTGTCGACATGGCCGACAAAATTTTTGACGTCATGGTGCCGAAAGAAAAGCAAATTGAGATTAAAAACGGCAAGCGCAAAATTGTTGAAAAGAAGATCTTCCAAGGTTACGTCCTCGTCGACATGAAGATGACCGAAGACGCCTGGTATATCATTCGAAACACTCCCGGCGTTACCGGTTTCGTTGGCAGTGGCACTGAGCCAACGCCCGTTTCTGAAGAAGAAATGGCCAAAATCAAGAAGCGCATGGGCGTTAGTGATCCTAAGCACAACATCAATTACAAAGTTGGTGAAGTGGTCAGTATTATTGATGGTCCATTCAAAGGCTTCGACGGCGCCATTAATGAGATCGACACCCAGAAGGGTAAAATCAAAGTACTCGTCAGCATGTTTGGCCGCGACACGCCGGTTGAGCTTGACGCTTTACAGGTCAAAAAGGTTTAATTCCTTCTTACGTAGGTCGGCTATCAAGCTCGGTTACCGTCTCGTATACTTTTTGAATATGCTCATCTCCATACGGGGCATCGGTTGTATGTTTAACGCTTATTGCTCCGAATTCTTTAGCATCTCTTCTTAATTCTGTTTTTAAAATCTCAAGCCACGTGGCTGCTGCATGCTTTTCGGCTACCACATATGTTGCGTTGCCAAAAATTGGTGATTCAGCAACAGCGTATCGACTGCCATTATATTCAAAGATCACAACAAAATAGGGTGCATACGTGCCTAAAAACCGTTCTTTTGGCTTTGTTTTATATAACTTGCCGCCGAATAGCTCTTTAATAGTATCGAGATCAAGAATACGTTGCCACTGAAGATCACGCATTTGACGCTCACTGACTTTCGATTCTCTTAATGTCTTTTTAACATATTCTTCTATATCGGATTCACCTTTGCTACCCGGAAAGACCACCTCGTCGATATATCCATCAACAATGAGCGATTCTATAGTTGTTGCTGGAGGCTCTTCGGTTTCTTTATCAGGCACCGGTTGTTCAATGGTAGGCGAGGCAAAAAGCAGCTGTTCAATACTATGGACAGCCGTCGCACCCTCATAGTTAGGCCAATTTTCTAGAATTAAACTTTTAAACGCTTGCCAATTTTCTTTAATGTGGGCAATGTCGCCCTTAATATCTCTTAACGTAATACCTTGAAAAGTAAGTTTATGCGGGGTAATCTCGTCTAAAAGTTCAAGAAAGTCTTTCATCTCTGCCTGTAAATCTGTTTGATATTGCAGTTGCTCAGCAAGGCTATGCATCCCTGCTTCTTGCGTGCCGAATATATGCAAGCGGGCTAAAACATCAGCTAACTCCGCTGCTCGCTCTTTAGGCACGCCAGGCAGCACTTCTCCAGAGCCCATTACAAGCGCCCCGCGCAGATTTTTCAATTCTTTTTTCTTCTGCCCTGTTAATGTCCACTCCCTATTAAATGCGTCTACATTCAGGCCAAGCTGACGCATTAATCCTTCAAGCTCTTCTAATGGCGGCTGCGCAACCTCAGCTTGATCAGCTAGGCTTTGAGGCGCATCGCTTTCATTATTATTTGTTGTCTGCGCTTTACCGGCTTGTTCCCTGAGGGCAAGAAGGGTAGGCAATTCGTAGCCAAGTACCTTATAGGCTTTTATGTAATAATCTAACATCCCTTCAAGATCCTTCGGGGCCTCCTGATTGCCTTTACGAAGATCCTTATAGATATTTTTTAACCCTGCATCCTGTTCGGATTCAGCAAATCTTTCGACAATATCTGCCAACTCATTCAGTAGCTCGATCTTACCGTAAAGATTATCTTCAGGCAGAAGCTGTTTCCATTTTTCGAATACTTGCGTGACCTTTCGTTGTTTATTTTTACTACCAGTCGCTTCTAAACCATTCATCTGCCAAAGCATGGCATCAATCGTACAAAGTTGAAATATGGCAATAATATGTTCAAACCGTGCATCTAGCTTGCTTTGGGTGGTATTGCGGTTTCCTTGCTCTACCAGCAGGGCAGCTATTCTACTCTGGCTGAGTTCTCCTTTTTCATCAGTAATTCCTAAATTATGATCCCAATCAGGCTGCACTTCGGGGTAATAGTTAATGGTGTCACTAATGAGCAAGGCACTGAGCAGCTCATAGCCTGCGACACTATGTCGGGCGTAAAGACGCGTAGCCTTTTGCCAGCGTTGCTTATTCTCTTCATCCCACCCAAGTGCCAATTTCAGCCGTCCAATATGCCGAGAGGTACTCATTTGCCGAGGGTCTGAGGTAGTTACATGGGACACCCGTTGATACTTACTAAGCAGATCATTAATGAAGGCAAGTATATCTTCCGAGACCCCGTTAAAATAGAGCTCATCATGAGGCTTATAACCTGTAGAATGCAAAAGAAATTTATCTGGTTTTAAGGCTTCAAGAAGTGTAGGCGGCAGCAGCAACTTCTCGGCAGCTTCATTAATCTTTTGCTCACATTGTGCTTTTGCTTCTTGGGGGATTTCAACGCCTGGCAGGCCTGGTTCTCGGTCAATCATCAATAGTCGTCTCGATTACATTTTTTATTAAACTGGTTTAAAACAAACATTACTCAAGGCCATCAAGGAGTTCTTTGATTTGTCCGGCGGTAATATCCCCATCGTTTGGCCACTTTTCGCGAATTAGTTTTTCAAATGCATCCCACTGGCTAACAATTTGCTTAATGTGGACTCGTAAATGTAAGATTTCGGGCAACATTAAGTTACTTACCTTGAGCGTGCGTGCTTCTTCATAAAACGCGTCGCGTCGCGCTTCAAGTGCTGTTTGTAATTGCATTGCAGCTGCAAGATCGGCTCCGACCGCATCAAGTCCTTGCTTATCTTGCGCGGCCTTATCGGCCATTTGTTGCAATTTTATAAGCACATTTAATACATTTTGCCTGTCTTCGTCTGGAATCGCAAATGTTACCTGGCTTCGATCTGCCGCCTGAAAACCGTGCAGTAAGTATTTAGGAAAATCTGCTAAACCCATTTTTTTGCGAGCTTTTGAGGACAGTAGCCAGGGATTGTTAGCAGCTTCTACCTGTTGCAACAAGCTGGCATGATGCAATACCAACCGCTCTCTTTTTTCCTGAAGTTCAATTTGCTGCCGCTCCTCTTGAAGTTCTTTTAACTTTTCGTGTTCTCGCCGAGCACGCTCTTCAAGAAAGACTTCGGGCGTAACGGCAGTCAGGCTTTCAGGAGCAGAGAAGCCTTGTTCTTCGAACACAAGGTTCATGGCAACAAACTGATCTTCAAGACCTCCAAGCAAGCGCCTCGTCCGTTCCGCTATTAATAAGCCACGGGTAACTTGCGATCCATGCATCGCTTGCTGTGGTGCGATAGAAAATATCTCCGGCAATTGATGTAAAAAGTGTCTTTTCGATTCTAAATCATCATAATAAAGAAGCCCGCTTAAGGCAGTTGTAAGCATGGTATATTGAGCGAGCGGCCGGCCCCTAGAGTGACTTGATATGCGACCAAAGTCTACGATATCATGAACGATCAAACGCATCAGCTCAACCTGTAAAACAGCATTAAACAACTCCCATCGGGTATCAAGCTGGGCTTTGGATTCATCAACTAACCCAAGTTCTCTTAAGCGACGTGCGACGACGCTTTCTTTAACCTCTCCACGGCCGGGTTCGCCGGTAAGTAGCTCGAAGTCTTTTTCATTAAAACGCAACTCAGTTTCAATAAACTCTGAATGACGCTCATATATGTGAAAATGCGAGAGGTGCATCGATTCCACCATAGAACATATCAAAGCGCTTTGATAAAGAGGCGCATTTTTGCTTACAAGCAGGGTTTTCTCCCAGTCGAACGTTTGGCTGGCGTGAGCGGGGGGAATAAGGATGTTCCGCCTGAGCCGGCCTTCATTATCGTCAGCCTCAAGATCAATTGGCTCAAAATTACCTTGTTTGATTTTTTCGAAATCTTCATCAAAAACAGTAAGTGATGAATGTACGAAATCAACATAACTCTTCGTAAAACCCTCATCCGCCTGCGGTAACCCAATAGTAAAATGCAAGGCAGTCTCAGGCCGTAGCGCACTAGCTATTCGAGCAGGAAGCTCATATCTCTCGGCAAATGAACCTATGAGATCGTGAACACGCTCTATTTCTTCTTTCGGCACAACGTCTGGCAATGTAAATTGTTCATGACGTGCCGCAGTATCAGGTTGCAATTCTTTATCTGTCATAATACTTCCTCTGCCGTTAGTCTGCATTCAATATACTTAAAATTCAGCCCGATAAACAATATTGTCTCACCCTTGTTTAAGTAAGAGATTCCTACCTGCTAAGCAGATTTGCGCTCAAGGAAGCGCGAGTAATTCTTTTATGCGCAATGCTATTGATGAACCCTGGTTTGGCCACTTTTCACGAATTAGCTTCTCAAAGGCTGGCCACTGAGCTTTTATTCGATCAATACCTATCTGCAAAGGTGTTAAATCAACAGGTGAAAGGTCAGTTACTTTTAGTGCACGAGCATCCTTATATAATTCGTCGCGCTGATATTCAAGAGCTTCATGAAGCTTCAGAGCAACCTCAAGTTCGGCTTGCGCACCAATAATTGAATCGGTCTCTCGCATACTCGCTCGGCTTAGCTCATCAAGTCTTACCAAAATACCTATCGTAGGCACTACTTCTTCATCTGGTATTTGAATAACTACCGTTTCGCCATTTGCAATTTCAAATCCTTGGCGTAAACTTTTATAAACATCAGCTAAACCTAATTTTGTGCGCTGAGTTTTTGTTAGCGTCCAAGAAGCTTTCGCACGACTTGCTTGTTCTGTCAGTATAGCTTGACGCTCAAGGAGTATTGCTCTTTGCTCGTCAAACTCCTGCCTAGCCCGTGCCCGTTCTTCCGCTCTTAGCTGCTGCGCAAGCACTAACTGCTGTCTGCCTTGCTCACTACCTTGCGAAAAGTCAGGCGAAAAGCTTGGCGACAGCTCCTGAACAGCCGAGCCGAGAGATGCATACGGCAGCTCGAAACCTTTACGCTTATAAATACACTGAAAAATTGTTAAACCTCCCTGTATAGTTTCAGCAAAACGTTTTGTCCGCCTTGCCATAAGCGTCTTTACCTCATCGGTGACGTTATTTGATGGCGCGCCCTCTATGACAAAGCCGAGGCTTCCAAAATTATTAATTTTAGCGGGCAGATTATCTAACGCAATGCTTTCTAACATATGCTGTATATCTGCCGACCTTGCCTTACCCAAACCGGTCGCTCGTCTAAACTCCAACCAATCATGCAATGCAAATCGTACTATCTCAAACTGGGCAACAGCAGTAAAGTGAGCAAATCTCGCATTAAGCGCTTCTTTTGAAAGATTAGAAAATCCATTTTTTTCAAGCGTTGACGAGAGTTCAACATCACCTATCTTGCCAGACACTGCCCCAATAAAAGCAGCGTCTTCAGGTTCAAGGGTGACACTATTATCAGAAAACCCTAATGGCTGTTGGTATAAATGATATGTCGACGTACGCGTACTTTCAATGATAAAGCCCAGTATACCGCTCTGATAAATGGTGAGTAGAGCACTTGCCTTCAAGGTGGCTAAAAAGTTGTTTTCATGAATGCCCATATCATGCATGCCTTGTTGAAAAACATTGCGGCGCAGACGGCCCGCTTCATCGTCGCAATTGTAATCAATCGGTGGTACATCACTCGCGAAAGAAAGCTCGTGATCTTCATTGAAGTGTTGCAGCGCCAGGCCAACATCAGTGACATATTTTCGCATTAATCGCTTGTCTAATCGCGGTAAGCCCGTTGCATACATAAGTGCATTGTCTGGCCAGAGCGCCTCAGCTAAGCGAGGGTGAAGAGCGTGCTTTTCGGTAAATAGAGCAATGTGTTCCCTTAAAATTGCCTCTTCATCGGCGGGAATAACTTCGCTAAGCATCGGCTGTCTATGGCTAAATTCGGAAGATCTTCTATTCATAAACTCCTCTTTATAAGATATCGGTAATCGTATTGGGCACCCTCCTAGCAAATAACCTCTATTAATATACCGGCTTATAGCCATCGCAACAATTAAATTTCAAGTAATAGTTGAATGCCCGCTGCCACTTCTTGACCTTTAACCGGCCATTTCTCAGAAACTAACTTCTCAAAGGCAGGCCATTGGGAAGTAATATGATTCAGATAAGTTTGCAGCGGCAAGATATGAGGGAGTGTAATGTCGCGCATTCCAAGTGTGCGTGCTTCTTCATAAAACGCGTCGCGTCGCGCTTCAAGCGCCGTTTGCAATTGTATGACAGCAGCGAGGTTAGCCCGGGCAGTATCAAGCTCATTTGTATCTTTCGCGGCTTCCTGGGCCATTTGATGCAACTTTACTAGCACGCTCAGCACGGCCGAGTGATCATTATCTGGGATAGCAAACATGACACGGCTTCGATCTGCCGCTTGAAAACCGTGCAGTAAGTATTTAGGAAAATCTGCTAAACCCATTTTTTTGCGAGCTTTTGATGAAAGATACCATTGCTCTGTTAACGCTGTAATCTGCTCTTCCAAAGCAGCATGACTTTCACGCAACGCCGCTTCTTGTTGACTTCTCTCGTGCGCCGACTGTTCATGCATGCGCTGCTCTTTGTGCTGCCGATCAGTCGCAATGTACTCATCTAACGCCTCTCGTATGGCATCGGTCGTTAGTGCCGACAATTTTTCAGGAATCTTTAGGCCCTTATGGTAGTACACCAGGTTAAATAAAAATATTTGGTTAGCAAAGCCACTTAGAACCCCACGAGTCCTATCGCTCATCGCCCCCATCATCTCACCTATATCTTTATCGAAAGCTAGCATTTGAAAATGCTGCATAAGCGTCTGTAAACTTTGCAGTTTTCCAGGGGTATTGTCGGTAGTTATCCGTCGCTCTATTATGTTCATCATTCGCGTCTGCACAGTACTGCCAGCAGGAATACTGCCGATTCTTTTTAAGTCTACGATGTCATGAAGTAAAAGCCGCGTAAGCTCTAGCTGTGCGATCGCATCAAAATGCTCAAATCTATCGTCAAGTGCCTGTTGGCTAAAATCTGTTCGCCTCAGCTCGTCAAGCCGAGAAGCAAATTCACTTTCACGCAGGGGTGTATCCATCTCTATAATCGCAGTGTCTACATCAGACAAGGTCATCGTACGATCGTTAAAGCCTGACTCATCTTGGTATAGATGAAATGTCGCAAAACGAAATAGGTCGATCGTCAGAGCCATCAATGCACTTTGCCTTAGCTGTAACTTGCTAGCCGCAGTAATCGCATCGCGAAACGTATATGGCCCTCGCGGTGCCTCGAGATCATCTAGGTTACGACGAAAGCTGCTATGACTATCGCTATCAGTGAAGTTAAGCGGTGCCGTATCTGCCGCAGCCAACTCTTGCCAATCCTCGTCAAATATCTCAAACGCCGGAAAAAGACCTTCCGCATAACGCCCCATAACAGTATTATCGACACTAGGAATGCCAGTCAAAAACGATAAGAAACGTTCTGGTTTTAACGCCTCAATTACACGAGGCGGCAGGGAATAGGCCTCACCAAAGCTTGCAATCTCTTCGTGTAAAGCGTTTCTTGCGGCTTCGGGCAATTCATACTTCTCGAAACTAGGCGCTGACTTTCGTTGCTCTTGTGTCATGTTGTGTTTATATAACGTTCAGGCTCTACCCAGCAAGCACAAGTACGTTAAAGTATCTCCTTAGATACTTCCGTCTCTTAGTTTTCGGAACTTCTCAACCATCTTTTCGACATGCCGCTCACCGTGGGGCGCTTCGGCACTATGAATAATGTAATCGGCACCAAGATGGCGAGCATCTCGCCTGCGCGACACTTTAAATGCTTCAATCCAAGCATCGCCAAGTTCTTTTTCAGAAACACAGTAAGTAGCCGCGTCTTTCAGTGGCGCTTCAACAAAAACTACTTTATCGCCTGCATCAGTATTGCTAACGAGAATAAAATGAGGAACAGCCTCCCCTAAGAACTTCTCTCCCGGCGTTGTATGATAAATTTTACCACCAACCCGGTCGCGCAGTGTTGCCAAATCTTGCACACGTTCCCACTGAAGATCCTCTAGTTGCCGCTTGGTAAGACCGACTCGTTGAATGATTTGCTTAACTTCTTTTTCTGTTATCTGCCTGTTCCGGGGGAAAATAACCTCATGAAGCTGCCCGTCAGTTAAGGCAAAGGCTTCTTCTTTTGTTAAAACTTTCGGGCTAAGCTCGTCTGTTTTAGCCACGGCTTGCATAAATAGCAATTCTTTTATTTTTTGTGCTGCTGTGGCACCATTGTAATTTGGCCATTTTTCTAAAATAAGCTCTTGCAACGGCGGCCAGTGATCTTTAATTTCACCTACCATCCCCTGGAAGGGAAAGACTACTGGCCAATCAATCGTAAACCGAGAAACAAGATAATTACTACGAGCAAAGGCTTTTAATCCGATTAGCTCAGCTTCAAGCCGCCCATATGCCCGCCTTGTATCATCAAATTGCTGCTTAGCCACAGCAAAATCATCTTGATCATCTCTCAATTGGTGCAAGTATACGAGCGTATCAAATAAATGCTTTGCTTTCTCCGAGCCGATCGCATCAAACCTCTGCCCGTCTGACTTAAAACCCAGCTTAAAATCTTTTTGAAAATTGCCGAAACCAGCCGCTTCACGTGCACGCTTGCTTAAAGAAACCTCCATGTCCTCCTCAACCTGAGTAATGCGCCCTCTTAGCTCTTCTATGCGCTCATGGAGTTTTTGCAGCAGCTCTTCAGCCGATGGCTTAACTTCAATATCTTCTAAGTTTGCCGGTAATTCTTCAATAGCAGCTTCTTCTTGTACATGTGCACGTAAGAAACCTGGCAACTCAAAGCCAATCTTCTCATAGACATCCACTAAAGAGTCAACAAACTCCCGCAGGTGAACGCCTATCTTATTTGAGCCAGTGGCAAGTTCCTCAAGGGCATTTTCAAAAGGCCGGCCAAGGCCGGTATGAGAATAACGCAAAAACGTCGTATTTATTTCTTCTGCAAGTCTTTGTTTGGCAGTCACATCATCAGAGAAAAGTTTATCTTGATATTGTCTAAACAATTCACTGGCATCATGCTCGCCAAACTCATCCATGGTATGCATTTGCACTAAGTCGGCAAGCAGCATATTACCAGCACTAGCTTGTGCCATAAAATAGATAATTTGTGTACGCTTATCTAATAACTTTCTCCTCCCAGCCAGCTCCTCAGACGAAAGCGTATCTATAACAGCTTGACTAGGCAGACCATCAAATCTGCCGGTTATATGCAGCTGAGCCGACATTAAACTGCTTGTTATTTGATCGCCGGAAAGTTGCACATCGCCAAAGAGCTCATTAATATCTTGATGTAATTCAGTATTACCACTATTCTCAATCTCAGCCTCAAACGCCGACGATTCCAATTTCTCGGGCAAGTAATGAAGATAAAAAGAGGTAAGCATTTCTTGAAACGTATCGTCTGCCTGCAAGCCCAACCTCGCACGAATTTGACTAATATCATGGTATTCTCTAGCCCCTTGAAGTCGTGGATTGCTACGAAACTTAGCCATGTTAGTAAACCAGTTATTCATTTTCACGCGCTGTGTCTCGGGTGCGTTAAATTGCATAAATTCCCGATTTATTGACTCAACAAGAGAGTAGCACCTACCGAGTACGGCTTTTTTGCGAGAACGATCTAAACGACTCAGTCCTATCGGAAAGAGTCTAAAATACTCGGGCATCATACTCTCGATAATTTCAGGTGCCATTGGCCGATCTTCACCTAATCGCTTGATCTCGTTTTGCACTAGAATAAACGTTGAGCTCTCAGGGCCCATAGGAGTTATCGCTTTTGGTTCATTTCTATCCATAGGTTTCTAACTTACAACGTACAATGAATATTTGTCAAAATAAAACGTTAGATGACCTGAATCCCGAAACTCTCTTCCAGACCACTCTTTTCGTATTAAGCTCCGCCGGAGCTTAATACGAGCGTTGGGCTGAAATCGGTTAGTTAAACCGATTTCACACGGTCTGGAAGAGAGTTTCGGGATTCAGGTTTAGAAAACTTGCTTGAACAGTAGTTCTTCGGTATAATACGGCAGTTACGCACTCTCTATTGTGAACTAAAGAGAGTAAAGGAAAAGTTTTATGCCAAAGAAAGTTATCGGAAACATTAAGTTTCGCGTGCCTGCAGGGCGTGCCAGTGCCGCGCCACCTGTCGGCTCAACCCTTGGTCAGTGGGGCCTTAACATGATGGATTTTATCAATCCGTTCAACGATGCCACCAAAGATCAAATGGGCAAAGATGTCATCGTGCATCTGCAAATCTTCGAAGATCGAACCTTTATCTGGAAGAGCCTTGGTCAGCCAGTCGACGATGCCATCCGCGAAAAGATTGGCCTTAAAAAAGGCTCAGGCAAGCCAAACAGTGAAAAAGTTGGTAAAATCAGCCGCAAGCAGCTTGAAGAAATTGCCGAGAGCAAAATGGAGCACTTAAACGCCAATGATCTCGATGGTGCCGTTAAAACCATTGCGGGTACTGCACGCAGCATGGGAGTCGAAGTCACCGATTAATGAGCGAATGCCTTCACCCAAGAAATGACCGCGAAGTTCAGCAGTACATACATGAACGAGAAGCTGATCTTCGAGAATATCTGGTATGGCTAGCCGGTAAAGGAACATTGGTAGCCTTCGGCTTTCGAGAAGACTCAGGAACTCCGACCGAACAAGCAAGAATGACTGTCGCACGCGTCCAGCAAGAGCTTAATATGCGAACGCTAAAAGAAAACAATCCACAAAAATAATTACATAATCAGCGTGGGAGACCGCCAAAGTCGCTTACACCACGAAGGAGATAGTTATGGCAAAGGAAGACATTAAAAAAATAGAAGATGACGGCATAGAAGCAACGTCAACAGAGGCCGTTCACATTAAAGAACAAGCTGACGAATCACTTGCTAAAGCCGGTAAACGAAGCGCTAAAGCCATTAAAGAGGCTGAGGCAAGTGCCGAAAAAGAAGCTCGTAAAGTTGCCGGCGACACCACCCCGCAGAGTGAGCAGGCCGCTGCCGAAAAGAAAGGGCCAAAGCCGGTTACCCGGCCTCACCTAGAGCGTCGCGGCAAAAACTACCGTAAAGTTGCTGAATTAGTCGAAAAAAATAAACTTTATAGCCTTAAAGAAGCACTTGAGCTTGCAACTAAAACAAGCGTTGGCAAGTTTGACGCAACGATCGAACTGCACATTAACCTTGGTGTTGATCCGCGCCAAGCCGATCAAAACATCCGTTCAACCGTGAGTCTGCCTCACGGCACCGGCAAAGCTGTTCGTGTTGCCGTATTCGCGCCAAGTGATCAGCACGAGACTGCTAAGAAAGCCGGCGCCGACATTATAGGCGAAAATGAATTCTTGCAACAACTCGACAAAAACGAATTAAATTTCGATATTTTAATTGCAACCCCTCAGCTTATGCCAAAACTTGGTAAGTATGCTCGCGTGCTCGGCCCTCGTGGTTTAATGCCAAATCCAAAGAGCGGCACCGTCAGCACTGATGTTGCGAAAGCCATTAAAGAGGCTAAGGCTGGCCGCGTTGAATACCGTGTCGATAAACAATCCATCATACACCTTGGCATCGGCAAAGTGAGCTTCGGCACCGGCAAATTAGCCGACAACGCCAAGGCCTTCTTCGAGAGCCTTGCCAGCGTAAAGCCCTCTAGCCTCAAAGGTACATATGTTCAAGGCATTGCCATCAGTAGCACAATGGGCCCAGGCATCGCCATCGAAACCACAGACATCTAGAATCTAAGCTCCTCAGACAGGTTGGTTTTGATCTTATCACATGCTCTCAGAGGATCCAGAGGGTTTTGCAATGCTATTTGTTTTAGACGGAATGGGGTGAATATTTCTGCCACTTCTTCTTTACTCCAGCCAAGTCTATTGGCAATGACTTCATGTGACATTAAGTCTAGATTTGTTTTTAAAATCTTTAGGGCATTAAAGGGGCTACCGGCGTGTCGTACAAGACGTTTACGATCTCTGGGGGTTAAGAATGTCCGCGCCTCCTCTAGAGGTAGCTGTAAATGTTCCGCAATAGCTTCGTCGGTTATAGTCTCTAAATTCTTTTTCATCTTATCCAACCCAGCAAAAGGGTTAGCTATATTACCTGCCGCGAACTCCTTACGCACACCAGGAGTAATCAGCTCTGCGACCTCTTCTTTAGTCCAACCTAATCTTTCAGCAATTGTATCATCAGTAAGGACTTCCATATTGTTCTTAATCCTTCTTAAAGCCCCTAGGGGATCATTGATATTATTAACCGCTAGATGTTTGCGAAGCGCCGGCGTGAAAACTCTCTGCCAGTCATTAATGTCATCCGCGGGTAAGCCTTCTTGTTCTAGCCACCATGTGATAATAGTACCGTCAAGCCATTGCCGCAAAAATTGCGGCCCCCAATTGGCAAGAATTTTAGCAATGTGTTCTTTGGCCCTTGAAGAAGGGCTAAAGGCATCCTTTGCGAATAGGGGCAATGCATGTAGAGCAGCTGCGGCCGCTTCTATGACGAGCGACCTTGATGCCAAAGAATGTGCTAAACGAGAAAGTTGGATCCTGGGGTAAGTGGAGGCATCTATTGTGCGCAGAATGTAATCCTCGCCATTGCTCCAGAGCGCCCTTTCCCAAATCTGCATAGCACGGGAAGTTATATCTACTACCGTAGATAGTGTGTTTGCGCTCAGAATACCGAAGATTGCTTCACCTTCGCCATCATTCTCACGAGACATCCGATCATGTTCGATGAGTATTTCGGCAACTGATTGCGGTACGGTATCAAGATGGGCCGCACATCTTTCGCTAACCCTTCCTGTTTTAAGGGTGTGGGCACGCCAGAGACCGGAAAGCCCGATCATCTCTATATCTGGTTGAGAGCGGTAAGGAATTTCACCTGCAAACAATGCCTCATATGCGACAACGCGATTATTGACTAAGTCCATATAGATTTATAATAAACTATTAAGACTTTTCAACTCTTTGTAATTGACTATATAGTAAAAAATAACCTTAGCTTTATTAGATGCCCCTCTGGTAATACCCGCTTTCTTTGGCTGATTCATTTGACGTGCAGTGAAGCTCGTTTTAGAATAAAACAGTATTTCAAAAATGGGAGAGAATATGGCAGATCAGAACACCAATGAACCAGACGGTTATTACGGCGAAGAAGAAATGACCGATAGCGAGCTCAATCTCGACTTTCTTAATGACGACGAAAAAAAGTAGCCAGCTTAAAATTGCTTTAGTCGTGCCGCACATCTTCATGCACGGTGAAGTTCTACCGCATGTTATTTTTTCGCCCGGCAAACTTGCGCTGACGCTAGCCGAAGAGTTGCAAAATGAAGGTATTGCAGTCACGCTCTTGACACCAGGTGTAGTTAATACCCCTGTCAAGAATATTACTGCCGACCTGTCTTATTTTGAACAAGAGCTTGCACGCCGCGGGGATACCTACTTAGATTTATTAAAAAAACATCCGTTCACTTTCGTTACCTTAGTTCGTCAAGTGCAAACTGAGCTCATCAGTAAAGCATACGCAATGGCGAATGCCGGGGAATTCGACGTTGTGCACATATATACCAACGAAGAAGATACGGCACTGCCATTTGCGCAGTTTTGTCGAGTACCAGTCGTTTTCACACACCATGATCCATTTAACTTTTTAGTAAAATATAAAAGTGTTTTTCCAAAATATAAACACCTCAACTGGCTTTCAATGTCATACTCCCAGCGAGAGGGAATGCCAGCTGGTACAAACTGGGTTGGTAATATATATCATGGACTCAACGAGCACGAATGGCAGCCAAATTATCAACTGGCTGACAACTATGTTGCATACCTTGGCCGAATTATCGAGCCCAAAGGCGTGCATCTTGCAATTGAAGCCACCGAGCGCTATAACCAAACTGCTAAAAAACCACTTAAACTTAAGATTGCCGGTAAACACTACGCCGGGCATAAAAAAGATGCCTATTGGCGCGAAAGAATCGAGCCACTACTCAACGACAATATAGAATATGTTGGTTTTATAAGAAATACCAAAGAAAAACAAAGCTTTTTAGGCAACGCGGGAGCCTTACTTATGCCCTCAACTTTTAACGAGCCATTCGGCATAGTTATGATTGAAGCGCTTGCCAGCGGCACACCTATCATTGGTCTCGATTCAGGCGCTATTCCAGAAGTTGTAACGCCACATAAAACCGGCTTTGTGATTCAAAAAGCGCTTATTATGAACGAAGCTAGCAACTGGGTAATTGATGAAGCGGCTACTGCGCAATTATTGGCTGAAGCGCTTGAGAATGTCGATGTCATAGATCGGCGTACTTGTCGCCAAGAATTTGAGCACCGATTTACGCTCCAAAAAATGTGCAGAGAACATCTTGGGGTATACCAACAGCTCATCACTTCATCAAACGATAACGAGTATATTTTACCAGCACCATAAATGATAAAATGACAACCGAACATATACATCTTCACCCCTCGTTTGAAGCAGCTATCGAAAAAAGGCTTAATGATACCCACGAAATAAAAACTTATATGGGCCGAGTGGTCGTCATGGGGCAATGCCTTGAACGTGAACCGCGCATTAGAGCCAAAACTAGCGAAGCGCTTGCCAGCCGCGACGTTTTAAAGTTGAATCGTTTGACTGGCAGCTATTCGGTACTCATGGCGTTTGCTGACGGTGAGATACAACTGCTAACTGATCTTTCATCGCAGCGCCCATTTTATTATAGCCAAGGCAAAGATAGTTGGCTTATTAGTGATACCGCCAGCAGCCTAGGCAGCCAACCAAATAAAACACAGCTGGCAATGATGATTGGTTGCGAAGTTGAACCGCTTATGCGAAATTATAGTGCATACGAAAATGTTTATCGCATTAGTGGCGGGCAAACCGCGCAGTTTCAGCCAGGCAGTGAACCGCTTATCGATAATCGTGCTGAAATAGTACCCGAGGCCGATAAGACGCTGAATGAAGCCGCCACCGAATTATACGCACAACTATGTGATGCAATACAAAAACGGCTCAATCTTGGAAAGATGGTGACAAGTGATTGTAGCGGCGGAGTCGATTCGACTCTTTTGGCTTTATTGGCGGCATATTTTAGTAAACAAGTAATACATGGTTTTATTCATCATATGCCGACCATGAACGCCGGCGACTTGCCATTTGCTCAAGCTTTTACTAAAGATAGCTCTCGCCTTCAACTTAATGAATTACGATTCAATGAGGCCATGCTGCCGTTCGCGAAGCTTAATGAAGTTACTTGCCATGACGAGCCAGATCCAGCCACAAGTATTACAGCCCGCATTATGGCACTAATGGGGGCAGCAAAAGAGTTTGGTAGCGAAATTCATATGAGAGGCGATGGAGGTGATGCAATATTAAACGTACCAATAAATTATTTAACCGACCTTGTACATCATAAACAAACCGACCGTCTTACACCTGAGGCAATTATGTGGGGGCGCTTATTTTACGCCGCTCCACGAGATATTTTGAAAGAAGCAAGAGAATGCGCCACAAAAACCTTCTCAGACGAATTGGCACTCTTGCGAGAAAGAGTTCAACAGCCACCAGATAAATCACAAAGTAAGCTCCGCATTGGTAGTCGAGTTATGAGCCTCGGCTGGATCGAGCAAACAAACGAAGGTCTACACATCTTAACGCGTGATATGCGCGAGGCAATCGGCGAACACATAAAGGCAGAGGCAGCAAAAGATTTGTCAATGCCCGAAAATATTGGCTTAAGTGACTATACGGCGCTTTCATGGTTACGAAATAGTGGTGTTTTTAATCGTCACTTGCGCATACGCGCCGCTGAATTGGGTATTGAAACACACGCTCCTTTTCTCGATACAAACGTAGCCGCCGCATGCCTCAGCACGCCTGCCTATAAGCGAATTAACCCGAGGCGATTTAAGCAAATTGCTCAAGCATTTAGCGATATAGTGCCACCTGCACTACTTGAAAGACGCTCAAAAGGTGATTACACTGCAGAAATTTATGCCGGGCTTCGTCATACGCAGCACGACGTACACAAGCTTTTACTAGGTGATGATTCGCGGTTGATCGCACTTGGCATTATTCAACCTGACACAACTAAAACGCATTTGCAGCGGCAGCTTGACGGAGAACCCATGGAGCTGCAGATTACTGACAGACTTGTTGCCACTGAAACCTGGTTGCGAGGCCAAAACCTATGATAGAGCGATCCGGTTCACAAATATCAGAAGCCACTTTTCATATCCGTGACACTATACACCCGTTACTTTACGAAAATGGTGTTATTTTTCTCGATGAAGCAACTGGCCAATTTAGAAGATTAAATAAGTTTGGCAGAAACGTACTAGAAATTATTAACATGGAAGGTCAGGAATCAGCACTCCGTAACCACTTCTTGGAGCGTGCAGGTCTCTTACCTCAGCAAGCAGAAACAGAAGCAACTAACTGGATACGATTCTTCTTGTTGCAAGAGGAAATTATAGAATCAAGCACCGACAATATTACCAAACCAAGACAACTCCCTATAGCGCGACAATTCAGTGAGAAAGAACTTTCGCATGTGGGTGATACGCCACTTGCCTGGACCGATATTGAGAATGTCGGCTTAACCGAAACAGAGCAAACCCTTGCTACAGCCGCGCTCGAACGTTCGCTGGCACTTGGGCAATCTATCGAGGAAGAAGGGCATTACTTTGGAGATATGCTACATTATTTAAGAGACTTACAGTCGAATGATTATCGGCCAGCGACCGAGGCCGAACTTTTGCACATCCTGGCCGCCGTATATTATGTAGGCAAAGATTACATGGGCAGGTTAAACTGCCTCGAGATGGCCGTGGCTGGCTTTATTGCAAATGCCATTCAAAAGCGGCGCTCAAAACTTGTGTTTGGCGCCCAGCTTGATCCGAATAGGTTTCACGCTTGGATAGAAACAACGAGTGGTACAGCTATACGTCTCGCAACTGATCCGCCCATTAACGGATTATCTCATCCGTTCCTCTATATTGAGTAATTGAACGCACATACAGGAAGAGAGTAACCCGCCACCAACGGCGACGGGCTTTTACGGCTCAATGCAAGGAGCTTGCTTGCTGCCACCAGTTGCGCATAAACGTCCAACGTGTACGAACAGTGTACGTATATTCTGCCCAAGGCATTTCTGCAAACAATGGCTCATCCACACCGCGATATTCGCCATTCGGTATGAGTCGGTCTGTTGTGCGCTCAAGCACACCCATCGTCACTAAGCATTCGGCGATTCCCCGATGTTCGGCCGACAAAAACATCGGCGGGATACTGGAGTAATCATCCAGTACTAGGCGCAGGTCACCCAACTCATCTGGGGTTAATGGCCGCTCACCTCGATCCAACAAACCTCTATCAACTCGACGAATAAGCTCGCGCAAACGTGGCAGTTGCGCACGGCCAATACGACCATCGTCAAACGCTTCAAGCGCCATGAAAAAGCAGATATATAGCCTCGTCACTCCTCTCACGGCTAGCGCGAGTACAACGTTCGCCTCCATCTTATCAATGAAGCATTCGGAACCAGTCAAAGTTTGTTAAGCTCCTTCGCAATTGAGACAAGAGCTACTATAACAAGCACAAATTTAATAAAAATTAAATAATTACTAAATCTGTTTTAATATGCGGGTGCGATTGATAGCTTTCAAGGATAAAGTTTTCTTCTTTGAAATCATCGATATTTTTAACATCACCAACAATCTTGAGTCGCGGAAAGGGGTATGGCTGACGTTTAATCTGTTCTTTTGCTGAATCAAGGTGGTTGATGTAAAGATGGGCGCTACCAGTTGAAATAATTAACTCGCGCGCTTCATAGCCGGTCATATGTGCCACCATATAGAGTAGCAGGGCGTATTGCGCAATATTAAACGGTGCGCCCAAGAAAACATCCCATGAGCGCTGATAAAGATGTAGTCGCATTTTGCCCTTGGTAACATCAAATTGGAACATGGTATGGCAAGGGGGCAGGCGCATATCGCCGTAATCAGCAGGGTTCCAACGTTTGTCGCCAAGCTCGCCGGCATTCCAGGCGCTAACTATAATACCTTTTGAATCAGGATTAGTTCTAATCTGATCAACTGCCCATTGCAACTGATCAAACTCGCTGCCATCTGGCCGCAACCAATGCCGCCACTGCACACCATAGACACGACCGAGATCATCTGAACCTTCGTGCAAGAATCCGTCCCAATAGTGAATTTTATGCTCGTGTAAATAATCTACTTTCGAACTGCCGGAAATAAACCAAAACAGTTCATGCAATAGAATTTTAAAAGGCATTTTTTTCGTAGTGAGCAGCGGAAAACCATAACGAAGATCAAAACGAACATGCGCGCCAAAGATAGACCGCACCGGGTGAATACCGCGCGTCTTTTTAGTTTTGCCGTTTTTCATAATGTCGGCCATAAGTTTTAGATATTCGTACTCTGGATGTGCCATAAAACCATAGTATCGCGCCAACCATCTTTTTACCATAAAAAGGTTTATAATAAAGGAGTTATGCCTCCCAAAAGAAATCTACGCGTTGCTATGATAGCTCCGCCTTGGCTGCAAATCCCGCCCAAAGGCTATGGTGGTATCGAACGGCTCCTGGACGATCTCGTACAAGAACTGCAGCATTTAGATGTGGATGTAACTTTGTTTGGCGTAAAATCAGATACATCTCAGTATAGTGTCGATGCTTACTTTCAAAATGAACAATATAAGTTTATGCACCGGACGCTTAAAGAGGCGAGCGTGCCAGCAGCAGGGCATCTTATGTGGGCACTAAATAAAATAGCAAAAGATGGTAACTTTGACATTATTCATGACCATAGTGTATCGCTCGGTCCACTTGCATTGCGGTGGGCAACCGAACTACCCGCAATGCCGCCGGCCTTGCACACAATGCACTGGCCATTTTCTTCAAATAACCCAGCATTGCCAGATTGTACGCCACTTTGGGAGGGTTTGACAGAGGTAAAACGAGTGTTTGTAAATGGTATTTCAAATTATCAGACAAGCCAGGCACCAAAAGCATTACACTCACATGCTTTACCATTCATACATAACGGCCTTAATGTTGAACGAATGCCGTTTCAAACCAATAAGCAATCCTATTTTTTGACACTGGCGCGCATTGATGCCAGCAAAGGCATAACCACAGCCGCCACACTGTGTGCCGATGCGCATCTGCCTCTCAAAATTGCCGGCCCCGTTGCCGAGTTGACCGATGCCGGGACGGTCTTGCGGGCAGCACAACAGGCAACTTCAACTTATGAAAACTTGGAGTCATTTAGCTACTTTAAAAACGAGCTGTGGCCAATCTTACAACGACACAAGTCTATCGAATACCTCGGAAATGTCAGCGGCAACGATAAAAAACATCTTATTGCTCAGGCTAAGGCGCTACTTTTTCCTATTCAGTGGGACGAACCCTTCGGTTTAGCCGTTGTGGAAGCCTTGTCTTGTGGTACTCCTGTCATTGCTATGAATCGCGGCGCTATGCCCGAATTAATTAAGCACGGCAAAACCGGATTTCTTGCAAATGATGAAAAGGAGTTCCAATATTATATGCAACAAATAGGTGATATCGATCCGGTAGCGTGTCGCAAAGCCGCTGAACAGCACTTTTCAAGTAGCATCATGGCTCAGCGATATTTAGAGCTTTATAAGACAATATTAAAACGTGATGCCAGATTAAGGAATAAAGCGCTGAACTCTTTTACCGCTAAATTCAAGTAGTTTAATAGCATAGCCCGCTGAATGATCCTGCTTGTATACAAATTCAGCAATATCGGTCTCGGTAAACATACGCGCACAGGTTGGGCAGGGGAGAAGGTTGATAAATAATGTTGTATCGTGCAAATCTAAACCTAATTTTTGTGCTTTAATCATCAACGCAACTTCGGCATGCACGGCATCGTAATGGTTCAGGTCGTTTGGTGGTGAAAAGTTTATTTCGCGACTTGCGCCATAATGCATTGCATAAGTTTGAAAAGGTACAACATTATTGCAGGTTGCGGCCAGCAGTTCATATTTTTTACCCTTTTTACGGCCGAGCGCCACACCGGTTTGAAAGCTAGAATCGAATGAGCAGGTGGCGGCTTGATCAACGACAGCAAGCATTTCCTTTTTATTTAATATGCCTTCTGATTCCGGTAAATCTGGCTCAATTTGCTTGGCGTAATCGCGCGCTTCGACCTCATCAGAAAATGGCGAGAGTAGCTTATAAGGAATATTTTGCTGAACCAGTGTATAAAATTCTGGCCGCGTGTGAAAGCTTCGGTGCCATGAGCCATTTATTAAAACTGCCTGTTTGCAGCCAACTTTTTCTATAATAAATGGTAGCTCACGCTGAAAATAATGAAGCGCATATATTTTATATTTGCTCGGCGAATGATTAACTTTATCAATAACAGGTTGAACTGTTTCTACTTTCAATGTTTTAAATTGTGGCTGACCTTCAAAACTGTCAATATATACTTCTTTGGCAATACCTAAAACAATATTTCCCTTGGGTAAATATTGTTTGACAAGCTGGGTAAAGCGCCTTATTGAAAGCTCGCGCGGCGCAGCAATGAACGTCGCCTTTAGTTCACGCAGCGGCTTTTTACTTTTAAAAGCTAACTCGCTCCAATCGAACATTAATCTGCCCCTGCATACTTCTCGTCATATTTTTTAGAAAGCTCGCTAATTTTTTTTTGTTGAGCTTGATAAAGCTCAGCATTTTCAAGCGGTGTATATTTTAACTTTCGGTAGTTCCAAACACTGAGGTCGGGGGCGTCAAACGGAACACAGTGCAAATGCAAGTGATCAGAAACTGTACTTTGTGCGGTAATGCCACCATCGCGCAAAACATATTGCAGCCCCTTGATGCCATGGACTTTTCGAATCAGTTTTTTTGCAATGTACATCATTTTGCGCATTGTGTGCCATTCTTCATCGGTTAGCTCTTTTACTGATTTCACATGGCGACGCGGAATAATCATAAAATTACCATCAATATAAGCAAAGAGTGCTATCGTCATCACGATACCATTTTCTTCAAAAAAAATATATTTTGATTTAAGATCGCAAAAAACACATTTGCCAACTGTTTGCCATATTTTATCGTAATTACCCGTAATGCGTGCATCACGGTAATATTCTTGTTTTTCGCGCTCTAGCATTACTTTTCTTTTAAGGGATCTTTTCGGAGTTCCATAAAATCTTTAAACACCGCGCCAAGATGACCACCAATAGCACGCTGCACAATTTTAGTGGTTGAAATGGCGGTCGACTGACGGTTAACGACAATTACTTCGCCGCCATGTCTATTCACCATTTTATACTCTTTCGATTGCTTATAGTTATCTGTCCAATCTTCTTTAACGGTAATGAAGACATCGGGTTTTAATAAGCCAAGGGTGGGCGTGCAACTGGGTTCGGGCAGAATTGTTATAAAATCTACTGAACGCAAAAAGGTAAGCATCTCGGCACGAATCTTTTCATCTAAAATCGGCTTGTTCGGGCCCTTAACGCGACGAATGGCATCATTGCCACTGACACCGACCACCAAAATATCACCATGAGCTTTAGCTTTTTCAAGATAGCGGCATTGACCAGCGTGAATAAGATCCCAGCTGCCAGCAGTAAAAACCACCTTCTTGCCTTTTTCTTTCAGCTTTTCATGCAGCGTCATTAAGTCACTCTGCGACACAAGTCGTTTTTTCCACGCAGCGGGCGCGCTCATATTTCCCTCACTTCATCTTATTAGCGATATTGTAACATTTGCCGCTCAAGAAGCATATCTCTCGTGCGCATAAAATGCTCGTTTTGAGCTAAGAACTCGTACGGGTTGTGGCGGAGAAACTTATAGAAGTCATAGAATAAAAAAAATTCAAGCAGTGCCTCGAGCACATTAATTCGCCGCCCCTCCCGCGATAAGACGATATTCTTTATGGCAACACCACCGCGCTTTGCGTAACCCGAACGAAGAAAATACTTTTTAATATCTGCCGGTGGTTTATATTTGCAATCAACCAATAAAAAGGCGAGTGTACGAGCAATATCAAAAAGAGGATGACCGTGAGCTGTCTTCTCAAAGTCTAAAATACCCGAAAGTGCCAAACCGTTTTCTACAAATATGTCATCTTGCTCGGTTGCCTTAAATAACAGATTGCTACGTACAAAATCCATATGCAGCATGTGCTGATTTGGCAGGGTATAACAAGCCTGCAAGCATACTCTATTTTTAGTAAAAATGCCTTGACTAACTCGAAGCTGCAATTTTTTATATAATGCCATCTGCACTGATTCTGAATTAAAATAATGCGACATACGTTTGTTTATCCTAAGATATTCACCGCTAACATGCGGCCCTGGCAGCGGCAAATGACGCAAATGTTGGTGCATAACACTCATTGCCATGCCAGCTAATTTCAAATGATCTTTCGTGTAAGCTTCCCAGGGAATGGTGTCGCCGGGTAGATAGTAGTAGAGTGCGGCGTATTTTGCCAGTTCGCCAGATTGCAACTTTATAATTCGTTTGTCAAAAGATTGACGGCTTGGCAGCCCTTGCGCAGCTACAAAGTTCGCTACCTTATTAGCCCGTTTAATACGCGCTAAAATATCGGGTTCAGATTTATATAAAATTAAATTAAGCATGCGGCCATCTGTCAATGAAACGGCGTACGAACTATTGCGATAGCCTTTTTGTGGCGGCCCGATTGATTGATATGAAGCACCGTAGGCATCAAGAATTCTTCGCAGTATTAGCTCACTCATGCACTTTTTCAAGAGTTACAAAATCATAGTTATAATCATGTTTTTCGTCACGAGTATGCGCTTCTCGCTCAGTTTCATGCCACAGCCTAGTGTCAATTTCAGGGAAGAAAGCATCGCCCTCAAGTTTGGCATCAACTTCGGTTAAATAAATGCGATCAGCAAGCGGCAATGCAGCAGCATATATTTGCGAACCGCCAATGACAAAAACTTCCTGTTTTTTGGCATTTGATAGTTTTAAGGCTTCTTCAAGCGAATGAGCAATGAGTACGTCACTAGCAGAAAAGTGAGAGTTACGTGTGACGACAACATTAGTTCGATTTGGCAGCAGTTTGCCAACACGGGTTATGAGATGTTCATAAGTATTACGGCCCATAATAACCGTTTTTCCGGTTGTTAGCCGCCGAAATCGCTTTAAATCATTTGAAAGATACCACGGAAAATCATTATCTTTCCCGATCATACGATTTTTGGTGGCTGCAACAATAATTGAAATCATAATTCAAGTGTAACAGAGTAAGCGTATCGAGAGGAGTCCTTTGCGGACGGCGCCAGAGCACGAAGCTCATGAAACGCCATCCGCGGCAGGGAATCGAGTGGTGTTGGCAGGCTTGCTAAAGCGGTTAGAGACTAAGCTGCCTCTATCCCCGTCAGCTCACAAATACGCTGCCTACATGCTTTACCCAGATCACGCCTTTCACGGTTGCTGATGGCTGCTTCATCCAGAACTGCAAGCACTGCTTCGGGCTGGTCTTCAACTATGGCATCGAGTGTCTGGTAATCCCACATGTTGCCCTCCGTTGTCTTGTTATTTACCTCGATTATGGTCCCGTACTACTCGTACCGTTTCAATGTGGCGATATGAACGACCTTCTTCGACCGCTCGCTCGAATAATTCCTCGTCAATACCTCGCGCAAAGAGTTGATTGGCTACCGACCAACGCGCCTCTGCCAAACACAGATGTAACGCCTCGGCCAATGTACGACATGCCAAATCCTGAACAAATGGGTCTTCCGAGGACCAATCAGCATTGAGCTTTCGAATGTCTAGCGGAATAAACGGCACCTGTCTCCTCTCGATTTAACGTGCTCGCGCCCAAAAACCCTCGCAGCGGCGAGAATAAACATGGGCGACGTGGCTTGAGCAACAACCTGGTGGTTGGCTCACGATGGGCGAGCGCGTGCATATCTCGCCCTTCGTCAGCTAACCAGCGTTGAACGAAAAAACCCGAGGCTTCTTCCCTGGGAGCTTCGGGTTCGTTTGTGACTTGGTTTGGCGTTTAGTGAACGCGAGTAGCTCCCAGTGAATCGCATGCAAAAATAATGAGACCGTAGTACTGGGCTTGCATGTTCTTCATGTAGTGAGCACGGGTTGTGTTCATGGTAGTTATCTTATATAAAAGGACTCGATTTGTCAAACTACTCTATGAATATATTAACAAATATGTTTTAATAAGTTAGTCCTAGGATTCGATTTTCAGGACAGTTGTTACCTCAGTGCATACATGTTACTTGGAGGAACGATGAGACAAGACGTGGGTAGCCCTGGTCGACTTCCCAGTGGCACAACGAGAAGCACCGCATCGGGCAATCGTGAGGGACAGCAGAGCGAGATCAACCAGCAACGCATGGATGAAAACGAGAATCGTCCCGTGCAAGCGCCGGCGGACAACCCCGACCCACAATAGACACCATAACGCAAACACCTCATTCCTGGACAAGACAAGCCGGGAATCTAAAAGCTACGCACTAGTTTCACCGGTGTCCTTATCGCAGATATGGGGTAACTGAAGCCCGTCAACTCACAGGCTTTTGCGAAGTGATGCCAAAAGGTGTCCCTCGTCCGATTTTTTTTGGACGAGGGACACCCGCGAAGCCACAAAGAAAATACAAGACCTTACCGGCCCATTTACAGTAAACCGTTGACACAGAAACAATAGTTTCATATAATACTTAAGCAATTGCCACAGACAGTAGCGGCCCTAAAAAGCTTAATCAGCTACCGAGGTGAAAAGCGATACACCTGTATTTATTTTCCGAGTCTTTGGCAGTGCGAGACCCAAAGACTTTTTTATTTTTTGGACACTATCTTGGCACCTGGCGGCGTTACAAGTTCCAGTGCTCCCGAGCAGTACTACTCGTACAGCTCGGTGCGCGCTTCGCTTGTGCCTTGCCATGCATCCAAGCGTAGTATCCAAAAAAAAGTCTTCTGCTCATTAACAATCTGGTCGAACAAGTTTAAAACTAACGAGGTTTATTATGGCAATTTCAAAAGATACCAAACAATCTCAAGTTGCCGCCGTTGCCGAGCTTCTTAAAAGCGCTAAACTGACCGTTTTTGCACAATACACCGGCCTATCTGTTGCCGACATGCAAGAACTGCGCCGCAGCGCCCGCGAAGCAGGTATAACCATCAAGGTCGTTAAAAACCGCCTTGTGCGTGTTGCGATGCAACAAACTGAAACTTACAAAGACACTGATACGTCAGCGTTAACATCTCAGTTGCTCTATGCAATCAGCAGTGACGACGAAGTAGCGCCAGCGCAAGTATTAGCACAGTTTGCAAAAAAGCACCCAGCCCTACAATTAACCGGCGGTTTTGACGGATCAGGCATCTACCTTGACACTGCACGCATCAAAGTGCTGAGCGATCTTCCAAGCAAAGATCAGCTCCGCGGTATGCTGGCTGGCACTATTGCCGCACCACTCACCGGTGTTATGGGCGTTCTAAACGGCAACTTGAAGAGCGTACTTTACGCATTAAACGCTCGAGCCGAGCAGCTTGAGAAAGCATAGCTAGTTAAATATTCATCTACCGCCCGCCCCATCCACCGCACTGATAGCGGGTGGCGCGGTAGAAGGGGCACCCGCCGCACGGAGCTTTGCGAGTACGGCGGGGAAGTCGTCTGGAGCGACAGGACCCGGTCGCGAAGCGATTGTGGGAGATAAGCAATTGGCATGTAATTAATAATTAAATATTAAGAATATCGAAGGAGAATCATCATGGCTGAAGAAAATCAGACTGTAGAACTTTCAAAAGACCTACAAGCAATTGTAGACAAATTAGACAAATTAAGCGCCCTAGAGATCAGCCAGGTCGTAAAACACCTAGAAGAGCACTGGGGTGTCAGCGCCGCTGCTCCTGCCGTAGCCGTAGCAGCACCTGCCGCTGGTGGCGACGCAGCCGCAGAAGACGAAAAGACTGAATTTACGGTAACTTTGAAGGATGCTGGTGCGCAAAAAGTAGCAGTTATCAAAGCAGTTAAAGAAATCACTGGCCTTGGCCTTGGTGAAGCAAAAGCTTTGGTTGACGGCACTCCAAGCCCAATCAAAGAAAAAGTCGGCAAAGATGAAGCCGAAGAAGCCAAAAAAGCACTTGAAGGTGCTGGCGCAACTGTTGAACTTTCTTAAAGTTCTATCTTCGGTCAGACACGTAGGCAAAAGACGCACTTTTATCGGTGCGTCTTTTGTTCTATTACTGAACTTAAAACTATATAATACCTTCATGAAAACCTTAGTTGTCACTGACAAAAAGCCTCAAAGAAACACAACTCATGCCGTTATCTTGAGCAAGAGTATAAAACAAAAAAATGAGTATGTTGCAGGATTAACACCATGCTCATATAATTGACTTCTACGCATGCCAGGTGTATAAAAGAAAGTCAGGTTAAAACTATGCAGGCAAACATCGAAAAAACTCTCACAAAGCTTATTGCTTTTCCGAGCGTCAGTACTAACACGAATAGTTGTCGTGATATTATTTTATATACAAAACAAGAGCTCGAAGAGCTTGGCCTCTTTATTACTGCTGAGCTCGAATGCGAGCATCCATGGCTTTTAGCGACGACGCAAAACACCAATCAGCCCAAAATCCTACTTGCAGCCCATCTCGACACCGTGCCAGCATCCTTTCCTGAACAGTTCATTGCCCGCATTGAGGATGGCAAATTGCATGGCCGCGGTGCCTGGGATATGAAGTTTGCCGCCGCATGTTTCATCGAACTACTGAAAGCTAAACACCACGATTTAGCACGCTATGATATAGGCATACTCTTTACAACCGATGAAGAACTTGGCGGCCACAGCGTTCTAAAAATACTGAAAGCTGGCCTTCGCACCCAAGTGGTCATTTTGCCAGACAGCGCCATGCCATGGGTAATCGAACAACGCGCCAAGGGGATTGTGCAGGCACAGTTGGTTGCACACGGTACCCATGGTCATGCTTCAAGGCCCTGGGAGAACGAAAACGCTTTTCATAAGCTTTTACCGGTACTTGAAACACTACGAAAAGAATATCCTTCATTAAAACCCGAAGGTCTCAGCCTCAGTATTACCATTGCGAATGCCGGCAAACCACGCGCAATTAACCTTATACCAGATAAGGCTGAGGCTTATATTGATGTACGTGCCTTTGAACGAGCCGAACTCAATGGTTTCAAGGAACGAGTTCAAGCCCTTGCCATGCAACATGATCTGGTTTTGTATTATTATGTTAACGACCAACCATTAGCACTTAATAAGAACAACCAATATATTGAATCATTTATAGAAATTATGACAGAACAACGCGGTACTGCTTTATTCGCCGATGCTTTCGGCGCTTCAGACGGCCGGCATTTTGCAGCATACGATATTCCGTGTATTATCGTCAGCCCACGCGGTAATGGTTTTCATCAAGCCGACGAATGGGTTGATCTGAACGATCTGACGCCTTATTGCAAGCTACTCGAAACCTATATCTTTGATACAAATCTGTTTTTGATTGCCGCTACTGAGGCAAAAAACAGCGCTAAACTTGACGGAATGCTAACCCGCTGATATTATGCGACCAGTAATCTATCAAAACAGACACTAAAAGGAATGCGAGTACTAAAATGTCTGATCTACCAGAAAAACAAATTAAACGCCTGAGAGCGTTATTACAAGAAGCTGAAACAAACCTTGCGGCCGCTCGAGAATTACTAACAAGTCTTGGGCTTGGGGATGACGATGACGTTATTATTGCCAATCGCGAAGAAGTGGCGGGTAAAGTAATTGAGGGCGTCTTTGACGGGCAAACAATGATTGGCCCTGACGGCAAAAGCTATCCAGTACCAGCCAATTATGCCAGTAAGTCAAAGCTGGTTGAGGGTGATATCTTAAAATTAACGATTGCCGACGACGGCAGTTTTATCTATAAGCAAATCGGCCCCATACCTCGTAAACAAGTTATTGGTACGTTAGTACAGCATGATGGCGCCTATTTTGTTGAAGTGAATGGTCATGAATATCGAGTGTTACTCGCCAGTGTTACCTACTTCAAAGCTCATATTGGCGATCAAGTCAGTGTAATTATCCCCGAAGACACCCCTGATGCCGAGTGGGCAGCCATTGAAGCCGGGTTATAGATTCATTTCGTTCCTATATTGTTCGTTGGTAAATAATAATTTTTCATCTTGAGGATGATCTTGAAGAGCTAATTGAGCAAGTTTCCTCAGCTGCGGAGAGGCAGGCAATTGTAATCGAATATAATTCGCAACAGATGCAAAAAAGTTTGCATTCAATTCCATAGCCGCCTCAACACCAGTTACAGCATGGCCTTTTAAAAGATAACGCTCTGGACAGCCAGCGGTTAAATAGGGTTCATTAAAACGGTGAACTCCTATTGCTTGTGTACGGTCAAATCCTTCATGTTCGCCACGATTTTGCTGTTGATACACTTCTCGTAATTTCTGTTGAGCCAGCGGGTTGAGTGAAAAAGTATCGTCTTCTGCGTTATAAAAAAACAGATTTGTTTTTTCGCGATCTAAATCAAAAATCTCCCGCAAACGCCAGCCCGCTCCTGCATCTTTATCAATACCCGGCTTAGTGGTGGTTTGAGAGTCACCTATAACGCCGAACCCTGTTGCCGTGAATGCATCAACACACGCTGCAAACGATTCATTTCGCATAATCACGCTCAGCTCATCGACTGCAGAAGCCTTTATTGGCATGGCCCCATAACTTCTATAATGATATTTATCGAGATAGGCATCAGAAGCAAGTGCCATTGGCAGGCTAACACCAAACATAAGGCTATCAACAAAATGAATTGAAGCAACGGGCACGTCTCTTTTTTGTGCCGCGTAATCATATATCCAACCATTTGCCGCAGCCGTATGCCTAACTATTTCTTGATTAAACACCCCGATAGGCTGGTCGAGGGTAGCATTAAATCCTTGACGATCAAGGTAGGTAAGCAGCCCGTTATTGACAGCTTCTGGCATGTATTGTATGAGTTCCACAAACGTGTTGCTAGCACTCGCCAATACTGCGTTGGCAACTGATTCATTGTATTCGCGCGAGGTTTGAAAACCTTTTAAAATAGCCAGCGTAGGTGGCGTGTAGATTTCAACGCCACGGCTCCGCATCCAGCGGGCTCTTCCATCAATTTTCTCCATAAAGTAATTTTAATCGCAATGCTACTTTTCGTAAATATTATGCATCAAGATCAATTATTTGCATCTGAGCTCAACAAGCTCGCCTGCACATCAGCACGCATCGATATTTTAGCAAGCTCTATCGATACAGGCATTATCTTTGGAGATGAGCGCATAAACAATAGTGCGTCTTCACAAAAATCAGCCACAAATGCAGTCACCTCTTTAATACCATTCATTTCTACCGCTCCGTCATGCCATTCATGACGCAACGGACAGCCTGTCGTAAATGCCTTATCAGTGCTTTTATAGTCACCGACTGCAAGAAAGGGTGTAATGCTTCTCGAGTCTTGACCAAGGTTTTGCAAACGATAGGCTTTTTGCAAAATGGCTTTTGCCGCAGGATGAATACTAAACCGGTCTTCTGACAGATCATAAGAGAATAAATAAGAATTAGAACCACTTAACCCCAGCTTTTGAATACGCTTGCCAGCACCGGCCATGTTCATTGCTGATGATGCAGTTGACGCAAACTCGTCGCCTAATATCCCAAAGCCAGTTTTTGCAAAATCGTCAATGAGGCACTTCACAAATGATTCGTTACGCAATATTTTTATCATTTCTTGCAACAGTGGCTCTGTTGGTGCTTCGTCATAATTGGCCATTGTATGCTTGCTGAGACAAGCATCTGAAGCTAATGCGATTGGTAGATGTAGCCCAAACATAAGGCTATCAACAAAATGAATAGCCGCCTTCGTGGTTTCTCTTTTTTGTGCTGGCTTTTTGTAAACTTTAATGTTTATTGCTGCCGTATGAGTATATATTTCCTCGGCGTTGGCGTTAATAGGAGAAAGCATCTCATTAAAATCCCGCATATCGAGATAATCAAGTAAGCTCAGCGCAAGTGCATTATGTGAATAATGTATAAATTCATCAAAGAAGCCAGAGTCATTGGCAGCCACCGTCTTCATCACTGCAGCCTCATATTCTCCTGAGTTTTTAAAGTCTTTTAATATACTCAAGGTAGTCGGTGTGTAGATTTCAACGCCACGGCTCCGCATCCACTGCGCGCGGTTTTTTGGTCTCTCCATATTTATATTACTATACCATCTATAGTAGTCACTGTAAATGTTTGTAAAAGAAAGCCGCCCGGCCCCACAGGGGGGTCGGGCGTGCTTCTCAGTAGAGAAAGTGATCACTTGAGAACGTAGCTGCCGCAGGGCCGTACGCCCTTCTGGCCGCGAGTAGTGCAGGTCTCGCTAGCAATGTACATTGCGCCAGAAGCGAACACCAGCCGGTCGTCGAAGTATTCCACTCCTGCGATCGGCTCCGGATCCACGATGATGATCCGTGAGGCAGGGTCGCCGAAGAAGACACGCAGATTCGAGTGTGCGCCCGTCATCACCAGCTTGCCCGGCCCACCACAGATACGGATCAGACCAGTCGTGCTCGACGAACCGATGATCTGCACCACCGGTCGGTCGCTCATCACCAGGAAATCCTCGCTGGCCATGCTGTTGAGCGTGAGCGAACCGATCGCTTTCTCATTCGCCTCCCAACTGCCCGGCTCGGGGCAGTAGTGAGTCGCAGGGTCGTAGGTGGGAAGGTCAGAGCCCAAGGTTTTGGCCGTGCCGTCCGAGGATGTGGTTGGGCCCTGTTCTCTGTTCGGCAAGTCGTAGGGAATGAACAGGCCACCGATCGCTACACCGACGAGTAAACAGATGATGCCCACGAAGATGAGCGCCTTCTTGAAAGCCGTCAGTCGACGGGGCTTCCGCTCGGGCCGCTCAGCCGTCACCACCGGTATCTCTTTCGTCACTTCTTCTCCAGGAAGCTCAGCGCACAGCTAGAATAGCCGATACGTCTTTGTTGTTATATCACACAAGTACTAATAAGTCAATTATCGAGTAACAGTTCGCCGTCTTCACAACACCCCGCAGGCACCAAAAAATCTCCGGGACGCTCGGCCTTTGGCCGGGGGCGTCCAGCGAGCGCAGCTTGCGTTTGTAGGCTGGCAGGCTGTTTGTTTCATGGTGTCGGGTGAGGAATCCGCCTACACCACTCAGGCTCACGAGCACTCCCTGTGCCTTCAGTGCCGTGTGTGGAGTACTTCGGCACACCGCTTCATCTCAGTGCGCAGCTCAAGGATGCGAGCGACGGTATCGCTCGTGAGGAAAGAGAGTGGTCTGGAGAGGCGGTTTGAGAGAGTCAGATTGTGATCTTAAAAAAGAAGCAGCCCGGTCCCGCGAGGGGACCGGGCGTCGCTTCCTGGTGATCAGTAGAAACTCCAGCAGTGACGTGTAGTCTTCTCCTGCCGCTTTTCGTGACAGAAGGTGGGCTTGGCCTGCTCGCGATTGAGAATCACATCGTTGAGCGTGTTGCTGATCTCTGGTGACATGTCCTGATCGGGCAGCAGCACGACGGCGCCTTCGCCTTCGAGAATCGTACTCTCGCCAAGCACACCAGGCTTTTCGAGCACCAGCATGGCACCCGGCCCGCAGATCTGCAGAGAACCGCTGATCCTTCCTTCGCCGAAGACCCGAACGATGGGGTTGTCGCCCATCACCAGAACATCGCCGTTGTATGCAACACTGATGTCCTTGCTTTGCGGCGCGTTTTTGGCCTCACGGCTGCCCGGCTTCGGACAGTAGTTCTTCGGGCCAGGCTCGCTCGGCATCACATCGGCTGGTATCTCGGTGCTACCTTCGCCACTAGTCTTGGTCCGGCTAGACACCGGTTGACTCTCACTGAGGCCGAATAGGTTGTTCAGCCCGGCGAAGTACCCGCCAACCAAACCAACGACCACACCGACGAGCACCGCGATGACAATCGTCATCAGTCGCAAAGAAGCCGAGGGAGGCTTTCTTCCCTCCGGCCCGGGCGTTCGCCCGACGTTTGCCATGACCATGTTTCCTCCAGGAAGCTAGGCACAACCGGTTGGTAGTGACTCGTTAGAATATTATATCATACAATAGTGTATTTGCAATGCGTTGCATTATTCACGCTAGTCTTTTAGAAGTAGGGCGTTATAATAAAAAGCAGAAGAGGGGAGAAACAAACATGGCACAAGCGCTATACCGCAAGTATCGTTCACGGTCGTTTCATGAGGTAGCGGCGCAAGAACACGTGACAAAAACGCTCATGAACGCCATAAAACAGGGCAATATTTCTCATGCCTATTTATTTACTGGGCCACGCGGCACTGGCAAAACCAGTATCGCCCGCATTTTAGCGCATGAAATTAATGGCTTGGCGTATTCCGACAAACCGCATCTTGACATTATTGAAATTGACGCCGCTTCGAATCGTCGCATTGAAGACATTCGCGACTTGCGCGAAAAGGTGTACATTGCACCCACCAGTGCCCCCTACAAGGTATATATTATTGACGAAGTGCACATGCTCACCGCCGAAAGTTTTAACGCGCTTTTAAAAACACTCGAAGAACCGCCGGAACACGTTGTATTTATTTTGGCAACCACTGAACTCCATAAATTGCCAGCAACCATTACGAGCCGCGCCCAACGTTTTGCTTTTCGTGCGCCAACAACAAAAGATATCATGAAGCAGCTTCGCCATATTGCAAGCCAAGAGAACATTATCGTCGACGATACCGCATTAGAGCTCATTGCCGAGCATGCCGATGGCAGTTTTCGCGATAGCATTAGCTTGTTTGACCAAGTTAGCGGTAGTTTTGAAAAAACTCACACCATCACCGAAGCCGATGTCAGCAATTTACTCGGGCTTCCTGCGGCCAGTTTAGCCGATGCGCTTTTACAGGCAGCCCTTGCCGGTAACGCTACCGAGGTTGCAACCTATCTCGCGAGTCTTGAGGAAACAGGCACCGCCCCAGCCACAATCGCTCTCAGTCTTATGAAGCGGGCGGGCAAGCTAGCAATTGAGAACCCGCTCGCAAGCGAACTGCTTCATGAGCTTATTGAAGTGCCTCGCAGCATTCACCCACGAGCAAAATTATTGGCTGTTTTGCTTGCCACGGCACATAAGAGCAAGGTGCCAACGAAAAAGACAGTCAATAAACCACTTCAAGCAATGCATGAAGAAGTGATTATTGCAGAGACATTGCCGCATAAAAAGAAAGAAAAGGGCACTGAACCAAAGGCAGAGAATTTAATAAAGGAAGTAGCGCCATCAACAGGCACTAAAGCAACCCCGATCGCCGATACCACTTCGTTACAAACTATTTTAGAAAACTGGGGCACAATTCTAGGCAACATTAAAGCCCACAGTCCGCCATTATTCGGCGCATTAAAAACCGCTGAGGTGCGATTTGACAGCGGCGGTATTATATTAGCATTCAAATATGCGCTGCATCGCAACCGCGTTAATGACAGTAAACACAAGTCGGTACTTGCTTCAATGATAACCGAAACAGTAAATCTCGAAGGTATCACAATAACTACAATCGTCGACATCAAGGCGAGCACGACACCAGCTTCAGCACCACTCAAAACTCCTGAAGCTGAAGCCGTTATTGACATGATGGGTGGTGGTGAAGTTGTAGCAGTTAGTGTATAAATAAGAAAACATGGCTACCGATAACAATAAGAAGCAAAATGCTGCCGGCAAGTTGCCACCTCAAAACCTTGATGCTGAGATTAGTTTGCTGGGTGCTATCCTCATTGATGAAGAAATTTTGGCTGATGTTAGCGATAAAGTAAAAGCTGAAGATTTCTACGATAAACGACATAAAAGCATGTTCGCTGCCATACTTCGATTATTTGAGGCACATAAACCTGTTGATCTTTTGACATTGACTGAAGAGCTAAAGAAAAAAGGTGAACTTGACCTCGTTGGTGGGCCAGGTTATATTAGCGAACTGACAAATTCCGTGCCGACGGCAGCCCACGCCGAGAGCTATGCAGATATCGTGCGCCAAAAAGCCTTGCGACGCCGCCTTATTAAAGCCAGTAGTGAAATTGCCGAGATGGGTTTCGAAGAAGACACTGAGGTACAAGAGTTACTCGAAAAAGCTGAGGCCGAATTGTTTTCAGTGTCTGGCACAAACCTTAAACAAGATCTCGTCAGCTTAGAGCAAATCCTCAACGAGAGTTTTGACCGGCTCGACGAATTGCATCGCGATAAAAATAAAATGCGTGGCGTACGCACCGGCTGGAAAGATCTTGACAATATGACCGCAGGCTTGCAGCGTAGTGATCTTATTATCCTTGCTGCCCGCCCGGCCATGGGTAAATCAACGCTCTCCACTAACCTCGCTTATAACGTTGCCGTCAAAGAAAAAATGCCAGTCCTCATCTTTAGTCTTGAGATGAGCAAAGAGCAGGTGGTTGACCGCATGCTCGCTGATGCAGCTGGTGTTGATGCTTGGAATATTCGCACCGGCAATTTAACTGACGAAGACTTCGAGAAGCTCTCGCATGCCATGGGTGAAATGGCTGAAGCGCCAATTTACATGGATGATACACCAGGTATGACCGTGCTTGAGATGCGTACAAAAGCACGCCGGCTTGCGCACGATCGACCACTGGGCTTAATTGTCGTTGACTACCTACAACTCATGAGCGCTAGCAGTTCCCGTTCAGATGGCAACCGCGTACAAGAGGTAAGTGAAATTAGTCGTGGCTTGAAGCTAATTGCTCGCGAATTGAATGTACCAGTAGTAGCACTTAGTCAGCTCAGCCGTACCGTTGAAAATCGTAGCCCTCAAATTCCACAGCTAGCCGACCTTCGTGAATCAGGTTCAATTGAACAAGATGCCGATATTGTAATGTTTATTTATCGCGAAGATTATTATAACCCCGAAACCGAACGCCAGCATCTCGTTGATTTAATTATTGCGAAACATCGTAATGGCCCCGTTGGTAAGGTTGAGCTTTACTTCCACCCAGAACGCCTGAAGTTTATGTCGCTCGATAAACGCAAGCACGAATAAGTAAACAGCATTCCTTGAGTTTCATCCCTCTCAATCGCTCCGCGATCAGTCGCTTTAAGTTCATCTCTTCTCCCAGCCTTCGGCACTGGATCCTGCCGCTCCAGGATACCTCCCCGCCATGCTCGCTGGGAGCTGCGCGTGTGGCGGGGTGCCCCCTCCTAACGCGTCACCCTGTATCGGTGCGGTGGAAGGGTTGGATACTATAAAATACTTTTCTAGTGCACGGTTAGCGGGTGGCACGGTAGAAGGGGCACCCATGGCACGCAGCGTAGTGAGTACCATGGGGAAGTTGTCTGGAGTGACAGGACCCGGTGCCGTGAGGCAGGGGGGAGATAGACTTATGATGACTGATCGCGGAGCGATTGTAGGGGAAAGGCTAAAAGCAAATAAGCTAGGCCAAAACACCCTAAACCTCTGCTATAATACATAAGATATGCGGCTTGGAATCTTAAGAGAACTTATTTTATACCGTTATCGCTATATTTTAGCGTATCTTGCTCTCATTATTGTGTGCGGCAGCTTAACACTTTGGCAACTTGGCAGTATCCCGCCCGGTTTCAGCCAAGATGAAATGAATAGTGCAGTTGCTGCACGTCAGCTCGAAATAAACAGCTCTTTTATTGATGGGCCCTACATTGCGCTGCAAAAAGTAACACTTGCACTTTTTGATGTAAGCACCTTCGGCATCCGTTTACCGTCAGCAATTTTAGCAGTTTTAATGATAGTTGCCGCGTACATTTTCTTAAAACGATGGTTCAAAGAAAACGTCGCCATCATAGGCACGCTTTTAATTGTTACTTCGGCCCATTTTTTATTGCATGGACGAACCGGTAGCCCAGCGATCCTCTACAGCTTGTGGCCAATGCTACTGCTGACAACCGGATCACTTGTTGTTGATCGCACCAAAGCTTGGAAGTTCTGGCTATGGTGTGCGTTTGTGGTGGTGGCTTTAATGTTTTATACTCCTTATCTTCCTTACCTGGCTATTGCCGCTATTCTATTACTTTTTGTTTCACCGAGCGGGCGCCAAATATTATTTGAGGCAAAGTTCGGTGTTGTCGCATTCTCAATCTTTTCGTTCTTGATCACACTTGCGCCTCTTGGCTGGAGCATATATCATCACCCCGAAGTTATAAAATCGCTTCTTGGCATTCCTGAAGCACTACCGGCATTGCAGGCAATCACCGAACGAGCCATCGCATTAGGTAAAGGCTTTTTTGACTTTTTGCACCCACAGTTGGGCACATTCATGATTCCTTACTTGAGTCTTCCTGCATTATTACTCGCCACTTATGGTTTCATTCGGCTTTGTCTACGTTTAAGAGAACCACGCTACGCACTTATTATAAGTTGGTTTATATTTGCTGCTGTGACCATTATTATCTTTGGTGCACCATTACCGCTTATGATAGTCCCTCTTACGCTTTTCATTATCTATGGGTTTTACTTTTTCACTCGGCATTGGTACGAGCTATTCCCAAGAAATCCCTACGCTCGCATAGCCGCTCTTTTGCCAATTGCCGCATTATTACTTGTTATGATGCAATTTAATTTTGACCGCTATTTTTATGGCCTTGATCGAAGTAAACAAGCGCAAGCTATCTATGACGCAGACATAAAGATTGCCAAAAAACAATTAGAAAAGCTACCCCCACTCCAAAGTGGTGTTATTGTCGTAGCCCCCGAAAAACACGCCTTTTTCCAGCTATTAACAAAGAACTATCCGAATTTACGCATTCTTACCCCCGAGCAAGCACTGCCAGAAGCACCCGCCTATCTTATTAGTGCACAAAGTAACGCTAATCTCTCGGCAGCAATACTACAAAATCGCTCAATGAAAATAATTGCCGATAGTCGCAAAAGTGAGACCGCCTTACGGTTTAAGCTTTATCGGTAAAATGTTATAGTTAAGGCAATTGATTGAATAGGAGTTTTTTATGTTTGACCAAGCTAAAATGGTAATGAAGTTAAAAAAAGCCCAAAAAGAGCTTTCTAAAGAAATTATTGAGGTTGAGGCTGGTGACGGCGCTGTTATTGTACAAATGACAGGCGAATTAAAGATTAAAAAGATAACGATCAACCCAGACAAAGTTGACTTTGACGACATTAGTGAACTCGAGAAATGGATCGAAATAGCCGTTCGCGAAGCTATGACAAAAGCCCAAGCTGTTGCCGCTGAAAAAATGAAACCTCTCATGGGCGGCCTTGGTAATTTGGGAATGTAATTTAAAAAAACCGATGGCCAACCTTTCTACCGCACTGATAGCGGGTGGCACGGTAGAAGGGGCACCCATGGCGCACAGCTTCCAGCGAGCACCATGGGGAAGTTGTCTGGAGTGACAGGACCCGGTGCCGAAGGCTGATGAAAATACCACATTTATAGCCTTGATTATAAAAAGTACACATAAAAGCGTTTCTTTAGCAATCGCTTCGCGACTGGGTCCTGCCGCTCCAGGAATCCTCCCCGCCATGCTCGCTAGGCTGCGCGTGGCGGGTACCCCTCCTAACGCGCCACCCTGTATCGGTGGGGTAGATAGGTGAGGTGAGATAAGGTGAGATAAGAATAAAATCACTACAGTTTTATATGACCCAATTATTACCAAAATCATTAGAGCAACTTATAGAAGCTTTCGGCAATCTGCCGGGCGTTGGGCCACGTACGGCCGAACGCTACGCTGCCTATGTATTAAAAAGTAATCGAAAAATAGCGCACCAACTGGCTGAGCGCCTTGAGCAGTTGCATGCAAATGTCAAAGAATGCCCAAAAACATTTGCACTTATTGACGTGTCTGAAGACGTCTCGCCGCTTTATAGTGATCCATCACGTGATAAACAACTCATTGCCGTAGTTGAGGACGCCCTTGATGTGGTTGCCCTAGAAAAAACCGGGCAATTTAAAGGCACCTACCATGTACTTGGCGGTGTTATTAGCCCCATTGACGGGATCGGGCCAGAACAATTGCATGTTCGCGAGCTTTTAGCGCGCATTAAAGACGATGACGTCAAAGAAGTAATTCTCGCCACAAACGCAAGCGTCGAAGGCGAAACGACTGCTTTATATGTGCAAAAACAGATCGAAGAAGAGGGGCTGAAGATTATGATGAGCCGCCTTGCACGCGGGCTGCCAGTGGGAGTTGATTTGGAATACGCTGATCATATTACACTCAAACATGCACTTGAGGGCAGAAGAAGTCTCACCTAGAATACTGAAGTTCAATATGCCAAGTTTAGAAAATTCTAGTGAGTATCATCATAATTACGCTCATTTCAAAGACCCAACCGCACCGGCTGAGCATTTGCCACCCCATGCTTTGTGGCGGCAAATCAAGGAGATAGGCAATAAGGCCCTTAGCAACCATACAGTGCGTCTTAAGCGTGCGTCCTTGTGCGCTGATTACGCTCTTGCCACTCCAGATCCCAACAGTGCCAATCAATGCTTTGAGATTGGTCGCCAGGACCTTGATTCTATTATTGCCAGCGATCTATCGCCACGAGACAAAATACGTTTTGGGCCACCGTCCTTCGCGCCCATGAACCAGCTTTCCGAATGCGCGCTCAACCTGCTCAGCCATTCAAAGTTCCAAGGGAAGTTCGCACAGATCTCCAAATAGAAGTGAGGGATATTACCACCAATTTTATGCACGGCCCAGAGCTTGAAGAACGGGAGTATGGTCAACTAAGCGAACTAGTAGCTATAGCCTATTTGTTAAATAGCACTCTGTTTCCCTATATTACTACTTGGCGCGAAGAAATGAGTGATGATTGGCGAAAGAATCATGACGTATACAGCCTACACCAATGCGAAAAGAATCAAATCAAAAAGGCACCTGCTTCAGTAAAATATTTCAAGAAACCACTCTCTAATGATGCGGTCGTACTACTGCGTATTGGCCGACTGTCACGACACACAGCCAGCTCTGTTGGATTACAATTATGGGCAGCTTCTTCAGAGAAAGAGCAGGCTGCCAAGGCAATGCATTTCGCGGCTGAGGTTATGATTGACAAGCTTCAAGGGAGAACCCTTAATCGACAGGTCGAAGGTTTTATTACAGGTCTTACCAAAAACTTAAGCAAACCGCTCAGGAAATTTGCCTCGCAAGCTACTGCGCTCGATTATGCCTCAAACGCCAAGCTTTTGCGACAACGGGCCGTTCGGCGCAAAAAACCAATCCAAAGAGGCAGGAGCTAGCTCATCATGCTATGTCAAAATTATAAATGACTGCTACAATAATACAGATGTACGAAAAATTCCAACAAGCCTTAGAATCAGCTCAATCAATTGTTATCATTCAAGCCGAGAATCCAGATGGCGACTCAGTAGGTAGCGCAATTGCACTTGAAGCCCTACTTGAAAACGCCGGCAAAAATGTTACTATGCACTGTTCGGTCGATATTCCCAAATATCTTCGATATATTGACGGCTGGGACCGAGTATCGCTTGACTTTAATACTAAAGCCGACATGGCGATTATTGTTGATACGGTCAGCGAGACTTTACTTTCAAAAACACTTGAAGTACCCGCAATAAAACATTTTCTTGAGACGCACCCAGTGTTTGCGCTTGATCATCATGCATCTGTCACGAGCAGCCTGCCGTTTGATCACGAACTCGTTATGGCACCCGAAGCCGTTGCGACCGGCGAGTTAATTATAGATATTGCCGCACACCTTAAGTGGCCAATTAGTGCTGATGCTGCCAATGCACTCTATGCTTCGATTATGGCCGACAGTCTCGGCCTCACAACGGCCAATACGACCGCTACAAGCTTCCGTGCCGTTGCAACTATTGTTGATGCTGGTGCCATACCGGCCAATATTGAGGCCAAACGCCGTGAGTTTATGAAAAAGTCGCCCGAAATTTTAGCATATAAGGGACGGTTACTTGAGCGAATTGAATATTATCTCGGCGGAGCTTTAGCGCTTGTGCATATTCCGTGGGAAGAAATTGCCGAATATTCTGATCAATTTAACCCAAGCGTGCTTGTGCTTGATGAAATGCGTTTAGTATATGGCGTGAAGTTGGCGGTTGCTATTAAAACCTACCCTGACGGCAAGTTAACCGGCAAATTGCGCGCTAACCCCGAAGCAAAAATTGCTGACACGGTTGCCGCTTACTTCGGTGGTGGTGGCCATGGCTATTCAGCGGGCTTTCGGGTTTATGAATCGTATGAACATATTAAAAAAGAGCTCGTTGACGCAACTGATAAAGCCTTAAAAGAAATAGGCAAGTCATGAGTAAATGCCGTTGATAGAGCTACGACGTAGAGTTTAGCTCTTTTCGACTTCCGTACTAGGCCCTATTGACAGAGAAAGTCCATCCCTCTCAATCGCTCCGCGATCAGTCGCTTTAAGTTCATCTCTTCTCCCAGCCTTCGGCACTGGATCCTGCCGCTCCAGGATACCTCCCCGCCATGCTCGCTGGGAGCTGCGCGTGTGGCGGGGTGCCCCCTCCTAACGCGTCACCCTGTATCGGTGCGGTGGAAGGGTTGGATACTATAAAATACTTTTCTAGTGCACGGTTAGCGGGTGGCACGGTAGAAGGGGCACCCATGGCACGCAGCGTAGTGAGTACCATGGGGAAGTTGTCTGGAGTGACAGGACCCGGTCGCAAAGCGATTGGAAGTGATGAGTTTTCTCTGCAGCAGGTCAGTGCCTATCAGCCAAAGTGAGATAGACCGTAGACATTTCTAAACAACACCTAATTTGATAAGCTAACAATGAGAACTCATATGCCAGAAATTTACTTTTATAATACGCCAACCAATCAAAAAGAGATTTTTAAACCGATTCAAGCAAGCAAAATTAGTCTCTACACCTGTGGTCCGACCGTTTATAGCACACCTCATATTGGTAATTTTGTAGCTTTTATCCGGTGGGATACCTTAGTGCGAATGCTCGTCTCTAGCGGCTTTGATGTGACACGAGTAATGAATATCACCGATGTTGGCCACCTTGTGAGCGATGCTGATGAAGGCGAAGACAAAATGCTTAAAGGTGCCAAGCGTGAAGGCATTTCAATGTGGGATGTCGCCAAACGCTACACCGACGAATTTATGGATGTCGCCCAGCAGCTTAATTTTATAACGCCAACGTTCATTACCAAGGCTACCGATTTTATTCCCGAACAAATTGCGCTTATTGAGAAGCTCGAGAAAAAAGGCTTCACTTACGTTATCAACGACGGCGTTTATTTCGATACCGGCAAATTTCCACGTTATGCTGAATTCGCACACCTCGATCTTGAGGGCATGAAGGCTGGTGCGCGAGTTGACTACAATAGCGAAAAGCGCAGCCCCCACGATTTTGCACTATGGAAGTTCGATAAAGCAGGTGAGCGTACCGAGATGGTCTGGGATTCTCCGTGGGGCAAAGGATTTCCGGGCTGGCATCTTGAATGCTCGGCTATGATTGAAGCAAAATTAGGTGATACGATCGACATTCACACTGGCGGTATCGATCATATTCCGGTGCATCACACAAACGAGATCGCTCAAAGCGAAGCCGCCCACGATAAGCTACTCGCGCACTACTGGCTTCATGCCGCACATCTCCTTAGCAAAGGCACCAAGCTTGCAAAAAGTCTTAATAACAGCTTTTCATTACAGGATCTCAGAAACAAAGGCTTCGATGCGCTCGACTTTCGTATGTTTGTTTTGCAAAGCCATTACCGAACCGAGAGTAACTTTACCTGGGAGAACCTTGACGCTGCTGCCCATCGGCGTAAAAATTGGCAAAATATCGCCAGCCTTCGCTGGCAAGCTTATGACACACTTGAAGACGACGGCGAAAAATTAAGTGACGAACTAACAACAGCCATTCAGCAAACTCGTCAATCAATCTTGTTGGCGCTGCAAAACGATCTTGATACGCCTGAAGCGCTGAAGACTATTGATGAATTATTTGCGTTTATAGAAAACCGCTCGCTTGCCGGTATGCAACAAGCCGCGTTTATACAACTATTTGAAGCAATCGACGAACTCCTTGGCCTTCGATTACTTGAAACAACACCCGACATTACCGAAGATATTAAATTAATAATTATTGAGCGTCAGCGCGCCCGTGAAGCAAAAAATTGGCAGCGTTCTGATAAACTACGAAACCAATTAGCTGAAGAAAATATAGGTGTTCGCGATACGATTCACGGTAGTATTTGGTATCGACTTTGATGAATACTATTCTCGACAAAGATATGATTAGCTAAAGTTCTCGTAATTCTGCCGGCTCGCTCGTAAGTTTACGATATGGGCTGACTAAAATAAGTGCTGTCAGTAGCACATTAATAAGCAAGATATAAAGAGGATACGCAATTGCCGTTATTTCCCAGCCGCCCGCGATTATCACAGTAATACCACCGCCTAACCCGCTAAGCGCAAATGTTATCCACGTTTCCTCATGCGGCTTTTGCCATGAATGTTTAAAAGTTGGAATAGCACCAACTAAATCAATTGCAATAGTTGCCAATATTGCCACCGCTGGTGAATTGAACACAAACCACAGCACAAGTCCCGCGAGGGCGCCGATGAGACAATAGATGTCAAGTTTATCAAACTTACGATCGCCATGCTTAAAACCAAGAATAACAATAAGTACTGTTTCAATTGTGGCAGCCAACATAAGAATACCACCTGGCACCTGCCCATCCGCAAACGATGCCGCACAGGCTATACCCGTTAAGACAGACCACGTAAACCACGATACGACTCGTGGCTTCGTTCTACCGCGTATAACTTCAATAATATAAGGCAGGGCAGCAATGATAGTGACTATCGCGCTGAGGATAATCAGAAAAGATGTCATAGCTTATGAAAACTTAGCTATTTCTTCTTTTTCGGCGCTGAATCAACCATGACAAGCTTGCCTTGCTCATGGTGATGCGACACATAGTCAGATTTATTTTCAATGTAATCAGCAATTAAAACGCGCACACAGCCCGCGACAGGAATAGCAATAATAGCACCAATAATACCAAAGAGCGTTATACCAATAATTGCCGCCGTAACCACACCAAGTGCACTCAGTTGCACGGTGCGTGCTTGCACAACCGGCTGAATAACATTGTTTTCAATTTGTTGGTATAAAATATAATATATCAAGAAGATAATAGCCGCCGGAATATTATTAAAGAGCAGCACGGTCGTTGCGATAATCGCCCCGATAGTAGCACCGAACATCGGAATTAACGCAGCAATAAAGATAATGCCCGTCAGTGGCAAGACTGCTCCAAGCGGCACCTCACTAAAAATACGCGTCAGAATAAAGAGTACAACCATAGCACAAGCAGCGTTCACACCAGCAACAAGCACTTGGCCGTTAACATAGCCCGTCACCACCTTGTACATACGCGTAATGAGTCGCTGGTCACGCTTTAATTTTCGTTCATCACTATAAAGCCGCCACATACGCCCTACCCAAGCCGGGCCTTCTATCAGCATAAGGAAAGTTAGTACCAAAATCGTGATTAATGAAATCGTGCCATTTAATACCGAGCTGACACCGCTTACTACCGATGAGCCGATACCACTTGCAACTGCGCCCGACTCTTGCTTGGCCTTCTCGATAAATTGATCAAGCTCATCTTGCAACTGATACTTTTCAAGAAAAGCACTAAATGAACCCTGCTTATTAGAAAGGTCTTCAATATATTGTGGGAAATTATTTACAAAATCATTGGTTTGCTGCACAATCGGCGGAGCTGCCACGTAAGCAAACAGGCCCAAAATTGCCAACATGACAACATAAGCAAGCGCCGTTGCAGCGATGCGGCTATTGTGTGGCAAAAGCCGGGCCATACGGCTTACGGGCGGGTTAAGGGCTAAAGCTAAAAAGAGTGAGATACTAATGAGAGTCAGGGCACCCGCAGTTTTCCAAACTGCAAATATAGCAAGACCAAAAATAGCCAATACACTGATAAAGCGGATGATTGTGCGAGTTTCAACGCGCAATGTCACGTTCATAATAGATCTATCATACCTTATTGATTCATCTGATGAAACTTATAAACTACAAACACTCCGGCGACCGCTCCGATCATAACAAAAATGATCGTAATAATATCAAGAGGTCCTGCGCCAAACCAGCTCGCAATCAAACCACCAAGAAAGCCACCGATAATCATACCGAGCCCAAGAACTTTTTTATCTACCATAATCGCAGTATAGACCATTATTTTGCAGTTTGATAGCCTATGTGTTTGAATAAAAGCAATGGCTGTCAATCATGTTAGTATTTCACATTTTTCCATGGCGTTCGGCCGTAAAAAAGTTATTGATGATCTCTCATTCGATGTTAAGAAGGGAGAAGTGTTTGGCTTCTTGGGTTCTAACGGCTCAGGCAAAACCACAACTCTTCGCGCGCTTCTAGGAATTTATGAACCAACCGAGGGTGAACTTTTAATTGATGGTGAGCACTACCAAACACACCTTAATAGTAAGCTAGGATATTTACCCGAAGAGCGCGGGCTTTATAAAAAAGAAACCGTTCTCGACATTATGGTTTACTTTGGCATGCTCAAGCAGATGACACGCCGAGAAGCTCGCGATTGGTCGCTTAAGTATCTTGAACGTGTTGGCCTCGCAGATAAGCAAAAAGTAAAACTTGAAAAGCTTTCAGGTGGGCAACAGCAAAAGATCCAACTAGGTGTTACTATGATGAACCAGCCTGAGCTTTTAATCTTAGATGAGCCAACTAAGGGGCTTGACCCTGTAAATCGCAGATTACTCATGGATATGGTTGAGGAACAAAACCAGCATGGTGCAACTGTTGTTTTAGTCACGCATCAAATGGAAGAAGTTGAGCGGCTGTGTGACCGAATTGCTATGTTAAAAGACGGTAAACGCCGAGCCTATGGCACCACCGACGACGTTCGGTCAAGTTTTGGTAGCGATATTATTGCACTAAGATTTACCGGCACATTGCCAAAAAGTGAATCACTTTATAAAATTCACAAACAATTGCCACACTTTGCTGAATTAAAGCCAAGCGAGGGCATTTCGCCACAAATTATCTTGCAAACACTCGTCAAAGCATCATCATTTGAATTATCATTATTCGAGGTACGCAAACCATCACTTGACGATGTATTCGTGACAATTTATGGCGAAACCGCCGCGAAGGAGGCTTGAGAAAGCTATGCATAACTTAAAAACCGTCGTCTCGTTTGAATTTTTTAGAACAATTAAAAAGCCAACATTTTGGATTAGTGCGCTTTCTGTGCCAGTGATGTTTGCGGTTATTTTTAGCATCAGCTTTTTCTCAGCCGCTCGATCAGATCAAGCGATTGAAGAAAACAATCAAGAAAAGTTTAGTTTTATCGTTAAAGATGATTCAGGGCTTGTACCAAGTACATTCGTACAACAAGCCGGTGGCTCAAACATAACTTCTAAAGACGCTGGCATCGCCGAAGTTAAAGCAGGGAAGGTTGACGCTTTTTTCTACTACCCAGCCGATCCAAGCAAAGAACCAGTCGAGACCTATGCCAAAGATGTAGGTCTTACAAAAAATGGCCGCTATGAAGCAGTTGCCACAATGTTGCTTCGCCAGAGCATTAGTGCTAGCATCGGCTCTGACGCGAAAACTAAAATTCTCGAAAGCGAACCCCGAGTTACAGGTGTTACTTATAAAGACGGCCAGCAAACTCCTGGGCTAGAGCGCATGATTGCGCCCGGTATATTCATTGTGCTCTTCTTGGTAGTTGGGATGAGCTTAATCGGTCAAATGCTCACCAGCACGACGGAAGAAAAAGAAAACCGCGTCACCGAAATTATTCTCACTACCATCAAAGCGCGCACGCTTATTATTGGTAAAATCATCGGCATTTTCGCAACCGGGCTTTTGCAATTATTGGTTATTCTTATACCATCACTTATAGCGTTCATTGTATTTAGAGGGGTTGATGGCCTTACCTCGTTGAGCCTTTCGGGAATTCCAATCGATCCGACAGCCGTCACGATCGGCGCTATTTTATTTGTTGTTTCGCTCATGCTTTATACCGGGCTTTTTGTTGCTACCGGCGCCGCCGTACCAACTGCTAAAGAGGCGAACGGATTTTTAAGTATTTTTTATGTTCTTATGTTCTCACCCGGTTGGATCGGCACCACGCTCTTTCTTGATCCCGAACAGCCAATCGTAAAAGTATTCTCATATTTTCCTTTTACTGCACCAACCACACTGATGCTACGCAACACCTTTGGCAACCTGCCGCTCCATGAAGCAGTTATTGGTATCGTCATCGTAACGATTACGGCTATCATTGCTATCACACTGGCCGTTCGCATCTTTAGATACGGCACCGTAGAATATAGCCGCCGCCTTGGTTTTAAGGAAATATTAGGGCGAAAAGCTTAGCGGTCATCTAGACAAACCTTATTTGCCTCTGTTACCATACGATCAAGTGTTATTAAAGGAGTCTATAATGCAACCAAACAAAACACCGGAAAAGCCAAAACAACAACCAGAAGCATCACCCGTAGTAGAGTCAGCGCCTCAAACACAAGCTGCACCCGAGCAGCCAGTCATACAAACTCAGCCAACAGGGCAACCGCAATACATTGTGACTCATCGCTCGCTTGAAGGAGTTGGCGGTTGGTTAGCCTTTTGGTTAGTTATTTTTGCGCTCGCTGCAATCGGGAGTATTTACACTTTCTTCACTCAAATTAGCGGTGAAGCCAGTGTCGATTTCAAGGTAGTTGATGTTATTTTCTCACCAATTATGGCAATCGTCTATGTCGCTGCAATTCTCCTGATTGTAATGCGTAAAAAAATCGGTAAATGGATAGCCATTGCGGCCTTTGTCACAAGCGGTCTCTATTCAATGGTTACTGTGTTAACAAACCCTATCGAAAATGTCGCAATGATCATCTCGTCACTTGTTGTTATGTGGCTTGTTGTTGGCCTTTTTTCACTCTATTTCTTAAAGTCAGAGCGAGTCAAGCAAACACTCACCAAATAAGCATCCTACGAAATCGAAAGAGAGACGCAAAAATGTGTCTCTCTTTCGATTTTCGCCAAAACTTGCCCGAAGGTTTATAATTAAAAGTGTTAACATAAAAGGGAGGGATCTATGGTAAAAGCTCGGTTATTCAAAAAACTTAGTATATTAAGCGTTATTGCGACGGCGCTCGTTTTTTCGTTCACGCTTACAATGGCAGCTCCGACGTACGCTGCAGCTAATCCGTATACACCCCAAGAAGTCTGTGGTTCAGGCTATAAGATACAGCGTTCACATGCGCTAAACGGGGCTGTAGCATATCAACTTTATAATGGCTCATATAACTGTGCGGTCACCATTAAAACTGCTCAGGTTGGAACGCCAACCCGCACAATAGCCGGGCTACGCGTCAGCGGTTCAGATTGGGCAAGCGACGATGGAGATTATAGGTATTATGCTGGTCCAGTAAAGCAATATGGCAAGGGCAAATGCGTGCAATATTTGGGCTATCATGGTGGCACAGGCTACATAAGTCCAATGGGTAATTGCGGATAATCATCGTAGAAGCTTGTGCTTTTCCCCTATATAGCCGTATCATGTCTACATGGACATTGCCGAAAAATTAAAAGATATTTTTAAAGGTGAGATTGATACCAGTGAGGCGGCTCGTGAATTTTATAGCCATGACGCGAGTTTATTCGAATTAAAACCCGAAGTAGTGGTCGCGCCACAAGACAGTGCAGATGTACAAACGCTCGTTACGTTCGTGAAAGAGTACAAAAAAGAATATCCGAGCTTAAGCATTACCGCCCGTTCAGCCGGTACATGCATGTCGGGTGGTGCCGTGAATGAATCGATCATCATGGACATGAGCCGCCATTTCAACAAAATTGAAGGTATCACTCTAACCGAAGCCCATGTGCAACCCGGCGTCTTCTATCGCGATCTTGATAAAGAAACACTGAAACTTGACGTACTCATGCCAACATACCCCGCCAGCCGTGAACTGTGCACTGTTGGTGGCATGGTAAGCAATAACTCGGGCGGCGAAAAATCACTTGAATATGGCAAAACCGAAGATTTTGTTACTGAATTGAAGGTTGTGTTAAGCGATGGCAATGAATATACCGTTCGACCACTCAATAAAAAAGGACTCGAAGTTAAGATAGCCCAAAATGATTTTGAAGGTAACATTTATAAACAAATCCATGAACTCTGCGAAGCTCATTACGACGAAATTAAAGCCGCCAAACCACATGTTAGCAAGAATTCAATGGGCTACAATCTCTGGGATGTTTGGGATCGCAACACTGGCATTTTCGATCTTTGTAAATTATTTGTCGGTTCACAGGGTACGCTCGGTTTTGTAACTGATATTAAACTTAAGCTAGTGCCACGTCGCAAGCATTCAGGTTTGTTGGTATGCTTTATGAAAGATACCACCAAGCTTGGTGAAGTCATTAATGTCGTGCTTTCACACAAACCCGCTACTTTTGAATCATTTGATGATAATACGCTGTGGCTCAGCTTTAAGTTCTTCTTTTTCTTTCGCAAAACGCTTGGCTGGATCGGCCTCGCAAAACTAGGCCTAAGTCTTATACCAAACTTATTTATGCTCATGCGTGGTATTCCAAAACTAATTTTAATGGTTGAATTTAACGGCGAAACCGCTCAGGAAGTTGCTGAAAAGATTGAACGTATGCGCGAGACCCTCAAACCCTACGGTATGGCAATGGAGCGCGATGAAACCGAGGCCAAGAGTAAGAAGTTCTGGATCATGCGCCGCGAAAGCTTCAACTTACTTCGTAAAAAAGTGCACGACAAACACACCGCACCATTTATTGACGATTTCGTGGTGCAGCCAAAGCATTTGCCCGAGTTTTTGCCGCAACTTCGCGTTATTATCAAAAAGTACAATTTACTCGCCACGATTGCTGGCCATATGGGTGATGGTAACTTTCATGTTATTCCGCTTATGCGCATCGAACTCGAAAGCGAGCGCGCCAAATTAGAGCCCGCCATGAAAGAAGTAAACGACCTCGTTTTGAAGTATAAAGGTTCACTATCGGGGGAGCATAACGATGGTTTAATTCGGGGGCCCTGGCTGCCAGAAATGTTTGGTGAGGAGGTTTTTGGCTATTTCAAACAGGTGAAACACATTTTTGACCCTGAGAATATGTTCAACCCACATAAAAAAACCGACGCTTCTTGGGAATTCAGCATGTCGCACATTCGAAAGGAATTTTAAAATGGGCTCAATGGCAGTTATCTCATTTGAGAACGTCAGCAAAGTATTCGGCAGCACAAAAGCAGTGCACGATGTTTCTTTTGAGATTGAAAAGGGTGAAGTCATTGGCTTTGTCGGCCCCAACGGTGCCGGTAAAACAACCACAATTAGCATGCTCATGGGTTTTATTCGCCCAAACCACGGCAAAATTACATTGCTTGAACAAAATGTTCGGCCGCAATCTGCCTACAGCCTGCATTACCGTTTGGGGTTCGCGGCCGGCGACATGGCAATGTTTCAAAGTCTAAACGGTAAGCAATATCTTGATTTCATGGCACATGCCAGCAAAACAAAGCCAACTGCACGCGAGGCACTAATTGCCGATTTAAAACCGGTCCTTCATAAACCAATCCGACAACTTTCGCGTGGTAATAAGCAAAAAATTGCTCTTATCGGTGCCCTGCAGCATGAACCTGAAGTTATTGTGCTCGATGAGCCAACGAGTGGTCTTGATCCGTTAATGCAAGATGTATTTCTAAAGTTGATAGAGAAGGCACGGCAGGGTGGAGCAACAGTATTTATGTCATCACACATTTTGAGCGAAGTTGCCTATAGTTGCGATCGCGTGCTGTTTATGAAGCATGGCCAAGTTATTATAAACCGCAGTGTTGACGAGCTTGAAAAACAGCAGGGCAAAATCATTACCATATCAGCGCCAACCGAGACGCTTAAGCTAGTTGCTAAAGAGCTGCCGCAGGATGCCGTCGAATTTAAACAAAATGAGCGTGCCGCCAAGTTCCGTTACACCGGCGAGGCACAGCCTCTGCTCAGCTGGATATCGAAACTAAAAGGCCTCAGCGACGTTACCATTACAAAACAAGACCTCGACGATATTTTTCATGAACTCTATAAAGACGAGGAGCCGAAACTATGATGCACACACTGCTGACAAAGACGCTGTATGATAAACGCTGGTTTATTATTGGCTGGAGTCTTGGCATTGTGCTTATGGCTTGGTTAGTTATTATCTTTTTTCCTTCGCTTGCACAAGGCTTTAATATTGCTGAGATTTCTCAAAAATTACCAGAGCAATTACAGGGATTACTGGGCGACATTTCGGCATTCAGTACTATCGATGGCTATTTTACCTCGCAGCTTTTTGATATTCGTCTTGCGCTGCTTTTCTTAATTATGGGCCTGGTGCTTGCACAAGGCCTGAGTGTTAACGAAGAAGATCAAGGGCGCATGCGCACACTAGCCGCTACTGCACTGAGCCGTGGCCGCATTCTCTGGGAAAAGTGGCTGGCCGGTGTGCTTATTATGGGCATCGCCGCGCTTGCAGCTGCCGTTGGCACATATATTGGCATTGTGAGTATTAACGAAGCCACAACTCACAGTCTCATCTGGGAACTCACTCTAATGTTATGGCTCTTTGGTGTGGCTGCGCTCACTATTCCGATGATGATTGGCTTTGCAACTGGCAGTAAAGCCATTACCATGCTTACTGGCCTAATCGTTACTATCGGCAGCTTCATTTTAACGACTTTTGGCAAGAACGTTGATTGGCTCGAAGGGCCCGAGCGAGCTTCGCTCATGCATTATTTTAACCCAACGCTCATCGATAAAAATGGCCTTCAGCTTGATCACATATTAGTATTAACTGGTGTGACGCTCATTATGCTTGCAATCGGCTGGCTCAGCTTCCGCGCTCGTGACCTTCGTTCTTAGGCACAATAACGCGCAGCTTCTGCGGCAGTATTTTTACGCTTATTGAAGCCTGGTCTAACAGTGAAGCTTCGCCGTCATAAGCAATCAGTAAATTTTTACCGCTTGTCCGCGCCAGCTTGACTTCATGAGCCTTTTTAATTGTAAAAGCTCTTGCTTGCAAATGGCGCTTTTGAACTATTTGCCACGATACTCGCAACCAATCTTGCAAACGAGGAGTTTCTAAAATATACACCACAAGCTCACCGGCCGTTAGGGTTTGACGATTCGTAAACCGCCATGAGCGAATATCGTAGGCATTGTTTGATATAAGCACAAATGGTGTCCGATATGTTTGCTGCTTACCATCACAATTAATAGTCACATGATAACGCCTCAGTTTAAAAATTGACTTTAAAAAAGCCCATAAAAGTGCTGGCCCTTTGCCAACTTTATCCTGAAAGCGTTCACGAGTTTTCACTAACTTAGCGTAGGCGCCAAAACTCATGTTATTGAGGAAGTAACGCTCACCAACCTGGGCAATATCGATCTTTTTCTTGTAACCCTGCACTATAACTAAGGCTGCCTCGCGTATATCGTTTGGCACGCCGATATCACTCGCAAAATGATTAAGCGTACCCATCGGTAGTACTCCTAAATTTACTCTTTTATGGCGAAGCCGCATAATTTCGTTTACCACTGCATTAACCGTGCCGTCGCCGCCCGCCGCTACGATAGTGCGACAACCATCTGCCATAGCTCGTTCGATGTGCCGCTTCAAAGTTTTAGAAAGTGGCTTGAAAGCAACTTTATGATGCCCCGCTTCAAGTGCATCTTTAAGAGCTGATAGCTGATCACCCTGGCCAGCTTTTTGGTTATAAATAACTAAGATATCCATTACAGCATCGCCTTGATAATCAAGGATAATGCCAAAGCACCGAGCAGCCAACCGCCTAGAACATCGCTCACGTAATGAGCTCCTACATACACCCTAGCAAAACCAGTAAGCAGCACTACAGAGCCAAAAACAAACAGGCATAGCAAAGCAAATTGTGGTACAAATATAAAAACAAGCACTGTCATATAGCCATAAAGCACCAACGTGCCGAGGGCATGCCCACTTGGAAAGCTAAAGCTTTTAACTCGCATCTTGCTCGCATAAAGCGAAGCCGGACGATCTCGTTTTAATACTCCCTTCAGCAATCCGCCAGAAGCAAGCGCAACCAGGCATAAGCCAAAACCCAGCCCAACCAATATCTGGCCACTCAAGTAAGCGCCCAGCGCCAATACACCGCAAACAGGCATAATAACAAGCGGCTGGCCAAGAGCACTCACCGCTCGCATAACCGGCAGAAGCCAAGCCGGTTTCTCAAAAAACCGTTTTGTAAGGGTAATATCAATCTTAGTAAGCCAATGCATCATATCTCTATCATACTAGATCAATCAGATAAGCAGATTTTCCTAGGCACAAATATTCCTTATTAGCTTAAAGCTAACCATAATATTTGGCAATCAATAATTCGAATCCAAAGTTAGCCCCCCGTTCTGGTAGGACATTCAAATTTAATGCGACAGTACACCGACACTCCTGGACATGTAGTTGTTCGTATTCGGTTTGGGCTTGACGAAAACCTGACCCTATCATTAAATAAGATTACCGTCATGCAGGCGGCAGATGAGTTAAGGAGTGTATTCATGCTGGCACGAAGGGTTATGAGGACCGAGCCCACTGACCAGGAGATCGAGGAAGAGCTCAGCGATCAGCTCGGCCGGCAGGTCGAGGTCACCACCATCGAGGACTGAGCGGCCCTATGTATCCGGTAGGTGGCCCGCGCTGCCTACCGGATATCACTAACTTCCTGAACGCACTCTGATGAGTCTGGGGGGATACGAGATGATTTTGCCAATGCTATGCTAGTGTGCTTTATTTTTTGGTAATCTGAAGATTCTAGCAAGAGAGGTAAGTATAGACTTGAACGGATTAGCATAATTAGAAACTATCGACATCATACAGTGAGCTAGGCATGTGTGATGTGCAGAAGGCTTATCTAACCCTCATCACTTGAATCCGTATCCTCCAAAAAATCTGATTTCGGTGACACTATATGTATTCACATAGAGTGCCGACTGCGCGAGTTTGCTGGCGCAGTCGGCATGAACTTCTAATAGTAGACTGTCTTTACAGTTCTTTTCAAATGCCTAAATAGTGAAGGGTGCGGATTTCGACAGTAAGCGAAATCCGCACCCGAGGGAATTACTAGTTGTCTTGGGCGTCCCCGTCTTCCTCGTTGTCTATGCAGTCTCGGCTCTCATAGCCACCTTCGCTAGTAGATCGGTTATCACCGTGGACTATGCCTGGGTTACCGCACCAAGCACACATAATAATGCACCTCTCATCTCGAGTGGATGACCTTTTTACCTTAGCTTATTAGGTAGCTCCTAGCAACAACCGCTTTCTTTGGTTAAAGTTGATGAACCGAAAAAGCCATCCCTTAATAACTAATTTTTTTATTCCTCCGGCTCAAGTTTATAACTTGGTAAAAGCTTTTTAATGCGTTGCTTAAAAGCGATTTGCCACAAACGCACACTAAACCGGCTTCTTATTCTCGCACCTATATACAGTACTGCTAGTACCACCGTCGTCAAGAACGTGCTGGTGATCATATTGATGTCTGCTGGCACTATGAGATTTATACCGAATACCAGCACTGCTTGCAGGCAATAAACAAAAAGCGATTGTTGGCCGAGGGCTGATAAAGCGCCTTTTGTTTTACGTTGCAATAATGTTTCATATCGTCGAAAAACGAGATAAAATGCCGTGAATATAAGCAGCGCTGCTAACAGGCGAGGTAGCGGTAGAGCTTCTTTATTGAACCATTCACCAAAAACAGCCGCGAGCGTCAACACGTGGCTAGCTGGTTCGGTAGATACGCCAAGCAAGTAATGTTTCACAGCAAAGGGCAGGGCAATAACCAATATGGCACTGCCGCCAAGCAATAAAGTAGCACTTGCTACCACCGTGCGAAATGAAAATGCCTGCACACGGTTTGGCAACTGCCGTCCCCAAGCTTCGAGCTGAGGTAGATAGGCTCCAGCAACAATCGAGAGCATAAACAGCACTTGCCAGCCAAGTACAAAGCTTTGTTCTCTGAAGAGCGCCCATATTGTTAGACTTGCAACTATCGCCAACCACGCCAGTCGTTTTGTAACGAGCCACACAACCAGCGGCGCAAAGAGCATAAACTGCGCATAATATGCCAAAAAATCAGCCCAACCATAGATATATTGCAGCGTTAACAGATTCACGATAAAGGCCGCTGCCTCGGTACCTTGCCAGAAACCCGGTTTTACGCCGCTATTGGCACTCATCAGCCAAGCAAGCAACGTGAAAGTAAGTGTGAATAAAACCGAAAGCACATATAGAAGCAGTGCGCGCTTCCATATTTTAAATGCTGCCTGACGCGGCGAGGTTTTCATTCGCTTAGTATAAAGATAGCCAACTAATAGGCCTGAGATAATGAAAAAACCTTCGGCGGCCGATACCCATAAAATACCGCGGCCGGTTAACAGTTCGTAAGGATTAGGGAAGCGAGCAACGTGATCAATCACGATTACACATAATAAAAACCCACGCAACAGATCAAGCGCGACAATTCGCCCTTTTAATAACTCCTTCATAACTTTATTGTACCCTGAATCTCTTAAACCCCTTCTCCGGACCACTCTTTTTAGTTAAAGCTCTACCGGAGCTTAATTCTTAAGCGTTGGGCCGAAATCGGTTAATTAAACCGATTTCACACGATCTGGAGAGAGGGGGTTGTGAGATTCAGGTCATTTTAATAGTTGTGCTCGTATAAAATCTTGCAAACGCTCTTTAATAACAGCTTCAGATGGTTGAATGGGCCCCGTAACTGGTTCCAAACCATGGCCGGCGTTTTCAACGCGGAGCTGCTCGTGATACACGCCTACGCCCGCAAGCACCTCGGCAAAATAATCATCTTGAGCGGTGTAAATATATTGATCGCTTAAGCCGTGAATTAACAAGAAAGGTGGTGTGTCAGCCGTTACATAAGTTACTGGTTCAGCCAGCGACGGTTCTTGACCCGCTAGAAAATTATAAGCTCGCTCTGCAGTGGCGGGCCGCAGAAGATCGTGCAAATTAAAAATACCGGCGAGTGTTACCACCGCCTGAACACGTGATGATTCTTCGGCATATTCACCAGTGTTAAATTGATTATCAGTTGGCAGCGCCGCAACCAATGCTGCAATATGACCACCAGCGCTAAAACCATAAAGTGCAACTTTTTGCTTATCGAGCTCATAAACTGCCGACTTCGCCTTCAAGAAACGCACCGCACAAAGCGCATCCTCTAGCGCAGCCGGGAAGGGCGATCCGGGCAATTGACGGTAATCGATCGACACAACTGCAAAACCTTTATCGCGCAGGTCATCAAGCATAGCTAGTTGGTTTGGTTCACTTTGTTTATCGTTCTTCTCCCAGCCGCCGCCGTGAAGGTATATAACAAAAGGCGCTTTTTTAAAAGCCTTCGTTCTTGGCGGGTAAATATCAAGAAGGTTATTGTGACAGTATGTTACATCTTTGAACACAGATGGCGGCGGAGCCTTGGGTGTTTCCGATATATTCGTACTTGCCACATGCGCAACTGTCGAACGACTCATTAACATGTAGCCGCTACCGCCAAGTGCACCGGCCAGTAAAATGAGCAATGTAAGTATCCACCAGCGTGGAGCATGGGCTGGTTTTAAAGCCACAAGACAGCTCGCAACTAATCGTTCAAGTGATGGGTGGCGTCGTGCACTCATACATTTATTCTACAGCTCTTCGCGTTTGTCCTTTAAAAAACCAACCCATTGCTGAATGAAACGGAGCACCGTTTTAAGCGGTAATTCAATGGCGATATCAAGAATAAAGGTAATAATATTTACCTTTGAATACTTATCAGCCAGCCACTGGCCAACTCGCACAAACGGCGTGTAAATAAAGTCGCTTATGACATTGATAAAACTCTGTGATTCATCAACCATCTCAAGCTCACGCACCGATTGCGACAAACGAAAGCCAAGAAAACTCACCGTCGAAAGGAAGACGAAGAAGATGGCACCTTGCACAATATTGAAATGAAGAGCACCAAGTACTACCACCAAAAGGCCAAACGAAATCGCAAACATCAGCGTATACATAATATTAAAGATAGTTGTCATACCTTTGGCGGTTATACGCCGGCTCATGGCGTAATATAGCGGGGATTGATCATTTTGATAGACGATGCGCATAATGTGCTGTTTAATCGCGTTAGAATTATTCGCTCCCGGCAGGGCAATCGTCCAGCCAATCGTTGCCATGTAGAGCGGCGGAAAGAGTAAGTTGATAATAAGCGGAAGCCACACGATACCGCCGAGCGCAATAATGTCATATGGAATCTCGAGCCCTAAACCGATAATCATTTTGGTAATAAAAATAAAAGCAATGCTTCTTAGTACGCCTCGTTTAAGTTTGGCGGCAGCCGCTTGATATTCAAATTCAATCTGTTGTTCAATCAATGCTGCAAATTGCTGTTGGCTATGAATAGCATCGGTACCATCATAATTACTCACTAAAATGCCGCGAAGGATTCGCATTGGTGCATCGTATTTTCGCACCAGCCGACTCAAGCGATTTGTCGTAGCTGAATGAAAAATCTCGTCGACCTGTTTGTTCAATTGCACAAACACTTCCGGGCTCTGAAATTGCTGACCGCTGGTATGCACCAGCCAATAACGCACAATGGCAATGTCTGACTTTAAGAGTGTGCGGTGTACAGCAGCAAACAGAGACATACCATAAAGCCGTTCATCTTGAACCTCACGAAAAGCATTTCGCTCGATCGCCTGTAAGAAATGCTTATAAGCAAATGAGACGAACACTTCATCCTTAAAATGCGGAGCAAGCATACGCTCACATTCAACCGAGACAGATTCAAGTACCCATTTAGCAGCCTTGTCTGGGTGTAAGCGCAGACGTTTCAGCTCCCAAAATAAAGCAGCGTGCTCCTTAATAGACTGGTCGAGCCGTTTTGCGACGTTATAGCTCACGGTATCATTTTCAAGATACCCTGCTTGGGTTAGCTCAATGACAAGTTCTTGTGCTAACGGCTCGCCTTGGCTCTCTCGCGCCATAAAAGGAAGGCTGCGTTTAAAAAAACGCTCAATCGCACGACGCAGCAACAGGTGTTCTTCGGTATATTCTGCCGCGTTACGAAGCTGTTCGTAAGCACGATAAAGCTTACGCCCAACACCGGCAACATGAATCATACCCGAAGTGTCATTTGACAATTGAGCAATATCGCTATGTACGGCATGTAATTGCTTTACAAGCTCGCTAGCTTCCTCAGATAGCTGACCAAAATGATTCATAAAAGAAAAGTAACTAGTTCCTCTTAGGTAGTCTATAACGAAAGGGTTATATTTGGAAGCTGATATACATTGTAGCTAAGGAGTGTTTGATTTTTACTCCAATAAATACTATAATTAGATGTCTATTGCTCTCTGAGAGGAGTTGAATGGACAAAGGCAAAAACCGAAGACACGGCAAGGTCGTCTCTGGTGGCCACAGTACAAGAGTAGAAGGACTAAACAAGTTCATCAGGATCCTTGAACGGTGGCCTGAGATTACTTCGATTCGTCTTGGACCTATCCAACATATGAGTTCAACGGGAGGTCATAAGTCGAAAAGTCCTAAGACCAGCAACTCAAATAAAACTAATCTCCCAGGCGCTAGAGCACGCAAACGAGCAAGAGCTGAAGGCAAACTTTCTTTCAAAGCAACACGGCCCGCAATGATCGGATCGCGAATGACTGGGATCAATTGCCATGCTAGCGATGGAGCCTTTGTTCAACTCGTCGTATTATGCGGTGATGATCTCGATGCGCTTAAATTACGTCTTCAAAACGAAGGCTACGGAGCAGATTGGTAAAATACTAACCCCTCGCGAAAGGAAGGCCTGAAAGCCCCTCAACCGAGGGTGCTTTCATAAAAAGGCCAAGGTAATACACTTCTTTTAAAGCAGCTTACAGCCATCACTATCGCCAGCTGCAAGCGATTGAGTGAGTAGCCTGTAAAGAGTTTGCCGATCATCCGCTGATAATTCACGAATACCCTCAGGCTCAATCGCTTCAAAATGTTTTTTTATCTGCCGGCGAGTCTCGCGGCCTTTCGCAGTTAATGCAATGCTTTTAACGCGGCGATCTTTTGTATCTTCTTTGCGCTCGATATAGCCCCCAGCTGCAAGCCGATCAACAATACCCGTTACATTTGAAGCATCACACACTAGTTGATGTGAAATAACGTTCATAGGTACTGGGTGCTCAGCGTCAAGCAAGCATAATGTTTGAAACTGTATCCCTGTTAAACTAAACTCTTTTTCAGCAATTCGTGCTAACTCATGGCGCGCGCGGGTTGCTACTTGAATCAACAACCAATAGATATTTGTACTTAGGTCTTCTTTATTCATAGTTTCATTATACTTTATTTGATAGATAGTTGACAATGTCAATATTGTAGGACTACAATTGTCTATACTATCTACTATTTTGATTATAAAGGAGTACACATGAAGCAAAAACAGAATAAAAAATTAATATTATGGCTACTGGCGCTCGCACAGTTCCTAGTGATTCTTGATAGTGCCATCGTTAATGTTGCTTTACCGGCTATCAAAGAAGCTCTTAACTTTGATACGACGATGTTGCAATGGGTCGTTACCGCCTATGTATTAACTTTTGGTGGCTTCTTAATGCTCGGCGGCCGAGCCGCCGATTTATTCGGACGACGACGAGTGCTCGTTAGTTCAATTATTGCTTTTAGTGTCATGTCGCTTATGATCGGCTTATCGCAATCAAGCACAATGTTTATCATCTTCCGTGCTTTGCAGGGTTTGGCGGCTGCATTTATGTCACCAGCAGCACTTTCAATTTTGTTGACAACCTTTAAGGAAGGCTCTGAACGTAATAAAGCACTGAGTATATGGGGCGCGCTTGGCGCCGGTGGTGCTGCCGTTGGCGTTATGCTCGGCGGCCTACTCACACAAACCCTTGGTTGGGAATGGAACTTCTTTATCAACGTGCCACTTGGTTTCTTGGCTGCCTGGGGGCTTTACAAAACCATTCCAGCGCATATTAAGGAAGAAAGCGATAAAAAACTCGACATTAGCGGTGCGCTACTTGTGACTGGTGGCTTAGTTACTTTAGTGTATGCACTGACTCAAGCAGAAGCATGGGGTTGGGCAAATATAGCCACCTGGGGCTTGTTTGGCGTGAGTGCTACTCTATTAGCTGCATTTTTCTTCAACGAATCAAAAGTAAAACACCCCCTCATGCCGCTTTCAATTTTTAAACTCCGCAGTGTTATGGGTGGCAACATGGCTATGATGCCAATTATGGCAGGTGCATTTGGTATGTTCTTCTTTGCATCGCTCTATATACAAAATGTATTGCAATACCCACCGCTCTTGACTGGATTGAGTTTTATTCCCGTACCAATTATCATTGGCCTTATTTCAACCAATGCACCACGCCTTCTGCAACGTTTTAGCCTTAAGCAATTGATGATTGCCGGTACAAGCCTACTTGCTCTTGGCAACTTCTATTTGAGTCTCATCCCACTTGACGGCAGCTATCTTGTAAACGTATTGCCTGGTCTTCTCGTTATGGCGGTTGGTATGGGGCTATCGTTTGTTTCAGTCACTATTGCCGCAACTAGTGGCGTGCCGGCACGTGAATCTGGCCTGGCTTCAGGCATGATTAACACCTCTCAGCAAGTTGGCGGCGCCCTTGGCCTTGCTATTCTTTCGAGTATTGCAGCGGCAGTAATTGCATCGAGCCAAACAGCTGGTGTCGCCCTCCGAGAAGCGAGTCTCTATGGCTATAAGCAAGTCTTTTTCTGGGCTGGTATCTTCATTGTCTTGGCTTTGCTTGCAATAATCTTTGTTATTCGCACACCAAAACAGCCGCGCGAGAACGCTCAAGCTAAGTCAGAAATGGCAACCGAACCAGTTGCATTGCATTAATATAGAAAACTCATTCAACCTTTGCCGGCTTGTCTGCATCATGGTTGAATGAGTTTTTATATACACATATGCGGATCATCTAGAATGCTCTTACTTTCCGGTATACAATGAAGGTACCAGGGGAGGTGATATGGCAATACGGTATCGTCGCTATCGAGCCAATAACTTCCGCTTTACGCGGCAGGCGAGTATTCGTGAGCTCGAATTAACCGGTACTATTGTTCTTGTCGCCCTCCTCACGTACTTCTCAACTCATGTCAGCATGGCTACACTTTGGCTTATCTTTATATTTATCGTTATACTCGGCCTCATTGCCGGTGTTATTGCATTTACGATATTCAGACGCATATGGAGACGAACGGCACGCGCTCTACAAGTGCTCGGTGTGATTGATATTGATCAAATGGAAGTCCAGCAATTTGAAAGTTATATTGAAACACTCCTTCGAGCCCAAGGGTATCACGTTATGCAAATTGTATCAGACCCAGAAGGCACGTTATTTATCACTAAAAAAGGCAAGAAATTAGTGGGTATCAAGCTATTTCGTCAAACGCACGCTGTTAATCCAGCTTTAATACGCCAAGCGCTTACCGCTAAAAATAATTTCGGCCTGCAGGCTATTACCATCATGACAACCGATTCTTTTACACCCGCAGCCCGACACTTAGCATTTACGCATCGGGCAAGCCTCATCGATCGCCGGCAGCTCGCTCATTGGATTCTAGATTTTCACGAAGACCAAATATAAAAAATAATAGTCTATAGATTAGCCGCCGCAAGTGCTTGCAAAAAGGGGCACAAGTCGTGCAAAGCGCATCCTAATTTCGTTTTCAAGCGGCTCATCTTTTTGAGCAAATATAACAACATTGCCAAGTAAGTTATTGATGCGCGACAATTCTTCTGAAGTCTTTGCAGGCACATGCACCTCATCACCGTGTGCCACCGCCTTAGAGCTTAAGAAATCAAACCAGCTGGCTGATTCTTCAGGCTGAATATTACTTTTTTTGCCAAAAAATGTTTCTAGATCTTGAAAGAGAAAATCGTTGACATCATGTTTTTCAAAGTGAGATTCATCGCCGCTATAAACATACAGATTTGCATCTTGAGGAAACGACGGTAGGCTATGCCCATAAAGCAGCACCGGTTGAAAATTCTGTACACCATCAAAACGATAGCCAAGCGCCTCTGCAAGGCCGTTAATTCGATTCCAGCCATAATACTTTAGCACCATGCCACCGGTAATATGCTTCCAGTGAATATGCACAAACTGGTCTTTTTTGTCATGAAAATGAATTGGCTCTTTTGCTAACTCATCACTACATTGCTGCGGTTTATATGCAGCCTGATATGCATCGCTGCTAAAATCTTCGGCCTTGCCGTTTATCAGTAATTGCATACGAAAATGTGCATGTTCAAGTTTTGGTTGACGAATTGCTTCAGGACTTTGCAAAAATACATAGCCCGTGTATACAAGTATAAAAAGAACGATTAGCCCAAGTAGCAAAAGGGCTGCATTCAAGAAGCGTCGAGTAGCTGAGTGAATGTTGTGCATTTCCATACATGCATCATAGCAGCAACTTATTCGGACGGCCAACCCTCAAACCCCCTTCCAGACCACTCTCTTTAAGAAAAGCTCCACTGGAGCTTTTCTTAAGCATTGGGCTGAAATCGGTTAGTTAAACCGATTTCACACGATCTGGAAGGGGGTTTGAGGGTTGGTTGATAGCACTTGCTTCAAATGTGCAGTTTAGCGCATAATGTAATGAAAGCATAAACGGTAAAACGACATGGCACAAGCGGTGGGTACAGTAATAATAAGTGATGGTGTTTCTTTTTGCGTCTGGGCACCTTTTGCCTCAGCTGTGCATATCATGGGCGATTTTAACAACTGGTCAGAAACCGATACCCCCCTCACAAAAGACGACAGCGGTTATTGGTCGGCAAATGTGAGAGGTGCCAGACCAGGGCAAGAATACAAATACATTATACAAAATGGCGAAAGAAAAATGCTGCGCAATGACCCGCGGGCGCTACAAATTACCGCGTCGGGCGACAATTCAATTATAGTTGCCGATGATTTCGAGTGGCATGACCACGATTTTCAAATGTCACCGTCAAATCAACAGGTTATTTACGAGATGCACCTTGGCACTTTTCATCGTCATGACCCAGCGACGCCAGGCACCTTCGAGACAGCACTTGAAAAACTTGATTATCTTGCCAGCTTGGGTGTGACGACTATTGAGTTAATGCCTATTTCAAGCACCGCCGTCAATCGTTGGTGGGGCTATGATCCAGATTATATCTACGCGGTGGAAGCTTCCTATGGCGGGCGGCAGGCATTCTTGCAATTTGTCGACGCTGCCCATCAAAAGGGCATAGGAGTTATGCTCGATGTTGTCTATAACCACTTAAGTCCTTACGAAGAACTCGACTTGTGGCAATTTGACGGCTGGAGCGAAAACGGCCAAGGCGGTATCTACTTCTATAACGACTGGCGCGCTTCGACTCCATGGGGGCCACGGCTCGATTATGGCCGCCCAGAAGTACGCGATTATATTGTTGAGAACGCACTTATGTGGCTGCGTGATTGCCATATCGATGGCTTAAGGCTTGATGCAACGTTTGCAATGCGCAAAAACGTCAACCAAGAAATTACCGATTCAGCCCCCGACAACCCTGAAGCCTACCAAACACTGCAGCGTCTCACTAAAGAGACGAAAGAATTGAAGCCTAGCTTATTCCTCGTAGCCGAAGATTTTTCAAATGAAGCCGCTATGACACGCAGGCAAGAGGAGGGTGGTGCCGGTTTTGATGCACAGTGGGACACGAGCTTTCCGTCGCGCATTCGCGACGTACTTGAACCACTTAATGATGGCGACCGCAACCTCTCATTAATAGTCGAGGCCCTTCAGAAGCGTTCTAACAAAAACGCCTTTGAGCGTATTATTTACACCGAATCGCACGATGCCGATGCTAATGGCCGCGCTCGCCTCAACGAAGAGATTAGCCCTGGTGACGCAACTAGCTTGTGGGCACGCCGCCGCTCAACAATTGGTGCTGCTATTTGCTTAACTGCTCCGGGCATTCCAATGCTTTTTCAAGGTCAAGAACTCATGGAACAAGGTTGGTTTAGTCACTGGCAAGCACTTGACTGGAAAAAGGCTGGCCAATTCGCAGGCATTGTTAACTTATATCAAGATTTAATTGCGCTGCGCCTTAATCGCCGCGGTTGTTCAGCTGGGCTACAGGGCCAAGGGCTGACCATCTTACACCAAAATAATACCGATAAAGTATTAGCTTACGACCGTTTTGATAAGGGTGGAGTGAATGACGATACTGTGGTAATCTTAAACGTTTCCAACCAAACCCGTATTAACTACGAACTACCATTCCCACGTACTGGCAGCTGGAAGGTTAGGTTAAACAGTGACTGGCAAGGCTATAGCCCTGATTTTTCAAACACGCCAACTGGAGATATCTTCGTTGAAAATGATTTTGGCAGTGTTAATCTCGGGCCCTATTCATTCTTAATTTTATCGCAAGATTAACACCACCGCCTCACAGCTAGTCGCTATTTTAAGATATCCGGCAACTTTGCCAGCACAGTTCGCACCTTCCAGGCAAAAACAAGCAAAATAATACCAACAGCCACAAATGCCGTTGCGGCCATTATTACTAGAAGCGGCGGGTAGAATAATATAAGCAATCCAAGTAATATGAAAATGATTGCCTGCAATAATAGTGTCCAATAAAACTGACGCAATGCCTGACCTAAATCATTTATTTTTGCCATAAATCCCTCGTTATTACATTATGAGTATAGCACGCTCCGCTTCAGTTAGCGCCTTAAGACCTGAACATAGCCTACTCATCTATAAATCCGCCACTTTGATGCTGCCAGAGCGACGCATAAATACCATTTTTAGCAAGCAGTTCATCGTGGGTGCCGATTTCTTTGAGCTCGCCTTGTTCAATAACGGCAATTCGATCCATTTTTTGAATAGTACTCAAACGGTGGGCAATAACAATAGAGGTTTTATGTTCCATGAGGTTTGCGAGTGCCGCCTGAATCGCCTTTTCGCTCTCAGAATCAAGTGCCGAGGTTGCTTCATCAAGTATAAGAATCGGTGCATCTTTTAAGATGGCCCTGGCAATAGCAATGCGCTGCCGTTGACCACCTGAGAGCTTGACGCCGCGTTCACCGACAAGCGTGTCGTACTTTCTAGGCAGTTTGTTAATAAAATCATCAGCAAAGGCCTGGCGAGCGGCATTAAGTATCTCTTCTTGGGTAGCTTCAGGATGACTATAGTGAATATTCTCAATAATAGAACGATGAAACAAAAGAGGGTCTTGTGGAACATAAGCAATATGCCTTCGAAGATCAGCTTGCGAGATTTGTTTTATATCTTGACCGTCAATGCTAATAACACCACTGTCAATATCAGCAAAGCGAAGCAGCAATTTAGTAAGGGTACTTTTACCTGCGCCAGAATGACCGGCAAGGCCTAGCTTTTCACCTGCAGCAACATGCAGGTTAAAATTAGTAAAAACAGCTTCTTTTGAGCCAGCATGTTTAAAGTTAACAGCTCTAAAAGCAATGGCGCCGTTTGAGATTCTAACAATTTGCGGCCTTAACTTATCTTTAACATTAGGGCGCTTTAACAATAATTGCGTCATCTCAGTTGCATCACCAAGGGAGCGATTATAAGTCCGAAGTGTACTATTAGTAAACTCCCATAAACGAGCAGTTAAAAGACCAGTATATTCAATAATTAAAAAAGCAGTTGCAATATCCGCGTTAAATAGCACTACGCCAGCGACAGCAAGCACCATTGAAACAGAAGTTATAGCAGCTGTCATACTACTAAAATAAAGTTCACTCAACTGCATTGTTCTCAGCAGATCTAAAAACTTTTTTTGGGTATGGTGAGTAATACGGCCAAAACGCTCTTCTTCTTGCCGTTCAGCAGCAAAGCTTTTAATAGCCAGTACATTGGCAATACTATCGGCTAGCGCCCCCGTCTGCTCAGAAGCGGCAGTTGCTTCCTCAGCAGCTTTTACCCGTACCTTTCTTGTTCCAATGAAGGTAATGATAATATAGATAACAGATAGAAATAGCAGGCTCAGAATATAAAGGGGTGCATGCGGCCATAAGATAAAAATCGCGAAGGCAAAAGACAAAACAAGCGGAACAAATTGCATAATGACGCCCTCGGCTAAACGAGCATAGGCGCCTGTAAAGCGCTCAGCAGCCGCTACGATTGAACCACCAAGGCGGCTGGCATGAAAGTCGGCACTTTGTTGAAGAAGTTGGCTAAATATTCGCTGGTCAAATGCTTGTACCACTTTTGATTCAAGCCAACCAACCAACATAATAATGCCTCGCCACAAGAAGGTTGCACTGGTAAATCGCAATACGATAAAGGCTACGAGCAGCCAGCCAAAACTCCCCCATAAATCACCTCGAATGTAATTATCGGCAGCCAGCCTATTAAGAATCTCCGCCAAAATCAGCGGCGGCAAGAACTGATGCATCAAAAGAGTAGGGGGGAGTAAACATAAGATACCCAGCACATATTTTTTAAATTGCCAGGCTTGATGCCAAAATAATGAAAGTACTAACTTTTGCATATCGTGAACTTCACATTGTAACAGGTTAATCTTAAAAAATCATGTACAGCTAGCGATATGCTTCAAGAAATGCCTTTTCGTTGCGATGGCCTATAAGTGCTGCCTCGACTGCTTGCTCGTGATTATCGATGATAGCATGTAATTCGTGCTGGATTCTTAGCCCTGGAATTGTTTTGAAAAGCCTTTTCGCCTCTTTGGTATGCTCGACTATAAGCTGCCCATAATGCTCAAGACCATCTTGCCAAAAGTACACTTGCAAGCGTTGTTTAAGCGAATAAAGATCGTACTTCCCTGGGGCGATTTCTAAGGAACGTAACATATCAGCAACAACAAATGTCAGTCGCCCGCAAAACATATCTTCTGTCCAGTCATGTATATCGTCATTAAGCTGCCTTGCAATCAGAAAATGTTGCCAGGCTTGTTCAATGATATGCTGTTCGACCGGCGAGAATACGCCCGAATAGCGCGCCATAATGAGTGGCCCGAGAATATGCGCGTATGCACGCTTTGCCAAGAATTGATCACCGTTAAATACGGGCGTATTGGCGATCAATAAATAACCATTTTGAACAATCCCTCTGGCATGTTCAAGCTCCCAGGCATTAATTGCATCAATATTATCAAATACTGAACGCACCCACGCACGTGCAGGCCGAGAAGTCATAGCTTGCTGGTATAACTCAATTGAACGACGCGTGCAAACATTTGCAATTGAAAGACGCTCGGGTATACCTTCGTTATCAAGAAGATCATCGTAAGTTTTATACGCAAGCCAATAGAGTACATTTGCAACACCAAGTTGTCGCCATAATTGCGGTGAAAGCCTATTCTCTGGCACGATAGATTGCTGAAAAAGATATGAAAGCAAAGCTACTTCATCGCTATCGGCGCTAAAAGCCAGTTCATCAATAATGGCCATCCCTTGAAGTCTTAATAGCTCGGGAAGATTCTGTAGCGCTCTTCTCGTTGCACGTAACACCACGTCCGCCTTGCGCTTTTGAATAGGTTGGGCGGGCGGGCAAAGCGGCACAGAGGCCGCAAGGCGAAAGACCGCCACTACAATCGGCATATGAAGAATATCATCACGACGATCTTTTATTAATGAAGCAACAGCAACCGATTCTACGGTAGAGGCGTTGGTAAAAGTTTTTTTTAAGAAGACCTCTACCTGGGGTAATGAATTACCAGCACTTTTTAAAAGTGAATGTATGGCGTTATTCGCTACAAGTTCAGGTTGGCCGCCATTATCCGCATACGGACCTCCAACTTTAACCTCAGCAGCAATGAGCCGCTTGACCACTCCAGCCCATAACTCTCCAGAAAGGAGCGATGTATCGTACGCAGCGATAGCATTGAGCACAAGAAAAGCCTCACGCAAATCTTTAGCCTGTATTACTTCTGGGGCATGTAGCAATAAACGGCGAGCTAATAAACGGCGAATCTTTTCAGTATTGGGGATACGCATCAAACAAGTCAAAACAACGGCAATGATAGTTAGCGGAGCACCGCTTAGCTCTTTGAGTAAGTGGTCTTTATATATGTTCGGCTCATTCACATTTTACTCGCACCGTTCGAAGGAATAATAATAGTAAATTGCGTATATTGAGTGGTTGGCTCTAAATCAATTGTACCGTGAAAGTACTTCTCAAGCATTTTACGTGCAATAAATAACCCAATACCCATACCCTTTTTCTTGCTTGAAAGGAATGGTTGGAATAACTGTTTGCGTTCGGCTTTTGAGATACCTTTTCCGTAATCTCTGACTACTATTTGAAAATTGTTTTTGAGATAACTTACCTCTACAAAAACAGTTGATTGAGCGGCGGCATGTGGTTGATATGCTTCGATAGCATTATTAATAACGACAGCCACAATTTGGTTAAGCTTTACCGAATCGCCCACGTATTTAAATGTCCTCGTGCCGGTGGGCTTTTTCCATTCAATCATCACGCCAGTCTCAGTAGCCCTTGAGCGAAGCAAACGAACAACCTCGTTGACTTTTGAAGCTATATTAAATGTTCTTAATTCAGTTTCATCATGCAATTGTTGCCGAACCCTCTCAACCATATCGTCTAGATAGAGAATGCTTCGGCGAGCCCGATCAAGTGAGCGTGAACGCTGTTTTTGGTGCAGTCCTTCGATATCAAGAGTGAGGATAGCCAAATGATTCGCAAGATCATGCAGAAGGGCTGCCGAGAGTTGGCCGACTTCAGCAAAACGGTAAAGTTGCTGCATCTCTTCGAATTGTGCAACTTGAAGCTCTAATGTCCGTTCTTTTATCTTCGCCTCGAGCTGGGCTTGTTCTTTTAAGAGTGCTACCTCTGCTTCTCGAGCCCTCATAAGCGAGCGCTCATTTTGGCGTCCAAATAACCATGAAACAATACCGATTACAAACAGAAGAATGCTATATCCGAGCACCTCGCCAAATCCAGCTGATTGGCTCAACCACGATTCATCGGGTGAGTAGGGCGTAAATGTATCAAGTATCTCAACTAAAAAAAGTATACTGATCGAGAGCGCCATTGCATGGAAGGCATATCGTGCACCGAGTAAAATACCTGCTAGTACAATCACCAAACATAGCAGCATGAGTGCAAATGGCAAACTATTACCGAATTGGAACAGTAAAGTAAAGGCCAGCAAAGTATAAAGTACTGTTAAAGAAGCGGCTGCAAATTTATATCGGTGTTTAGCAATAAAAAAGATACCTGCTACAAAAACACAAATACCAAGCGCAAAGGCGGCATTCTTTAGGGCGGTGGTGAAATTATAAAAGAAATAACCTATTAATAACTGAGTGAATAACAAAAAGAAGGCGATAAACGTACCACTTAACAGCACATTCAAAACCACTTCACGGTTTCTAGTCGGAATGTCGCGCTGCCGTGGTCTTATAAAGAGTTCGTAAACTCGGCGCACTAGACGTTTGTTCCATAGTAAAAATCGCTGCAACAGACTCACCTCGCGCTTCTTTAATTACGTTTTAGCTAACTTACTCCACCACGGGATACCAACACACACTTGCTCGATGAGAGTTGCTTTGATAGATTCAGGTGTTCGTTTAGTTCGATCGGTCAATACAGCTATAATGGCTACGTTCATCTATCTATATCTCCGTTTACACTTCTATATCATCAACTTTATAACCTATGCCGTATGCGGTTTTAATAAGCGGCAATGCAAAAGGACGATCAACCTTATCACGTAAGTGCTTAATGTGAACATCGACCGTGTTATTCCAGCTATTTCTATCTCCATCCCAAGCGTGATTTAAAATCATTTCTCGCGTGACGACACGGCCACGATTCATAATGAGGTATTCTAAAATGTCAAATTCTTTCCGGCGAAGCTCAATGGCAGTGCCGGCACGCTCTACATGGCGGCGCGCAACATCAATAATGAGATCTCGGAACCGTAGAATACCAGATTCATGTTCTGGGCGACGCCTCGTGAGTGCTGAGATACGCGCCCTTAATTCGCCGCTATTAAACGGCTTTGTCATATAATCATCGGCACCGCCGTCAAGTAATTTTATGCAGCTCTTTGATTCTTTGGTGCCAGTCAAGACAAGAATAGGCGTGTTGATGCTGCGAGTTCGAAGTATTTGGCACGTATCATAGCCATCAGCATCGGGTAAATTGAGGTCTAGAATAATAACCGCGTATTGTACGTTGAGTGCTTTTTCAATGCCCTCTTCGCTCGTAAGGGCAATGTCAACGGTAAAGCTAGTTTTAAGATAATCTTTGATACTGCTTGCCAGCCATTGATTATCTTCGATAATAAGTACTTTCATAAGATAGTCGGCCTCTTTATTCACATTACATGGAAATTATTAAATAAAAGTTAACTGCTATCCGTCTGCTCTCTGAAACGAGAAAAACTAACTCCTAAGTCACAAATATTCATGACTTTTTAAAGAGATCGTACGTCACTATTCTACATGTTCATAAAATCGCCGCAATGATTTTTTGTAGTACTCTCATCTTAAATTGTCATGAAATCGTAAAACATGTGTTGTAGTTTTATGCCATATATACTGCTCGCAAGGTAAAGCAGCGTACAATATAAGTAGTCGTGTGCGTACTGGTGAAGAACCTTTTTACGGACAGACTTTAAAATCTTAAGGTTACATACAAACTAGGCTTCAAGGCCAAAGCGTCCCTGTAAACACTACATATCACTTCAGCAAGCCAATACACCGCTATTTCTTAAACGGTTGAAATAGTGAGTGGTTTGTTCCTTCAGAAATCCGTTACTGACCTTTCGTCAGTTTTTTTAACGTTTTTGAGGAGTAGATATGAGTCAACAAATTAACAAAAAAGTGGCGATTACGGCAATGTCGTTCCGGCAAAAGAACGGGCTAGAGTCGTTTCCGAAGCGAATGGAATACGCCGGTGGCAGTATTGCGTTCCTTGACGGTTTGCAGTGCTTGGTTAAAAAGGGCGGGGAAGTGATTCGCATCTTCACCATGACCGACGGTGAACACGAATATAAACTGCGCTCAAACAGCGAGCAAGATGAATGGATGCTTGTTGCGATTAGTTAGTAAACCGCGTTGCTTGAAAAAATAACCCTCAAAAAGGGGTTATTTTTAAATTATAATTTTGCCCTAACGGTACCTCGGCTTTTAAAACATCGCTTAAAAGACGGGGTTCCGAGGTGGGCCGCCGCACGGGCGGCCCACCATCGACGTGTGTCGCGGGACCTTACTTGATCTTGGTGCAGATCACCACATCGGTGATGCCTGTGGTGTCGTAGTTCTTGACGTAAGCATCGGTAGCCAACATGTAGTTACCGGCGCCGCCCGGCTTCAGGGCAACTTCGAGAACCGAGTTGCTCCAGATGTCGGGGCGCGTTCTGTGGTCGGCGCCATTCACCACAATGCTTGGCGCACTGACGCCGGCAGGCAAGGTGATGCTGAGGGCCACGGATACCTGGTGAGGTTCGTTCCTGGTCTCGGTGAGCACGTACTTCGCACCGTCGGCCTGAATGGTCTGGCCGATCGGCACCTGCACGGTCTTGTAGTTGGCCTTGCACTGGTAGGCGGTTGCGTTCTGGCCGGGCTCACTACCCGTACCCGGAACGATCTCAGTGGCCTTGCTGTCGGCCTCAGCCGGCCGATCGGCTGGCTGAGTGGTAGAGACGGCCGACGGGCTCGCCACAGAGGCAGGCTCACTCACGGGTCGCTTGGCCATGACGATGGCAACGCCACCAGCCACGAGTATACCACCCAGTAGAAAGGCAGCTACAACACCAGCGATGACCTGCTTGATCGAAAGGTTCACGGTTGTCTTGACGTTCATGGAGTAACTCCTTGATCGTACGAACACGTCACTCTATATTATAGTACATAAAAGTAAACTTGTCAATAACTTAGTCACTTACCCGTGATACCTCAGACCTTGAGCACATCTCGATCGCTTCTGTGACGACTGTGTTTGCTATACTTATCATATGAACTTCACGGATAAAATTATCGTTATCACTGGCGGCAGCAAAGGGTTTGGGAAAGGCTTAGCAGGAGCTTTGCTGACAAAGGGGCAAAAGTGGTTATTTCAAGCAATGACAAGGTTACTCTTTTAGAGGTAGCTCACGAGCTTAATGTTGATTCGTTCGTATGTGATGTTACTTCATTTAACAACGTTAAAGCGCTTGCCGGTTACACCGTAAACAAATTCGGCCGCATTGATATGTGGATCAACAACGCTGGCATTCAAATTGCACCAAGTAACATTGAAGACGTTGACATACAAAAGCTATACAAACTCTTTGAGATCAACTTTTTCGGCTATTTTTATGGTTGCAAGGCAGTACTGCCGATTCTACATGCGCAAAACAGTGGTGCGATTGTCAACATTAATTCGACGGCGGGGTTAGATGGCAAACCGGAGCTCTCGGCCTATGTTTCTTCAAAGTTCGCAGTAAAAGGCTTAACATTGACGCTGCGCGAAGAACTAAAGGGCAACAACATTCAGGTATACGGCATCCACCCCGGTGGCATGAAAACTGAGATTTATAGAGAAAAATACCCGGCAGATTTTAATGGATATATGAGCGTTGATGATGCGATCGAGAAGGTAATGAGCAACTTTGCCAAACCGCAGCCAGAGTTAGATTTAATCATTCGGCGGCAAAAGACGGAATCTACTGTTCGAAAAAGATAATTCATGCTGCCACGATGATCCTGAAATGAACGTGGCCACAGAGTATGTACTACTCTGTGGCCACGTTCACCGTCTGTTGTACTCATTCCATAAGTACACGTTCGATCTCTTGCTGCACGGCATCCATACCGGCCGAGGGCTCGACCACTACCGCGATCAGGTGACGCGCCTCGTATAGGCTGTAGGGTGGCAGAATTATGCCCGGGGACGAACACGATACCTGGATAGATGAAAATGGTATAGACCTTATTGAAACTGGCGGTTTTCGAAATCCTGAGCTATGCAGCACTTATTTAGCTGAAACTGTGTTTTTACAGCTTGGAAGAGAAGCAATCGAACGAGCAGCGGGTGACACGAGGGTCGTAACGGCCTATCCGTAAATGAGAGTGTCCGATTTATAGTGTCGTAGTATTTTAGCTAACAAGGCTCAAGGCCTTAACCCGCAGGTTAAGGCCTATTGCGACAACAGTAGTGGTTTAGTTATTCGTCGAGAGTAATTACACCCTCCCTTCATCTTCGTGCCTACGCTGTTCGGCATCATGCATGTCATCCCACTGTCGTTGCTCTTCTTTGCGCCAATTATCGCGACTGCTGCGCTGTTTTTCGCCGCCCCCTCGGCCTGCGAAAAGACCAATGAGGAGAAGAATAAAGAACATCGTCATAAGCACCCTAAGGGCGATCAAAGCGGCCACCACAGTGATTACTGAAGTAACAGCTATCAGTAAGATCCTTGAGGGCCAAGAAAGCCTCGAGAACAATCGCTTATAACGATTCGCGAAACGTGCAGTTTTCGAGAGATTTTGGGATGGTACCGGCCTGACCGACTGAGTTCTCCGTGCTGGTCTCGGCTGCTGCCGAGCCTTCCAAGCTTTACCTTTGCGGGGTGGTGAAGTTTGAGCACATGATGGTCGCTGGCCCGAACGCCGCGACCGATCATTATGAGGCACGTAAACCACCTTTCACTATCGTCAACTACGAAAGTATAGCATGAGTGTCTTTTTAGTGTTATTGTTTCTTATAAATGAAACAATCTTTAGTTATTATCGACGGCCCGATGGGCTCCGGCAAAACAACTGTTGCCAAGCTCATTCATGAGCGTATCAACAACGTCGCTTTGCTTGGTCTCGACCGGATCAAATGGACACTGTCGGGGTTCGACCGCACTCCCGAACAGAATGCTATGACAGGTAAAGTCGTTCGGGCAATGGCCCGTACGTATCTAGAAGCAGGCGCAAGCGTGTTATTAGATGATGGATTTACGAAAGCCGAGATCATGCAACCCTACATTGAGCTTACAGCCGAACTGCATGTCCCCGTATTTGTCTTTCAGCTAGAAGCACCAGATGACGTTCTGCTAGCACGACTTAAGAAACGGCCAGCTCCTGAGCAATCAAAAACGCCAATGCCAATTGATCGGACGCTACGCAATATAACTGCCCATCATACGGGTAAATATCAATACGCTACTATGACATTTGACACCACCGTATTGACACCGAATGAAATTGCAAAAAGAATTGCCAAAAAGCTCTTGTAATTACATTTGAGCTAAATGGTATCGATATTCTTTTAACACGCTGTTATGCTTATATATAAGAAGCCAATAACGGGAGAGTCGTATCATGAAAGCAATCACACCTAATCTATGGTTCATCGGCAACGCCGAAGAGGCAGTTAACTTTTATCTTTCGGTATTTCCAGACAGTAAAATTATTACAACTTCCTACTATCCGAAAGAGGGTTTGCTCGATTTCCAAAAGGAATTTGCCGGCAAAGTACTGACGATTGATTTCGAACTGAGCGGCAACCGCTTTACCGCCATTAACGCCGATCCGTCCTTCAAGTTCAACGAAGCCGTATCCTTCCTGATTCCCTGCAAAGACCAAGAAGAGATCGACTACTATTGGAACAAGCTCAGCGCGAATCCCAATTCAGAGCAATGTGGCTGGTTAAAAGACAAATACGGTCTCAGCTGGCAAGTAATACCGGAAAACTTAGAGGAACTAATGAAGCGTCCTGATGCTTTTGCGCATCTTATGGAGATGAAAAAGATAGTCATAAAGGACTTCTAGTCGTGTCTGTGAAGATCTACACGTTAGGCCACGGAGTTATAAATGACATACCCAAGACTATATGAGCTTATTAGTTTATATAGTTTTCTTGGCTGGGCTTTGCCATCGTTCGTCAAAAAGATCGCTGAAAACCCACGACCACCATACACAGATTATAGGGTATAAGGTGCCGCCTGTACCTGGTCGCTTACTACAAAATCGTTCTTGCAGAACCTCCCTAATAACTTCTGGAATTGAGAACACATTAATTTAAACTGGGTTAGCTATCCATACAATTGGCTATGCGTTCCGACGGTGTCAAGAATCGCTTCATGCTCTTTTTGTATATAGAGTGCTCGCATATCGCCAGCTATATCAATGCTCCGGTATTCTTTATACTTTCCCTTGAGCAGATGATTGCGCAATATAGGATGCAACTGATTTCCGCTGAATAGTTCTATCCGCTCCAATAGTTTTTTACGCATTTCAGGACTGAGTTTTTTTGCTTGCTTTAAAAAGTTTTTGGAATAGGAGATTATCATTTGAGTTCGTCAGCTAAAAACTTAATCGCTTTTTTATTGCTATTAAAACGATGATAATCTCCGGATTCGATTTGTTTTTTAGAAGCGGCTAACTGCTTCGCCGTTTGTCCGTTCGGTGCCTCAGGCACATCAAAAACAACGCTTTGCTCGGCAGCAAAACGACGAAGTTCATTATTAAGCACCGCACTGATGCTAATGCCTAGCTTATTTGCCGTTTCAGTGGCAAGTTTTTTTAGTTCAGGATCTGTTTTGAGATTGATGATTGCGTAGTTGCTCATACCATAAGTATACACTTTTGGTATAAAATCCGTCAATAGCTATGAAAGGGAATGGTAATTCGAAATACATTAACAGATAGGAAAATAAAAAGAGCTCGAAGCTCGAACTCTTTTTATATCTGTAATAAGTTCTTGGCTGGAGCGAATGGGCGTTGTCAAAACTTTTTACGATGATCCACTAGTGTTAGAGCAAGATATTGTTGATATTCGACGATTTTTAGACGAGTCTGACAAGTCGGAGGAAAATTAGACCCCCTCAAACCTCACCTCATCCGGGTAAAGTAGCATGAATGGATAGCCAACAAAGTTGCGCTCTATTTTACCGCAATCAATTTGTTTGAGGAACTGAACCATTTCGTTTGTGATGGTTTTCGGGTCGTAATTAGCATGAGCTTTATATTCAACTTCCACAAAATCACCAAGCCCGGTTACTTGGTCGAGCGAGATTTCATAGTCTTTGTAGCGCCATGATCTACGTGTTTTCTCGACCGTAATAATCGGCTTAATGTTAAGGGCATCGAATATTTTGCGCATTTGTCCCACATCATCGACCATCGTTTCGTACTCATCGCAGTACGCGCTCTTGCCATCAGCACCATAATGCCAATTCTTATATGTAATCACGCCCTTACCGGATTCACGCAGGCGTAACCACTCAGCCACTGGCTTCGTACCTACAAAGTCACGGTGCACGGGTGTAAAGTATTCATCTTTTTGGTAGCTTTCAGCAATATACTTAGCTTTTTCTTTCAAGAACCGCCGTAGTTTTGCCGCATCACTGACACGAACTTGGATTTCGATTTCTACATCTTTCACATCATAAATATAACAGAGAAAAGGGGTTCGAACTATGATAACAGAGGTAAAAACAAAAAGAACTCAATGTTCGAACTCTTTTTTATCTGTAATGATTTCATGGCTGGGCATTTGGTTCGTAGTCCAACCTTTACCTCAAGAAAGTGATAAGCAAGATTTACAACGATCAACTCAAGAAATTCGCATCTTGCTCGACTTTATCAAGTATCTCAGAGACGATTAGGGTTAAAATGGCTGCGAATATATTGTCAGGAACCTAGCAATGGAGAAAACGATCGCTGATTAAAGGCTCAACAGCCTGCGTTATCGGTATCGTTGGTGCCTCATGGCTTTTACTACATCCAATCTTCATTCTGCCAAGGACAAGGTTGATCAGGGCCAGGCCAGGAAACTGTCTCTAGTATCCTGGCCTGGCCTCACTGCAGACGCGAACATCACAGATTAAGAAGAGCCCTTAGCATCGCATCGCGATCAAGAACGTAGGCTCCGATATTGGTCGTACGTTCAAGCCCCGCCGCCTGAAGCAACACGCGCCATACATGATTATCTTCAGGAAGAATCACGGCCGTGTTATACACGGGTATACCATGCTTTTGAAAGCGGGTGATGTTCCTGATCATCTCCAAAATGTACTCCTCGTGTCGACGTCCGGTACCAACCCCACCTAGCCAGCTCTGCTCCGGCGTTAGCTTCGCTCCATGTCTAATTATGTATGAATCCATGGTGAGGCCAGAATCACTACGGATTTCACAGTATGCGATGCCAAAATCACCCTCTAGAGTGAACTCACCCAGAGTCCAGCTTGGGGGCAAGGCATACAGCACTGAGGCGTACGCTTCGTGGAGATTGTAGTAGTCGAAGGTAATATTAGGGAAGTAGCTAGCAAGGATAGCCATCTCTTCCTGTTTATCAATGCCAACGAGTACAACATACGTAGCACCGGCGGCGATCAACTCCTCGCAAATCGGGACAAGATGATTAGTTAATTCGAGTGTAATTTCGAGATTGTTCCTCTTTCCTTCCGGCATACCATAATCGACATCAAGACCGTGTACGACAATGACTGCTTTGGTCACGGTTCCTCCTTGAGTTAGGTCGTCTGCCTAATAGATATTATAAAATAGAGCCTCACAACATACCATTTATAAACCTGGGTTTTTCAGGCTCTGAAAGATGTCTATAAAACCAAGGTTCTATAGGCTGCCACTACACCACTACAAAAAGAAAGTACCCTTCGGGTGCTTTCTTTTCTACCGTTCACTACGCCGAACCCTTCTCAAACATGAAAATTGACAGAACATAAAGCTCTGTCAATTTTCATGGCTGGGGCGGTAGGGATCGAACCTACGTATCCCGGGACCAAAACCCGGTGCCTTACCACTTGGCTACGCCCCAATAAGGCAGTCAAATTATAGCATTTACTCTTTAAATAGCAAAGGCTTTGTATCGCTTTCGTCTTTTTAGACTCGTCAGCATGAACACACATTCGTGGAGCGATAGAGAGAAGGGGGTGTAAGCCTGAGGCACGGCCTGCCAAGATGCTTCGTGGTCACCTTCGTTGATCAGCCGCCACAGTCGTTCGTAATCCGGATAAAACTCGTGGTAGAGATTGGCTAGCTCTCCCTAATCAGTCAAGGTATAATGAAATCGAATGAAACTCCTTGAATACGAAGCAAAAAATATTTTACAAAAACACGGATTGCCCATTCCAAAAGGAGAGGTGATTCATGGAGCCGACTTTCAAACAGGGTTGTCGTATCCTCTTGTTATTAAAGCTCAAATCCCAAAGGGTGGCCGAGGTAAAGCCGGAGGCATCCAGATTGCAAAAAATTATATAGAAGCGAATAGTAAAACCAAAGAGCTTCTCAGCAAGCCGCTACTCGGCTGTGATGTCAAAACACTGCTTATTGAACAGGCGCTCGATATTCAGCGTGAGTTTTATCTTGCAATTATACTCGACCGTTCCCGGCAATCGCTAGTATTGCTGGCTCACAAAGACGGAGGCGTCGACATTGAACAGGTGAGCGGCACAGAGCCGCCACTGCGCATTGTTTTAACAGATGAACCTGACGAAAAGATCGTTCGTAAACTTATTGGCTATTTCAACTTGGGCGATCAACTAGGGCAGCGACTTAAAAAAATAGTGCAAGGTTTATGGCGCACAATCTTAGAAGAAGATGCGCTATTGATTGAGGTCAATCCGCTCATTTTGACAAAACAAGAAGAACTGATATGCGCTGATGCTAAAATCGAGCTCGATGACGCCGCCGCTTTTCGGCACGATTGGCAATTTGAAGTTCGTCCTGCTTCAACACAATTTGTTATTTTAAATGAACAAGGTACTATTGCCTCTATGGCAAATGGGGCAGGACTCGCCATGGCAACGATCGACGCGATTAAGACTGCCGGTGCCGAACCTGCTAACTTTTTTGATGTTGGTGGCGGTACGAATGTTGACGGCATGGTCACGGCATTTCAAAAAATGGCGAAATTGCCTCAAGTAAAAGCCATTGTTGTTAACATCTTTGGCGGTATTACTCGCTGCGATGAAGTTGCCGAAGCAATTATTACTGCAACGAGAACCGTTAAAAACCTGCCGAAATTATTTATTCGCTTAACGGGCACTAATGAAATAGAAGGCCGCAAACTTCTCGAGGAGATGCAAATTATTACCCTGCCTGCATTGGCCGATTGCGTTACTGCGGCGACTCACGAGGTTAATTATGTTTAAAGAATTATTTAATAACCCGGGCGTTCTTGTGCAAGGCATTACTGGTACTCATGGCTCATTTCATACTAAAGCAATGCTTGACGCAGGTACACGAGTCGTCTGCGGCGTAACACCGGGCAAAGGCGATGAGTTTGTAAATGATGTGCCAGTTTATAACACAGTGCATGAAGCACACGAACACCATAATGTGACGATTAGCATCGTGTTTGTACCAGCCCGCTTTGCTCGTGCTGCGCTTTTTGAAGCGATTGATGCTGGCATTAAATTTATTGTTTGTATTACCGAAGGCATTCCCGTGCATGATATGCTGGCAGTTTTACAAAAAGCAAATATTAATAAAGTTACAGTTTTAGGGCCAAATTGCCCTGGATTGTTGTTGCCGGGCATTATTAAACTCGGCATTATTCCCGCTAACGTTGGTACCCCTGGAAACATTGCAATTGTTAGTCGCTCTGGCACACTGACTTATGAGGCAGCAGCCAGTCTCACCGCTAAGGGCATTGGCCAGCGCTACATCATTGGAATTGGCGGTGATCGTATTCGCGGCCTAAACTTTATCGATTGCTTGAAGCAGTTTGAAGCTGATGATAAAGTTGCGAAAATCATTTTAATTGGTGAGATTGGCGGTAATGATGAGCAACAAGCGGCTGAATATATAAAAAAATGTATTACCAAGCCAGTTTTCGCCTATATCGCCGGCCAAAGCGCACCACCTGAAAAACAGCTCGGCCACGCTGGCGCAATTTTAGAGAGCAATGACGAATCGGCGGCAGCCAAATCTAAAGCTCTCGCAGCTGCTGGTGTTAGAACGGCCGAGAGCTTGCCTGTATTGCTAAAACGCTTATAATTCTCTACGATAAAAACAGCTGTGGCAATTGTCACGGTTTCGTCTATGGCGAAGGAGGGAGATATACGACTCTGCATTTCTGTTTTGTGCATCCCCGCACAAATGGTTTGTAAAGGTGCTTTTGCGCCTTGATGGTTAGCGCAACCATCAAGATTGGGGGTAGATGGCGCTTTCTACCCCCAATCCGATTATTCCTTGAGACTAGCGTACCTATACAGAATCCACAGAGTCTAGTAAAGTCAATTTCAGTTTTTAGTAAAACCCAAACCTCGAACCCCCTCAGACCACTCTTTTTACATTAAGCTCCACCAGAGCTTAATGTAAGCGCCAAAGCTGAAACCGGTTAGTTAAAACCGATTTCACACAATCTGGAGGGGGTTCGAGGTTTGGGTTTAGTAAAATGTTGCATAAATTAATATTTGTGTTAATGTTATAAAGTTATGAATCAAAATCATAAGTCATATCAGTTCATTGCAACCGCCGCGCTTACCGGTGTTATTTGCGTTGCCATGGTGCAAGGAACTAATCTGGCTTATCTTGAAACATAAAAATAAAATTATTTTTAAGACGAGATGAGCCTCCCACGTGGAGGTTTTTCTTTACTCGGGAGGCCCGCCTGGCCTTAAAAGGCCATGAACATTCACTTCAAACAAGGAAGAAGCTATGGAACTAGAACACAATTTACGGCTCTTGAGAACCGAGGCAGTTATTACCTCGGCCCTGATAGCCATGCCCATCATGAATCCATTTTTTCAAAGTATTGGCATGGATCAAGGTCAGATCGGCCTTAGTCAGGCGTTATTTACGGTAGCACTCTTCATGCTCAACGTACCGACTGGCTGGCTGGCGGATCGTTTTAGTCGCAAGCTCAGCAATGCGATTGGTGATTTCATCGCCATGATTGGCCTGTTACTCTATGCATTTGCAACGAACTTCATACAGGTTGTCGGTGCTGAAGTTTTACTAGGTATTGGGCTAGCCTTTACGCAGGGTGCCGACGTTGGGCTGCTGCGAGCCTACTGTAAACGGCTTGGACGAGACTATCGGAAGGAGTCGTCATTGATTGCATTCCTAAAGCCGTTTATGCAGGTTGCTGCAGTGGTCGCGGGCGGTTTTATTGGCGCCTATGACTATCGGCTCGCTATTGGTTTAAGTGCTATTCCGTATCTTATCGGTGCTATTCTGTCGCTCAGTGTTGCCGAGGTGGGTGAGCGCAGACAGCTGGACAATATACATCCTCTTAAAGATATGTGGCGTATTACGAAGTTCGCCTTGCACGGCCATAAAGACCTCGCATGGGCCGTCATGGCCGCCGCAACAGCCCGAGAGTTCACGCATGCAATCATTTGGGTGCTCACACCTTTATTACTTCTAGCAGGAGTTCCGGCGGTTATTATTGGTTTTGCTTGGGCACTTAATTCAATCGCTGTGAGTATAGGAGCACTACTCAGCCGACCGTTTGCAACACGCTGGAGTGAGGCAAAACTGTTTGCAGTGCCAGCCGTGATCGGACTTTTAGCTATGGCTATTCTAAGCGTTCATGTTAGCTTATGGACAATCGGTCTTTACGCTATTTTCGGGCTGATAAGAGGATGGTATGAAGCCGTGATTGCGCCAATTGTGCAGCATCATACACCCGAGGACATCCAATCGACTGTTTTTTCGGTTAGCGGTAGCTTAAGTCAACTGCTCTACATTGGTACCGTCGTTGTCGTAAACTATGCAGGTAACTTTGGCGTTCAGTGGACATTAGCAGCAAACGCATTATTGTTCACACCGCTGATCACAGTTATTGCATTCCGACTTGCTCGTTTCCGTCGTTAGAAGTGAGACCCGCCGTCAACCAGCCGGCGGGTTCTTCTTATAACCTGAATCACGAAACCCCCTCCAGACCACTCTTTTTCACTATAGCTCCACCGGAGCTATAGTGAAGCGCCAAAGCTGAAACTGGTTAGTTAAATCGATTTCACACGGTCTGGAGGGGGTTTGGTGATTCAGATTTCTTATATTATTGATATTAAACCGCTTGTTATATAATGTACTCGTTTCTGCTTCTTCTTGAGATGCAGAACTCGTACCCAACTTGGTCCTTGAAGGATGTAATGTGATCACACTACCTTTTCCGACATACAGCATGGACGACTTGCCGCGCGAGACGTTCAACGATTCGCCTGAAATGTTCGAACACCTTGCCAAGGCTGTGCAGGCCTACGCCTTGCTGTACGACCCCCTTACTTTTTTGCGAGGTGATAACGATCAAGATGACGAAGTAACACAACTAGCCGATGCAACCAGCTGGCTCATCTCGAATGCGCCGCTCGTACGCAAAGGAGAGCCGGGCGACCCCACGTTCCATACCGATAACCATCCCCATGAGGTATGGCTGCGCAATGTCAGAGTGCTTGCACGCAGGCACATCAAGGCTAACTATCAGCAGGGCCGCGAAGATCTCCATCCGGTATTCAAACTTGTTTACGTGCCAGTCAGCAAGAGTAACGGTGAGTACTGGCCATACGTTCTGCAAGAAGAGCATTGGTCACTGTTTATCAGAGCCATTCAGGCCCAAGGTTCGCTCAATGCCGCCAACAAAATATGCAAGAGTAAGCTAGGCGTCGATCTCGAGACGTGTGAAACATGCAAGGCTTTTGTCACCGGAGCCTTCCGCCGGCTTGCAGAAGAATATCCCACACTGGGAAAGCACGATGCCAACGCAGACCGCTTCACTCATCATAGCTCGGAGCCCGAAAAGGTGCTAGAGTTGTGGAAATACAACGTTCTTGACGCTGCAGCGGTCTACATGCAGCATTACGGCACGTAATAGAGGACTGGGTACGAAGGCGGTTAGGAAATCCTCCTGACCGCCTTTCGCCACGTCCTAAGCATTTTGTTTTGTATCAATTTTGGCATAACTCAGGCGTTTTATGACCTGCCATTCACGCGTTTCAGGCTTAAATTCACATAGCTCCCCACGAATACGGGCAATACTCATGAGTGCGGGCGTATACGGCACAAGTGTTCGATAATATCGAAGGTCATCACTTGTGTTCGTAATTGGCTTGCCCGGGAAAACCTGTTTAAATTTCTCAATCGCTTTATCGTCAAAATATGATTCGACACTAGCCGGCGGTATATATTCATCGGCATCAATACCCATCTTGCGAGCTATTTTCATCACATCGCCAAGTGTCATTTCACTCGCCGATCGAATAAGCGCATAAACACCGCCACCTTTAATTTTAAAGATACTGGCATGTGCCACTGGCCCGACCTGAACATCGCGCACAATCATTCTCGTAATATCGACACGCTTGCTGAAATTATCGCGAATCGATGCTTCTACGGCCAAATCGGTAAAGAAATCGGAATTCATGTTATAGCTATTGTAGCGTAGATAATGTTTATAGGACAGATGGATTCAGGTAGTAGACATACTTGCATTATACTAGTTAGGATTATATAGTTAATAAACCCTGCACTATATGACTGGAGGTCAAGGGTGAACGCTTTGAAAAGTTTCTTGAAGCGGTTTTTCACCAAAAAAGGAGCTCGCAACCGGAAGGTGGTAAAAGACATCATTGCTCAGTACGGCGTACAGCCACTACCGCTGAAGATTGGTCACCGCTATCGAGGCACGGCAAACATTTTGCGGCGCTTTGGCAGCAAAGTCTCTGTGGAATACAGCCTGTACACATACCCATGCGCCCTGAGAGGCTACCACCATTGCACCAGCGCCGTGGTCGTACTCGAAGAAGGAAATACATCCATTACGGTCTTGTTATTCAACACCGTTACGGGAACCTACATCAAGACCATCTGGTCATAATCAGGAGTAAAAGCCCGCTTTCACGACCTTGTGGAAGCGGGCTCGACCGGTTTAATTTCAAAATTATATTTAGCGCGTCGTTTTATTGGCGAAAAGTCGCACGGCAATTGGAAAGGCGATTACTAGAATACCCACACACCAAACTACCGCTAGCCAACCATGGTTACCAATTGGCGTGCCAATTAACAACCCACGAACTGCTTCAATAACATGTGTCATCGGTTGATTCTCAGCGAAGGCCCGAATACCAGGTGCCATCGTATGTAGTGGCACAAAGGCACTAGAGGCAAATGTCAGCGGAAAAACAATCACAAAGGTGAGCCACTGCACCGCTTCAACGCTTTTGGCAAGCAAGCCAAGAATAGCCGAAAGCCATGAGATGGCAAAGGTGAATAGGCCAAGAATACCAAACACAAGCAACCAATCAGTAAAGCTGGCTTCTGGCCGAAAACCGACGATAAGCGCCACGATAATCATAACGATCGCTGAAGCAAAGTTACGTACAATATCAGCCGTAATATGGCCAACCAAAACACCCGAACTCGCTATCGGCAGCGACTTAAGGCGCTCAATAATGCCACGCTGCATGTCGTTGGCTACTTCGAAGGCTGTCATGGTTGCACCGAAAGCAACAGTTTGCACTAATACTCCGGCAATTAAATAATTCACGTAGCTAACACCGCCGGTGTTGATGGCGCCGCCAAAGACAAACACGAAGAGCAGCGTAAACATAATCGGCTGAAAAAGCGTACCAAGCAGCTGATCGGGGCTTTTAATAATATGAAGTAAGCTGCGTTTAATTAAAACACCGTAATCGCTGAGCAAATTCGCCACTCGCGAACGTGATCGAACAACTGGGGTAGCGGTAGTTTGGTCCATTATTTTGTCTCCTTCTCATCAGCTTTTGGCGTTTCGGTTGGCTTGCCGGTTAATTTTAAGAACACGTCATCAAGCGTTGGTTTATGAATTGACACGTTCTCAATAGTGACACCAGCACTATTAAGGCGGCCCAGTAGGTCATAAAGCTGTTTTGTGCCATCACTTGAGGTAAGTATAATTGTATTGCTTCCTTCTTTAACATGCATGTCTTCGCCTTTGAGGGCAGCTTGGGCTTTTTGCATATCAGCACTCCCGGCTAGTGCAAATTCAATACGATCGTTACCGACTGTTTTCTTTAATTCATCAGCTGTACCGTTAGCAACGATTTTGCCTTCGTTAATGACAGCGATTTTATCAGCTAACTGGTCGGCTTCTTCAAGATACTGGGTGGTTAAAAGAATAGTTATGCCTTCGTTCATGAGTTTTCGAATGACATCCCACATTGCAAGGCGGCTACGCGGGTCAAGACCCGTCGTTGGCTCATCTAAAAAGATAATAGGCGGGGTGGCAATTAAGCTGGCCCCGAGATCAAGGCGACGGCGCATACCACCGGAATAGGTTTTTGACGAACGCTCAGCAGCCTTCACAAGGTCAAACTGCTCCAGAAGCTCCTGGGCCCGACGCTTTGAGTCGGCTTTTGAAAGATGGTAGAGCCGGCCCATCATCTCGAGGTTTTCACGACCGTTTAAATATTCGTCAACGGCAGCATACTGGCCGGTTAAGCCGATAACATGGCGAACTTTTTCAGGGTCTTCGCGCACATTAATGCCTTCGATAAAAACTTCGCCAGCATCCGCTTTTAGAAGCGTACTTAAGATTCGTACGATGGTAGTTTTACCAGCACCGTTTGGACCAAGCAAAGCAAGCATTGAACCGCGTGGAACTTCAAGATCAATGCCCTTAAGTACCTCGAGCTCTTTAAATGATTTTTTGAGGCCTTTAATCGAAATGGCCGATGATTGTTGTGACATATAAAAAAATTCCTATTTGCTAGGGATTATACCTTACTTTAAGTATTTACGAAAGCGTCGTGGTGGCGAGCACGGTGTTTTCACACCGGCCCGCCACCATGTTCGCCTACTACTCAGGATCCGCCGGACAGTTGGCCAGCGAAGCGGCCCTCTCGGGGTAAACAAGCTCCATGAAAATCGCCAGGTTATAGCCGATCACATGGTCGGGATCACCCGGCACTGGGGTAGCGTCATCGGCTGCCGACGGGTTCGCGAAGCGCTCACGTGGCACGGCAAAGCCATAGAACAGCTCGCTATTCACACGCTCCTGGCAAACCACCGTCACCTCCCCAGGAGACTGCGGCCAGCATTGACTCTGGTCGTCGATTGTCTCTTTGTCGTCGAGAGGGCAGGAGGCCCCTGGCGTCGCCACCAGCTCCATGCGCGACGCCCGATTGGTCGACTTCGTGTAGTTGGCGGGCAGATAACAGTCACCAGGCTCGCCGATATCTTGCCGGTCGTCACAAGCGGCCGCATCGTTACCGCGCGTGTCGATCATGGCCTTCTCAGCAGAGAGGGCTGCCGGTTTGACATTGGAAACAGCCGACGTTGGCGGCGATGTTGGTTGGCTATCAGAGCAACCAGCCAACGTCAACGATGCGACAAGCACTGTCACAAGTCTACGCATATGCTCTCACGCTCCAGACTTTGTCGTAGTTCTTGGGCGAACAAAACATACTATATCCTCATTGCTAGTAATCAACAAGAGCATCCAGACGTGATGCTACAATAAATAGCAATGAACTTTACCGAAAATTATTCGCAGCTTAACCCCGCTCAAAAACAGGCAGTTGATACTATCGAGGGGCCAGTGTTAGTTATCGCCGGGCCAGGTACCGGCAAAACGCAGCTCTTAAGCCTTCGCGTTGCCAACATTCTCGATAAAACCGACACGATGGCGCAAAATATTCTCTGTTTAACCTTTACTGAATCGGGCGCGCTCAACATGCGTGAGCGTTTAACGCGTTTTATTGGTAAAGCAGCTTACGATGTGCAAATTGCCACCTACCACACGTTTGGCAGCGATTTAATTCGTCAATTTCCTGAATACTTCGCCGAAACAAATTTGCAGCGGCCAATTGATGAGCTTGGCAAATACCAAATTGTTGAAGCGATTGTTGAAGAAATGAGCTACTTAAATCCGCTCAAACAAACAAGACACCATCTCGGTGATCTGATGAGTACTGTAAGTGAAATCAAACGAGCATTGCTCTCGGCCGACGACCTGCGCGCAATTATCGCTGAAAACCAACGTTTCTTAAAAGCTACGCAGCCAAGTGTCTCGCACATTCTTGAAAATTTTGGCCGGATGCCAAGCAAACTAGCCGCCGCGCTTGAATTTTTCACGCCACTAGCTCAGTTATTTCAAGAAAATATGCCAGAGGCTCAAACGCATCCACCATTTGCCAGTTTGGCCAGGCTCGCCGCTGATTCGCTGACTGAAGCTATCAATGCCGCTGAGAACATGGGCAAAACCAAGCCGCTCACTGAATGGAAGAACAAATGGCTCGCTAAAAATCACGACAATCAGTTTATGGTAAAGGGTGAGCTTGAAAATCGACGTATCGTTGCGCTTGCCGATGTACTTGAAGAATATCAACAGGCGCTTGAAAAGAATGGCCTTTACGACTTCGATGATATGATTCTGCGCTCAATTCGCGCACTTGAAGAAAACGCTGATTTAAAATTCAGCCTGCAAGAACGCTATCTTTATATATTGCTCGATGAATTTCAAGATACCAACGCTGCTCAACTTAAGTTAGTTCGGCTACTCACCGACAATCCTGTTAACGAAGAACGGCCGAACATTTTAGCAGTGGGCGATGATGACCAAGCAATTTATGCTTTTCAAGGTGCCGAGTATTCAAATATGCTCGACTTTCATCAGATGTATCGCGAGGTAAGGGTCGTTCACCTTACCGAAAACTATCGTTCGGCGGCAGGCATTTTGCATATTGCGCACAATGTTGCTGAGCAAATCGAGGCACGCCTGCACCATCACTTCGGTGATATGAGCAAAATGTTACATGCCACAAACGCCAGCCTTAAAGCACATATTGCGCGCCATGAATTCTTAAGTGACGTCGCCGAAGCCGATTGGATTGCTCATGAAATAAAAAAACTAATTAATGATGGCACAAAGCCAAGTGAAATTGCTATTTTAGCGCCGAAGCACAAATATCTTGAGCCGATTGTGCCATACCTTAATGCCCTTGGCATTCCGGTGCGTTATGAAAAACGCGAGAATATTTTAGAAACACCGGCAATTATACAACTTATTGCTATGAGTAAGTTGGCTATAAGCCTTGCAAAGAACGATCAGTTGCAGGCAAATACACTCTGGCCACAAGTGCTAAGCCTTGACTTTTGGCAAATTCCTACTAGCACCATCTGGAAGTTAAGTTGGGCTATTAATGAAAGCCGCGGTGAGCTTACTTGGAGTAAGGCATTGCTTGAACATGACGAACTAAAAAAACCAGCGCTTTTCTTCTTAGCGCTTGCTCATAAAGCCCAGAGTGAGCCACTTGAAACTATGCTCGATTATCTCACCGGCACAACCGAGATCGAGACTCACGAGCCCGCTATGCCAACAGTTCGTTCACCATTTAAAACATTTTATATTGACGAAGCCAGGAACAAAGATAGCGATGCGTATTATCACACCTTGTCACATTTAAGCGTCCTGCGCGCAAAGCTACGTGAACATCAAGAAGCTAGTGAACACACCTTGATTCTTGAAGATTTACTCCATTTCGTCGATTTATATAACGCAGCGGGACAGCAGCTTATTAACACCAGCCCTTATGCTCAAGCTGCCGACGCAGTCGAGCTTATGACTGTTTTTAAAGCCAAGGGCCTCGAATTTGAACACGTGTTCTTACCAAGCTGCCACGATGATGTCTGGGGCGAAAGTTCGCGCGGGCAGATGAACAAATTGACCCTGCCGCCAAATCTCACGCCAATTCGTCATGCTGGCGCGGCTCCCGACGAACGGCTGCGGCTGTTCTTTGTTGCTATTACTCGTGCCAAAGTTGGATTATACCTCACAAGTTACTTGCAAACCTTTAGCGGCAAACAAACAAAACGCTTAAAGTATCTTGATGAACAAGAGCAAGAAAACGGCGCGTTTAAAGCAGCGGCGCTACCAGAAGGCATGCAAGCGGTGATTCGCTCTGACACAGAAGTGCCTAGCCAAGAATCTATGGAACTCAGCTGGCGCACAAAACACCTTATGGGGCTTAGCGAGGAGCAACTCCGCACACTTCTTCAAGATGAATATTTAAAGAATTACCGGCTCAGCCCAACACATCTTAATGATTTTATCGATCTTGAGCATTGCGGTCCTGAAAAGTTCTTCCTTCATACCATACTTCGTTTTCCAAAAGCACTGACCACAAATAATCTTTTCGGCAATGCCATTCACGAAACGCTTGAGTGGGTACAGTATCAGATGAACATACACAAAACGCTACCGGTCATGACCGCTATCTTAGCTCACTTTGAAACCTGTCTTAATGAAAAGCCACTTAACATCAACGAACGCTTAAAAGAGCTTGAGCGCGGTCAGCATGCACTGAAGACTTATTTTGCCGCCAGAAGCAATACATTTGCCCCAGGCGACCAGGCCGAAAAAAACTTCGCCAGCGAAGGCGTTTGGCTCGGCAATGCCCATCTTGGTGGCAAGATTGATAAAATTCGTGTTGATAAAACAAACAAGACCATTATTGTGACCGACTACAAAACAGGTTCAAGCCCAAATCGCTGGGAAAGCAGCGCACGACTCCATAAATACCGCCAGCAACTTTACTGTTACAAAATTATTATTGAAAATTCTCGTAGTTTTAGAGGTTACACCGTCGAAAAAGGCATACTAGAATTTATTGAACCTGATCAAAATAATGACATAAATACACTCGAACTCACTTTTACACCTGCCGAGTTAGAGCGCACAAAACAGCTTTTGCAATCAGTATGGAATAGGGTGCAGCAGCTTCGTTTTCCGGATATCTCGTCGTATCCACCAACGCTTTCCGGTATGAAGCAATTTGAGTCTGACTTGATACAAAATTTTTAAGCATTGACTCAGCGTAACCAATAGATATACTGGATATTACTGTGTGCACGATGTATCTGCCTTTGCACAGGATTGATTGTTAGAACACCGGATCTGTAGCTCAGAGGTAGAGCAACGTCCTTTTACATGACGCTCGTCGCTGGTTCGATTCCGGCCAGATCCACGGGACGGGAAGGGGCGAGGAGACACCCGCCGCATAGCAATGTCGTATCCAACCCTTTCCGTCCCACCAAATGTAGGCGTCCGCAGCCAGTGGATGCTCAATGCCAGTAGAAGGAGGTGAACATGATCGCGATCAACTACGGCGGTGGTTCCGAACCGGAGATGGGGTCCAACTGGATCGTTTGGGGCTCATCCAACGACACCGGTAGCGGCGACCAAGCCGCCTGAGTCAACCCGCTCTCCCGACCGTAGGTAGCTAGAACATCCCATGGGGGTATGTTCTAGTACCTGCCTCCCCGACAGCGGCCAGAGAGGGCTCGTCGACTCACAACCACCAACTCTCTCTGGCCGCTCCGGAACACCCCGCTTACGCGATGTTGCGCCTATGCGTATTCCCGCGATGCGGGGTTTCTTTTATCTTCTAGATTAGTGATAAAATTGACGAATGCAGAACTTCTGGCTAGACTTGCCGAAACCATTTTTTATTCTTGCGCCTATGGAGGCAGTGACAGATGTAGTATTTCGTCACGTCATTGCTCATGCTGCCAAACCCGATGCCTTTTTTACTGAATTTGTAAATGCTGCTAGCTTTTGCAGCCCGAAGGGTAAGCATTCAACCTATTCACGCTTAGCTTTTACGCCCGATGAACAGCCAATGGTTGCTCAAATTTGGGGCACTAACCCCGATAATTTTGCTGAAATGGCGAAAGCCTTAAAAGAGCTGGGTTACGCTGGCATAGATATTAATATGGGCTGCCCGGCAAAAGATGTCGTCAAAACCGGTGCCGGCGCAGCGTTAATCGAAAACCCGGGCCTTGCTGCCGAACTCATCGCCGCCGCCAAAGAAGGTGGACTGCCCGTAAGTGTTAAAACGCGTATCGGTTTTAAAACCCGAAAAACCGAAGAGTGGCTCGGGCACTTGCTAAGGCAAGATATTGCCACCTTAACCGTGCATGCTCGCACCCAAAAAGAGATGAGTAAGGTACCGGCCCATTGGGAGGAGTTTGCCGTGGCGGTCGGGTTACGTAACCAGTTCGCACCACAAACACCCATTGTTGGTAATGGTGATATTTTAAATCGTCAACATGGCCAAACAATCATCGATACCTATCACCTCGATGGCGTCATGATTGGCCGCGGTGTGTTTACTAACCCGTTTTGCTTTGAAAAACAACCACGAAACCACGACCGTGAGGAGTTAGTTGCGCTACTTAAGCTTCATCTCAATCTATTCAACGCCGCAAACAATATCCAACCGCGTAAGTTCGACCCGCTCAAACGTTTCTTTAAAATCTATATTCGCGATTTTGCCGGTGCCAGCGAATTAAGAGATAAGCTGATGCATACTAAAAGTACCTCAGAAGTACACCAACTTATTGACGCATTATAAGGAGTTCTTTTGAACACTTAATTGAAATGGTATACTGGCATCAACTCTGTCTACTACGGATTCGTACAGAGAGGCTATACTAATGCGCTGTCAGCATTGTAACCGGGCACCGGCTGCAGAAGTAAGGTTTATATGGTTTGTAAACATCATATTTGTTGGATGGCAGATAGAGCACGATAAGGGCATATACTGCACGCAGTGCGCCCTCACCACCCATCGTGCGTGCATGACAGTGGTGTACTTGTTTGGCTGGTGGGGCATCGGCTCAATTATCAGCGTCCCGCTTTGCTACATACTAAACCGCCGGGCACTGAAAAAAGTCGAGCGTCTTGGGCCTACCGAACCGTACAGTGCTGCCACATTTGTAGTCGGTGAAGATCGCAGGGCTATTGAAAGTGTCGCTGGCAGCCAGCCGCTTAACCCGGGTAGGCAGCTTCGGCAACGCGTGTCGTCATACCTCATCTTGCTCGTACTCGCTGTTACAGCATGCATTCTTTACATTAACCGCTAGTTATCAGAGTTTAGCCCACTAGCCCGATACGGCAATGCCCCCGTTCGTCGCCGGTGGGTATTTGCTTTTCCACATTGTAAGAAAACTTATTGACAAACCTATTTATTTACGCTAAAACATATAAGACGCAGTAGTTTTAATACTGATGCACATTGATATGTATCGATAGCTTTATTCATTTGGTTGATATGGGCAATAAAGGTGAGACTTTCTTACTTTTATTGCCCATATCAACACCTTGAGTAGAGAGGTGAGCATGGTTAGCTACGAGACTGCACTAAGCAACGCCCGAAGCCGCCGCCGCAATTCGAGGCCAGTCGCCAAAAGTGACTACACACGGCTCGAGCAAGTGGCGAAGGGAATGGGCCCGCAAGCCTCGACTGCCAGGACCGAGCTCGACAAGATTGACGACGCCGGCCTCACGCCTTAATAACTTTGAACCAACCTTAGTATCACATCAGGTAGGTTGGCTCGAAGAAGAGTTGTCGGGGTCAACCGACAACTCCGCCATAAGGGCGACCCACATTGTCAGATTTTGCCGCGGCCGCTGCAGAATGGGCAATGGTCATGCCTAAGCAAGTATTAGGGAAGGTGAGCCCAGCCGGGGAAGCAGGGCTACCATAACGGGAAACCGTGTGATTCTGGTTAACACCAGAAGTGCGTGCGCGCCACCTTGTGGTTGGCCGGCGAGGAGGGTCAGATACTCTTTTCGCCGGCCTGAAGCTTCCTCGTACATCTGTTGATGCGCGAGGGGTTCCGGCAACGGTTTGAGGCGCCGTCTTGACAATCCCGCCTCATTTGCCCCACCGTTGCCGGTCTACTTCTACTTTCGCGAATGGTCAATGCCCCGTCCCCCGCGAAGGTAGTCCCGAGGAGAGTTGCTGTCGCGCCGTACACCGCGCCGTACTGCGCTGCGCGCTCACCTCAGCCGCAGGACTGGACAAGCCCCTGAGGAGATCTCTCCTCTGTCCAGTCCTGCGGCACTCACAAAAGCTATCAATACTAACCTCCACCCTGCAAAACGTGAGCCATTCGAGATTGAGTCTCCAAAGAGAATCGTTCGTAAAGCTCGGCTGTGCAAACAGCCTGATGTCAATCCGTCATAAGCAGGGTGTTTCTTTTTTATTGCTCAAAGATTGACAACCACTTCGAAATAAGTTACAAGTAAACTAACCGTAGGTAATTATATTATCTACGCTACATTAATAAAATGCATTGATACCTGATGTCGCGCAGCGAGAATAATGAGGCTTTCATTATTGCCGCTGCGCGACACGTCTCCTCTGTGTCCCGCTTTTACGTGAAGAGAGATAGGGGGGTGTGCTCTCTTCACTGGCCCCTAGCATGCCGATACTTGCGATCGGTAATAGACCTCGGCAATCCGAGGATTGGTGGGATGGAAAACGCCGGAGGGATTTGTGTGGGGATACAATCCCTCCGGCACCCACCAGAAGACCACGAGAGGCACTCGCTCCCCATGGGGCCTCTCCACATGCGCCGTAGAGAGCGGATACGAACGCGCGGATTCTGGGACTACCCGATCCCAATCCGTGCCGTTCTCTACGGCGCCCCGTGCCAATGCTTTGTTTTATTAATAACCCGCGTGATGCGGTAGAGCTTTGAGCAGTTGCTCGCTCCCGCATCGAAGAGCTTTTAGCTCCGCGGGTATTTTTTAATTGCTTCAGATTCAAAATGTATTGACAAAAAAGAACAGTATGTCTAGAATTTCCTTATGCATAGGTCTTACCCGTGCATAAAAAATACTGCGTCGCTCAGGAAACATGCGATAAAGTATTTTTGATTCGCAACATCCCGCATTCCCGCCTCCAACCACCCCCTCAGCAGCCGATACTAAGTGTGTCGGTTTTAGGCTCGGAGGCCACCGGTGGGTCTCCGGAGTCAGACCCTTTTCTCCGTTAATTGGGTCTGACAGCATGGAGTTGGGGGAGTCCACGTCCGCCGACAGGGGCTCTCCCAATTTCATCAAATGTTGATCTACCGATCTAGTATCGGTGTTAGGGCTCGGAGGCTGGCTGGGTCTGCCTCCGGGATCGGTCCTTACGTTGGGCTGATGGGACGGGATCGGGGGAGTGCTCCGATGCAAAACGGGACTCTCCCGATCTCATAACAGGCTTATACTGCCAAAGAGACGGCCGGTGGTAGAAGAACACCGGCGTAAGCCTGAGAGCATAATCCACGGTGCTCTCAGGGTCTCGGCCACGCTCCTTTGACAAGGTCGGGCGCTGAGAGCCGAGGGGAGTGCCGGTGGCATGGAATAACTCCCCTCGGCCCTAAAACTTGGGGTGGTGATGAGACCATCCTGAGGGCAGGTGAGATACTGCTATTCATCTGTTGTCGTTCGCCTGGGAAGAGAGGGCCGGAAGGGCGAGTAGCCCTTCCGGCCCGCCTGGACCTTCTTATCAATAAACCCCGCGTGATGCGGTAGAGCTTTGAGCAGTTGCCCGCTCCCGCATCGAAGAGCTTTTAGCTCCGCGGGTATTTTTTAATATGTCGTCAAACACCAGCCGCCTTCTTTCTTCAACCCCTCTCCGTTCATAGAATAATTCACTCCGTTAAGTCGAAAAGGCTGATTGCAAAAGAAAATACTAGTCGTTTGACAGTTTAAATTAACACTTAGCTATACTTTATAATAAAAATTTTACGTAAATAAAAAGGCCGTAGACCGAGCAGTACAATGTCTTTCCAGATCGTGTGAAATCGGTTTTACTAACCGATTTCAGCCCAACGCTTCTGTAAAGCTCTGGGGGAGCTTTACAGAAAGAGAGTGGTCTAGAAAGACAATGTACTGCTTGGTCTATGAACAATATAATTATCGTTCGCGATGACGGCGACGGAGCCCGGCAACTTTAATGCGAGTTGCATAACGATCAATCATCGCCTGGGCTTTATCGATTTCCATTTGATCTTTCGCACTAGCCTTCATAGCTTCAGCCCGTTCAAGCGCCTTTTGAGCCTCGGCCTCAGCGATATCTTCTGAGTGGTCAGCCTCGTCAACCAACACTTTAATATGTTCGCCATTAACTTCGGCCACGCCGCCATGGGTTGCGTAATAATCAAGCTCATTGTCGCTATCGCCTTTGTTGCGGCGAACGGCAAGCACACCGGTCTTTAAAAGTGTCACGAGCGGCTGGTGACCAGGAAATACCGAAATAACACCTGAAGTGGTCGGTAAAGTTACCTCATAAATATCATCATTAAATTTTGAACCATTTAAGGTAATTAACTGGAGCTTCACGGTTGGTCCTCTCGCAGTTTTTCACTTAGCCATTCGCGGTGCCCTGCAATATTATCATCGGTAGTTGACGGCGGCGCAAGATCATCATCAGCTTCTTCCAGTATAATTCCCTGGTGCCGTACTCGACGCAAACCTCCAGATGCTACATCTTCGATGACCAGAGGCCAAGAAAGGGTCGATTCAAGACTTGGCCTTTGCGACCGCTCACGCTCACTAAATAACCCGCTATGTTCTTGTGGGCCAGGGCTGCCTTGTTCAGCGCTCATTATTTCACCTCCTTAATCGAGCCCTTCATATAAAAGGCGCTTTCTGGCTTATCATCGTGCTTGCCTTCAAGAATTTCTTTAAAACCCCCAACAGTATCTTTGATACTAACGTATTGGCCAGGAATACCGGTAAACTTTTCACCAACAAACATTGGCTGGCTTAAGAACCGCTGCATGCGGCGCGCACGGCCAACGGTGAGTTTCTGCTGCTCTGAAAGCTCTTCCATACCCATAATGGCGATGATGTCTTGCAAATCTTTGTATTCTTGCAACACCCGCTGAACTTCGCGGGCAACTTTGTAATGTTCTTCGCCGACGATCTCAGGGTCAAGAATGGTCGAGTTTGAATCAAGCGGACTCACAGCTGGGTAAATGCCGATTTCAGTCAGAGCACGGTCGAGGTTAATCGTTGAATCAAGGTGGGCAAATGTTGTGGCTGGGGCGGGGTCGGTGAAATCATCAGCCGGTACATAGACCGCTTGGATAGAAGTGATCGAGCCAACCTTCGTTGATGTAATACGCTCCTGCAAAGCACCCATTTCTTGCTGCAGATTTGGCTGGTAGCCAACGGCCGATGGCAAACGGCCAAGCAGGGCAGACACCTCTGAGCCAGCTTGGGTGAAACGGAAAATGTTATCGATAAACATCAACACGTCTTTGCCTTGATCGCGAAAATCTTCAGCCATCGCAAGACCAGAGAGGGCAACACGAAGGCGGGCTCCTGGTGGCTCATTCATTTGGCCAAAGACGAGGCTGGTTTTATCAAGCACACCAGCTTCTTCCATTTCGTAGTAAAGGTCGTTACCTTCGCGGGTACGCTCACCAACACCAGCAAATACCGAAGAACCTGAGTGGAACTTGGCAATGTTATTAATAAGTTCTTGAATTAGCACAGTTTTGCCCACACCTGCACCACCGAATAAACCAACCTTACCGCCACGGGCAATTGGTGCGATTAAATCGATAACTTTAATGCCGGTTTCAAGGATTTCAGTTTTGTTCGACTGGTCAACCAGGGCAGGCGGCGCTTTGTGAATCGGCGCAACTTTGATGTCACTAGCCAGCGGCTTGCCATCGATTGGCTCACCGATCACGTTAAACATGCGGCCTTGGGTATCAGCGCCAACTGGCACACTAATCGGGGCACCGGTCGCTTCAACCTTATCACCACGCTTCAAGCCTTCAGTGCTTGAAAGGGCAATAGCGCGAACACTTGTTTCGCTTAAGTGCTGCGCAACTTCAAGCACCACTAATTTGCCATTGTGATCAATGTGCAACGCATCATAAATCGCCGGTAGGCTGCCTTTTTCAAATTCAACATCGACTACCACACCTACTACCTGAATGATCTGACCCGAGCTAACTTTTACTTTATCTGTCGTCATTTAAGATTCTCCCATTTTGCTTCTTCGTGCTTCTACTGCCTGTAATATTTCTTGTAATACTTCTGCTGTATTACCGCGCCCCTGCACCTCTTCTGTGACTGCGTCATTCGCTGCCTGCAACCATCTTTTAAAGGCGTCTGACCCAACTGCTTTTTCAAGTACCGGTGCAGTCCCCAGGGCTATAACTGATAGCCATCTTCGAGTCGATGACTTAAGAGGAATCCTCTGCCTTTCTGCATTTTCCAACCATGGGTCACGACGCCCATGTTCATCGACAAGAAAGTCTCCTTTACCATAAGGAAGGCCACTCATTTCATCGCCTCCGCACCGCCAGTAATTTCGGCCAGTTCTTGAGTAATGTAGGCTTGGCGAGCTTTATTCATTTCAAGGGTTAAATCATCGATAATGCCGCTGGCATTGTCAGTAGCGTTGCGCATCGCCATCATGCGCATGCTGTATTCTGAAGCAGCTGCTGAGTAAATTGATTGCGCAAGCTGACTTTCTAACATGCGAATTGTCACCGTTTGCAACACCGCTTCGGCTGATGGTTCGAAATCGGCAATTTTGACGTCTTCTGAAACTTCAATATCTTCAAAACCGGCTGGCAACAAGTGCATTCCCCCGGCTTTTTGCACTAAGGTGCTGACATATTCGGTGAAGATAATCTCGACGGCATCGACCTCGCCAGAAATAAATTGTTCAAGTGCTGTGCCGATAATTGGCTGCAAATTATTGGCGTCGGGTTCATCGGGAAAGTTGGTGTATGAACCAACCGTTTCAACGCCTTTTAATCGAGCAACAAACTGGCCGGCTTGACGACCAATGGTAATAGCCGATACGTCAATACCTTCAGCTTGATCAGCTTTTGCGGCACGAGTAAAAGCTTTAAAGACATTGCTATTATAAGCACCGGCTAAGCCGCGATCACTGGCAATAACGATATAGAGGCGCTTTTTAACGGGGCGGGCCTGATAGAGCGATACATCAATCGTTTCGCCACTTTGCCTGAGGTACGTCAGCAACTCCTGCGCCGCTCGGGCATAATCAGCCGTGCGAGCCACTACCGCCTGGGCACGGCGAAGCTTGCTGGCGGCGACCAGCTCCATCGCTTTGGTAATTTGGCGAGTGCTTTTTACCGAGCGAATGCGGGTTTTAATGAGTTGCGTGGCGGGCATTAGCTTTTAAAACCTTTCATGATTTTTTCAGCAGTTTTGCTTATGGCAGCTTTAATTTCATCGGTTGGTTTATCGCCCTTATTGAGTTCACGCATGGCATCTTTTTGCTCGTGCCACAGCTCAGTTAGAAGAGCTGCTTGGGCGTCTTTCATTTTTTCAACTGGTACCTCATCGAAGCCGCCTTCGTTGGCAACGAAGAGTGTTGCGGTCATTTCCCAGACACTCATTGGCTGGTATTGCGGCTGCTTTAAGAGTTCAACAAGTCGCTGACCGCGATTAATGCGTTGTTTGGTTTCGGCATCGAGGTCGGAGCTAAATTGAGCAAAGGCAGCTAGCTCACGGAACTGGGCAAGATCAAGCTTTAGACCGCCGCTCACACTCTTGACGGCTTTGGTTTGAGCAGCACCACCAACACGCGAGACACTTGTTCCAACCGAGATTGCCGGGCGAATGCCCTGGTAAAACAGGTTCGTCTCAAGAAAGATTTGACCATCGGTAATCGAAATGACATTGGTTGGAATATAGGCTGCAATATCATTCGCCTGAGTTTCAATAATCGGCAATGCAGTCAACGAACCGGCGCCAAGCTTGTCATTTAATTTAGCCGAGCGCTCAAGCAGGCGAGAATGGAGATAGAAAACATCGCCAGGGTAAGCTTCGCGGCCTGGTGGGCGACGCAAAAGCAGCGACATCTGCCGATAAGCCACAGCATGCTTTGAAAGATCATCGTAAATAACCAGCGCGTGCTTTTTATTGTCGCGGAAGTATTCACCCATGCTTGAGCCAGCGTAAGGCGCAAGATAAAGCAGGGCGGCAGGGTCAGCTGGGCTGGTCGCAACCACAATCGATTGCTCCATAACGCCTTCTTCTTTCAGGCGATCAACCAGGCGGGCAATTTTGCTGAGTTTTTGGCCAATAGCAACGTACACGTTCACCACACCGGTTTTTTGGCGGCCTTGGTTAATCATGGTATCAATTGCCACGGCGGTTTTACCGGTTTGGCGATCACCAATAATCAGTTCACGCTGGCCACGGCCAATTGGAACAAGCGTGTCGATTGCAACAATACCGGTCATTAATGGTTCATGCACACTTTTGCGGTCCATTACCCCGGGGGCAGGGCGCTCAAGCGGGTAGGTTCTCTCAGCTTCAATGTGGCCCTTGCCATCAAGCGGGCGACCGAGCGGGTCAACCACACGGCCAAGCAACGCTTCGCCCACAGGCACTTCAATAACGTGGCCGCTGAGGTGCACTTTAGCGCCGGCTGAGATTTTGGTGTCGTCGCCTAAAATAACTGCGCCGATCTCGTCTTCAAGCAGGTTAAGCGCGAAGGCCTCAACACTACTACCATCGGCGGTTTCAATAGTAATAACCTCATTTGCACCAGCGTTTGAAAGGCCATAAACCCAGGCCACACCATCGCCAACGCGGGTAACGATACCGGTTTCTTCAAGACCTTTGGTTGTTCTGAGGCCCTCAATGGCGGCCCGAATGTCTGCTGATAATTCTTTGACTGAAATGTCTGGCATAATAATTACTTACTCCTCATGCTCATCGCGTTTTTAGCTGTTGTAGTTGTCGTTTTACTGAAGTGTCAAGTTCACGGCCAGGAATGGTTAGCTTGACGCCGCCAACAAGATCAGGATTGATTATTTCGCTAAGTTCAATAATTCCAGCCTTGGTTGCCAATTGAACGAGTTCGGTGATAGCGGTTCGGGCATCATCTGAAAGCTCACGAGCCGTTATAACACTTGCAGCAACGTGCCCACGGGCAGCAAGCTCTTTGATAATATCAGCAACTATCATATCAAGCTCTTTCACCCACTTAGACTCAATGAGGAAGGCAGCGAGTGATTGTACGACATAGTGTTTAGCCTCGGGTTCTGGCGCCTTTAACAGTTCATCAACAAATGTTTGAGCTAGTAAACGACGACTAACAGTTCGCATGAGCTATCCTTTCGCCCCTTTGACAGCGCGTTCAATCAGCTGGCCGTCTTTTGCTGAATCAAGCTTCTCACCGATAATTTTCTCGGTTGCTTCGGCGACTAAGCTTGTAGTTTCGCGGCGCAGTTCAGTGCGAGCTTTGGTAATATCGGTTTCGAGTTGGGCCTTGGCCTCGCTCACGATATGCTCGGCACGGGTAGTAGCACGCTCTTCGGCGGCGGCCACCATATCACCGGCTTCTTTGTGGGCGGTAGCAACAATTTGCTCGGCCTCGCTGCGGGCTTCTTTGATTTGCTCGGCAATTTTCTTTTCGGCCTCTTCAGCTTTTTTTGCCGCTTCTTCGGCGGCTTTGGCACCGGCGTCGAGCTGTTCTTGACGTTTGTCGATAGCTTTAATTAAAACCGGATACACAAATTTGCCAAGTAAAAACACCAGAATCAAAAAGGCTACTCCTTGCAGTAGCAAGAGTTTCCAATCGATTCCAAGTGCCTCGAATAAGCCTGGCTGTTCGCCAGCCACGGCAGCCTCAGATGCCAATAGCGTTAGTTGTTCTATTATCATTATTGAATTCCTCTAACATTTAGTAGGGGCTCTCCAAAATAGTGCAGTTCGGTTGAAAACCGAGCACCGCAAGTGAGCCGTACACTGGTACGGTGATCGGCGGAGCGGAGGGTTTCGATCGAAATGTGCATTTTGGTGAGTTCCTACAGGTATTTTGCGATGATGGCAACGATGATCGCAATAATCGCCAATGCGTCAACGAACGAGATCGCCAAAATCATAAGCCCACGAATTTCACCAATTTTTTCTGGGTTACGGCCAGCTGCCTGCAAAGCGCCAGCACCAACAATACCGGCACCAAGACCACAAAGGCCAGCTGCGATTGCGTAGGTTAAACCAAATGCTAATTCTTCCATATACTTATCTCCTTATTCTATTTAATACTACCATCTTCTAACTCCTTGCCTCTGCCACTTTCGGCTTATCAGCATCAGGGAGGGAATGGTCATTGTTATCATGGCTGCCATGTGACTCACTGCCGAGTGAAATAAACACAATGGTTAGCATAAAGAACACGTAAGCCTGAATAGTGCCAATGAAGAGCTCGAACACCATAAACGGCGGCAAGGCAAGGAAGGCAAAGTAATTTGTTAGGAACCCAACCATAATTAACAACACCTCGCCAGCAAATACATTACCGAATAAACGCATGCTCAGCGCAATCAGGCGCGAAAATTCGGCGATAATCTCTAATATTCCTTCAAAGGCGCCAGCTGGGTCTTTGATTGGATTACGGAAGTATCGCCCAAGATTACCGAAAGCACCGTGCTGTTTAATGGCATACATTTGCACGGTGACCATACTGATAACCGCCAGTGCGAAGGTAACATTTAAATCAGCGGCGAGACCACGGAATAACGGCATGCCGTTATAAGTAATCGGCCCAACAAACGGCAGAATGCCCAGCCAGTAATTTGCGATAATAAAGAAGAACATAGTGATCGCCAGTGGCACTAAGCGGCGAGCAGTTTGGCGATTATTAGTTACTTGCTCAATCGTGTTCAGAAGCATTTCAAACACCCATAACAGGGCAATAGCAGGGCGGGTGCGACGATTAGTTTTAGCAGCAAAAGCCATGTAAGCAAACAACCAGATAACTAAACCGTAGCCTAATACGCCGAGCAGAATCGAATTGGTGATTGGAATCGGCCCCAAGTGAAACAAAATGTCAGGCGCCAAGCTCACGTGCGGTGTTTCAGCAGCAAATTGCAAGGCAGCGTTCACTTACTTGATTCTCCCTTGGTATCTTTTAATTGCAGCCAGACTAAAAGCCCGGCAATAATGACACCGAGGGTAATACCGGCAACGGTCACCCAGGGTTTTGTACCCCAGGTACGATCAGCCAAGACACCCAAAATGGCACCGCCAACCGCTGGTACAAACATTCGCCAGGTGGTATCAGCAATAGCGCCAAACACCAAAAGCGCCGTATTTTTTGACGGCACAGGCTTATCAGATGTCGGCTGTTTGGCATCTGTTGACATTAGATAAAGTTTAGCATGTTTTAAAGGGTTAGTAAAGCGGAACGACAAAACGAAAGAGAAAAGAATTGATAGCGGCATCCAGGCCATAGCTAGTTGAATGGGCAAAAGTGCCCTGGCTATGGCTTATTTGCATAAATTCCTAAATTTAAAATTTAAAGTTGACGTTTTGCATCTTTAGTGTTATAGTAATAAATATCGGGTCAGTTTCATCGACTCGACCGTGAACACTACAAATTAGAGGAGCAAGCAATGGCGTTGTTGAGCTTTCTGGGAGATAACACCCCGGAGACCACTAACGATCACGCACCCTACAAGTACGTGCAGTACAGCGACGGCTGCATCGCGTTGGTGGACTTCAACGAGCGGCGGATCAGCGGCTACGAGCCGCAGAACGGCGACCAGCACACCAACGACGTCCAGGCCGTGGCCGAGCTCCACATCGGGACGGGGCACGCCGGGCGCGACAAGCTCGCCGACGCGATCATCAGGTGGAGACAGAACCAGCGCGACCAAGGCCGTCAGGAGCACGAGCTCTACATCGCGTTCGGTGGCGACTTCCGCCAGTGGATCGAGAAGGTTCGGAATACCGACCCGAGCTGCCCACTGCCGGTGACGCCGGCAAACGTGCGACTCGTACAGGAGACCTTCCTGAACCCGGAGCTGATCGGGCTGTACCTGTTCATCATGTTCGGTACGCCGCCCCACCTGCTCCTTCCGTAGTGCTCACACGGTCCCGCCGCCACATCAGGCGGCGGGACCGAGCACAGCCCAAATGCTTTATTTTATATATTGTACTTTAGAGGATTTAGGCTGTGCCGCTCTACGATTATAATTAATGTTAATTGCGGCCAAGACATAAATCACCGTTTTTACACTATACTAGAGTTGCGGTATGCTGCCACAGATCTACCATGGAGGTTCTGTTGCCTGCTAGAGTTTTAGTGTTTTGTGACAAGCCCGAAGTCACCCCTGGCTTCAACGAGATAACCAAAGGGCTGAGCAAACTCATTTACACAGCTATCGAGGCCGCCCACGAAGCCCTCACGTACCAGCAAATCATGTGGCATTGAAGCTACATGACAATGCAGATAGTTGACCGCTGCGTACAACTTGCCGAAATCGCCACTCTCAACATGGTTGTGTATTTGCCCGCCCCTGAAGAAGCGGTAACCGATGCAGATCAAAAGCTCTATCGCCAGGTTGTCGCTAGCAGGATACTCGATATACTGCAACCCACAATGGACTCTTTGCTTGCAGGCGGCAACCGTCTGATCATCGAGTGCCACGTGACTCTTGAAGCAAGCGATGGCTTCCGCTACGAGACTGGTTGCAAGCCAGAATACCTGTCATCGTAAGGTAGCTCAACCCGCCTTTGGCTAGTGCCTAGGCTGGCCAAAGGCGGGCTCGAAGAAGTATAATAACGGCATGAAAAACCGCAAACTTGCCATTACCGTCTTGCTTATAATAATACTGATTGTGGCCGCATTCGTTTATGTGTTCTTCTTACCGAAGGCACCGATTGATAATGCCGAAAAAACGCCACCCGCCAATAATTCGACCGAAACAAAACCTGTGCCGATCGATCCAAATATGCAAACACCCGCACCAATGGCAGGGAAATATACTGACTATTCAGAAGCAAGTTTTGCCGCAGCAGCTAATGAAAAGCGCATATTATTTTTTCACGCCGCGTGGTGCCCCCAATGCCGAGCGCTTGAGAAAAGCATTCAAGCAGAAAAAATTCCATCAGGTATAGTGATCTTGAAAGTAGATTATGATACTTCTCAAAAGCTTAGGCGGCAATATGGCGTGACGCTTCAGACTACTTTAGTCGAAGTTGACAAAAATGGTACCCTGAAGAAAAAGTTTGTGGCTTATGATGAGCCGTCGCTTGCAGCGCTCATCAGAGAATTTGAGCATTAAATGGAACTGCTGATTGTTTCGTTTGTTGCCGGCGTCTTAACAGTGCTTGCGCCCTGCACATTGCCGTTCTTGCCGATTTTACTGGGCGGTGTGGCGGCTGACGGGAAAGATTGGCGCAAGCCGTTTGCAATAGTTGCCGGCTTAGCCGGTTCGATTTTTATCTTTACGTTTCTTTTGAAAGTCAGCACTGATTTACTTGGCGTACCACAGATGGTATGGCAGTTTATTTCGGGCAGTATTCTGATAGTTTTCGGGCTTGTCATGCTATTTCCAGGAATTTGGGAACGCACCAGCGCACGCTTAAGCACTTCATCAAATACCTGGCTGGCGCGCGCGATGAGAAAGAAGGGGATCAGCGGTGATTTGCTGATTGGCGCCGCGCTGGGGCCAGTGTTTAGCAGTTGCAGCCCGACGTATGCGCTTATCCTTGCAAGTGTTTTGCCCGTAACGCCAGTTCTGGGTGTACTATATCTGCTCGCCTATGTTATTGGCTTAGCGGCAATATTACTTTTAATTGCATTTCTTGGCCAACGAGTTATTGCTATTTTGCGCCCCGCTAGTAACCCACGCGGTTGGTTTAAACGAAGTCTAGGGATTATCTTTTTGGCTATCGGCCTTGCTGTTATTCTTGGCCTCGATAAAAAACTGCAAACTTTTGTGCTTGAACAAGGGTGGTATGATCCAATCTCGAATTTTGAACAACAATTTATGAGGTAAACGGTAGCTACTTTGCCCGATCATGTCTAAATATAGTACTATTACCATTGTTTTCCATGCCGGAGAGCCTGCTGCGGCAGCCCTACCATGGAGGTTTCATGCCCAGAGTCGTAGTCTTGCACGACCCAACTGCTCCAAATGTTGCCTGGTAACAAAATCGCTTCGTCGGATCGTATTGATGCGATCAAAAAGGCAAGTGAGGATCCCGGGCACATCAAGGCAAGCTTTGAGATGAAGGAGATTGGCCTCTGGGGTACTGTCATATAGCAATCTCAGTGAGCACGTGGCGAGCATCAGCATCCTCGTCTATCCTCCCAACTACAGCACGAGAATAGTTGTCACCGAGGAAGACTATCGGCAAGCCGTGAGAGATAACATTCTTGCCGCCCTATAGGTCATCTTGAACAAGATTCCCGAAGGAAGAAATCGGCCCAGTATCGAATGTGGTGTGATTTTCCGAGAGTACCAGCGGCTTCTTCATCGATCACGACGGCGCAAAACTCTGGTAGGTACCCGCCTTTCGCCAGCTTCTTCGGCTCGCTGAAAGGCGGGTTCGAAGAAGACTTACTTTTACCGAACACCCCTCTTTACGGCAGAAATAATTGCAGCTTTCAAGGGTACGACTCTTTTAAAACTAAACGAAAAATCTGTTAAGAAGAATTGATTGAAATATACTCATATAAGGTGTATATTTCATAGGTACTGCATCTACCCTATACAACAAGGAAGGTGGGGCTAGGCGGCATCTAAGCCCATTGACAGCCGTGAGATGACAGTCATGCATGGGAACGCTCAAGCATTCAGCCTGATAGGGCTGTTGCGCCAAAGCGCAGCAGTTTTCATTTTCCCAAAAAGAAAGCGGGCAATGACACACAGGCATTCACCCCAGCCAGGTTCATGTTGGAACCAGCAGAAAGTATGCCGGATAGAAGAGCATCCCGACCACATCCCAACCTGCTGGAGCAAAGATGCGAAAGGCAAACCGTATTTGGACTGCTTGAAGGATAAGCACACTCACAACGATCAGGATTGCTATACATACTTCCAGAGATGCGGCAAAATCGATTTATCTTAGATGTAATGGAATGGTGAGTTGCCGATACGGGAATGCAGTAGCAACTAGGGCTGTAACTGGTTGAATGGGCAAAACGCACATTCCCGGTTACAGCCTTTTAGCTTATAAAAAACCTTAATAAATTATTCATACGTTACAATAATCACATGGGACGAAAAAAGCTTCAGCCTCGTTTTCAGCCGCCAATAAAATCCTGTGGTAAAGTTCAATATGCCCATAAGCACGAAGCAGAGCAGGCAGCCCAAGAAGCGATGATTCTGCGCTCCTCGGTAAAGCTACGCGTATATAAATGTATAAACTGCGGCGGCTGGCATCTTACTAGTGTTCGCGCGGTTGAAAATTCTTAAGAAAACACTTAAAATATAGCTTATGCAACAGACGACTCTGCAGCAAAAATTTAATGCGTTAGGCGATCCAACTCGTTACGCACTAATTGTTTCAATGATTAAACGTGAACAACTTTGCGTGTCTGAGTTAGCCGAGAAATTGAATATTACACCGGCCGCCATTTCACAACATATGCGTATTCTAGAAGATGCCGATATTATTTTACCAACCAGGGTCGGCCGCCGTGTTTGCTATACGCTAAATACCGATTGCCCAGGTCTCAGAAGCCTCACTAAATTAATGAAACAAGAGGATACTCATGAAGCAACCACAAGATAACACCGCTCAAAAACCGACCGCCATTATTTACGGGGCCGAATGGTGCAATTGGTGCCATACTGCCATGCAGTACTTTGACCAGAAAGGCATTTCATATATCTATCATGATATTGAAAAAGAAGAAGAAGCCTATAACGAACTTGTTAAAAAACTTGGCGGCCCTGTAAGCGGCGTGCCTGTGCTCGATGTTAATGGCGAAATCATTTTAGGTTACGACATTGGTAAAATTAATGCCGCATTAGCTAAAGGTAGCTAAAAGGCCGCTTAAATCAAGTTCATATTCATGAAAGAACAAGCAGCTGCATCAAACATTAACCGTGAGCCTCTTATTGATGGCCTGACGCCCGAACAGGTACGCAACTTGGCTGATTTAGCAGTCCGATACGGCCTGCCACAAACACTAAGGTGGGCATTAATAGAACATAGCGTGAAAGTGCAATATCCTGAAGGTCATCGGTATACCATAATGTCTAAAGATACCAATGCAGAAGTTTTAGTAATGAGTGCTTTGCAGCGTGTAAAGCGTGGCTCTAAACGTTAAGATCAGTTATGTTTGAAAGCTACAAGCAAAAAGACAGTATTGTCGTCGTCTACACTGGTAACAGCAAAGGTAAAACCAGTGCAAGTATCGGTTTAATGTGCCGGGCGCTTGGGCATGGTTGGCGGGTAGCCTATATTCAGTTTATTAAAGAGTGGGAAGTGGGTGAACATACGTTTATTCGCAAAATTCAGCCAATCTTCGATGAACAACTTTATTTTTACAAAGGTGGCAAAGGGTTTTTTGATGCCGGTGAGCTGAGTGCCGAAAATGTGAGTGATGAAGAGCATAAAAAAGCCGCCGAGCGCACTTTTGCAGAAGCCTTGCGGTGTGCTACAAGTGGCAAGTTTAACTTAGTAATTTGCGATGAAATAAATAATGCAGTGCACGATGAGCTGATCAGAAAAAACAGCCTCGAAAAGTTGCTCGACAAACGGCTGCCTTCAGTGAGCCTCTGCCTCACAGGGCGCCATTTTCCGGAAGACCTACTTGATAAAGTTGATATCGCAACAAATATGACAAAGATCAAACATCATTTCGATGAGCAATACCTTGCCAAAAAAGGCATCGACTACTAGCTACTAGCTGATGGTATATTGACAATTTAGTGCTCCAACGTTTATATATAGTTTGTTCTACCCCCAAGTAGAAAGGCCTGCCGTTGTTCGAGTATGATACCAGCCGCTACCTAGTAGGCTCCAATGTACAAAAGCAATTTGAAAAAGCAATTACTGATTACAAACGCAAGAGAAGGCGGGCGCGGTTGTTTTTTGGTCTTCTTATCCTCGTCTCGCTGTCTCTGTTTTTCGGTACGGGATATGCGCGTCACGAACAAGAGGCTAATACTGCCGTCGTAGTAGTGCTTATAGTCTCCATATTGTGCTTGATGGGTAGGAGTATCGAAAGTATCTTCACAGCACAAGACAAGCTGAAGTGCATTGAAGCTAATCCGGCTGCTCATTCTGCCGCGCAAGGTTGGCAGGGAGCTCAACTGGTAACAGATGTAGTTCCTGAGAGACTTACCGCTGCACTACTGGAGATTATGCAAGATAGTGCGCCAGGCCGAGCACCGATCGAAGCTTGTAGCCAGGCGTTACGGCGGCTTCTCGACCTTCATACACACTGTTTGAGGCCCTTGCCCGATCTGGCTGATGCTTATCTTAAAGCTTTTCAGGAATCGTGGAGAGCACTCAATCGGCTAGACACTTTCTTGCTCCGTTGGAATCAAAGGGATTGCCCCGTACATGAAGAGAAGGTTTTCTCTAACGATCAATTAGCCGAGGCTCTCGTTATGACACACCAGCACCTCTGGGAAATAGCTAGATCCATAGAACAAATGGTCAACAAGTTCGAGAGCATCGTCGCCAATACGGCCAACAGTGATCAGCTGACGGCAAGCAACCGGGGGGCGTAAGGACGCGGGGGATGCTGCCGGCCGGGAAACTGGCTGGCGGCATCCGCAAAAAACCTTTGAATCTTTATGTTATTATGATTCAGCAATTTTATTTAAGAAGAGATTAAGTATAGTATATGCCTCGACACCCCGGTGCTGAACATGTTCCCGCCCTAAAAACGACCAAAAACGCGGCAGCCAATTTTTTATGCCAAGAACCAGACACTCGAATCCATTTTCGGAATATGCCCGTGAACACGGGCTTGGCACAATAGATTACTATCTACAGCACCACCCTGAGCTCGTAGGTGAGCAAGACGCTGAAAGCTTAAAAACATTGCTTGAAGGAGCTCGGACGAATGTGTTTGGCATCTACACCGCTACCTATGCTTTTTTAAAGCAATATATTAAAAACGATGATGCTATTCTAAAGACGATTCAAGCCTCTTCATGCATGGCGAGACGATTCGGCTCACTCGATGAGACACAGGCGAGCAAACTAGCAAGTAATGCTATTACACTTAAGGATGAGCTTTTTGACTTTGTTGAAAATGAGGCCGGTGAGCTTATTGGCATTACATTTCGTGAGGAGGCAGAAGCTGAATGGATAAACGAATATGTCGGTAAAGCGATCGGTTGCACAGCTTTAGCCTTTACCGTAAAATGCCCGTATAGTAAAGAACACTATTCTGTATACGACCTGTTTTGGCAAGCTTTTACCGCCGAAGCACATAGACTCATCACAAGCCAGTAGCGAAATATGAATTTTAAATATATATGTGGCATAATAGCGCCATAAGCATAAGTTAATTCAAAGGAGGCAACCATGGCATTGATCGTTCGAGGTTATGATCCGTTTCGTGATTTAGAAGATATGGCAAGCGACATGCGAAAAAGCATGCTGCAAACTTTTAGCAGCAGTGGCAATAATGTTGCGATGCCAATTGCTGATGTATTTGAAGAAGATGGTAAATATATTATTCACCTGCATGTGGTTGGTCTTACCGAAGATGAAATCAATATTGAAGTTGAAAACGGCAATCTCGTTATACGCGGTGAACGAGTTGAAAGTGAAGAAGACAAGAAAAAACGTAGCTATGTTCTGCGAGAGAGTAGTACAAGCGTTTATCGTAGTTTTTCTTTGCCAAAACACGCAAATCTTGAAAATATGAGCGCCCATCTATCAGATGGTGTTTTAAGGGTTGAGGTTCCACTGCAAGAAGAAAAGAAACCGCGCAAGATTAGCGTTACAAAGAAGCACAGTTCGTAGTACGATAGCTCAATATGTATGATGATCCCACCCGAACACTAAAAAAGCGGCATAAACTCCTTATGCGTTTTATTGCGGGTGGCGTGCTGGTATTAATTGCGTACGGAGCCACTTCGGTACTTGGTTATATGCAAGGATGGCAAGCGGCACTTGTACCGCCGCCAGCAGGATATTATCGAGTGATCGATGTTGCCGATGGTGATACATTTAGCGTTAGTATGGATGGCATTGAAGAAAAGATTCGGCTTGTCGGCGTTGATACACCCGAAACACATAAGCCGAACACCGCGGTGCAATGTTTTGGACCCGAAGCAAGTGATTTTACGAAATCTCTTGTGCTTAATAAACCCGTACAACTAAAAGCCGACAGTAAGCAATCAAACCGTGACAGATATGGCCGGTTACTTCGTTATGCCTACCTTGAAAACGGGCAAGAACTTAATGAAACGCTCGTACGAGAAGGCTATGCATTAACTACCAACTTCAATACCGAAAAGAAAAAACAGTTGCAAAACTTACAACAAGGAGCAAAAGACGCTAAAAAAGGCCTATGGGCAGCTTGTACGGTTGAGCAAACCAATGGCCGGCTACAGACCAATGATCTATAAATGCTGCAAAATAAACTCAGCAATTCGCTGAGCAGCAACACTGCCACTAACGCGATCCTTATAAACAGTTTGATACGCTTTCAAAAGCGCTGGCTGGCCAAGCAACGCCTCAAGGCGGCTGACAAGGTGAACAGGATTAAAGATAACCTCGCCGAAGCCGTGTTTTAGCACGTATTGCGCATTCGGCTCTTCTTGACCAGGAATAACATCAAATAAAATCATTGGGCGCCGAGCTTCAATTGCCTCGCTCACCGACAGCCAGCCAGCTTTCGTACAAACAACATCACAAGCAGCGAGTAGGGTTGGCATATTATCGACAAATTGAAAAATACGCACTGGCGTTTCACCGAAATTCATATTAGTCAGTGTAGTATATAACGATTGGTTCTTACCACATACAAAGGTAACTTGATGCTCAAAGTCACGCCGGGCAATTTCTTCGGCGATTGTGATTACTTTGTGCGGGTTCATGCCCAACCCACCATTTGTAATGAGTACTGAAGCAATATCTTGATAGCCAAGTTGCTCGCGAGCTTTCTTGCGGCTCGGTAGTTTTTTGAACGACTCTAACACCGGGAACCCAAAATAGTGCAGTTTTTCGCGGGGTACACCACTCTGAACGGCATGGGCAATCGTATCTTCGGTTGCGGTAATGACCGTATCATTTATACCCATAAACCATAATTTGTGGACATCACCGGCGTCAGTCACAATGCTAATAATTGGCACCTTTTTATCGAGTGTTTGTAATACTTTATGTATCACATATGAAACGATAGGAAAAGTTGTAATTATGACATCAGGTTGTTCACGTTCTAATAGTTTTTTACCAAGACCCTGAAAAACCAACGCAAATGCTTCTTCAACCAGTTTCGGCTGAGCGTCAGCAAAATTGTACACTAGTTTGTATGGGGCAGAGCGGAAGTTTTTAACAGAGTTTTCATAGCCTTTCGTAAAAAACTGCGGTGAGCCGGGGAGCCATTCGTCAAGCACGTCAATGGTCACAATATCAGCTTCTTTACCTGCCTCGGCTTGCAAGGCCTGGTGAATAATTTTTGCCGCAGTTAAATGGCCGCCACCAACCGGAACAGTTAATATAATAATCTTTTTTTTGTTTTTGCCTGCCATGCTATGGATTACCTCTTTTGGTTGGCACATGACCAACGAACTTTTTAACAGAGAAACGATTAGTTTCGGGGTCATAGCCCCTTAAGCCAAGATTCGTCGGCACATAGGTTGCAGCTAACACAACGGGCACAGCAGCGCGAGCCATACGAGCTGACTTTTTTCGGTCGTGAATCTCATAGGTACGCGGCCACATTTGCAAGTAACTATAGATACCTTTTGGTGAAGATAAGTAGCGGCGAGGTGAGATTGAATTCATCAGCCGCTCGTCAAAATGCATTTTAAGATTTGCTTCGGCACAGTGAATCGCAAGGTCAAGATCTTCAATGATATCTTTTGTGCTACAAGTATTCGCTTTAATGCGTTGCCAGGCGCCCTTCCGAAGCGCCATATTAGAGCCCCAAAGCATTTTGTGCCCGGCAATTCGTTCGTTAACCTGATGTGTAATAAACCGATGAATATCACTGGCGATTTTTTTAAACGAGGGTGGACTATCATAAAAGTATGACGGACCAGTTGCCGCCATAATATTCTTGTCTTTAAAGATGTCCTTCAGTGCTGCCACCCATTCTGGCTCAAGCCGGCTATCGGCGTCAATACGGCCAAGTACTTCGCTTTTCGCCTGGTCAAAGCCAAAATTACGGGTTGGGATCAAACCTTGTTCGGACTGTTTAAGTAACCTAATGAGACGGGGGTGTTCTTTTTGATACTTCTTTACGATCGCATAAGTTTCATCAGTTGAATTATTGTCGACTACCAGAATCTCATCTGGCATTACTGTTTGCGAAAGACATGAATCAAGGCAAGCTGCAATTGAATCAGCTTCGTTATATGCAGGAATAATAATGGTGACTGTTGGTTCTTCTTTTTGAGCGCTCATAATATGGGCATAATTACTGTTAACAGTATATCAGATCAGTCTTTAGAAGTCGTTGCTTTCTTTGTAACTTTCTTTTGACGCGGATGTTCGTAAGGGAGTTCTCGCTCGCGTGACTCTTTTACAAATCCAAACAGATAGGTAAGCGACATTCGCCGAGTATGCGGATTAAATGCCCGCGCTGGCACTACAAAAATCAACTGAATAATATTGCCGAGTATCGCTACTACCCAAATACGGGCAGCTACCGACTTCATGTCATGCACCGCATAAGTATTAGGCCACAGGGATTGATAGCGCCAATAGCTAATCGGATTTGTCTGAATACGCCGTGACGATACCCCCACGCGCATCTGAGGAATAACATCAACTTGGGTACCGTGCCTCGTTAAGTGAATTGCTAAATCAAGGTCTTCCATAATGTCATGGCGACGACACACTTCAGGTTCAATGAGCTGCCAAGCACTGTGACGAATAATCATGTTGCTGCCAAAAAGCGCCTTTACCTTGCCGTGGTCGCCATTAGAATTAAAGAAAGTCGTGATAAACCATTCAACAATTCGCTGAAATGGCGCGTCATGAGGGAATGACGGGCCGCTGGCTGCTGACACATTCTCGTGCTCTTTTTTGGCAAAAAATTCGCGGGCAGCTCGCGCCCAGCCAGGCTGTACAATAGTGTCGGCGTCGATTCGACCGATTAAATCAGTTTTGGCCGTGTTTAAACCTTGGTCGCGGGCGGCAATAGCGCCTTGTTTCTTTTCATGAAGAAGCGTTATTAATTTCGAATGCTGCTGAAATGTCTTAACAATATCAACCGTTTCATCAGTTGAGTTATTGTCGACGATAATTATTTCTTCAAGTTCATCGGCTTGTCGTAATAACGCCTCGAGGCAATCTGTAATATGATCACGTTCATTATAAGCAGGAACGACAACTGAAAGCGTCGGCAGTTTAGTTTTAGGTTTCATCTCGGTCATTATACATGTTTGCTATACGTTATCAGTAATGATCTGTGCAATCTCTTCGGGGAAAACCACTGGTGCTAAATGTCCGCCGCGACAATACGCAACTTGTTCACCGGATGCTCGGTCAAGAAACCAACGAAGATCTGTTTTGCCTGCGACATTATCCCCCATTGCTGAAATAAATAGAGTAGGGCACAAAACCTGCAGCCCATCTGCCTCTTGCTGGAACTTGTCTGCCGCCTGCATCATCGCAAACGTTGACGCTCGAAAGCCTAACGCCTCATGACGGCGATAGTTTTTTATAAGCTCATATCGCTCCTTCGGAGACCGCCATAATAAATAGTGGGTTTCAATATCAACAAGCGGTGGCCAGGCCATTAAGCGTTTTGAACGTTCAAAACCAAAACGACGAAAGGCAGCCGTGCCAACCGTGCCAAGCAATCGCGGTAAAACTTTGCGAGTCGTGATTGGGCAAATGCCAATGAAACGCTGCACCGCCCGAGGGTGCTGTGCAGCATAGATAAACGCCACCATGCAGCCAAACGAATGGCCAATCAATGTCACGTGATGAGTTGAGGCAAGTTTATTAATAATAGCACCAAGATAGGTGGCATAAGTTAGCAGGGAAGATTGCGCTTCCTCAGCAGGGTCATCTGATGCACCAAACCCCGGTAGATCGGGCACAATAATCTCGGCCTCATTCGGTAAAAACTTGGCTAGTTCAACAAGCCCAGCGTGATCACCGCTAAAGCCATGGAGTAGGATGATCGTTTGGTGTTTGCCTGGACGCTTCCAATAAGTTAACTGTTGCGTACCAGATAACTGTAGTACATTTCGCTGAAATTGAGACTTTAGCATTACTAGTATGCTAACAGGGTAAAAGGATTGTATAAATATTGAAATATAGTGAGATTAGTTTTATAATATATGTCGTGCAATCCGCAAGAACCTGATCGTCTCGAGATAGGAGTGACGGCATGCGCCGTCGGAGCAAGAAAAGGGGCCGGAAGTTGTTGGGTTACATCCTCATCGGGGTACTGGGCCTGGAACTTCTAGGTATCAGCTACTTCGGCATCTTCCATTCTCGGCCGCATGTCACGCCCCACACGGTTATCGGCAGTACCGAAGCCGTAGTAGTGGGAGCGGGGCTGGCAAACGCCGGCGATGTTGCCACCAGCAACATCGTCAAGAAGTTGCTGGAGCAGGGCGTCAACGTCTATGTTCTCAACTGGTCAATGACCAACATGGACATCCGGGCCGTCTACGACGCACTTCGAGAGGAGCTCGACAAAGGCAACACTCGTGGCGAGAAACTCACCTCAATCAAATTCCTCGGCGGCTCCCTCGCGGGGCCGGTTGAATATGCCATGGGCGAGTACTTCCTCGAAGACGGCTTGCCCTACGGCAAGATGAGTCTCACTATGGATGGCTCATTCTGTACACGGCAGCAAGTCCTCTGGCCGCAGGAGTTGATCGATGGCGCTCCCTGGCTCAAATCAAGCTTGATTGTAACCGCACTCAAGGCGCCGCTCTCGTACACGAACACATCGCAGGCACTCGACAATGTCGAGCCGGGCCTGAGCATGTGGCAGCTGCGCTGGCATCACATACGTATGGCGATCTTTCCGATGATCGGCATGGCGGCACAGGTTGCATTCATTCGTGACTTCGTGCCTGACCGGCGATGGGCGGCAGCGTTTAGCGAAATACGCTACATCGTTACGCCCGGCGATCCGCTGGTCAACAACGAGGTGTCAGCTGACTGCTGGCGAGAGAGGGCCTTCCCGAACCTGCAGCTCATCAAAGCACCCTGGCAAGACGGCAAACACGACCCCATGGCCGAACAGCCAAGTGCGTTGGCCGGCATCGTGCTCACTCGCCAAGTCGCCTGATCAGGTTCTGGATGCACGAACGCCCCGGCCGCTCAACGAAGAGCGGTGCGGGGCTTCGTCATTCCAGACGTACGAAGCCCCCGGAGGGACTCCGCATTCCTGCTGAGTTTCACGGGGTGTTTGCCTTACGGAATGAAGGCTTATATGGTACTAACTATCTAGCCGCTCTCGAAGGATCATATAAGCGTAGCCTTCGAAGACCAATTCGGCATCCGGGAATGCCTTTTCGGCCCACTTCGACGACCAGCCACCCTTCGCCCAGATGATCAAGCGTCCATCCGAACTGGAAGGAATGAGAGCCCTCTTGCTCTCATCCCAGTCGGCATCCGTAAAGCTTGCGATCTCTTTATCTACCCTGAGCAGCGTCCGCTCTGGGTGGATATCGCCACAAGGTTCACCAGCTACCCACCTATTGAATCGAGGGCTGCCGTCATGAACGTTACCGCTGTAGCCGCACTCGTGACAGTCCGCCCGGGTAACACAGTCCTCGCCACTCGACGCGCCCCGAACAATGTAGCCTTTTGCACCCCACAGTCTATAAACCGGCGATTTGCCGTTATAGGGGCAGGGCTCACGAACTGCTCCAAGCACCTGCTCGGCAACATGGTCGCTAACAGGGATACGTAGCGACTGGCGCATAATGACAGGCCGACGCTTCCATGAAGCATAAACACGGCCCTCATCACAAAAGGCCGTTAAGCCATCCCGAAGTTTCCGATGCCCCCAGAATGGCCTACATTTCCAAACTTCGATGCCCATATCCCTCTCCAGAGGTAATAGTTAGATAATATATATTCATCCAACTAGTGTGATTATTAAAATATGGCCTCATACTGTCAAGTATTCAACCCTGTATGCTTCAACCTTCTTTGGATGATGTATACTGATTTACAGATGAAAAAGCCGAATGAACACGCCATTTTAAACCGCCGCGCCCGTTATGATTACGAACTGGGTGATGAATTTGTGGTTGGCGTGGTTTTAAATGGCCCTGAGGTGCGTGCCGCCCGTGACAACCATGTGCAGCTGAAGGGCAGCTACGTCACCGTTAAAAATGACGAGTTATGGCTCACCAATGCGTCATTTAGTGTCAAGCACAACCAAAAGGGTGAAAGCGAATCAGTAACTGTTAATACCTTGCCTCGCAAGTTGCTTGCTCACCGAAAAGAGATTGAGCGCATGCTTGAAAGCAAAAAAGCCGGCATGACAATCGTGCCGCTCAAATTACTGAGCCATGGACGACACATAAAACTGGTAATCGCACTCGGCCGAGGCAAAAAACACTACGACAAACGCCAAGCAATAAAAAAACGTGATCAAGCAAGGGAAGCAAAGGTAAGGTAATCACTTCGTATACGTCACATAAAACAAAATTACAGTATTGAGGGGCAATGCTCAAAGCAACAAAAACACAAAGTTGCAAATCACGTTAAATCCTGAGAAAATTAGTATGTTATGTCAGATCATACGGGCGAGCAACCTGACGACACTTTTGCTCAAGATATGTTTTTAGAGAATATTTCCCTAGAGATAGAGAATGCTTCGCAGAATGTGGACCAGATAGCATACTTGCTTGGTCATATCGGCGTCGAAGCGAGGCTGAACGATGCTGCATCAAATAATCGAAATAAACTTATAGATATAACGGATAAATTAGCAGCCCTGGCCACAAAAGCGCTTAACTTGCGAGAAGACATTACGAACACTATTGACTTATCGTCTTCCAACACCGATAACACATTTACGCACACAGAACGACCTTTTCTATCGGTCCGAGCAACTTCCGAAACATCGCCAGCTACTTCAACTCTCGCATTCATCCATTTTTGTGCTTCTACACTGCAAGAAGCCAGAGTAGCAAATCAGATCATTACCTTACCTTCGGGAAGAGAGGTCCCGGTAGAAGACGTATCCAGGACGCTCGTAACACCCGATGAGCTGCCAGATACTGTCCTATCGAGATTCGAGGTATCAACAATAGAGTTTCTTTCGGACTCCCTCATAAGTTTTGACGGTAATATAATCCAATTAGGTACAGACCGGCGTCTTCGAAGTTTATTGAATGTGTTGATATTGCGCCAAGGCCATCCGTCGGCATGGAAAGATATCAAGGAGCTTGGATTCCCGCTTGGCGGTAACGATAAATCCACAAAGGTGATGTTCTCAAAGACGAACAGCAAACTATCCAGAAGGCTTAAAGAAGCAGCAGAAAGAGATGTTATCGTCAAGATAGGCGCGGGCGTGAATACCAGATACTTATTGGACCGCCCCGTAAGAGTGATCGATCACCGAAAACCAAAAAAAGTGACTACTACTTGATTACTTATTATAATTTTACAAATAGCGTTATTATGAAACAGTGCCGAATAACTCACTCCCTTCGGTGGAAGAGGCCCTTCAGTCACTTCGAGCTACGGGGAATCAGTTTGCAACGACACCACTCGATACACAACCACTGGGGGAGATAACGCATCAACACCCACGGAAGGGCGAGCGGCCCGTCAAAGCAGATACACGTGTACTACAGGCAATTGGCAAGTTCTATATTGCCCACAGAGAGCTGCGCAACCTTGTTCGCACAAGAGGTGGCCGCGTTTGTCGCCTTGCTCGCCTCAAAGCACTTTGGCTGATCGCGAAAAGCTTTTCGCAGCCACGCCTGATCTGGAGCGTGTCGGGCTTTGCAACATACAACTTCAACTGTGAAGCCCAGGCTGACGCGCTTGAAATTTGTTATCAGTATTTCACCGCCAACAAGAAGCAGCGGCCATATCTCGTCGTCGACGGCGGTGCCTGTGCCGGGGTGCTTGGGCTGAGTGGCGTTCTCGCGAGAAAACATGGCATCACGTCGCTCGGTATCGTCCCTTTGCAGGGGTTCGCGAGCACTGCACCTCGTGACATTGTGATTGTGCCACCACGGTGCGAGACTTACCTCCAACGTGAGGATACGATCGTCAAGATTGCAGACGTTACACTCTGCATCGACGGCGGTGAAGGCACAGTACGCGAAGCCCTCTTTGCGCTCAGGGGCGGGAGTGTCGTGCTGCTCTTCGCTTCAAGCATTGGTGAATGCTGGCAGCAGCAGAGGCTCGAATTTACGAGAGCCAAGCGAGAGGGCAGGCTAATCGTTTGCCGTTCGCTTGACGAGTTGCCAACCTGCCTGGCGCGCATTGCTCAGGTCGCCCGACACGCAAGAAGAAGCCGTCTCTACCGAATACGAAGACTGAGCGGCATGGTTCTTCGTTAAGCCGCCCGGCAAGGCCACGCATTCTAAGGGTTGCGTGGCCTTTCCTAAGCTATTACTCACCGATACGAGTACCGATCGCTTCACCTAACGCAAAACGACGTAAATTACCTGCCTCACCAAACGCAAAGACCGCAATTGGCTTTTTATGTTCCATCGCGAAACCTAGCGCAGCTTTGTCCATAACCCGGATGTCTGGCTTTTCAATGGCTTCTTGAAAGCTGATGGTTTCAAATTTTTTGGCATCAGGAAATTTCAAAGGATCGCGATCGTAGACGCCGTCAACCTTCGTAAGTTTGCAAATAATGTCACACTCAAGCTGCAAGGCCAAACCTACGGCAGCCGTATCGGTTGTAACATAAGGTAAGCCGATACCACCAGCTAAGACCACTGCACGACCTTTATCTAAGTGCGAAAATGCCCGGCGCTGCGTAAACGGATCGGCCACCTGATCAGCTCGAACATTCGTAAGCAGGCGGGTTGATACGCCCACTTCATTAAACACATCGGTGAGAGCTAAGCCGTTAATCATAGTACCGAGCATACCCATATAATCACCGTTGATACGTGAAACACCACTGCCGGCAATTTCAGCACCCCGCACGAAATTGCCGCCGCCCACCATGATGACTATTTGCGAGCCCACTTCAATAGCAGCCTTCACCTCGTCGGCGATCCAACTAATCAGTTTTACGTCAATGCCACAATGCTGGTCACCCGCCAATTGTTCGCCTGAAAGTTTAAGGAGTATACGATGATAGGTTGGTTTCATTGTTGAAAGTGTAGCACATTGATTATTTAATACCTCATGTTCGCTCTAAAGTGCCTTTCTTGCAATATTATAGTCAAAATCGGGAATACTAATAACGTACCGTAGATTAGTATCTTTTAAATGAAACTCTTTGATGGTCTGTTGTTTAGAGGCCGACATATCTATTACAAAATCCTGACCTTGATACTCAAATATAAAGCGGGTGTTTTCCAGTCTTGCGGGTAGTGAAGTCGAGTAACGAGGCCTAGTGTCTACTAAGCTCGCTTTTTGGAAGTACTTTTTTAATTCATCGCTGTTCATATCTGTTGCAAAATAATATTCATAGCTTGGTCCATGACAAAAGCCTATATATAGCGGCACCTCCCACCACTCGCAACTAGTGTTCACTTTATTTAAAAAGACAATATTTTTACCAAGGTCACGAGGAGATTCAATTATCACCTTTGCACCAACGATGATCACTATCACTGCTGCAACACTAGCAATAGTACACCATATTTTTCGCTTGTATGTAAATCTGGTTTTTTTTACTTCGTTATTTATATTTTTCACTGTTTTCATAGTACCAGCTTAGCATAGCTTGACGCTTGTGTTAGAATTAGGCTGTTCTTTACAAATGTAAGCTGTGCGCTTACCGCACATTAAGAAAGAGGGTGTATGAGCGTAAAACGCAGACTGCTTGTTTTGGCTGGAGTAGTGTTAGTTGCTGGGATTGGTTTAACTGTATATTTTTTGGTCGCACAACCGACAAAAGAAGCTGGCATAGCACCGCCCACTAACACCACCCAAAGCGAAGTACCCGCCGAGATTAAACAGCTCGAGGCTACTTTCAACAGCCCTGACATAGCCACGCAAAGCAAAGCGTTGGCACCGGGGTTGGACGAGCAATACCAGCAGCAAGGGCAGAGTCCGCTTGCAGCTGGAGCTAAACTGGAGTTTGACTACACAAGTTATCAGACCATAAGTGACGACGCCGCAACTATCGAGGCAAAGCTGAGTAATGGTGAGCGCTACCGCGTGCACTTTGTGCGGCAAGCTGGCCACTGGTACATCTGGAACACCGAAGAGAGGTAAGCACATGCGTACGAGCCCTGCTCGTATAACCGTTATTGTAGCGCTGCTGGCAACGCTAGTAGTGGCGATTCCGGCACAGGCACAAATGAAAGGGTGTGCGCCCGGAATTAAAAGTGAAGTCCCCCTACTAACCGTCCATGGATTTCGTAGTGATGCTGAGACTTGGCAATCCGGAGATCCTTCAATGGACAAGGTTCTTCGCAAGATTGAAGTCATATCTATCCAGGACGGCTTCGATTACAAGCCCTATCACATGCGATGGGTAACTGACGAGAACATCGGACCGAGACTCGCACGGCGTATCGCTTGCATCGCCCAATCCTCCCGCGAAGAAGGCGGCAAAGGCGAAGTCATCGTCATCGGCCACTCGATGGGTGGCCTGGCGACGCAGTTCGCCGCTAACCAAACAGTAAACGGCCGCCGTGTGGCTGATGACATTGGACTTGCGATCCCTATTGGCACGCCATTTGCCGGTAGCCAGCTTGCCGACTGGACGATGACGCTGGCGCGTGCGTATTGCAGCGCCCAGCACATTACGCTCGTCGGCGGTAAGACGATCAGAGGCAACCCCAACAAGTGCGAAGCAATGCTCGACACTTATACCGCTATTGGCGGGTTGCGGCAAGATTCGGCCAAACTGCGCGAGCTGCCACCGTTCCCACCCGACGTACCGGTGCACACCATTGTCGGCAATGTACAAGAGGCAAAGTTCAACATTTTCGGTGTTGAGCTAAAGCCCCTCAACTCCGACTTGGTCGTTGCAACCGATTCAGCTACGAAGGGGAACGCCCACCCGTCACATGGTGGCGGCAAAAGCACCGTGGACTGCGTCAGTGTGTGGCCTATTCCGGGATTCTCAGACGCCAGCTGCGAACACAGCCGCTTGCTCACCGACAAGAACGTGCAAACACGGGTCGTCGATGCAATTACGCAATACCTTCGCCGCGCAAAGCTTGATGAAGGCAGCGCAAAATTCATCGGCGAATGGCATGGTGGCAACGATACATTGACGTTCAATGAAGATGGCACCGGCAAGCAGGTCGTCTACTATGGTCTTTGCTATTTTAATAGTAGTAACAAAGATCTCTGTCAGGTGCACGTAGACTTCACCTGGCAGCCAACAAATGGGGGTCTCGCGCTGACTATTCAATCTGTTAAAACTGTCGCTCTCACCGAAGCGGGCGGTACACTACCAGCACCTGCAGACAGCGAAATCGATTTGAGTAAATTCGAGCAGCCTGGTACAAAAATAACGATGACTACCGAGTTCCATGGCCCCGGCTTTCTCATACTCGATCCTAAGGGAAACCAGCCCATGTACGCCGGAAACTACTGCAATTACGACCTGCCCGTATCACCCGGCTTTCAACCTCTGTGCGGGCACTAGGCCATAGCTACAATAAAGACGAAAGCTCAGTAGCTGAGGCAGATACCCTCGGCTACTGAGCAACATTGAAACGTAGCTTTGCGTTTGCACTACGGAATAGTTCGCAAGGAGTTTAACCGAAGAAAGTTACCAACTAGCCAAAGAAGCCTTATAATAAAACTATGAAAATCTATTCCTGGAACATCAACGGCATCCGCGCTGCCGTTCGAAAAGAACTTTTTCAACCATTTATTGACAAATACCAGCCGGATATTTTGTGTTTGCAAGAAACGAAAGCCGAGCGTGGCCAGGCCGAGATTGATTTGCCAGATTATGAAGAATATTGGAACTCGGCCGAAAAAAAGGGCTATTCAGGCACCGCCATCTTCAGTAAGCATAAACCACTGGCTGTTATTAATGGCTTTCCACCCGAGTTAATTGAAAAATATGACATGACGGGTGATGTTTATGGCAACCCCAATAAAGAAGGGCGGGTAATTGCTGCCGAGTTCGAAAAGTTCTATGTTGTCACTGTTTATACGCCAAATGCTAAAGATGACTTGAGTCGCATTCCACTAAGGCAAAAACATTGGGATCCAGGCTTTTTGGCCTATTGCAAGCAACTCGAAAAAAAGAAACCGGTCATCTTTTGCGGCGATTTAAATGTTGCTCACACCGAAGAAGACCTGGCTCGTCCTGGCCCTAACCGCGGCAAAAAAGGCTTTACCGGCGAAGAACGTGCCGGCTTTGATAATTTCGTAAAAGCCGGCTTCGTTGATACCTTCCGCTTGTTTACCAAAGGCAATGGCCACTACAGCTGGTGGAGTCATTGGGGTAACGCCCGGGCCAATAATGTTGGCTGGCGGATTGATTATTTCATGGCTTCAGATAGCCTTAAAAGCAAAATTAAAAAAGCCGAGATTCATGCTAGTGTCATGGGCAGTGACCATTGCCCGATTAGTATCGAGCTCAACGTATAGGATGGATTACGACTATTGGCTGCGCGCTGCCGACAAAAAACCGCTTTTTCCAGAACTAGAATGGGAAAAGCCCGAACGCCGCGACCAACGCGGTAAGCTGGTGATTATTGGCGGCACCAAACTTGGTTTTGCGGCGGTGGCGAACGCCTACCAAGAAGCGCTCGATGACGGTGCAGGCTATGTTCGCGCGGTTGTACCTGACGCACTCAAAGCCATGCTCTATAATCTTGAAGATGTGCTTTTCACGCCTAGCAACATATCGGGTGCCTTTGCCCGCGAAGCTGAAGATGGTATGAAAGCCGCGCTTGGCTGGGCAGACACGGCACTTTTAATAGGTGATGCCGGCCGTAATTCAGAAACCGCTATTTGTTTCGAGCATCTGCTACAGCAAATGCCAACACCGTGCGTTATTACGCGTGATGCGATTGATCTGTTGAAATTGAGCCCTGGGTTACTTTTAGAACGAGAAAAAACTATTTTAGTTGCTTCATTTGCGCAGCTGCAAAAACTCTTACAAAACGTCTATTTTCCCCGAAGCTTGGTATTTAGTATGCATTTGGCGCAGTTAGTCGAAGTAATGCACAAAGCAACACTGAGCTATCCGGCCATGATCGTCACATATCACAGTGAACAGCTAATTATCGCGTACGATGGCCGGGTGGCTACCATGCCGCTCGAAAACCCAATGATAATCTGGCGGGGGAGTGTGGCAACAAAAATCGCCGTTAGTATTATGCAGCATCCTCATAAGCTATTCGAGGCCGCTACATCAATTATATAAACATGAAAGAGGCCGGCCCCGCAAAAAAAACGAGGCGGCCTCCCTACATGGAGTTTATGAGGTTGGCGGCTGAAGGCATTCTTGAGCAATCTCTGTTAACTTCCGCACACCCTCAAGGCCAAAGTTCTCCCGAACTCTTATTACCATTGTCCGAAGAGCATCATCGCGCCACGCTTCATCCAGTGGTCCGCATACTTGGGCCACCCGATGCCTTTCACTTTCAGCAGCCTCTGCGGCAGTGTCGAAAAACTTTTGCACAGCCGAGTGATCGTGATACGCGTTAGCCAAGTTAATGAGCCAACCAGGCGGCGTCAATTGAACACCACACCTAAGTGACTTATGGGTAGACGGACCATGAAGGCCTGCCTTTTTACTCTTTTGAGCAAGGTAGCTAATGCGTGAAATAGGCGTAACTCCTTTTACTCCAGTGACCAGCAGTTCGTCAAGTAGTTTACGGTAGGAAACTTTGGTATTGTGATCTTTATCCAAATACATTGAGCGCTTTGCCCACACAAGGGCTACGGCTGCATACACCTGAATAACAGGCCTCTGCTCTATCAATTCTGCCCGAGAAGTCCCGCCCATCAGCACTTTGGCAACAGCTTGGTGTAACTGCGTCTGTGAAATGTTTGCAGGCTTCATGCCGCTCCTCGCGTAATCTCCAAATAGGACATTGAAAACTATAAGATATAAATGTGCAGAGATCAAATAAAAAGTTTTCTTAACATCTTTTTTTAAAACCCAAATCGGCGACAGTGTCATTAAGAAGAAAAACCGCCCCCAAACAATTGAAGCGGTTTTTCTGCTTGCATCCGTCAGGCTCTGTAATTATACGGAAGGCTAGGGCAATATTCCTAGGTTGCGCCGATGCGCAGCGGCCATCTGCTGCTCCAACTTAAGAGCGCGCGTCGCGTCTTCGAGGAACGCATCAATCGCAGAGTTCTCTGCGAGCTCTGCTGCCAAAACCACTAGTTCGGCCGGCGGCAGAAGATGCGTAACAGTAGTAAGGCCCTTTCCCTCGGACCGGTGTATTCCTAGCGACGTACTAGCTCTAAGCAAAGCCTGTATATTTCGCCGCCCGGCTATTGGAAAACTCCTACGATCTCCTGTTCCGGCGGCCAACAGTTTATTGAGCAGCCTACTGTAGGAATGTGGTTTCGCTACCGTATACCCCCCGCCAACCTTTGAAGCATAGTCGCCTCTGGTTATGATGAGGCCTACCGCAACAAAGACCTGCGTTTCGCTCTCCCTTTCCTCTTTTAGCAGCGCCGGACGCTCAAGCTCGCCCATGAACACTCGACGAGCAATTGCCAACATGTCTTCTTGATTTCGCATAATCACCTCTACGATAGTTGCAAACAGACAAATGAACTATACCATAATGTGTCTCCATTTTAATAAGAAAAAGGAGACGTGCAGCCCGTAAATATTTTAAACTACTGTTACCTCAGTTGTATAACTTAGCTTTGAGATGAGTCTCGCGTCCATAACGGTGTGACGCGAGACTCACTGCCCCTAGAAGCGGCCCATTACGATGCCGGCCCTTCGACTAATTCAGCGGTTGCTAGTTGAGGAATGCGAACCACTCTATGCCTGCCACCACCAACTGGCACAAGCATTGCCTGCCATTTTTCACTATTAATTGTTCCGAGCTTTTTGATGACATACTTCCCGCCATCGTAGCGAATAGTGTTTCCGGTTTTGACAGCCGGATTATTCCTCAAGACATCCTGAGTCTGTGTCTCAATCGTATCATTGATGAGTGCAACCAGATAGGTTTTCGTTACCGTGCCTGGCTCTACTTCGATCCCAAGCCGCCTCGCCAAATCCAGTTGTGATGGCGTAGGCGGATCTATACGTAGCATCCTGGGCTTCTTTTTAATCATGAGCAGATGAAGTTCACCCCATGTTATGTCTCGGGGAAATTCAATGCCCAGATCGCGCGCAACCTCTTTTTGTCTTTCAGTAGCCGGTTTGCTCAAATACACTTACTCTCCTAAGGAAATGGCCGAATCAGGCACTTCTTAATGTAGCATTTGTCTGTGAATGGAGAAAATTATTGCAATTTTGTGCCCCACCAAGAAAAATCACCTTAGTCGAAAGACTTAAGGTGATTTTTCTTGGTGGGCGAGGAGAGAATCGAACTCTCACTCCCTAACGGGAACGGGATTTTGAGTCCCGCGCGTCTACCAATTCCGCCACTCGCCCCAATTACTTTTGTTTAACTTAAAATCATCGTCTCGCTACACATTGCCGCACGTCGAACATGCTTGCGCATGTTGCTAGTATCGTACTGGTCAAGCGGCTATGACCTTTCAGGAAACGCGAGTCCATTGTACAATAAAAGTATTAACTTTACTACTGTTTTATATGAGCAATACTCCTCAGAATGAAAACCGGCACATTGCAGTTCCCGGGCGTGATCAAACGCCGGTTGTTCCTGGGCGTACTGGGCAAGACGCTGCCGCAAACGTAACCCGCAGCCAAATAGAACATATCTATAGCACCAACCCACCACACCAAGAGGCACAGGCGCAACCAGAGCAAACTCAAACACAAAACCTGCCAGCAACTTACAACCGTGAACATACCGATGCCAGCACCTATGATTGGAAGAACTATCACGCGTCGTGGCAAAAATACTACCAACAATATTACCATCGTTACTATAGTACGGTGCTGCAAAACGAGCAGAAGAAGCTACTTGAGCAGAAAGCAAGCGAGGCATCGGCTGGTGTCGCAACCGGAGCAAACCAAGAAGCAATCGGCAACACCAAACCGTCAATAGCTAAGCTGCGTGAGGATTTATTAAATAGAGTCAAAACGAGCGCCAAGAAAGCTCGAAAAAGCAGTCATTTTTGGCCTGTTGTGACGGCACTAGGTGTCGGGTGCGCCTTCTTCTTGTTGCAATTCAACAAGGTGTGGGCCGCACAGGTGAGCGCCTTCGTCAGCCCTAGTACAAGTGTGAGCGATAATATTATTACCGACCCAAACGCTAGCCCGGTTGTGGGACAAGAACCAAAACTAGTTATTCCAAAAATAAATGTAGACGTACCGGTTGTTTACGGCCTTACTTCACTTGAGAACGGCCCGACACAAACAGCACTTGAACAAGGGGTAGTGCATTATCCTATTCCTGGTGCCAATAATCTACCGGGCGAAACCGGCAACAGCGTTTATCTGGGTCACTCTAGTAACGAGGTTTTTGCCCGCGGCAATTACAAATTTGTTTTTGTACGGCTTGATGCCATGCAACCAGGCGACACTTTTTACATGCATTACCAGGGTAAACGCTACATTTACCGCGTCACTGAAAAAAAGGTTATTAAACCAACCCAGGTGAGTGAACTGATTCGTCCGACCGACAAACCAATGGTCACGCTCATTACTTGCACACCAATTGGTACGGCCACTAATCGTTTGTTGGTATTTGCTGAGCAAATAAGCCCTGATCCAGCAGAAGCAAAGCAGGGGAGTAATGCGACGAACGGGCAAGGCAATGCTAGTATCACCGATGGCCAAGCACCAAACTTTCTGCAACAACTATTCGGATTTTAATATACGTATACTTCTTAGACGGAAGGCCGTCACCACCCAAGAAAAAGTGGTGACGGCCTTTTTCTGCCCGCTACACCTCAGCGTCTCCATCAACTTCTTCAATGAGCCCATCCAAGCGACGCTGGAGTGCGGCTTGCATTGCTAAGAGAGCATCAACACCTCCGTTCGCCTCGACCACGCCTATAAGATTCGAGTAATATGCAGCCTGGTCAGTATGCACTGCGCGTGACTGCATTTGCTCAAACCGGGCCTCACGAACCCCTCGCTCAACATCTTCAAAAAACACCTCTATGGCAGGGTTGGAGCCGTGCGCCGCCACTAGCGTCTTGAGCACAGGCGGTGGAGTGAGACATACTTGATCACCTTCTTGTTGATGAAGTTCTTCTTTAAGGCTTGCCGCCATGAAAGTGTCGACATGGCTCGCTCCAGGAATACCTTGCACTAAGATTCTTCCAAGAACACGGGGGTAGCTCACCTTTAACACGTTGTGGGGCTTCAGAAAATCCGAGCGCCTTGCGAGAATGAGGGCAATCGCGGTATAAACTTGCGCCCGTGGCGGCCTGCATGACAAATCTGACCGATCGATAGCACCGGTCAATACACCGAGAACAACTGCAAAAGTTTCGTCGTCCATCGAAGAAATGCTCACTTTCTAATACGACGGGCAGAACTGATACATTATGCCATGAACAAACAGAATACTCAAATAGAAAAGTTACTCATTTTAACAAGTTATGAACTAAAAGAGGCCAGCGTTCTGATCAGCTGATGTTAGAAGCTGTGATTGCTGTAATTCCAAGGCACCCGAAGCACTATTGCGGCCAATACTTACAAAGACGCGGCCATCAATACCAATCATCGAATCATAACCAGGCACAACTTGTGTTACTTGCTGTACATTTGAACCGTCAAATTCAACAAAACGCACGCTACCACCACCGGTTAATGCCATATGATAATCGTCAACCCACTGCAGAGGCTGACGCGCTTCACCAGGTGAAGCCAATGTGTGATTAGACCTTAACTCAATGTCGTAACTAGCAATCGTCTCACCGTTTTGGGCCATAATGAAGCGCCCGCCAGGTGATACGATGAGAACCGTTGGCATAGAAGCTAGTGTAGTGTTTTGTAATGTTTTACGATCTTTATCGAACGGATTTTCATACACAATTAAGTTAGCGCCGATTGCCAATGAAATATATTCTCTTGATAGATAACTCTTATAAGTAAGCAATACCGGTTGACCCGCCGGAATAGTTTTTACTACCGTTGCTTTACCGTCTCCTTGTTGCCATACGCTAAGAACAATGTCTTTTTGAGACTTATCGGCCGCTGGTGCAATGAATGCTACTTTGTTGTCATCCAAACCATCAAATTGCGCAACGTTCTCGGCAATCTTAAGCTTGTTTGCAGAATTTGTGGTATCAATCCGATATAACGAAGCACTCTTATCGGTCGCGTAGAATACGTTCGGATTATCACTTGAAAACTGCACAGTACCGAGCGGCATATTAAATAACTTTGTAAGATTCACCGCCCGGCTTTGATCATCACGCGGAATACGAATATATTCAACATCTTCGCCACTCGTATGTCTAATAAGTAAGAATTTACTATCTTCGCTCCACTCCACAAACTGAAAATTACTTACGGCATTGGGTTTTTTATTAAATACTGTCTCGCTGAGTGCCAGTGTCGTAAACTTTATATCACGCTCATTACGCACGTCAGTCAAGATAAATATCGGTGATTCGGGTGATTCATGTAACGCCAACCATTCGCGATCGGGAGCTGCAAGTGTTTGATGCAGGCTTGGCAAACTACGGAGTGAGGTTGTCGTAATAGAGTTGGGAATTAATCGCGCATAACTTAAAAGAAGCAGTTCACCGGGATGCATCGTAATGTCTTTTTGCCAAGACTGGTAACCTTCTTTTGTATACGAAACCTGATGTTTACCACTCGTAATATTCACTTGATGTGGTGTATTAGTGGCAAGACGAGTACTGTCAAAGTAAATTGTCGCACCCTGCGGTTGGGTATTAAATTTTAACAAACCGCCGCGCGATACATTAACCGTATTTTGCTGCAAGCTAATACGATATCCCAGTACAAAAAAGACACCAATAATCGTAAGGGCAACAATGCCAATTGTCATCACGCCGTAATAAAAAAAACGTAGTTTAAGGCGACGCCGCCGGATTTTGGGGTCTTGGCTATACATAAGCGAGTAGGTTAATTATAACACGCTATGTTTGTCCTGATCATGCGCTCCTTCTTGGAGCGTGTGAAATCGGTTTCACAGACCGATTTCAGCCCAACGCTTACCTTCAGCTCCGGTGGAGCTTAAGGTAAAAAGAGTGCTCCAAGAAGGAGCGCATGATCAGGACGTTGTCGGTCTTTTATTGTTTTAAGCGTGAAGCAATATCTGTTTGCTACACTAGAAACGTGCCGAATAGGAATAATAATCCCACATCAAGCCGTATTCTTGCTTTTGACTATTTGCGCGGTTTTTTTATCCTTATTATTTTAGTTGATCATTTGTGGCGTTGGCCGAATCTCTTCAGTTTCATCAGCGGTGAAGGGAGGCTCTGGGTCACAGCTGCTGAGGGGTTTGTTATTATATCAGGCCTGCTCGTTGGTTATATTCGTGGTTATAAAAATCGTCACGAGCCATGGAGTAAGGTTGCAAGTAAGTTACTCAAACGTGCCGGCATTCTATATTTCTGGTCATTTATAACTACACTCATCTTTACCGGTGCTTACTGGTTATTCTTCTTACAAGGCCCACATGGCGCCATGCCTTACGTATCTCTTCCAGACAACGATTGGCCACTACTACTAAAAAGTGCCGCCACCCTTGAGTATGCTCATATCTGGACATTCTTTTTGCATTTATATGCTGTTTTTTTAGTATTAGCCGTGCCAGTTATCATGCTTTTACGCAAACAATTGTGGTGGCTAGTAGCAATATGTTCAATTGCACTTTGGTTAGTCGGCATTTGGCTGCAGGTTGAGTGGTTAATCTGGCAAGTGCTGTTCTTTATTCCTGCAACCGCCGGTTTTTATCTTGATTCAATCCGGCAATTTATTGTCAACTTACACCCAACAGTTCGTAATGGACTAAAACTAGGGGTTTTTTATATAACCGCACTCAGTATCCTCATCGCTATGCTGCTTGAATTCCACGGGCAAGAAGTAGCGTACTTTTTTGGATGGACACCTTTAGCCTACAACCAATTCGTCGCTACCACACAAACACTCTTTCATCACGAAGCACGTAGCTTCGCGTGGATTATACTTTCATTCGTTTGGTTTATTGCGTTCTTTTTGGTATTTCAAGCAGTCTTACCCTGGCTTAAGCGCTGGTTTGGATGGCTACTTGAACCATTCGGAACACGTTCACTGACTGCCTATATTTTACATGGCGTAACCCTGATAGTAACACTCTACTTTTTTACAAATAGTGATAATATGTGGCTTAACACTTTGTTAACACTTATCAATATTCTTGCCACTTGGGCACTTATGCAATCAAAGTGGCTAAGAAAGGTTATTCCGCGCTAAGTGTTGGGGTCGCGTAATTATTGAGGTGGTAATTACCAAAAGTCTTAGCATTAACTAATTTATAATTCGAAGGTATATGAACTTTAGCTGGCTCACTGCCAGTAAAAATATGCGAGATATAACGTGTTTGATACGCTTGATTAGCTTCAATACGCTCGGCACGCTGGTAAATCGGCGCAAAGCCTCCCTTATCTTCAATTGCCCAGCGACTATAATAGGCTAACTGGCAGTCACTTCGTTGATAATAATGCAGTTCAAAGTAAAGCAAAGGGTCATCGGCAATAATTAAACGATCTTCACAATTTGTAATCTGCGCCATCACTTGTTTCGCCATCGGACGCGATAAGCGTTGATAGTTATAATTACCCTCACGCGACAGCGACCAAATACCACCACCAAGCGTTACAAGAAAGGCGAGTGCGACTAAAGCAGCCGGCAACTTTTTACTATTTTGACGAATAAGCAAAAGACCGGCACATACCCCAACCAGCGCATAGCCAGCAATGATAAATGGCGAGATGTAGCGTTCAGTAAACATCGGCCTCAGCGGAGGCAGCGAAATCAATAGCATTAAGCCAATTGGCATAAGCACATAGAAAAGTAAGAGTTTTACCGCACGCTTTTGTTCAGCATTAACCACACGAAGCGTGTACATCACGAGCCACACCAGGCTAATAAATAAACTAATAACAAGCAACGAGGTCCATGGTCCTAGCTTCCACTGCGGCATATAAAGCAAGCTGAATGAGACAATAGATGTCAATTGCGGCATCATAACTGATTCAGTAATGCCAGCGAGAGCCGTGCCGCGAAGCTGCGATGCAAAATGCGGCAGCCACGGCAGAAACAGCAAAACAGCACCCGCATAAGCAGCGACCCATGGTTGCTTAAAGATAGGCTGACCTTTTTCGCGCACCACAAAAGTGAGCCAAAGCAAATGTGCAAACCAAATAAATGAAGTGTAATAAAGAGTATAAACGCCAGCTGCTACTAAAAATGCATACACTATCCAACCAAGGAGTGCTTTTTTACCCTGAGCCCGCAGCGCACAAACAAGTACATATGTTGCCGCTATCGCAATGAGGGATGCAAGCGCATACATGCGAATTTCAAATCCATAACGCAACACAAAGGATGCAAGTGTTATGAAAGGCAATACCCACATCATTACGCGAACATTGAAAAGTTTTTTAATAACAAGCGCCATCACGCCAACCGCCAAAGCCGTACAAACTGCACCAAATGAGCGAAGCGCTAGTTCACCCCAGCCAAATAAACCAGCCCACGCCTTTAAAAGTAAATAATAGAGTGGCGGATGCACATCAACAGCCGTTAAATGCAAAAGTTCAGCAAGAGGACGCCCGGCAAGCGAAATTGAATAAGCTTCGTCGAACCAAACACTTTGCCGTAGCCCGATCCAAAGTGTTATAGCACCACTTATGAGCATTGCACTTATCAGCCACCAAACCCAATGACGAGCAAACGAACGGCCCCACGCATTAACGCGAACAGCCAAAACTTCGCCCAGCGTGCGCAAACCAGCAACAATCAGGTTGTCGCCACGTAAATCTTCATCTCGCGTTTCATGCCAGTCATCAATCGTAAGCTGCGCAACTTTCATATGTCGTTCTTTAGCAAGTTGTAAAACCTCAACATCAAAGCCCCAACCATTGCGTTTTTGCGCTGAAAATAACTGTCTTGCAGCTGATTTTGTAAAACCCTTAAAACCACATTGGGTGTCGCGAATGGCAGGGAAAAGCAGAATTCGTGTTAACCAATTGCTCCCAAGCGAAAATAAAGTCCGAAAAGGACTTTTGTGAATTTTAGATAATCGGCGTACACCAATTGCCACGTCAACTTCATTGTTTTTAAGCCTATCGGCCATCGTAAGAATATGCGGCAGCGGCGTTGGTAGATCAGCATCCATAAACAACTGCACCGCCCCACGCGCTGCTAAAAAACCCTCGCGTACATCACGGCCTTTGCCGGCCCGATTACGAGGTTCGATCACTTGAAATGCATCAAAGCGGTCTTTAAACTCATACGCCATTACTGCTGTTTCGTCGTTTCCTGCGGCAACGACAACCAGCTCAACTAATCCAAGCTGTGTTTTGTGTGCCGCAATAAAATCAGCAATTTGCCTTAGGTTATCTTTAATAATCGGCGCTTCATTATAGGCCGGAACAATCAGGCTGACATCAAGACTTTTTTTCATCTTTAGGCCTCTGAAGATACCAGTGTATGTGCTTTTAGTTTATGTCGTGCCATCTTCATTAATTTATACCTTAAACAATTGCAAAAAGATACAGCGAAGAACGCTATTATGCAACAAAAAATGTAAGGATATTCACGAATAAACCTGAATCCCGAACCACCTTTCTAGACCGTGTGAAATCGGTTTAACTAACCGGTTTCAGCCCAATGCTTTCTTAAAGCTCTGGAAGAGCTTTAAGAAAAGAGAGTGGTCTGGAGAGGAGATTCGGGATTCAGGTGCAAAAGACTTGCACGAACAGAGGAAACTGCTAGTATAAGTAATAACACTCCTGTTAAGCATAAGCAGGTTGTCAAACAAGGGGTCTACTAAAAGAAAGAAGGGTATGAGGGGAACCACCATCACAATCAATGGCCAGTTATATGATGCACGCACTGGCTTGCCCGTTACTCAAATAGGACAGGCGGGAGCTTCGCAGATAGATAACGTGTCACGCCAAACGGGCAAGGTGATGAGCGACGTTGGCATGCGTTCACCGCACCAAAAAACTCCTCAAATACAACCTTCTACACCCCCCACAAGGCCTCTTCAAGCAACGCGACCCGCTAAAACTGCACACAGTATTCACAGCACCCCCCAGCGCTCAAAAACATTGCATCGTGCTGCTTTAAAACGCCCCGAACCAAAAAATCAAACTGAAAAAACAGCCGTTAAACGCTCGGCTATGATCCAAAAATTTTCGCCAAGTTTAAAAACTCCATTAGCACAATTCAGCCCTTTGGCAGCACAGCAAACTCACGCAGTGCAACAGCCTGCTCAAGCAGTACCCGTTACCACGAAACAAATGAAACAACCAGAGCAGTTGAAGGGTTCGGCCTTGAAAGAAAAGCTAATCGCCGATAAAATGGCCAGTACGATGCCAAAAACAGAAAGGCAACCGGAAGCCTCCACATTACAGCGTAGGTATCCACGCCTGGCAACCATAACAAGCGGCATTGCCGCGCTTGTGTTACTGGGTGGCTACTTAACCTATTTAAACCTTCCGAACTTATCGCTCCGTGTCGCCGCTAGCCAGGCGGGCGTGGCCGCAACATATCCTACCTACCAGCCTTCAGGCTACGGGTTCACCGGCCCAGTTGCTTATAGCCCTGGTGAAGTACGTGTGAACTTTAAATCAAATACAAATGATTTTGCCTATAGTGTCGTGCAGCGCGAATCAAATTGGGATAGCCAAGCCGTTCGCGACAATTATGTCGTTAAAGAAAACAAGCAATACACAACTATTCAAGAAGGCGGTATTACAATATATCTTGTCAACAACAAGGCCGTTTGGGTTAATGGTGGTGTGCTTTATAGCGTTGAAGGCAACGCGCCGCTCTCGGGTGAACAAATTCAGAAGATTGCTTCAAGCACATTGTAGTCTAACTCTTAATATCATATAGTTATTAACTGTACGTCACCAGCTACTTGGGAGTTGATTTTAGTGAGCGTTCAATTTGCTGCACTTTTGAAGAGATTCGGCGATATCATCGGACTCGTCGAGCAAGGCTTGTTGACCGCGCAAATCGTAGAACACAGTCTCGATAAACTCATGCAGAACCCAGCAGGCAGCAGCGACTTTTTTATATCGCGAAATAACTTTCACTTTGTTGTAGCGGTCTATTGCGGGCTTGATTATCAGGGCGAGATCAATGGCCCGCTTATTAGCCAAGGACGCGAGCGAGCCCGAGATTTGCTTGATCACTCTGAGCTGAACATTCATGAGACATTTAGGCTGCGAGTGTTCTTCGGCATCGATGACCCCCTTGGTCGTCCCGCAACAATCCGGGAAGTTGCAATGCATTTTGGTATCGCTGAAGACACAGCAAGACGAAGCATTAGGAATGCTTTGGAAAAGATCCGCCACGCACACAATATCCCTACTCCTCAGAAATAAGAGCTATGGTGATGACCAGGCACCCTCCCAAGGGGTGCCTGGAAGTCCATACTTAAGCCCAAGCAACCGTTTATATTATATTATATCCAACGATCTGTTATCCTAACCATATGACATCCATAAGAACACGATTTGCACCCAGCCCAACTGGCTTTTTGCATGTCGGTAATATTCGTACCGGTTTATTTGCGTGGTTAGTAGCCCGCCATTTCAATGGCCAATTTATTCTACGGCTTGAAGATACCGATAAAAAGCGCGAAGTAGGTGGCAGCGATCAACACTTAATAGAATGTTTAAAAATACTCGGCGTCACCTGGGATGAGGGGTTCGATATTGGTGGTCCGTATGGTCCTTATCGTCAGAGCGATAGGCTTGATATCTATAAAAAGTGGGCGCACATACTCATTGAGAGTGATCGCGCTTATGCCGACCCATATACTTCAGAAGAAGTTCAAGCCTTTCGTGAACAGGCCCAAAAGGAAAAGCGGGCGTTTTTATATCGTGATCATCGCCCAGAAAATCCACTAACCTGGGATGGCACGACACCGCTTCGTTTCAAATCTGAACCAAAATCTTACACCTGGCACGACGAAGTGATGGGCGAGCTTAGTACTGGCCCTGAAGTAGTTGATGATTTTATTCTTATTAAATCTGATGGCTATCCAACTTATAATTTTGCTCATATCGTTGATGATGCCGAAATGCGTATCTCGCACATCATTCGCGGGCAAGAATTTATCGCCAGCATGCCGAATTACCTTAATCTATATGAAGCGCTTAACCTTGAGCCGCCCGTTATGGCCACCGTGCCACATATTTTAGGCGAAAGTGGCACTAAAAAGCTTTCGAAACGTGACGGTGCTAAAGATGTCCTCGGTTATATTCGCGATGGTTTTTTGCCTGATGCACTCGTCAACTTTATTGCTAGTCTCGGTTGGAATGACGGGACCGAACAAGAGGTATTTAGCCACGAAGAACTCATTGAGAAGTTTAGTCTCGAACGAGTGCAACGAAGTGGAGCCCGATTCGATGAACAACGTCTCATTTGGATGAACGGTCACTATATTCGCGAATTAACACTCAATGAATTGTCTAAAAGCGTTGCCTCGTTCTGGCCGGTAGAAGCAAAAACGGCAAGTGAGCAAAAACGACGGCAAGTTTTAAGCCTAGCCCAAGATCGCTTAAAAACGCTTGCTGATCTACCAAAGTTAACGAGTTTCTTTTTTGCGGAACCAACACCAAATTGGAGTTTGGTTGAAACCAATAAGCAGCTTAAGAAACTTGATAAGCCAGCGCTGCAAGCTTTGCTCAAAACGGCTTACGACGAGCTCCAAAATATAGACTTTACCGAAGCAGCACTCACCGATGCGCTGAATAAATTACTTGAACAAACTAGTCAAAAGCCAGCCGTGTTATTCGGCATGATTCGTTTGAGCCTCACATGGGCACCGTTTAGCCCTGGTCTCGCCGAAACAATGGCCATACTCGGCAAAGAAACAACGCTATCTCGACTCAAAAAGGCAATGAATGAATAAATTCTTGCTTGCCATCGATGGCGGTGGCAGCAAAACGCATGCTGCTATTACTAGTATTGACGGCAAAATGATTGAGGAATCGATTATTAAAAAAGGTTCTAATCCATGGAAGAGTGGTGGTTTTAAAAAGGCATCTGAGGCTATCCTTCATTGCCTTGAAAACTTACGCCGGTTGAATGAGGTTGAGGCAGCAGCGGCTGGTATTAGTGGCTGCCACAGTGATACAACATTTTCGAACCAGTTTTACGATGTTATCGCTAGTCGCCTACCAAAACATGCCAAAATTACTGTCACTGGTGATCTTATTACCTCATTTCGGGCGAGCTCACCTTCACCTCACGGACAACTAGCCATCGCAGGCAGTGGCTCGGCAATTGCACTTTTTTATCCAGATGGTTCAGATTATGTGTATGACGCCGTTAGCTATGGTGGCCGTGATCTCGGTGCTGCCATTGTTGCTTCGGTAGGGCGCGACGAACAATCAAATGAAGTATCGGTATGGTTGAGTGATCTACTCAAACAAGATCCAGCCAACTTAACAAATCTTGGTGATATTTACCATCAAAACAAATATTTGAAATTGCGAGAGCACTCACTAATTTACCGAGCGATAGCCCCATAACTCAATCTGTTAAACCACTTATTCTCCACTGCGCTTGGCGATGGGCCTATAAAGTATGGGGCTCTAGTCAGAAGTATCGAACGCGCGCAGGACTTGGCGCCGACGCGCCAATAGCTACTGTTTTAAGTGGCGGCTTGTGGCAGTTAGACATACTTCGCCAAGAAACCGAGAAGTTGCTCGCACAGAGCGACACACCAAATACCCTTATTTTTGAGCCACAAAAATCAGCTCTTCATGGTGCAATTCAAATTGCCCGTGAGCTTCTTGTGTAATCTAGTAAAGCCGAATTTCTTGGATCGCTGTGCCAGCTACTTCGCCTAAGTAACGAACGAGGCGACGATGTGGCCGGTTTGCTTTATCAAACTCAGCTGTTGGAATAGTGGCTTTCAGTGCTCCGGCTCCTGCCTCCATACGACTGATTCGCGCACGCAATTCATCTATTTTTTCGGGAAAGCCGACAATTGCAAGATTGTCTCGGCATGCAGCAATCAGCGCCTTTTTTTCACGGTATCTATCAACTACCTCACCGGCTGTGAGACCTGCATAGGAACCTTGTTCTACTTTACTCATATGTAAATCATACAACAAAAAACTAGTGAGTCAATCTTTTCCACTTGAATCTCAAGCCCCCTTCCAGATCGTGTGAAATCGGTTTAACTAACCGATTTCAGCTTTGGCGCTTTCATAAAGCTCCGGTGAAGCTCTATGAAAAGAGAGTGGTCTGGAGAGGAGGCTTGAGATTCAAGTTCGTTCTTCTATACTTGCTGCTATAATGGTTATGGTATGGCACGGTCTCAAAAGCAAAAACACGCATCAAGGATTAGTCAGTGGATGCATGCTCATAAAATTGCAACCGCAATCATAAGCACCGTTGCACTCTTAACGGCGACAGCAATTTGTGTATGGGCACTATTTTACCAGCCACCAATGGCACAAACGCCAAGCAACAGCTTAAAAGGTATTTCTAGAGTGGCAAAACCAAAATATTATTCGCCACTTACTGGAGTTGAAGTGCCCGACGAAGCTACCACTAAGCGGCAATTGACCGCTATTATGATCGAAAATAGCCCTGAAGCACGGCCGCAATCTGGGCTGAAGGCTGCCGGCATTATATATGAAGCCATTGCCGAAGGTGGCATTACACGCTTTCAATGCCTATATCAAGAAGCACGGCCGGGACTCATTGGGCCAGTTCGAAGCCTCAGACCATACTATCTTGAATGGGCCGCACCCTATGATGCCTCGTTTGCGCACATTGGCGGCAGCAAAAAAGCCCTTGATACCGTGCGAAACGGCCAATTTAAAGATATTGATCAATTCTTTAACGCCGGGGCATATTATCGCAGCACCGATCGCTATGCACCGCATAATGTGTACACAACGTTTGACAGGCTTGATGCCCTTAATACCAAAAAGGGTTTTACAAGCAGCACATTCCAAGGGTTCAACCGCAATCGAAAAGAAGCACCAGCCCCAACTCCAAATGCCAGCAGCATCACTGTTAATATGAGCGGCGCACTTTTCAACTCAAGTTACACTTATGATAAGGCGAGCAACAGCTATTTACGTTCACAGGCGGGCAAGCCGCATCTTGATCGTGAGGCAGGACCTATTAATCCGAAAGTTGTGATTGTTATGCGAGTTAATATGTTCCGTGGGTTTGAAGATGGCTATCGCGAACAAATAGACACTAATGGCAATGGTCAGGCTTATATCTTTCAAAACGGTACTGTTATTGAAGGCCAGTGGCAAAAAAATGGTATAAAATCGCAGCTCAGTTTTATTAACAGTGCCGGTAAACCAATACCTCTTAATGCCGGCCAAACTTGGATCGCTGGTTTGCCTAAAGAAAGAAATGTTACTTGGCAATAACTTATGAACACACCAGCACCCCGTATCGCCGACTTTTATAAACGCCATTTCGCCACTTATTTAGCTCTGGCGATATTATTACAAATTCTTATTATTGTTTTAGTTGGTTCTGCTGCGTGGTTTGCCTATGATTATAAAATTCTTCAGGGATACGAGCTTATTTTAATTGCAGCTTGCTTTGGTTTATTACTTGAGATACTCTCACTCATTTTTATACTTAAAATGTTTGGTAAGCCACTGCATATTCTGACAAGTGCCATAAGCAACATTTCAAAACAAACAAACGATACCGCACCCCCTAACGTTAATAAAAAACGATACGAACGAAGTGGTCTTAAAGCTCTTGTACAGACGATCTACGAGCTCTCGGTAGCAAGTTTTCAAGGTGTGTTGCAATCATCCAAAAATGGCAACGAGCAACAAGACAGCGACCACGCCGTTTTAAAAAGTATTGTGCAACTTATGCCAAGCGACCTCATTATTCTAGATAGCAAACGGCTTGTCAGTTTTTATCATGGTACAAGTGGTTTACACCAAAAAACTGACGGCTCAATGGGGTTAGCGCTGCAATTTGAACCTACCGATGATTTTGAGCGTTGGCTAGACGATTGTCGCAAAAATAAACTACGTGATACACATATTTGGAAGCGCGTTGCAAATAGCGTGCAAGGTACCGAAAACCGCAAAGTCTACGATGTTATCGCGCATTATGAAAAAAACGTTAGCCCTGATGTTGAAACGGTTATCCTGCTCATTGACAGAACTGTTGACTACGCTCGCGATGAAGACGATATGGATTTCATAGCCCTTGCCGCCCATGAACTACGTGCACCCATTACTGTTATTCGGGGTTATCTTGACGTTTTAAGCGACGAGCTGGGACCAGCGCTTTCAACAGATCAAAAAGAACTGATGGCACGCGTGCAAGTCTCGGCCGAACGTCTCAGCGGTTACATCAATAACATTTTAAACGTCTCGAAATACGATCGTGCTCATCTTAAATTACACTTACGTGAAGATACTGTTGCAGGTATTTTGCGCGAGCTAGTACAAGATCTTTCGCTTCGCGCTTACACCTTAAATCGTCGTTTATCCTTTAAAATCCCGAAAGGCCTACCGGCCATTGCAGCCGACCGCTCAAGCATTAGCGAAGTTATCACTAACCTCACCGATAATGCTATTAAATATTCAAAAGATGGCGGTGAAATCATTATTGCAGCATCGGTTTCAGGGAATTTTGTTGAATTAACCGTACAAGATTTTGGTGTCGGTATGCCAAGCAACGTTGTTGGTAATTTATTTAGTAAATTCTATCGATCACACCGATCACGCCAGCAAGTAACCGGCACGGGCCTCGGGCTTTATATTTCAAAAGCAATTATTGAATCACACGGCGGCAAAGTTTGGGTTAAATCGACCGAAGGCGAGGGAAGTATTTTTGGTATTCTGCTACCAATCTATGCCACAGTTGCAGATAAGTTAAAGGCAGGTCATAATGGTAACGAACAGATAATAGAGAGTAGCAATGGCTGGATCAAAAATCATTCTATGTATCGAGGATGACCGATTCATCAGTGATATGTATGCCCGTAGCCTGCGCCGAGCGGGGCATACTGTTGATATTGCCTTAAGTGGTACCGAAGGTTTAGAAAAAGCACTTGCCAAAACATATGATGTTATCCTACTCGATATTATGCTCCCTGAAAAACAGGGAACAGAAGTACTTCAAGAGTTGCGTGGCGCCAATTTTGATAAGGTGCCACACTCTCATATCATCGTTTTAACTAACTTTGATCAAGATGAAGAATCGCGCGCCGTTATGCAAAGCAAAGCTGACGCTTATCTCATTAAAGCAGAAATAACTCCTCGGAAGTTAGACGAAATCATTGACAATTTGCCATTACGCACGTAAGCTGGTGAAGTTTGTAAGAGTTTAAAGAGGTAAGTGTTGACATTTTTTAAGTTTAATGTTACTATCTAATTCGTTATGGGTAAACACACCTTAGAAGCCGACAATTTCACCAGTCAATATTATGCAGCTAGTGCTATTATTGCACGCGAACGCGGCGTTGAAACATCTATTATTCCTATTCCCACCGATGTTGTGCCAGCGGCCAATATTGGCCAAACTACAATAGATGCCTTTAATCGTATCGCTGTTATCGAAGAAAACAAAGAATTTAAACAGATTGCGACAAATCTTGAAGTTAAGAAGCCATCACTCAAAGAACGTGCGCGAAACTTTGGTAAGAACGTATTAAAATTAATTAAATCAGTTCGTTTTGAGAAAGCTTATGAAGCCCCCCAGCCAATTTATACTGAAGCTGAAAAACAAGCCTTATTTGCAGCCGACCGCGAGCATGCCCGTGCCAAAGCACGCGAAACAGTAGCCAATTTCTTTAAACCTCGGCAGACTGAAAATGGTGACCTAATCGTTGAAGGGCAAGCAGAAGCACACGCGGAACCGGAACCTACTTTAACTCGCGAAGAACAAGACGAATTCATTACTGCTTATTGGTTACGCGAATCTGATCGCATTTCTGAAGAACAACAAACAGAATACCGGGCACTGCTTGATCGTGAAGCAGCAAGTTTACAAGATCCTCAACCAATGATTCACCTTTTAGGAGACGAACGTCGCTCTTGGCCTGTAAATCCCGCTGTAGTTCACCAACAAAAATTTTTCGCTCTTACACGCGCACGTGCCGCAATAGATGCCGCCTATTACAATAGCAGAAATATTCCTAAAAACTCACAAGGCCTCTACGAGCCCCGCGAACAATTTGAGTTTATCGGTGAAACAAACTAGCTAGCAGTAGTCAAAACACCGTTTTACTGATAAAATACACTTCGACGTGGCCCCGTCGTCTAGTGGTCCAGGATATTTGGTTCTCATCCAAAAGACCGCGGGTTCGAATCCCGCCGGGGTCACCAAGACATTATTCAACCCTCAACAGAGGTAAAAAGTTCCAGGAAGTATCGCCTGGAGTTTTTTATTTTATATATCACCTCTGTTATTTTTGAGTTCGATTCCTCGTGGCTAATTTTGCAGAAAAGTAATAGCCTGGAACGCAATCCTGATGTAATCAGAACGTTAAGTAACCTCTATTCAAAGGTCGACTTACCTATTGCAAAGTACGGTAAAACATGCTATAATTATACTCTAACGTGTAGGAATACATGTTTGCGCCCGACTACCGAAGGGATTGACATGAACGAGCTGGAAATGGCGCAGCTGACCATGGACGTTGCCTGGGACATCGTGAACCGCGTCGACAACGACTGGAACACCGCCCGTGGCACCATCCACCGCATCAACTGGAACACTCCCAGCCCGCGCTTCGAGTTCACGGCCACCGGCCTGATGCTCAAGGTCGACCGTCTCACCTCCGGCCTCTACGAGCTGCTCACGCCGTGGGGCCACTGGAGGGTAACGAGCGACCTCTACTTCACGGCTGACGCGGTCGCAACCATGCTGTCCGACTACGGTGCCGAGGAGGTGCCGGAAGACGACCGAGCCTACCGGAACAACCACTGGGGCAGCTGCAGCTGGCAGTCCCGGCTCTACTCCATCCGCCGTTTCGGCGACGTGGAGCTGCCGGCCGCCATCGGCACCGCAGGCCTGGGCACCGGCTACGCCGCCACGCACCCGATCGTCCTGCAGACCTGCCCGGAGAGCTACAAGTCTTATTGGGACATGGTTCGCCGTTGGCGAGAGCTGCACTTGCAGCTCGAGCGGGACAGGAACTACTACCAAGGCCTCGGTCTCAAGGAGTACCAGGCCAGCTACGCCTGATGTTCATGTGTCGAACCCTGTGTTCGAGAGTCGGGCTTCCGGGCGGGAGAGATGAGATACGCGCGCAAGCGTCTCATCTTCTCCCGTTCCGGCAGTTCCCTAAGTATATAAGTTTATTGTGTATTTAGTGAATTGGGTTACTGCGTGCTTTTATATAACCTAGGTAGACCTGATAAGCGCACAGTATCCATGAAGGCAGTAAAACTCGCTAGAAGTGTTTAGCCTCGTGGAGAAAATTTATCCTTTGGTATAGACGGAGCTAGTATCTGGGTGCGATACTAGTATCAGTAAGCTCGTCAACTTTACTGCAATCCCTTCCAAACTATCTTGCAAGGTGTTCCTGTTTTGGTCCCGTAGGCTCACCACGAGAAATGCTCAGCTAAAGCTGGGCTTTTTTCGTGGTGCATTCTTGGCAAGAATGCAAAGCCACAGGGTTCGAATTCTGTCAAAACGCAAAGTTTGACAGAATTTAGCCCATAGGGTCACTAAATTCAATAGCAGATAAGAAAAGCTTCCAGAATTTATCTTCTGGAGCTTTTTCTTTTGTGCGAGTCCGCTTCTCGGCATAGCGTGGTAGTGCTGGCATGTTTGGCTACACGCAGGATGGCTTTTTCTTTGCCGCAGTCTAGAATAAATGTGTCGTTCATCTCACCAGCGCCTAGTTTTTCAAATATGCCAGTATAATTTTTTAATTGACTTGTTATTGCCGCTTTGGGCTATGTCGTCGGGGCTGAGAATATCATTACCTTTAATGTAACTCTTGAGTAGATTCTGCGGTGGTAAAGATGGGGTATAACACCAAGATTTGCTTGATTTTTTACAGCAACGAGCGATCGGAGCGACAATAGAACTCGCTCCGATCGCTCTCAGCGCTCTTACTACTGCGCAGCCCGCAACGCACCCCATGCATCATCTGTTTCAAGCGGGAACCCATAGAACATCCGCGCACTCAGCATGTCACTGGCGTAACATAGCGCGGCCAATGGCCACATACGCCGATCGTTTGGCGAATAGTCGCCATCACGAATGCCCTCTACATATTCCAACGCATTGCGGAGCAGAGGGTTGAGTACAACACCATATTCACGGATTTTGAGCTCAGCGAACTGCTTACGAATCCTTTTATCGGCAAACTCAGGCTTTCGCTTTAGCCGACCGTTATCGAGTGATACTGGCTGCCCATCCTCAAGCACACATGTCCACAACTTCTCAACATCGTGCCAAAAGAGCACCAGCAAGCCATCACTTCGGTTGAATTGTTCGTGCTCTGGCAGTTGTGTCAGACGACCAGTTGATTCGAACGTACCATACATCAGTAGCCATACATTCATAGCCTCGGTGATGTGATCTTGGTAGCCACCCGTCCACGCCTGGTGGTTGTGGCTTGAGCCAGGTGCCTGACGGAACAATTCTCGATGGTCGTTCCATAGCCGCAGGCAAGCCTGACGGTTGGGGCTGTCGATCATCTCGAGCATAATCGCCAAATCGTGATACATCGGAGTCATGCACTCAAACCTTTCTGTAAGAAGTGCCTGTGTTGATTATCGCAAAGTTGTCAAAAAGCCTACTAAACAGGGGAAGGGCACTGACTTGCTTTGCATCTAAAAAATAATGTTACTCGGGACAAGCAAGAGAACACCCGGGCTTTTGGCCCGGGGTCTTTGCGGCGGATAAGATCAGCTCACCAGATCGTGGTGAACCATATATCCAACACTTTTTGCTTTCGGCCCCCTCGCTGTAAGCCCCGGATCTGTATCTAAAGCCTAACAAGCACTCGCTTACTGCGTATTTTGTACTGTAAGCTCTTCTAGGTAGCCACCGAGGTGCCTGAAAAAACCTTCTGTCGCTTCAAGCCATAAAACAACAACCTCGATGTAGCCAGTAGGAGCAACGCAATATGCCCACGTTGCTTCAGATATAACGATATCCGTCCTGTCGAGGAATGGCGTTGAATCGATAGTGCCATCGGTGTACCAGAACTTGAAATCTGATTCTTCATCAAAAAACTGCCTGCCCAAGGACATCCTGATAACATGACGCCGTGTAGCAACGTCATTGAAAGCACGTTTGCCCCTAGACACCAAAAAACGATCGTGCTTCCTTGCTGCTGCAGCCCGAGCTCTTTCAATAGCTGCTTGCCTCGCACATTCAACTAGCTCATCTTCTGAATATGATCGATACACTGCTGCCGGTGACACAAAATAGTCACCGTTTTCTTTCAACACGAACCTGTAGTGCTCGTGCCCGTTTCTATCAAACCAGGCAATGACCGGTGTTCGATCTGGCAAATGACTCAACTTGAGCGTACCTTTGCCAAGAGAATATTGAGCTGTAAGAAGTTCGCCGTTTGGTAGCATAACTCTATCGTTACAGCAAGAAAGCAAAAGTGTCGCGGCCATGATCTCGTCTTTCTGCAGCATAAGTGGCGTGCCGTTGTTCCGGTATTTATCAGCTTAAAGCGATGGCGTATGGTAAAGAACATCACAAAGACATTTTTAACTATATATGCTAAATTTAGTTATTTTACTGACATACGCTTTTACTTCTGCTTAATTAATAGGCAGTTAACTTTTCATCATTATAGTTTTAAGTATATTTTGTAAAAAATAATACGTGTAGGGGAAAATGTCGCGGTTACAAAACACCAGAGGGGGGCTACGTAAGTTATGGCTCGTGTGTTTAAAGCATAAGAAGCTAGTTCTTATGCTTGCTTTTGTGATAATTGCTATTGTTCTGCTCATCATTTGGGTTACGAGCTCACGCAGTTCGGTAGCCCGTGCTGAATCGTATAAAAGTATTCGGGGTGGCGCTGGCCTTGAGGCAAGCATTGATTACACCTGTGCGTCACCATGCGACCAAAAATACGATTTTAACGTTTACATCCTTCACGAGAATGGGCAACAAGTGAGTGTTCTTCGACCAGACCGAAACGGCAAAATTCAGCTAGCCATCAATGAAGGTAATTACATCATGCTTGTTGGTAACCGGTTCGGTAAAGATAAAATCTTCCCACAGGAGCCGTTAGCGCTGAAAAATGGTCAACTTTTAGATTTAAAATTACGTTATTAAGGGGGCGATAAAAATGAAAAAGAACAACACATTATTACAGCGGGGAAGGACATTTCTTGCGTTTACCATAGGAGTCAGCTTATTAGTCGGTATACTCACTTTTCAGCACCCTATGGAGGTTTATGCAAGCATTGATCCAGGCCTTGACAGTGGTAATGCAATCGTTGACCGCACTTCCGTGCCTGGTCAGACGATTCTTAAATATACGACAACCGGAAATAGCACTTTTAAAGCCCCAGCTGGTGTTACGAACGTTCGCGTGCTTGTCATTGGCGGCGGTGCTGCTGGCGGCTCGGATAACGCCGGTGGTGGTGGCGCGGGCGGAATGACAGAAAACCCTAATTTTGCCGTTACCCCAGGAGCAGCCGTAACCGTCACAGTCGGAACCGGTGGAACCGCACCCTTGGCTCCAGGCAGTGGGAAAGGCGGCAACGGTGCTAACTCGGTCTTTAGTTCGCTAACGGCTATCGGTGGTGGTGGTGGCGGTTATCATGGTGGCGTCACTGGTAGTAACGGGGGCTCTGGTGGTGGTGCGGGCGGTAACTCAATTGCTAGTGGTGGCACTGGTACGGCTGGACAAGGTAATAATGGTGGTGGTAGAACGTTGGCTACCACCGAAGGGCGAAATGCCGGTGGTGGTGGCGCGGGTGCTGCTGGCAGTAATGCCACCGCAAGCGCGCCTGGTACCGGCGGCGCTGGTTCGAGTTCGAATATTACGGGTTCCACAACGTCTTACGCTGGTGGCGGTGGTGGTGCTGGCCGTAATGATACCGGTAACGTTGTGCCGGGCGCCACAGGCGGTAGCGGTGGCGGCGGTCGTGGTGCCGGTAGTAACGGAGTTGCAGGTGCAGGTACTGCTAACACTGGAAGTGGTGGTGGTGGTGGTGCCAACAATCCCGGTAATTCCTCAGATCCTGTAAGGACTGGCGGTAGCGGTGGTTCGGGTATTGTTATTGTACGCTTTGCGACACAGAACTTCCCTGATCCTATGGGAATGACCGGCGTGCGAATGTGGTACAAAGCCGATAGTACTGGCAATACTAACTCCCAGTGGAATGATTCAAGTGGCCTTGGCTATAACATCACACAACCTACTGGAGCTAAGCAACCTGTGCTCACCCAAGGTGCCATTAATTTTAACCCTGCCTATGTGTTTGACGGTACGGATGATGCCTTTAGTATGCCGACGCATGGTATTTTGGGCACCGACCCCATGACTGCATTTTATGGTGCATCTGCGACGCGTACGGATGGCGGATATCGTTATTTTGAGGAATTTGGCGACGATACCCCGAGTATTAGTATGAATAATGGCAAACCCGATCTTTATGTCCGTGGCACGAGCCCACAGCAATACACCTACAGTAGCGTGGAAGCTTTGATGCCGCATGTTTATAGCTTCGTTTCTCCAAATGCTAATAACCAATCCCGAATTGTCGGTGTCGATGACAGGGAACAATCACAAAATGTAACCACAGGTCTATATGCCACAACGAGTGGAGGCCAAGCCGGTAACATGTTTGGCGGCACCAACGGGAGTTCAGGGACGAGCTGGGCAGGGCCAATTGCCGAAGCGATCTACTTTAACAGAGTACTAACAGCACAGGAGAGACAGCAGATAAATTCATATCTTGCAATTAAATACGGAGCCACACTCGGCACCGGTGCCACGGCATATCTTGCTTCAAACGGAACGACTGTTTATCCGGCCGATGCTACCTTTAAGAATAATATCGCCGGTATTGGCCGTGATGATACGACCACACTTAATCAGAAGCAGTCAAAAAGTACTGTCGCTTCCCCCAATGATGATATCGTGACGATAGGGAATGGCGGAACAATCGCCACTACCAACCAGGCCAATACTAATAACTTTACTACTGATCGCTCGTTCCTGATCTGGGGTCATAATGGCGCTGCGACTAACACTACGACGACTGTAACCGGTGCGTTTGTACGTATGAACCGTATTTGGAAGGCAGTTAACACCAATTCGGTCGGCCAGGTAAAAGTACAAGTTCCAGCCAGCGCAATGCCGGGCGGTGATGGGGTTCTTTATACCAGCAGCAGCACTACTTTTGATGCCGGCTCAACGCGTACCGCCATGACGCTCAATGGCGCTAATTACGAAGCGACCGTGACGATCCCTGCTGGCACAAGTTACTTTAGCTTTGGGTCTCAAGCTGGTTCGGATATCCAATTCGTCAGCAAGTCAGCAACCGATATTGGCGGTACGACCATCAACAGCTACACACCTGGTGAATCGATCGAGTATAAATTAACGGTTAAAAACAATGGCCCAGATAATTCCGGGGTCGTCACGGTGACCGACATCCTACCAGCGGGCATCGTGCCAAAAGTTGGCGGCGCAACCGGTGGCGGTTGGAACTGTAATGTCGGTGGCCAAACAGTAACCTGTACGCGCCCTGTGCTTAACAGCGGGGCGACCGCGCCGGATATCACGATTGAAGCGAATATCGCCTCGAATGTTACCGGCACCAAAGTCAATACAGCCACTGCCACTGTCTCTAATGACCCGGATCCAAACAATAACAGTCAGAGCGTAACGCTTCCGGCAGCGCCGAAAGCCGACCTATCGATTTCCAAGTCGCATACGGGTATTCCAACGGCAGGCAACCCTCATACGTACAAGTTTACTGTTACTAATAACGGTCCGTCAGATGTTGCTTCATTTACGATTACCGATCCCCTGGATTCTAACCTTCAACTTGCAAGCTCACCGGGCGGGGGAATCACCTGTTCTCCGGTACTAGGAGCATTCGGACAAACCATTACCTGTATCGGCGGCGCCCTGACGGCGAACGGCGCAGGCAGCACAGTTACCTTTGACATGGTAGTCAATGTTTCGGGAAGTTACGGCGGCGGTGTTATATCGAATACCGGTACGGTTGCGGTGCCGGTAGGCACGACTGATCCAAATTCAGGCAACAACAGCTCGACCGACCAGTCAAACGTACTCGTAGATACCCAACTGGGAATCGTCAAATCTCATACAGGCAACTTTACCGCGGGCGTGAATAACACCTTTACGCTTACGGTGGATAATCAAGGTCCTTCTAACGCACCCATCGGCAGCGTGACAGTTACCGATGTACTTGACGAAGATTTTACCTACGTGCCGACTACACACACAGACTGGAATTGTAGTGAAGCGGGCGGCACCGTAAGCTGTACTAACACGGTTCCTATAAATCAAGGTGACATCGCGACAGCCATTACCTTGACGGTTCTTGTTGACTCAATTGCCGACGGCAGCACCACAAATACCGCTGAGGTTTCGAGCACGACGCCAGATTCTGACATGTCCGATAATATATCAACTGACACGGTAACAATTGAGTCCGAGGCCGATCTTGGCATCACCAAAGCTCACGTCGGCACGGGCTTTGTGGCTGGCGAACAAGGGCAGTATACCTTTAGTGTAGTCAACAATGGTCCATCGGCCGATTCGCCAAACTATACCATTACCGATACGCTACCTACCGGTTTCTCGTATGCCGGTTTTAGTGGGGCGGCTGACTGTTCGACGTCATCGGGCACCAATGTGGTGTGTACCGGCGGCGCTATTGGCGCAGGTGATCCAGCCCAGGTAACCACTATCACCGTCAACATAAGCGGCAGTGCGGCGGGCACTATTCCTAATACCGCCGCGGTCGCGCCAGCTGCTGGTATCACTGATCCTACGCCCGCCAATAACACCTCACTCGATAATGTCGATATTGAGCCGAATGCTGATCTGTCGATTGCTAAAACACCCAGCACCGACATGACTGCGGGTAGTACCGCACAATACATTGTCAAGGTACACAACAGTGGGCCGTCAAATGTTTCAGGCTTTACGGTTACCGATACGCTTGATTCAAACCTCACCTTCCAGCCTTCTGCCGGATGTGCGGTTGATAGCACAACGGGGGACGGCCGGCAAGTGATTAAGTGTACGGGAGGTGCTCTTAACAGCGGGCTGGACGCTCCCGATATCACCATAAACGTTCTTGTAGAATCGACTGTCACGCCCGGCTCAACCATTGGTAATACCGCGACCGTTGAGCCGCCTTCCGGGGTAAATGACCCGACACTTGGCAACAACGATAGCTCAGTTGATCGCAGCGTCGTCGCAAGTGCCGATCTTGCAATTACCAAAACCCACACCGGTAACTTTACTGCCGGTACTAATACGAATACCTATACTATAGAAGTCACTAACAACGGACCATCGGACGCCACCACCTTTACGGTTAGCGATACGCTGCCAACGGGTCTTACTTTTGTAAGCAATACCTCTACTGGTATAAGCGCAAGTTGTATTAGCGCTGGGGCAGGACAGATCGTTACTTGTACGGGAGGCCCCGCAATCGGCGCAGGGCAAACCTCTACTATTACCATGACCGTTGCCGCAGCTGCAGGCATTGCGGGCAATACGACGCTCGATAATACCGCGTCTGTCGCTTCGGCCACGCCCGACCCGAATAACGCCAACAATACGACCCCCACCGATACCGTGACGGTTGATTCCAAGGCCGACCTTGGTATTACCAAAACAAACCTCAACGACTTTACCGCTGGTAACAATGAAGATTACACCATAGAGGTTACCAATGCTGGACCGTCTGATGCTGATGGCTTTACTGTGACCGACACCTTGCCCTCAGGCCTTAGTTATGTCACCTCAGCTCCTGGCGACCCTTGTGCGGGATCGTCAGGAACAAATGTTACCTGTAACTTCACCGACACCCTAGCGGGCAATAACAGCAGCATGAGCTTTACCATCACCGTCGCAGTAAGTTCCTCTCTTACTACCGGCACGAACATTGCCAATACTGCCACTGTCGCTCCCATTGCTCCAACGACCGACCCCAACAATACGAATAACAGTAGCACCGACAACACTAATATTGTTGACGTTACCGATCTTTCGATTACCAAAGGCCACACCGGCACCTTTGTGGCTGGCGGCACGGGGCAATATACCTTTACTGTCAACAACGCTGGGCCGTCCGATGCAGCTGCCAACGACGTGCAAGTTACCGATACGCTACCCGAAGGCATGAGTTTTGCCTCAGGGGGTGGTACGGGAGACTGGGATACCTGTGTTGGCTCATCGGGGCGCAACGTTACCTGCACCTATACATCAAGCCTCGCAGCCACAAACACAACACCCACCTTGACAGTAACGGTTAACATTGATGCCGACAAAGTAGGTGAGGTGACCAACACTGGCGTAGTTGTGTCAACGCTCGACGATTCCGATCCGGCCGACGATCAGGATAGCGATACAACCACCATTGTCGCCGAAGCCGACCTGACTGCCAGCAAAGACGCCACTACTACGACACTTGTAGCTGGTCAAGATGTTACCTATCACTTCACGGTTGAAAATAATACCGGCCCAAGCGACGCTACTGAGGTAACCATTACCGACAACAACCAATACCTTACCTATCAAAGCGACAGCAGCGATGACTGGGATTGTACCGCCAATGGTACTAGCACCACCTGTGTCTATAACCAGCCACTAGCGGTAACCGAGACGGCTGAAGTTGACGTTACCTTTAAGGTAGACGAAAACGCACCGAACCCGCTTGCAAACACTGCTAACGTTACCTTTGACGGCACCGACCCGACACCTGCTAATCCAACCACTTCTGACCCCGTCACTTATTCGGCTGACCTAGAAATTGACATTACTCATGAGCAAAAAACATATCGGGGTGGCGATACCGTTAATATGACCTATACGATCATTAATCATGGTCCATCAGCTGCTCAAAACGTCGTCATGACGAGTACAATTCCAAGCGGCTTTACGATTACGAGCGTCAGTGCAACAGCGCCTGGCGGGAGCTCTATTCTTGCATCACTCGATAATTTCTTCTTTCCGCGAGCCTCTGCCGCTGCCAATCCATTTACGTGCAGCCTGAGTGGCCAACAACTCATCTGTAATGCCAGCACTTTGTTCGTCGGTACATATCCGTTATACATAACCGGTAAAATTAGCAACTCATTCGCCGGCCAACTGGTGTTCGCAGCTCACATTGCTTCATCAACACCTGATCCAAACCTTTCTGACGTTAACGCAATAGACGTCATATCTGGTGTACTTCCCGGTCTTGGTCTTGCTGGCACAGGTCAGAAGCTTTGGCCATGGATTGCGGGAACACTCGTTATTTTTGTCAGCGCTATCATCATAGTTCGAAAACTACAATTAAAGAAACTTACCGTACAGTAAGGCTTTATCGAATTTACAGAGCTTTTATTGTTAGCGCTATTTATTCTATACTCCAGATGGATAATTATTACTTATGTCATACGCCAGTAGCCAGATATTAAATGTATCGGGTGTTAGCCCGCTCACATTCCAAGATGAACCGTTGTTTCGGGTTGCATTTCCAAACACAGCATCATTTTATGCACACACCTGGATGTACGTGCTAAGAGCTTCACGCCTATATGGTGGGCAGCTTGGCTATAAGTTCTTTAGTTCTGAGCTCGTTGCCGTTATAGGGCATCGCAATGGCTATATATATGTAACACCCATTGCTGACACCTCAAAAGGCTTTCGATTGAGAAAGCTTTGTAATGAGCTCATGAAGGCAACGGGGCTGCGAATAGTGCTTAAGAAACTACCCCCGACTTTTATTGCCTCTGAGATCTCTGCCGAACCATATTATGATGAAACAACTCCACTCGAAGATGACTCTGTACCAGAAACTATGCTGCGTCTCGATAAGTTATTCATAGATGAAATCGGCACACTTAACCCCATCGCAAAACGAGTCGCTCGAAAAGTTCGAACTTTTGTTGATCGCAGTAAAGCTTTAACAATAATCGAAGATATTCGCCAAGTGCCGCTCGAAGCACTTGAACAATTCTTATTACACTGGCCGAGCAAGCATGATAGCTATATGCCAATGGTGCGTTTTCTTTGCAGCCAAGAAAGAGTGTCACACCATTATCGAACGACCGTCTTTATAGAAGGGGATAACGTAAAAGGCCTCTACATTGCTGAAAAAATGTCACTGAACGATATTGGGCTTTACTGCGGTGTGACTGCAAGAAATGAACCTGGCATCACCGAATGGATGGACATCTATTTCTTTAAGCAACTTTACATGGAAGGTTGTAGAACAGTTTATCTGGGAGGGGCAGAACGGCAAGGTATTGCTCATTTTTGTGAAAAACTATTACCGTATAAACCACATTATATAATGCAAGCAATGTTGTATAAACCAATTGAGCCATCTTCGTTAGAGATAAAAGTAGAACTGATGACTGAGCGCCAAATAACACCACTCTCAAATATTTACCGCCGGGCTTACAATGCACTTGATGAATTAGGGGAGCGATGGACGAAAGAATCAGCCCATAAGTTCATCTCGCATTTTTATCGCCGCCAGCCCGATTTAATTTTTATCGCCACCTTAAATGACAAAATAGTGGGTGCCTCAATGGCAGCAATTCAGCCTTGGTGGGATGGCAATCACCTTGTTGAAGGGGAAATCTTCACTGATCCAGATTATCGGGATAAAGTTATTGAAAAAGAGCTATTAAAGAAGTTGTTAGTGACTGCCCGTGATAAATATCATGTCGTTGCGTGGGATACACTCATGCCAACTGTCAGTGAACATCCCTTTGGCACCTACGAAAATATCGGTTTTAGAGAAATTCCACACTGCAAAGCTATCTCAGGGGATATGAGCACATTGCTTGCGCGGCTTGGTGAATAAAGGAGAACTACATGTTTATCGATCTATCAGTCGTCATTAATGAGCAAACACCAGTTTATCCGGGTGATCCTGTACCTAAAATCAAACACGTTAATCACCTTGAAGAAGCGGGTTTTGTTGATCACTCAATTACATTGGGAACGCATACCGGCACGCATATCGATGCACCAATGCATATGCTTAAAACAAGTATTTCACTTGCCGATACACCCATTGATCGATTCGTCGGTCAGGGTAAGGTTATTACGGTAAAGGGCAATGACTTTTCGATTGTTACTGAGCATAATATTGAAAAAGATGACATTGTACTTTTTTACACAGCTATGAGCGAATCTTATAATGATCCGCGCTATTTTCAAGATTATCCCGCGATGTCAGAAGAAATCGCTGAATATCTCGTTGCCAAAGAGGTGAAAATGGTTGGCATTGATACTTGTAGTATCGATAATCAGCCACATTTTCCTGTACATAAAAAGTTGCTCGGCAATAATATTTTAATTATTGAAAATCTTGTCAATTTGAGAGCAATTACTGACAAGCAATGCACCATTTTTGCTTTACCGTTGAACGTGGCTTTGGATGGTGCGCCGGCAAGAGTTATTGCCCAGATATAGAAAGACTAACTTTGCCAGTTCGCTTAAAGAGAAGCTATGGCAAGTCTGCGATTACGAAATCATCTGCATAAATCGTATTGCCAGCACCCCCTGAATTACTAACCAGCTCAACAAATACCGTACTCGTACCGGCCGGTGCAGTCACATCTAGTGTCCCTTGCTGCCAGCTTGGGGTTAGGGCACTAATTGGCACATCATTGGTTTGTACTAGCTGCGCATTAAAGTCAAACCATTTAACCCGCATGGTTACATTCGAGATTGCACCCGTGCCTTGTTTTGCCCAAAAGCTGATACGCTTGTTGCCAGCCGTCGTCCCAAAGCCTGGGTGATTATTAAGTTGTACACCCCAACTGCCAGAGCCAGCCACACTCACCTGTAAACTATGCGTGCCAGTGTGAGCCTCAGCTGTTGATCGAGCTATTGTATCGTTAAACCATGCTACCCATTGGCCAATTGAACCTTCAAGCGTTGATGTATCGCCGTCAAGGGCGTTATCATCTGGCGGAGGCGTTGCCGCACCGTTAAATGTAGAGCCGTTATCTTGGTTGAATGGAGCCGCTTGCCAGGTGCTAAAGAAGACTGTTTCGCCAAAGCCTTTTGCGAAGCGCCAATTACCGAAGTATTTATTATTATAGAATTCATTATTGTTGTTAAACATCACATCATTTTGCACATTGCCGATGTTATAGGCACTCGGCGCCCACGGTATATTATTAGAACCAGTCGCATAGAGCGCTTGTACGCCGCAGAAAGTACCGGCACACGGAACAACTCCGTCGTCGAAGTGGAATTCATTGTTATACACCTGTACGTTATTGGAATGCCAGCGACAATCTTTGGTATATGGCTGAGAACCTATGTTCGTATAACAAGGGTGCGTTGAGCTAATTGGGTTAGGGTAATTAAAATCGTGCGGCTCAGGAATTAAAGTTGGGCTGACAAACGGTGTACAATAGCCTTTCGAAGTATTGCCATTTGAATTACAGAAGCGATTTGAATTTTCATAAATCGAAACACCCGAGAAGTTATCTTGAAGCAAGTTATTATTAATGCGAAGGTCAGCGCTCCCACTTGTCGTCGCCTGTAGCCGGCTATCACCACCAGATTCAGAGATATAAATTGCAGCACCAGGCGAGCCTTGGTTATTATTGCCAGACGGCCAGGCATTTCGTTTGATGACATTGCGGCTAATAGTTGCGTTGTAACTAATTTCATACCAGATACCTTCACCAAAATTGTGCTCGATCCAATTACTATCAAATAAGAAATCAATGTCATTCGTATCGGCCCACAGACCAGTGCTAAGATTGTCATGTACGTAATTGTTCGTCACCGTCGCACCTTTCACATCCCAGAACTTACCACCGCCCGTGCAACCACAACCAACTATCTGAACCTCCCAGTTATCTTGATTATTGCCAACAATCTCGTTGTTGTCGATCACAATATCTTTAATAGCTGAATCACCATCAATTGGCATTTTAAACATTGAGAAACCGTATTGGCCGTTATCTTTTAGACAGTTATTTCGAACAATGTTCTCACTGCCCAAGAAAACGGCTGCACCATCATTATGATGGGCGTTAATATATTCCATTGTCCAGCCGTCAGCCGCATCGTGGTTTATGACACCTTCATTGTTATTGTCATTACCACTGCCAAAGTTACGAATTTCAAGATACGCCACCCGGACATCTTCGGCGAAACTAGTAAAGGCGTATTTATTAATGTTTTGACCATCAATAATTGCACCAGGTGCACCAATATAAGTACTATTAGCACCGGCGATAATCTGACCGAACTGGTCATTGCCAAGCGTGTGAACACCAGGAGCAAACCAGAAGGTTTTGTTACTCTGATTAAAGCTAAACCCGGCATTGCTACCCGCAGGAACAATAATCGCGCCAGCCGGTGGCGTTGCAGGGCCCTCGTTCCAAACGTTGTTGCTGCAAACTTGCAAACGCTGAGGCAAATAGGCCCACCAGCCGCCAGGCGTGCGTTCGGGTGTCGGATCAGGGCCGGGGTCAGGATCATCACCATTATCACCATCCGTGTCTCCGCCGGTATTATTCGATGATGAGCTACTCTGTTTCTTGGCCGACGAGCTCGGAGCAAAACCAATGCTATTTTCAATAATTTGTTCGGAGCTCTCGCCCTCAGGGATAATCTCAAGTGCTTGAATAATGAATCTAAAGATTTCACTCTTACCACTATTGCCAGCCGCATCATATGCGATCGCCTGCAATGTATGTTCACCAGGGGAGAGACCAGCAAGGCTAATAGTTACTCTAAATGGTGCTTGAATACTGCGAGCAACAACTTTGCCATCAAGTAGGTATTCAACTCGCACTACCATGACATTGTCTTCAGCTTCAACGGACACCTCAAGCACTTGATTTGTTTCATCAAACGTTAAGCTTGAGCGAGGAATATTAAGCTCAACCGAAGGCCGAACACTATCGGTCTGCTTTGGAGGCTCGGACAGATCACTGGGAGTAGAAGAACGCGAGCTTAAGAACCACCACGCCCCAAACCCTAAAAGTAAAACAATAACTAAAGAAATTAGTATTCGCGTTTTTGTTTGCATTTTTCCTCACTACAAAAGCATAAGCTTTATTTATATCTAGTATGGCAGTCTACTTATGCAAAGTCAAGAAAATTACAACAAAATGAGCTTACGGTGCTACTGGCGTATTCATGAGCTCAGTAATTTGCGCTTGAGTAAGTGCCGCATTAAACGCCCGAATGTCATCAGCTTGTGCATTTGAAGATGTAGGCAACACACTCATAGAAACTGAACCAGCCGAAAGAGTACCCGTTGAAGCGCCGCTAGCAACCTGTATACCACCTTGATAGAGCCGTAAAGTAACACCATCATAGGTAAGCGCAATATGTGCCCAAGTATTAAGAGTTAGGGCAGTACCATCTACTCCAACTAAACCGCTGTTCACTCGCACATTACCCTGTAAAACGTTCGGTGCGCCAAAGCCGTCACCCCGTTGCGCCCATAGCGCTACCTGTGTGCTACCGCCAGCGTCGGCACTATCCCAAATGCCAAAAAGAGGTTGCGTAGCACCTGCTGTTAGATCGAGTGGTCGCACCCAGCCCATAAGAGTAATTGAACTGCCAGCCAACGTCCACGCGCCAGAAGCGCTGCCAGTTACGCCAGTATTACTCAGGCCAGTACCGCCAGAATGACCAGCGGGCCAGGTTAAAGTAGGACTCACTATTAAATTATTACCATAATCCGAACTATCACGAGCCAACGTTCCAATGCCCTCAGCAAATCCCCAAGAAGCTAAAAGATTAGGGTACCGTTCTCGCCGCCGCAATTCAGTGACGCGAAGAGAGGGAAGAGCCATGAATTAGAAGCCCTTTCCGCCAAGTGCTCCGTACCATGTAGTACCACCATCTACTGTGAAGAGGGAAACAATGTCCATTTTTGAAGCTGTAAGTGTCAACACTGGCGCACCAGCAGCGCCCCAACTAACTGAACCAGGCCACGTCATTGTGCGTGAACCAGTGGCATCCTGGAAAACAAGGAGGGTAAGCGCACGCATCGCGCCAGCTGCAGGGCTTGTGAGTGTTAACGTACAGTTGGCTGTTAGAGTAAGTTTTTGCACGTTACCATTTACAAGATCAATGGTTGCAGCCGCAGTAGAGTTGCCGGCATCAAAGTAGGTTTCGCCGCCACCGTTAGTTGGCGTAACGCCGCCGCCACCCGAAACCGTCGCCCAGGTGCCATCGCCGCGAAGATAGGTTGTGTTGTTGGCTGTCCCCGTACCAAGCTGTGCGGTCGGGACTAGCGTAGAAGCATTAAGACTTGCATAGCCACTTGCTGCGCCTTTATTGGTAGTTTGCTCAGCACCAACAATACGGCTATCGTTACCCTGAGCAATCGTACCGGCTGTCGTACCGAAGTTTGCCGAAAGCGTACGGTTAGCAGTTAGGTCACCGCCACCCGTTAGGCCTGTGCCGGCAGAAATAGTTATTGTCTCATCGGCTTTGCCATTAAGAGCTGTCTGTGTCGCCGTGCTCACAGGTTTACTGGCGTCAGAGGTATTATCAACATTACTCAGACCAACCGCCGTCTTATCAAGTGTCTGCCAGCTTTTATCACCGCGCCAATACTGAGAGGTTGTGCCAGCTGTAATAGTAGGCTCTTTACCGGCTAAATCAGTTGTTAAGTTAGTAATCTTACTCTGAGCAACACCAGTGGCAATTTTAGCGTCAGTAACGGCATTCGCAGCAATTTCAGTCGTTCCAACAGCATTGGCAACAATCTGTGCATTCGAAGCAACCCCAGAGAGATCACCACCCATCACTGGATCACCACCGGCACCACCATTAGCCCAAGCGAGGCCAGTACCGTTATAGCTCAATACCTGTCCAGTACCGGGGACATTTGAGGTGCTCAGTTTCGAGTCTGTCACCGAGCCATCTTGTAATTTTGAGCCTGAAACCGAGTCATCCTGCAGTGCGGCTGCATCGACAACGCCTGCTTTCACCGTACCATCAGTATTATGTGAAACAGCTAGATAATCATTGAGTATGTTGCCCCATACACCGTCATCCGCGTGTGGTTGTGGTAATCGTGCCATGTATTTGCCTATTTATATGTTGTTAATTTTAACAATACTTAACTGCATAATACCAAACCGCTTATGGTTCGTAAATACCTAAATTGAATTACCCGAGAACAAGCGTCGCAAGCCCTAAGAAGACAAGAAAACCCAGCACATCAGTTGCAGTCGTAATAAAAATAGTAGCCGATGAAGCCGGATCTTTACCAAGTTTAGCCATAATCAGCGGAACAAGTGTACCAAAGAACCCCGCAACTAATAGATTCACCACCATTGCAATAGCCAGCACCAGGGCAATCTTAAGATCATGATTAAAAATCATTACTACTACCGCTACCAGCACACCATTAATTGCACCGTTGATAAAACCAGCACCGAGTTCATTCCGAAGTGCCCGATAAGCTGTTTTTAGCTCAATTTGCCGCAGAGCAATGCCACGCACCAGCACTGCAAGCGTTTGAGTCGCAGCATTACCCCCCATGCCCGCAACAATCGGCATATAAATCGCGAGGAGCACATAAGTATCAAGAGTATGCTCAAATAAACTGACCGTCATAGCTGCCAAAAACGAAGTTGCCAGGTTAATAATGAGCCACTTATAGCGATACTGAACTTTGTGCTGAATTGAATCTGAAACGCTTTCTTCGCTATTAATACCAGCAAAATTATAAAGTGAAGCCGAACTTTCTTCTCTTAAAAGACGAAGCACATCGTCAGAATAAATAATACCAAGCACGGCTTTGTTATCATCCAGCACGGCGACTTTATTATGTGGATGCGTACGAAATAAGTGCAGCACATCGCTATGGGTTGCCGCATAAGAAATGGCGGGCATATGCTTCACATAGGCACCGATTGTTTCGTCTTTATCAGCAAAGCCTAACTCGTGACCCGGTAGAAAACCTAACAGATGGTCATCTTGCATGACTAAAATAGCAGGGGGACGACCGGTTTTTTGCTCATGCCGCCGAAACTTACGCGCCACTTCAACAACACTATCGGTATCTTCAGCCTGAATATAATCAAGCGTCATTAAGCCCGCTGCTGTCTGGGCGTCAAACTCAAGAAGCGTCGAGAGAGCACTTTTAAGCTCTTCGCTGAGCATCTTGAGCATAATGCTGCGTTTATGACGTGTCATTAATTGCAAAAGATCAGCGGCTTCATCTGGGCTAATACTATTCAATAAAGGCAGTAGCTGTTTAATCGTTAAGCGGTGCATCAACTCGCGTTTGGCACGTAGCGTCATTGAGCGCAAAGCAATCAGCTGCTTCTCGTGAGAGAGTACCATAAAAGCCTCAACTCGTTTTTTGCCTTTGTGGAATAAAATATCCGCCAAGGTGACGGGGTGCAGAACCGGAATGTTTGAAAGAAATTTCATAAGCGTTTTCGTTGTTTCTAATAATTAGCAAAACCAATATTCACCTGAACTATAAAAATTATTACTGTAGTTCAATGATGCTTATTCTTAGAGTAAAGCAGCACGATAAAAATGCAAGAAAATTAAAAAACCGCCCCATAAAGACAATGGCGGTAGGGCAGGCTAGGCAGAAACATGTATCTACCCAGCCTGCGGCACTACCTGAAGAGCTCTCATGAACGCGCTGCCGGCACTACGACGGCCTCCGTGGCCACCGAGAACTCGAAGTTCCGGAAGCCACACACAGCCGAGGCGATGTCACGCAGGCGCATTGAGTCCGTGCCGTTGAGGCGGTCGAGTCGCTCGAAAGCCGCGGAGAATCCAAGAATCGCAGTGATGCACAGTAAAGCCCGAGCATGCCCGTCAGCGGGCAAAAACGCCGCGAAGACCATGAGCGTGATGTGGAGGCCGATCGAGATAGCACCGTCTCTGCGTCTACGCTCGAGGATTTCGCCCGCAGGGGGGACAATCTTGGGCCAAGTCGAGTAGATGACCGTAGCCAGTAAGGCTGCGCCAATCACCACCTGCATCATGACACTCAGCAGGTTGTCGCCCAAGAGGACCCCCATCATGAAGATGGCAGCTCCCAAGGCAACGAAAATAACTTTAAGGGTACGAGGCATTTTTTGCCTTTCTCGCATGGAACCTTCAGGTAGGCTCACTAATCGTTATACAACATATGGTATACAAGGTCAATATTTATGTTTTGGGTTATTGCGAGAGTCAGTATATACTTTATATAAGTTAAAGTGACCATAGGAGGGTGGCCTATCCGCTTACAATCGGTGCTCGTGGGATCGCCATTCTGGTATCGGCGTATTGCCGAAATCAGTTTGCTTATAGATGCCGTTATTCTGGCATTATTTGGTGTGACTTTTCTTGGCGGCGGGGCAAACGACCCGAGCATGCAAATTAGTATGCTGGCGGCAATAAGTGCCGCCCTCAACGCTATCATCGCCGGTATCGCCATCGCCTACCGCAGCGACGAACGCTTGAATATTTGGGCCATTCTGGCTTATAGCCTCTTAATTATAACGACGGCGTTACTCATTCTAACAACAGGGGGTGTTGCCTCGCCGTATGTCGCATTGTGGATTTTAGTCGCCGCCTTTGCTGGTTTGTTTGGCGCCCCAGGCCTCATTACTCTCGGTATACTTATTAACGGTTACATTGGGTGGCAATTTTTAGACCCTCAAGCTGGGCTCACGAATGATCGGCTGTTAATGTTTGCGCTGGCTTCTGATTTGCCGCTTATAGTCAGTTACATTATTTGGCATAACAAAAGTCAGCATGAGGCTAAGAAAACCGAAAAGGTTAATGAGCTTACCAAAGAACTTTCGCAAGTTTCAAATAAGGCCGAGATTGTTATTAACGCCATTGCCGATGGCGTGCTGGCGCTTGATAGTAAAGGCGCTATTCAATTAATTAACCCGGCAGCTCAAAATTTGCTTGGCTGGAATAAAAATGAAGCAATCAAGCTTGATTATGGGCTAGTTATGAAGCTCACCGATAAGCAAGACCGGCCAATTACTGATGGTCAGAATCCGATCGAGCAAGTAAGAGTCATTAAGCAACCTGTCGTTAACAATAATCTTACCCTTACCAGTAAAACTGGTAAAAAAATGGTGACATCATTAGTTGTCTCGCCAATGCTTGATGAAACCCACAATATCGCCGGCATTATTGTCGTCTTTCGTGATATAACCGCCGAAACGAAGGCTCAGCGTGAACAAGCTGAATTTATCAGCACCGCCAGTCATGAAATGCGCACCCCCGTAGCCGCAATTGAAGGCTACTTGGGCCTTGCGCTCAACCCCCAAACCGCACAAATTGATCAAAAAGCTAGATTATATCTACAAAAAGCCCAGGAAGCCGTGCAGCATCTTGGCCGGCTTTTTCAAGATTTATTAACAGTTACTCGCACCGATGACGGGCGTCTTCAACAGCACCCGCAAACCACCAACATAGTGGCCTTCGTTGAATCAATCGCCGAAAGTTTGCAGCCAAAAGCAAAAGAGAAAGGGCTGAAGCTGGCATTTGCTGCGCGCGGCAAGGATACGTTTGACGGTCAAAAGAAACTCAGTCCGGTGTATTATGCAAATGTTGATCGTGATCATCTGCGAGAAGTGGCCGCTAACCTTATCGAAAATGCTATTAAATATACCGAGCAAGGTGAGGTGATCGTTGATATTACTGGCGACGATAAACACGTTACTATAAGCGTGAAAGACAGTGGTATTGGTATTCCCAAAGAAGATATTCCGCACCTCTTTCAAAAGTTCTATCGAGTCGATAGTAGCGATACCCGTGAGATCGGCGGCACCGGCCTGGGGCTCTACATATGCCGCCGCCTAGTTGAATCAATGCGCGGTAGTCTTAAAGTTGAGAGTGAGTTAGGCAGAGGCAGTACATTTTATGTTTCACTGCCACGACTCAGCGGCGCCCAGGTACGCCAATTGCAAGATTCGGAAGCAATCGAAGCCCTCCAGGAGCAAGCAAGCGGTGCTGCTGCTGTGAGCACACCTGAACCAGCGTTGCCAACCCAACCACAACCAACTCCAGCGCTAAAACTACAGCACATCGATTTTGCGCCCCAGCCCATGACAACCCCAGCCATCAGCCAAGCACAATCAGCGCAACCACAAAGTCAGCCCCAGCCATCAGTAGTCTATCAGGCACCACAAGCGCCTACCCAAAACCAAACACAATCGCCGCCTTCTCGACAAGCACCTTCGATTTCCGAGCTACAGGCTGAGTGGCACGCCACTCACTCACCGCAACCACAATCAGCCCCCGTGCAAACCTCACGTCAAGTTGTGCAAGATATCTACCGTGCTTCAGCACCACGCGGTACTATTTCAGTGCCAAGTCGCCCAACCAACTCTGTTACGATAAATAAAACATAAGTACTATGGATTTTTTCACAAACACTACATACAATAGAGGGTAATTATGACAAAGATCATGTTGGTTGAAGATGACAAGAGCCTGCGCGAAATTTATGGCGTACGCTTACTCGCCGAAGGATACGATATTGTATCAGCCGGCGACGGTGAAGAAGCCTTGGCAGTTGCAATTAAAGAACGCCCTGCACTGATTATCAGCGATGTAATGATGCCAAAAATCAGCGGCTTCGATATGCTCGATATCTTGCGTTCAACAACTGAGACGCGCGGCGTTAAAGTAATTATGATGACTGCGCTTAGCTCGGAAGAGCAGCGTGCTCGCGGTGAACAGCTTGGAGCTGATCGCTATCTCGTTAAATCTCAGGTTGGAATTGAAGATGTGGTTCGCGTTGTTCACGAAGTACTTGGCGACGCGCCAGGTTTCAGGCCTGGCCAAGCACCAGCTTCGCAAGCCGCAAATGCCCAAGTAACACCGCCCCAGCAAAACTACAAAAGTCCGCAGCTAGCAACTGAACCAGCAGCTACTAGTAGCGCAACAACCTTGCCACAGCAACGATCAACATCGGCACAGCCACCACAACCCCAAGTGCAACCAACCGCTCAACAGCAACCAGCAGCTAGCCCACCACAATCAACACCGACGCCACCCTCAGCCCCTAGCGAGCCTACCGCTCAACCACAACCAACACCAAGCGACACTAAGACAACAACACCAAGCACAGGACGCAGTAAAGTTATTCAACCTATTTCTGATCCAACCACTAGTAAGGTCGACATTAATGATTTATTAGACAAAGAACTAGCCAAAGAAGCTGGCGTTGATATCAATAATCGGCCAGCAATTCCTACAGCCGATCAAGAACGAGCCATAATCAACAATCAAGTTGATCAATTTGCAAATCAACAAAACAATCAGTCACAAGCCAGCCAAGAAGCTTTACCAGATGTAGAAATTGACCAAAATGGTGATTTTGAATCAAAATCACCAACAGAACCTTCGTCAGGCCCAACCGAGCGACCCCTCACGCCATCGCCACCACGACCGCCTGTAGCACTCTAATATTCGTATTCAGGTATACTGTGCTCATGAGTAATAATTATGTTCGCTTAAATAAACTACTTGCTGAACAATTAGGCATATCGCGCCGTGAAGCAGATTCTTACATTCTCACAGGCCGCGTGCAATTAAACGGCATGATTGCCGACCTCGGAACGCCCGTTGCTCGTGGCATTGATTTAATAACGGTTGACGACAGGCCCCTCGAAACAGAAAAAACGAAACGAACGTATCTTTTGCTGCACAAACCTACCGATTACGTATGCTCGCGGCGGCGACAGGGAGAAACTCCTACTATTTACAGTCTGCTACCGCTTAAATATCAAGCCCTCAAAACAGTCGGGCGGCTTGATAAAGATAGCTCAGGAATTATTCTGCTCACGAATGATGGCGATTTTGCCCACCACATGACACATCCTTCATTCCATAAGCAAAAAGTTTATTACGTCACACTTAACAAAACATTAGAACCCCTCCATCAACAGATGATTAGCGATCATGGCATTCGGCTCGACGATGGCCATAGCCATTTTACTGTTGTTTCGTTGATAGATTCTCCTGAAAAGCAGGAATACCCAGAGCACACCTATAAAGTCATCATGAGCGAAGGGCGTAATCGCCAAATTCGTCGCACTTTCGCAACACTCGGCTATCGTGTTACGGAACTTCATCGCACACAATTTGGCAATTTTGAGCTCGGCACACTTGAAAGAGGTGCATTTAAGCTTGTGCAGCCTGCCTAAGCGCCCTTCAATGCAAATAGGTGTTATACTATAGAAATATGGAATTCTTAAGGTTTGATGGCTCAAAAGAAAAAGGCAAGAATACTAAAGATCCCTTAGCTAGGGTTCTTCTTGGTTTTTTTGCCTCTCTTTTTGTGCTTGACCATGGGTTAATGCGGAGCGGTAGGGGTTCCTTTGTTTCAAAACTATTTCGCAGATAAGGATACTTTTAATCTAAGATACGCCTGTTATTTGCCAAAGAAATACATTCCTCACCAACGCTCAATGTCAACACTTGCCATACTAAAGAAATATTCATACCGTAGAACCCCGAAACTCCTTCAGACCATTCTTCTCCCTTCAAGCTCTACTGGAGCTATCTTTAGGAAGCGCTCAGATTGAAATCGTTAGTTAAACCGATTTCATACGGTTTAGAGTTCGGGTGTAGAATAGATGAAAAAATAAGCATTATATGCTATAGTAGGCATATTAATGGCTACGTCACTTCCAACTGTTGCAATTGTCGGGCAAGCGAACGTCGGTAAGAGTTCGCTTTTTAATCGTATCGTAGGCTCACAGCGTGCAATTGTTGCTCGCGAAGCGGGTACAACGCGCGATAATGTCGTCGAAAAGATCGGCTATAACACACACGCCTTCTGGCTCGTTGACACTGCCGGGCTTAAAAACCCCGAAGATGAATTTGAAACCACCATTCAAGAGCAAATTACTGAAGCTACCGAAGCGGCTGACGTCATCATCGTGATGGTCGACAGCACAAAGTACCCATCCGATCAAGATCGTCTCGTCGCTAAAAAAGCTCTTAAAAGTCGTAAGCCAGTTATTTTAGTGCTTAATAAAACCGATCTAAAAGGCAACTTAGCAAATGAAGAGTTCTTGCGCCTAGGTGTTAAAACCATCGTTCGTACTAGCGCTGAGCACCACAGCGGCACCGATGAACTGCTTGATGAACTCACGACGCTCTTGCCAGCTCATAAAGATATACCTGATGATAATGTGCTGCGTATTGCACTTATTGGGCGCCCGAACGTTGGTAAAAGTAATCTATTTAACCGCCTTGCTGGCAAACAACAGGCGCTTGTAGCTAATATTGCCGGCACAACACGCGATGTCAATCGAGTCAAAGTTCGCTATGAAAATCGAGATATTGAGCTACTCGATACTGCTGGCATTCGTCGCAATGGCAAGATTGAAATCGGTATTGAAAAATTTAGCGTTCTTCGTAGTCTACAGGCGATCGAACAAGCTGATATTTGCTTATTGCTCATTGATGTTAACGAGCTGCGCGTTCAGCTCGATCAGAAACTGGCCGGCATCATCAAAGAAGCAGGCAAGGGGCTCATTCTTGTTATTAGCAAATGGGATAGCCTCGAGAAAGACGCTTATAGCCGCGACCAAATTGCTGCGCAATTAAAACATGAATTCGCCTTTGTGCCATGGGCACCACTCATACTAACGAGTGCCGTTACCGGCCAAAATGTTACAAAAATATTCGAGCTAGCGCACCAAATTGATGCTCGCCGCAAGCAAGAGCTGAAAACCAGTACACTCAATCGTGTGCTCGCCGAGTGTATTCGTAAACATCCACCAGCCGGTCTTAAAAATCGCCATCCAAAGCTACGTTACCTCGTACAGAGCGACGTGACACCGCCATGGTTTATTCTATTCGGTAGTGGTCTAAAGTACCTGCACTGGAGCTATAAGCGCTATCTTGAGCGTGAACTGCGTCAAGCCTACGACTTTACTGGTACCAGCATTATGATTAGTTACCGTGATACCTCAGCCGAAAAGAAAAGAAAAGAGCGCGAAGAACATCGCGCAACTTAAAAGCAGTTCAGATAGAAGTATGGGTCAATGTGCATCCGGCGGACAGGTAATTAAAGCCTGTCCGCCGTAATTTTGTCATGCTTCTAGGGGAGCTCGTACAGTGTAATGTGTCGCCCGTCAGCGATAGCAGTGAACTTCGCCAGCTCACTGACACCCAACTCTTGGTGGCATATATCGCTATTGATCCCGGCAAAGGTAAAGCCGATCCTCGAGAGGCCAACGTTAGTAACAATGATATCTTCACTGTCCCGAATCTTCTTGATGCGAACACTAAGAGCGCTCGCTATAGCAGTAACGGTTGTTGTACTGGCTATAAGATCACCAGAGGTAACTTGTAGTCTGCCATCCGCAGCAACCTGCACCTTCCCAGTTTCTTGCCATTGCCCGGGTAATGCCCAGCCGGGCGAGCAGGCGACAATCGTTGTCTGATCGGACATGAAATAACCTCGAATGCTCGCCCCGGCAATTACCACTACCAAGGCAAGGAAAAAAACGGGCGCAGGGTGTTTTGCAAGGAAACGTAGGAGACGCATCACCACTCCTTTGTGCTGACCCATACTTCATACACACCTGATGTGTATCAGGTTTGCTTATAATACCACAACAGCTGTATAATTGCGAGGTGAAACTAATTATTGGCCTCGGGAATCCTGGCAAAGAATATGAACGCACCCGGCATAATGTCGGTTTTCTAACACTTGACTGGCTTGCAAAAGAGTGGCACACTACATTTCAAGAAAAAACAAAGTTTAATGCTGAGATTGCTACAGTAACCGTTGCAGATGAGCAGGTTTGGCTTATAAAACCCGCAACTTTTTATAACCTTACCGGCGAAGCCGTCCGAAAAATCCGCGATTTCTACAGACTAACAAATAAAGATGTTTTAGTCATTCACGACGACATGGCGCTGCCATTTGGCACTCTTCGCAGCCGTATGGGGGGGAGTAGTGCCGGTAATAACGGCGTAAAGTCATTAAACGAACACTTAAACGACGATTACGCCCGTATTCGCATTGGCATCTGGAGCGAACACCGCGAAAAGATTGAGGCGATTGATTTTGTGCTGAGTAACTTATCCCGAAAAGAAAAAGAGGGGCTCCTGGCGATGTACCCCGAGGTGATGGCACTTGCCACCGCCTTTGTTGATAATCGCCTGGAGCCCACCACGGTTACTATTGAGTGCGCGGCTTAGCGCCGATCACCTGATCGGCCAGCATGCCTGTAGTACCTGCGGTACGCCAGGCTTTCGGCTTCCGATGCGAACAACGAGTGGTGCATCGTCTCCCGCTTTCGAGCGAGCCGAAGCCCCCGTAGACGATCGTACTGCGCCGGCAGACTGTGCACCGCGTCGTCGGTTGCAGCCACGTGTGGCGTGAACAGGTTCAGCCCTCTGCGCGAAACGCTGTAGCGTGTCAGCTGGTCCAAGATTCGTCCGACTTGCTGCCGGAGCTCATCTAGGAGTTGCTCGCTGTAGCGCACAGGCGCAGTGTAGGTTGCGTCATCAGTACCCATGCTATTATTGTAACATGGTACTTAAATAAAGTCAATGATCAAGGCCGAAGGCAATCTTTAATAAAAAGCCTGTTAGCGGAATAATGGCAATGCCAACCAGCAAAAATATACTTTGTAAATTCGCCTGACGATGCGGCTGCTCGTGAATATCCGGAATAATATCCGCAGCAGCGATATAAATAAAACAGCCCGATACTACTGCCAGCAACAACGGCACCGCCATTTCAATAGTAGCGCCCAGCCAGAAGGTTAATAAGGCAGTCACAACAGTGGCCAGACTACTGATAATATTTATAAGTAACACCTTCCGGGCTCGCATACCTTTGCCGAGTAACATGCCGAAATCACCAATTTCTTGCGGAAGTTCGTGCGCCGCTACTGCAAGCGTTGTCACAATACCAGTTGGGATACTAACTAGGAAAGCAGCACCAATCGCGACACCATCAATAGCGTTATGAATCGTATCACCGAGCACAATCAGTGTTTTATGTGAGCGTTCCTCGGCGTGCTCATGATGACGGTGAAACCAACGTATAGTTCTTTCCATAATAAAGAACAGTACAAAACCAATGAGCACCCAAGTAAGAATCGTCTGTTCAGTACCGCCCGTATCGTGTACCTCGTGCAAGGCTTCGGGCAAAACATCAAAAAATGCTGCACCCAATAGGGCACCAGCCCCAAATGGCATAGCATAGAGCATAATTTTTTCACGCTTTACACGTTTATGTAGCAGTAAAATACCGCCAATGAGTGAAAGGAGGCTCCCGGCAAGGGTGGCTATTGTTAATGCAATTAATGTCATGGCAATCTCTCTCGCTTAAATGCTTTTATTCACTTGTAGCGTACAAAACTATGTCACTTGTTGCAAACTTATTGCAAAAAGTAGTATTATTGCGACCATGAAACCTCTTGAAAATCGCTTGGTTGAAACATTGCGGGCACACGGCGTCCGCTCAACAGTAGCACGCAAAGCAGTCTTTGCAACTTTACAGGACGCACCCAAACCACTCACGCTACAGGAGATAGCAGAGAAAACAAAAAGCGCCGATAGGGCAAGTGTGTATCGTACGCTAGAACTTTTTGAAAAGTTACGCATTGTAAGCATCGTCTTAATTGGCTGGAAAAAACGTTTTGAGCTGGCCGCACCATTTAAAAGCCATCACCACCATATTTACTGTGAATATTGCAGTAAAGTAGTAAGTATTGATTCGTCTTCGCTTGAAAAGCTTATAAAAACTATTTCCGAGCAAAAAGGTTTCCATCTACACCAACATACCTTGGAACTAAGTGGAATCTGTAAAAGTTGCAAAGAAAAACTAGCGAGCCGCGAGTAGTGCTGCTTCGCTCAAGAGATAATTAAGCACCGCTTCAGGCATAGCACCATCAGGCGACATATACATACGCCACTCACCACCAGACGGTATATCTAGATCTTGCCAGTAGGCCACCGGGGAACCATCCGCAAGTTTCATGTGGCTTAAATTATCCCCCGTACATCGCAATAGTTCAGAATGATTATCCGAGGCAACATCTAGCTCGCTGAGCGTTTGGTTCCAGCCTTCATAAGGAGTGATGGTTTTCGCCTCTAGAGAATATGAAACCGTCTCTGGAGCGGGAGGAGAGGGTGGGTCAACTTCTGGAATAGGGATATCTGGAATAATCTCGGGACGAGGCGTCGCACCTGCCAAGCCGCCAGTGTTTTCTGCGATCACGTCCGGGTTAACCATGCCCTGGCTAGCACGCCATGTCGCCATACCAATAACTACACTCGCCACCGCCAGGCCGCCGAGCGCCAATTTGCGCAGCCGTTGCTGACGGGCTTCTGGCGCGCCAAGTTCTTCGCGCCAAGTTCGTGCCTTTTCGGCCAATGGTGTGCTATGGGTAACCGCCCGAGCGAATACTTTTTGAGTAAGTGCTGTCAGCCGGTTTGGGCCATGGCCGTGCTCCAAGGCTTTTTTAGTCGGCCGGAAATGCCACGCGCCGTATAGCCCTAACATCGCCGCAATTACTGACTGAACCTGCCACGCGCCACCTTGCAGTAACGCACCCGCAAACGCTGCCGCGGCTCCAGCCGTATCGTATCGCAAGTGTTCTTTAAAATGAATCTCATTAGCATTGAGTGTGTAGTTTGGCAAATGCTGCCGCCGACGTCGTATAGTAGCATATACGCCACCGTTCCACGCCAGCGACAAACCAGATGCCGCAATCGCCGCAACATTCATTTGCTTGTGTGGCTCCAGGACTTCTTTCAGCGCTGATGGCAGTGACGAATCTTGCGCCATATCACTCAACGGCGAGAGATCAATGCCGCTCTTTAGCGCACCTAAGCCAGCAGGCACTGAAATAGCCGCATAACCAAGGCGTTTGATAAGCGATAGGTGCCGTGCCGCCCTTTGCCGCAGCCTTTCCGGCATTGACGGACGTGCAGGCGTGTCAGTCTGCTCACTTTTGCTCACCAACCATTTGACAGCATAACTGATACTGTCGCCAAGATTATGCATGCCTTCAATTGTCGTGGCAACGGTCTTACTAGCTCCGGCTGGTATGGATACAACAGCACTTAAGAAATTAACAAATGCTGTATTACCAATAAGCCTAGCGGTCACGAGCTTGCTGTTATGCGTCCCATGTTCATGGCCGCAAGCATACCGTTGATGCGTATGCTCTGCGTGGCTAAGACGGTGAGCATGGGCGGGGGATCCCGTGGCATCATCAAACAAAGCTGGCTGCTGTTCCGGTGAGCTCATTGCTATAAAATAGCAATCGAAGGCGTTATCATGCAATTTTATCGCAATAATTAGAAAAGCTGCAACACAAAAAGCGCCAGGTAAGGGTGGGCAGAACCTGGCGCCATTTGTCCCTTCAACCCACCCATTTTGGGCATTAGCGTGACCCACCTCACAAATAAGAGGTCCGCCGGTTAAAGGGGTTAGATTACACGTTAGCGCGTGTTAGAACACTAGGTTCAAGCGTATAGAGAAGTGGAGGGTCAAAAAACTTCCTATACACGCTAGGCGTGCAACCTAACAGATAAACACTCATTTATTGAACAAAAGTTCTTTCAATGAGCGGTCTAACTGTTAAAGTTAGGGGGTATAAGGTGCATGTAATTATCCCAGCAAGGCTGGGGATAACTTACCGTGACCCATAGTAACACGCTGGTTTGTTTATGTCAATACTCTTTCACACAAATTAATATGGAAATCAATAGTACTACTCCAGATAAGCATAAGTTCTCACAGATACTGTCGAACATTGACCCGGCTGTGAAATCATTTCACTATATCGGCACATTGCCGTCTCAACGCCTTCCGTCTGTCGCCATTGTCGGTACACGCAAACCGACCACCTATGGCAGGGAGGTAACGTATCGCTTAAGTAATGAGCTCGCGGCACAAGGTGTGGTTATTATTAGTGGCCTGGCGCTTGGCATTGACGGCATAGCACACCAAGCAGCTCTTGATGCCGGCGGCACCACGCTTGCCGTGATGGGCGGAGGGCTAAACAGTATATATCCGCGACAACATCAGCAGTTGGCACGGCAGATTGTGGAACAGGGCGGGGCACTGATCAGCGAATATCCGAATAGTATGCCCCCTTTAATGCATCACTTTTTAGAACGAAACCGTATTGTCAGCGGGCTTTCAGACGTTATTATCATCATCGAAGCTGCCGCCCGCAGCGGCACACTTGCCACCGCCCGCTGGGGCTTGGAGCAGGGAAAAACCATTATGGCTGTGCCTGGTAATATTACCAGTCCAACGTCAGCTGGCTGCAACCAGTTAATTAAAACTGGCGCCCAGGTTATTACTGATACGAAAGATGTGCTTAACGCATTGAATCTACAACACAAAACCACCGAACCGCAATTATTATTTGCCAGTTCGCCTGAAGAGCAGATTATTTTAGATATTCTACAGGCCGGCGAACGTGACGGTGAATTATTACATCAAAAAAGCGGCTTCGATGCTGCCACCTTTCAACAAACACTGACCATGTTAGAAATTACTGGTAAAATTCGCGCCCTTGGCGCTAATCAATGGACTATCGGGTAAACCGGCTCCGGGCGTGTGGGAAAAATATCCATACGTCCGGCGCCGGGTGAACCCAACTCTAGATCTAGACCGTGCCGAAGCTGACGTATGCCTCACCGTCAACGTACTGGATGCGGGCATCGATGCCAGCCATACGAGACGGCTCGTCGCCACACATCTTGTCGTGAATTGCATCACTTAGCTCGCGGCCGACAGTGATACCAATCTCACCCAGCACCTGCACGAAACAGTCCGCACGAAGAACGCTGCGAAGGTTGAGAGCGATCCCACTGTTGTTCATGACTCCCAAGTGCGCACGCGGGATGAGCATCGACATCGAGAGGTCCCGCACCTTCTCGACGCGCTCGACGAAACAAGGAAACGAAGCAACCTTGACAGCAGCCACCAAGGCTTCTGCCAGCTGCTGCTTCACGTTTGCAGACAGATTTGGTACGATCTCGTTGATCGCCCCGATCTGTTGATTCAGCAGCACCGCACTCTGCGGTGTTTCCAGCGTAGTCACGAGTGTCCTTCCCAGAGTAGGGTTCTAGTTTAAGGCCGAGTTTTCGCCTCTCGCAAGAGACGGCCCCGACTCTAAGCCTATTATTGTTCTACGCCTTACTCGGCAGATTGTCAATAAAATTGTTGTGTTTTAATTGAAAATAATATACACTGACAAGCCTTGCATTGATTAAGTAAATTATTTAGAGTAGCAAAAGTATATAGAAAAAGGATACAAATTGAGCGCTAAAAATTTGGTGATCGTTGAATCACCAGCCAAAGCAAAAACTATTGAAAAATATCTCGGCAAAGACTATCTCGTTAAAAGTAGTATTGGCCACATTCGCGGTTTGCCAAGTAAAAACGGAAGTGTTGATGTAGCTCATAATTTCGCACCAAAGTTTGAAGTTGATGCCGATAAAAAGAAGGTGATTGCTGAATTAAAAAAGGCCGTTAAAGAGGCCGACACCGTCTGGCTCGCGAGCGATGGTGACCGCGAAGGCGAAGCTATTGCCTGGCATCTGGCTGAAGTGTTGAAGCTTGACCCAAAAAAGACAAAACGTATTGTCTTCCACGAAATTACTAAAAATGCGCTTGACGAGGCTGTTAAGAACCCTAGTGGCATAAATATGCCCCTCGTTGAAGCCCAGCAGGCTCGTCAATCACTCGATTATCTCGTTGGTTTTGAGCTTTCACCAGTCTTATGGCGCAAAGTGCGGCCACAGCTCTCGGCTGGTCGCGTACAATCGGTTGCCGTGCGTCTGATTGTTGAACGAGAAACCGAAATTGAGGCCCATACACCAGAATCTACCTTTAAATTAACGGCTGAATTTATATTGTCAGACGGTACGATATTGCCAGCTACCAGCCCGCAAAAATACCAAACAGCCGATGACGTTCGAAAGGTGCTTGATGCCTTCGCCACAAGCAACTTTAGTGTTGCTGATGTTGAAAAAAAACCAGGCAACCGTAACCCCTCGGCACCATTTACAACCAGTACGCTTCAGCAAGAAGCCAGCTCGAAGTTTGGGCTTAGCCCGCGAAACACCATGCAGCTCGCCCAACGCCTCTATGAGGCTGGCCATATAACCTATATGCGTACCGATTCAGTTAACCTTTCGGCCCAAGCCCTCGGTGCTATGACCTCATTTATCAAACAAAGCTTTGGAGATAATTATCATCAATATCGCACTTTTAAGGCAAAATCTGCTAACGCCCAAGAAGCACACGAGGCTATTCGCCCAACAGATGTCAAAAAAGAATTTGCTGGCGCTGATGAACAGCAAAAAAAGCTCTATAATCTTATTTGGCGACGAACCCTCGCAACCCAAATGGCACCGGCCGCGCTTGAAAAAACCACTATCAGCATAGCTGCCACCAAAAGCGAAGAAGTTATGGAGGCAAAAGGCGAGATTGTCGTTTTCGATGGCTTCTTAAAAGTTTACGGCCGTAGCGGTGATGATGTTTTGTTACCAGAAGTTAAGCAAGGCGATCCGTTAAAACTACAGAGAGCCGAAGCTATCGAAAATCTCTCACGCGGCCCAGCTCGCTACACCGAAGCAAGCCTGGTAAAGAAGCTCGAGGAAATGGGTATTGGCCGGCCAAGCACTTATGCCAGCACTATCAACACCATTCAAACCCGTGACTATGTAGAGCGCGGTGATCTTGAAGGCGTGCCTCGAGATATTCAAAAACTAACCCTTGAAAATAGCAACGTTTCTGAAACAAAAGAAACAATTGCCTACGGCAAGGATACCAATAAACTTTTTCCGACCGATACCGGCAAGGTCGTCACTAACTTCTTAGTCAAACATTTTGCAGGGGTAATGGATTACGATTTCACAAAGACAATTGAAGGTGAGCTCGATGAAATTGCAATTGGCAACAAAGATCGCGTGAAAGTATTGCACGAGTTTTATGACCCATTTCACCAACTTGTCGAAGCGAGCGGTGAAATTTCACGGGCCGAAGCAACACAAACCCGTTTAGTCGGCGACGATCCGAAATCTGGCCGGCCTATTTTTGCCCGATTTGGCCGCTTTGGACCAATGCTTCAAAAAGGCGAGCAGTCTGATGATCCAAAGCCAGAATTCGCACCACTGCCGGCTGGCGCAAGGATCGAAACGGTCACGCTTGAACAGGCACTTGAAATGTTTCAACTGCCACGCCTAGTGGGTATGACCGAAGATGGAAAAGAGATCAGAGCCAATATTGGTCGTTTCGGTCCCTACATTGTCGTCGATAAAACATTCGTGAGCATTAAGCCCCTTGATCCGCATGTCATCACGCCTGAAGAAGCTCGGGAACTCTATAAAGCCAAGTTAAAAACTGAGGCTGAGAAGAATATTGCCGATTTCGGCAATGGTATTAAAGTACTCAAAGGCCGTTTCGGGCCCTATATTACTAATGGCAAAAAGAATGCCAAGATTCCAAAGGATACCGATCCAAAAACTATTACACTTGAGCAGGCCAAAGCCGCACTTGATGAGGCGCCCACCAAAAAAACACGGCGAACAATTCGAAAACGCTCATAATATATCGAATGATCGATCATGAATATTCCAGCCACCATCCCTTTGAAGAGGGGAGGGCTTCTTCTTTAGAATTGCTAGAATTAGAAGGCGAGCAGTGGCCCGCTCACCTTCGGCCTGTCTCGCTCGATCATGCGGAAGCCTTTTTTCAATTTCTAAACTTTGAAGGCTCGGACCTTCCACAGTTTTTACCGTGGGCTGAGTCGCATGTACTTAAGTCTTATTTTCGCATAAAAACGTACGTAAATGACATGAAAGAGAATAGGCGGCTTCCGTTTTTTATATTTTATGACTCACCGCTGCAAGGAGGATACACGGGTGGAATGATGGGGTTCGTGGGCCTTGCGAACCCGAGTGTTAGCAGGAATCCTTATATGAAAACAGCGAAATTAGGATTTTACCTGGGGGAGCAGGCGCGCAACCGAAATTATGCGTTTCGCAGCATTCAAGCCCTCCTAGCGTTTGCACAAGACTCATGGGGACTCACCCACGCCACTTTAGAAATTGCAAGCTCAAACCAACGAAGCCAAGAAGTAGCAAAAAAGCTAGGGGCAGTATGCATTCAGCAAAATGCTTTTCACATGCCAACATCTACATACCTATGGGACTGGAATATCCAAAAAATACCCATGGATGTCTGGCAGTTAGACATTGATAATTTCCTAAGAGAACATCCTATTCCAGATAACCTCAGGCGAATATACAGATCCGCTCTAGGCGCAATGAGCGTGCAACATTATATTCACAGAGGAATTCATGAAGTTAAAAAAGATATTTTACGGTCATCCTCACACATTTCACTTGGTTCATCATTCTTGGGTACATATGCCTGCAAACCACTACTGCCAATTCTATCTTTCGCAAAAGATAATGGGATAGGCATTAAAGCCGCCCGCCCTCCTTCAGGCCACTTTAACCTCGAAGAAGAGCAGGAAGCTGCAAATGTTCTTGCAGAACTAGTTAACGCTATCGATAAGCCCTTGCAAGACGAAGTAACTCCTTATTTTTCCAAAGATGTATTTGCAATTATCGACAATCAGTTAGCTTGGAAGGTGCGCAACAATCGGTTTACACGAGTTATATTTGAGCGTCCTATCGAAGATAGCGCTTTACTAACCAAGCTTGCAGCAGAAGTTTTTTAATTCTCTCGACATCTAGAGTCTTTCGAGAGCGGCAGCAAGCACCTTCATATCTTCAAGCCGGCCCACAGTTGCACGGATGGCCTCTTCACCTTTATAGCGCTCAAATAAGTAAGTGATAATATGATGCTTATTGCGCAAATGTTCATGAAGCTCTTTCGCAGGCATATGAAGCGGTCTAAAAATAGCATACATATCTAACGAAGGAAACAGTTTAAAGTTTTCTAACTGTTGCAATTTGTCAAGTGTAAATGTTTTTACAGCTCGCATTTTATCAAGGCTTTGTTCAAATTGAAGCATATGTTCAAGCGCATATAGGGCCCGTGCTTGAGAATCGACACTTATATTAAAAAAGAGCTTATGCCTTCGAAACTTTTCGGCGAGCTGGGGCTGCGCAATGATATATCCAATACGACTACCCGCCATAGCGGCAATCTTACTGAGGCTACGCGACACGACGAGACGTTCATATCGAGGCACTAAATCAATGACTGTCTTATGGTGGAATTCATAATAAGCTTCGTCAGCAAAAACATGATAACCCGCTTCAAGCAGTTCGATAAATTGTGTTTTAGTAGTTATCTCGCCCGAAGGGTTAGCAGGGCTATCAAGCATTAAGATACTATTTTCAGGTGTACAACCGGCATTCATAAAAAGTTGCGGGCTTATATCTTTCCGATCAACCTCGAGTGAGGTTACCTCAAGACCAAGGCGATGAGCATAATTACGATATTGATAATAATTTGGTGGTACCTCGGCGACAATAATATTAGGGGTACGCAAATGATGAATACGAATAAACACATCAACCAGTTCATCCGATCCATGCCCGCATACAACCATTTCTGGTGACACACCAGCGTAAGAAGCAAGAGCAGTGCGTAATTCTTCGGCTATAAAATCGGGGTAAAAGGCAGTGGAACGAGGTGGTTGAAAATGATTATAAACTTCGTCTGCATGAAGGTTAACACCGAATTGCAGCTGCATTGGCTGTATTTTTGTCATAAATCCCACCCCTAATAAAAATCTAATTATATTTTTTTAATCTACTTTTAATAATTTAATCATAAGCTTTTTCAGGCCTTTATGGAATATACTAGACTACACTACCCCTGTTACAAAGCTGGCTTTTTAACATCACTTAATACGCTTATGCAATTGTTTGTAAAAATTGGCTACTTCATGCTATAATTTGCTCTAGACAAAAAGGACGAGGGCCTGTTGACATAAAAATCTTTTTGTTTTATAGTACTTTATATATATGACAAAAATTGTAATCCGAGGAGAATTTATGAGCGATACTTCGACTGCCGAGACTACGACACTCGATCTTCACAGTGCTGTACAGGATATTTTAAATACTATTGAACGCGAACGCGAACGCGAAATTGTTTCTCGGCGCTTTGGTTTATATGACCGCAAAGAAACACTAGAGCAAATTGGTGAACTCTTAGGCATTACGCGTGAACGTGTTCGTCAACTTGAAAAAGCCATTCTTATTCGCTTAAAAATAGCGGCCGAAGAAGCTGGCAAATTGCCACATGTTGCTCATATCGAAAAACAACTTATTCGCCATCTTCACGAAATGGGACGTATTGCTCGTGTAAGCGATTTAAGCGAACGCGTTGGTAAAGGCCAGCATGCTGAGCGCGACAAAGCCCATGTAGCGTTCGTTGCTGAACTCGCACCTCATCTTGCAGTTGTCGAAGAGAACGATCATTATCATCACGCTGTAGGCATTACTGAGCACCACAACGAACAAAAGATCAAAGAGCATGTTGACGCAATCGTAAAAACTGTTAAAAAACATGGTGAACCGCTCACGACTGAAGAATTACATGGCAAGCTTAACCACGAGCACCCAGACCACGTTCGTGCCCTCGCGCGCGTCAGCAAAAACCTTGCAGAGCTAAAAGACCGCTGGGGTCTTATGAAATGGCCAAGTGTTAACCCTAAAAACATTCGTGATAAAATCTACGTTATTCTTGAAGAGAATGGCAAGCCATTGCACTTCTCGGAGATTGCTACTGCTATTAAAAAATCAGATTTCAAGCGCAAAGATGTTACAACCCAAGCTATTCACAATGAGCTTATTAAAGATAAACGCTTCGTGCTCATTGGCCGAGGTATCTATGCGCTCAGTGATTGGGGCTACAGTAAGGGTACCGTTGCCGACATTATCAGCAGCATTCTCAAAGAAGAAGGCAAGCCGTTACATCGCGATGACATTGTCCGCCGCGTACTCAAACACCGCCAGGTAAAAGAAACCACTATTCTCTTGAACTTACAGGGAAAGTCACAGTTTAAACGCGTTGCCAAAGCAACATATGCGCTAGCTGAAAACTAGTTCTAGATTCTTCATATTTTCTATTCATTAGAAGCCACATCTCCTTACGCGGTTGCACTCTCCATCAGTTTGCGAGACAATAAAGAGTAAGCGATATGGATACTATTTTCGCCTTTTTATTCGGGCTTATATCTCAGTGGTACATCTGGGTGCCTATTGTCGGTATCCTGGCTTATTTGACATGGAAAAATAATCGCACTGCAAAAGTTATTAGCCAGCAAGAGCATGTTCTGCTCATACTCGAAATTCCTCGTGCTAACGATAAAAAAGAGCTTGCGGCTGAACAAATGTTTGCGAGTTTACACGGTATTCTACGAGACAAGAGAGAGCTACGCCAAGAAGGCGGCCTTCAAGAGCATATTTCATTTGAAATCGCTTCAATCCAAAAACATATCCGTTTTTATGTTTGGGTACCAAGCCATCTACAAAACTTTGTCGAAGGCCAGATATATGCACAGTATCCAAGTGTACAGATGCACATTGCCGACGAAGACTACACGAATCGCGATATTAAATCTGAAATCGTTCATAGTGCCGAGCTAACCGTCAAAGACAACGATGTCTTACCAATTAAGACTTTTCAAAGTTTTGAGGTTGACCCGTTGGCAGCTATTACCGCAACGCTTGCCAAACTCGATGACCCCAACGAAGAAATGTGGATTCAGGTAATGGTACGGCCAATCGCCGATACGTGGCACAAGCGTTCAGCGGCTTATGTAACGCGTGTTAAAAGTGGTGGCGGGGAAGGACTAGGAGCATTCGGCGCTGCCGCCAGCTTTATAGGTGCACTTGCGAAACCCCCAGAGGCGAACGACAAACCCAAAGATCTTTCGGAACGTGATCGTACTCGCATAAGCGAAGCCGAAAAAAAGAGCACGAAGCTTGGCTATCAGGTTAAGATCCGCCTGGTATATGTTGGCAACGACCGTCAGACCGCCCGGCTGCGCATGCAGGCAATTGTTGGTACTTTTAAGCAATTTAATAGTACTAATCTGAACGGATTTATTATGAAGCATGCCAGCTACGACCGCGACGCTCTTGCGCAAGCCCGTGCCCGCTTCTTCATTGATAAAGGTTTTATTTTAAACATTGAAGAGCTCGCCAGTGTCTTCCACCTACCGCATACCAATGTTGAAACACCAAATATTGTCTGGGCAAGTTCTAAAACCGCTGAGCCACCTTCAAAACTACCAATTCTAAAAGGCAACCCTGAAGATAGTGAGCTGAGCGCTTTTGGGTTGACAAATTTCCGCGGTTATCAGCAGCAATTTGGTATGTATCGTTCTGATCGTGGCCGCCATGTATACATTATTGGTCAAACAGGAGCAGGGAAGTCAGGGCTCTTGCAGCTCTTTGCACTCTCAGACGTCTTCCACAACCAAGGCTACGCCATTATCGACCCGCATGGTGATTTTGCAACTGACAACATGAGATTTATTCCAGCACATCGCATCAAAGAGGTAGTCTATTTTAATCCAGCCGACACCGCATTTCCCGTTGGTTTTAACCCGATGGAAGTAATCGATCCGAATCTTAAAAATAATATTAGCTCCGAGATTATTGGTGTTATGAAACGTATGTTTGGCGAGAGTTGGGGGCCACGGCTAGAATACATCCTGCGATATACCATTCTAGCCCTCCTTGATTATCCAAATTCAACCATGCTTGATATTACACGTATGCTCACTGATAAAAAGTTCCGAAAAGAAGTGCTCTCACACTGTAAGGACACCGTTGTATTAAACTTCTGGCAGGTTGAGTTTGCAAGTTGGCAAGATAAATTCGCATCTGAAGCGGTGGCACCAGTCTTAAATAAGGTAGGAGCCTTCGTTGCCAACCCCATTATTCGTAACATTATCGGCCAGCCACGTAGCACGTTTAACATTCGAAAAATTATGGATGAAGGAAAAATCCTTATTGTAAATCTCTCAAAAGGTTTGATTGGTGAAGATAATGCTTCAATTCTTGGTTCTTTTTTAGTCACCAAGATCCAATTAGCCGCCATGAGCCGTAGCGATATTCCAAATATTGATGACCGCCGCCCATTTTATCTATATGTTGATGAGTTTCAGAACTTCGCAACTGATTCGTTTGCAACTATCCTATCTGAGGCACGCAAATATGGCCTAAACCTTACTGTCGCCAATCAATATACCCGTCAGATGTCTGCAACAGTAAGTGATGCGGTTTTTGGCAACGTCGGTACTGTGATTTCTTTCAGAGTAAGCCCGGAAGACGCACCCGCTCTCGCAAAGCCGCTTGCACCCCAGTTCGTACCCGAAGATCTCCTAGCCATGCACAATCGCAGCTTCGCAATTAGCATGATTATCAAGGGTGAAAAAGTTCCAGCCTTTTCGGCAACAACCTTAAGCATTCCGCCGAATCAAACCGACTTTACAAGGGACATCATCGCCAACACGCGACACCTTTTCGGTCGGCCCCGCGCTGAGGTTGAAGAAGAAATCCAGATTCTCATGGCCAGAAACCAGGCATCAGCACCACAATCACAAACCCAGCAACAACAATGGCCAATTGATCAACAAAATAAGCAAGTAGAGCCCTCTCCTGCTAAAGCACAGTCTACACCGTCTACACCACCAACGATGCCTTCGCCCGAGAAGCCTCAACCAGTTCCAAAAGTACAGCAGGGCAGTAACTCTAGTAGTTCTGCCGCACCCGCCTCTATGACCGCTCCAGCGACTCCTGGGAACCCTCCAAAGCGCAAACGAAGTCGTAGCCGCTCAAGAAATCGTTCGAATAATAGCAACAACAGTGGCGAAAAAGCTGCTATTACCGTGCCGGAGCGTAAAACACTTACTTCATCGGCGGACGGCACTGAACTACGGTTGAGATAAATAATTACTGATTACTGCAACTGTAATCGTAATCTATTTATTGATTTAGAACAAACTTAGAACAAACATTATGTTTGATGTATATTAATCAATCCAACCGTGTCAATAATGCCATATTTAGCCCCCGGTAAAATCCAATGCATGAGGTCATGATAAGTAACCACATTCGCCAAAACAGAGGATTATTAATTTAAGAGTAGAAGGGCAGACAAATCATATGGGTAATAATTATCATCAATATTCAAAAAGGTAGAAGGAGTATTTATGAGTTTAGAAAATGGCTACAAACCTTATGTCGTACAATATATCTTTTACGACACTAACGTATTCTAATTACTTTGGTTTGTAACCCCTCCCACAATAGGGTACACGATTGATAATTTAAGAAGAAGCAGAAGCTCTCGACAGCTTTTAGACTCAGGTGCTTGTGTTATTGTGTTATATTAAGGCTCAGAGCTCCTGCAAGCAATAGTGGTCATCTACAATAACCAACATAGCATATTTGCGTGACCGATACTTACATGTTTGAATAAGCTTTTCCACAGATTCCACAGATTTGTGAAAAGCTATCTTTTTATTTGCATTTTCACAATTTAGTACTTTTATAAGTTTTCAATCTCTCCCCTCTCCCCTTTGGATAGATTCAAGAAACTGCTATTTGCTTTAACGAAAAAAGGTATGATAGTATACTTTTCTCTGCTCTGCTTATGCTTAGTTTCATCATATAGAACAAAACTAGAACTATTGGGCAGGCGATATTGTAGTTAGATCTTATAAATTTATAAATAGAATCACCTTGAGATCATATGACTAATCAGAATCACTTATAGTAGGCTCTTCCCTCAACACGGATATCAACATATTGCGGACGCAGGTGTTTTTCATCCATAAAACCCAGGGCTGCAGTCATATCGTCAACTTGCTTATAAGGATCTCTGTCGATATGTGTTTTTATCGGATATGGACGATCCTTCAGATAGACGTCAAGCTCCCTTGTTGAAGCTGGAATGACAATGCGTTCAACGATACCAACTTGTTTTACTTGAATCGCTGCTAAAAGTTGTCCTAAATAACGGATAAATCGTTTTGATGCTACTGAATTGTCGTCACTAGGCTTAAAACCTGATGCATCTTCAACTTTTAAAGCAGGCTCAGGTCCGTGGAGCGCCGTAAATGCGATGCCTTCAGAATCAATATAAAATCGCTTATCGCCAATTTGCCAGGCGGCAAGCGCTTGACGATAAGTTATAAGAAAACTACGTTCCAAGCCAAGCCATTTGCTTTGTAGTCTTATTGAAGCGATCTCTGGATAGGCGCGCTGCATATACAACATGAAGCGCTCCATATGAAGCGTTAAGGTAAATGCTTCGGTTGGATAATTATTGACATAATCTTGAATAGTTTGCATTACTTTTTGCTGTTCAGCAACAGTTGGCTGTTCGTTTTGAACCATTACTCTAGCACCAGTAATCGTACTTGCAAGCAAATACCAAATACCAAAGGCAACGATAATGCTCATAAATGCTATACCCATAAGCGTTCGGCGTCTTTGTTGTAGCTCATGTAATTTTAAACGCTCGGATTGCAGATCGGAAGGTTGTGGGGTTATTGCTGTTTTTACATCATTTGCTGCACTGCCAGTGAGAGTTCGGCTTCGGCGAAAGATATAGCTTTCGCGCGGATCATTAATTCGAGGCTGCCTCAACGGAAGGCTAGCATGCCGACGTGATTCGTTCCTACTCCCCCGCCCTCTCTTAAAAAAATTCATCATTGCCGATGTGCTTTTATAATTAATTCCGCAACATCGTATGCAGCTTTCGGTTTTGCGAACTTGTGCATGTTTTTCTCAAGCTCTAGACGCTTTTTTTTATCAGTGAGCAACAGAACAATCGCTTCTTGCAAATGTTTGGGATGCGTCTGAATATCCTCGTCATGAAGTATCAACGCTGCACCCGTCTTTTCATATATAGCCGCATTTTTCAGTTGGTGGCCGCTAGTTAGCCGCGGATTTGGTATAATAATCGTTGCTTTTGCCGCCGCCGCCAATTCAAGTAAAGTACTCGCGCCCGCTCGCGAGATAACCACATCGGCAGCACAAATGAGTTGAGCCATTTGATTTTGATCAACAAACTCATAAACGTAATAATAAGGGCTACTAATCCGTGCCTTCACTGCTTCCGCCTTCCCTACCCCTGTTAAGTGGACAATTTGCGCCTTCTTGGTAAGGTTATTTGCAATAAGGTTCAATACATCGTTAATAGGCTGCGCGCCAGTACCTCCACCGGTCACGAATATCAGGGGGCGATCTTGAAAACCAAGCTTCGTCTTTAAATTTGCACGTTCATTTTCAGAAGTTGGCACAAAAATATTACTTATTGGAATACCTACATAAAATGAACGATCTTTGGGATAGGGATAGTATTCTAATGGTGCCCCCGTAGCAATAAAACGAGCATAACGAGACAAGATCCGATTTGTGAGCCCTGGGGATGCATCCGAATCATGAATAACCAGCGGTATACGTAACAAGGCTGCCGCCAGGCCCACCGGCACACACACAAACCCACCTTTTGTAAACACAACGTCTGGCCGATTAAATAAAAGCAACCATATGCTTTGTATCAACCCAATACCAAAGGTAAAAAAGTCTTTAATGTTACCCGAAAGCGTCGGCCAGTAAAAAAACTGCTCTACAAAAGGAATACCATGATAGCGGCGCCACTTGCCAGCCAAAATATGCGTCACCTTCACTGGCGCGGCAGCTTGTGCCATAATGTGTTTTGATTGCAGTAGAAAGCTTTTGTCGCATATGAAACGTACTTGCAACGCAGGGTCAAGTCGGCTCAACTCATTAATAACGGCTAGTGCTGGCGTTACGTGCCCGCCGGACCCGCCGCCCGCTGCGACGATCTTCATCCTTATCCCCTTGATTAATTCTTTTATACACAGTATACCGTGAAATCTGAAATGCAAGACCCATAATGAGCATAATAAAGATAAGGCTTGTGCCTCCAAAGCTCAAAAATGGCAATGTAATACCAGTTAATGGGATGATACCGAGCATAGCACCGATATTCACTACGATCTGAGTGCCAATCCACCCAATAATACCAGCCATAATAAGTCGCAACTCAAGACTCAAAGATCGGTCGAATATTAATAATAGTCGATACAACAGGGTGGCAAAAATACATAAAATCGCAACTGTTCCAAGAAAACCAAACTTCTCAGCAACAATCGCAAAAATAGAATCGTTGGCAGCTTCAGGGAGATAGCCGAAAGCCTGTACACTTTGCGCTAAACCACGGCCAAAAAAACCGCCACTGCCTATTGCAATTAATGCCTGCTGGATATGATAGGTGGCAGCATCAGTAGCGGCATCGTGATTTAAAAAGGTTAACACACGCGCAATACGATGCGGTGAGGTAATAATCAGCAGTAGTGCCACTCCAGCAACAGCTCCGAGTGATAACAGCAAATAACGAACTTTGATGCCCACGGCAAACAGCATACTGAGTGCAATGGCGATAATAACAATGCCCGTTCCCATATCTTTTTGCAGTACAATTACTAAAAATGCCAACAAACCAACAATAATTCCAACTGGCATTAAGGTTTCTTTGACATTCTGTAGTTTACCAGCACTTTTCCGTGCCGCTAAAAATACTGCAAGATAGAGCATGAGGCTAAACTTTAAAAATTCAGCCGGTTGAAACGAAAATGCACCAAAATCATACCAACGACAAGCCCCGTTATAGCAAAGAACCAGCGGATTACCTGGCAGCGCTCCTAGAAGGGTCATTATAAACGAGACAGTAACCGCCGCAATAAGTAACGCAGCCGCTAATTGCAGCATTACTCGCACCGGAAACCGGCTGGCAAATAAAAAAGCTGCAACCCCAAAGACCAAAAATAGAAACTGACGATTAACTTCATACCCCTGAGGCAAAGCTGGGCCGATAGCATAGAGTACGATTAACCCCGTCATCATCAAGACAACCATGAAAATAATTAATAAATAATCTGGACGATGACGCCTTAATAGCTCTCGCTCATCCTTTCTTTTATTAGCACTTGCGCGGAGCGCCAATTCACTCACGCCACAAAGCCTCCGCTAATAGCAATTAAAAGACCAAGAATTGCACATATTTCAGCGATGACCCAAAAACGCATTGTTACCTTTGTTTCGGGCCAACCTATTGCCTCAAGGTGATGATGAAATGGAGCCGAAAGAAATACTTTTTTCTTAAATAAGCGCTTACTTACAATCTGAATGAGACTTGAGCCAGTCTCCAATACAAATAAAAGACCAATGATCGGCAAAAGGAACAGCGTGTTCGTGAGCATAGCAACAACACCTAGCGCCGTACCTAGCGCAAACGAACCAACATCACCCATAAAGAAGCGAGCCGGATATATATTAAACCAGAGATATGCCAAGAGCGCACCTAGCACGGTAAAACAAAAACCAGCAATACCAACATTACCTTGCATCAGTGCAATGAAACCAAAAGTAGCATATGAAATAGCCAGCAAACCACCGGCAAGTCCGTCAAGACCATCACTGATATTAACAGCGTTCCCTGTTGCGACCACCACAAAGATAAAGAGCGGAATAAGCCCCCATCCAATTGAGATGTCACCAATATACGGGATAAACACCGAGTGATAGCCTAGTTTGTAATAGAAGAACCAGGCCGCTGCTGTCGCCACAAGTGTGATCATTAAAAACTTAATGGGACTCCTGAGGCCTTTAACCCCACCGCCAAGACCACGAATGTTAATAATATCATCGATTAAGCCTACGAAACCCCCGCCAAGCAGTGCAGCAAGTAAAAGCCATGTCTGATCACGGCTTAAGTTGCCGGCTAAGGTAACGACCGTAATTGCAACGACACCAATAATGCCTGCCATGGTCGGAATATGACGCTTGTGTTTTTCGGCGTGTAATTTTGAGAAGACTTCAAGGGCTTCGCCCGTTGTTGAAGTGGTACGCTGCAACTTCCAAAACCGATAACGATATGCCAAGAAAGTATAAATAGGTGTCAAGGCCATGGCTATTAAAAATGCCACGACTCCAAGTGCAATAATACGAATTAAAGCTTCCGAGAGAAGATTAACTGTTTCGGGTGGCAGACTAAAAGTCATGTTTAAATACTCGCTTTCGTTTCATTTTATTGTATCTTCGGCACTCGATAGTAATCTAATAACCAATTCGAGATGTTAGCAAAAATCGGTTGAGCAGCTACTGTACCGCCAAACCCTGGTAACTGAGAGTCGACAATGCGCACCATAACCACATAGCGAGACGTTTGATTGCCACCAAAGCCGGTGTATGAGGCTATTGCATTATCATCACGGTATTTTCCGGTTTTAGGATCAATTGTCTGCGAAGTACCACTTTTACCGCCAATAATATAGCCTGGCTTATCAATTTTAGAGAATAATCGTTTACGGCCTTCGTGAATCATCGACCGCAGTGTTGCCGATGACTGTGGTGATATAACGTTATCTGTATGGATAATTGGTGCCTGCGGCTTAACGCTGCCATCTGGATTTAACATACCTTCTACAAGAGTTGGTTTATAAAGCGTACCGCCATTGATAGCCGCACTAAACGCCATAGCAGACTGAAGCATCGTTAAATCAAAGCCCTGTCCAAATACCATATTGGCATAGCGAACATTATTACCCTGTTCGTCATCTGGCGAGAAAACTTTACCAGCTTGTTCATTCGTTTGTTCAATGCCAGTTAATTTGCCAATGCCAAATCGATTGGTAAAGTAATCGTAAAGTGTTTGGCGAGCCTGATAATTTACTTGCCCCTTTCCCATTTGTTTCAGCACGTAAATAACACCGCTGTTCAATGAATGTTCGAGTACACCGGTCATATCTGTAGGGCCAAGATATTTACCAGGTTCAGCGTTTTTAATACGTATGCCATCAACCGTGTCAAAGCCAACGTTATTATATATTGATGCCGGCGTAACTGCCCCTGTATCAAGCCCAGCAGCCATTGTGAGTGTTTTAATACCTGAACCAGCTTCATACGGATCACTGACCACGGGGTTTTGAAAAAGATTGTAATCTTGTACTTTATTGTATTGGCTGGGGTCAAAGGCGGGTAAGGTCGCCATTGCTATCACCCGTCCCGTATTTGGATCAAGCACCAGTGCACTACCATGCTTTGCTTGAGCATTCCTCAGCCCTTCGGTTAATGCTCTTTCAACATAAGCTTGAACGTTGCGATCGATACTCAGAACTACGTTATTACCGTTCTTCGGTGGTTTAATCACATCTTCTTTATTACTAACAGTTAATGGGATACCGTGGGCATCAACCACGGCAGTACGCAAACCATCTTGACCCGCTAAGCGATCATCGAGTGCTCCTTCGATACCATACTGCCCTTTCCCCTCTCTATTCACATAACCGAGCACCTGGGCGGCAAGCGAGCCTTCAGGATAAACTCGTTTTTGTTCCACTTGCGTTCCTACGCCGCGCAGCTCTTCCTTCATAATCAAGTCTGCTTGTGTCTTATTCACTTGTTGCGCCAAGACCACATAACGTCGCTTCTTATCTGTTAATTGTACTTCAAAACCTTTAACGGTTTCACCGCCAGCAACTCGATATATAAGACTTGAAATTTTATTAACTTCTTTGACCTCAACCGGATCAGCATACACGGTATATACTGGCTCATTGAGTACCAAGGGCACAGCTTGGTCGCCATCTTTTGCATAAATAAGTCCACGAGTCGCTGGTAGATCAAACTTTTTATCGTGCTCAGCCGCTGCCAGCGCAACAAACTCTGCGTTTGCAATTACTTGAAGATAAAATAAGCGGCCTACAAAAACCGCCCCTATGGCTAGGAAAATCAATGCAAAGAGGCGCGCTCGAACCGATAACTTCTCAATAACTGGCATATCACTCTAATTTCGATAATCAACTTGTGCAGGTGTTGTCATGGCTTGCGCAACACTACTCTGCTCTGCTCGCTGCATAGCTTGTAAGCGTGCTTTTTCTACTAACAAATCATCTCGCTCACTGCTTAACTTTTCTTTTTGCTTAGAGAGCTCATTAATCGCATAGCCGTATGTGCTTGTTTTGGTAATCTGAGTAAGATATATCAAGCCAAGAATACTAAGTAATAATATCACCATGACTGTATTCGTTACAGGCCCAAGGCCATGTTGTACCCGAAACGCAACCGTGTTCTGATTTCGGCGCCAGCCGCGATCGTCGCGTCGGGGTAAGGATGATGCAGCAGCGTAATACTGAGTCATGTTTCTTTTCTTTCGTGTTTATTTTTATCTTGGCGGAGTGTCACCGGTTTTTAAGTGACACTCCCGTTTTTTAAAATAGATTAGAGGACGTGAACGTCAACTACTTCTACTTTTGACTTGTCGACAACCGTAATTGGCATGAGGCAAGTCCTTTCTATATTTTTATTTTCACGGCGGCTCGAAGCTTGGCGCTTCTTGCACGCGGGTTGGTGGTGTCGTTTAGATCTCCGCGAATTGGGTGTTTGGTAAGTAAGCGCAGACGTGCTTCATAACCAGCTTCTGCCTCTTCTTTAAAGAACCGCTTAATAATACGATCTTCAAGACTATGAAAGCTAATAATAGCCACACGGCCACCTGGCGTTAAGAGATCAGGCAGTAACTCTGTAAGTTGTCTGATTTGCTCAAGCTCGCCATTAACCGCAATGCGGAGTGATTGAAATGTTCGCACAGTGGCATCAAGCGGGTTTTTCTTGATGACCCGTGAGATTACATCGCGAAGTTCTGCGGTTGTCGTAAGCGGCCTATGCTCAATAATTGCCTGGGCTATTCGCTTTGCTTTAGGCTCTTCGCCAAATTTGCGAATAATATCGATAAGTTCTTCGACCAATGCTGTATTTAAGAGTATTGCGGCCGTTTTGTCTTGTCGACGATCCATGCGCATATCGAGCGGGCCATTCATACGAATTGAAAAGCCGCGACCTGCGATGTCAAATTGTGGTGACGATACACCAAGGTCTGCGAGAATCATGTCAAACTGCTTGCCCTCGGCATGCAACTGCTTTGCTGCCGATACAAAATCGGTATGCAAAAACCGCGCTCCAGCATTCGCAAGAGGCCCTAGGGCTTTAATTGCCATATCATCTCTATCGACCAGCGTCGCAAGCGACGCCTTGCCAACCCGATCAATCACCGTACTCGCGTGTCCGCCATAGCCAGCAGTCAAATCAAGGTATGTTTCACCCTTTTTTGGTGCGAGCAATTGGAGAGTATCGCCAAGTAAAACTGGTTCATGATGAAGTTGGAGTTGTTGTGGTGGTTTTTCGGTATTCATCTTTAAATGCTACCATTTTTTTGTTCGAGGTCACCTATCCAGCAGCCAGTGTGTTTATTTTTGTGCAATCTTGCAATGTTTTTGTTTTTGTCAATGGAGTTGTTGTGGTGAGGGGACTTTGAAAAAGTTCCCGAGTAATCTCCATTATTTTTGAGAGACTTGTGTGAGGTGGAGTTTTTTGGGAGGTGTAAGTTTTCTGGGCTTAAACCCAGAATTCTTCTAAGTGTGCTAGAGCTTTTTTGGTGGTTTAGCCCTCAAGCCACCCACTGGTTGCCGGGTAGTTGACCTCGGATTGGTCTGGTCGATTCTAATTTGTTAATGTGCCCGTAAAAGTTACTTCGCCATGATGCGCCAATAGGCTCCCGCTCGAACTGCCACAACTTCTTTTGTGATGTGTGCGTAATCAAGCAAGTGTTGCTCTATCATAACGCGGCCCTGCTTATCATCCAGTGCAGCCAACGTCTTGCCTGTTCGGAACTGAACATTTAAATCAGCCACCCGCTCATCAAGAATACTTCCCTTCAGCGCCGGTTCAACTTGGTCTTGCCACGTTGCTGCTGGGTACATATGCAGATAGTTGCCGAATCCTCTGGTCAATACGACACCGCTCGCAAATTCTGCTCGAAGTTCAGCAGGTATCGTTAACCGCCGCTTGTCGTCAAGTTTGCGTTCAAAGTAGTCTGTGGTTGCCATTAATCCGCTTTGTTATGGTTTGTAATTTACGTGGTGGTTTTTGTTTCATACCGTGGATGCTCTTTTGATCACCCACTGCTACCCACTGACCACATAGTACTCCCCACAATTACCCACTGGCAAGTACTTTTTCATATGTTGGTATACAAATGAGGGGTTTTCCACAATTCTGTGGGAAACACTGCATATAGCCGGGGTACCCTAAGCAGCTATAAAAACGACATCGAAAGATGTCGTTTTTATACTTAGAGCGTTTTAGACCTAACGCGTAAAGAGCCAAGCAATTACTTGTTGGTCATAGGCGCTGGTTGATTGTACTACTAGCCAGCTTGTAAAGATAAACAGGTTTATCAATACTGAAACAACCAAGAGAGACGATTTTACATCCTCGGTTAATGCGTGATCAATTAATGCTATCGTTTTTGTATTTTCTTGCACTTGAGTGTTTTTATTTTCTTTTTTCATAATATACTCAATATAGCACACAGTTGACCGTATGTCAACTATAGTTAAGCAGCCAGCAGATGATGTGCCTTCTCGGACTGTGTGAAATCGGTTTAACTACCGATTTCAGCCCAATGCCTACCTTAAGCTCCACTAGAGCTTAAGGTAAAAAAGCTGCCTCAAACAATTATAAAACGCCCGTAATGCGAGCAACGTAATCGTTAGCCTTAAGCCAACCCTTCAGTGTACCAACATCGAGATATTCACCGGTAACCGGCACTACTTTCATCTTGCCACCTTTAGCAAAATAACGATTAAACGGGTCGATGTTAACGTACTTCTCTTTGCCGGGGACAATCGGTTCGTTAAAGAATGCAACGGTCTCATCAAGTAAATCACTTGAAAAAAGATATTCAGCAAGATTAATCATATTACTTGGTGCTTCATTTGGGTCTGGTTTCTCAACCATATGATCGAGATAGCCATGCTCGTCAATGGCTAATACCCCATAGTTCGACAGTTCTTCGCGAGGCATCTCTTTCGTTAATGCCCCTGACTCTCCTTCTGGGACTTGTTCCAAGAATTCTGCGAGTGCACTTTTTTGGTCATCACGATAAATAAGCGCATCTCCCATAAGCACTAAGGCGGGTTCACCTTCTGGAACTCGATCACGAGCAATAGCAACGGCCGTATTGGTACCATAGTGATTAAAGAGCGAATCATTCGACTGTTCAACAAACTCAAAATGCACACTTGGCGGTGTAATAAGTTCAATATACTTTTCTTTGCCGTGTTTTTTAAGATATGTTTCAAGAGCATCATATTGGCTATAAAAATCTTGGATCTGCGTTGAGCCTTCACTGACAACAAAAACTATATGTTCGATCCCTGCTTTGATACAATCTTCAACGATGTAATCGACTAAGGGCCGATCCAGAATTGGAAGCATACACTTCTCAACTGCTTTTGTAATCGGCAAACGCCGAGTACCATAGCCTGCAGCAATGATAATGGCATGGTTACATGTCATGGGTAATCTCCTTTTTGCTAAATCAAGCTTATCATGTTTTCGTCTGATCGACCGGCTTTGGCACGGTTTTAAGGAAAATATAGCTTCATAATATGACACAAGGTTATAGCGAATAAAAGTTCGTTAGCAGTAATTGGGTCACCTTTTGGGGCACTTTACCAAGCTCATCATCATGCAGTTAACCAGTTGAACTGCCGGTACCACCACTAATGACGACAATGAGAAACCTTTCAACGTTACAAACCCCTTATTTTTGCGAGTACAGCCGCGAACCAAAGCGCACTTTTACGCGGGGTACGTTTCATGGTTTTATAATTGATTGCATAAAGACCAAATCTTGGCCATTTACCGAGTGCCCACTCGAAATTATCGATTAACGACCAGTATAAATAACCAATTAATTGCACGTTATTCTGCCGAGCATAAATCAGCGATTTTAAAGTTAATTGAAGCCACCATTTACGCTGACGATCATCAGCATCTGCCAAGCCATTCTCAGTTATCATAATTGGCCTTTTATATTTTTTCTGCAACCAGACAAGTACCTCGCTGATACGCTCTGGCTCCATACTCCAGCCTATATCACTTTGACGGGTATTTGGTTGATCGGTGTGAAGCCCTATGTAACGATCAGCAAAATAATAATTCACCGCAATAAAGTCGAGGCAATGCTGTACTTGATACAACACAAGAGTATCCCTTAAAAAACACTGGAGCCATGCACCGAATTTACTAATGAACCGGCTATCGCCAGCATAGGCGGCGGCGTAGGTTTTTGCAAAACTAATTTGATACGGACGTTTATGTTTACGCAACTTTTTATATACCATTTTATGAGCTATTAACAGATTACGGTATACTTCGAGGCTCTGCATAAAGGTTTGCTTTTGTGGTGGCCAACTCGCTATTCGATAGCCGTTATATACAAACGTATCTGGTTCATTGATGGTGATGATATAGCGGATATCCTTACCAAGCTCGCGCATAACTTTATCGGCAAAGTGAACGAAAAACTTAATATTATTGTAATTCGCAAAGCCGCCCTTCTTCTCAAACCACACCGGATGCGTAAAATGCCAGAGTGTCACCACAGGTTCGATGCCGCGAGCTTTTAATGCTGCGATGTAATTTTTGTAATAGCGTATTGCAGTGACATCCCAATCTTTGCTGCTATGCGGTTGAAGGCGCGACCATTCAATACTAAAGCGAAAAGCATTCATATTAAGTTTACTAAGTAGCTCAAAATCATGCTTATAAAGATGGTAATGGTCACCCGCTTGGCCTGAGATATAATTCTTCGGATTAAGTGCTTCATTTTTAAAACGCTCCCAGCGAGGCAACCAATCATCTTGATATTCAGCTTTTTTACTTAATGCTAAAGCATTTGTATCCTCCCATTCGCTCCATTGGTTGCGATTACCGCCCTCAACCTGATGGGCGCTCGTACTCGCACCCCATAAAAAATCTTTTGGGAATAGTTTATGCATCAGAGATGAGCTCATTGTTGTATTGTACACGATTCATACATACAAATTACTGCTATAATACTGCTAAAGCTATGGTGTTAATTGTTTTTCGCGTCTTGTGGCGTATCTTTATCTTCTTACTTGGCGCCTATACTGTTTATTTTGCAGTTTTTAGTGCATTGCCCTATTTTGAAGCTAAAGTTCCCCTCGCGCTGGCAATCTTGCTAATTTATTGTTTATTGGCATACATTGCCATTCCGGCATTACTGCGTTTATTTCGAGTTGTCATTAAACCAAATCATATTCCTATGTATGTGACGACGCCCGATGGCTGGCCAGCCGATCCGGTGAATATTGCCGTGGTTGCAAATAGTGAAAAGCATTTTATTGACGCTATGACGAAAGCCGGGTGGTACATTGCCGACCCCCCCACTCTCAAGAATTTACTGCGTGAAGCTATTTCCATCGTCTTTCACACCCCCTACCCTCATGCACCATTTTCAAAGTTATATCTGTTCGGCCGGCCGTTCGATATTGGTTTTCAGATGCCTCGGCACGAGAATAAAAGCGCCCATTCTCGTCATCATGTCCGATTTTGGCGGCTCAGCTTACCTGAAAATGATAAACACCACCATCACTACCAGTTTTGGCACAAACATTTCAAACACTTGCTTGGTACCGATAAAGAAATTTGGATTGGCGCTGCTATTGATGACACTGGTCCGCTCGCAGTACGCTGGCGTAACGGCCAAATCACGCATCGTAATGACCCTTTCACTGATAACGAGCGCGATTTTATTATTGAAACCCTCGAGAGTGCACGAGAAACCAAACAATTAAGCGACATTCAAGCTGGTGAGCCATTCAAATTCCGCGGTCAAGTACTGCGAAATAAATTCATTTGTGATGGTAGTATCCGTGTTGTTGAGCTTAAAAACCCAATCCTTATGAGCTTAACGGCCAAGAAAACTAAGAAAGTGTAGTTTTTGGCAGACTTACCACTGTATAGAGCCGCCAGATTGAGTAGAGTTTTATACTTAAGACAGCTGCCGCAATAATAAAACTCAACCATGGTTGTTGAAATATAACAGTTACCAAAAGAAAAATAGATGAATTTGCAGCCTTACCAATTGTCGACCAATTAAGTATAAAGATTTGTTTATCTACCAAAAAGAAGTAATTAGGGCTCAAGAGCGGCCAAAATAAGAAACTCAGTGATAAAAAGCCGTCAATAAAAATAAACTCAACTAAATAAAGGCCAATTGTCCAAAGTAGTTCGGGGTGCCAAAACCCAAAAATAAGATAGATAAGGCCGACGCAAAGCCGGTCAGCCATAATGTCGAATATAGCCCCGCTGCGCGTTTCGCGCTTTGTAAGGCGTGCCACCCAGCCATCGGCGATGTCCCCAACCCAGTAAGTTGCAATAGCGGCGATAAGCCACGATAAACTTCCCGAAGTAGCCGCCAGCAAAGCAAACACTACCGCCAAAATTGTACGAATAAGTGTAATGGCTGACGGCAACGTTGCCAGCGTATCGCTCACTGGCAATTGCCACCCATGATGCTGTGATTTCATATTAATTTTATTTTATAGTGTTAGCCTGGAAAAGTATATCGTTGAGATATTTATTTTGCATATGTGTTTTCGAATCATCGCTCTTTTAAGAGCGTAACACAGCGAACATCAATTTTCGTGAGCGGAGTGAGGTTCGAAAATATATGTGTAAAATAAATATCTTCTTTATTCAAATTAATACAATATAATCTTGCAGTAATTTCTGCTACACTGTACAGCAATGGTTCGGAGAAAACTATCTCAGTTACCGGAATTTGACCGGCCACGTGAAAAATTGTCTAGGAAAGGCGCTGCTAGCCTTTCCGATTTTGAGTTACTTGAGGTCATTATTGGCAGCGGCGGCCGCACCGGCGATGTCAGCTATCTGGCCAAACAAGTACAGAAACTCTTATCACGCGGTGTTGGCTCACTCAACCTCGAAACGCTCACCGCATTAAAAGGAATTAACATTGCGACCGCAACAAAACTACTTGCCTCACTCGAGCTTGCCCGCCGGCATTTAGTGCGCGATGCCGAACCACTTAAAAATATGCAAGATGTCCTCGCGCGGCTGAGTGATATTCGAAATAAACAACAAGAATATTGTGTATGCCTTTCGCTTGATGGTGGTAATCGTCTGATTGCTCAGCGCACAATTACTATTGGTACCCTCGACAGTGTACTGGCACATCCACGAGAAGTCTTCTCTGATCCAATTGTCGATCGTGCCGCATCGATTATCGTCGCTCATAATCATCCGTCAGGTACCGTGAAACCAAGCCAAAAGGATATTAGTTTAACGCAGCAGCTAGCTGCTGCCGGCCAATTACTAGGTATACCATTAAAAGATCATATAATTATGACAAAATTGGATCATTTTAGCTTTCGCCAGCACCATTTATTGTGATAGTATAATTCGGTAGTTAAAAAATATGAAACAAACATCAATTTATCTAGAAGTTCGCGAAAAACCTCAATCGCTCACCAACCTGGCGAGCGATATTGCTCGTCATTGGCAAACTCGTTATACCCACAGTAAGGCAATAATTGTCTGCGACGAGCCACATGCTCTTGCAAAGCATATAGAGAAACGATGGCTTCGTCTCACAAATCAACTTCAACAAAAGCGCCTCCGAACGGTTGGTGCTGATGAAATTCTTGAACTAACTTATGCTATTACGCGTATGCAACATATTAATTTTGCCGAGGGTTTGCCTAATAAACACCCCTCTGCAAACTTTTGGTTCGTAAATCATCAGGAGATGGTCAACGAACTTGCAGGCACCTGTCGCACTTTATATATCGCATGCTCCCTCTCGGAACATGAAGCCTTACTCGATACCCTACCTACTCACAGTCTTGTGGTAGATTATGCGCATAATCAATGGCCGTCGTATATGAGGTCGAAAGCAGAGCTTGAAACAAAAGTATATAACGCCTGGAACGAATTGCACACATTTTTTGTACGACATAATATTGACATAAATGCCATTATTAGCAGTAACACTTACAACGCCGAGCATATCGACAATGCTATTGATACCCTTATTGATGTCAGTAGCACGTTCTTACGACATGCGCATCAATTTCAAGAAATGCTTCAACTTGCCGAGCCGCTACAGGTTGAGCATAGCCTTAAACTGCAGTATGAAGCAGCTAACCTACTTGCCCGTCGTGTAGCCGCACTCAGTCCTAATATCTTCGGACGATTCATTAGCCAGGCACTTGATGACGAAACCTTCTATTTGCAGGGCGGCTCCCTCGAGGTGTTTAAGCGTGAAACAGCTGACGCTACTGTCGATTACCATCGACGCGCCGGCCGCAATAGCTTAGCCCGAGCCCTTGAACGAGCGTTTCTAGAGGGTGCACTCGCTATTTAGCAATCGATCCATTTACGATCTTGAGAATGTCTGGCCCATAATCCTCAAGTTTTTTCGGCCCAAAACCATGTACTTTCAACAGTTCTTGTTCTGTTTTTGGTTTACGAGCAGCTATATACTCAAGTGTTGTATTATGCGCAATAATATAAGCTGGTTTTGATAATTCTCGCGAACGCTCAGCTCTCCAATTTTGTAGTGCTTCAAAAAGTATAGGGTCAGCCGAAGTAGGTTCTACTTCACTTTCAACTTCGCGAGCCACAGCCTTTTCGCGTAAAGACGCGAACCGTTCTGCTGCTTCCTGAGATAAAAGCCTCAACTGACTATCAATCGAAAGCGCCTCTTCGCTCACCGTCAGCGCCATGCGGTTAATGCCAAAAAGGCTTAACGAATCAAGCCGGCGGACCCTTGAAAGAGCAACGTAGCCCATGCCTGGCACAAATGCACGGCGTAAATCAATTTTCGCAGCATCGAGGGTCATACCCTGGCTTTTATGCACGGTTATTGCCCACGCAAGACGAAGTGGAATTTGATTGATGCTGGCACGTTTTTTGTCACCGTCACGCAACTCCCAGGTCTCAGGACGCATAGTAATAACTTTGCCATTTCTGAGCTCTATAATTGGGTAATCTGTCATTGGCTCAAAATCTATGACAACCCCTAAGCTCCCGTTGGCATATGATCGATCTTGGCTATTTTTAATACACATCACAAATGCGCCTTTTTTGAGCTCAAGGTTCTCTAATGCTAAACATGATCGCTTTAAAGTCTCGACATAATTATCTTTGCCGGTTGTAAACATAGTATAACTCACAACGTCACCGCCAAGCTCATCTAACTTCTCGCTATTAATACGATCCACATCAATGTTAATGGTGTGGAGTTCAGTGATATTTTCACCATCGATGTTCGTATCAACTCGCCCCATCAGCACTTCGGCATGATGCCGGCGAAGATCGCCAGCTCTCAGGGCATTCAAAATACTAAGAAACGTCTCATCATCTTGACGATGCTGTTCGCCGAGATAACAAATCACCGGGTTTAGATCGGCCCACGCCTGGCTATTGACTACAAAACTACCCTCTCTACCCTCACGGCGATTAACAGGCGGCAGCTGAAAGAAATCGCCACACAAAATCACTTGCAAGCCGCCAAATGGCTCATCGTTACTACGGACTGCCCGAGTAATTATATCGACCATATCAAGCCGAAAATCATGAAGCATAGAAATTTCATCAATAATAAGCACGTCGGTTTTTTCAATAATATCGCGACGCGTTTTCAGTAAATGCTCTTCAAAATGAGGTTGCAGTTCATCGTGAATACCGATACCACTCCAGCTGTGAATGGTATTGCCACCAAGATGCGTCGCCGCCAGCCCCGTCGTTGCCGTTACCGCCACGTGCTTACCCATTCGCTTCGCACGTCGTACAAACTCATTCAATACAAAAGTTTTTCCTGAACCGGCAGGCCCGGTTAATAATACGCTTTTGCCTGAGAGCATAATTTCTAATGCTAATGCTTGATCCATCTTATCCTCATAGTTGACACGTCTTAGCCGCTTTGTTATGTTAGAAATATCACCATGACCAGGTAGGCCTAAGGTTATCGCCGATCGCCACTCCTGGTCGTTTTATTTGTTCTGAAAATCGGCCGCAGATCACTCACAAACTTCAGCTTGTGGCGATATTTGCCCAGCAATTTTGAATAAGAAAACCTGTTTGGCGCAAGAATTAAATAGAACTTACCTTTTTCTTCTAAATAATCATAAAGGCTTAAAAAATCACCGTCGCCGGAAACGAATATTGCCTGATCATATTCTTCGAATAAGCGGGCTGCTGCAAAAAGTGTAATGTCGGTATCAACGTTGCCTTTTGTGATCAGCAGGCCTTCTTCGTCAAAATGACTGGCGATTTCTTTAAAAATTAAGATAAATCCTGCCTGTTGAAGTGTTGCGTACAAGGCTGATTGCGTCGAAATAAAACCGATAAATAAATAAGCCGTATCGACATGATATTTTTCACGCAGGTAATCGCGGAATTTTTTAAAATCTAACTTTTTACCAACGTAGAGCAACTTCCCCCGATTATTACGAACATCGTTTTGTACACCTAAGTTTAAGTTCTGGCTATCAATAAAGGCATACGTAACAGGCTTTTTATGTTTGCTCTCCTCTTTCATGCAGTTAATTGTACCATGAGGCTCAGTTTCGAAGACAGTCTTTTTGACTGAAACTCCAAAGAAAAGAGCCTGGTTCCAATCTACTCGCAGTAACAATCATTAATTATTATGCACGATAAGCGGGAAATGATCAACGATACTCAGGATTTTCATAACCATAATGCTCGCCCTTTTTCCAGGCACTTGCCCGATTGCCAAAGGCCGGTATGCCGCCCGCATCTTTGAGTATTTTTGCTAAATGCATAAGATTATACGTTGTAAACGTAACGTTACGATTTGTAAAGTCGTTTTCTGGCCCACCCGAACCTTCGTCGAGATAGCTCGGGCCGGGCCCTGCTTCGCCTACCCAATACGCATCGGCTTGCGGAGGAATCGTATAGCCAATGTGTTGCAGGCTATAAAGAATATCCATCGCACAATGTTTGCCGCCATCTTCGTTACCAGTAATGATACAGCCACCAACCCTACCGTAATAGGCATATTGCTCCTTCTTATTCAGTTCTGATGAGTTCGCATAAAGCCGTTCGATCAGTTTTTTCGTTTGAGAGCTATTGTCGCCAAGCCAAACTGGGCCGCACACCACTAAAATGTCAGCTGCGGCAACCTTCTTATAAATTTCTGGCCATTCATCCGTTGCCCAACCTTTTTCGCGCATATCAGGGTAGACGCCGGTGGCAATATCACGATCGATTGTCCTGATAAGCTCTGTTTTTACTCCATGCCTCTGCATAAGCTGCATACTGGCACGAAGGAGTCCTTCTGTATTACTTACTTCTGGTGACTTCTTAAGAGTGCCGTTAAAATAGATAGCTTTTAAATCTGAAAAGTCTGGTTCTTGCATACTCGCTCCTTTTGATTTAATTGTAACAAAGGACAATGCCGGAGTGCCTAGAAACACTCCGGCTACCGCCCCCCACCTTCAATCCTGAGCCGTAGGCTTCAGTGCAATAACACACTGCCTGAATGCTTCTACCTGCTGCCTGCAATCTTCAAGCACCTTTTTTCTTGAGCGTGCAGACTGCTGTTTGCCGGCTTCCCACAAGTTATGATTTATATCGATATACCTATCAAGTATCTCTGGTATATTGCCCACCAAACGCATAGCCTCACGCGATTCACGCATTTCCTTCCAGAGCTTATCGAGTGCCTCCTGGTAACTCCTATACTCATCCCATCGAGCTTGCCACATAAGCCAAAGTGTAACAAATGGCGCAGCAGTGATAGCTGTCATTGCAATACCGACAGTTTGCGACACCCTATATCCCCCTAAATCAAAAGTGCAGGGCTGGCAATTTTATCTTACAAGAGAAATTTACTTTTCGCTTTTTTCAACTAACTTTTTACTTTTAATTTCATAGGTATTGCCCGTAAGACCGGAAGTAACGTAATCATCGTGCAGCAGGTTCACAAACTTATCAAGATCTTTGCCATCCATAATAATGATGTTACCGAGATCATCAAGCATTAGTTCTACGCCTAGTGCATCAGCATGTTCCATAAGCTCATTTTGCCCAATCGCCGCCATATCAATTTCTTGAAGCTTCTTTATTAAACGTTTTTTACCCTTTAACAATGCCTGGAGAGTGAGCTCGTCAGGTAAGCTTAACTGGTAGTTTGCCTCTATCTCTGTCACTTTCCGGTGAGCAATGTGTTGTAACTTGGCGTTATATTTAAACAGTGACTCAAACTTAGCTTCGTCAAATACAAACACGGTATCGTCAATAATCAGTACCTGACGATCCGGCATTACCCTTAGGCCCGCTGCTGCATCAAATGTCTTAAACCCATTACCGCTAAACATCCAGGCCGTATCACCCTTGAGCACCTGGGCTTGTTTGATGAGTTTAACGATATAAAACGGCTTCTCGAGCTTCTCATGTGAGAAACGCGCAACCATCGCTTTAATGCCCTTAAACTCATGTTGATCCTCGGTGAAAGGCTCTAGGTCGGCTTCTGCCTCTTCGATTGTTCCAATGACATCAGCCGCATATTCAACTCGTGCTAACGCTGTTCGTTGCAACACGTTGTCTTCTTTTTCGCTCATTTCAAAATCACGCACGCTCAAGCCCTTAGCAGCACCTTCATGCACATAACGCAGCATATCGGTTAAAAATAATTTCTTCAGTTGCTGCTTTAAACTTTCAGCATAATTAATTGTATATACAGTGTAGTGTTTATCGAATAAATACAATTCTATTTTTAAATCGTCTTTTAGTGGCTGGCTATTTGTTGCCCATAAAAAAATATCGGCGTAATCAGTGTTTTGTTGTTCCATTTGAAGAACCCTCGCTTATATTAAGAAAAGAGCTCCGCTCTAGTTGGCTAAGCTCTCTTCGGATTAACTATATTATACACTATTACTTAGCTTATCTGCAGCGTATTTCCTGGCTTGAGATCATGCCACTGTATCGCTTCTGGTATGCCGCGGCCGCCTCCGTACACCTGGTGCCCCGCTTCGCTCAGTAATCCATCGTGCACTGCAAAGACATCTTGTGGCTTCATAGCTTTTACGAACTCTAAGGTCTCATCAAGTCTTGCCCAAGGAGCGTTTAATGGCAATGCCAACCACGCCGGTTTCTGATCAGGTACAAAATAACTGTCGCCAGGAATGAATAACAGCTCATCAATAATAACGCCGATATTCTCAATAGGATCAATGTCTTTAAAAATTTGAGCGTGCTTGCCGCCCACAAATTCTAATTTAAAGTCGCCTATTATCATCTCGTCGTCTGGTTCTACAATATGCACTGCACTGCCAAAATCATCCATTTTTTCAGCAACTGAAGCAACGGTGTAAATCATCGCTTGCGGACTATATTCAAACACTTGTTTTAACTTATCGGGGTCGAAGTGGTCCGAATGTTCATGAGTCACGATGACAGCATGAATATCTTCAAGATCCAATTGATCATCCGTGAAAATACCGGGGTCAAACAATAATTTCGTAAATCCTTTTTTAAGTAGCAAGCATGCGTGCGTGTATTTTGTAAGTTCCATAAGTTTCATTATACGCTTTCATGAAACCTTGCGCAGTTTTACCTATTGTGATATAGTAAATTTTAAATATGTCCGAAAGAGACCCTGGCCCGCGAACTCCAGAATCACTACTACAAGAAGCGAAACAAACCTTCCGCCATACTATGCTCAAGGACTCGGTTGTGAGAGAAATCTTTAATGATTTACTTACTATAAACAATGAGATGTCACTTGAGCCTTATACTCGTCATGATACATGCGGCATGTATGCGGAGGTAACGCAGACACTCAAACTGCCAAGTGGTAAAGACATCTACAAAACATATGGTAGCTATTTGCCACTTCTTTCTAGAGATAATAATGGTAACTTTACCGAGATTACCGCATCATTCCTAGCTGGAATGATTAAAATGAGATATGATAATGCGATCATTAACCGAGTCGTACTACTCTTTGAGTCGGCAGCCGCAAAATTACAACAAGCAGTTCCTTCGGTTTTATTACAATCCGACCCTAAGACCTTTACGTGGCGGATTGTTCGAGAATAACAATCAAAGCGTTTTCTAAGACCGCCAGTAATTCTGCCTGCCTCTACGCAACCCTTGCATTACATAAGATTACAATATTGTCTATGATGCATATTCCCCTTTCATGGCCGCTTTAAAAACTTCAGGATAAAACGGAACGAGCTTTAAATTTGAAATATCCTTGAACGGCACCCACTTAGCTGCTTTGTTTTCCCAGTTAGTTTTAATAACTGGCTTTTTTAACAGCTCGACCAACACTGGAAACGCTATCCATTCACGATTAATCGCGTCATCAACTTGAACAATACTTTTATGTAGTACGATACGCTTAATAACATCGGCATTAATGGCAACCTCTTCTGCCAGCTCATTCCGCACTATCTCTTCCAGTGGCTTTATTTCATCAATAAATCCCGCAACGCCGTTCCATGTATCTGGATAGGCGATAACATCTGCACTACGATGCGTTAAAAGTACTTCGCTACCATGTACAACGGTGCATATAATCACCGGGCATACACGTGCATGAGTATAATCAATTCGGCCATCTTTAAAACGAGGATAATCTTTGGTTATTTCAGCAATTTCACGAAGCAGATCGCTATTCGTCATGAAGCAATGATAGCATGTCAAAGCTTTCAGGCTAGCGTTTCTGATTGCTTACTTCTTTTTCGATTTATAATGACAACTAAATCAGGCAAAAGGGCCGCTATTATAATAAATGTACCTCCAATAAGAGTCGAGATACCTACATGCTCATGAAAAATAAGTGTTCCGAATAGTACACCGAATAGAATTTCGCAAAGGCCGATGAGACTACCGATACTGGCGTCGATTTTTCTAAACCCTTCAACCACGAGCCAAAAGCCCAGTAACCCGGCAATCGCATAAGTAAACATAACGCCCCATGTTGTCGTTAGCTGGGGTATGTGCTGATGCTCACCCAACAGTAGCGAAAATAGTAGATGCGACACGAAAATTACGAACCATCCAATCCAGGCGATATAAAGTGATGAGTAATGTGTCAATTTTTTAGTAAAACTCACTTCACCTCCGCTAGCAAGGCCATTGATTGCCGCAAATAGCAAGCCAGCAGCTGAGAAATGCAAGATAGAAAAGCCAAAAACCAACAACAAACCGGCAAAGGCCAAAACAAATGCCAGTATCTTTACTTTTGTTATGATTTCATTCAAGAAAAGCTTGGCAACAGCGTATGAAGCCATAACGAATGCTGCGTAGAAGATAAGTGTTGCCGTGCCGATTCCAGTTGTGATAAATGCGTAATATAACGGTGCCTGCGTCCCTAAGCAAAGGGCCGCATAAATTACAATCCATTTCAAATCGCGCCGCCGAAGCTTTTTAAAACCTTTACTTGCCCATACCAACGGAGTTAAAAGTAAGAGAATAATTGCCGCTCTCACCCATCCTTGATAAAACACGCCGAAGTTAGCCTCACCAAGCAATACCGACCATATGCCGTATGTGCCAAACATACATGCAGAAAGTAAAACTGCGCCATAACCTTTTAATGAGTCAAGTTTCATACAACGAGAATAGCAAACACACTCTTCTGTGTAAAAAAGTTGTCTGTACACACAGACATTAGTATGCTAGGCTTATTTTATGGATGCGGAAAAGTTGTTGAAACAAAAAGTTGTCGTTTATTTGAAACAACTCGGCTTGAACGCCGAACAAGGGCTCGCTTATTGTTATCTGTTAGAATATGGTCCACAGACAGTTCTTAGTTTGAGTCGCGGGCTGAAAACAGGCCGTACTAAACTCTACCCACTACTTGAAGACCTGGCCAAAAAACAATTAATTGCTATCCATGAACGACATTACGGTACAAGTTACGAAGCCCACCCACCGGAAGTGCTCGAGTTTTTAATTATAGAAAAAGAACGTAAGGCTGAGAACTTGCGGAAAAATCTACCAGCTATTAAGCACGCGCTCGAAACTTTCCATACCACCTCACCCACGACCTCTAAAGTTATTGAGTATCGCGGCGTTGACGGCTTAAAACAAATGAACTTTAACCTCGTAAAAGCTGATAAAGAGTTTCGTGCGTTTGAGCTTACTAACTTAAATGTGCATCTTGGCAAGCATTTTGCTGAAAAAAATCGTCAACGTTTTGCTGAAAATAATATTACAAGTTATGACTTAACAAATAACGCCGAGTGGCATTTAGAGACAGAGATAGGGGCATATCGTAAACGCTCAAAAGCACGTTACATCGATCCAAAAATCTTCAAAATTGAGTTTGAGACATATATCTATAATAATTGTGTCGCCCTTCTCAGTTACGAAAAAGAAGATATTTTTGGCGTTGAAATCTATAATGAGAAATTAGCCAGGCAGCAGAAACAAATTTTCGACCTGCTATGGTCGCAGGCAAATCCCCTATAGAAAATAACTATCATTTAACACTGAGCTTTTTATTTTTATTCACGATAGACGTGGCTCCATGGCTTTCAGTTCATGTAACCTCTGGCAATGCTTTCAAACCTTCGATCGAACCAGCATTCACAAGGATATCCCGAGGTAAATGCCGGTTTTTTAAGCTGTTAGCTAACGCTATTGCCTCGTCAAAGCTCACAAGTTTTATACTAATTTTTTCACCACTATCATATGCCGGTGCCACTTGTGATACAAAATCAGTTGCAACAAAAATATACACAAACTGTTCAATTTTGTTCATTGGTTGTCTTGCAACTACTAGCCTCCATGAGTTGAATGTCATGCCTGCTTCTTCTAGCAACTCTCTTTGGACAGCCTGCAGTTCTGTTTCTGAAGGGTTATCATGCATACCGCCTGGAATATCATAGTAAATGGGATGATTTGGCTGTTGCTGATCAAGCACCACTAGCTTATCGTCTTTAATAGCAATCACCTTGACTGTATCGGCTCGGCGAAGCATCTCAAATGTCTTTTTGCGCCCATCAAATTGTTCTTGCTGCCATTGATAAACATCAAAAAGAATACCTTTAAATACACAATTAGCCTCAGGCGGAATCAAAACAGCGTTCTTCGGAATGACAGTGCGCATATTACGCTGCCGGCTTCGGTTGTATTTTAAACCATTCACTGGCCTCACGAACAATATTTGTTATTTGCTCAAGATTTAGATCTTCTATTTTCTTAAAACGAATACAACTTTTGCCAATGCTTACCTTACCGAGCTTATCGCCGTAAACTTCAGATAAATATTCATCTCCTGCAAGTGCACAAACATACAAACTCAAATGATTCTTTTGGTTTGCAAGCACTATCGTCCACCAATCGCCTTCGCGGCCAGATGTATATTGATAGTGAAACTTACCATAACCTAGCATTGCGCCACCAGTCATATCTATTAATTCCCGCTTCATTTCGGGTGCCGCATCTTGAATCAGCTTATCAAGCTCGCGCAAAACTGGCTCTCGCTGCTCCCCTGCGGCAGCAAAAAACTCTTCTATCGATTCAGCATCAACTTTCATGCACCCATTATGCCACTAAGGATGCAGCCAGCCAATAAAGAGCGCCATTACCAGTACGGTAATGAGTTCATGCCCAAGATTCATGAGTGTTAACTGCCATGGACGGGCTTCAAAAGCATCGTGCGTAATCATGCGAGCGGCGATAAACCCAAGCCAGAGCCAAAAAGCTGTCGTTAGAGCATCTTGCATGAAAGAATTGTGAAAGAATTGATTCGAAAGAAAGCTAACGTGCGCCAACACATATGCGCTAATAAAGCTCACAACAAGCGTAATCACCATTGGCCACATACCGTTTTTGCCGAGATCTTTTTCAGACTTACCAATTAGTTTCATCCACTTGTTGCCAAAGACTTTTGGCGTATACCAAATCGAACCAACTACCATGGTTGAAAGCGTTGCTAAAATAACGCCCCACCAGTTAATCGCTACTTCCATAGATTCCTCCGTTATTTATACAACGAATTATGCGCTTGTTTGTTGTACTTGTCTAGTAATAAGCTATCTCATAAGGAATTCAACTATAGGTCTCTTTGCATTATCATAAATATTTTTATTACTATTGACGATCCTTCAGAAATTTTTAAAAATAAAGTACGCACTCACTGTGTCATTTTGCCGAGGAGGTTATATGTCTGCTGATAGGCCAGAAAGAGACGTGCTTTGCCTAGTATTCAGTGACGAAAACTGGGACATAGGGAGTAACGACAGAGTCAACAAGCTCATTGCTGAGTTCTGGAAGGCATGTCGAGAGAGTAGGCTGGGAGATGCAATCAATCATTTGCGTAGCACTCGGCCAGATTGTATACGGATCAAGACACAACGTGATCTCGATACAATCACTAACTTCAAGTCTTTCAAGGGTATGGCAGTAGAGCAGCGTTTTAGAGACAAAGTATTTTCTGATCTCAAACCACAAGAAGTCAAGCGTATCGTTGTCTATACCATGCCCAACCAAGGTTCGCGGCGCAAACTGTTTCACAACTGCCAGCTCACCCTGGTCATCCACGGATAAACTTGCACCTCACCACATCACTTTGAGTGTGCCCTGCAGTTAAGGGATTTTACTCAGAGTACAGTAAGTCCTTCAACGTCGCAGGGCTCTACTGTCAGCTTAATTATTAAACTAAGATTAAATTAGTTGATTAACTCTGCCCTATTGACGCGTTTTTGCTCTGTTGTGTCACGCTCGCGAATCGTTATTGTATCGTCTTCAAGTGTCTGAAAATCAATAACAACACAATGCGGTGTGCCAATTTCGTCTTGGCGGCGATAACGCTTACCGATGTTACCGTTGTCGTCCCACATGACGGCACCGTGTTTTTTCTTTAAAGCAATATATATTTCATGAGCTTTTTCAACTAACTCAGGCTTATTCTTTAATAATGGCGAGACAGCATATTTTATAGGAGCAAGATGGTCTGGAAGTTTCAAATAAATACGTTTTTCGCCGTTAATCTCATCTTCAGTATAGGCCTCACTAAGCGCTGCCATCACGGCGCGCTCAACACCAAAGGTAGGCTCAATGACGTGAGGTATGAATTTTTCATTCGTACCTTTAATTGTATATTCCATGCTTTTACCGGCTGCACGTTGGATGTTACTGAGGTCAAAATCAGTGCGATATGCAAGGCCCGAAAGTTCCTCGCGGCCAATCGGAAAGTCATATTCAAAATCGACGGTGCGTTTTGAGTAATGGGCTCGGTCTTCCGCTGGTACCTCAAGCTCATGCACATGCTCATCTTTCAGGCCAAGTGCCCGACACCATTCCCAGGTTAATTGACGCCATACCTCGAAGGCTTCTTCCCACTTTTCTGGATGCACAAAATATTCGATTTCCATTTGTTCAAATTCTCGCGAACGGAATACAAAATCGCGTGGGCTAATTTCATTACGGAATGCCTTGCCCTGCTGAGCAATACCGAATGGCAAATCAGGATAAAAACTATCAAGTATATTTTTATAATTTGTAAAGATACCCTGCGCAGTTTCGGGCCGCAAATAGCTTATTGAACCTTCGTCTTCAACGGGGCCAACATGAGTTTTAAACATCATATTAAAAGTGCGTGATTTACTTAAGGGATTACCTTCAGGGCTTTTTATTCCTTTTTCTTTAATAGCCGCATCCATCTGCTCCATGGTCATACTGGCCGCATCAATACCGTTGTCTTTCAAGATATGATCAGTGCGATAGCGTTTGTGATTCACCGTATCTTCACAAAGCGGATCAACAAACGTATCGGTGTGCCCGCTTGCCTGCCAAACTTTTTGGTTCATTAAAATAGCAGCATCAACACCAAACATGTCATCTCGCTCTTCAACAAACATCTTCCACCAGAGATTTTGGATATTACGTTTTAGGGCAACGCCCAGCGGGCCGTAATCCCATGTACCCGAGAGGCCTCCGTATACTTCAGAACCTTGATACATAAAACCACGGCGTTTAGCCAGGCTAACGATATCTTCTAGAGTTGTTTTGCTCATATTGAAATCATTATAACAGATTACAGAGCTCTTAAGTTAATCATATGGCATAGTAAAAAAGTCGTACGTTGACATGAAGCCGGAGGCAAAACTTGTGGCTCTAATGTTTGCCAGGAAGTACAGGCGAACTCATCGAAGCATCGTGAAGAAAGCTGACAAACTTAAGAGACGACTTGAGTCAAGCGACAATGAATTATCGACGCGTTTGATCGGTAGTTTCACTGGGTTGATTAATGAGGCCTCTCGTCTATCGATATGGGTGTCTATTCATCGAAATCTGCTAGAGCTACGCCAGATACCGATTACTGAGCAGCTGGATCTCTGGCTGGCGATCGCTGAGAACCTCAGGGAACTCAGGAATCCTACCGAAGCACTACAGGCCGCTTACACAGCCTATATCGTAGGCAAAGATCTTCATGATCCGATCTCGAAGCAAAGGACCAAAGAAGCTTTGCATACTTGTCGGCAGCTGGAAAAAGAGATATCTACTGACTGATTTGAAACACATGACACCCCCACTCCCGCGCAGCCAGCCGGGCGTGGAGTAACGTCTTCTTATATATTTTTTATAATTGTCATTTATAATCACCGCATGAATTTACGTGAATCTACTGAATTTGACCCCCGAGGCCGGTGGTTACGAGACCAAGCAAAAGAATCTTTTATTAACGGTGAATCGTTAGATCAGTGGCACACACTTGCATCACAAGCCGTTTCGCTCGATGCGCTAACGCATGGTATAAATAGCCGCGAGTACGCCGCCTCTATCGCGATGCGAGCAAGGCTTGCACAACGCTACGAGCTGGCAAGCGGCACACCCTATCAAAAAGATGACGACATCCTTGAAAGCTTTCGATTTGCAATGAAATCACTACGACACCCTGGTATACCACCCGACCAATATGAAATCAATTTTGCAGCAGTGACAGCCTTTCGAGAAGCGACCCACGGGTCTCGAAAGAAAGCCCTTAGACTTACTGGACGTTCAGCTATCTTAGCCGCCTGTAGTGAATCGCCCTCTCTTGCTCGCGAAACCAACCCCGACCTTTCAGTAAGAGAACGACTCAAAGCTAAAGGACGAGCATTTGGGAGGGTCGCGATTGCTGCCTTCGGAGCAGTAATTGGCCCTAAAGTTCTAGAAGTGAAGCATATTACACGAACAGCTTCAAATCTTTTATAGAAAACATTCTTTAAAATATCTTTTAGGTATAGTAAAGTATAACTAGGATGTCCCTAAAAAGAGAAAGCGGCTGACATGCCAAAAGAGCCAACACCCGAACGGTTGATTGCGCAGGCTAAAGAAAGCTTACTTGAGGGCTTATCGGTTTCTCCAATCGGTCAGCCGCCTGAAAACATCTTTCACCCCGCAGTAACTCATTTCGACAATGCCATGATGGCAGCCGGAACAGCACTCTACAAGACGGATCGTCGCAAGAAGCCCGAAGAAAAGGCCGCAGCAATCATCATTTTTGCCCTTGTCCATCGCAGGCTGGGTTGTCTCACATGGGCAGCGCGCGAAATCATGCAGGCTAGAGAGCTCGCTGGCGCCTCATTCGTTAACGATCTCATTATGGAACTTACTGATCAGTCTGCAGAAATAATCCTGGGATAAACCCGCAGCTGCCATGAGCACCTTTTAAAATAATAGATGACATCCTCCCACCTCGAAACCGATTGAGAAGCGTTTCGAGGTGGGGCTTCCCGCACCCTGTCACTCATTTAAGATACGAAGTAGTTTTACACAATCATCAATCACCTGTTTAACACCGTTAATGTGTGCAATGATAGCAGGTGTTTTTAGTTGTAAGAGTTTCAATACTTTTAAATGATCGGCACTGTATTGCCCGTTCTCAAAGGGTAAAAAAGCCATGTCTTCAATAGAGAAGTTGTAGTGTTTACTTTCGACTAGCTTTTTATTATTAATATCGCGCGAAAGGTTCAGACCATGACCGAGCAATGCAATAAACTGTAGGTGAAACCAAGATTCGGTGATTCGCCAGTCGATCGTTTTCGCGTTAAGACTCATAAGCGTTGTTTTTAATAACTCAAATAAAGCAGGCTCTTGTAGTGTTTCTGCCGCATAGTTCACCTTTTTTAGCACAGCATATGCAAGCTGCAAGCGATCATAATCAGTAATAACTTGATCAAAAAAAGTATTCATTCTGCTTGAGGTCAGTGTCCAGAGATCACCCCTACCCTTTCGAACAGTTACTTGTATAAGCGCCAGTGGCTCAATGCCACCCGCTAACTTACTTGAGGGCCTGCGAACGCCTTTTGCAAGCATACTTATGCGGCCAAGATCGGCTGTTAATATAGAGACAATCCTGTCGGCTTCGCCATAATCTGTTCTTCTGAGCACAATTGCTTCAACCGAAGCGGCTCTGCCTTCAGGCTTCATGATACATATGTAACTTCTTTTAACGAATTAGCAAGCTGTTCTGGTACAATTTCAGCTTTATCAAGCACCATATGCACACCATAATGCGTCAGGGCCTGGCGAAAGGCAGGTGAAAGCTGTGTCGCCGTACACACAATAACTGGTATAACCGCAGAGTCTTCATATGACTTAAGTTCGTGCAAAAATGTAATGCCATTCGACTCAGGGAGCATCATATCAAGTATAATGGCATGAGGTAACTGTTGATCAACTACTTCAATAGCCCGTTGGCCACTAGAACAAACGGTGACAATAAAATCATACCGCTCTAAGATGTCTTGATACACCTCACCTTGCCAACGATCATCCTCAACTATCACAATGTGCTTGGGCTTTTTCATAACGGCAAAGCTAATTGATTTGAACGATGCAACAGTACGAGACAATGGCCCCCATGATGACTTGTGAGTAATCTGAATTCCCCACCCATCGCTTTTGTGAGCTGCCGAGCAATGGCGAGCCCAAAACCTGAACCTGCATGCGAGCCCATGGGTTGTAGAGTATTCAAGCTACCAAGACGATGTAACTCGCTCTTACGAAATCCACGCCCTGTATCAACAACATGAATACGCGAATAAGCCTGACTCTTTGACAATTTTAGTGTGACAACCGTCTTTTCAGGTGTGTGTTTTAATGCATTATGAGCAACATTAAAAAGAACATTATGAAGAAGCTGGCGATGAGCAACAACAACGTGCTGACGAGGAGTTATGCGATGGCCAAGCGTTTGCCCAAGCTCATGAGCATAAGGGGCCAGTTCGTGTAAAACTTCCTCGCAAACAATATTGGCATTCACTGGTTCCAGTGGTAATAACTGGTCGCCAAAGCGGTAAGCCTCAAGGAGGCCATTTGTCATTTTAAGTAGTTGCTCGGCACTAAGTGCAATGCGGCGGCTGTATTTTTCACGATCTTCAGCCGAAATATCAGTTGATTGCATTTGCTGTGCATAAAGTTTAATAAGACTTAAGGGTGCTTTTAAATCATGCGCCGCCGTCACTAATGCTTGACGCGATGCGCCCAATGCATCATAGAAATCAACTGTCTCACGTTCTCGCTGCACCTATCTCTCCCCTGTTGGCACTATTGTACCACGAGAGCCCTATGGGTTGAACTTCATATTTTTTAGAATAATCTCGTTAAAGTCATTTAAGCGGGCGGGGTCTTCAGTATAAATACGTAACGTCTTGTCGCGAACCTTAAACACAACCATAGCACCGTTCGGTACTTCACGGCTGAATTTACCGTCAAAACGCACTCCGCTAAAACCCTCGATTGTAACGGGGCTTGAACGCAACTCGCCTGCCTTTACCTTAGGCTGGTAAGTGCCGTTGATGACTTCGTCGTATTTGCGGTTATCGATGCTTACCCGAAGCGCATACAGTGCCTTGCCATCGACTGGCGGTACTGTGATGGGTTGAAAATAAGTCTCAAACACACTATTAGAGCTTTTCTCAATATAGGAGCTCCAGGTTTTTGGATAATCAAATTGCACCCGCCCTAAATCTTCAGGGCCAATAAACTGTCGATAAGGTTCCTTTTCACGCTCAGCGAACTTCTTATCATCTTCATCGCCCTGTTCTTGTTTTGCTTTCGTGACAGCAACTTCAATTTTTTGATCAACATTATTCTTTTGGTCAGTGTAATTAACATACGCCCATCCAGCGAAGCCACCAAGGCCGAGCATTAGAACCACTGCGATAATAAGCGGAATAAGGAGCGGGTTAATCTCACCTGTTTCTCTGTTTCTAATCATATCGTTTTAATAGTAACCATAAACGTTTCTGTTGTAAAGATGTACACTAGCTTATCTCATAAAGAAATAATGCCCCACGTTCTACCTTCGCTCGATGCCCCGGCAATGGAAACCCTAGGCTCACAACTTTAAAAGACCTACCGAGACGCTTTTCTTCATCCTCAAACCACCGAGCGAATCGTGCCATAAAAGGCCCTGCTCCAAATACAAATACCCCCTCTATTCCTGCCGGCAGATGCCAATGCCAGAGATTGCCAAATTGAACATGTACGTCTTTAAATTTTCGACACCGCCAGTTTGCAATTACCCAGAGAAGCGGGTTAATCTCAATACCAACTGCCCGATAACCTCGCTCAGCAGCAAGCCGTAGCATCACACCATCACCACAGCCTATATCTACAAATAAGTCATCCGCTTTTAAGTCAAGTAATACAAATCCCTCTATGGCATCGCGCCGTTTAGTTGGCACATAGGGTGCACCCTGCATTAAGGAATACAACAGAAGTAATGATACTACTGAGATGGCGAGCCAAATCATGGCTATTAGTTAGCTTTAAGCACTACTTCAACTTTGCTTTTAGCACTCTTGAGCCGATCTTCTAGTTCTTTTAGTAATTTACTTGCACGCTCGTAGGCAGCCAGTGCCTGCTCGACATCAAGATCGGCTGCATCAAATTCGGCAACGGCTGCTTCAAATTGTTGCATAACTTCATTAAAAGATTGCTCAGCCAATGTGATCTTCTTTGTTTCGGACATTTCTTACCTCACTTTCAATTATTGCTCGACTCGTTTCGATAGACAATCGTTCGCCCGCCTGCAAGGCTCGGCCATCTCTTAATAATTTGTCATTATGACGCACCAAGCTATAGCCACGACGCAGCGCCACGCTTGGGTGTAATTGACCAAGTAGCTGGCGATACGAGCGGAGCTGTGCATTTAATTGTGAGATTTGCGCTATCATGCGCTCACCGAGCGAGCGACGCTGATGTTGAATAAATCGTAGCTGTTCTTCAACTTTCGCGTGCAGGCGTTCTTTAAGGCGTGTTTTCGTAAGGCTAAGCCGTTGATGTAGTTCATGTGCATCAGGAGTTAATAATTCTGCGGCATTACTTGGTGTCGAGGCGCCAACATCAGCTGCCAACGTCGCCAGCGTTTCATCTGTTTCATGGCCAACGCCTACAATAATCGGTACGCGGCTTGCCGCCACAGCCCGTACTAGACTCTCATCATTAAATATTGCCAGATCATCAGCGCTACCACCTCCGCGGATCAGCGCAAGCATCTCAGGTGGTGCCGCGTGAGCATTAAAATACTCAATTGCTCGAATGATGTCATCGGCCGCACCAACCCCCTGTACACGAACATGTGCCACTTGTAGCTTTGCCAGTGGCCAACGTGCAGCCACAATTTTACAAAAATCTGCAAAACCAGCCGCCTGCGTCGAGCTAATAACACCGACCGTTTCAACATAGAGTGGCAGCGGGCGTTTGCGATCCACATCAAAAACCCCCTCTTTTGTCAGTTTTGTTTTTAATAAATCATAGGCACGCTTTAAGCTCCCCTCACCCACCGGCACAACGTGCTTCACAGTAAGACTGAACTTACCCCACTTTGTCAATCGAGGCGAGGCCAAAACTCGCACCTTCATACCATCTTCAAGGGGCACTCTCAATTGATAAACCGTCATGAAACAATTAAGCGTGCCTTCACTGTCTTTTAGATCAAAAAATACGTAGTTATTATGATTAACTTTAAAGCTTGAAACTTCGCCTTCAACATAAAGAGATGGGCATGCGGCATCAAGTGTCTGATTAACGAGCGCAATGCAGTCGCTAACGCTAACGACGAACTGGGCCGGTTCCATCTTTGCCATACTTTAAAAGTGCCATTTGATAAAAAACGTAACCAGTGCCAATCGTCATAATAATTAATATAACGCGTGCCAATAGAATGCCCAGAATCGCCGTACCCTGCGGTACACCAGAGCTGGCCAGCACTGAAATCATCACTGCCTCGTAAGCACCGGCGCCTCCAGGGGTTACCACAAAGGCTCCAGCCACTCCGGCAAGCCCATAAGCTACCAAAAGTGCTGCTGGATTAACAAATTGACCGAATGAGGCAAACACCAAGAAGAACAACATAATATCAAAGATAATAAAGGCAAAGCCCCATAAAAGCGGACGACGCAGCTGCTTTGGATTATGCTTAACCTCAATATAGTCTGCATGCATCTGCATAAAGAAATTTTCAACGCGCGCTTCTTGGATAATGTTTTTTCGCTTACGCAGGAAACGGTTCAAGACTGCATTGGTTGCATTAGTTAATTGCCGTGCTATGGTGCGCACACGTCTCGTCGAACTAATGATGTATACGAAAAGTAGTGTCGAGAGTACTATCATTGTCGAGATAGAGCTGGCAAACAGAATCATCAAACGGCTCACATTACCATCGAGCGCTAGGAATAAAAGTGCGAGAAGCAATAAGATTAAATAAGCCACGAAGGTCACGATAAATCTCAGTGCTTGTGCTAACGTTATACGCGCGCTACTCACACCAAGATGTTTAAAACGCCAGTTGGCATATGAAATCCCCGAAAGGCCGCCCGAGGGTAGTACATGGTTTACAAAATTAAATTCAAGCGAAAAACGCACAACCTCAAGTGGTTTAACGTGTGTTAGCTCTTTTTTAGCACGCAAGAAGCTCACCAGAATTTCACCACTGGCATAATAACTTAAAACTTGCACCGGAATAATAAGTGCGATCACCCACCACTGTACTTGCCATAACAGATCGAGTGCTCGCAAAATATCATGCCACGAAAACACCACCAACAAAATAACAGCGGCAAACGAGATAATACTCACCCAATGACGAAATGACATTGGCTTTATTATATAAGCAACCTCAGCACAAAACCAGCCTTCCAAAATCACTACCTATCAAGCATGTTTTGTGCTGAGGTTGCTTTAGCTTAAGATAGTAACATGTATATATGCATTCTGGGCCGGCAACCGTTTCTGAGTATCGCCGAGCTTGAGGCTCGTTTCGATGCCGAAAATGTACGACCGCTCAGCTCCTTGAGCGCTGCGCTGGTTGAAACAACGGATACGGCAAGCTTTTCACAGTGCGGCGGCACTATGAAAGCCGCAAGGATATTAGATGTTCTGCCAATCACCAATTGGCCACAAATTGTGAAACACCTTGAAAAGGTTTTACCCGATTTTTTGCATCATATTCCTGAAGGTAAATTAAAGTTTGGCCTTAGCACCTATGGTTTTGATATGCAAGCCGCGCGTATTAACGCGGCTGGTTTGCAAATTAAAAAAACTATCAAAGCGGCTGGTCGTTCTGTGCGCGTTGTACCTAATCAAGAAGCGGAGCTTTCAAGTGCTCAAACCTTGCACAACCAATTAACAGGTTCTCTTGGTATGGAGTTGCTTTTGTATCTAAATGGTAAAGAAACTATCCTTGCCCAGGTTGTTTACGGCCAAGACATCGATAGCTACAGTCTGCGCGATCGCGAACGACCGAAACGTGATGCGCGCGTCGGCATGTTGCCGCCAAAACTGGCCCAAATTATCATTAATCTAGCCTCTTCTCACGCACCAATTGAAGACGAAGAGACCGAATTTCTCACCTCGCAAACACTGCTTGATCCGTTCTGTGGCACAGGCGTACTCTTGCAAGAAGCGGTACTGATGGGTTATTCCGCCTATGGCTCCGATATTGATGAGCGAATGGTGCAATATAGCCGCGATAATCTTAATTGGTTGCAAGAGCAAATGGGCGCACACTATACATGGCGCCTTGAAGTTGGTGATGCCGCAGAGCATAAATGGATTCAACCTATTAACACTGTTGCCTGTGAGACATATCTTGGGACGCCACTACGTGAGCTGCCACCACCCTCTCAGCTGCATAAGATCATTACCGAATGCGATCAACTGCACCGTGCGTTTCTCGATAATATTGGTAATCAGCTTCATAGCGGCACCCGGCTCTGCGTAGCCATTCCGGCCTGGAAGACAAAGACTGGCTTTAACCATCTCCCTGTTATTGACGAGCTAGGCGCCTTGGGGTATAATCGAGTAGATTTCAAACACGTGAAGCAACGAGATCTCATCTACCATAGAGAGAACCAAATTGTCGCCCGTGAACTGTTAGTGTTAAGAAGGAAGTAAGTATGTCAAAAGTTAAATCAGGTGGATCTACCAGAAAGACAGCCGACTCACAAGGCCAGCGCCTCGGTGTGAAGCGTTTTGGCGGCCAAAAAGTCCGTGCCGGTGAAGTGTTAGTCCGTCAAGTTGGCCAAACAAAAATTGCTGGCCCTGGCACGTTTGTGAGCCGCAATTACACCATTCATGCCGCTAAGGATGGTATTGTAAACTTCAAGAAAACCAAAATTACTCGTTTTACAGGCAAAACTACTCGCCGTACACAAGTAATTGTTGAACCGGCCAACCAAAAAGCTGCTGCTTAGGGCTATTCTCTCTCAAGCGATAGCTTAAGTGAACTAAGACTTGATTTCGATTGATCAAGTGATTGTTTTACAGTATAAGTTCTTCAAGCTCACTAAACTTAACGCGAACACTATCCATATCATCATTATCATCTAAGGCCCATTCTATGGCTTGTAACGCACTTACCTGTCGCTGCTGCTCATCAAGCCCGATCGTTAACGCACCCTGTATGTTAATGCCATTTCGGTGCTCTTCACTAATACGATTCATGCCCTTCGCCACTGTGGCACCGCCTTCTCTGTCAGTATCAACAGCCGCTACAAGTGTATTTGAAGTTTCTGCAAACATATTGAGTGATTCTTGAGCCTCTTCAAACATTGTTCCACGTTGAGTCAATGTCGTTCGAATATCATGAAAATAGCTACTAAAGTCAGTATTTCCTCCGTTAAGGCGGGCATTGTTAATCGCTTGGCGCAAATCTTGAACTTGTCCATCTAAAAGATATCGCGTTTGAGCTTCAGGCTCTATTAACCTACTATCGAGCTCTTCTATTAGTTTATTTAGAGCAGTTTCATAGCTGTCTAAGGTAGCGTTTCGCTCCGTTTGTTGCTTGGCCTCTACGGCCCTTCTTTCCTCTACTTCGCTATCTAAATCTTCAGTCGTGTCCTGCAAAGTATCGTCGGGTACTTTTTTGCTTTCTGTTAATGCTCGATATGCTTCTTCAACTGGTGGCAGATCAGATTCTTTTCCGTAGGGTGATCCTTGTTCGATTGCGTCACTTTTTCGACGAATATGTGTACCTGGGTCATCTACATCAAGGCTCACGAACGCAGTTGGACGCAGCTCCCCAGCCTCCGACTCAACCACAAGAATACCAACCGCATTAACAGCGTCTTCGCCTAATTCATGAGTAATTTGCATAATCCGCTGACGCGCTTCTTCTGAACCGGGCTCTAAATCATACAGTTTGTCTGCAGTTGTCTCTGAAATTTCGATAAAAGGAGGGTTTGAGGTTTCTGTTTTTGACATATTGCTTTAGCTTATAATAATAAGATAGCATAATATTGTACTTATGTCAAAACAGTTTTAGTTAGCTGCGGGGCTGCCGATACCCAGATGATGCTTAATGCGCTCCACGACATCACTAATAACGACTTGGGATTTAACAAGATAATCATCAACACCAAGCGATTCTGCACGCTCTTTGTCTTTTGCCTGGCTTAAAGCTGTTAACATAATGACGCGAATATTAGCTGTTTCAGGAGTGTTACGAAGAATATCGAGTACGTCAAAGCCAGTAATTTTTGGCATCATGGCATCGAGCAAAATAAGGTCAGGCTTAAATTCAACAGCACTTGAAAGCGCATCTTCTCCGTTAGCAACATGTTGAACATCAAAGCCTTCTAACTGCAGACGCGAGCTATATACCTGCGCTAAGGCTTCATCATCTTCTACGAGTAAGATTTTATACTGCTTGTTCATTGCCTCTACTATACTCCACCTAAACCAGCTTGCGCAAGTTGCTTATTTACTCTTTAAAAACTCAATTGCAACGTCTTTTTGGGCGTCTTTACCGGCATTAAATTCTTTAGCTTTAACTTCGATTTTTTTATCTGGTTCAATACCCGTTTTATCAATGTTCTTTCCTTTGGGAGTGTACCATTTTGCAACCGTTACTTTTAATTGGCCGCCACCAACTCGGACCTCTTCAACTTTTTGCACACTACCTTTTCCGAATGTCTTCTCACCAATGAGCGTTGCCGCATCATAGTCGCGCAAAGCACCAGCTACAATTTCACTCGCACTTGCACTTCCACCGTCAACAAGCACTACTGTTGGCACACCTTTTAAGATCGGGTTGCCAGTTGCTTTTAACTTTTCAATCACCCGGCCATCTTGACGCTCTTCAACAACAACTTTATCGCTCTCAAGCCATAGACCAGCGATAGCTTGCGCAACATCGACGTAACCACCACCGTTACCGCGCAAATCGAGTACAACACCCTTTACGTTTTGTGTTTTGAAATCTTCGGCGGCTTTCGTTGCTAAATCAACCGTATCAGTTTGATTAAATCGCGAGAGTCTCATATAGCCGATATTGCCATCGATAACTGACGACTTTACGCTCGGATCAACAATATCATCGCGCGTGACGGTAAACTCTTTCGTCTCGCTACCACGAATAACTAGTAGTTTAACGGTCGTTCCCTTTTCGCCACGGATAGTTGCAACGGCTTTTTCAATCTCCCAGCTAATAGCCTCTTGGTCGTTCACTTTTCCAACAATATCACCCGCCAAAAGTCCGGCTTTTTGTGCTGGCGAACCATCAATAGTTGAAATTATGGTTAAGTTATCGCCACGCTTACCAAGTTCGGCACCAATACCGCTAAAACGACCGTCGATATCACTTAAAAACTGAGTCGCTTCTGCATCTGTAAAATAAGTAGTATACGGGTCGCCGGTAGCACTGACCATCCCTTTTTTTGCACCGTCGAGCAAAGCATCAGAATCGAGTTGCCCGTCATAGCTGCTCCTTAAAAGTGTATATAAGTCATTGAGTTCACTAAAATCTAATTGTGTTGGTAAATCTTTATTGCGTGTTGAAGTGAAGTTTGCAAAAAGCACATCACTCCGGGAACCGAGTACAAAAAACGTTGCGGCAATAAGTAGCATCGCAAAAGCCGTCCAGCCCAGTGGTAACGTACGCTTCTTTTTAAGATTTTGAATAAATGCGTTGGGTGTTTTACTCACCAGCTTCCCCTTTTCATAAGCTTTATCTGGTTTATCGTATCATATTTTTTACGAAACACTGCGTCAAAAACAGTAATATACGAATCTTAGAATCTCCTTTTTTAGACCGTGTGAAATCGGTTTAACTAACCGATTTCAGCCCAACGCTTCATTAAAGCTCCGGCGGAGCTTTAATGAAAGAGAGTGGTCTAAAAAGGAGATTCTAAGATTCGTATATGCTTAGTGATAAGTTTCTGCTGATTTCGACTAAAAATAAATATACGTCAACCCAGAAGGGCTAATAATGCGTTCAGTATAGGTACCATCAATTCTGTAATTAAACTCACTGACACGAATTTTGCCATCGCTACGAACCTCTTCAACATACATTGAGTGACCGTAAGGGCCAATAAAGGCAATGGCCACTGCCCCTGCTCGTGGCGTTGAGCCAGTTGGAATGCCATCGGTCTGAGCACTTGAGGGCCATTGATTGGCGTTACCGCGGCCGCCCCAATAAGGCATGCGACGGCCCGACTGAAAGACTTTCCAGGCAGTAAAGCTGACGCATTCTCGATTATACATACCCCAATCATCAACTAATGAATCCTGGGGTGCAAGATACCATTTATCAGGGTAGCCGCCGCGATTCGGATCGCCCGGAACGAGCTCGCTACCCGCAAAAAAGCTTTGGTTAGCACCGCTCTGCTCGGCACGAAGCCGGCTGATATTACTATTTTGCTGTACGGCAAGCTGTTGATAGGCCGCCTCTTGGCCACGAGTACGCGTCAGAATCTCTTGTTGGTCTTTTTGCTTTTTCAAAAGTGTATCTCGCATTGCTTTGCCATCACGCAGAACCTGCTTCACTTTCTTCTGTTCAGCAACAAGCACCTTTTTAGCAGCCTTTACTTCACGCAGGCCCTCTTGAACTCGCACTCGCAAGCGAGCGCGGTATTCTTCTCGATCAAGATAGTCCGAGAGCCTTTGGCTTGAGGCTAGCATCTCAAAGGGTGTAATGCCTGCCTCTATATAAGATTGACGCAAAAACACGCCGACAGCGTCAGCTTTACGCTTTACATCTTCTTCTTTAAATAAAATTTGGTTACTGAGCTCATCGTATTTTACCTCATTCTGGGCAATGGTGCCCTCAACCTCAGCAATTTGATTATTAAGCTCGTTTAAGGCCGCTTCAAGCGTGGCTGCTACCTGTTGTAATCTTGTTTGTTCAGCCTGATAGGTCGCAATTTCACCTTGTAGTGAATTGATCTGATCATTGTAACTATCGGCAAAGGTCGGTGACGGTGAGGCTAATAGTAAAAAAATCAAGATATATAACACACCAACTTTGAAAAAGTGGCGAACGTGTTGAGTCTGTTGTTTTTGTGTTATTGCCCGTACCATTTTACTTACTATAGCACTAATATTGCTAAAATGTCAATGTGCTTATGTTATAGAGTAGGACTAGCCGCCAAAGTATATATAAATGAGCCCGCTTGCCGAAGTGCGCATTTCGCTATATTGGCCATCAACTGCGTAATTATACTGACTAACAGTGATCGTACCATCGCCATTGACACTTTCAACCCACATGGCATGACCATAATAACCTGCCATTGAAATGGCAACTGATTTTGCGCGCGGTGCTGTACCAGTGGGTATACCGTCGGCACGAGCACTCGACGGCCATTGGTTCGCGTTACCGCGCCCGCCCCAATAAGGCATGTTGCCGTAAGTTTGATGGACCTTCCAGGCAGTATAATCCACACATTCGCGGTTATACATTCCCCACGGACTTACAAGGCTATCCTTCGGTGCACTGTGAAGATAATTTGGATAACCACCCCGGCCCGGATCACCAGCAATAATACGGCCCCCGCCGAGGTTACGACGATTAAGCGAGGCCTGCTCTGCTTGAAGTCGGCTAATCTCTGATTTTTTACCTGCAATTTGTTGCTGGTAAACCGCTTCTTCGCCTCTTGTTTGCGCCAACAATGCCGCTTGCTGCGCCTGTTGAGCAGCAACCTGAGCTTTCATATTTTCATCATTCCTTATAAGTAGCTCAACATCGGCCTTACGTTTTTCGTTTTTGAGTTTCAGATCTTTTATCGTGTCGACCACTTCTTGAATGCGTTCACGAATTTTATTGCGATATTCTTGTTTATCAACAAAATCGCTAATGCTTTTGCTTGAAGCAACTTTTTCGAGGTTACTCACATCGCCTTCAATATACATCTGTTTTAAGTTTTGCTTTAGGGCTGTATTGCGTTGAGCAATATCTTTTTCAGCCTGCGCAATCTCGGCAATCAGCTTGTTGCGTTCTGCTTGATTAGCAGCAATTTTAGCTTGTAAATCGGCAATCTGTGCATTAAGCGTATTAACCGCCTCTTGCAACGTGTTGCCGTAAACATTAAGTTCGTTTGCGCGGCCTGCAAGCCCATTTGCTTCGTTTTGGAGTTGTTGAATTTGCTCGTCGTATTTATCAGCAAATACATGAGTAGAGTTCGTTGCTAATACTACCGCTGCTGCAACAAGTATAAATTGCGAGAATTTGACCCGTCGTGAAAAAAAAGAGTTGCGTGGTGGGTAATGCTTCATACATAAGCATTATGAAACACTCGGTCTAGAACGTCAAATCTGATTAGTTAAGCTGTGGATGACTCCACAACGTACTGTGGAAAACTAGCGATCTTTTAGGTAACGGCGAATGGCTAGGTACGAAGAGAAAACACCAATGAAAATTCCAATAAGCAGTAAGGTCGGAATAACTATCGCTGGCCACTGTTGAAAGAGTGAAATGGTTGGCCCAACCACAATGTCTTGAGCAGCCACGCCTCTGAGCCATGTACCCGATTGCGTTAAAACAACCGCATAAACCAAAATCAATGAAATAATCGATGCGATTACTCCATATAAGGCCGCTTCAACAATAAATGGCCCCCGAATAAAACTAGGGTTTGCACCAATAAGCCGCATAATTTGGATTTCATCTTTACGATTATATATAGCCATACGAATAGTATTAAAGATGATCAATACAGAGATAACAACAAATATAACTGAGGCTATCAAGCTTGCCATTTCAAAAGTCCGCGACCAGTTGGCAATCTTATCAATCGCTTGGCGGCGTTCACCCGAATTTGAAACCGGTGCCGATTGCAAATTTTTAAATTCGCTACGCTCAGCAACCGCGCTCACCTCTTGCAAGCGATTTGGATCGCTTGTTTTAACGCGAAAGCTTGCTGGGAAAGGATTTTCTTGTATCTCTTGTAGCGCCTGCAACTGTTCAAAGTCATTTTGATTCTGCTGTTCGAAAATATTTTTAGCTTCGTCTTTTGAAATATAGATAATATCCGTTACGATCGGAACCTCGCGAATCGCTTTTTCAAGTTTATGGCGTTGTTCGTCAGTAATAGTGTCTTTCAAAAAAATAGATACATCGATACGGCCTCTAATCTGGGTTATGGTATCAGCAAAAATCATACGAAGGATAAAACTAGTGGTAATAATAAGCAGTGTTATCGTCATCACGATTGTTGCGGCGGTAGTCAGCCACGTATTGCGACGAAAATTATCAAACCCGTATTGTAAAACACGTGATATCGTTACCCAACGCCGGTTCACTGCTCTGCCCCTTGACGATAACTACCCTTCGCCTCATCGCTCACAATTTTACCATGATCAATCACGATCACGCGACGTTTCAAAGCATTGACGATCTCTTGGTTATGAGTAGTCAGAAGTACCGTTGTACCATAACGGTTAATTTTTTCGAGTAGTCGCACGATATCCCAGCTGTGCTTTGGGTCTAAGTTACCAGTTGGTTCGTCAGCAATTAAAATCTTCGGTTGCCGAACAACTGCACGGGCGATAGCCACGCGCTGCTTTTCACCACCTGAGAGCTGGCTCGGGAACTTATGTTCTTTGCCTTCAAGGCCAACCAATTCAATTACTTTAGGCACGGTGTTTTTGATTTCTCGATTACTCATGCCAACGATCTCCATAGCGAACGAAATATTTTCAAAAACAGTTCGATTTGGTAATAGTTTGAAATCTTGAAAAACAGTACCAATTTTGCGCCTAAGAAGTGGAATATGTTTGTCCTTAAGGGTATCGTAATCAATGCCGCCAACCACAATTTTGCCACTAGTTGGCTTTTCTTCACGAGTAAGAATTTTCAGCAACGTTGACTTACCGGCACCGCTGGTACCAACTAAAATAACGAACTCTTTTGGTTCAATATGAAGACTAACACGGTTGAGCGCCGGCTTCGCCTCTTTGCTATACACCTTAGTAACCCGATCTAACAAAATCATCAGAGCTATTGTAGCAGATTAATCATACTTTAAAAATGAAGCGCCTGGCCAGACACACCCGCACCTCGTTATAGTGCAGCCTCTTTTAGTTATATCTGGCCAGGGCGATATCAAGCGTTCGGAAGACGACAAACACCTTCTTCTCGCACTGCTCTGGCTATCTCAGGATATTCAATGAGATCATAGGAGTCACCAGTACCATCAGAATGCTGAGTACAGAACACATCCCATACACCTCGTCCCCTGATTGCACTCCCGTAGATATTCAAAGTCTTACCCTTCACATTGAGATGTATAGTTGCGTCGCTCAATAGGTGGTTAAATTTGATCTCTGCAATCATCTCCTCTTCGATGCCAACGCCCAGTAGTGAGATCTTCAACCAATACTCTTCACCTTCAACTTGCCTTTCAAAGCTCTGAGCCTGGCGGTTGATTTCTTTTAACCGTACGCTGGCCCAAAGTGTTGTCGCGGCAAGGCCAAGAATTATAATTGCCGAAATTATTTTGGAAACTTTGGCCGAGAATTTATTACCCAACCACTCACTTGTCCACAACAAATAAAACAGCGCGCCTATTCCAACACATGTCATCCCAAGCACCCAAACCATTGGAGCGCTCACTGATCCTCCAAACACTCGAAGCCACTTTGGCACAATCGATTATTACACTACCTAGAATAACCTTCAAGGTAGCTCACTATAAAACCTTCGAGTTTGCCATCAAGCACGGCCTGCGCATCATGTTCTTCATATTTCGTACGCGTATCTTTAACGAGCGTATATGGATGTAACACGTAATTGCGGATCTGGTTCCCCCAGGCCGCTTCTTTATTCGGGCCTTTAATTTCAGCCAGGCTGGCTGCATGTTGTTCAATTTGCAGTTGTGCTAACTTTGAACGCAAAATACCCATAGCCGTGGCCTTATTTTGTAGTTGTGAACGCTCATTTTGAATAGCCACTACAATACCCGTTGGCAGATGCGTAATACGAACAGCTGAATCAGTTGTATTGACACTTTGACCACCGTGGCCACTGGCACGATACACATCAATCTTTAAATCTTTGTCATCTATAACTACATCGTTAGGCGAGTCAATCTCAGGTAATACTTCAATCATTGCAAAGCTGGTTTGGCGCAAATTACCAGCACTGAAAGGGCTCAGGCGAACTAAACGATGTACGCCGTGTTCGCCCTGAAGCTTACCATAGGCATAGTTGCCTTTTATACTGAGAGTCGCACTTTTAATGCCCGCTTCTTCACCGGTTGACTGGTCAAGTAACTCGGCCTTCATGCTGTTCGCCTCTGCCCAACGGGTATACATTCGAAGCAGCATAGCTGTCCAATCCATCGCATCAACACCACCTGCACCAGCATGAAAGCTTAGAATAGCATCATGGTCATCATAGGGGCCATTAAAGAGTAGCTCGCGTTGTTGCTTTTGGTACATTTGTTCAGCCGCTTCAAGCTGATCGCTAAGTTCTTTCTCGAGGCTCACATCGCCAAGTTCAAGCAACTCAGCTATATCACTAACCTTTTTTTCAAGCTCGCGCCATGGCTGAATGCGTTCAATCAGGCGGGCCAGTTTTTGAGATTTCTCAGTTGCCTCGGCTGCGGCTGCCCATGCCTCGGGTCGGGCCAAATCAGTTTCAAGTAGGTTTTTATCGTGTTCGAGCTGATCAATTTTAAACCTAACTAATGCGGTATGTATATGTTTAGCTAATTGACTTGATCGTTTTTGTAATTCACTCACAAATACAATCTTAGCAGAACACTATATATACCAACAGTGCGCTACCTAATAAAACACTGCTGTGGTGGTGGCGCTTGACTGGGGCTCTCTAACTGCCGTATCACCCGATCGCGAGGCAGGATTGTGGCGCTCAGATGGCCACCAACAACATCAAAACGCCTGCACCTGCAGCTTAGCAAGTGGTGGCCCTTTCAAGTACAAGGCAACCGCCAGCCCGATGTGAAAACCATGCTCTCGATCTCACTTTATCAACAGCTTCGCGAATAGCGAAGACTAGTCTGTATCCCCGAGCTCGACATCTTCTAGTTCGCCTCGCACGTGGTAGTGTAGCGCTCAAGTGCTCCGCCGTGCGGGGTGCTTGAGTTTTAAAGCACTTTACAATCCTTGAACAGCGGCAATAAACTGATCACCCCGGTCTTTATAATTTTCAAACATACCGAAGCTGGCGCATGCTGGGCTTAAGATGGCAACATCACCTGGTTCTGCAACATCTGCCACTAATTGAACAAGTTCCTGCATACCTATATACGCGAGGTTTTCGTAATTCACAAAACCCACCGCATCAAGTGCTTCGGCAATTCTCGGTGCTTCATCGCCAATCAATAGAACACGCCGCATATCAGCATTCGTCAACGCCGTCGCAAGATCACTGAAATCTACACCCTTTGAAGAACCACCGAGAATAAGCACTTTTGGCTGCTCGAAGGCTTTTATAGCAGCAATCGCTGAGCCCGGAGTGGTCGCAATGCTATCATCATAATATTTCACACCATGTTTTTCAGCTACAAATTTAAGACGATGCTCTAACCCGCTAAATTCTTTCAAAGCTTCAGCAATTGCCGTTGTATTTTGTGCATATTGCCACGCAGCGGTAATAGCTGCGCAGGCATTTAAAATATTATGATGTCCGGGTAATAACAGATCGTTAACTGAACAAATTGAGTGTTCATCTATCACGAACCGGTCATTCTTTACATAGGCTGCAGGCGGCTTGCCATAGCCAAGTTTTGTCCCTTTTGAAAGCTTTGCGATTTTCGCTGAATGCTCGTCATCAGGTAAGAAAATAACTATATCATCTTTTTTTTGCCAACGGGTGATGTTAGCCTTTGCGCTTATATATTCATTAACGTTGCGGTGAACATCTAGGTGATCAGGTTCGATCATCAATACGACTGCAACATGAGGCGAAGTAGTCATGTCCCATAGCTGAAAACTACTCAGTTCAAATACAACTACATCTGAAGGACGAATGTCTGGCAGAACGTCAAGTGCAGCCGTGCCTATATTACCAACTAGGTGTGCACGAACCCCGGCACGAGTCAGCATTCCAAAAATATATGAACTTGTCGTGCCCTTACCTTTACTGCCCGTTACGCCGACAATATGTGCTGGGCAATCTTGAAAAAATAATTTAGTTGCAGATGTTAGCGCAGATTCAGTTATAACTCGGTCAGGATGAATGGCCGGCCCGCGCACAACAAGATCGAAGCCTTTTGCATGAAATTGACCATTTTTGATATGTCTAAAATGAACATCAGCAGGTAATTTTTGCTCTACCTGGCTTTTTTCGTCGAAAACAGTAACAGTAGCATTTTTTTCACGAAAGTGCCGAAGCACAGCTTCGCCTTCAAGACCAAATCCAAGAATAGCTACTTTCATAATTTTAGTATAACCAAAGTTAGCTAATAAAGCACTGAGAGTTTATCAGCTAAACGGCGCACCAGCTTGATATCACCCTTACCTATCGCACCGAGCACCCACTGTTTATCGGCCATAATATGACGAGCTATATCAACCATATGCGATTTAGTAATAGCGTTAATATTCTTTTTAATAGCAGAGAAATCTTTGACAAAATCATCATAAAAATAACGCCCCGCATACCAACCGGCAATTTGATCAGCAGTTTGGTATCGCATTTGAATGCGACCGAGTGCATATTGTTTAGCAGCATCAAGCTCCTCGTTGCGTAACTTACCATCCAACACGGCCTTTATTTCAGAGACAATGATGTCAAAGAGCGGCTCAATAGTTTCAATGTTTACTTCTGCGCTAAACTGCCAGCTTGTCATATTTTTTGCAAAATCAACGTCCGAGCCCATACCATAAGCCAAGCCCTGTTGACGTGCCTTGCCTAAAATTCGCGAATAAAGTGTCCCTGTCAGGATATGATTAAGCATATCCATAGCACGATAGTCATCATCTCTCAACTCTTCTTGAATTGAAGTCGCCCAAGCAAATTGAATATTTTCAGCATCTTTGCGCCGAATAAAGAAAGGTTTGGCTCCATGAATTGTATCTTGCGGAAATTCAAGCCGATCGCCCGTTGGCAAATCCCACTTTTCAAAAAACTCTTTAATAGCAGCCCGACGTTCTTCACTAAGCGCGCCTGCAACAACAAAGCGCATATTTTTAAGCGTATGAGTTCGTGTGTAATGATCTTTGATATCTTTAAGCTTAATGTTTGCAACTGTAGCCAACGAATCGGCGAATTCTACGGTATCGATTCCTATTTCTCGTTCTAAGCGTGGCCACAAAATAACTCCATGGCGGTTAAGCATGCCAGTGAGCTCATTGCGAACATTGCCGCTCTCAGCTGCAAATTCGTCTTGTTTAAAATGAGGCTTTGTCAGCGCTAGTTCGAGCATATTAAGTACGCGGTTCCATTCAAAATCAGCACACACCACTACGTAATTCATCGCAACATCATAGGTACTGGCGTTAAAATATGCTCCGTTTTTACTTAGCTCTTCTTGAAAAGCATGGGCGCTTTTAAATTTATCATTTGCACCGAACGCCATATGCTCCATAATATGAGCGGTTTCGTTAATGTCTTTGCTTGCCGTATAACGATTACCGGCCCTAAAGTGTACTTGTGCGCTCAATGTCGTGGCGCTCGGCACGTCAACGAGTAACCCTTGGGCGCCATTTTTTAATTTTAATTCATGAATAGTGTGTTTCATTGCGACTACTTTCGGCGAGCCTTCTTTTTATTCTTGCGTTCTTTCTTTCGTTTATCGTGTACGATTGTTTTAGCTTTTTTGGCCTTAGCTGATTTCTTAGCCTCAAAGTCAACATCAGGATTGCCCGAGGTAATTTCGTTGACGCCTTTTTCAACCGATTGTTCGGCGGCTTTCGTCAGCTCAGTATCAAACGAATCATCCTTTGCCATAGCCAAATCGCTTTCAGTAATATGATAAAGCGCTCGCACCACCTCATTACGCAGCATCTGTTGTAAGCGATCAAACAAGCGTTGTGATTCCTGGCGGTACTCGACTAATGGATCACGCTGACCAATGCTGCGCCAGTGAATGCCACTGCGCAAGTGGTCCATATTTTCAAGATGCTGCATCCAGAGAGTATCAAGTATCTGCAAGAATACCTCACGCTCAAGTTTGCGCATGATCTCAGTGCTAAAACGTTTTTCGCGAGTTTTATAGAGTCTCTCAGCTAGCTTGAAACCCTCTTTAGATCGTTCCTTTGGTTTAGTATTTTCAGCTAACTTTTCAATTTGCTTAGTTTCAAGGGGAATAGTCGCTTCGAATTCTTCAATAAACTTTTTATTACGTTTTGGTCCTTCGGCAGTCAGTGCTTCAACTTCTTCATAAATTAAGTCATAAATACGTGAGGAGATGTCTTCAGTAGTCAGCACTTGACGACGAATGCTATAAATAGCTTTGCGGTGACGATTGATAACATTGTCGTATTGCACAACGTTTTTACGAATATCGTAGTTATAGCCTTCAACCCGTTTTTGTGCGCCTTCAAGCATCTTAGAGATTGTCTTATTCTGAATTGGCATGTCATCTGGCACGCGCAAGGTTTCCATCACGCCGGCAAGACGTTCGCCCTGAAAGATACGCATTAAGTCGTCCTCTGTTGACACGTAAAACTGGCTCATGCCCGGGTCGCCCTGACGGCCACCACGACCACGTAGCTGATTATCAATGCGACGCGCTTCATGCCGTTCTGAGCCGATCACCACCAAACCACCGAGCTCTTTAGCTTTTTTGTCAAGCACAATATCAGTACCACGACCAGCAATGTTGGTAGCAAGTGTTACCGCACCAACCTGGCCAGCGTTTGCAACAATTGTCGCTTCACGCTCATTATTTTTAGCGTTCAATGTTTCATGCTTCACGCCATACTTTGTCAGGGTGCGACTTAAAATTTCATTTTTCTGAATTGATGCTGAACCAATTAATACTGGGCGGCCTTTTTTCTGGAATTCTTTAACGGTTTTGGCAACGGCTTTAAATTTGGCTTCTTCAGTTTTAAAGATAATATCGGTTTTATCTTCACGAATAACTGGCTTATTAGCCGGCACTTGTACAACATCAAGTTCGTAAATTTGGTGAAATTCTTCAGCCTCAGTGAAAGCCGTACCAGTCATACCAGAGAGCTTCTTATATAAACGAAAGTAATTCTGGAATGAAATAGTGGCAAGCGTCATACTTTCTTGCTGAATTGGCACGCTTTCTTTAGCCTCCAGTGCCTGGTGTAAACCCTCGTTATAGCGGCGGCCATGCATTAACCGCCCCGTAAATTCATCAACGATAATGACTTCGCCGTCACTCGTCACCACATAATCTTTATCGCGCCGGAAAATGGTTTGTGCCTTCAAAGCTTGATCCATATGATAGACCATTCGAACATTATCAGGGCTGTAAAGGTTTTTAATGCCGAGCTGCTTTTGCACTTTTTCGACACCGCTTTCACTTAGGCTGACGGCTCTATGCTTTTCATCGAGAATGTAATCTTCTTCAGTGAACTTTTTAGCAACACGAGCAAAGAGCTGATAGCCTTCAGCACTTTCCATTGCTGGTGCTGAAATAATCAATGGTGTGCGGGCTTCATCAATCAAGATTGAATCAACCTCGTCAACAATCGCAAAGTTAAGGTCGCGCTGGCGCAGTAAATCAACTTCATTCACCATGTTGTCACGCAGATAATCAAAACCAAATTCGTTATTTGTGCCATACGTGATATCAGCAGCATAGGCTTCTTTGCGAGTAGCTGGGCGGAGTTTACGCATACGTGGATCGGTATGGGCGTCATTATCGAATTTTGGGTCAAATAAGAATGATTGCTCAGCAATAATGACACTAACTGACAATCCTAAGAAGTGATACACTTCACCCATCCATCCGGCGTCACGTTGTGCTAAGTAATCATTGACTGTTACCACATGTACGCCCTTGCCTTCGAGTGCATTGAGATACACCGGTAGCGTTGCAACCAGTGTTTTACCTTCACCGGTTTTCATCTCGGCAACATTACCTTCGTGCAACACCATACCCCCGATGAGCTGCACATCAAAATGGCGCATTCTGAGCTTGCGATCAGCCGCCTCGCGTACTACTGCAAACGCCTCTGGCAATATCTTATCAAGTGAGCTACCTTTTTTCTGCAACTTCTCTTTTAAAACCTCGGTTTGCTTTTTAAGATCGCTGTCTTTCATTTCTTTATAAGTATCAGCCAGCTTGTTTACCTCTAGAACACGCTTTTTTAGTCGTTTAATAATCCGTGCCTGCGGATCACCAAACACTTTCGTCAAAACCTTGTTACGATTCATAATTATTACTCCCTACTCAGCCGCCAGCTATCAAGCGGTTAACATCTCTTGATAGTATACCGTAGGAGAGAAAAGAAAGTAAGTGTTATTCAAGCGTTAAATCGGCTTCACTTTCGATAGGCTCTCGGCGCCGCAACCGGCTAAAGATACCGCGGCCATGCTCAGTGCGCAACTCTTTATACTTACGCATAGAATTTTTAATCTTTTGCTCAACGATATCGACAGCTGCAAACATATTCATCGTGCTGTCTTTGGCAACTAGTAACTCGTCGGGCACTTGAATCTTTATTTCGCATTCGTATTTATTACCGTGTTTTTCGTTCGTCTCTTTTAAAACAACTTCAGCAAGTAGGCTTTCACGGGCGTGGCGTGGCACAAATCGGTCGAGCCGGCCGATTTTTTTGCGCACGTATTTTTTGATATCATCCTTTAATTCAATATTGATTCCAGTGATGTCAATGTGTCTTATCATAGCTCTATTATAGCAAAGGATCTTCTTTCGTACGTTGAAGTTTACATATAGATATGGTTTGATGTATATGACCCTATCTAACCTTCATTAAGGTACATGTAGTGATTGATTTTCTGGTTTTCTTCACCGTCACTGAAGAAGAAAGCACGCCAACCTTCGCCCGTCTCACTGTTGGAGAAATATCACATCCGCTGTACCACGGCAGCACGCTTGAGGTTACCAGAGGAGACAAGCAGGTAGATCTAATAGTGCAGAGCATCAACGCCGAACGAGTGAACGGCATCATGAAAACACTCATCTACTGTGTGCTCAGTGAACATGACGAAAACCCAGAAGCTCAAAGCTTTGCTCGGCGTTTCCTTGAAGCAGATGGATGGGAGGTAAGTACACCCTTGCGGCCGCGCTGACTTACGTTGGATCCTGCGGCTGCGGGGTTCAACCAACAAGTTTAAAGCACTGCTCGATTACCTAAATAGGGTTTAAGTACCTCTGGAATACGCACCGTATCATCTTCATTTTGATAACTTTCAATAATTGCGATTAATGGACGCTGCGCAAATGCAGTTGCATCGTTTGTGTGCACTAATCCAAGCTCGCCATCAGGGCGTCGGTAGCGCGTTTGCAAACGTCGGGATTGATAGTCAGTCATATAATCGGCCGTGTGCGTTTCGCGATATTTGCCTTGCCCCGGCAGCCAGACTTCAATATCAATGCCGCGAGCATTTGGCTTACCAATATCAGCGGTACACTTTTGCAGCACATGGTACGGCAGCTCAAGCTGTTGCATCAAATATTCTTGAATCGCTATCATAAATAAATGCTCGTCAAACGATTGCTCAGGAGTCGTCAGACTCTCCATCTCCATCTTGTCAAATTGATGCATTCTGAAGATACCTTCAGTATCTTTGCCATAAGTACCAGCCTCTTGGCGAAAACTAGTAGCGTAACCAACATAGCGGAGCGGCAAATCTGCTTCTGATAAAATCTCTTGCATATGCATACTGCCCAGCACATGCTCAGCGCTGCCCTGCAGCCACAGTTCATCGCCTTCAATTTTGTAGCGGTCATCACGCGGTTCAAGGCGATCCATCATATTATATGGCTCAGTACGAATCATCAGTGGCGGCAGTACGGGCACGAATGGTTTGCTTGGCACATTCAACTTAGCGTCAGCAATAATCTTCTTAAGCGTTGTCTCATCTGTCAGCACACTAAAACCGTACTGCACCAAAGCCATCCAGAGTAACGCTAAATCGCCTTTAATGTAAGCGAATCGGGCACCTGCTACTTTGGCGGCTCGTTCTTTGTCGATCCAATCGCGCTTTTCGGCAATTTCCCAGTGATTTTTTGGCTCAAAGTTAAAAGTTGGAATCTCACCCCAAGTTTTTGCGATGACATTCTCGTCTTCACTCGCGCCAACCGGCACGTCATCCATAGGCATATTCGGCACTTTTTTAAGAGCAGCGATATATTCTTCTTCAAGCACGCGTAAGCGATCTTCTTGCTCAGCTAGTTCAGTTTTGAGTCTCTTGCCTTCTTCAATAACTTCTGGAACTGGCTGGCCGCCTTTCATTCGTGAAGCAACTTCATTCCGTTTCTGACGAAGTGATTCAACACGCAAAAGTATTTCACGGCGTTCATCGTCAAGTTGCAATAAATGGGCTATATCAACTTTATAGCCTTTTTGCTGAGCGGCCTCTTCAACGCGCTTGGCATTATCGCGAATAAAACGGATATCTAACATATCTCTTATTTAATCAGAAAATGGCAAAAAAGAGGAGTCTTTAATTAATATCGGCAAGATGCCGCACAAAGCGACCGAACAAACCTTTTTTACGTGGTCTTCCATGTTCTTTTAGTGCACTGTCAATTGCTTCTTTTACATCTTGGTGCTGTAAGTAATCAACTATTTCTTGGAAATCGTTATCAAAATCATCGGTGGGTGGCATCTGCTCAAGTGGCACCTGATTATCTTCGCCCTGAAAGATGATCACTTTTTCAAGCCCGTTCTGGCCTATGGTTAGCTGATGGGAATGTTCACCAACCCAAGCGGGAGTCGTATAAGCGGTGGCGAAAGGAACTGTTGGTTTACCTTCTGCACTATTCTGGTTCGTCGGTGAAATTGCCTCAACTGTTACGACACGCGTACGGGCAAGATCGCCATTATATTGTGCCCACTTAGCTGGAGCGACGAGATGTAAACGAACTATTCCATTATCGTAAACTTCAGCCGTAATCTGCCCTTCTTGCGGGCCAATTGCGATGTCTTCGCCACGGTCGGGATTAACAATCGACAGCCTTTGTCCAGGCTGAGCATATTCCATAGCAGCATAAGCCCGGCCATTTATTTTAGCGGGTAATAGATCTGGTAAAGCATGAAGTGCAGGATGTTCCAATGGATTTTTATTTTCGTCGGTCATGTACTGTTTGATATTACCATAAAAACACAGTAAAGTCAATCACTACTACTGTGGTATTATGTAGTTATGTTAGGCTTATTCACCAAACAATGTAGCCACCTTCGCCTTTCAGGATGCTAGACCTATTTTTTCGCGTGCTCTAAATTTCTTGTAATCTACGAAAGAATCTATGTTATTGACTATTGATATTGAACACAAAACAATTGGCAGCAAAACGCTGTTTGCTGAGCTTGCATTTAGTATTGAAGCAAAAGAAAAAGTAGCGATTATTGGCCGTAACGGTGTGGGCAAAACGACATTATTCCGGCTTTTAACGAACGAGGATAATGATTTTGAAGGTACTATTCAGTGGCGCACTGGTGCACGGGTTGTTAGTACGGCACAAGAACATCACGAAGTTGCCGAACTCTCAGCGCTCGATTATATAATTGAGAATCTGCCCGACTATAAAAAGTTAAAGCATATTATTGATACCTACCCTGAAACAATGGGTGATAATTTGCATAAAATTGAAGTGTATTCAAATGCGCTTGAGCATTTTTCAAGCCTTGGCTATTACAATATCGAGGAGTCGGTTCTGCACAGCTTGGGTGATTATCAAATTACAGAGGCAATGGCACGCGTACCGCTAGAGCGGCTTTCGGGTGGCCAAAAACGGTTTGTTGAGCTCGTGCGAGTTGAATATTCTGACGCTGATATCGCACTGATTGATGAGCCGACAAATCATATGGATTACATTGCGAAAAATGCTTTTATTGCTTGGCTAAAAGCCGTTAAACATAGCGTGGTTGTTATCAGCCATGATCGTGATGTGCTCGAATGTGTTGATCGCATCATCGAAATTAAAGATAGCAAAGCCTATAGCTTCAAAGGTAATTACACGGCTTATTTAAAGCAAAATGCCGTTTCAACTACTACTAAAATGCATGACTTTGAAGTAGTTGGCCGGCAAATTGCTAATTTAAAAACCAAAACTGTACAATTTCGCCGTTTGAAAGAAAAAGCACGTGACCCCGATACGATTAAGCAATTTAAACGCCGCGAGAACCAGGCAGTAGCAGAGCTTGCGAAGCTTGAGGCAATTGAAAAGCCAAGCTTTTGGATTGACCGTGAGTCGGCCGGCACACTAAAAAAAGCTGCAAGTGAGCATTACGAGAAATATAAAGCCAAGAATGTCGTTATTCGTGCCCAAAAAACAACCGAACGCGAACGTGAGTTGTTAAATATTGAAGAAATTCAACTAAGTTACAGCAAACAGCCACTTTTTAAGCCCGTCAGTTTTATTCTGCGCCATGGCGATCGCCTGCAACTCATTGGCCGTAACGGTGTAGGCAAAACAACGCTCGTAAGAGCGATTATGGATGCGGCACGCAATCGGCGATCAGCGACATACCAAAGCGGCAGTATTTTTACTGACCGGCAGTTACGATTAAGTGTTTATGAGCAAGAAGTCAGTGGGGATATGCTCGGAATATCGCTCAAAAACGCGATCGAATATATCTATCTTCAGCAAAAACTATCAGTCAACAGTGAAAAGATTATGCAGCTCATGAGCGACTATCTCTTTGATCCGTATCAAGATGGCGAGTTAAAAGTTAATGTGCTGAGCGGTGGCCAAAAAGCACGACTACAGATTATTAAAATGCTCTCAAATAACCCAAACTTGCTTATTTTAGATGAGCCAACCAATCATCTCGACTTACCGTCTATTGAGGAGCTCGAGAGCGCTCTTACTCAATATCGTGGCGCCCTGCTTTACGTGAGTCACGACAGCTATTTTACAAAAAACATTGGTGGCGAACAGATTACTCTAGAGTCAAATCAGTAGTATCCTCGCTCTCAACCAGACCTCAAGGCATCTTTAGATTACTTTGGCGGTAAAACCCTGGCACCATTGATTGGCCCCGACACCTTCTCTATTGCATATGGAACTTTCCAATAGGCGTCCCTTTCGGCGTCATATTCAATAAAACCGTGCTCGACGTTTGCGGCAATTCTTTCAGGGGACATTTCGCCGATAGGAGAGATCATCTCTTTCCATACCGCATCTTCAGGCAGCTCATCAGAAGAACGAACAAGAAGCATATCAACTGTAATATATACCAAGCTCAACCCTTCACAGACTTGATGAAGACGAATCATAGAAGTATATGCCAGGCCCGAGCCATGTACTTCTGCCAGTTTCCCAGCTTCGTCAGCAGTTATACCTTGAACGATACTCCACCCTGGCCCTCTACGTGGCCGAGGTTCACGCCTAAAACTAAGCTCTTGCTCCTTACCGTTATCATCAAAGACAGTAACAACAAGTGTGCTACCGACAGCTACGGAATCCAAGTGTAAAAGTTCCCGAGGAGCAGCGAGAATATCCAAATCAGTTGAGAAACCTTCGTCTATATGTGGATGTACAAAACGTTCTGGGCCCTCAAGCCCACGCACATCTGGATGACGTTCAAAACGCTCGCGATCATCGGGGAAATGTTCCGGCATAATCTTCCTTTTATTATATGAGCCACGCCAGGTAATTCACCAAAAGTATTGGCGGCGAACGGCCTATTTACAGTCTGCCTTTTAGCTCTAGTTTATAAAATAACATATTATACAACGACATTCCATTCATTAGCCTCTATGTGGTCGGGGTTCACGGGTATGATCATATGTGGTCGACGCCCTCGCTTTCGGTCTTCATCGTACGGCGGTCGTATGGGTTGTCGGTCTGTGCCACCCCACCAGTCTTCAGGGGTTATTCCGCCATTATTCTCAGCTAGTTTCTCAACTAGATCCCGAACCTTTTCCGGGTCTTTTGCGAGCGTTGCTTGCAATTTGTCAGCCATTAACTTTGGCAGTAATGTCCGCATAATGAACATATTGCCATTCCGGCCTGTTTGAGGATCAGGATATAGTGGTAGATCCTCCCAATTTTCGCAGCGAGTAGGATAGTAGGCATAATCAAAATAAACACTATCCTCAGCTCCGTTCTTTAGCTTCGTAGCCGGAATAAAACTGAATACTTCAGCTATATTTTTCAATTCTTGCCCTGAAAGCGTATCACTATACAACTTAGTACTTTTCTCATATGGGTCTGGTGAGTTAATTGTTTTTACCAAATGTGGCAAATCTTCTTCAATTCTAACATTGTGCGCAGCAAAACCTCCGATAGTATAAAAGCCACCGGGGTTCTTTCGCTGAATTGTGCCGTTTTCTTTATGCTTCGTGTTCATGCGTAATGAAGTATGAATAAACGTATTCTTTTCTGCGGCCTTTACGACTTGTTCAAATTGTCTTGCAAGCTCTCCATTTACCTCTGCTTCACCTGCCTTCGAGTGGGATCTTCGGGTTAAAGGAGGAAGCTTCGCGTTCATCCACGGCCGATCTTCATTTGAATTTCTTGGCGAGCCGGCATTTTCTTCTGTTGGTTGCGGCGATGCTTGTTCTCGCGCTCGCAGTTGTCGACGAACTTCTTCTGGTTGGGTGGCCATGTAGCCGAGCTCACGTAAAATGTCTCCCTTTGTTTCGTTGACTAGTTCGTGAGATTCTTCAATGTGCTTTCTTACATCACCCAATGTACCTCTGCCGAAGCTAATTGTCTTCGCCTTACTGGCTTCATGCTTTTCGGCTTGATCTGTCTCCCACTGTTTAATGATTTCTTGCATGATGCGCCATGATGTATGATCGCGAACCTCATCGAGATCAGAAGAACCTTGAGTTGATTCAAGTCTTACCTTAATAAGTCTTTTCAGCTCTATAAGCTTCAACGGTCCTCTTTCATGAACGTCAAAATCCAGCTCCGCGCGTACCTGAGAAGGCAGATTAAAGGCAGCGTTAACTTCTTCGATTGTATTATTTAAATGGTCGGATAGCTGCGTTATCTCATTACGTAAATAGCCAGCCAATGCGTTTTCGCCTTCAGGTAGAGCTTCTGTATGATTTATAGATTCAGCATGGTTAAGTACATGTTCATGCACATGATGTTGTAACGGTACCTTTTTACTTTCTCTAGTACCCTCGGCATGAGCTTGAGATGCCATATGGTAATTAAGGTGCGCCGTAGTCTCTTGATTAGTTAAAGGAGTTGATGGTTCGGCCATGACTTAATGATAGCACTCTATTCGGTCCGAAGAGCTTCAATTGGATCAAGCTTGGCGGCCTTGCGAGCCGGTAATAAACCGGCAATCATAGCCACTAGCATTAAACCGACAATAAGTATAATGATTGGCATTATTTGGAAGATAAGCAGATAATTACCCTCGCCAAGCGCCAGTGTGTTGGTGATCCAGGGGTTAGCAACCATACCAACCGCATAGGCCAGAGCAGCACCGATCATACCACCGAGCAAACCAATCCAGGCAGCTTCAAACCGGAACAAACTACCAACATCAAACCGTCGCATGCCGAGCGCCTTCATAAGGCCGATCTGTTGTGTTCGCTCCAGTACGCTAATGTACTGCGTGTTAATGATGCCAAATACCGAGGCAATTAAGGCAATAACACCAAAGCCGATGACGATAGATTGTAAAATGTTGACAATCTGAAACAGTAGTTTTTGTGCATCTTCGGCGCTTTGCACATTGTAACCTTCTTGGCGCAGCTGCTCTTTGGCCGATTGTACTTTCGCCGGGTCATTCTCACCATTCTTCACCCGTGCGTTCGCAACGGTATATTTGTGATAGTTTTCAGTACCGGCAGTGGTATATTCCGCCATCTCGCGGGCATCACTTTGTGAAACCTGTAGGGTTGGGGTGGCTGCGATAGCAGTCGCTGGCTTTCTGGTGATACCAATGATCTTTAGTAATGTCTGCTCGGTTTCAACCTGCGGTAAATTATCAACTGCCCGTACCCCTTGAGTTTGAATGACTTCTTGAATCTTTTCAGCACTTGGTGTTGCCCTGCGTTGCAATTGCACGGTGATGCTTTGATTGAGCGCTGCATTGGCATTTGAAAAACCGAGTACTTTAAGGAAACTGTCGGGCAAAAGTACCGACCCTTCAGCAATATCACCATTGTCAGGCAGATTGCCGGCTTCCATTTCCGGTTTTAAACCTGGGTTGTATGCCTGAATTTCGGCACTATACTTTTTCTGACCTTCGCGGGTTATAAACTGTGGGTTGATGGTATATTGTGGCTGTACTGATTCTATATTCGTATTACTTGCGAGTTTTGCAATATCGTCATCAGCCAGTAATTTAATGCTGACCCCCTCTTGCTGTCGTGCATTTTCATCGTACTCTTGCGGCTCTGAAAAACTACTGACATCACCACCAAAAAGTTTATCGTCTTTTGCAATGATCAACCCAGCCTTATCGGTGTTACTTGCAATTAACTTGTCAGCGTATTGACGAGCTCCCTCGCCAGCGGCAAGCGAAAGTGTGAGCGTGAAAGCACCGACAGCGATAGCCAGAGCGGTGAGAAATGTACGCGTCTTTGCCTGCGTGAGACTACGAGCAGCGCGACGAGTAATATCAAGCATTTTCATGACTTCTTCTCCTTCGTAGCTGGGCTTTCGATACGCTCTACCTGACCATCTTTTATGTAAATACGTATGTCGCATTTAGCGGCTAAATCTTCGTCATGTGTGACAATTATTAACGTTGTGCCAGCTTTTTTATTGTAGCTGAATAATAAATCTTCAATTAATGCGCCGGTAGTTGAGTCAAGGTTACCGGTTGGCTCGTCAGCAAAAATCACCTCCGGGCTATTAACAATTGCCCGCGCAATTGCCAAACGCTGTTTCTGACCTCCAGAGAGATTCTTAGCCTTTTGTTTTATTTTATCGGCCAATTCAACGCTCGCCAATGCCTCTTCAATCATAGTCTTACGTTTTGAACGCAATACTTCAGCGATCTCAAGCGGTAAACTAACGTTATCGAAACAGCTTTCATTGCCCTGCACAAAGAACGCCTGAAAAATGAATCCAATTGTTTGTGAACGGAAGCTATCAACCGCATGTTGCTTCAATTTTAAAATATCTTGGCCACCAATAACCACTTGGCCCTGTTCTGGTCGATCAAGCCCGCTCATAGCATGCATTAATGTTGATTTACCTGAACCAGATTTGCCGATAATCGCTACACTGGCACCATCAGGAATTGAAAAGCTAACATCTTTTAGCGCCTGAAACGTATTTTGTTTTTTACCATAAGTTTTAGTGATATTCTTTACTTCTATCATGACACTCCTTGCTACCCCTCTATCTTGAGCCGGCTGCGACCATACCACTTATGCGCCTCACCGACAATTAACACGGCAACAATTCCAATGATAGCAGTCAGCAACACATCACCCAAGTAGGTTGGCGCAAGATGCAAAACTGGCCCCAATGGGCCAAAGAGCGCCAATGCCTGCAATATCATCGCGCCCCCAAGTCCAATATAGAACTTAACATTATGTTTGGCGAGTCGCGTAAACAGCGATTGCCATTCACTTCTAGCATTAAAGGCATTTGCCCATTGCATAACTACAAGCGTGCTAAATGTGATTGTTTGAGCATAGGCCAAACCACGACTATCTAAGAAGAATGAGAAGACTGATAGTGCTATTATCGCCATTGAAGCGCCGATGAAAACAAGCCGCCACACTAGATGCGGGTCAAGAATTGGCTGCGTAGGTTGACGTGGTGGCCGTTTCATAACATCATCTTCGGCCGGCTCAAGCCCGAGCGGTATAACCAAAAAGGTATCAGTAACCAGGTTAATCCAAAGAATTTGCACCGCCACTACGGGCAGCGGCAGGCCAATAATGAGCGCTCCTGTCATGGTAAGCACTTCGCCTAAGCTCGTCGAGAGCAGGTAGAAAAGCATTCGACGAATATTATCAAAAATAACCCGGCCACCGCGAATAGCCTCAACAATGGTACGAAAACTATCATTCAAAAGCACAATGTCACCTGATTCTTTTGCAATCTGTGAGCCACTGCCCATGGCAATGCCGATATGAGCATTGGCGAGTGCTGGCACATCATTAACACCATCACCCGTCATAGCCGTTACATTTTGCTTTTGTAACACGCTCAAAATTCGAAACTTATGTTCAGGAAGAACGCGTGCAAATACTTGAGTTTGGGCTACCAGTTCTTCTAGTTTTTTGTCGCTCACAGCCTCTAGCGCCCGGCAATCAAGCACTTGATCGCGATGCTTCACAAGACCAACTTGTTTACCAATGGCAAATGCCGTCTCAACATGATCACCCGTAATCATTCGTACACTTATCCCGGCATTTTGTGCTGCCGCAATTGCCGAAATAGCATCGGGCCGCAAAATATCGGCCACAGCTACAAGACCAATGAATTGGAGGTCTTTTGCTGGTACCTCGGCGGTATGCTCAAGTGGCTTACTAAGTGGCGCCAAGCGTGCTATAGCAAGCACACGAAAGCCTTCACTAGTAAAGTCGTGTAATTTTGTCTCGATGGCAGCTCGTTCTACGTTCGTTAGCTTGCAGCGTCGTAACATGTGCTCTGGTGCACCCTTAAGCAAAACCTCATAAACATCGCCCTCTTGCCATACGTTACCGCTCATCGCGAGCTTTTGGTCGAATGGCAGCTTTGTATTAAGCGTACGCCCCGCCGGGTGAGCAACACCTTCGCTATGGGCATATTTCAGTAGCGCCATGTCAAGTGGATCACCCATGTCGTTATGTGCACGATTAGCGGCCAGAAATAATTGCCGCGTTATATGGCGAGTTTTACGAACCTGCCAAACCGCCTGAACAGTGAGCTGGTTTTTTGTGAGCGTACCAGTTTTGTCGGTGGCGATTGCAGTTACGATACCTATGTTTTCGATCGCCGCCATTGAACGCACAAGCGCTCGTCTTTTTGCTAGGCGGCGCATTCCGAGTACCAAAATAACGGAGATTGCCACCGGTAAACCTTCGGGTACCGCCGAAACTGCCAGTGAGATCGCAAAACGCAAAGCATCAGTTAAGGCAATGTCACGATAAAGCGAAAGTGCGATGACGACAACACTAATACCGCCGATAACCGCAATGAGATTTGAGATAAAAGCATCAATCTTCTTTTGAGCTGGACTCTCTTGTCCAGCCGACTCAGCTAGCTCAGCTATCTGACCAAATTCAGTTTTATTGCCAGTCGCCACCACAACCGCCGATGCCTCACCTGAAACGATAAACGTTCCTTGAAAAAGCATATTTGTTTGCTCAAAAACTTCTTTTTTGCCCTTTAAGCTAGCTGTGCGTTTAGCGACTGGAAGTGACTCACCGGTAAGCAGCGCCTCATCAGCACGTACATTGTTTGCATCCAAGAGACGCGCATCGGCCGGTACTTTTTGACCTTCGCCCAATAATATAATATCGCCAGGCACTAATTGCTCTGCTGGAAGTGTTACGACACTGTTGGCCCTCAATACCTGTGCCGTCAAAGTATCGTGTTGCTTTAGAGCTCGCAGAACACGCGCCGCTGAAAATTGCTGAATATAAAAAATAACTGCATTGATAAGAACAATTGTTAACACAATAAAAGCATCAAGTAACTCACCTTTCACGAGGCTAAGAGCCGCTGCACCCACTAACACAAGTACAAATATATTTTTGAAAGGTTCGACAACTCTTCGCCACCAAGCTTCACCGTGCAGCCTTAGCACGTTAGGGCCGTCATGATCAAGCCGTTTTTTGGCCTCAGCCGTAGTCAGACCGTTTCTACGCGACTTTAGTGCAGCCAGCGTTTCATCTGGATTTTTTTGATACCACATTTAATTAAAGTATAACGCACGGCATAAGTGATAAACAAAAGAAGCTGCATTATTCTCGCAGCTTCTTTTTCTTTGTTACTTTGCAGTATCAGCCTTCAACTGAGACACCCCGCCAGAACGCAATATAATTTGAAAAATCTTTTTTTACAGTCTCAATTGCACTCTTTAAAGGTTCAGGATACGACCATGCGCCGTCTTTTGCCCAGTCATCGCCTTCGCCAACATCGAAGTACTGGCACCTGCCCTTCCATGGGCACGTATATGGCGTATCGCTCTTTCTTAAGAATTCTCGTTTCACGCTATCGGGTGGGAAATACCAATTTCCTTCAATATAGATAAGACTCTCACGAGAAGCCTCGGCTATCACCTTGCCGTTCCAGATTGCACGCATAATGCACTCCTTAGTCTTAGGCTACTATTTTTTCTTCGTTTTACCAGTTCCTACGGTGGCAGTTTCATAAGATGGCTTTGGAGTACGACGCACAAGTTCACGTACAACTATACCGCTGCCAAAGAGTACTGCTGCAATGTAGGTTAAGACATTAACAATAGGAATGAGCGCTAGTACTGAGACAATAACAATACCAACGAACATAATAAGTAGTGGATTTTGGTTAACACGGTTTAACACTAATCGCCCAAGGTAGAAGCCAAAGAACGTGCAACTTAGCATCATTACAACGATCCAAGCGAGTAATAACACGCCGCCAAGTAGTAAACCAACTATAGTAAGCATACTTGCAATAACTAACACTGGCACTAGTATATTTGCCGCCAAACCAATCAAAACAGTTGTGCCCGGCTTTTCAATAGCATTACCAGAAACAGTAGTAAATAGGCGCGGGAATAATGCGACAACTGCCATCGAGAGTACTAGTAACATCAAGAAGAACATGAAGCTATTAGCAAATATGCCCCCCATGTCATTTCCGGTTTTCTGCTCGTAAGTTTGAGGCTTCTCTTGCGAAACCTTACCGAGCACTTGAGCACTATCTGCTTGCTGCAAGGTATTGTTACTATAATAAGTTACATTGCCTGCAACATTTGCAGCTTCACCAAGCGAAAAATTCTCACTTGCAGCCGAAATGTTACGGCCAATCATACTATTAACGGTCACTTTTTCACCAGTTGCATCAAGGTCACGGGTAACCTTGCCGTTGATTACTGTTGTGCTTCCGGCCGCCTGAAGGTCACCCCCGACAGCGCTACCTTCATCAGTTGTGATGGTGCTACCGGCTAGCGAGGCATTACGAGTAACCTGTGCGGCAAGTACAACATTTTGACCAGCCAAACGTACATCACCTTCAACCGTCCCTTCAACACGTACATTCATACCAGCACAAATGACATCACCGGCTACCTTAGCGTTAACGGTCACATTTTGACCAGCACAAAAGAGATCGCCCTTTATTTCGCCATTTACCTCGATGTTATTACCAGCAATAAAGAGCGTATGATCAATAACTTCACCCTTTTTTACGGCAACATTATCACCACTTCTAAAATTACCCGCGTATGCCGTACCGACAAATGCGAACAATGGCACCGCTAAAACAAGCGCCGCCACCAATATGAGTTTGAGCTTTCTCACAAGATCCTCCTTAATACTATATTGCTACTATAGCATAGGCCAAGTGGTCATAGTAAAGCTTATCGGGTATTTTTTTGGCGTTTGCGTTTATTTGGATCAAGCTCACGCTTGCGCAAACGAAGGCTCTTTGGAGTGACTTCAAGCAGCTCGTCATTTTCAATGAAATCAAGGCACTGCTCAAGGCTAAGAGTAATCGGTGGGGTTAACTGCACAACACCGTCACTTGAGGTGCTGCGCATATTGGTTAAGTGTTTTGCTTTACAAACATTAATCTCCATGTCATCACCACGCCTATTGAGGCCAACAATCTGGCCAGCATAAACTTTCACGCCTGGGCCAACGAAGCAAGTACCTCGTTCTTCAGTTGTTTGCAGTGCGTATGGAGTTGTGGTGCCCGTCTCAAAAGCAATCAATACACCGTTTCGGGTTTGCTGCAGCTGCGAACCAAGTGGCTGATAACCGATCATCAGACTATTCATAACGATCGTACCCTTGGTTTGCGTAATTAAAATGTTACGAAGCCCAAGGAGCGCACGAGTCGGTAATTCGCAAACTAATTTTGTTACACCTTTTGGGCTCGCAAATTGTTCTTTTAAAGTCGCCCGGCGTGTACCAAGTTCCATCTGCACTGCACCAACGTATTCTGCCGGCACTTCAATAATCAACTCTTCAATCGGTTCCAGTATTTGGCCATTTTCTTCTTTAGTAACTACTTGAGGGCGACCAACTTCAAATTCGTAGCCTTCGCGGCGCATTGCTTCAATCAACACGCTCAAATGTAGTTCACCACGGCCACTTACTAAAAAACCAATATTACTTTCTTCAACATGTAAGCCAACGTTCGTCTCAAGCTCGCGACGCAAACGACCAGCGATTTGGCGGCTGGTATTAAATTCACCTTCTAAGCCTTTGAACGGACTGGTGTTTGGACCAAGATAAATCTTAAGTGTTGGCGCCTCAACCTCAATAGTTGGCAACGCTTCGGGCTGGTCGGCATCGGCGATCGTTTCACCAATTTTAGCATCAGCAATACCTGTTAACTGAACGATATCGCCGGCGATAGCTTCGCTTACCTCAGACTTACTGACACCTTGGCTCATAAAAATGCCCTCGACTTTTGCTTTTGAAATGGTGCCGTCTTTTTTACAAAGTGCAACTTGGGCGGCAGCTTTAATCGTGCCGCGCGTAATTCGGCCAATAGCGTATTTACCTTTAAAATTATCTGAAGCTAGTGCGGTTACTAACATCTGGAACGGGCCATCTTGCTCAACCGTTGGTGCCGGAACATCGTTAATAATTGCATCAAAAACAACTGAAAGATCGGCTGCTTCTTCTGGGTTTTCGGGTGGAGTTTTCCAGGCTTTACCGGCGCGGCCAATCGCATAATAAACTGGGTAATGTAGCTGATCTTCATGCACGGCCAGCTCTAGAAACAGGTCGGCTAGTTCATCTTCAACTTCTTTAATGCGACTACCTAGCTTATCAATTTTATTAATAATTACCACCGGTTTTAATTCTGCAGCTAACGCCTTAGAGAGCACAAACTTTGTTTGCGGCATCGGGCCTTCCTGGGCATCGACAACCAACAAGCAACCGTCAGCCATATTCAGCGTGCGTTCAACTTCACCACTGAAATCAGCATGGCCTGGAGTATCGATGATATTAATTCGGTAATCATCGTGCTGCACGGCGGTTACTTTTGCAGTAATTGTAATGCCACGTTGGCGTTCTTGATCACCACTATCCATAATGAGCTCTTGGCTCATTTCAGCTTGATTATCACGAAACGTATGTGATTGTTTCAAAAGCCCATCAACCAAGGTTGTCTTACCGTGGTCAACGTGAGCAATAATTGCAATGTTGCGAATTTTCTGTGGATCAGTGATGCGTTCGGTCATAAATAAAAGCCCTTTCTACTGGGCATTTTAGTAATTACTTAAATTATAACATGAGTAGTTTCGTTTTTCAATTTAGCGGACTGTGTACTACTTATTTGTTATATAGTAACGGATAAGTAATGAATGAAGATACACATAACAATAGAGGCGGTATAGCCAGTAGTATGATTGGCCTAGTTGTTTCATACTTCTTGGTTGGTGGTTCTATGACGCATTTATCCAAAGTAATTGGCTAGGGATCTATGAGAGTAAAGTCTCAAACAAAATCTATACTAAGGAGTTCTCTTCCAAAGAGGAGTGTTCAGACTGGCTAGACGAAAGTCAGCTTAATCCAAGAGAGTATATGAACTATGAGTGCGGTAAGAACTGTGCACCGCCTAAAAGCGACCTAGGTTTGTATACCTGCCAAGAAACTTTTGATTAATCTGTCTACTTTTTTGAAACCCATTCATTCCCCGCAATATACCACCGCCAAGGCATATCGACTGCTTTGGTTATGCCGACTCGTGTCGTTTGAGTGATATCGATCGGCTCATCTCCAGACCGAAGCTCTATGCGGCCCTCACCCAAACGAGCACCATTATCTTGCAAAGTTATGCCCAGGGCCTGTGTTAATTTAGCTGGACCGTTCGTTAGTTGAATAAGTTTTGTATGCTGGGGCTCATCTGGCAGAGGCTCTTTAAAACGTCGCGGCCACATATATTCAAGCCCTGTTGTTGGCTGCAATGCGCGAATCAATACTGCCTCACCCTCACCCTCGTTTCCGGTTACTATGTTCATACAAATATGCATACCGTAGGTGAAATACACGTATATTCCACCAGCCGGGCGAAACATGATGGCAGTCCGTTTCGTCTCACCACGATAGCTATGAGAAGCCGCATCACTTGCCATATAGGCTTCAACTTCTACTATTTTACCACCCGCTTTTTTACCGTTCTTATCAGTTACTAACAGATCATAGCCAAGTAGTTCAGGCGCAATGCGTAAAACATCTTGCGAAAGATCAATCATATTGTTGTTTCTGGCGATATCTTTCTTCGGCTTTATGGATATGTCCATGATCTAAACCAAAGTGATGTGCTAACTCGTGCCACAGCGTATGCTTTATTTGAGCCTTTAGGTACTCGAAGCTTGAAGTGGTGGCCACAAGTGGATTCTTGAAGATAGTAATTTTGTCTGGCAATACTAAATTATATCCTGCACCTCGCTGTGTCAACGGAATACCTTCATAGAGGCCAAAGAGCGTCTCGTGCATGCGGAGCTTCATTTTTTGACGCTGCTCAGGTGTCGGTTCCTCGGCCCATGTAATCGCGACGTTATCCATATTCTCAGCATACTTCAATGGCAGCTCATCCATGACTTGAGCGATAAGTTGTTCAAATTGTTGATCGTCTATTGTAAGCATTTGCTTAATTGTAACATGACCTATATATTCATTAATAGTAAAAGGAGCAACTATGGCTAAGAAGGAAGAGTTTAAAGTTAATGGTGAAGAACTGCTCGCTAAGGTAAAGCAGCTTATTAATGAAGGCAATATTCGCCGCATTATTATCAAAAATAAAGATGACAAAACACTTGTTGAATTACCTCTCACTATCGGTGTCGTCGGTGCAGTTATCGCTCCTGTTTTGGCAGCCGTTGGCGCAATTGCGGCACTCGTAACTGAATGCACTATTGTCGTTGAGCGTAAAGACTAAAGTTGACCAAAATACAGTTTAGCCACATATCAATTATTGAGATAGTAAATTGAAGCCGTTAGAATAGTCGCAAATAATACCCACATAAGATATGGCAGCAAAAGCCATGCACTAAGTGCCGAGCTTCTGGCAAAAGTCATCATCATCCATACAATAGCCGCCAATAATATAAGTATCTCAACGAACGCCCATAGCAATAAATGGGCACCGAAGAATATGTATGACCAGGCCAAATTTAAAACCAGTTGCGTGCCAAACGAGACAAATGCCATTCTATGATCACCTGGTTGACGCCAGGCCAAAAAGAAAGCTACTCCCATTAAAAGATAAAGTGTCGTCCACACGGGGCCAAATAGCCAGTTCGGTGGGTTAAACTCAGGTTTTATAAGGCTGCTGTACCATGTTGAAATTTCGTTTATCGTTATCAGTGAGCCTAGTGCACCAATGACGAGAGGTAATAACAAGGCAAAAACCAATTTTGGTACATCTTTTCGTTCCATAAATTTATAATACACGAATAACTTCGTTGATTACGATATCTGGCCGCTTTTTCGGGATATGGTGCGCATATTCAAGAATCTTTACATTTACTCGCGGTGGCAAAGAGGCAGTTTCAAGATTTTTAAGGTATTCTTGTCCATCATATTTTCCTACAAGAATAGTTGTAGGTATCAAAAATATAATTTTATTTATAAGGAGCCATCAAATCATCATGAAAAGCTAACATTCCTACGAACGTTTATATAAACACTAACAAGGAGTGTTATCTATGGCCAAAGGTAGAGAAAAACCTCGACGCGAGCCTAAAAAGAAACCAAAGCAGTAGAGGCTTTGGGCTGCGCCCTACTAACAAGTGGGGCGTATTTAATTTTTACTGATTAGTCAGTACACTAAAACCTATGGAACGTATTTTAACTCTGCAAGATAAAAACTTCGATTCACATGCGTCTGATGTTGATCGCAGTAACTTTACAAAACGGTTAGCGGCGCGAGCAGTCGTATTAGATAACGACAATAAAGTGGGGCTTATGTATGTCAGCAAAGAAGGATATTACAAATTGCCTGGGGGCGGCATAGATGAAGGAGAAGATATATCGGCAGCCCTTACACGCGAACTGCTCGAGGAGCTCGGCTGTCAGGCTAAAATTATACAACCTCTTGGTGAAGTGTTAGAGTATAGAGACTATTGGCAGCTCATACAGACGTCATATAGCTATCTAGCGCGCCTCTCGGGCGATAAAGGCAGTCCGAACTTAACTGAACTTGAGCGTTCACAAGGTTTTGAAGTTACTTGGCAAAACAACATCACAGCCGCACTGACAGCACTTCAGGAACAACAGCCTACTGGATCCGAGAAACTCGCCTATCAATTTATGCAAGCACGGGATATTGCAATTTTAGAAATGGCCCAAAAAGCAATAGGCGCTTCAAAAGGGGCACCTGCTTAAGACATGCTGAGAATAACTGCTATGAAAACTTCAAATCAGAGTAAATGTTTTTAGTAACTTCATCAATCTCATGGCGAAGCTGTGGAAATGGCACACCTTCGCGGGCGGTAATGCCTTCGAGCATCCAAAAGAGACGTTCACTATAACCAAAGCCGCAAGCGGGCGGCATGCCGTATTCGAGCATTTCAACAAAATCAATGTCAAGCATTTGCGCTTCAGCATCGCCGGCATCACGCATAGCTTGCTGTTCTTTAAAACGATTCAATTGGTCAATCGGGTCATTAAGCTCAGAATAAGCCTTACAGGCTTCAGTACCACCTAAGATGAGGTTAAATTGTTCGGTTAGCTCAGGCTTGCTCGGCTGCGTTTTCGCTAAGGGCTGTAAGAAAGTTGGTACATCAACCAAAAAAGCCGGGCCAGGTAAGGTTACACGTACCTTTTTCCAAAGCTTATCAATACCACGCGCTCGATTGTCTTGTTTTTCAACTTCAATGCCATGCTCGCTTAACTGTGCTTGCACTTCTTCGAGCGTACAATTGAACACATCGAGTCCGTAATGCTCCTGGATAACCTCAACGAAACTAATACGGGGCCAATCTTCATTATCGGCACCCAGGTCAATCTCTTGACCATTCCTCAGCGTAAATTGGCGCCTACCCCAGGTTTGATCAGCCACATAACGAACTAAACGCTCAGTAAGCTTCATACCAGCCTCCCAATCCGCATAAGCCCAGTACCACTCCATTGCAATGTGCTCTGGCAAATGCTCATCAGAATAATTTTCATTTCTAAAGCGAGCACCGATATCAAATACTTTCTCGTAGCCACCACCTAGCAAACGCTTGAGCGGGAGTTCATGACTTATGCGCAGATAAAAGTCTTGATCAAGAGCATCCATATGAGTCACGAACGGGTGTGCATCAGCACCTCCCGTCGTTGCTTCAAGCACCGGTATATTCATCTCGACAAATCCTTCACCTATCAAGAAACTGCGAGTTGCTTGCCAGAAAGCACTTCGGCGCAAATAACGCTCATAGACATCGTGATTAACGTTTGTGTCAACGTAGCGCCGCCGCAAACGCTCCTCTTTATTTGTGAAGCCTTGGGCTAGTGGCATTGGCCGCAGGCTTTTAGTGAGCAGCCGAAGCTTCACGACATCAATTGAAACCTCGCCAGTTTGAGTTTTAATAACGGGGCCAGTTGCTTCGATAAAATCGCCAGTATCAAGCAATGGTAATTCCGCAAAACCAATCTGACTTTCAGCACCGTTTAAAGCTTCGAGATTATCTGCCCTAAGAAATAACTGCAATGCGCCACTCGCATCCTTCACTGCAATAAAGGCGATTTTGCCGAACTTACGAATAGCCGTAACTCGCCCGGCAATAGTGATAGTTTGACCTTGTAACTCGTCGAATTGATCAGTAACTGCCGCGGCATTATGCGTGCGATGCGCTTTTGCAGGATAAAGATAAACACCATTCGCCTTCAACTCGTCGAGTTTGCGCAGCCGTTCATCACGATAGTCTTTGAGTGTTGCCATAAATAATTCTTTTAATCATTGGTTATTATATCTGTTATTAAGCTAAATTACTATGCCCACAACTAAAGAGCCCCTTATAAGCAGCGGCTCTTTAGCTAATAAGCTTTTTTACTCAATTGTTATAATTTCGTAGACCATTGCGCCACGAGGTGTTTCAATAGTAACTTTATCACCAACTTTTTTATTGAGTAATGCCTGGCCAATTGGTGACTCATCAGAAATTTTGCCCTCAAGCGGATCGGCTTCAACTGAACCAACGACAGTATATACAACCGTTTTACCATCTGTTTTAAGTGTAACTTTGTTACCAAGTTGTACTTTTGATGTACTCTTGGTCTTAATAATAGTTGCGTTTTGCAAGATGCCTTCGATCTCTGAAATACGGCTCTCTACCTGAGATTGTTCGTCTTTAGCGGCACTATACTCTGAATTTTCGCTCAGATCACCAAAATCACGAGCAGTTGCAATCTTGTCTGCAATCTCGCCGCGACGGCCCTTTAACTCGCTCAATTCTTCTTCGAGCTCTTTTTTACCGTCTAATGTCAATTGATAATCTTTTTTAATCATAAACACACCTTATGCTTTCTCTCATTTAGGTATCGGTTGTTCTTACAGAAAAATGGGGATACCATACACTTACCTTTCTGCCCCACTCGTTTTGTAAACCTCAATTTACAACGTTTGCCTAATTATACTGCTAATGAGGCTACTTTTGCAAGAAGCTCAGGTTCTGTAAGTAACTGTGAATTATGGGCTGTGCGCTTTTTATATTCAAGTTGACCAGCCTGCACAAGTTTAGAGCTTACCACAACTCGGTGCGGAATGCCATACAAATCAGCATCTGCGAATTTTTCACCGGCACGCAGATCTCGATCATCATAGAGCACAGCAATATTTTGATCTTCTAGCTGTTTATAGAGTTTATCCGCAGCTTCAACAACCTCTACATCATTACCGAGCCGCGTTACAATGACTTTAAATGGTGCAATATTTTCAGACCATACGAGGCCTTTTTCATCAGAGAAGTGTTCGGCAATAACACCCATTAAACGGCTTATCCCAATCCCATAACAGCCGGCAATGATAGATTGCTGGCTACCCTGCTCATCGTTGTAATATACACCAAGGGCGTCGGTATATTTACTCTCAAGCGAAAAGATATTACCAACTTCAACACCCGTCTTTTCAATAAGCTCATCACGTTTAAGGCCTATCTTCTCTAGATTCTCATCTGTTAATATTTCTTTATTAATAGCAATCTTTTTAGCTTCATGTACATAGATTGTATCTTCACCAACCTCGCTTAATGTTTGAAATTCATCACTAAACCGTGTTGTGAAAATACCACCATCAGCATAAGTTCGATAGGTTATTTCGCCCAGACCAAGCCGTGCATAAACTTTATTATATGCTGCTGCGGCTTTTTCATAGAGTTCTTCATGCTCTTTTTGATTGCGAGCAAAAGAATACATATCTTTCATTAAGAACTCACGCCCACGCAATAGACCGCTCTTGGCTCTTAATTCATTACGGAATTTAGGTTGAATTTGATAAACATAAATTGGCAAGTCTTTATATGAGTTAATGTAGTCACTGAGTGCATCGACAATCGGCTCTTCGTGAGTCAAACCCATACCGAGCTCAGTGCCGTTAACAAGTTTTGTCTTGAACCAGTTATCAACCTTTTCATCATCCCAACGGTCGGTTTTTTCAAAAATATCTCGAGGCTGCAAAGTTGTCATCTGCACTTCTTGACTACCGATGGCGTTCATTTCTTCACGAACAATCTGGCTAATGTTATCTAGAACACGCTTTCCTAATGGCAGATAAGCGTATACACCAGCCATTTCTTTATGAATAAAACCCGCCTTAATAAGCAGTTGAGCATTTTTTGCGACTTCTTCCGCAGGTGCTGTTTTACGTGTTTTAGTAAATAATTGGGAAAGTCTCATGCGGGCCTCGTTTATAAACAATGATTACAAAATGATTAGTAGTAAAAAGTTACGGCCACAAGGCCGGAGTAATAGAATGTATGCTGGGGTAACTCTTTTGATATGCCATAATTACCCTATATTGTATATAAAAAGATACAAAAAAGCGATGAAATTCTTTAATCCATGTAATGCTACGCTCGCCCAAATGCTCTGAGTTTTCTCGCGTAAATAACATAAAAAGAGGCTCAAAATAAAAACGTCTATTGCAACGTTTATATGCTTAATAATCAAGGCACCTGAGGTGGCATCAAACAACATATGAAGGATTGCAAATGCTAAACTTACTAGAATAGCTACCGCTGTAAACGAAAGCCGCTTGCGTAATAAACCAAATAAATAACCTCGAAAGGCAAACTCTTCGGCAAGCGGAACAAGCACACTCAAAAAAATGGCCGTTAAAACTAGATTATGTGAGCTTTCCGGAGACAAGCCAATTTCTTGCTTCTCGGTGGGATTATACTCGGGAAATACTACGCTCACTAGAATCGAAAAAGCAATCGTTAAGGCCATATATACTGCAAAAATAAGTGGGGTCAAGAGTATAAGATACCAATGACGCATTTTGCCAATTCCAAGGTCGGCGACTTTTGCATTAAAAAAACGAATAAAAAGCAACAAACCAATAACAACTAAGGCATGTAATAAAAGATATGCGACAGTATTTGCTTCCACTTCGGCTAACGCTTGAAGAAAACCCCTAAAAGGTACGAGGATCCCGCTCGTGAGCCACGGTGCTACAATATCGACGACCAAAAGCATTGAGGCAATCACAGCTAGGCTGTAAAGTATCTTTTGCACCCAGGGCATAATGGCGGCACGCGTCTTCAAAATCTATCTTCCAAATAGCTTCGTTACATCAAGGATGGTAATGAAAACAAAGAGTCCCATAAGCGCAAGGAAGCCAGTAGCATTAATGCTCTCTTCTTTCTCTCTAGTGAGCGGTTTTTTCAAAGCTCGAAACAGAAGCGTTAGATATAAACGACCACCATCGAGAGCTGGTATTGGCAGCACATTCATAATGGCCAGGGATAAAGAAAGAATGGCAATAATAAATAGCACGCCAATAAGACCAGTGTTTTGGGCTGTCTGTAGTAAATAATTCACGATACCTACTGGGCCAGCCACTCCTTCACCTGCCTTTTGTAATGCTTGATCGCCCGCATGACGTGACACCTCATTAGAGCTAAATTTGCTTACGATTCCTGTAAACACATTGCCAAGCGCATTCCCAATACCCTTAAGCGTTTCCCAGCTGAATTGTGCAGTCACACCAACACCAACAAGCGGTGCCGACCATGTTGAGCGACGATAAATTTGTTCGCCCAGTGTAATTCCGAGTTGACCGCCTTTTGCGTTAGCAGGCCGAAGTGTCACGTTGGCCGTCTTTACTTCACCAGAACGGATATATTCCACCGATACTTGCTGACCAGCTCGTTGTTTTGTAGCATTTTGTAAATCGGTGGCAGTATTGACCTTTGCACCTGCAATCGACTTGATTTGATCATTACTCTTTATTCCAGCTTTTTCGGCGGGGCTACCCTCCCCGACATCACCAGCAACAACTTTTTGCGACACAATCTGTGTATCATTCGCCACCGTAAATTGATTCTCGAATACCTGCGGCAAACCAAATAGTGCAAGAATAGTGAATAGTACCGCTGCCGTTATCCAGTTCATCACTACTCCAGCAAGCAAGATTTTAGTTTTTACCCACAAATTTGCCGCACCGTAAGCACCCTTACCTTTCGCATCATCGCTTTCACCCTTTAGTTTTACGAAGCCACCGAGAGGTAACCAGTTTAGTGTAAAAAGCACGCCATTCTTGAGTTTCTTCTTCCAAGCTCGTGGCGGAAATCCAATGCCGAATTCTTCAACTTCTACGCCATTACGCTTGGCAGCAATCGCATGGCCTAACTCGTGTATAACCACGAGCGCAATAAATAAAATGATTCCTAAAATGAATAATAATGTTCCCATAATACTCCGCTTGTTAATTGCCGAAACGGCGTTGTCTGTTACTATATTCTTCTATTATTGCATGAACATCCTCTGGACGCATATCCGGCCAAAGCTTTTCTAGAAAAATAAATTCGCTATAAGCGGCACGCCAAAGCATAAAATTACTCAGACGATGCTCACCACTAGTACGTACGATAACATCAACCGGCGGCACCTCCGGCGCATATAAATATTGCGCGACTAATGCGGGTGTTATCGCCTCGTCACTTATTTTGGCTCGTATGATTGCTTTAAAAGCATCAACAATCTCAAGTTGGCCACCATAATTAAAACAGAGTATAAATGTTCCTTTTTGATGAAGTTTGGTTTGCGCTTCAGCATTATCAATCGCCTTTATAATGTTCTGAGCCAAACCATCTCTTCGGCCAGCTACAATAAGCCGTATTTGGTTGTCGTTAAATATCTGAATATCGGCAGTCAATAGGCGAATCATTAGGCTCATGATTTTGCTGATTTCTTCTTGGCCACGCTTCCAGTTCTCACTACTAAATGTATAGGCTGAGACATATTCTATACCCGCACGAAACATCATCGGCAAAATATCTTTCATAGCACTGTAGCCCGCAAGATGTCCTTCATAGGGTGGCAAGCCATGCTTCTTTGCCCAGCGGCGGTTACCATCTAAAATATAACCAACATGAGTGGGGATTTTTAACGCATTAGCATCTGATTCGCTCACAGTTGCATAATTTCCTGCTCTTTTGTTTTTGCCGCTGTTTCGAGTTTAGCTTGTACATCATTCATCGCGTTCTCGAGAGTTTTTTCAATACGCTTATAATCATCTTCGGAAATATCCTTACTGTCCTTTATTGCCTTAGCCTCTTTCAGTGCATCATGACGCACATTCCGAAGCGTAATGCGGCAATCTTCAACCTTTTCACCAAGCTGCTTTACCATTTGCTGACGACGTTCAGTAGAAAGTGGTGGAATAGGCACGCGTACCAGCCTGCCGTCATCCGACGGATTAAGGCCAAGCGATTGATTATCACGAATCGCAACAACAATTGCCTGTAAAGTGTTTGGATCGAATGGCGTGATTTGCAATAATTGTGCATCGGCAACAACTACATTACCGACCTGGTTCAATGGCATTTTTTGTCCATAAGCATCAACAACAACACTATCGAGCATGCTAGGGTGGGCACGGCCGGTTCGAATTTTCTTCAATTCAGTTTCAAAATGATCGAGCGCTTGATGCATGCGCTGCTCATAGGTTTTCGTATCAAACATTTATAAGTCACTCCTTGTAGCCTTATAGTAACAAAAATAAATAGTTCAGTGTAGCGGCGAACAAAAACACCCCTTCAAAAGGAGTGCTTTTGCCATAGAATATTCTGTTACTCGCTTACACCAAGTTCAATGCGCTTCATTTGGCGCACGACAATGTTTTCGCCAAGTTTTGATATATGTTCCTTGATGTAGTCACCAACCGTTACATCTGGGTTTTTGATGAATGGCTGATCAAGTAAGGTTTTCTCAGCAAAATATTTTTTAAGCTGGCCGGCAACAATCTGAGCAGCAATATCTTCAGGCTTACCTTCGCTCTTAGTTTTTTCGGTGAATTCAGCTTCCTTCTCAGCCTTTACTTCAGCAAGTACGTCGGCTTCACTAATGTAGTCTGGTGCGGCGGCGGCAATATGCATTGCAATGTCATGTACAAGGTTTTTAAAATCATCAGTGCGAGCAACAAAGTCTGTTTCGCAATTAACTTCAACGAGCACACCAATACGGCCGCTGTGTACATAGCTATCAACTAAACCCTCGCGAGCTTCGCGTTCACCACGCTTCTCGGCCTTAGTTAAGCCTTTCTTGCGCATGGCTTCAAGTGCTTTATCAAAGTCGCCCTCAGCTTCTTCGAGTGCGCGTTTAGCATCGGTTAAACCAACACCGGTTAATTCTTTGAGCTTTTTTACTTCTTCAAGTGATATTGGCATCATTTTACCCCTTATTTTTCTTCTTTTGCAGGTGCCGGTGCGGCCGCTTTCTTCTGTTCAACGCCTTCACGAATAGCAGCAGCAAAATAATCAAGCAGCAGGGCTAAACCTTTTATAGCATCGTCATTAGCCGGAACGACGTAATCGACATCGCCAGGGTTGGCATTGCTATCAACCAGTGCAACAACAGGAATATTAAGCTTACGAGCCTCGCGAACCGCGTTCGCATCTTCAATAATATCAATAACAATAACCGCACCAGGTTTGCCATTCAGTTCTTTAATACCGCCATATTTTGCATTTAATTCGTCGATCTCTTCCTGGAAACGCTGTACTTCAAGTTTTGAATAACGTTTCGCGAGATCACCTGATATCATACGGTTTTCAAGGTTACGCAGGTGCTTCAAGCGGCCAGTAATAGTTGCCGCATTAGTGAGCATACCGCCCATCCAGCGTTCCGTAACGTATGGCTGATTAATCTCTTCAGCCGTTTTCTTAACAACTTCTTTTGCCTGACGCTTTGTGCCAACAAACAGCACTTGCTTGCCGCTAGCGGCAACCTTAGCTAAGAACGGCAAGGCAATTTCAAGTGCTTCAACCGTTTTTGTCAGATCAATAATGTGAATACCTTGACGTTTACTGTGAATATAGGGTGCCATCTTAGGGTGCCAACGGCTGGTTTTGTGGCCAAAATGCACACCTGCCTCAAGCAGGGCTTTAATATCGATGTCTACATGTTGTAGACTCACAGCACCTTTAGCGCTTAGAGGCTCAGCTTGCTGAGCCTCTTGATTCTTCGCATGTTCAGAATCATGCGAGACCTTATCGACAGATACTGCCATAGTTTAATCCTTTCACCTCACTCGCACTTCCTTTTCAGGAGGATTTTATCGCGCAAGTTGTGTCATTAAAATTGAATACAAGCATTATTGTAGCGTTTTTTACTGTTATTGACAAGGGTCAACGGCGATAACGGCGAACTTTTGGAATGGGTGGTTCTGCATCAATCTTATTCAGCCATTTCAGGTGTTCGGCCGTCTCATGTTCACGTTGATTCCTTGTGCGTCGTAAAAAACGATTCAAAAGCCGCTCAGCCTTTTTTGTTTTACCTCTAGCACCGGCCAAAAGTATACTGTCTAATACGAAGTCATTCTGAATGGTAATTTTTCGTTCAACTTCCTTGGCAGCTACCTTTGGATTAACCTCTTTATTATGTTCAACTCCTTGCTGATAAAAATCGGCCAGATGCATGATATTTTCGCTATCAAAACCAATTGTTTTATTTTCATTTTCAAGACGCGCGATAGCATTCGGCGCATCGCGTTCTATGGCTAGTTTATGACCTCCGAAAGTATCTACAAGCCATCTTACAGTTTCAGGCTTATCCTCTGGCGCAGCATCTTTTATAATCGACAGGTCGAAAATAACTCGGCGCATACCACCATCTTCTCGTTTAGCTTCGCCTGGCACAAAGTCTTTTGGTAACGATATTTCTCGGCTCGACGAATTACGTGTGCCATCTTGCATTTTTTCATAACTAAATATGTAATTAAGGCTACCTTCATCTTCGGGATCTTCTGAAGGATTACTAATATGAATAAAGGAGCCTTCCGGAGTTGCAAAAACTATACCATCTTCTTGTTCAAGTGATTCAAACCAAGAGAGCACTTCTCGCTGTTCAGGATTACTAAAAAAACGAACTGTCTCTTCAAAGTCGTATTGTTCGTGAGCGAGGCGTTCAGTGGGATTGTTTGTTTCAGGATTAGGTGAAGCCATATTATACCTTTACTATAGCATAAAGTAGACTTGTAATCAAGTTGCTGCCGATCAAGGTATGTCCTTTTACATACATCCATTCGACGTCGTCTATATTCCCCTTTTATCTCTGTTTATCTAGCCTTGCTACATCTATTTATGATACCGTTGCTTTGTGAGTATTTTGTCATCTGCACTCGGTAGATATGAAATCGTCGGAAACCCAGAGGATGCGGATTGTATAATGGGTCACTCGTTCGGCACAAGTACTACAGAACACAGCGTCAATCGAAAACTGGTAGATCTTATGCATGACTATGCAAATGGACGACCTATTATTGGCGATCGTATGCTGGTAAGCGCAGATCCTGCGGGGGAGCAAAGGTACGCCCATATTATTGATGGGCCTATAACAAACGCTCGAGATCATCGCAGCGGAACTGGGATGGCATTAGTAAATGCAAAAGCATATATGGATCAGGCTGGCCTAAGTACGCCACTGATGATCGCTCAAAAATACCATATTGATCGAGTTGTCTTACAGGCAGCGAGACTAGGCCTATCTTCGATAGTGCCGAAAGGCTTGCCTGGTACATTTGACCGAGATTCAAAACAATTCTGGACCAAGGGCTGGCTACTCTTTATTCCACTGAATGCGTATGCGCATATAAAACTCAAGCTCAATTACGATTTATAACACTGCGCTGTAGATCTGAGTGATTCTTAAGACCTGCCCATCCGTAGTCAAGGTGTGGTAAATGCCGTTTTATTGTATTGAGGCAAACCTACCCTTTCGGCAAACAGGCGACTTCCCATTTGGCTACAAATGGGAAGTTCTAATTATCCACTTCCGGTAGCCTCGTGAATATTACAAGTTTAACAGCTCATCCGAATCATCCCCATTGGGATTTAAGTTTCCTCAACATAGTACCGTTTGCTTTGACAATCTTAACTACTACTGATACAATAGCTACCAATTATGAAAAAAGATTTGCATCCATCAAACTATCAATTTGTGGTGTTTCAAGATGAAGACGCTGGCTTTGCGTTTTTAACGAAATCTACCGCGACAAGTAACGCCACTATCAAATGGGAAGATGGCAAAGAGTACCCGCTTGTTAAAATTCACATTTCAAGTGCCTCTCACCCATTCTATACAGGTGAACAAAAAGTGCTCGATATTGAAGGCCGTGTCGATAAGTTTGAGGCTCGCCGCAAAGCTGCTGAAGCCCGCAGGGCAGCTCTGAGCAACAAAGCTAAGAAGACTGCTACTCGCTCTGCTAGAAAAGCTGAAAAACCAGCAAAAGCTGCTGCGTAACAAACATGATGGAGCAGCTATTCTGCTCCCGGAGTGTACGATATGGGCACAATTTCAGTTGACCTTTTAGCACTACAAGCCGAGCATAAAGAGCTTGAGCATTTTTTAGCAACGCCAACAGCCTATAGTTCGCCCGGCTTTACCAGTAAAACTCGCCGGCTTACCGAACTAAAACAGATTATTACGCTTGTCGAAGAGCAAAAAAAACTAGGTAAACAGCTTGAAGAAGCCGAGGAATTAGCCACTCATAGTGATGAACTAGCCGAACTGGCAAAGCTTGAAATCCCCACACTCGAAGAACAGCTCAATACCATTGATAATGAACTCTTTGTTATGTTGACACCAAAAGACCCAAACGATGAAAAAGATATAATTATGGAAATTCGAGCTGGCGCTGGGGGCGATGAGGCGAGTCTATTTGCAGCTGAACTCTTGCGTATGTACCTACGTTACTGCGAGCAGCATGATCTTAAAACTGAAGTCTTAAGCGAAAGCCCAAACGACGTCGGTGGATATAAAGAAGTTGTATTTGGTATCAAAGGTGATGCGCCGTATAGCCAGCTCAAGTTTGAAAGTGGTGTTCACCGTGTTCAGCGCGTGCCAGCTACCGAATCACAGGGCCGTATCCATACCAGTACTGTTTCAGTCGCAGTCTTGCCTGAAGCTAAAGAGGTAGATATTGAAATTAACCCGAGTGACCTACGCATTGACGTCTTTCGTGCCAGCGGTCATGGCGGCCAAAGCGTCAACACAACCGATTCAGCGGTTCGTATTACGCATCTACCGACAGGTCTCGTGGTTGCCAACCAAGACGAAAAGTCACAAATAAAAAATAAAGATAAAGCCATGAAGGTGCTCCGCAGCCGCTTGTTACAGATGAAGATTGAAGAAGAACAGGCCAAACAAAGCGCTGAGCGCCGTTCGCTTATTGGGTCGGCTGATCGCAGCGAGAAGATACGAACTTACAACTTTCCACAAGACCGTATTACTGATCACCGCATAGGATATAGCCGTAGTAATATCCCGGCAGCATTGAATGGTGAGATTGACGATATTATCGAAAAGCTCCAAAATTACGAACGTGAGCTAAAGGCTCAAGGCGTCAGCACATGAGTAGTCAGCCGCTTGTCATCACAAGTCCTGCGAACCCTAAAATTAAATGGCTAGCAAGCCTCCATAAACATACTAACCGGCGGCGCGAGGGTGTGATTATTGTTGAAGGGGTAAAAGAAATTAACTTTGCACTGAAAGCGGGGCTTCAATTAGATGAGCTTTTTGTAGCTTCTGAGCTTGCCAACGAAGCTATTCTACCCCCCGCAAAAAGAACATTCCTCATTTCAAAAGCCTGTTTTGAAAAAGCCGCTTACCGATCAAATACCGATGGCTTGATTGGTATTTTTGCCGAACCACACCGTAGCTTAAGCTCAATTCAGCTTAATAAACCATCCTTTTTAATTATTCTTGAGGCTGTTGAAAAGCCGGGCAATCTAGGGGCAATCGTGCGTACAGCTGATGGCGCAGGAGCTGATGCAGTTATTATATGCGAGGAGCGCTGTGATGTATGGAACCCTAATGTCATTCGTGCAAGCGTGGGCACCGTCTTCTCGACCCCTGTCGTTATTGCCAGTAAAGAAACAACAGTATCATTTCTGAATAAAAACCGGGTTCAACCTTTTTCTGCCGCACTCACAAAAGCCGCTCATATATATACCACCGTTAATTTCACGAACTCAACGGCTATCGTACTCGGCACTGAAGCCGATGGGCTGAGCAACTTCTGGATTGAGAAAACAACAAACGTCATCGTTCCAATGCACGGCAAAAACGATTCACTCAACGTTTCAGTAGCAGCTGGCATTCTTGCCTACGAAGTCGTTCGGCAACGTACGGAGGCTTAGTGGTGTGTATTCGTGAGTGGCTCATCGCTGCCGAAAGAGCTTTAAGATCAGCAGATATTTCAAGTGCTCGTCTGGATGCTGAGTTACTTTTGGCTGACGTACTAAAAACATCGAGAACGTGGCTGCTTGCCCATGATGATGAGAGTCTAACGAAAGCCAACTATGATGCGCTTTCAAGAAACTTAGCGCGCCGTCTGAAGCGAGAACCTCTGGCCTACATTCGCGGTTATCAAGAGTTTTATGGGCGAAGGTTTCATCTTAATCCTCACGTCCTTATTCCTCGGCCTGAAACTGAGATAATAATTGAGAAGCTTAGTGAGCTGCCAATTAAAACCAACACGACACTTGTTGATGTAGGAACCGGCTCAGGCTGCATTGCCATCAGTGCAAAACTCGAATATCCTCAGCTCGAGGTTGTCGGAACTGATATAAGCAGCGATGCGCTTTCAACTGCAAAACAAAATGCTATACGGCTAAGTGCAGATATCAGTTTTTTATCTTCAGATTTACTAAGAAGTACTGCACTACCCCAGAATATATCGATTATTATCGCTAATCTACCTTATATAGATCATAGCTGGTCAGTTTCACCTGAAACGGCTTTTGAACCATCGCTTGCATTGTACGCCGATAATGCAGGCCTGGCACTTATTGTAGATCTGCTTGAACAAGCGATGACACGACTCAACACAAATGGCCACCTTTTACTTGAAGCCGATACCCGTCAGCACGATGATATAACTAGTAAAGCTCTCGCACTTGGCCTTTACGGCCACCCGCCTACAGGGCTTGTACTCCATTTTCAAAAGCATTAGTCTTCAGGAACAGCTTCTAGTGCCGCATTAACGGTTTGTTCTTTGCCGTCTCGGTGAAAGGTAATCTTAACATTATCCCCTACTCCGAATTGAGCAATAACGCTTCCGAAACTATGCTCTTTGTCGATTGCCTGATCATTTACTTTCGTAATAATGTCGCCTGCTTTTAATCCTGCTTTTTGTGCCGGGCTATTGTTAACGATACCATCCTCAGTGATATAAGCACCCTGTGTGACGCTCGTGCGAAGCTGTTTGGCAATATCTGGTGTTAATGACCGATAGCGCACACCAAGATATGGGCGAATAAGTTTACCCTGCTCAGTGACACTTTTAATAAGGCCTTTTACATCATTGATAGGAATTGCAAATCCAATGCCCTGGGCACCCTCGGCAACTGCAACACTAATGCCGATTACTTCGCCATTTACATTCACTAACGGGCCGCCGGAGTTCCCCGGATTAATAGCAGCGTCAGTTTGAAAGAGATTTTCGAGCTGTTCAGCACTCTGTCCTGATTCACCGCCAGCTACAATTGGACGCCCAAGACCTGAGATAATACCTGTTGTGACGCTATTCTGAAACTGGCCAAGAGCGTTGCCAATTGCAATAACGCGCTCACCTACCTTCATTTTCGAAGAGTCACCTACCTTCACGGCCGGTAAATTTTTGACACCATCAATTTTTAAGAAAGCAACATCGTTGACAGAATCGCGGCCGACAACTTTCACATTGTCATGCTCAGTACCATCTGCTAGCACCACGGTAACTGTCGTTATGCCTGCCGGTACAACATGCTTATTGGTCATCACATAACCATCTTTACTGACTATAAATCCTGTTCCTGCACCCTCTTCGACCGCCTGACGGCCAAAGAAAGTATCATTTGAAATAGTTTCTGTTGTGATCGAAACGGTACTTTTACCAACTTCGCTGGCAATTTGTGTTACCAGTTCACCCTCACTGCTTACTACTTGTCTGGTGTTGTTAGTAGTAACCGTTTTTTGTACATCAGCTTGAGAAAAAACAACTACGAGGCTACCGAGGGCACCAGCAACAAAACATAAAAAAATCAGTGCCACCGCCTGCCATCGTCGTTTAGTTGATGGTAAATGCTTTTCGCTCGGTTGTTTTGTAGCTGCTTCCATAGTAGTTCCTCCTTCTTGACACCTGTCTAGATTGCCGCGCCTGTCCAGCTAGTTGTACCGAGCACTATAACCAGCAGCGCACCCGCTAATCCAGCCGCTACGTACAAGCTTCGCAGTTGTTGTTTAGTATTTGCTTTACGGGCTTTCTCATCACCTCCTAATAGCCGTTGAGCCGCATAGACACGCTGGGCTACGAAAGCAAGCAAGAGCATAATGAGCGTAATCTGTGGAATTTCGAGTCCTGGAGTAATACGATATACATGCATCCAATGACTGAATAGCCACACAAGCTGAGCGACAATTGCCCCCCAGGCAAAACCAAAAAACTCGATTTTTGACTCATCGTCATAGCTCGTTGCAATATGCCTAGCAACAGCATAACCGATCAACCAGGCACCCAGTACCAGTACAAGCACATAGAGTTGGCTTATTTTAATGCCCATATCCACATAAGTACATAACGCAGTCAAGGCAACAAACTGCATCACACCCGCCTGCAAGCCCATCATCACACGGCTTGAACGTGACTTTATAACAAGAAGCCATACTGCAAGCATAAATGTCCAAAAGGCACTTGCATATAAACCCGCAAACGGGTTTATGATAAGGGCCGTAACAGCAACAACAAACAACAAATCGAGTAAGTTCGCTTTCAAATTAACTGACCAATAACGTGGCCTTACTGCAAAAATTCGCCACTTGCTTAAAAATGCTAATACCAGTGCCACAATCGGTAGTTGCAGCACAAACACACAAAGGGCAATTGTACAGACGAACAGTACGTTTGCCCCAATGTGCAGAATATCTCCCAGTCGGGCGCCCTTATTGGGCGTTTTGAGCAGTTCCATTTCCTACGATTATAACAAAGTCTGCGGTTGACGTCACACCTGATGGTAAGGTTGTTGAAGCAGATTGCACTCCAAAGAGTGTTTTGAGTTTCTTAAGTGTCGCGGGCTTCTTGCCCTTACTAAGGTCGTAAATTGCGATTGGCGTCGCACCCGCTGAGGTAGGTGCATTGCCCACTTGGTTAACTGCCAAGCCGGCCTCAGCGAGAGTTGTTGCTTTTGTCTGTGCCGCGCCTGCGACACCCGAGGCATTAAAGACATCGATTTTTGCCCCTTCAAGCGTGGCGGCATCTTGATTGGCAAATGCTTTCACTGCTGAGTGAATTTGCGTATATACAAACTGACCAGCAGTCGGACAAACATCAGGGTTACAGAAACCCATAAGTGGTTTTTCTTCACTATTTAGCTCTAATGATCGGATATTATTAGAGCTAATCTCACGGCCCAGCTTAATCAGTGTCTTCACTTCATCGGCTTCAAAATTGGTTTTTACGTTATCGCCAAGGGCATCAAGTAAATTATTGACGGCTACCGGATTTGCCAATACACCAGCGCTTGTTGCCTTATCTTTTAAAGCTACAATGATCTTTCGTTGGTTCTTCTCACGATCAAAGTTTGATTGCTCAAAACCATATGTAGGGGCTCGATCACCTCGCGCCTGCGCAAGATAAAGCGCATGCTCAGCATCAAGTTGCGCAGGACCATTTGGATAGTCGATAAAATGACCGTTTGGTGGACAACGTTTAATGACTTCAGCACGAGACAACCTACCAACGCCACACTTCCAATCAAAGTTACTATCCATTTGCCCCCTAGGATCACGGCTTTCTATAGTGACCGTAATACCGCCAACCGCAGCGACTGCCTGACGTAACACCGTATAATTAACATGAACTGCATATTGCACATCCAGTCCCAATACTTCTCCTGTTTTCTTACGGAGAGCATCCTGCCCGGCAGCTTCATTGCCCGGCGGGTTATAGCCGCGATAACATGCATATAATTCGTTAACCTTACCTTGATAACCTGAATTGCAGGCCTTACCGTATTTCACTCTCAGATCACGAGGAATACTAACCATAAAAGCATCTTTCTTCTTCTGGTTAACGCTGAGGACCATAATTGAATCAGTGAGGCTCGCGCCTTCATGCCCCGGATCATCCTCAGATGTACCAAATAGCAAGATATTAGAACGACCATTTTCGTCGGTCTTGAGCGGTTTACCCTCAGAAAAAATTGCGCTCAAAACATTACCTTTAAATACCTTGCCGCTATTAACAAAGAATTTATAGGCGAAATAGCCAGCGCCAATGAGAATCAGTGCCAAGAGGATTAATATAAGACGTTTAACCGTCTTGCGCGAAGGCCTATGGAGTCGAAAACCTTTTTTCTTTTTTTCTTTATGTCGAGGTTTGTGATCTTCGAGCGGAAGAGGCGGCGTTGCGGTCAGTGTTGCTGTTGAATGAAAATAATCAGATGCCTGTGAACGAAGCGGCGCTTCTTGACGTGATTTTAACGATTGCCCTCCCGATGTGCGTGAGGAGTTCTGTTTATTCACGCTATCAAGACCAGGCCGGGCGCCTTCTGTGCCCTCCTGTCGTCGGGGAATAAAAAATCCATCAATACTGTTATGCTTTGTCATAAATTCGCTTCATTAACTATAGCGCGTTTTGAGCAGCTATCAAAGTCAGAATGATACGAAAACAACGTTTTTCTGCGTTGTATCTGTTATGGTTTGGTTTAAGAACATGCTTTTCCACACTCGCCCGATCCTGTTACTGTATATTAAGTTTGCAATTAATTGTTTATGATAGAAGGATGAACGAACAACTACCGCAAAGTCCGCCGCCAACGCAACAACCTCAACCTATCATTGAGGACGTTAAACCTGCGCTACCCCCCTCAGAAGAATTCAAAACAAATCCTTGGCGACAACTTAAACCCGTTTTTTCAGTAGTATTATTTGTCATTGGTGTTGTCATTGCGGCGACAATCATTAATGCGTTTGTCTTTCAATCTTACTATGTCGAAGGGACCAGTATGACGCCAACTCTGCAAGATCATGATCGTCTTATTATTGATAAGCTCGGTCGTTCAAGCTCAATAATACAAGGTAAATCTTATATACCCGGGCGAGGCCAGATTATTATTCTAGATAGCGTTTTTAAAGACCGCCAAGGCAATCCCGAACAGCTGATTAAGCGCGTTATAGGCTTGCCTGGTGAACGCGTCGTAATTAAAGAGGGTATTATTACAATATATAATCAAGATTCCCCTGAAGGTTTTAATGTTGATAAAAACCTTAACCTCTCGCTTGCTCCAACTTTTACTTCAGAGCCTATTGATATTGTGTTAGCCGATAATGAAATCTATGTTGTTGGTGATAACCGCGCCCCTGGCGGCTCGCTTGATTCACGCTCCTTTGGACCAGTTGATATCAAAAATATTGAAGGCCGTCTTTGGGCGCGAATCTTCCCTTTTAACCAAGGGCGCACTTTTTAATAGTTTATGAAAGATCGAGCACCAGCCACAACCGATAAAACTAGAATCTTTCGAGATATTTTAAGTATCATTGGATTCGTCGCCGCAATTTGGCTCGGTGCCTTGCTGCTAAACAGCTTTGTATTTCAAACTTATACTGTTGAGGGTGAAAGCATGAAGGATACGCTGCAAACTGGTGATCATCTTTTTGTTAATAAACTACCCGTTACAAGCGCGCGAATTACCGGCAAACAGTATATTCCTAATCGCGGCCAAGTGATTGTCTTTGAAAATCCCTTACCCGAATTACGCCGGGAAGAAGCATTCCTCGTAAAGCGCGTGGTCGGTCTGCCCAGCGAACGAATTGTCGTCAAGAATGGTGAGGTGAGAGTCTATAATGCCGCACATCCAGACGGCTTTAATCCAGATCTTACCTACATCGGGCCCAAGCAACCGACTGAAGGTGACGTAGACATCACCATACCTGATGATGAATTATTTGTAGCTGGTGACAATCGCATTAGCCAACACTCGTTCGATTCGCGCAATGGCCTCAGTACAATTCCCTTAAGCCTTGTGCAAGGCCAAGTAGCTGCTCGAATCTACCCTTTCAACAAAATTCGTGGCTTATAAACTTAAAGTAAGCTTTTCACTATTCGTTCAAGATCTTCATCAGACTTATAACGTATCATCAACTGACCACCTTTTGCCATTGTTTTTACCTGCACAGAAGCATTGAGACGTTTTGCGAGCTTACGCGTTGCGGGTGTTTCACTTCGCGCCTTTGCTTCACCAGCCTTGCGGTCTTTATTACCCGACTTATAGCCAATAACATATTGTTCAGTTTTACGAACCGACCACCCATTATTAATAATTAAGTCTAGTAGTATCTGCTGCTGTTTTGGCTCCACGATTGCCAAAATTTGGCGAGCATGTGCTTCTGAGATCTTGCCTTCAACCAACGCTTCCTTGGCTGCCTGAGGCAGGTTCAATAAACGCACAATATTACTAATTGTGCTAATGGCGCGGCCACCAAGACGTTGGCTCACTTCTTCATACGTTAAATTAAATTGATCACGAAGCTTTGCATAAGCAGTCGCGGTTTCAAGCGGATTCAGATCACGCCGATGCAAATTTTCAATCAATGAAAGTTCAAGTTTATTTTGGTCACTGAGTGTTCGAATAATAGCCGGAATCTCTTGGATACCGGCTTGTTTCGCCGCTCGCCAACGACGTTCACCGGCAACTATGACATAACTATCGCCATCCGGTGTTACAACAATCGGCTGCAAAACACCGTGAAGCTTAATCGATTCAGCCAGTTCATCAAGTGCATCTTGCTCAAAATGACGGCGTGGTTGATTAGTATCGGCTTGAATCTTTGCAACTGGTAAATGCTTATATTCAGAAAGTTTAGTATCTTCTTTTGCCGTCGGATCAAAAGCTTCATCAAGTAATTGCGCAGGAATCAGTGAATCAAATCCACGTCCTAAACCTTTTTTTATTACCATTATGCTGTCTCCTCCAGGCGTTTCAGGATCTCTTTGGTTAGTGCTTTATAAGCCCTGGCACCTTTGCTCCATTTATCATACATGCCAACTGGCACGCCATGACTCGGCGCTTCGGCTAAGCGTACATTTCGCGGAATAACCGTTTCAAATACCTTACCCGGAAAATGCTTCTTAACCTCTTCGAGCACCTGCTGACTCAGCGTCGTGCGACCATCATACATTGTGAGCACTACACCGAGCAGATCAAGCTTCGCATTCATGCGTTCTCGAATAAGCTTCATTGTCTCAAGTAATTGTCCCAATCCTTCAAGCGCGTAAAATTCTGCCTGCACAGGTAAAAGAATGCGATCAGCTGCAATCAATGCATTAACAGTCAGTAAACTAAGGCTCGGTGGGCAATCAATTAAAATAACGTCGTACTCAAGTGGCTCAAGCGCCAATTTTAAACGCGAAAACCGCTTATCGGCAGCCGCCAACTGCACCTCAACGTCTGCTAATTGCGGCAAACTCGGCAATAAATCAACACCAGGCACTGAAGTTTTTTGAATAACAGCATTTGCTTCGGCACTACCGCCTAATACATCAACCAACGTTACTTTAAGTTTCTGTTTCTCAACGCCCAAACCGCTCGTTGTATTACCTTGCGGATCACCGTCTACCAGCAATACCTTCTTTCCGGCTTTAGCCAGATAAAAGGCCACGTTAATTGTCGTGGTTGTTTTACCAACCCCCCCTTTTTGGTTCGTTACCGCAATAATTGCCTTACTCATAATGTTTTGGTTTTCACTCCCTCGTTTCCTCTATTATACCACGCCGTGAAAAAGTAGGTTATGCTCCGCTTGTATTGCGTATGTGCAAAATATATGTCATTATATGCATGTTTTGTCCGTCCGGACATCATGCAGGATGCGGAACGAAGGAGAGACAAATGCCGTCGCTAGAATGGAACGACCTCCGAGAGAAACTTCGGGAACTGGAAGGCTTCAATGCCGACCAGTTCTCTATATGGGTGCAGCAACGAGCGAGCATTGAACTGCCCATAGGGCGGCCGGTGCTTGCCCTCCTCTGGCGAGCACTGGAGGCGCGTAACGTAGCGTACGAGTACGCTCCCAAAGCCGTCGCCGAGAACGCAGTTGGTTTCTGCGACGCTATGCTGATGCAGCTCGAGGAACAATACCCGTTGCCCAAGCCAAGCTACTACAGCATATGGAGCGAGCTGCTCGACAAACTCGCCAACCCGTAACGTCTCCCGCGCGGCGGGCGGATCCGAGTATCCGCCCGCCGCAGACTAGCTCTATCAGCCCTTTTTAAATAAAACGTCCTCGTCAGGGCGCCTTTTATTTATCATGATTAGCATCACGCAAAATCTGAAATCGCACCCAACCGCCGCCAAGGAGTAAATCAGCGGCATTGGGTGCGAGACAGGAGGCTCTCTTGTGCTCGCACCTGTCCTACGACACGGCGAGTCTCTTCAGCGCATCATCAAGATCCGTCTTAGTGATCGTAGGCCGAAACACCCAGCCTACGAACGAAAGCAGTTCCGCCAGTCGCCACAAAACGAGATAGTTGGACATCCCGTAACCTGGGAGTAGGTTCTGCCAACGTATGATTGTTGCACATATATCCTGTTCGGACGCCGGAGCCGGAACACCCCAAACGCTCCGAGCGCCAGGTCTAGCATCACGCGTAGCTGAGATCACCCAAGACCTCCTGCCCCGAGCTCGGATCAGCACCACGTCACCCCTGCGGATGTCCTCGACACGCATAGCGCATCGCCTCCTGTCATGTTATTGTAACCAACCTAGCTTTTATAACATCTGCACTCGATATCGTCAACCAGTCTCAAGCCAAAGAAGCGTCCATACTAGCTACTAAAACGCTCCGTCAGACGGAGCGTTTTTTTATTTGATTGAGCTAATTTCAATCTTTGAATATTTTTGGCGATGCCCATTAATTTTACTAACGCGCTTTTTCGATTCAAATCGAATTACACGCAGCTTCTCGCCTTTGACTTCTGGTTCGAGCACTTTAGCCGCAACCTTTACCCCTTTAACCATAGGGGTGCCGATTGTAGTTTTGTCGCCATCGATTACCATCAGCGCATCCAGCGAGAGCTCTTTTGTACCATCTTGGAGGCGGTCCACCAAGAGGGTCTCTTTTTCGGCGACAATATATTGTTTGCCACCAAGCTGAATAACTGCTTTCATCTTGCTACCTTAAGTTATTGTTAATTCTGATCGATTGTAACAGATTACACTCACTCTGTAAAGATATCTACCTGGTATTGTAAGGTTGTAAGGTTAATTATATAATAATTATGCTCTATTGCACTTGTTGTGTGCAAAAGTACTTTATCGCGCGCGAAAGTGATGCAATAATCTGATACTGAGCAGAGTTTGACCCTGATCTAGGGCGTGGAGCAGCCGCTCTATCGCCGCAACTACTACGGCAAGGTCTTCGTGGTCGGTCAGCCCGGTCAGGCGTACACGCTGCGTGTGCACAACCTGACCACCACTGGCCGCATCGAGGTCATTAACACTGTCGATGGCCAGCACACGCTCGAGGACGAGCCCGGCGACATGAGAGCGAACCGAGGATTGGTCATCAGTGACCCCGTCGGCGAGATCACCGGCTGGCGAATCAACGACGACGAGACCCGCGAATTCGTCTTCGGCCCGCCCGAGCCCAACCCCTTCCCGGGTGTGAGGTACCGGCTACGAGAAGTACCAGACCGTCTCGGGCGCCTGATCTCTCCACAGCAACACAACAGCAAGAGGGTTACCAGGGGGAAGGAGCATTCTCCCCTGGCAGTACCCTAAGCCCATAAAAGAGTTATGGTATTAGGGTACTGCCAGATATGAACCACCTAGATGTCGGGTTGTTTAATATGTATCAAAAGAGAGTCAGTGGGACATTTACCTCCTCTATGGTCGCTTGCGACCTGAAAACATCCACCAACCAGTACCACTAAGCAACGCTCCAAAGCCAAGCCACATGGGCCATCCAAAATTGATATACGGTCTTTCGACTGGATGATTATGGGTATTCACCAGTATTGGTTCTTGCGTCGTTTTTGTTTCGGCATGCGTCACTGCTGAATCATCCGACAGGATAGCGTTAGTAGCAACCTGCTCTCCACCTAAAATTGGTGCAATAGGTGGCGTCTCAGGCAGTGCAATTGTTTGAATAACCTCTACGGGCTTGTTTATTGTTGGGCTTTCAGGCTCTTTCTCGGCAACAGGCGGAGTATTGGCAACTAAAAAGTTTATCTCAAGTGGGTCAGATAAGTTTTCGGCATGATCAATAGCACGTACCGTTAAACTATGCGCGCCATCACTGAGTGGTAGCGTATCTATATTTAAGGTAATCCGTACTGTCACTCGTTGCGCCTGAGCCCTTGACTCCCTTGCCGATTCACGGGTCTGGTTCATTGGCATGAGCGCGCCATCCATTGAGGCGATAATTTTATCAGGGTAGCTATCTGTTATCTCAAATTTAAAAACGGCCGTCCCACTAACCCTTGCCGTATCGCCTTCGGTGATATTTTGAATCGTCGGCGCTATGTTATCAATAACAACACGACGTGTCTCGCTCCAGCCGCTTTCGTCACCCGATGTAAAAACGGCCTTAGTTCGCCACCATATCTCTGCCTCATGCTCCTCAAAGCGCTCAAATTTCATATCGTTCACTATTATTTGATGCTCATGAACTACTGTTAATTCGGGGTCATCGTAGCTTTCATATACATAATGATCAGCTCCTTCAATAGGCTGCCATGAATAGATTAATGGACTACCATTTTTAATGCTGTTATCTTCAGGTATTGAAAGTTGTGGTGAAACTGAAACGGTTGTATTCTTTTTAGTAGCAGTTTCAGCATAAGCAGGCGATGTAAAAATAAATAATTGCAATATAAGCAACAAAGCAAACGCACTGATCAAGACAACGATTATGATAAAGTGAGCTACTCTTATGTTAAGCCCGAACTTTAAGCCCATGACTGCACCTACTCCCTTATGTACAGTCTATTTTACCACAAACACCCAAGGTTTTAATCTTCAGCTTCGTCAGCAAAGTTCCAATTTGGGTCTTGGCGTGCTTCATCGCGGACTTTTGCCCAAAAAGCCGCCAACTTTTCGCCATCAGGCCGTTCATCGAGTACCCACTTGTTATCATGAGTTTCGTCTTCGACTGTCATTGCACGATCTATCTCGTCATCTATACCCAGCTTCGATTCACTAAATCGCATTCGGCTGGCATTTTTAGAACGATCGATAAAATAATTTTGTTTTAATTTACGTTTATTTTTAATCTTCAACATATAGTCTATATTAACACCTTATTGCGTAACAGTCAATAAAAGGTCGGCTTAGTATTGTTTTAAGCGTAAGCGGCACGTATGATAAGGCTATTAAGTAAGGAGCTTTATGGACACAAAAGAAACGGCCGTGCCAGAAGACAATCTTCTCTCAAACAATACAGCACAAAAAACCTTGGAGACCACGACGATTTCGCGGCCATTACTTTTATTTGAACATGTTACTACTTTAGTAAGTGGCCTTATTGCAGTAGGCTTATTAAGCCTAGCAGGCTATACGCTTTTAGATTATTGGCTTGGTGAAAATAATACAATGAATTACCTTAACAGCTATTTATATGGCTTCTATCTATATCTGCTCTGTGGTTTGTTATTCTTTACCGCCCTACATTTTTGGGCTCATTGGCGCAGTGAACGAAAACTAGGCGTTGCAGATGAGGCGCAACCCATCAATCGAACTACACATGCGTTTTTAGTAATTTTCTTAGTCATCCTAACAGTAGCTGTTGTCAGTAATATCGTTGCAGTTGCTTACATAGCCCTCAATGCAGCACTTGGTACGGCTGATTATTCGACAAAAGGACTCTGGAACGCTCTGCTCGGCCCACTTCAAGCAGGTTTGTGGGCAGGTTTGTTATGTTGGTACTTTAAAGGCACGGGCAAGGGCCGGTCAACCATGGTATACCTTGCCGTGAATGGTGTCATAAGTTTATTGGCCGCCGGTTTGCTATTTGCCTTTCCCATTATGGCAAAACGCGATACTGTAATTGATAGCCGTACGAGTGACGATTTAAGTAGCATTTCATTTGCAATTAATGAGTTTGTTAATGACAATATTAAGTTGCCCGACACGTTATCTGAGTTAAAGCTTGACGACAAAATAAAAGCACGCTTTGGCGTCTATGAATATGAAAAGACCAATACATCAACTAAGATAGGAGATGTGGAACCAGTGACCAGCGAGGATGCTAATGACACTATTAGCGATCTCTTGCGCGCCCCAAGTCAACAATTTTCGTATAAGCTTTGCGCCAATTTCAAAACTGATACCTCAAAGGATAATGATCGGTCACCTATCCCTTTTTTGGCTACATCGAGTGATTTTGGCACACACCCTGCCGGCAAACATTGCTTTGATAAAATTGCTTATGGCAAAAACCTTATTGACGATCAACCTGCCTCTTCAGACAGTTCGGGTTCAAGCCTAGAACGTTACTAACGATGCTTTTCAAGACTGACGATAAGTTTTTTATTCTCTACGCTTACTTCTGTCGTATGCTCAAGCGACGCATCAGCCAGCACATCAGCTAGTGTTTCGTTCGTGATCGTTTTCTTATGAGTTTCGATGGCAATTTTCATATCATCGTCATCACTTTCTAGATAAAGTGCAATTCGATCATCAACATTAAGCCCTGCTTTTTTACGAAAGCTTTGTACATGACGAATTACTTCGCGCATAAGGCCTTCACGCTCTAATGCTGGCGTCAGCTCAAGGTTAAGCTCAATTGAAGGATTTGAATTTTTACCTTCTTCCGTTACCGTTTTGACCTCTTTTACATTAAGTTCTTCTTTAACAATCTCAAGTAATTCTTGATTCAACGCAGCAGGCGCAACAGAGCTCAGTGTATTGACAAGTGTTGCAGAAGCTAGCGGCTGGCGTACCTTTATGCCAGCAGCAGCCCGTTTCGAAAGACCGTCATTTATTGCTTGGCGAAGATCTGCCATGCTCTGCAGAGTAAGCTCATTCACATGACCAGCTTCTGGCCAGTCGAGCAAGTGTACACTTTCGCCACCCGTCAGCTTTTGGTAAAGCTCTTCAGCTAAGAACGGCGTAAATGGCGCCATTATCATACTCAGCTGCGTCAGTACATAATGCAGCGTGTGGTAGGCCTGTTGCTTATCGGCATCATCGCCACTTTTCCAGAAACGGCGACGCGAACGGCGCACATACCAGTTTGAGGCGTCTTCAATGAATGGCAAGAGCGGCTTGGTTGCGCTTGGAATATCATAAGCATCCATATGCTTTTGAACTTCTTGATTCAACTGGTGAATGCGGCTCACAATCCATTGATCAAGCGGGTTCTTCAAGTTCACAGTTGGATCAGAAAGATCATCATTAAATTCCCAATCATCAACTTCGGCGTATAGGGTAAAGAAGTCATACATATTCCACACCATACTAAGTTTACGAGCTGTGTCGTTTACATCTTTGTCTTGCAAGGCAAAGTCTTCGCCATTGAGTAGTGGGCTAGAGAGTAAAAGCAAACGCCAGCTATCAGCTGAATACTTATCCATAAGCTCAGTTGGATCAGTAAAATTACCGAAACTTTTACTCATCTTTCGACCATCATTGCCCGCTAGTGTCCCTGTAACAATAACGTTTTTAAAGGCATTTTTACCAAACAGACCAACGCTTACGGCATGCGTGTAATAGAACCAGGCGCGTACTTGACTAACATATTCAACGATGAAGTCGCCCGGAAAGTTTTGCTCGAACTTTTCGACGTTTTCAAACGGATAATGGAACTGTGCAAACGGCATCGAACCGCTTTCGAACCAACAATCGAGCACTTTATCGATACGTTTATACTTAATGCCGTCGATAGTAAAGGTAATATCATCAACCCATGGTCGATGATAATCATCAAGCTCAACACCGCTTAATTCTTTTAGCTCAGCGTAACTTCCAACAACTTTGACATGCTCATTGCCGTCTTTATCAATACCCTTCCAAACCGGCATAGCGGTTGCCCAAAAGCGATCGCGCGATATATTCCAATCTGGCGCTTGGAGCATCGTTTTTTCAAAGCGGCCATGCTTAATATGTTCAGGAAACCAATCAATGTGCTCTGTATTTTCTTCGAGCATTTCAGTACGCTGACCATCGATATCCATAAACCAACTTGGGTGGGCACGATACATAAGGCGATTACCATTACGAAGATTATGCGGATATTCATGCTGAATATAATCGATTTTCCAAACAATGCCACGCTCTTTTAATTCTTTGGCGATTCGTTTATTATTTTCCCAAACATCCAAGCCTTTCCAGTCGCCTTCCGTATAGGTGCCATATTCGTCGAGCACATGCACAATTGGAATATCCTTTTCTTTCGCAAGTTCAAAATCTTCTTCACCATAGGCAGGTGCAAGGTGAACTATTCCAGTACCTGACTCATCTGAGACATAATCAGCAGTCCAAACCCTAAAAATATTCTGAGAGTTAGTTCCTGGATATTCCTTAACTCTGATCGTTTCTTCAAACAGAGGAGCATACTCTAATCCTACAAGTTCTTCACCGCTCACCGTTGCGAGCTCTTTATACTCAATCGGTTCGTGCTTCTCATTAGTGAATACTTGTTTACATAGACTCTTTGCTAAAACCAGTTTCATACCATCATTTAATTGCACGATTGAATACGTAAGATCCTTATTAACTGCCAAGGCAATATTACCAGGGAGTGTCCATGGCGTGGTGGTCCACGCCAACAGATAGGCGCCTTCAAGAGGGGTATTGGCAAGCTGCGGAAAAACTTTAAACTTCACATACACACTTGGATCTGTCACCATCTGATACGCGCCGGCGTCCATCGTTACTTCGGCTTTTGAAAGCGGTGTAGCCCATTTGGTGTCATACATAAGCACCCGCTCGCCTTCATAGATTTTGCCTTTTTCATAGAGTTGTTTAAATGCCCACCAGACGCTTTCCATGTAGTCTTTATCCATGGTTTTATAAGCGCCTTTAAAATCAACCCAACGGCCGCTGCGCTCAACCACGTCTTCCCAGAGATTGCTGGTTTGCACCATGCTTTCCCGGGCAGTTTTAATGTAATCTTCAAGGCTAATTTTGGTACCAATTTCGTGACGATCAGTAATGCCAAGTTTTTTCTCAACGAAGTTTTCGGCTGGCAGACCATGACAATCCCAGCCCCAAACACGTTCAACGCGTTTGCCCTTCATTGTCCAATAGCGTGGAATGGCGTCTTTTACAATTGAGCTCAAGAGAGTTCCGTGATGCGGCACGCCAGTGATGAATGGAGGGCCATCGTAAAAGACGTAAGCGTTATCAGCTGGCCGATTCTCGACTGACTTTTCAAACGTTTTATGTTCTTTCCAGTACTTTACAAGTTCTTTTTCGTATTCGATCGCCCGGCGGCGGGTGCCCGATTTAAATTTCATCGCTATTCTCCTTCTTTTCTGCGTTAATCCATCTGAGTAAGATGAGCGCTATTCGCTCTTCACTTATATCACCGTTCATAATCATCTTTACAACAACGTCATAATCGTAAAACGCGAAACCAGCAATATGATCAACTTCGTTTTCTTTCAGCTGTTGACCACCTTGATGCATTTGCCAGACAGTGGCTTCAAAAACAAATAGGTCCCATTCAACAGTTGTACCGAGAGTTGATTTTTGCACTAAGCTCAAAGTGATAACATCAACTCCAGCCTCTTCCATCGCTTCGTTCTTGGCTTGCTCTTCGGCTGCTGTAATAATTGCTTTGCCACTTTCACGATACTTTATAAATTCATCAACTGAATCAAATACTTTACCGCCAGGCAGACGAAAATCATACTTTTGCAGTTCGCGGCGGAATTCCTTTGTTAACAAAACTTTCTTTGCTTGTTTGTCGGCAATAATTAAACGTACACCTGGGGCGCGTCGTGCAATTTCAAAAACACGAGCATCAGCCTGAACTTCTTGCACAAGCTCAAATATCTTTCCTTTTGCGAGTAATCGCTCTTTCATAGCGAACCCTCTTCTAAATATAGCGGTTCGTAGCCAAAATCTGCTAATTGCGGCTCAATATCACGGTAACTTTTACCAGCAAGCCGGCCAGCAGCACTGACAATATCTTGCGTCACATCAGCCAAGCAGCATTCGGGCGGCTCAAATTTAGTCATAGCATCATCGCTATTAAATTCAAAGTCAATCAGCACCAAGCCTTCAAGTTTTTCAAGATACACATCAATCTCAGCATCATGACCATAAATTGTGCAGTAAAAACGGCGCTTCACTAATTCTTTTTTCGAGATACTTGTAAATGCATCGTATTCTTCCTGCGTTAGTGGAATCGTGTCTTCACTTTGGCGCGACGAGTCATTGTCTTCAACTGGTATTTTTTTGGTTAATTCTAAAATCTCACCGCGCATACGCAGGCGAATGTTGGCGTGATCAATGTCTGGAATATAGATATCGCGGATAATTTCAGAACGCGCACCATTAATCTGTGCCGGGATGTAGCGCGCTAGATAGGTTTTCTCTCGCTCGAGCTCGCTTGCCATGTTCTCTCCAATAAAAAATTACTTCTTTTGCCTACTGGAACCCAAGTTTCTGGGCGGTACCATCCAGCTTCCAAAAGAAGTAACTCTTTTAGCACTTACTTATCGATCTGACGCGTCGATATACGTCGGGTTCTACTTTTGTTACATACAACTTCTTCCCGCTACTTCGTGGGTGATAGCCACTCATCCGTTTCTACACGGAATGTATTTATTACACTATACTACTCTTTTTCTCGATCGGCAAATAGCTCATACCGAGCGATGACATCGTCGGGGTCTTCATCAGTTTCGCCCCAAGCTCGTAATAGCCTGTCGTATAGCGCACCGAGCACTTCATGCTCGCTTAAATCTCTGAGATCAGCTATTTCATCGTTAAAGTTAAGTTCTTCAACCTTCCCACACACATCGGCAAATGCATTGAGAACATTATTCCAAAAAATACGCTCGGCATCTTCCTCCTTCTCAGCTGTGAAATCGTGTAATCGTTCTGAGCCAGAAGATATTTCCATATTAAAACAACCCTTCCCTAAATTGTATCAACACTAATACCACCATGACCGCCAACCACAGTGCAGTGATAAACTTGTCATAATCTTTTTGCAGCCACATAAGTATTCGCTGGTGAATCTTTTGTGGCAAATACAGATTATTTTCACGTAAGTTGTAGCGCAGCAGTATTTCAAAAAGAATCGTTGTGACGAAGGTAACTACCAAGCACCACGGGCAAAGAATTTGAATAACATACACACTTTGAAAAAAGAGCCAATAAGCAAAGATAAGTCCGAGACCAAAGCAAATTTGTGCCGCAAGCATAAATGGCTTTGGAAATTTTACACCGCCGAGGCCCGCTACGGCCAATGTAATAACAACCGCATAGCCCATCAGACCGATATATGAATTCGGAAAGCCAAATACTGAAGCTTGAAAAGTTTTCATAACACTCGCACAATTTAAAACAGCATTAAAGCTACAGCTTAATTGGGCATTTGGATCCTGTAAAAGATGAATTTTCTCAACACTCAATACAAATGCCGAAACCAGCCCAAGTACACCGAATACCAGCATTGTGCCAAAAATCCAGCGGTCGCTTCTTATTTTGTTGAACATACACCTCGCCTCATTCCCACCAATAATAACACGCGAGCAAGAGAAGAGCCCGGCCGAAAGGCGCCGCGGCGAAGACATATGTCTTCGCGAGCTCTTCTCTCGGAACGGGCTGGTCAGATGGGATTACTCTTGTCGCGGTACGCCTCTAGCAAGGAGTCAGCCTCGGCGTCGCTGATGCACAACCTGACATCCTCGGCATCGGCTTTGAGTTCTGCGAACTTTGCCACCACCTTTTTCGCCACTCGATGACCGCGCGGGCCTCTTCCTGCAAGTGGAAACACCGGAGCCCTTTAGCACTGGCGCCAATGGAAGCAGCTCCTTCACCTCTAAGAAGCCGGCCTCCCAGAAGAGTCGCGAATCCTGCGCCTCCGACACCCTGGCAGCCTTCTCGAAAGACGTCTTGATTTCCTTCGGAACGGTGATGATCGATCCTACCTGCAGGTATTGCTTCGCCTTCTGGATATTCTTTTTACTTCGAAGCGTAGGCTGGTAGCGGCTCCAGGCTGAAAGAGAGTTCCAAACGGCACTACCAAGCGTGAGTCCCTACAAGAAGAGATTGGGGTCACCCATCGGGGACAAAAAGACTATTATTGGAACGATGACACACAAAATTGCCACCGCGGAAAAGAGACCAACAAAGGCCGACACTGGAAGCGGTTCAGCCCTCACGCAGTCGACTACCCGCCGAGCTTCCCTATTGGTCGGATCGGCGACGTAGAGCTCCGAGTCCACAGGCTCACCTCTTTCAGAGAATTGGTAACCCAAAGAACCCTTATCATAATGTTAGATAAACTCAAGAATAGTAGCTAACTTCGCTGATGGTTGGCAGCGGCAACCCGCGCCACATCTGTTGCAGCTGGCCACCGTCGTCGAGGGCGATCATTGTGGGATATTCAACGATATCGTACGTCCGGCAAAACTGCGTGCCTTCTGGCGTGTCAGGATCAAGGGTTTCCAGCTCTCTGCCAATGCGCTGCTTGAACTCGCGCATAAATTCAATAACCGGGCGCGCATGTTCGCTATTGTCTTTGTATATAATAATTGTTCTCACATATTTTAGTATAAACCAAAAAGCTCCCGTTTTTTACGCGAGAGCTTTTCTTTTTAGTGTCTATAGCTTAACTGCAGCCAGTCGTACTACCACAACGATCGCATACGTAACAAGTACCAGCTTGTCGGGTAATGTTACCACATGTACTGCATAACGGCGCAGACCCTACTGAAGCAATAGTGCTCACCGTGCTTGCTTGAGCGGGTTGTGCAGTTTTTAATGCTGGTTCACTGATCACTTTTTTTGTTTCGATTCTTTCAGATGTTTCTTCAAGTAGACTTGTCTGCTGCTCAGCAAGTTCAGCTTCGAGATCTTCAAGGCTAGCCAAGCCGAGTTCAATGCGATCATCGAGACTAAGATAGTGCAATGCTAAGCGGCGGAAGATGTAATCAATAATCGAACTTGCAGTACGTACTTCAGGGTCGTCAGTTATACCTGCCGGTGAAAAGCTGGTATTGCTCATTCCCTTAACATATGCCTTTAAAGGCACGCCGTATTGCAAACCATAGCTAATTGAACGGCCAAAGGCATCCATAAGGCCAGCTAGGGTCGAACCCATTTTAGCAACGGTTACGAATAATTCACCCGGGGTGCCATCTTCAAACTCACCAACTGTAAAGTAACCATGCAGATCACTTACGCGGAACTCGAAGGTTCGAGAATTGCGAACTCGCGGCAAATCACGACGAATAACGGCACGTTGAATAACTGGCTCAAGTGTCACTGTTGCAGGCTGCTCGGCAGTTTTCTCTTTCTTTTTTTCCTTCTTGTGTGACAGTGGTTGCCAAGCTTTACAGTTATCGCGGTAAATAGCAATTGCCTTAATACCTAACTTCCAGGCATCCATATGAAGCTGCTCAACATCTTCAACTGTCACTTCTTCAGGCATATTCACAGTCTTTGATATAGCACCTGAAAGGAATGGCTGCACTGCGCCCATCATCTTAATATGGCCCATGTAGTGAATAGCGTTGTCGCCCACGGCACAATCAAAGACACTATAATGATCCTTCTTAAGGTATGGCGCATCAATCACGTTACCCTTTTCATGAATGTATTCAACAATAGCATCGACTTCATCGGCGGCATAGCCAAGCCTTTTCAAGGCACGTGGCACAGTTTTATTCACAATTACCATTGAGCCGCCGCCGACAAGTGTTTTATATTTTGTAAGACTGAAATCTGGCTCGATACCGGTAGTGTCACAATCCATCATAAAACCGATAGTTCCGGTAGGTGCGAGTAGACTTGCCTGGGCGTTACGAGCACCAAACCGTGCACCGAGTTCAACAGCTTCATCCCAGCTCTCAGCAGCAGCTTGTAATAAGTCTTCACTGACGAGACTAGCATCAATACTACCAACCGCTTCACGATGTTTGCGCAAAACCCTTAATACACCTTCTTTATCTTTATTATAACCACTGAAAGGTCCGACTCGCTTAGCCATACGAGCACTCGTTGCATACGAATGGCCAGTAAGTAATGCGGTAATTGCAGCAGCTTGTGCCCGGCCTTCGTCGCTGTCGTAGGCAAGGCCCTGTGCCATTAAAAGCGCACCAAGATTTGCGTAACCAATGCCAAGCTGACGATAGGCTTTAGCTGTTTTACCAATCTTCTCAGTTGGGTAATCTGAGTATCCAACTAGAATGTCTTGTGCTATAAAAATGACTTCAGTTGTGTGACGGAAGGCCTCGACATCAAAAGTACCATCCTCTTTCAGAAACTTCAATAAATTAAGGCTCGCTAAATTACATGCCGAATTATTGAGGTGCATATATTCTGAACATGGGTTTGAAGCCATGATACGACCAGCATTTGGTGTCGTATGCCAATCATTAATTGTGGTATCAAACTGCATACCAGGATCGGCACACTCCCATGCGGCTTGCGCAATCTTACGAAATAATTCACGGGCTTTAACTGTTTTGTATGTCTTACCATTAGTAACACCAATTAAACCCCAATCGTCGTCGTTTTGAACAGCTTGCATGAAATCATCGTTAACACGAACAGAATTATTAGCATTTTGATATTGCAAGCTCACAGTATCGCGGCCGTTAATACCCATGTCAAAACCCGCCTCTTGCAACACATGGGCCTTACGTTCTTCGCGAGCTTTCGTTTCAATAAACTCTTCGATATCCGGGTGGTCAACGTTCAAAACTACCATTTTAGCCGCACGACGAGTTTTACCACCGCTTTTAATGGTGCCGGCTATTGAGTCAGCACCACGCATAAAACTGACAGGACCAGAAGCGTGGCCACCGCTATTGCCCAGCTTTTCGTATGATGAACGGATCTTACTTAGGTTCAGACCAGCGCCAGAACCACCTTTGAAAATAATACCCTCTTCGGTGTACCAGCTTAGAATTGATGGCATTGTATCTTCGACATTTAAAATAAAACAGGCACTTGCTTGTTGCGAGCGATCTTCAGCGCCAATATTAAACCAAACAGGGCTGTTAAAAGCAGCGCGTTGTGTTGCTAAAATTGTTTTGAGCTCAGCATTAAAAACATCCGCCTCTTTCTCATCGAGAAAATATCCTTGTTCATACCCATATTTAGTAATAGTATCGGCAACGCGATCTATTAAATGTCTCAATGATGTTTCACGGCGCTTTGTACCTGGCGTACCATAGAAGTACTTTTGCGTCACAATATTGATAGCATTTTGACTCCAGAAATCCGGGAATTCAACATCTTTTTGTGAAAACACGACTTTACCCGTGCTTGGATTAGAAATTTCTGAATCACGCTTAACCCAATTAAGCGCTTCGTATGGATGCTCGCCAGCCTTCGTAAAAAAGCGACCAATAGCAAGCGTGGCGGTTGTGTGCGCCATAGTTTGACCCTCCTTGGTGATTCTCACCCTTGTTTTAGTTTGTTTATTGTTTGTCGGTTCCCCTCCGACCGGCAAACTTCTGTTTGTTTTCGTAAACGCTTTATTGGTCTCTTCAGGATATGCAGCGCGCCACCCCGGAACGCTATAATTGCCGCAGTTGCCTGAGTACTGTTTCAAACTCGTCAAGATCACGGAATTCTTTATAGACACTTGCGAATCGAACATAGGCAACTTTGTTGTGCTTCGCAAGTTGCTCTAATACCAGATCGCCGATCTCTGATGACTTCACTTCTTGGACCCCTTTTCCATAGAGTGCATCTTCAACCTGAGCGACGATAGTCTCAATTTCAAGTTCTGATGTAAAGAATTTTCCAACCGAACGGTGAATAGCCGTTAACAGCTTATGCCTATCAAATAGTTCACGTGCGCCGTTTTTCTTAGTGACCGCTAAGTTCGGGCGCTCAATTCTCTCATAGGTCGTATAGCGATATTGGCACTGTAAGCATTCGCGGCGGCGGCGTATTGAATCACCGTCAGCTACATCACGTGATTCAATAACTTTCGATTGCACCGTATGACATTGTGGACATTTCATCAGAGATACTTTCGTTTACGTTAACAGTTTCAACACTCTACGCTATCTATAGCGTTCTGTGCCTACTTCCCTACACCTCACATAGTGTAGCTACTTGCTATAGTAGCGCTATAGATGGTCCCTTGCAAGCACTTTTTAATATTTTGAATCGTGATTTCTGCAACATAAGTGTAGCGGGTGTGTAAATCTACGACACCTGCCTATTTCTTCTTGCGACGTAAGAATGCAGGGGTGTCTGCTTCATCGTCATAGTTCCAGATATTTCCTTTTGGTTGATCGTCCTCAGCGGTTAAGTCAACTTTTTCAGGTTGATTATCAAGATCCATATCAATTGATTTTATCTCTTCTTCATCAACATCTTTTGCCGTATCCTCATCATCGGCTTGAGCGGCGCTATCGTCAGTCGGCTCCTCGTGGAAATAGGCAGAATCAAAGCCAGTCGCAATAACCGTAATAATTACTTCATCTTCTAATTCGGGCTTTAGAGTAGCACCAAAAATTATATTAGCATCGGGTGCAACTGCACTTGTGATAACCTCAGCAGCCTCGTTAACCTCATGCATGGACATATCGTAGCCACCAGTAATATTGAAGAGTACACCACGGGCACCATCAATCGATACTTCAAGCAGTGGTGATTCGATTGCCTGTTGTGCTGCCACAGCTGCACGATTCTCCCCGCTTGCCCGGCCGATACCCATTAAAGCTGAGCCAGCTTTGCTCATAATGGTTTTAACATCAGCAAAATCAAGGTTAATTAAGCCATGTTCAGTAATCAAATCCGAAATACCCTGCACACCCTGACGTAATACGTCGTCAGCAATCTTGAAAGTTTCAAGTAGCGGGGTACGACGATCGATTGTCTGCAGCAGTCGATCATTCGGAATAGTAATAAGCGTATCAACTTTCTGACCTAGCCGCTGTACTGCCCATTCAGCATTTTGCCGACGCTTCTCACCCTCAAAGCTAAATGGTTTAGTTGCAACGCCAACCACAAGAATATCAAGCTCGTGCGCAATATCAGCCACGACATGGCCAGCACCAGAGCCAGTGCCACCGCCGGCGCCAAGCGTAATAAAGAGCATATCAGCACCTTCGAGTGCTTTTTTAATTTCTTCACGTGATTCTTCAGCAGCCTTTTGACCGACGGCAGGGTCGGCACCAGCACCTAAACCGCGAGTTGTGTCACGACCAATATGAATTTTAACATCAGCTTTTGAGTTATGGAGCGCCTGGGCGTCAGTATTAACAGCAATAAATTGCACACCTTGAACCCCCGCATCAACCATACGATTAATTGCCGAGCCGCCAGCGCCGCCAATTCCAACCACTTTAATCGCAGCAAACGTTTGTATATCTGATGGTTTTACTTCAGGCATGTAAAGACCCCTTCATGAGTTTCATTAATTCGAGTATACCATGGCTTATCTACTTTTTTGTTCATCCGGAATAAAAAGCTTATGCATCATATTATAACAGGTCATTCTCTTTTTGATTGAACAATAATTTTTAGAACACCGCCGCCTATCGTCAACAATGACAGCGCAACCAATAACAGCAGAGAGCGAGGTTATGGCTTTAACTTCTTAAATAACGAACCGAGGCCACCGAACACTTTTTTTGCAGCCGTGCCGGCATGTTGCATTGAAGCGCTTGACGAACTAGCCTTTTTTGCACCACCTTTTGTCTGTGTCCCCTGACCCATCACCAAATCAATATCAAGCAGCATAAGACCAAGCGCCGTCCCGAACTCAGGTTTATGCACCGTACCACTAACATCTTGGAACTCATCCAGTTTAGCAATACGAGCAGACATACGAAGCCTCTCTTTGGCAATCGAAGCAATGCCATTTAAGTTGGCGCCGCCGCCTACAAGAACTGCGCCGCCGGGCAATTTTCCAGCTCGTTGAATATTTCTAAGTTCATCGTCAATCATTTCGAAAATTTCATCAAGACGTGCGCCAATGATCATGTCAACTTCTTCGGTATCAAATTGAAGTTTTTCGCCAGCGTGCGTAACTGCAATGGTCTTCATCGCGTCTTTACCTTCGCGAGAGGCACCAATAGCATAATGTAATTTTACTTGCTCCGCGATATCAAGATCAGTACGAAGGCCAATCGCAAGATCATTTGTAATATTGACGCTCCCTACTGGCAATACAGCAATGTGTTGCAAATCGCCTTCTTCAAACACCGCAAGATTAATAGTAGTACCGCCGAAGTCAATCAAGACAACGCCAGTCTCAACCTGCTGTTCATTCAAAACCGCTCGTGCAGCCGCAAGGCTCGAAATTGCAAGGCGGTGAGGCGCGGTATGCGTCATTTCAACTGCTTTTTCGAGATTATGCATATGTGGCGCAAGCGCAGTAATGACGTGCGCGTCAACCTCAAGACGAATACCATGCATACCTAGCGGGTCTTTAATGTTCTCATTGCCATCAAGTTGATAGCTTCGAGGCGTCACTTGTAGAATTTCTCGGTTTACTGGTAACTGCACTACTGTTGCAGCTTCTTCTACTCGAGCCAGATCTTCTTCGGTAATTTCGTGACCACCGCTCCCAACTGCTACGACACCTTTACTCGACATACCCGTAACGTGCGAACCATTAATGTTCACGGTGGCAGCGTGAATTTCATGCCCACTCATTCGTTCAGCAGCTTCAAGGGCTTTATCGATTGCCTGTGCAGTATTAACAATATTAACAACGACACCTTTTCGCATGCCATTATTTTTTGCTGTTCCGACACCAACAATATTAGGAGTTGGAGCACTAGGGTCGACATATCCGACCACTGCTCGAATCTGTGTTGTTCCGACATCTAAGCCGATAATGTACTGGCCATCTTGCATGATCTACAGTATAACGCTTATGCGAACTATTCGGCAAGTCGTGTCAAAATTTCAAAACCCATTTCAGTAATAAGTACGGTATGCTCAAAGTGAGCAGCCAAACTGCCATCACGCGTGCGGACTGTCCATTCATCTGGGTCTAACATCACTCGACGGTCACCTAATGTCGCCATTGGCTCAATGGCAATTGTCATACCAGCTTTCAAAGTTTGGCCAGTACCAGCTCTACCGTAATTGGGAATATCGGGTTCTTCATGCAGATAATAGCCAACACCATGACCGACTAGTTCTCTCACGATGCCATACTGACCTGCATCAAGCACAGCTTGCACGGCGGCGCCAATATCACCAACTTTTACACCAGCCTTCAAAACATCAATACCTGCATACATTGATGTTTCAGTTGCTTCAAGTAATTTTCTTGCTTGTTTATCCGGGGCCTGCCCACCGATAAACATACTGAACGCACTGTCGGTAACCATGCCCTGCCAAGTAACGCCAAAATCGAAACTAATTAAATCGCCAGTCTCGAAAGGGATTTTATTAGGAATGCCATGTACTACTTCATCATTAACTGAGATGCAAATAACATCAGGGAATCCGTTATAGCCTAGGAAGCTGCCGGTCGCTCCCATTCCCTTTAATTCGCGTTTCGCAAGCTCAGAAACGTCTTTACCTGTTGCACCCGGACGAACAAACTTGCGAATCTCGGCATGTACGCTAGCAAGCATCTGACCACTGTCACGTTGCGCATGTAATTCTGCTGGTGTTTTTATCTTAGTCAGCATTACTTAGCCCTTAAAAATCTTCAGCAGGTAATATAGCTTCTAGCTCAGCTTCAATTCGATCGTGTACTTGACCAACCGTTCCACTGCCGTCAATGTGAGCGATATGTATATCTTGTTCGGTTAAATATGTCAGAATCGGATAAATTTCTTTACGATAGATCTGCATACGCTCATTAATGGTTGCTTCAGTATCGTCGACTCGACCGCGAAGTTTTAAGCGACGAATAAGCTCAGACCTCGGAACTTCAAGAATAATAACGAGTTGTATAGCACGCTCATGGTCAGGCTGCGTATCAATAAGCCATTTAGCTTGTTTAAGTCGTCGTGGAAAGCCATCAATAATAACATGTGGGATACTTTTTGCCCGTTTTAGAGCATCAGCAATAACCTGATTCACCAGATCATCATCGGTAAGTTCGCCGGTTTGTAATTGCGCCATCATCGCTGGGTCATGTAAATCGCGCAGTAACTGCCCAGAACTAAGCCATCGCCAACCGTGCCGGGCTGCCAGCAACTGTCCCTGTACGCTCTTGCCCGCACCAGGAGGTCCAAAAAATAAGATCACTATCGTAATACCTTTTGTACAGCTGCCGCAACTCTAGCACCTTCGGCTTGACTACCTACTTTTTGTTTCACGGCACCAATGATTTTACCCATATGCGCATTATCGCCCGCATCCGCAACTGCGGCTTGTACAATAGATTCCAGCTCTTCATCACTCAATTGCTGAGGCAAATATACCGAGAGTATTTCTTTTTCGCGACGCTCCTTGTTAGCCGTCTCAGGACGTCCGCCCTTTTCATATAGATCGGCAGCTTCATCACGTTTTTTACATTCGCGTACAATTACTTTTTGAACTTCTTCGTCACTCAAGCCTTCATCACGCTTCCCTAATGCAACTTCTTCATAAAGAATTGCGCTTTTGAGACCACGTAAAACTTCAGCTCGTTCACGGTCGCCCGCGAGTAACGCTGACTTTATATCGGCGTCAATCTGAATCTTGAGCGCCATAGCAACTGTATTAACGCTGTCCCAGGCGCATTCGTTTTGCTTTGTCAGCCTTACGCATACGACGGATAATTGCCTTGCGACGACGTTCTACTTTGCTTATTGGCTTTTCAAAATATTGCAAGCTCTTAACCTTAGCAATAATACCAGATTGCTGCACTTTACGGTTAAAACGACGAAGTAAATTCTCGTTCGCCTCTTTCTCTTCTTTGCGAGTCACATAAATCATATCGGGAATATTGTATCAGAACAGATGTAGATATGCAAGAATTTACCATCCGAATCCCGAAACTCCTTTCCAGACCACTCTCTTTCATTAAAGATCCACCGGAGCTTTAATGAAAGTTGGGCTGAAATCGGTTAGTTAAACCGATTTCACACGATCTGGAGAGGAGGTTCGGGATTCAGGTTTATCATATAATTTAGCCTTCTAGCGGCTCTATGTGTAAAAGCTTACCCTGAATACTACGCCGGCCGTTCCATTCATTTAATTCAATCGTACACTTTGCGTTCACTTTTTCACCAGGTTGCATAGTAATTTCTTTCGCTTTACCCCAGGCTACAACATCAAGTATATTGCCGTCAATATCTCTAAGGGTCAGTTTTAAATGTGTCTTATCCGCACCCATTTCGCGTCGGCTTGTCACTAACAAATCTTCAAAACTAAAGACCGGTACACTATTTGCCTGACCAAAAGGCTCAAGTTGAGTCAGTAGCTGCAACAACTCTTCGTTAACACCACTAAGCGCCGTTAATACGATATCGTGTTTCGCCTCAAGGTGTTGTAGCTGATTTTGTAGCCGCAATGAACGATAAAACGCATTAACCGCCTTACGAAAGTCGGCAATCTTATGAGGCTCAAGTGCGACGCCCGCCGCAAATTTATGTCCGCCCCCTTTAATAATATGCTCCTCAGCCGCTTTAATTGCATCGGCCGCGCTGAAATCTCCAAAACTTCGAGCCGATCCCTTAGCCTGTTCGCTCAACTCTTGTAATATGAATGTAGGTTTTTTATAAAGTTCTAATATCTTTGCTGCCACAATACCAATAATGCCATGCGACCATTCAGGGTGCGACAGCACCAAAACTGGATCAGCAGCAAATTGCTCAGCTTGATCCTTAGCAGCTGCAAAAATCGCATCTTGCTCAGCTCGACGTGCTATATTCATTTCTCTCAGTATCTGGGCAGCATGCATTGCTTCTTCGCCCCTGGTTGCACGCAAGACGTCTAAGCTACGCGTTGCCGTTTCTAAACGGCCAGCAGCGTTAAGGTGTGGCCCCAACGCAAAGCCGAGATGGCGTGCATTAATTTTTGTGATATCAACTCCAGCTATAGCCGCAAGCGCAAGAAGACCAGGGCGACGTGTTTTACGCATCACATGAAGACCCCAAAATACATTGGCGCGATTTTCGTCGATCAGACTTACAACATCACAAACTGTGCCAAGAGCAACAAAGTCAAGCAGCCATTTTTCTTGGCCTTCAGGCAAGCCCTCGACACTTTGCTGCAATGCTTGCACAAGTTTGAAGGCTACACCCACGCCTGCAAGATCTATAAATGGATAGTTATGATCAGGACGCTTCGGATTAACAACTGCTATAGCCGGTGGCATATCAGGCGCAACATTGTGATGATCAGTAACAATGACATCAACACCCAGTTCATTCGCGAGCGTAATTTCAGCATGAGACAAGCTACCGCAATCGACGGTGATAATTAACTCCGCACCCGCCTCGGCAAGCTCAATGACAGCATTTCTACTTAGCCCATAACCTTCAATAAAGCGGTTGGGGATAAATGCACTAGCATCAATGCCAAATGCCGGCAAAGCCTCTAACAAAACTGAAGTTGCTGTTAAGCCATCGATGTCATAATCTCCATAAATCACAACTCGCTCTTTACGATCGCGTGCAACAATAATCCGATCAACCGCCTTATTCATATCTGGCAACAAAAAAGGATCATGTTTAAAAAACTGATAGTCAGGAGATAAAAAAGATGTGCGAGCAGTATTTTCGGCAAGCCCACGAGCTTGTAAAATTTGCTCAAATACTTCTTGAGCTGTCACTATACTCCCCTAACCTTATATTAAGAACGCTTGTTCTTCTTTTGCTGCATTTGCTGTGATTTCAATACAATGCTTTGTAGCTCTTTAAAAATAACGAAATGCCGATTCGTCGAATAAATCTTTGTATTTCCTTGGCGTTCACTTAACAAAAAGCCAGCTTTTTCGAGTCGCTTCAACTCGCGCTGGATATTACCTGGATCTTCTTTAATAAGCTTCGCAAGCCCACGCACATGTGTTTTAAAGTCGGGATACTTAGCATAGACAACCACAATCTTGCGTCGCACCCGGGATGTAATAAAATTTTCTAACATAATTCTCCCTTCGTCTCCTCAATCGTTCTAGCGGTCGTTGCTATTTATTCTACAGTTTCTCCGACTATAGGGCAAGTCTGCTTTAGTGCCAATTGAGGACATTTTGGTTAATAATTTGCACGATACGTTTGTGGTCTGGAATATTATTGACATCATAGTAATGATTCGTATCAAAGTAATTATCCGTTACCCCCAAACAATGAATCTCGTCGGCCAAAATATGCATACGGTCAACTGCCGCTACAGATGCTACTGGGGTTGCCATGATGAGGCGCTGGATACGCACCGGCTTTAAGAACTCCACTGCTGCTTCGAGCGACATGCCGTTTTTAAGGCCGTCAGAAACCAATATTACCACATGATCCTGTATTAACGATTTATCTACCACGCCACCATCAGCGAGTAACCGGTTCATGCGTTCAAATTTAATTCGCTTCTGCTCTTCTATCATACCGTGAAATTCACCATAATATTCTTCAAGTTGCCCATGCGAAAAATTGATATTCTCTGAAAATCCCCCTTCGTGATCTAGCATGCCAAATGTTTCATTTTCACCTGGTACTTCGATATCGTCAACAAGCATCATTGAGAGTAAGCAATGTAGTTGTGCGGCAATTTCTCGCGCCACAAGAACTGCACCATCACCGAGCGCAATGGCAGCACAGTTTTCATAACGATATTGCATGAGTTGCCCTGCTAACAATTGCCCTGCCTGCTCACGAGATTGAAAATACATAACTTTAGTGTATCAAATAATCACAGGCTCTTTGACCTAATTACACCATTCTCTCATGGTCGTTTATAATAAGATAACCATGCAGTATGTTGAGGTAGCTCCCCTAATTATCGTTCGACAAGATTCGGCTATCTTGACATACGAGTCGCCAGAACCCATCGCCCCTGGAGTTATTGTCACGATTCCCATCGGTAAACGCACCGTCCTTGGTGTTGTATGGAGTATGGCTTCGAAACCTTCATACGCTACGAAACCACTCGTTAGTATTGTAGAGTCAGTACCACTGCCACAACCCCTGCTTCAATTAACTTCTTGGATGAGTGATTATTACAGTATTCATTTAGCAACAGTATTACAGGCTGTATTACCAACCGGTTTACACAAAAAACGTCGCCATAAAGCGATTGGCATGTTTAACGTCGAACGTGATCGAACAAATATTGTGCTCAATGTGTCTCAGCAACAAATTATGAAAGATATTAATGATGCTGCAGGTAAAACCGTACTCTTACACGGTGTCACAGGCTCGGGAAAAACTGCAATTTATATTGAGGTCGTTAAAAAAAGTATCGCCCAAGGCAAGTCGGCAATTGTTTTAACACCAGAGATCTCACTAACACCGCAACTCGTTGCAGAGTTCCAACATCATTTTGAACACATTATTCTTACACACTCCCAATTAACCGAGGCAACTCGTCATCAGCAATGGCTAAAAGCGCTTAAAACTAAAACACCGCAAGTTGTTATTGGCCCGCGCTCCGCTTTATTTTTGCCGTTAAAGAACGTTGGTGTCATTATTATTGATGAAGCTCATGAACCATCATACAAACAAGAGCAGCAACCCCGTTATACCGCACAACGCGCTGCTCGCTTACTTGCCAATTACCATCATGCACAACTTATTCTCGGAACTGCAACTCCCAATGTAAGTGAATATTACTTTGCTCAACAATCAGGCGCTATCCTTCGATTAGCCGAAAAAGCTAAAAAAGAACAAAACTCACGAATACATATCGTCGATGCCTCTAAACGTCAAAAGTTTAGCCGTAATCAACTTTTTTCTACACAGCTGATCAAAGCGATTAACGAGCAGCTTGCTAAGCAAAAACAAATCTTGCTATTTCATAATCGGCGAGGTACCGCCTCAAGTATCCTCTGCGAAAACTGTGGCTGGCATGCTGCCTGTGAAGGTTGCCTTCTGCCCTTAACCCTTCATGCTGATATCAATAAACTGCTATGCCATGTATGTGGCAACACACACACCATACCGCCACACTGCCCGATGTGCAAACAAGCAGATATTATTTTTAAAGGTGTTGGTACTAAAAGAATTGAAGCTGAAGCCATTAAATTATTTTCTCAGGCAAGAATTGCTCGCTTTGATGCTGATGCCAAACACGATGAACAATTGCATAAACAATATCAGGCAATTTATAACGGCGACATAGATATTATTATTGGCACACAACTACTTGCAAAAGGTCTTGATCTTCCAAAACTTGGCTTAGTTGGGCTTGTACAGGCTGATGCCGGCTTATTGTTGCCCGATTTTCAAGCAAGAGAACGCGTCTTCCAACTTATTAGTCAAGCATGCGGTCGCGTTGGCCGGCAAGATCACGAAACAGAGGTAATCGTACAAACATTTTACCCTCGCGATACTGTCGTCAGTGCTGGCGTACAAGAGGATTACAATCGCTTCTATATTGAAGAGATCAAAGAGCGTCGGCGCGGTAACTACCCACCCTTCACTCATATGTTAAAGCTAGTTTGCGCTTATAAAACCGAAACTGGTGCCGTAAATGCTAGTCGTTCATTAGTACATAGTCTCAGAAAATGTTACCCTGAAGTTGAATTTATTGGGCCAACCCCTGCTTTTTATGAACGCCTGCACGGGCTTTACCGATGGCAGATTCTAGCCAAAAGCCATTCACGTAGAGCACTGCAAACTGTCGCACTCCACATACCAAAACAATGGCAGATTGAACTTGATCCATATTCACTCATAAGTTAGGTGCAACAAGCGATCGTTTACGATATACTGTTAACAATTATGGCAGACCGAAACAGTATTATTACCCTTCCTCATTTACATTTGCGTGAACGCTCGGCAAAAATTAAAGTTGTTTCTGATGACGTAAAAACAGTCATAGAAGACATGAAGACCGCTACGCTTGATTGGGAAGCAAGCCGCCCACACGAAGTTGGCGTTGCACTTGCTGCTGTGCAAATCGACAAGTTACTCCGTATTGTCATCATTCGAAATGATTTTGACGATAAAGATGATCGCTCTTTTGCTATTTTAATTAACCCTGAAATTATTAAATTCGAGGGGAAGCCTGAATATGATCATGAAGGCTGTTTAAGTGTCAAAGATATTTACGGTATTGTCCCCCGTTACCCAAAAGTTCGCATACGAGCCATGGATGTTAACGGCAATGATATTCGCTTGCGCACCGAGGGTTTTCTAGCGAGAGTATTGCAACACGAGATTGACCACACGAATGGCATTATGTTCATTGATCACGTTAAAGATAAAAAATCTTTCTTTAAGCTCAATACAGAAGGAAAGCTCGAAAGCATCTCATATGAAGCCGTCAAAAAAACTGGTATTCTTCGGTAACGAGCGACTCAGCAGCGGCTACGACGCCACCGGCGTACCTATTCTTAGCGGCCTGCTCGAGGCCGGCTATAAAGTAGCAGCTATTGTCGCCAATTACGAGCAAGGGCGATCACGTAAAAGCCGCCAGCTCGAGATAGCAGATGTTGCCAAAAAACATGCTATTCCCCTCTTGCTACCCAACCATCCTCGCGAAATTACTAACAAATTACAGACTCTGCAAGCCGAAGCTGGCATTTTAGCAGCCTACGGTAAAATAGTGCCGCAAGAAACAATTGATATATTTCAACACGGTATTATCAACATCCACCCTTCTCTCCTGCCACAATACCGCGGCCCAATCCCTGTTGAACAAGCTATTTTGGATGGGGCAACTGAAACGGGGGTTTCTATTATGAAACTCATGAAACAAATGGACGCCGGACCAGTCTTCGCTCAGGCCAGCTTGAAGTTAGTGGGCGACGAATCTAAAGAACAACTCACTAAAATGTTGGCGGTGCTTGGGAAAAACATACTCATTCAACACTTACCTGACATACTTTCAGGAGAGCTCAAGCCAAAGCCTCAAGACGAGAACAACGCGACCTATTGCGGGCTTATCAAGAAAGATGACGGCATTATTAATTGGCAAAAAACTGCCACGCAATTACAGCGAGAGATTCGCGCATACCTTGGTTGGCCAGGTAGTCACACCACTCTCTTTGGTCAAGATATACTTATTCTAGAGGCGCATGTTCAGCCGGTACAGCTTCTCCCTGGCGAAGCACAAAAGAACAGCGAGGGTGTTTTGGTAGGTTGCAGCAAGCAATCACTGCTCATAACAAAACTACGTCCAAACGGGCGTAGCTCAATGAGTGCAAGCGACTTTTTACGCGGCTTGCGCGCTACCTAAGATATTATCCGCATTACTGCGAATTTCGTTCTTCAACGCTTCAAGTTCATCAGCAACAACTTGGCGATAATTAGGGCGATTAGCCTCAAGCCACTGCAAGGCTGATCGCTGTTTTTGTTCAGCAACTTCTGGGCTATCGTTTGGCTCGGGTGTTAACTTCTCAAATTCTTCAAGCTGTTCATCACTTAAGCCTTCACTGAGCTTGGTGCCAACACGCAGCTCAAGCGTTTCAAGTACATGTTGCAAAAATGCTTGCTTTTGATCATCTGCTAAACCGCCGAGACCAAGATCATTCAGGAAGTTGTCATCTAACTGTAGTGGTTGCATATCTTATCCCCTTTATTGCCCTTATTTTACACCAATTGAGTTATGAATAAATGCTTCGGCCGCATTTGGATCAACAGCATTGCCCGGCAACAGCCAGCCATGCGGATTAACCGGGCCGTGTTGCATCAAAATATTTTTGACATCATTAATCTGGCCGGTATCAGGATTACTAACACCGTTCTGCTGCCACCGCTCTATAGCCATACCCCAATACGAATCACCTTCTTCAGCAATGATGGGTGGTAATACTGGCGCTGCTTCAACGGAAGGTATCGGTATATCAGCAGGACTAGGCAGAAGTTCCGGGCCAACATTGGGTGTAAGATGAGCCTGCGCATGATCAGCCGCCGAAGTCAGAAATGCAGCATCTTTAAATTGCCAAGCAGCAATAGCCCCGCCCACTACGCCACCGATTACACCTGCCGCAATCAACGCACGCCGGCCAATACGCCTCGTAAAGCGTTGTTTTTCAAGCTCTACCTTAGTTTCATTTGCCGCATTAAATCGCTCGGCGTACAGACGAATCTTATCGTCAGTCATCATAATGCTATCCCGAGAGGTGATACCTGTCAATTCTGTATCGTTGCCACTCATTAATCGGTATTTATGAAAATCTTTACTTGCCTTTTCAAAATCAGCATGCGCTGCTTCAATCTGCTGCCCAAGCTTCTCTTTGCTCATTAAGATTGTTCTTACGGTGCTTACGGCACCTTTGCCAAACTTTTTCAGTCTATTAATTAAATTGGATGATTCAAGTTTCTTACCGAGATCGGCACTCAGCTCGGTAAACTGTGCGTCAGTAGTATGCGGATTTACAATTCGATCAGTTGTTTCTGTCATATTAACCAATACCCCACTCGTGCACGCTCAACAGCGTTCATATGGTTTGCTATAATTGCCCAAGCTTCGTCGGTAATTCTACCGTTTGGAATAATACCAAGCGCTTTATCTTCAAAAGTGAAAGCATCTGGCGCTGCCTTAGCAATTTCACTGGCAATCTCAGGCTTGTTAATTTCCAGCCACGCATGGCCAAGACCATTTTTGCGCATGAGTTCTTCAGCCGATTCAGTAAACTCTGGAACAAGCGTGAAGAAGTCAAGTAGTGATTTATTGATATCGCCTGTTTCAATCTTTTCGAGTGCATTAATACTATCACCGCTCGGTAAGTTAATGTTTTCAAGACGGTTAAATAGAGCGGCCGCAACCTCATCTGGCAACTTGCCGTCTTGCAAAGCGTCAGTGTTAATACCCACTCTGCCGCCGCCAAGCTGTTCAAATGAATCCGGGTAATCATTAATCATCTGGTGTTGAACCATATCCCAGGCATCGGGGTTAAAGCCAAGGCCTTCGGCGTAGGCACGGCCATCTTCAACTGTTATGTTCGTCAGCTCGTCTAGCGCAGGGTTATCGGCGAATTCATCAGGGGTAATGACATCTATTTTCTCAATAGACAAAGGTGGAGTAACTTCAGGCGCCCTGGCACCAATCATTTCTTGGTGAGTTTGCTGGATCATATCAAGTGTACCAGCCGGCATCTTGCCATCCGGTGTCATGCGGATGCCCCAGTTACCCTGTTCACCGTTGATTAAGTATGCAAATGGTCTACCGTTACTATCGTATAAGTTAGCTAATTTTGGACCAGCTTTTTGAAGCAGCTCAGGTTGGTCGGCTCTAGGAACACCCATCTGGTCAAATACTGAGAATAGGCCTTCGCCACCATGAATTGCTTGGGCCTCAGGACTATATTTAACAGTTGGTGTCTCGGTAGGTGAGGCCTCCTCTTCGTCTATATGCTGGGAGTCATGATCGGTACGAGGGTGAGTTTCAGAACCACCATACTTAGGATCGTGATCAGGATGAGGATGCACTTCAGCACCACTTGCAGCCTCGCCAGCAGCAGTTCCATTACTACCGCCACTACCAAATTTAGTACTATTTTGACCATACTCATGACCACTGCCGTTGCTCGTTTGGCCGCTCTTACCACCATAGTCTTTCTCTTGAAAAACAGGTGCAACTTCATCAAATAATGACTGGAGCGCGGTAGAAACACTAGTACTTATACCGATTGTTGCAGCCGTTATAACCGCTGCCTTACCGAGGGTACGGCGACGCCGTTTCTGCTGTTCTTTAACGTCAGTTCGCAGCTCTGCACCGCGTTCCGTCACAACTTTGTTCTGAATTTCGGCATGTGTTTTAGTGTCAACATCTTCGATGTTACCAAGCGCCGCTTGAGCTTCCCTGTCATCAGCTGCGTTGACATCAATACGCCGATCAGTGTTTTTGCGAATAAAGTTAAGTAGTAGCTTTCCGCCCCCGCCCCATATTGCAACACCCGTCACTGTACCCGCGCCAGCCGATATAAGACCAACGCCAGTTAACACCGCAGCAACAACAACACCTGCGCCACCAGTAACAAGACCAAGTGGTACAGCCACCGCGGCACCTTTAAGAATCTTCTTCCACTTACCGCCATCATTTAACCAATGCGCCAGCTTATCAAGCTTTGAGCCTTCGAGCTTGTTGTTAGTTAATTCACGAAGATCTTTTTCGTGGCCTAGCAAATCCATCATGACATCAAAACGTTTTTCATCATCGGTTCGAGCTGGATTATTCTGCTCACGCAGTTCTTCTTCTTTTTGGCCTACTTCGATTAATTTATCGTGGTATTTTTGCTGTAGCTGCTCAAATTCTTTCTTAGTTTTACCCCGCGAAATTAAGCGGCCCATCCGTTTGGCGCTCAATTGTGCCAATTTCTCCTGAAGCCTTACTAGATCGTCGCGAGCTTGAAGCAGTTCTGGGCTTGGGCTTAGCGTATTAGGCGTAGCTGGTAAATCAGCCATCATATCATTAATAAATTGATCAAAACTTACTTCAAGTTTATCGCGGTCGCTTACTCTATTGCCTGTTATAGGATCGGCAAAGCCAATTTCCCATGCTTGATCGCCCTTTTTGTCAATAGAATGATCTCTTAGAACTCTCCTATATGCATCTCTGTTAGGATCAACCCTACCATGAGAGCCATCCGAAATACCAGCAACTTCGAGATGTTTATCGATCAGACTGTCAAATTCAGCATAAGCGAGCTTTTGGGCCTTGTCGTGTGCTGCCCTATGAAATAGAGGTATACCTTTATGTTTATCGGCTACTAATTGCCATTGTGCTTCCCTTAAATCCTCTATACCTTTAACGCCGACAAAAGAAAATGCCCTCTCCATTGCATCCTTTTTCAGTTGCTCTTCAGGCGTCAGATGGTTTGGTGTTGGTGGGATGTTAGGGTTAGTCATGTGGTGGATAATGTGTATAACTTACTTTATCTTTATTCTTATTTATAGCACGCTATGGTGCTTATGTCAATATGTTTGTATTGAATATTGACACATTTTAACTTTTATGATATATTTATAGCACTCAACCAGGTAGGAGCGAGTGAACATTAAGAACGATTCAGGTGATAGTGTAGCGTGCTTTTAAGCCGAGCATAGCCATAAAGAGTCTTCTTTTTGCTTATTTGACTCTTTATAGCTGTACTCGAGCGTTTAAGCTCGTACAGTTATCCCCTACATCATTAACTATATTCTTACCTTTCCTTTTTTAAGTGCTGGGAAATCTGTTGACACTAGTCGATAGATTCCCCGGCACTTACTCGAGTGGTGCTGGGGACCCCACCGTTTAACCTCGGATAGAGTTCATGCCAGGCCCACACGGGCGGAAAGTGAGAACAGTCATGAGCGACCTCCACGCCAAGCTCACGGCCAAGCGCAACCGTCAGGTCTCGGACGACGAAGCCGACGCCATCATCGAGATGGCCGAGGAGTCAACCGACGTCCTGATCGACGTCGCGAAGGCCAACAGCACGCGCGACACCAAGGACATCATCCAGGCCAGTTCGATCTACCTGGAGCACGTGGTCGCGGGTCTCACGGGCGACAAGGCGCGAGAGTTCCTGGCAAAGTACAACGCAGGCGAGCGCATCGTGCTCGACGCAACGTACGCGCAGGTGCTCGACGAGAAGGCAACGCTTGAGGAGCAGGTCAAAGACCTGCAGAACACCGCGAGCGGCAACCGGCCGCGGCTGCAGCTCGGTGGGGGTTCCGACCCCGTCGAGCAGGCCAAGGCCCAGCTCGACGCCCACCCGGAGTTCGCGGAGCACGTCGGGAACATTTTGGCGGTCTTCGTCGACGCCGTCAATAACGGCGCCACGGAGGACGACCTCAAGGTCCGAGCCGACCTGGCCGGCAAGATCATGCTCGGCGAGGACCCGGACTACAAGATCGGGCAGGGCACCGCCGGCACGGCGCCGACCATCCAGATGGTGGTCGACGCTCGCAACAAGGCAGCCCAGGCCGAGGCGGCCAAGCAGGCCGCCGAGAACGAGCTGACGCGTGAGAAGACTCCATCGATCCCGAACACACTCGCATGGCAGCTCGAGCAGGCCAGGAACAGCACCCAGCCCACGCCGGCGGCGGACCAGGTGGCGAAGGCCACCCTCAAGTCCGACGTCGACACCCTGGTCACCGCCATCAACGGTGCCAGGGGCCTGGGCAACGACAAGAAGGTTGCGGTATCCACGATCAGGACCGCCGTCACGAACCTCGCCACCCAAGCGGGAACGACGACACCGGCCTGATCAAGCTAAACTGATGTAGGGGCCAACCCGAGGTGGTGTGGATAATCAGTGTCGCATTCGCGACGCAGATTCATTCACACCCTCGGGGAAACCCTTGCTACATTGTCATTTGAATCGTTTAAACTTAAAAAGAGCCGTTTAACTCGGCTCTTTTTAAGTTCTTTAGTTTTATAGTGTGCGTTGTTTCAGTTCACGAGTGAAGAATTCTAGCTTATCACCTTCTTCAAGCAATAACTTACCCTGAGTAGTTATTGCTAGGCCACACATTTCGCCTTCGAAGACCTCTTTCGCTTCTTGTTGTTGACGTTGCACTTTACTAATGCTGACTTCGGCAATTTGTTCGTTCCTCCGTCTTACACGAGCGAGTACGTTTGGCATTGCTTTGCCCTTTGTGACTTCACCGCCACAAATAATCTCATCTTTAGTGGTGCGAAATACTCCTTTAATGGTAAGTTCGCCAACTTCAGTCTCGACTATTTCTGGGCGAAGGAGTGTTTCAAGCCCGGCTCTTACGTCATCAAGTAATTCGTAAATGACTTTGAAAATCTTAATAGTTACTTTTTCGCGGGCGGCAACGTTTTTAACGGCGGGCAACAATTGCACATTAAAGCCATAGATAACAGCCTGGCTGCTAGCGGCTGAGCGAACGTCGTTCTCAGAGATATTACCAACACCAGATGAAACAATTCGCACTGACACTTCTTCGTTCTCAAGTAAACGAAGGCTATCTAACACCGAAGTGAGTGAGCCTTGTACATCGGCCTTAATAATAACATTCAAATGTTGCGACTGGGCTTGCTTGCTCATCATACCAAGGAGGTCGATCGAGGAAAGATTGGTAGTTACAAGCTCTTCTTCTTTCACCTGAGAGGCAGCTTTTTGGCGAGCTGCTTTTTCGTTCGCCGCCACTTCAAAACGATCACCAAATTGTGGTAACTCTTTAAAACCGGTCACGATAGCCGGCGTTGAGGGCCCTGCTTCTTGAATTGGGCGGCCGGCGAAATCTTCAAGTGTGCGCACCTTGCCGTAGACATTGCCAGCTACCAAGAAGTTACCAGCCCTTAAAATACCGTGCTCAACCAGCAGGCGCACCACAGGGCCGCGGCCTTTTTGCATGTTAGCTTCAATTACTAGACCTTCGGCAGAGCCTTCAATTTCAGCCCTCAATTCTTCAATGTCTGCTACCAAAAGCACCATGTCGAGCAACTTGTCGACATTTTGGCCGGTTTTAGCGCTAACTTCAACCATCACAACGTCGCCGCCCCATTCTTCAGTTTGTAAGCCCTGTTCGGCAAGCCCGGCTTTAACACGTGGGACATCAGCAGTATCTTTATCGACTTTATTAATTGCTACAACAATTTTGGCATGAGCCGCTTGAGCAAACTTGATTGCTTCAATCGTCTGTGGTTTTACACCGTCATCTGCGGCTACGACGATGATAACAACATCGGTTAACGCCGCACCGTGCTGACGAAGAGCACTAAAAGCTTCGTGGCCCGGTGTATCAAGCAACGTAATCTTGCGGCCCTTACGCTCTGTTTGATAGGCGCTAATGTGCTGGGTGATGCCACCAGCTTCCCCGCTAACTACCTTAGTATCTAAAATAGCATCAAGTAGGCTAGTTTTGCCGTGATCAACATGGCCCATGACAGCAACGATGGGTGCCCGATCAACCGCTTTCTCGCTTAAAGCACGTTTTTCACGTTCTGGTGCAACCTCGGCAGCTTCCTTCTTTTGAAGATCGATTTCTAGGCCAAGCTCTTCAACTATAATCTGCGCCGTCTCAAAATCGATACGCTGATTGACGGTGGCCATAATGCCATTTTTGAAGAGTTCGCCAATAAGCTTTGTAACAGGCAAATCGAGCTGAGCGGCCAATTCGCCAACAGTAACCATCTCTGGAATAATCAGTACCTTTTTGTCTAGGGCCATGGCTATACCGCTCCTTTCGATTCATTAATAATGCTTGAAACGCCCTTTACTAGGGCGTTTCTTTAAGTTTACGGCTTGAGACTGAGAGAGATTTTTCGATTCTCTTTATCAATATCAAGGATTGTAAATGTCTTTTGTTCGCCAACTTTGAAGAGTTTTTCTGGATCAACACTTTCATCACCTTCACTCAGTTCAGTAATGTGTACTAGCGCTTCAACGGCCGGGCTTAACTGTACAAAGGCGCCAAATGGTGTAATACGCGTAACAGTACCTTTTACTTCTTCACCCTTCTTGAACTTTTCTACCTCTTTTGCCCATGGGTCAGCAGTAAGTTGTTTCATACTGAGACTCAGACGTGTTTGGTCGTCTTTGTTGTCAATAGTAATGATTTTAGCCTCAATCGTATCGCCAACCTTTACGTAATCACCTGGATTGTTAACACGTTCCCAGCTAATCTCGCTAATGTGCACAAGACCTTCAATGCCATCAACGTTTATAAAGGCACCAAAATCTACTACACCTGTTACAACGCCCTTTACGGTATCGCCAGGTTTAAGATTTTGCAGACGTTCAGCCAAACCTTCGCGAATCGCTGCCTTTTCACTGAAAATCAGTTTATTTTGCTTACGATCAGCGTCAAGAATACGCACCTTTAATGGTTTGTTGACCAAATTGTTAAGACGTTGCAAGATTTCATCTTTATCTGCTCCACTCACGCGTGGGTAATGTTCCGCAGATAACTGGCTAACAGGCATGAAACCGCGAATACCTTCGAGCTCAATAAGTAAACCACCTCGGTTTGCGTCATAAGCAGTAACCTCAATCGTTTCACCAGCGTCAAACTGTTGTTTTACTTCATCCCAGCCGCGATCTTTAGCAGCTTTTCGAAGGCTCAAAAGCGCGTAACCGTCATCGATATCAGGATCAACGACGCTGGCCACTACTTGGTCGCCTGGTTTTACATTAGTTGAAAAACCAATTTCACGACGCGGTACAAGACCAATACCCAAACCCCCGAGATCTAACCAAATCTCGTTCTTTTTAACAGAGAGAACTGTTGCTTCAACAACCTCTCCGGTGACTAACTGCTGGCCCTTATCTTGTGCCAACAATTCGTCCATTGTAATTGTGCTGCTTTTTGTCATTTTGAAAAATGACTCCTTCCATAGGTTGTATTTCTTCAAAGGTATGCCTTTTTGCAGCAAAAACACACCTCTTAAAGATTGCTTTCATTATACCTGAAAAACAGATACAGGTAAACGTCTAAAGTTTTGGCAATAATGCTTGTCTACTCTGTAAAAATCGAAAGGCTATAAAACCAGTCAGAGTTAATAAAACAGCACCGATCGTAAGATCAAAGCTCGATCCTGTTGCAGGCAATGCTGCCGGACCAGTTGCTGGCACCGCTTGAGGTGGTATGACCGGTGGTTGAATGTTTTCATTGACCGGCACTGATGAGGGGCGTGGGTGGGCTGGTTGAGGTGCTGGTTTCTGCGGTTGAGCCTGTTCGGTTGGCTTTTGTTCATCTTTGTCGTCGGCCTCCTTTTTTGCAGGCTGATCAGTTTGCTGTGATGACTGATCGCTTGAGGCAACATTTTTACTTTGCTGCTTAACGATACCAAGGCCGACAAGAAGAAGGCCTACTAAAAGTATGCCGGCTATTACAAAAATAATTGTTGCTTGTCGCTTATTGCCTTCGAGCATACAAAAACTCCTCTTATTTATATCGTAAAACTATCTTGATTTTAATGCAACTAAAATGTGCACAAATATTAGCCGTGCCACTCAATGCAGTTGGTTCTGTGGTAGGATAAACATATGATAATTGGGGTTGATATTGGAGGTACTAAAACATTAGTTGCATCGTTTGAGGGCGATGCGATACTTACTGAAGTTCGTTTTGCAACCCCAGATGAACCCGAAGATTTCTTTACTGATCTTGTGCCGCAAATTCAGCAGCTTGCCTTAACTCAACGACTACAAGCCATTAGCGTCGCAGCCCCGGGTATTATTGATCACCATAGAGGTAGTATTGTCCGTTGTGGCAACCTTTCATGGAAGAATATTGAGCTAAGACAAGAATTAAGTCAGTTTTTCGATTGCCCGATTTATCTTGAAAATGATGCCAACCTAGCAGGGCTCGCCGAGGCCCATGCACTTAACCCGCTACCTCGTTTATGTTTATATCTTACGATAAGTACTGGTATCGGAAGTGGTATTGTTGTGAACGGTCGGCTTCTGCCTGCTCTGAGCGGCTCAGAATCAGGTCATATGATGCTTGAATATCAATCAGAGTTAAAGCAATGGGAGCATTTAGCTTCTGGGCGATCCTTACGTGAACGCACCGGAAAATATGCTTCTCACATTAATGATCGTGAGATCTGGAAAGACTTCGCGGAACGTGTTGGCATTGGTTTGTTAGCACTTATACCAACCCTTCAACCATCCGTTATTGTTATTGGCGGAGGTGTTGGCGCTTATTTCGAAACTCGCTGGCAAAGCGAGCTTGAAATGTACTTACATGCCAATATGTCATCCTTCATTGATATTCCACCCATTCTACAAGCTCAACACCCAGACGAAGCAGTACTTTATGGATGCAGGTACTATGCGAGACAACATGATATCGATTAATGGAATTGAGAAAAATATCATCAATCACTTCTCACATTTAAGTTTTTGCGTAGATAAGAGCTTTTATTGGTCGGCAAGTTTACAAGAAGTTCACTATAAACCAGCGACAAGCGTTGAAGATATCTGGCAGCTACTCCACGAAATTGCGCATGCCGAGTTAGGCCATCGTCACTATACAAAAGATGTTCAACTTCTGAGTCAAGAAGTTGCAGCCTGGCATCTTGCAAAGGTACAACTCGCATCATCGTTTAATATCAATATAGATGAAGATTTCGCTGAAGATCAATTAGATAGTTATCGCGATTGGCTTCACGAGCGCAGTAAGTGTCCTCAGTGCGCACAAACCGGCATACAACAAACCACAAGCATCTACCAGTGTATCAACTGTTTATGCTCGTGGTCTGTTAACGATGCACGTTTACGCCGACTGCGTCGTATTAAGCTGCAAGATCAAAATCATTCTGATCAGCAGGTTTTTGCTGCGTAGCGGTTACTTGTGTCACGTTTGTTAGCTGAGTATCTGCCACTACCTTACGTCGTCGACTGATGCGACCACCTAGTGCGCCTGCCTTACGAGCTAAATCACGATTAGCAGCAAAACCGCCACCTCGGCTTTTTTTGCCACCCATAGCACCTATGCGAGCATAAAAGTCTTTTCCATGACGTTTTACATTTGTTTTAGCAGCCTCTTGGCCGCCTCTTTGAGTTCCTGACATATAAAGCAGACTCCTTTGGACTGAATTATTATTCTAATGTTTTAAATAGTAACATAATACTTACGTTAGGTCAATATTGTATACGTACCTATATATTTTAATTATGTCGTATAACAAGTGATCGCCCTATATCATATTAAGTATAAAACAAAACCCCCGGCGTTAACCAGGGGTTATTGTATGATTCGGCACCGTGCTAGTTTCCCACCAAAAGGTAGTATAATCGCCGCTACTGGGCTTAACTTCTGTGTTCGGAATGGGAACAGGTGTTTCCCCAGCGCCATGGGCACCGAGAACGCGCTACGCTTATGATAAAAGAATTTTATACGCCTGTCATGGCAGGCGTATACATTCCTGTATCATTGAGCCTTGCGAAATAAATTCGCATTCGCCCTTGGCGAACCAAAGCATAACTCTTTCTCGACGCCCATACGATGCTAAGTAAATTTCGATTTGAAGAACAACTTGCAAGTGTAATTTTGATTTACACCAACTACTAGTCAACCTACCCTATCTGCGCTGTTTATGCAAGCATAAACGAGACAGATAAGGACATAAAAAGGCGATGGGACTATTAGTACGCTTCAGCTCCATACATTACTGCACTTCCACCTTGCGCCTATCAAACAGATAATCTTTCTGTGTCCTCATAGGGAAATCTAATCTTGAGGTTAGTTTCGCGCTTAATATGCTTTCAGCGCTTATCTGGTCCGAACATAGCTACTCGACAATGCCGTTGGTGGCGACAATCGATACACCAGAGGTTCGTTCACCCCGGTCCTCTCGTACTAGGGGCAGATCCTCTCAAATTTCCTGACGTCCATACCGGATATAAACCGAACTGTCTCACGACGTTCTGAACCCAGCTCGCGTACCACTTTAATCGGCGAACAGCCGAACCCTTGGAAGGTGCTCCCCCTCCAGGATGTGATGAGCCGACATCGAGGTGCCAAACAGCGCCGTCTATGTGAACTATTGGGCGCTATAAGCCTGTTATCCCCGGGGTAACTTTTATCCGTTTGCGCTGTCGATCCCACATTCATGTACAAATGTACGTACCAGCGGATCACTTACTCCGACTTTCGTCTCTGATTGGAATGTACTCCTCACAGTCAAGCTGGCTTATGCGTATGCACTATCACTTCGATTTCCATCCGAAGCTAGCCAACCTTTGAACGCCTCCGCTACTCTTTAGGAGGCAACCGCCCCAGTTAAACTACCCACCATACACTGTTCCCTAACCGGATAACGGTCAAGGTGAGAACAAAATCACAACAAGGGTGGTATTTCACTGTTGACTCCACGAATACTAGCGTATCTGCTTCAAAGTCTCCCACCTATGCTACACATGTTGTAACCCGGTTCAATGTAAAGCTGTAGTAAAGCTCCACGGGGTCTTTTCGTCCTGGTACGGACAGACGGCATCTTTACCGCCAATGCACTTTCACCGAGTCCTTCGCTGAGACAGTGCCCACATGATTACTCCATTCGTGCGGGTCAGAACTTACCTGACAAGGAATTTCGCTACCTTAGGACGGTTATAGTTACCGCCGCCGTTCACTGGGGCTTCAGTTCGCACCGTAAAGCACTCCCCTTAACCTTCCAGCACCGGGCAGGAGTCAGCCCCTATACATCCACTTTCGTGTTAGCAGAGACCTGTGTTTTTGATAAACAGTTCCGTGGGCTCTTTTGCTGCGGCCTAGATGTACCGCAGTATCTCTAAAAAGCAAATCATTTGCTCTATCTCAAATTACTCGATATTTTATACAAAAGGTACAACTATTCCATATTTCTACTTCACAGATGTACTTCAGCTTAGAAATACTGCGGCACATCCAGGCAGACCTTATCCCGAAGTTACGGTCGCTGTATTGCCGAGTTCCTTAGCGAAGGGTCTCTCGTAAGCCTTAGTCTACTCGACTTGAGCACCTGTGTTGGTTTGCGGTACGGGCGGCTATAGCCACGCGTACATTGCTTTTCTAGCCAGCGCTTTCACCAGAATCGCGTCTCCGAAGAGACACTTTCACTCCCATCGGCGTTCCCCCTAGGTTAGACGGATACATACCATGAATCCGCTCAAACTAATATGCCGTGAACAGTGTACAAACTATAACCGGTTCGGAAATATTAACCGTTGTCCATCGCCTACGCTACACGCCTCGGCTTAGGCCCGACTAACCCTGGAGATGATTACCATAGTCCAGGAAACCTTGCTCTTTCGGCCGACAGGATTCTCACCTGTCTTATGGTTACTCATTCCAGCATTCTCACTTCCTCACGCTCCACTAGACTTTCCAGATCTCGCTTCACTGCAGATAGGAACGCTCCTCTACCACATATAATAAATTATAGATCCATGTCTTCGGTAATATACTTGAGCCCCGTTACATTTTCCACGCAAGATCTCTTGACTAGTGAGCTGTTACGCACTCTTTAAATGAATGGCTGCTTCTAAGCCAACATCCTCGCTGTTTAAGAAATCTCACCTTGTTTCCCACTGAGTGTATATTTAGGGACCTTAGACGATGGTCTGGGCTGTTTCCCTTTCGAGCGCCGAGCTTAGCCCCGACGTTCTAACTGCCGTGATCCCACAAATGGTATTCGTAGTTTGTTAAGGGTGGGTACCCTTGCGGGCCCCAGTCCTTTACAGAGCTCTACCCCCACTTGCTAATAACATGACGCTAGCCCTAAAGCTATTTCGAGGAGAACCAGCTATCTCCGAGTTCGATTGGCATTTCACCGCTAACCACAGCTCATCCGGGAGCTTTGAAACGCTCTACGGTTCGGCCCTTCACTGCGTTTTACCCACGCTTCAGCCTGGCCATGGTTAGGTCACCCGGTTTCGGGTCTAATCAACAGTACTTATATCGCCCTATTCAGGCTCGCTTTCACTATGGCTCCGTCAATTGACTTAACCTTGCACTGCAAATTAACTCGCTGGATCGTTCTACAAAAAGCACGCCGTCACCGAATAAATCGGCTCCGACTCCTTGTAGGCACACAATTTCAGGATCTATTTCACTCCCCTCCCGGGGTTCTTTTCACCTTTCCCTCACGGTACTTGTTCACTATCGATCACGTAATATATTTAGCCTTGGCAGGTGGTCCTGCCGGATTCAGACAGGATTTCTCGTGTCCCGACCTACTTGAGAAAACAACATATAAGGTCAGCTTCGCTTTCGCATACGCGGCTTTCACGTTCTTTGACGTAGTCCTTTCCAAACTTCTGCTAACAAAGCCGATTTTTTACCTTACAATCGATTGACAGCTCAGTTCTCGCAAGTCAGAAACCTCGAAAATTCGAGTTCTCTTACTTGGTCTTTTCTTATCTCACAACCCCTTATTAATATTCGCCTGTCAGCTTATTTGCCTGAGTTAACAGGCAAAAATTAAAAGGTTTGGGCTCTTCCCGTTTCGCTCGCCACTACTCCGAGAATCGTTATTTACTTTCTTTTCCTCTGCCTACTAAGATGTTTCAGTTCAGCAGGTTCCCTCTCAATTACCCTATGTATTCAGGTAACGGTAACATGACATGACTCATAGCTGGGTTTCCCCATTCGGAAATTTCCGGATCAAAGCTTGTATGACAGCTCCCCGAGACTTATCGCAGTCTTCCACGTCCTTCATCGGTATTACGTGTCAAGGCATCCATTGTGTGCTCTTAGTACCTTTTTATGCATTGGTCGACTAGTAGTTGGTAAAAACCATACAGCTAGCATGGTCCTGGTCATATGCAAGCATATGACAGTCCAACTGCCGTCGTCCTTCAAATATCAGCCAAATTGTTAAACTGCTAAACTCACACATAAAAAATGATTGAGCTCAGGCAACCATGGAAATATTTCCACCATTGTCTGCTCTCAAGCGCCTTCGTATCGTATCAGGCTCACAACAGTTTTGTAAAGAACATTTCGTTGTTATTTGTGCAATAAAATAACCTCTGTTCGACGTATCTTTCTCTCACATACATCGCCAGAGGTTTCTAATAGGAAACGTTCGCTTAGTTCATTGATGACTATAGCAGGCCGGTAATCTTTTGACAAGTATTTTTCACTAATCAGCTTCTTTCAAGTCATCTTCATCACAAAAGCTTCTTAAAAGTGCAAGTTTGGCAAGACTTTTATCTATAAATACTTGAGCTTCAATTTCAAACTCGGGCTCACGTAGCTTGTGATTAAAAAAGAGATACATGCCTCTCCGATAGTAGCGTTGACAGATGTATCGAAAATCGCAGCATGTGCGCTCAGTTGATTGGTCATTATTTCGCCAAAGCGTACAGACAAAACTTTTGTTTTAGGTGATTCCGACGACATAACACCCCTTGTCCTTACGTTTAGTCGAATTCCTACTGGTGGGCGATGAGGGACTTGAACCTCCGACCTCGTCATTATCAGTGACGCGCTCTAACCAGCTGAGCTAATCGCCCACAAGTAGAAATTCGATATTCTTTCACAAAGCTATTCTATTGGTGGAGCATTCCGGACCGAAGCCCGGTCTGCCCCATGCAATGGTGACTTACCACCATGTTCTACGTCGAATAATATTTCGACGCACAACATGGTGGAGACACAGGGACTCGAACCCTGGACCCCCTGCTTGCAAAGCAGGTGCTCTAGCCAACTGAGCTATGTCCCCTCGTCACGATTCGCTATCGGCTTCCGTTTTAGCGCAAGCACCAAAAGCTTCAGCCTCTCGCTATCGCTCCTCTCAATGAAACAAACAGGCCTTCGGATTGCTTCATTGCTGACTCTGCTAACGCAGAGTTGAAATACTAACAAGCCCCATAAGGCAAGTTCCAGGTTATTGTAGCGGAAAATATAGTAGGTGGCAAGTGTGTTAACAGATGTAAATAAAAACCGCCTTGGTTAAAGGCGACTTTTATTTTTAACAGCTTTGTAGTGTAAGTCGGTGTCAGTCGTTCGTTTGAACAATTTTTGAATCTGGTCTTGCCTCAAAGAGGCCAAATGGTTATTTTATAGATCCACTAAAATAACAAGACCGACCTCGCTACACTCGTTGATTACTCGAACGAGTGGCATAATTCTCCCTAGAAAGGAGGTAATCCATCCGCAGCTTCCGCTACGGATACCTTGTTACGACTTAACCCCAATCATCCCCCCCACCTTAGGCCGACGAATCGGACTTCGGGTGTTGGTGACTTTCATGGTTTGACGGGCGGTGTGTACAAGACCCGGGAACGTATTCACCGCAGTATGCTGACCTGCGATTACTAGCGATTCCAACTTCAAAGAGGCGAGTTTCAGCCTCCTATCCGAACTGGGACCGGCTTTGATGCGATTTGCTCCGTCTCGCGGCTTGGCTGCGCATTGTACCGGCCATTGTAGCGCGTTTCTAGCCCAGGACATAAGGGTAATACTGACCTGACATCATCCCCTCCTTCCTCCCCGTTACCGGGGCAGTCTGAATAGAAAAATACAACTAATCATAAGGGTTGCGCTCGTTGATGGACTTAACCAAACATCTCACGACACGAGCTGACGACGGCCATGCAACACCTGTCACTTGGTTCAATAAAGCACTCTCTCCTTTCGGAGAAATTCGCAGGATGTCAAGCCCTGGTAAGGTTCTTCGCTTATCATCGAATTAAAGAACACGCTCCACCGCTTGTGCGGGTCCCCGTCAATTCCTTTATGTTTTAGTCTTGCGACCGTACTCCACAGGCGGGATGCTTAACGCGTTAGCTTCGCTACTGAAGGGGTCGATACCGCCAACAGCTAGCATCCATCGTTTACGGCGTGGACTACCCGGGTATCTAATCCGGTTCGCTCCCCACGCTTTCGTGCCTCAGCGTCAGAAATGGTCCAGTAACCTGCCTACGCCATTGGTGTTCCTTCTAATATCTACGGATATTCACTCCTACACTAGAAATTCCAGGTACCTCTACTGATTCTCGAGTTTGCCAGTTCGAATAATAGTCTAGATGGTTGAGCCACCAGATTTCACTATTCGCTTAACAAACCGCCTACGCAACTCTTTACGCCCAGTCACTCCGGATAACGCTTGGGTCCTACGTATGACCGCGGCTGCTGGCACGTAGTTAGCCGACCCTTATTCATGAGTTACCGTCATATTCTTCACTCATAAAAGCAGTTTACAACCCGAAGGCCTTCATCCTGCACGCGGCGTTGCTCCATCAGGCTTTCGCCCATTGTGGAAGATTCCTTACTGCTGCCTCCCGTAGGAGTCTGGACCGTGTCTCAGTTCCAGTCTGGCTGATCATCCTCTCAGACCAGCTAATGATCGTCGACTTGGTGAGCCATTACCTCACCAACTAGCTAATCATACGCAGGCCACTCCCAAAGCGCCAAAGCTTTAATCCGAAGACCATATGCGGTATTAGACTCCATTTCTGGAGCTTATCCCTCACTTTGGGGCATGTTCCTACGCGTTACTCAGCCGTCCGCCGCTCGCCGACATTTAACACTCCATACTCGAACTTCAAGTATGCAGTGTTAAACTCGCTGCCGCTCGACTTGCATGTATTAGGCACGCCGCCAGCGTTCATCCTGAGCCAGGATCAAACTCTCCATAAAAATCCCGTCGAAACGGGATTTGTAATATACTGACGTTGACTTACACTACAAAACTGTTAAATTTCACTGCATTTCTCACACAGACTGTCACGATCTTATCGCGAGACACTACATCTGTCAACACTTTATATGGAAAAAATCGTTACAATAATAACAACGCCAGCCATGCTGCAATAACACCGACAGCCGTACCAGCAAGCACTTCGGGTAATGTGTGTCCGGCTGCGCGTTTGAAAGAAATCTGTTTATTCTTCGCAAGTTCTTTTAAAGCCCTACCCTGTTCGCCAACAGCACGTCGTACGTTAACGGCGTCATACATTGTAATAAGTGCAATGACCGCCGCAAGAGCGAAAAGCGGACTCTGTAGGCCATCTTCAACGGCAATGACAGTACTTACAGAGACAACTAGAGCGGAATGAGCACTTGGCATACCACCAGAACTAGTAATAGTTTTGCGAACAGAATGTCCGTGTAACTTATAGAGTGCTACTTTCGTACCCTGAGCAAGTAACCAAGCGAGCAATGGCGCAAGTATATATGCGCTCATTTTAGGTTACTCCTGGACAGATGGCGCTTCTTCATCACTTTCATTATCTTTTGCCTGCTCTACAATTGCAAATGAGGCAACTTTATCCTCACCTTTAAGGCGCATGATCCGCACACCTTGGGTAGTTCGTCCAAGAGCTGGGATACCCTTAACCGCAACACGTATTGCTTGACCCTGCGCAGAGATAATCAGTAATTCACATGTAATGTCGTCTATTGATTTAACTGAGACGATATTACCTGTTTTAGTGGTTACAACAGCAGCTTTGATACCAACGCCGCCTCGCTTATGCGAGGGGAAGTTGGCGACATTTGTACGTTTGCCGTAACCATTCTCACTAATAACAAGTAGTTGACGCTCTGGCTTCACTATATCCATACCGACAACGCGATCACCTTGGCGCAAACGAATACCACGTACACCTCGAGCAGTCCGGCCCATCGGACGGGCATCTTTTTCACTGAATCGAATAGCTTGACCAAAGTGCGTTGATATAACAACATCATCGTCACCGGTTGTCTCTTGAATCCAGCGCAGCTCATCACCATCATCCAGATTAATAGCTATGAGCCCACTCGTACGGATATTTGCATAGTCGGCAAGCGGCGTCTTTTTAATCGTACCGTAAACTGTCGTCATAAAGAGATAGACTGTTACTTTGAGCCTCTTTATCAGTACGGATAATGGCCGTCACTTGCTCTTCTGGCTGAAGTTGTAGCAGATTTACAATAGCGATACCCTTAGCATTCAGGCCAGCAGTTGGCACTTCGTGGGCTTTCAGACGAAAAACGCGACCCTTATTTGTAAAGAATAGTAACCAATCATGCGTACTTGCAGTCACAAGATGCGAGATGACGTCTTGTTCTTTAGTTGTCATACCACGCTTACCTTTACCGCCGCGGTGCTGACGTCGGTATTCACTTACAAGGGTACGCTTTATATAGTTTTCTGTTGTGAGTAGAACAACGACATCTTCTTCTGGAATTAATTCTTCATCAGTAAATTTGCCAAGCTCTTGGCCAATAATTTTGGTTCGTCGGTCGTCGCCGTACTTTTCCTTCATCTCAAGCAACTCTTCGCGAATAATTGCTAAGACACGTTTTTCATCGGCTAAGATTGCTTCCAACTCAGCAATCAACTTCTTTAATTCAGCAAGCTCATCTTCAATCTTCTGACGCTCTAAGCCAGTTAATGTGCGAAGTGGTAGTGCAAGGATAGACCGCACCTGGATTTCACTAAGCTTAAACTTATCCATTAAGTTTGTTGCTGCGGCATCAACATTATTGCTTGCACGAATAATGCGAATAACTTCATCAATGTGATCTAAAGCGATTTTCCAACCTTCTAGAATATGAGCACGGTCTTGAGCCTTTTTAAGTTCAAACTCCGTACGACGACGCACAACAACTTGACGATGCTTAATATATTCTCGAAGCATCTCCTCAAGCCCTAAGACACGCGGCTGAATACCATCTATAAGGGCCAACATATTGTAATGGAAGCTCGTTTGAAGCGGCGTCATCTTATAAAGCTGGTTCAAAACTTTCTTGGGATAAGCGTCTTTCTTAAGCTCAATAACAAGGCGGATCTTTCCACGAGCAGTCTCGTCACAATATTACTAATGCCCACAATCTTTTTTTCGTTTACTAGATTTGCAATTTGAATTCGATAGGTTAGCTTTATTAACAGCATATGGCATCTCAGTAACGACAATCTGATGTCGACCTCTTTTTGTTTCTTCGATCTCAGCGACTGCACGAATCATAACGCCACCGCGACCCGTTGCATAAGCCTGACGCAAACCTGCACCACCATAAACAATACCGCCTGTCGGGAAGTCTGGGCCTTTGACATATTTCAATAGATCATCAAGTGTTGCATCTTCAGGGTTATCAATAAGATGGATAGTCGCGTCTAATAACTCCTTAAGATTATGTGGCGGAATATTAGTGGCCATACCAACAGCAATGCCAATTTGACCATTCAACAATAGATTCGGCAACTTAGCTGGTAGTACTACTGGCTCTTGCTCTGAACCATCATAGTTATCCCGGAAATCAACCGTATCTTTATCGAGGTCAGCCAGTAATTCTGCGCCGGGCTTTGCCATACGTGCTTCTGTATAGCGTTGAGCCGCCGGTGGATCACCATCCATAGACCCGAAGTTACCCTGGCCGTCTACTAGCATGTAACGCATTGACCAGTCTTGAGCCAAACGAACCATAGAATCGTAAATAGCTACATCACCATGAGGATGGTATTTACCCATAACATCACCAGTAATACGAGCACTCTTTACAAATTTTGTACCAGGTCGCCAGCCATTCTTTTCCATTGAGTAAAAGAATGCGACGATGTACAGGCTTTAAGCCATCTCGTACATCTGGCAAAGCACGTTCAATAATGACACTCATTGAATAGCGCAGGAAGCTGTCTTCCATCACATCTTCAACAGTTCGCAACTCTAAAGTTTTTGAATGTGCCTGCGTCTAATACTTCGCCTTCGATTGGTTTTTTAATGTCGTCGTCCATAACTAAATATCCAAATCTTCCAGTGTTAACAAATTTTGCACGAGTTTGAATAAAACTTTTGCGTAGATCAACTTCATCACCCATTAACTTTGTAAAAATCGCGTCAGCTTTTTCAGCATCTTCCACTTTAACCTGTACAAGCACACGATTCTCGGGATTCATAGTTGTTTCCCAGAGTTGCTCGGCATCCATCTCGCCCAAACCCTTGTAGCGTTGCAAAAGTGTCAGGCCAGCTTGTTTATTCCGATCAGCAGTCTGCATCAATCTTGGTTCCACGCTCACGACGCTCTTCTATAAGGCGAGCAATAATTGTATCACGCTCTTCATCACTATAGGCGTAGTGTTTCTTACTGCCAGTTCGAAGAAGGAAGAGCGGTGGCTTTGCTAAGTAAACATGTCCGCCCTCGATAACTTCGCGCATATAACGGAAAAAGAATGTCATAAGAAGGTTGAAATATGACTGACCATCTACATCGGCATCAGTCATAATAATAATTCGCTCATAACGCAACCCGTTAATATCGAATTGCTCATCAATACCAACGCCGAGTGCCTTAATCAGGCTCACGATTTCGTTGTTATTTAGCATACGGTCTAGTCGGGCACGTTCAACGTTGAGAACTTTACCACGAAGCGGTAGAATAGCTTGAGTTTTACTATCTCTACCACTTTTAGCAGAACCACCAGCTGAGTTACCCTCAACGATGTATAATTCACTATTGTTCGGGTCTTTGCTTGAACAATCGGCTAATTTACCAGGCAGGCTTAAACCATCGAGAGCACCCTTACGAATAACATTGTCGCGGGCCGCTCGGGCTGCTTTGCGCGCTCGAGCAGCAAGCGTTGCTTTTCCTACAATCTTTTTCGCGATTGAAGGATTCTCCTCGAGGTAATATGTGAAGTACTCATTCATTACCTGCTCGACATACCGGCGCATCCGAGGATTACCGAGCTTATTTTTAGTTTGGCCTTCAAACTGTGGGTCTGGTAATTTAACTAAAATAATGGCTGTTAAACCTTCGCGGATATCATCACCTGTCAGGTTTTCTTCTTTCTCTTTTAATAAACTATTTTTTCTGGCATAGTCATTAATTGCCCGAGTTAAGGCAGCACGAAAACCTATCAGATGTGTGCCACCGTCGGGATTGAAGACGTTATTGGCAAATGCTTTTACTGTTTCGGCATATGTATCATTATATTGTACTGCATACTTCCACCATACAATCTTCAACTTGTCGTTCAATATAAAAGATATCGTCACTCAAAACATCCTTACCAACATTCAAATGTTTTACATATGACTTGATGCCGCCCTCAAAGTAAAATGCTTGTCGATCACCGGTTCGTTCATCGTTAACTGATACATAAACACCTTTTGTTAAATAGGCCTGGTGGCGAAGATAATCGACAACCCATTTGTAATCAAGGTTTACTGTCTCAAATATTGTAGGATCAGGATAAAATGTTATTCTCGTTCCCTGTTCATCGGTAGAGCCTATGGCGGTTGCATTAGCCTGGGGAACACCAATGGCATATTCTTGGCGGTAATGTTTGCCATCTTTGAAAACTTCCGCGACTAACTTAGTAGAAAGTGCATTCACAACACTTAAACCAACACCGTGAAGACCTGACGAAACTTTGTAACCTCCGCCGCCGAATTTACCTCCGGCGTGAAGTACGGTTAATACAGTTTCAAGAGTGCTCTTTCCGGTCTTTGGATGCTTATCAACAGGAATACCTCGCCCATTGTCAAAAACACTAATGCCACCATCCGCGAGCATCGTAACTTCAACCTTTGAGGCATGACCAGCGATAGCTTCGTCTATACCATTATCTGCAATTTCTTTAATAAGATGATGCACCCCGTCATAACCGGTGCTACCTATATACATACCAGGACGCTTACGAACCGGCTCTAAGCCCTCAAGAACCTGAATTTGGCTTGAATCGTAAGCATCGGCTCCTTTTTGTTTAGCCATGCTCCCTCTCTTCAATATTTACTCACCACCCTATCTGTTTAACAAATAGCTGAGCAAATACTTGCTATTTACATCCCCTTCATTATACAGGGCAAATTGTACTCAATCAATATGCTTGAGTTGAACATAATTCTTATGCTAATATTATGTTAAAGGGGTCACAAACAAACATGTTTAGAAAAATTGTCTCTAACCTTCCATTTAGTCCAGCATTAATAAGTCAACTGGGATTTTATGCTAAACGTCTCAAGCAAGAACAGGCAACCCGTCGATTGGGCCTCATATTTACTGTTCTTGCTCTCGTCGTACAATCTTTAGCTGTTTTCGCACCTCCAGAAGCACAAGCAGTAGCAAATGGTCAAAATGTCGTTTTCCAGGGTGTACGTGACAGAACCGATATGCTTCGTATCTACGACAGTGGTGTTGATAGCGGTGGACATCGGGATATTCAACAAATTTTTAGTACTTTTGGGATTACTCGAGCAGATATTGCAACTACAAACGCGGGTACAATTAATTCACGCGATTTTAACTTAGGTGTCTGGAGTATCGGTCGAAATTCGTATGATGCGGGTGCGCCGGAGGAGCGAGCTGTTGCAGTTACCGGTACGAATACAACTGTTTTTGCCCGTAAACTATGGCGATTCGACTCATTACCATACACGCAGCAAAACGGCTCAACCTATAAAGCCCTCATTGGGAAGCGTGCCATCGATGGAAAATGGTTTTCGATCATGCTTGATTGCGGTAATATTACATTTACCGACTTTCCGCCTCCTCCGCCTCAACCAGCCTCACTTTGCGTAAGCTTAGGAATGCCAGTATCATTATCGCGAACCAAGTTTCGCTTAACCGCCAGTGCATCTGCTACTAACGGGGCGACTATCAGCCGTTACGATTTTGTTGTGACTGACAAGAATAATAAGCAAGTGTCTGCAGTAAATATCCCTAGTAGCACTACGAACGCTACGACCGATGTAGATATTAAGCAAGATGGTTCGTATACTGCTCGCGTTACTGTGCAAACTAGTATTGGTGCTAGAACTGGTGATGCATGCGTAAAACCATTCGTTGTCTCGCCTGAACCACGCTGCCCAATCAACTCAGCTTTTCCCGTTAGTAGTCCTGAGTGCAAACCATGCCCCAGTGACTCAACAATCTGGTATAAAGATGAGAAGTGTAAACCAGAATACCAAGCATCAAAGGCAGTAGCTAGCCTGACCCAGAATAAGTCAGATGCAAATGGAACGACTGCAAATCCAGGTGATACACTTCAGTACACGATTAAAGTAAAAAATACCGGTAAAGATAGCGGATCGTATAGTATGAAAGAAAACTTAGCAGATGTCCTTGAATATGCGGATGTTGTTGATTCTGCTGAAGGTACTCTAGAGAAAGATACTAATGGCAACATTACAGGTATTATGGTATGGCCCGCTACAACCATAAAACCAGGTGAGACAATTACGAAAGTTATAAGAGTCCAGTTAAAAAGTGCTATACCGGCTACACCGCAAAACGTTGGTAACCCAGAATCCTATAATTGCAAAATGACGAATAGCTTTGGCAATACAACAAATGTAATGGTTGCTTGCCCGCCTGAAAAGTTAATTGAAAACACCGTTAAACAACTACCTGCAACCGGTCCTACAGAGAACGTTATTTTTGGCGGTGTCCTACTAATGGCCATTGTATACTTCTATGCTCGTAGCCGACAGATAAATAAAGAAGTTCGAATCGTTCGTAAAGAATTCGCTGCTGGCGCAATCTAACAATAAAAGGACCATATTATGGCAGAACAGTTGGCTCAGCCTAAATCACCAGAAACAAAAAATAGCCAAGAAGTTGCAGAAGTCGCTGGGGAGCGTCTTAAATCTTTAGAGAATAACGTTGAGACATATGATGAAAGCATTCAAGAGAAAGCCGTTGAGCATGCTCGCAAAAAAGCAGAGCTTGAAGCAGCCTTTGCGCAAGAACAAAGTAGTGAGTCAAAAGCTGGTGGCGAACCAACCGCTACTCCTATAGATCCTACTACACGTCAGAAAAAGCAAGAATATGAAAAGACCATGAAAACGGTGCGTTCGCAACTCTCAAAACCATCTCGCACTTTTAGTAAGGTGATTCATAACCCCACCATCGAAAAGGTAAGTGATGTTACTGGCAAAACAATTGCACGCCCCAATGCTATTCTAGCAGGTAGTCTTAGCGCTTTTATAATTGTGCTCGGGTTATATGTTACAGCCTCATATTTAGGTTTTCGTCTCTCTGGCTTTGAATTAATTGGAGCATTTGCACTTGGTTGGCTGCTAGGTATTGTTATTGACGTCTTACGTGTAATTTTCTTGCGACAACGTTCTTTATAATAAAAGCTAGGTCACTTTGAATGTTTCAAGTTACCTCGCAGATCAATTGATATCTCATCAAGATTGGTCTTTGCACCTGAATCGCTCCCTTTAATATGTAGTTCATGCTTTTTCGGTACTACTTCATTCTTTACCTTTTCTTGTATTTCAGAGCTTGTATCATCAATAGCTCCCTGTAGGCGCTGGGCATCTTCTGGCGTAGCAGGCGGTGGTTGCAATTGATTCGTTCGATAGTCCACACCAGCAGGCTTAGTCGATACCGGTAATGTAGATGTGGGCCGGATCTGTTCAATCGCCTTATGTTGAGTCAGCGGAAGTTGAGAAGTTGGCTTAGGGCTTAGCGGCGAGGCTTGGGGAGCTGATGAAGTCATTGGAGTCGCTGGAATACCTGGTTGTTTCTTGCGCTTGGCCAACCACTCATCAAGGAACGATGAACCACTGCCCATACTAACAGGCTTGTTGTCGACAGCATTGATGGTACTATTAGTATCCTTATTAGTACCCATACGCTTTGAGAACGAATCGAGAGCCTCTTTTTGACGACGCTGTTTTTCATCCTCGCCTGCACGTAAACGTTTAAATATTTCCGATTCGACTACTTTACGAGGACGACCATACTTTGCTGCTGATAAATTCCTAAGAGCATCAGCAAGTTGTGGATTTGGTTTACCGAGCGGTGGGATAAGTGACATACTAAATGGTGCGCTCGGTACATTATTGATCATAACCGATGCAACTGTTTCAAAGTTAGGTAATTTAGTTAGATCCTCTACATCAAAAACAGGAGAAAACTTTTTTACCATAAGTTCTGCATCGGTCACGCCAATGCGACCACAAATGATAGTACCAACATTTCCAATGATAGCCTCTCGAATTTTATCAGTAAGCTGAGTCATAAACTGATTGGCTAGAATGAGATTCAAACGATACTTTCGAGCCTCTGATAGTATTGATTCAAAACTATCAGTAGCGAAGTTCTGAAACTCGTCAACATACAGGCTAAAATCAACGCGTTGATCCTCCGGTATATCTGCCCTGCCCATAGCTGCTGCCTGAAATTTCATAACGAAGATCATACCGAGTAACTGTGAGTTTAGTTCACCAAGCTTGCCCTTTGACACATCTACGAGAAGGATTTTTTTATTATCCATAATTTCACGCAAATTAAAGCCCGATTTTGTCTGACCAATAATATTACGCATCATTTCATTACTTAAAAATGCACCAAATTTACTAACAAACCAACCAAGAACTTCTGACTTATGGTAATCACTTGTTTGAGCCATTTCTTTATTCCAAAAATCCAATACTGTTTGATCAGTCACGTGTTTAAGTTTTGCCTTAGCAAAATCGTTATCATTAAAAACCTGAGGAATATCAATAAAACTTGTGCCCTTCGGATCACTCATAATAGTTAAGGCGGCATTTCGGAACCAGTGCTCGTAACGCGGGCCAATAATTCCAGTGTGGCCAGGATCGTAAAGACGGTACAACATTGCAATCGCCTCTTGTACTAAGAAATCACGTTGCTCTACGTTTTCAAATTCGAACAAGTTAAGGCCTACAGGAAAATCCATATCGCCTGGAGAGAAATACACAACATCCTCAACCCTCTCCTTAGGCACCATCCCTAAAAGACTTTTTACCGAGTCGCCATGGGGATCAACAAATGCAAAACCTTTGCCGTCAAGCATATCTTGCAGGGCCAAATTCTCGAGTAAGCCAGACTTACCTGTACCTGTTTGGCCAATGATGTAAGTATGACGTCGCCTATCCACCGTCCCTAGCCGAATTTGTTTTTTAACACCGCGAAAAACATTGTAACCAAGTAAGAAACCTTCGTCTAATGTTTGGTATGGACCATCTACTTGTTTTGACATCTGGCGTTGTAATTGCGACGTCGATGTATGTTTTTGATCTGGTAAATGAAATAGTGTTGCAAGCTCTACACTATTAAGTATCGTGCTCGATGTATTTTGTGGGAAAAACCGAAAGATAAACGATGTGTTAAAAGACTCAACATTCTTGGCTGGAGAAAACTTAAAGCCATTTCGTGAAGTAGCCTCGAACAAAGCAAACGATGAAATAATATTCTTTAGAATTGTTTGTGCACGTACTGATGTATTAGAAGAAGCAACAACTCGAATGAGTGTTTCGTAACCAGGATGACGAGTTTTCTCCTCAATCGCTTCAATCTTACTTTGATCAACGGTACTTAACTGATGACCTTGCTGTTGGTCTTCAGGTTTTTTATCTTTATCATTTGTCTCGGGTGGCTTCCAAAAAGCAGAAGCGAGGTCTTTTGGCTTAAATAAATCGCTGCCTTTCTTTTTGCCTTTTCTAATATTTGACGCTTCACTCAAGGCAGGTTTTGACCAACTTTCATTAGCAGGACGAATGAGAATTTGTATAGCCGCACCGTCTTCATGAGTAAGATTTGAGAGCGAATTTATTATAGTCTGCATTGCGTCGCGTTTTGTCTCTTGGTAGGTAGCGATCGGATAAAAGTAAGACTTCTTTAGGCTAAACTCACCCCCTATAGTACCGCTTGCTTTACCTACCTTGCTAAACACATTTTGCTCTTCAACTTGCTCGAGACGAGCTGTAGGATAGGCGGCAATAACCGCCTGTTTAATAACATCTTCAAGAACAAGGGGAACAGCCACATAGTAGTGAATAATACCTTTGCTGGCTATGATTTCAAGAGTAACATGACGTTGTCCATAAACTTTACTTTTAAAACCTTTGGTAGCAGTACTGGCTATAATGTTATACATTACTTGTGCCTGTGAGATCACTTCTTCGGCAACATCTCGACTATCGCGGCCGCCTCCTTCAATATCATCGCTTGAAGGCGGCAAATGAATTCGTAGTGGTACCATTTTTAGACCACGTTCATAGTTTTTAGCTTCGCGTAGAATTTTTTGGTAATACAAAAATAGACCGTATCCGCCAAAGGCGAGCACTATAACTATTCCGAAAATAATAAACAATAAATCCATAACTACTCTTGCGGCAACTTCACTTCTACCCCAAATCGTTTACGCAAATAATCAGCTTGTAATTTACTAACTTCATGCTCTTGTTGGTAGGGATCATTCTTTGTCTGATTTACAATCTGTTTGGCACGAACAACCCATTCCTTTTCAATAACGTCTACGTCATCCGCCGTAAGCGGGCTTTGGGCAGCTGAGGCATCTTGAGCAGGTTGAGCAGTTGTATCAACTGGAAGTGGCTGGATAGGCTGAGCGACTGGCAGCGGTGGCGGCAACATTGGCCCGCCAACATCGCCCGCTCCTGCTCCCGTCTTTTGTTCACCCTGTTCGATCGATGGCGTTTGCTCAGGTTTATTATTAGGCTGAGAATATGCCGGCTGTTCTGGCGAACGAAAAGGTGGCATGAATTTTTCAGCACTATTCATCGGTGGTGGCGTTGGTGATTCGGGCTTCATACTATGTGTTATTGTAGCATAAAGCATAAACAAAAACGGCTAGTCAACAGATGAATTACATCAACGCTTAAGGATATAGAAGATTGCGACTATTTCAAATGCAGTAACTAGAGCAGTGCTCATCATATCAAGTTGGCCAATAGAACGTAGAGCCATTAAAATAACTGGCGCAAAAGCCAAAGTGGCAGCTATACTATAATGTCTGCTTAGGGATATTTGCCCTCGAATGGTCTTAAATTCATCATCATTGATTTTTAATTGACGGCGAATGAAAAGAATTTGAATAATATGGATAAACAATAGGAATATTGCAAAGAAAAAGATATAGAAAAGACCGAACGCAAAAAGCATACCAGTTGCACCAAGACTAGCAGGGCTTGTAGTGCCAAGCACTATAAGTACACCGCAAATTGAGGAAAGAAAAAGCACAGCTGCAAAATAGGCTGATTGAGCCCAGTTTTTTATACGCGCTGAAAGTTCCATATACACCTCACTTTACAAGAAGGAAGGCCTGGGTGACAAATCCGCCGATCAAAAGACTATTGGGCGCTTGTCACCCGAGGCGACTGACCGCCCTCTTTATATAGAGGGCGAAATGTGCGTGCCGCCTATTGCTAGGCAACATGTAGCTCGACGCTTCACGGGCGGAGCAGTGGCAACCAACCGATGAGGTTTGTTGCCAAGTTTTCCGTCAGTTTTTATTTTGGTAACCTGCTATTGGCTTACCTTTAATCTACCATAAGCTTTATAAAGTGTCAATAAGTTTTGACCATCAAGTCGTTGCTATAAACACATCATACTGTAATTATAAGGTGTAGTAATATTTTTACTAACTATTAATACTTACAACGTATTGTTATATAAATATAAGATTTACACAAACAACTTCTTATTAACTACACTTTCTTATTCACAAAAGATCCCTCGTTGAAGAAAGGGGTATCGCAAATTGAATAAGAGAGTTATGTAATCGAACTTGCTATTGAATGTGAAGCAGGATGCTTCTTCAGCTAAAGCCCGTTCTTGCAAACGTTGCTTACTATATATGCACAATCGCTTTGATCTACAAAATACGCCCTGAGCACCCAAGCACATCCATTTCTGATTTTTGAAACTTTTACAGTAGCTGCTTATCACATTTTAGATTTCAAAGAAAGGTCGCGAGACTTCTATTGTCGCGATATTTTGTCATAGATGCAACCTTATCAAAATACGAGAACTTTAGGAGTAGCTTTTCAGCTAGCTTTATACTTTTCTGACATAAACATTCGTGCTCGAATTGGTTAGGTAAAGTAATAATGAAAAACAACCGCCTGCGAGTAGCGGTTGTTTTATTTTTGGATTGATCTTTTTGTGTTTGGCCCTATGAATACTTTTTTTATTCACGAGCTACCCCTATAATAGTCGGCTTCTTCGGCACTGTCAACGGTTTTTTCAAGATGTGTACATCCTGTGGAAAACCTTATGCTTACAGTGTCATGTGGCCATATCCTATTTTTTAGCTATGAATATTTACATAATATCTTCCTCAAAAATCTACGATCTCGAGGACCCGGAGGCTTTGTATGATATGGAAGTAGCCTAGTTACAAATAAAAGCCTATCTTTGTTGAGCTAACAAAAAAAGACCTTCGAATTTTAATGAAAGTCTCTTTTGGTGGAGCTGCGGGGAACTGCCCCCCGGTCCGCATGGCAACCCATCACCCATCTACGAGTTTAGTTAGTTTCGATATTTACAAGCACTTAACTCAAGAAGAAGCTAACAAAGTAAAGCAAGTGCTTGCGCAAAAAAGTTCGCTAACGTATGTGCGAAATACGATAACTAAGCAAGATAAGATATAACACTCACCTCCCTACCTTGCATCAGGAATGTGAGCGGCTGCCCATAAATTAAGCAGCTGTTGCATGAACAGGGCTCAAAGTAGTCATCGCATTAGCGAAGGTACTCTTTACCTCATTCCATGCAGTTGTGATTTTGTTTACAACTATTGATACACTTACGGTGTAGTGCGACTCGCAGAGTGATTTGTTAAATTCCACACGTCGAAGCATTAGATCAGCCCCACGTACTCTGTTATTATATCATGCTTGTGTCTAAATACAAAACCTGCTTTACTTATTTCATGACTGCGCTTGTAAGAACTGCGGCGACACTGGGTTTTCAGGGTCAAACTGTTGACGTTGAGTGTGATATGACGAATGGTCTACCTTCTTTACAGATTGTCGGGCTTGGCAATAAGGCTATCGATGAAGCTAAAGAACGTGTCCGCTCAGCATTAAGGAATAGCGGCTTCGATATGCCCGCTAAACGCATTACTATCAATTTGGCTCCCGCTAATATACCGAAGGATGGCTCACACTTTGATCTTCCAATCGCGATAGCTATTATGCAAAGTAACGGTCAATTAAGAAACACCGATACCGAAGACACCTTTTTTGCTGGTGAGCTGGCACTTGACGGAACGCTGCGCCCCGTAAAAGGAGTTGTCCACATCACTGAAGCTGCAAAGAAGGCCGGCGCAAAACAAATCATCTTACCTGGAAAGAATATCGATCAGGCATGTCTCATTGAAGATATAGCCGTGTATGGTTGCAATGATTTAAAAACAGTCTTTCTTATGCTTAAAAAGCAGATTGCCTCCCCCGAAGAACGACAATTGCCAAAAAATATTCGACCGACTTTTCCTACCTATATTGACGATATTAAAGGTCAGGCACATGCCAAGCGAGCATTACTTGTTGCTGCTGCGGGCAATCATAATATTCTCATGAATGGTCCGCCAGGCGCAGGCAAAACCATGCTCGCAAAAGCCCTTATGAGCATCTTGCCGACGCTCACTCCTCATGAAACTATAGAAGTTACGAAGCTTTATAGTATGCACGGGCAAACAACTGACATTGTAATGAGTCGCCCATTTCGCTCTCCGCACCATAGCGCAAGCCATATCTCGTTAATCGGTGGCGGGAATGTACCACGACCAGGAGAAATAAGCCTTGCACACCGAGGTGTGCTTTTTCTTGATGAGCTACCGGAGTATAGCCGTTCTTCTTTAGAAGCACTACGTCAGCCACTCGAAGACAAAATAGTTCATATTGCTCGAGCACGTGATCGTGTCTCTTACCCTGCTGATTTCATGCTTGTTGCCACACAAAATCCCTGCCCGTGCGGCTACTACGGGGATAAGTCACGAGCCTGCACTTGTTCTCTCGCTTCGATCGAACGTTATCAACAAAAAATTTCAGGACCACTTCTTGATAGAATTGACCTCACTATTACTCTTTCAAGAGTGCCCGCCGATGATCTCACACAAGAGCAGATACAAAAAATAGATGAAACGACAAGTTTTCAAGAACTGGTTAAGAAGGCACGTCATACGCAAGCTGAGCGCTACCAAGATAGTTCCCGCACGAATGCGTCAGTCTCAAATAAAGAAATAATGAAGCATATGAAGCTTCATAAAAGTAATAAACAATTTCTTAATACTGCCGCCGATAAACTCCAACTTTCAGCGAGAAGTTACTTCAAAGTTTTAAAGGTAGCGCAAACAATAGCCGATATTGCTGGTGACGCCCATATTGAGATACCTCACTTGACTGAAGCGCTTCAATATAGGCAAAGATAATCTGTTGTAAAAGCAGACAACATCTGTTACAATGGCAGGCGAGCACAATAACGCTAACAAGGAGATCTTCTATTAGTACATCAGTTCGGATTAATGAAGCAATTAGAGCTTCTGAAGTCCGCGTCATCAGTCCTGACGGATCACAACTCGGTATCATGTCTCGCAGTGACGCTCTCAAAGCGGCTGAACAATACGAACTCGATTTAGTAGAGATTTCGCCGAACGCATCTCCGCCTGTCGTCAAGATTATTGACTGGGGTAAATACCAGTACCAAAAGACGAAAGAACAGCAACGGAACCGCAAGAATGCCAAGGCGAGCGAGTTAAAGCAAATGAGATTTGGTCTCAAGATTGGATCTAACGATCTTGACATCAAACTTCGCAAAGTACGCTCTTTCCTTGAAGAGGGACATAAAGTACGCATTTCAGCATTTTTTCGTGGTCGGGAAATGGCTCATCAAGAGCTTGGCCATGCGTTGTTGAAACGCGTTACAGAACAACTCTCTGATATAGCCGTTGTTGATCAATCACCTCAGATGGCAGGACGTAATCTGAGTATAGTAGTAAGGAGTAATCATAATGCCAAAGCAAAAGCTCAAAACCCATAAGGGCAGTGCTAAGCGATTTAAGGTAAGTGCTAGCGGGAAGATCTCTCGTCTCCGTGCCGGCCTCAACCACCTTAAACAGAAAAAAAGCGCAGCTCGAAAACGTCATAGTAGTACACCGGCACAAATCAAAGGCTCAATTAAAGCGAGCGTGAAGCGTGTCATTGGAGGTAAGAAATAATGCGTATTAAACGAGGTGTCACTGCACGCCGCCGACATAGTAAAATATTAAAGCTTGCCAAGGGTATGCAACATGCCCGACGCCGTTCATTCCGCTTAGCAAAGCAGGGTGTTATTCGTGCTTTGCAATACGCTTATCGCGATCGTCGTAATCGTAAACGCGACGTACGCTCATTATGGATTACACGTATCAATGCCGCAACCAGAGAACATGGCATATCTTATTCGGTATTTATGAGTAAACTCAAGGCCGCCAAGGTAGAGCTTGACCGTAAGTCACTAGCCGAACTGGCTGTTAAAGAGCCAAAGGCGTTTAAGGCGTTAGTAGATCTAGTAAGTAAATAAATTCAATATTTTTTCTAAAATTAAAAAACTCCTTCAAAGGAGTTTTTTAATACCAGATAATCTGTAAGCCGGGTTCTGTCGTAGGATGATCATCTATCTACACTACATGTTGCCATGCAGTTTGAGCGGGTTTATCGGTCCGCTTAGCGAGCAACTACCGCTTGAGAGCGGGCGGCGAACCTCCTTGCAGCAGACAGGGTTTACCTCCTCCGCATGTCACCATGCGTCGCTGTGAGCTCTTACCTCACTCGTTTCACCCTTACCACACCTTTAGAGTTCAGTATGGCGGTATCGTTTCTGTGGCACTTTCCCTAGGGTTACCCCCGGTTGCCGTTAGCAACTGTCCTGTTCTATGCTGCCCGGACTTTCCTCCCCACAAAGTGGAGTGATCATCTAACTATCTGGCTACATTATTGTAACAGGTTAAGCTTATTTTTCAAGATCGTGTATGCTCATCTAGTATTTTATTTACCATTGCATCAGCCTCTTTATTAAACTCACGACGCACATGAGTAAACTTCACATATTTAAAGTGTTGAATTAATGCTTTAATACGTTCATGAATGGGCCAAAGGTCGCGACTCTTAATTTTATACAACCCCACCATTTGATTAACAACAAGCATACTATCAAGCCTGAACTGAATCTGCTCAATATTATGTTTAAGTGCAGCCTCAAGCGCCAAGCGTACTGCATGATATTCCGCTTGATTGTTAGTTGTTATACCCAAGTATGCCCCTCCTTCTTCGATGAGCTGTTCGTTTTCGTCGAGGATAACAAAGCCGGAAGCCGACGGTCCCGGATTACCTCGCGAGCCACCGTCACAGTAAATAACTGCGTGTTTTGTTGTAGCCTTATCAACAACCAATTCCTTAGACTTTATATAGTCTTCAGCTTCATGTACAAAATTGGTTAAGCTTAACAGATTACTCGTTGCTTCCGTTACATCAATATGTTGTACTTCTTGCTCTAAAAGCCAATCATACCTACTATGCCTAGGTGAAAGCTGGAATGAAGCAGCTTCTGGTAGCGCAGCCAGAAACACAATATCAACACGCTGCACTTGAGGATCATAAGCCGATATATATCCCGTTACATCGTAAAGTTGTATTGTTACTGGTTCAATAGTTAGTTGGCCACGAATATAATCAGTTATAGCACTGAGCGGAGCATGATCAAACGGCAATAGCCCTCCCGGCAATTCAAATTTCCCAACGATAGCTTGGTTGCCCTGCGCTCGTTTTAATAACAAAACCCTAGAGTCTTGTTTAACGAGTGCATAGACAGATACTTTTTGTTTCATAACATTTCATAGCATAGCATATGTCTCATGCATCAATATCTAAATAAGGATAACTGGAAGTAATTATTTCGTAAAGGTTTATGGTCGGGGTGACAAGACTTGAACTTGCGACCTCACGGCCCCCAGCCGTACGCGCTACCAACTGCGCTACACCCCGTTATGGCAAAGGAAGCAGCTTAATTAATGTTTAGGCAAGCCTTAATGCCATTTCTTACTTCTAGCTAAAACCAGACGCTTAAAATGTGAAAAGTTCAAAATATCCTGCGGGACCAGAGATGGATGTAAACTTTCCCTTGCGACATGCAAGGTGGGTACTCGCACCTACTTTCCACAGAAAATAGGCATATAAAGCTCCCTTGAAAAAGATGTTAGGAAAAATTATACATCTATCTGCAAGCTACGCCGCAGGATACTTTTATTATAACGCATCTCTTAAAAACACTCTAGCTTACAACTAACATTACACCGGTGAAGAATTCTATGATCGCTTTAACTGTTATGATAAACGGCGTTTGTAGAAACGTATAGAATATGGCTATAAAGATGAAAATTGCAGCGATACCTAGTGATTCAATCGAACGCATAACTGTCTTGATTGGTTCAGGAGCGACAGCGTAAAGAAAACGTGAACCATCAAGAGGTGGAAATGGAATTATATTGAAAACAAAGAAACCGACATTTACGAGTGAAAATGTCATTAATATATCGAATGTCAGATCCGTTGGTTGAAGTAATCGAATCAAGAGACCCGCTAGTGCTGCAAGGAGAAGGTTAGATAATGGCCCAGCCAGAGCAACCGTTGCGGCCCCGAAATCTCCCCACCTTAAGCGCTCTGGATTAAAAGGTACTGGTTTTGCAGCACCAAAGATAGGAGCACCAACAATTGCAAGAAATACCGGCACAGCTAATGTCGCAATAGGATCAATATGCGCAATAGGGTTGAGGGTTAACCTACCCTCCTCTTTGGCAGTGGTATCACCGAGTAAGTACCCGACAAAAGCATGTACCGCCTCGTGAATTGTCATCGAAAGCAATACAGAAACTAATACAATAATTATTGTAGCTACATCCATATGTAAGCAGTATATCAGTATATTGACCTAAGATCACAAAAATTATATAGGTCATTATACACTTAATATCCGTTAAGCGTACTCCTATCGAACTAAAAGACAGGCGTATGACAGTCTTCATCGGCCCAAGACATTCACCCCTGGATGCCGCCAGCGACAAGGCCTTCCGCGACGTTATCCTGTTCACAATGTACGAGAACACATCACAAGAGATCATCAACAAGGCCATGCATCCTCATGAGAGAGATATGTGAGGCCCCCGGTGCGACGCTACTACGCTGTACCAGGTAACCCCATTTCCACTCATACTATTGACGAAAAGATATAAAAAAGGTAAAATTGATTACTAGTGATTATAAGTAGTAGGTAAAAGAGTTATGGCAACACGCTGTGAATTAACCGGTAAAGGTAAGCAATACGGTCACAATGTAAGTTTTTCGCTTCGCCGCACTAAACGTGTCTGGAAGCCAAACTTACAAAAAAAGACCTTTATTATTGATGGCCAAAAGATAACAATGATCCTGAGTACTCAGGCCATTCGAACCTTAAAGAAAAAAGGGATTATCACCTCGGGTAAGCCTGCTGCTCTAGCTACCGCAGCATAAACCCTTTCTAATCTCAGAAAGCCCCATTCAGAGAGGGCTTTTTGAATTAAGACTAATTTTAAGCTGTTTTTTCTAGGCGGACTAATGTAAGCGTTTCTGGCAGCTGACCAGGTTGTTTTATCTTTAAAATTGCCTCAGACTGTACTGGGACACTCAATTCTTTTATAAACTGTTCAATCGAATTTTGAGCAACTTTGTAAGCAATACCGTCTTCGGAGTAGTGGACGGGTATGACAATTTTAGGGTCAATATGACGAGTCAGCGCTACTGCGTCATGGGCATCGATTGTATAACCGTTACCTCCTACTGGGATAACAAGTACATCTATAACACCCAGCGCTTCAAATTGGTCATCTTTAAACGCACTAGCATTTATATGGCCTAGGACTGCAATGGCACAATCAGATGACTCGACTCTATAGGCGGTTGCATTTTTCCCTTCACTATCAGGTTGGGCTTGGACAGCAATTGCTTTAATTGATATATCACCGATTTCATATTCACCTGGAATTGAGAATACTCTTTGTCCTTCAGGCGTTTTTACTGAAAACCGGGCTTGCGTTGCGAGCTGAACGTTAGCTTTTTGCAATGTTTTGGGAGGTTGTTGCTGTCCATCGATCAGCGGATCCGTTATTACTGTTATTTGCTTTGTTTGCATAACAATACAGTCAGCACCTTTGTAACTAATTTCCGTCATCTAACCTCAGCCTTTCTACTTCTTATGGGTTACAACATTATCTTCATCTACTATCACGGTAGTTTTCTGTAAGAGTTCAACCACGAAGCGATCCTTAATACTATAACGATAATAAAAATCGTCATACGGCATAATAGCATAGTTAAGCGTTTGTCGCTCTTCTTCCTCAAGTTCTTTCATGAAGCGTTTAACTTGTGTCTTATTGGTATTACCGACAATAAGAACATCTACTTGAGAAGGTGAATCTTTTACTAATTTGCCACTGAATAATACTAGTCGAATATCACCTAAACTCTTCACTCGCTTTTGCCAGTCACTGCCTTTAGTACCTGGAACTCCAGCAGCTATGGCCTTATCTTCAAACATAGCCTTGAGCGATTTATAATGAGTGTAGTCCTGGTTTACTTCGTAATAGAGACGATTATTATTTGAATTATCACTTTTCACAATTCCAATATTTTGAAGATTTGCCAGCTCTCGTCGCACTGAATTAATTTGTTCATCAATTTTACGAGTAATTTCGCGCACATAAAAAGCCCTATTCGGATTATTTAAGAATAAGTGAAGTAATTTTACCCTTGTTTTTGAGCCAAATAATGCGTCAATCATGTTATATCAATTCAGGTTAATTCTTTTACTATTGTAACAAATCTAAATAAAATTACTCAGATATTCTTTAATTGCCTGATAACCTTGATCAATCGAGGTATACCAGTTAATAGCCGGGTTGCGCTTTAACCATGTTAGCTGGCGCTTTGCTAAGTGCCAATCTTTTGTTCTTGATTCCTCAATTGCCTCTTGTTTTGTGAGTTGGCCTTGCATAATTCTATGAACAATAGGATATATATTGCCATTAAGAGCCGGTGCTTGCCAGCCATAATTTTTGGCAACTATCGTTGCCTCAGTTACAACGTTATTGGTTAGAATCTTAACTGCTCTTTCATATATTCTTTGTTGTAATATTTCTCTCCCGGGATTAATACCTATCGTAAATATGTGATTTTGAGAGTAGTTTTTACGTCTTTTATTAATACCTTTTTGTTCAATCGCCCTTACGACATAACGCTTATTTTTCTTATTCTCTGGTAACTCTATGTTGTGGCTTTTACAGTAACTCCAAAGCTCTTCAATATTCATTTTTTCTAACTGACTACGCAGTTTAATATTAGCAGGAGCTCCAAACTCATAATTGAAAAGGATGCTGTCTATGTAAAGACCTGTACCGCCGACCATGATGGGAAGTTTGCCCCGTGATTGAATGTCCGCTATCCAGCCTTTAGCTATTTGCTGAAACTTGGCAGCACTAAAAGTTTTGTCTGGTTCTACTAAATCGAATCCATAATGCACTATACCCGCTCGTTCCATCATCGTAGGTTTAGCCGTACCAATGTCGAGATTTTTATAGATGGTTCGTGAATCAGCGCTAATAATCTCACCATTAAAAGCCTGGGCAACTTTAATAGCTAGCTCGCTCTTACCGCTTGCAGTTGGGCCAACTATAACAATAAGCTGGTCTGTTGTTCGTCTGGGCGCCATCTTTTTACTTCAAATCCTATTACTCGAAAATTATCATCAACTTCAATGCCATCAGTCTCAAGCGCTGCTTTTTGGCCCTCAAGACCTCCAAAAGAATAGGCTGATGCTAAACCGCCATCACGATTAACGACTCGTTGCCATGGCAACTCACTTGGACCAAAGTGAGCAATTTGCCCGACTTGACGAGCAGCGAATGGGCTGCCGCAATATGCCGCGATATCACCGTATGTCATGACACGCCCTTCTGGTATTTGCGCAACAAGCGCATAAACTTTATTGTGAAAGCTATTATCTATATCCATCACACACCCTTCCCTAGTTGTCTTTCAATATCTTTCCAACCAGCAACCCTCTTGGCATGCACCGGCAGTACATCGGTTTGATTCCATGGTTGGTTAATCAAAAAGACTTTAATACCGGCCTCTGCAACTGGCACGGCATGATACAAGTGATCTTCTATCATATATTGTGCATTAATTTCTTTACACACATCAATTTTAGAGAGCGCTTCTTTAGGTCTATCTTTACGAGCAGTCATAATAAAATGAGTGAACCTTACTTGACTTATTGCCGGACCAAAATGCTCCTCCAGCCAACTAGCTGTTGCTTCCTGCATCAGAAAAGGGCGACTTGTAACGGCAATAAACGCAAAATATTGGTTTAAATCCTTGATTGCACTAACGGCTTCAGGTAGAGGGGTAATCTCTTTAAACTCTGTCGATGTTAAGTAATCTTCAAATCTGGCAGCAGCTTCAGCGTAATCGCTTACGCCCAGAGCATCAACGTCTTTGGTATAATAATGCTGCTCCGTTAAAGAGGTGCCGTAAACCTTATTATAATACCCAAACAACGCACTCATCGTATTAAGAAGAACATCATCGATATCTAGTGCTACGACAGGCTTCATAACTACAGAGAAGACTTACCAACGCGGCTGCGTGCCTCGTTAGCAATACTTTGTAAGAAATTGTCAACATTATAGGACTGCTCATTGCGACCTTCAACGGCTAGATCCTTGCGTATTCGAGGATTAAGCTCTCTCTTCTCTATCTCTTTTTGACCAATGACAATAGTGTATGGAACTTTCATGAGTTCGGCTGCCCGAATCTTCTTGCCTACTGATTCATTCGAATTATCAACCGTTGCTCTAATATCAAGTTCTTCAGCTTTTTCAAGTAATAATTGAGTGTAAGCAGTTGTTTCTAACTCTTGATTAACGGTTATGAATCGAACTTGCTCAGGAGATAGCCAAAGCGGCAATTTACCCGCCGTCTGTTCAAGCAAAAATGCCATAAAACGCTCAAAGGCACCCATAATCGACTTATGAATCACCAGTGGATATTGTTTATTGCCTTCGCTATCAATATAAGTTAAGCTCATACGTTCTGGTACAACAATATCAAGTTGCACTGTCGCAATACTATCTTCTTTACCGAGAACATTCTTAATTTGCACGTCAACCTTTGGGCCATAGAAAGCAGCTTCATCAAGCTCTTCGACAAACGGCAAGTTACTAGCCTGCAGACATTTGCGGATAGCACTTCCTGCCCATTCCCAACTCTCTTGAGTGCCAGCATATTTCTCTTTTGAGAAGTCAGGCAAAGAAAGCCGGAACCAATAATCTTTAACGCCGGTTTCACGATACACCTCTTCAAAAAGCTGTAACACATTAGTAAATTCAGCTTCAACTTGTTCAGGGGTAACATAAATATGCGAATCGTTTTGAGTAATCGGACCACGCATACGAATTAAGCCAGTCAATGTGCCTGAGAGTTCGTATCGATATAATCCTGCATGTTCAGATAATCTTAATGGCAAGTCACGATAACTTTCGACAAGCTTTTCATATATCATATGGTGATGCGGGCAGTTCATCGGCTTGATGTAAAAGATATTCCCTTCTTCATCAGGATGCGTACCGTACATATTCTCGAGGTAATAACTAGCGTGGCCTGAGCGTTCATAAAGAGCTGCTTGAGTGAGGACTGGAGTCGCAACATACTGATAACCCCGTGCTTCTTCTTTAGCCCGCATATACTTCATAAGTTGATTTTTTATGGCTTCGCCCCGGGGTAGCAGGAGGGGTAAGCCTGCTCCAACATTTTCGGAGATGAAGAATAGCTTTAAGTCTTCACCCAACTTACGATGATCGCGTTTCTTGGCTTCTTCGAGTTGCTCTAAGTAGCGTTTTAGCTCCCCTTCTGCTTCGAAGGCCACACCATAAATTCGCTGTAACTGCTGTTTGTTTTGATCACCTCGCCAATAAGCACCACTTACTTTCGTAAGTTTAAATGCATTTGGGTTAATATCTTTGGCATCATCAGCATGACCGCCTTTGCAAAGATCTGTAAAATTACCTGATGTATAAAAGGTAATCTGCTGACTGCCATCACTTGCAAATTCATTAATTAGTTCAAGCTTATATGGATTCCAAACAAATTCTTTACGTGCCTCCTCTGGTGTTACTTCTTTACGTTCAAACTTCGCCCATGATTTTAGCTTTTCTCGCATTTTTGCCTCAATCTTTGGCAAATCATCTTCTGTAATCGGAGAGGGGGTTTCAAAATCTTGATAAAAACCATTTTCAATTGCTGGGCCAATAGCATTTTTTGCACCAGGATACATATCAATAACTGTTGCGGCAAGCAAATGAGCAAGGCTGTGACGAATTTTTTTAGCTTGGGTTGCTTCGTTCGCTGGCATCTCTAGAACTCCTTTAGTTTGATAAATTAAAAGACATGGATGATAGTCAGGGAACTCATTACTATTAGTTGCCAACTGTCATTCACGTCTCGGACCCGACTTCGGGCGGTTCCACCGGACTTCCTTACTTTACAGCAAGGCACTTATGAGAAACGTCACGCACGTTTCACTCCCGCGAAGCTCAGCAGGTGGTTAGATTGCCTCATCACTTGTGTATTACTATAACACATAGCTTGCCCTCGACCCCTGTTTTTGCTATGATTTTATAAGCCTGAGACCTGCGAAGCAGGGTACCGACAAATAAATGTTAGTTTATTTTGTCGAAAGGAGGAGACGACGAAAGACAGGAGCTTTCAAGTTTTTAACTTGAAAGTGGATGTCTGTAGTCGGCTCCAACGCGGATCCGTAGCTCAGTCGGCTAGAGCACTGCATTGACGTTGCAGGGGTCACAAGTTCGAGTCTTGTCGGATCCACCATGTAGTATTTTAAAAGTATGCCTCCTGTGGGCATACTTTTTTATTAATAAACTTTAGTTTTCCACATAAAGTATGCTTTACTTAGCTTGTATTTATGAGCAGGGTGATATTTCATACGAAACTTCACTGCTCAAACTTATATCGTATATGACAAGGCCGCTATACTTTTTGAATAATAAATGTAAATCTTTTTATACTGTTATTACTTTAAATCACAGCTTTTCCACTGGACTTATCAATAGCTATATGACAATATGTTGATATGCGATGCTTACAGTGTAACTCAAAAAATGTAGAAATTGGTAACTCTCGTAAATACCCTTCTACGGTCTGGAGGCGTCGTATTTGTAGAGATTGTGATTTTATTTTTACCACGAATGAGCGCACCGATATTTCGAAGCTACTGCGGATACAAGAGAGCGTCCGTAAAAAACAATCACACCCATACAGCCGCGGAAGGCTATTGCAAGGGCTATATGAGGCCCTCAGCCATAAAATAGACGACCTTGATGCTCCACTTTTCTTGCTTGCAACAATTGAAGAAGCTCTTGTGAAGCACTCAGCAAAAAGCAGCTTTATAATTACTTCGCAAAAATTACATGAGATTGCTGCTGAAATTCTTGCCCGCTATGACTCACTGGCGGCCCTTAACTATAAGGCTCGTTTAAAATAAGCAGGGGGACTATTAGCGAATCTTGTCACCACTTTCAGTAATGAGCACTTTATCGGTGACATCAAACTTATCTAGATAGCGCCCAGTCAGTAATCGAAACTGAGCATAGATTGCCGCACTTGACCCATAGAGGATAGAAGTAACTGGCATTAAGGCCCATTGTAGGACCATCATGATAGTTCTACGACGCTTATAGCGCGCCGGACGTGGCGGCAGCATTTTCATAGTTAAGAATACGCTAACGAACAAGCCAAGGATAGCAACCGTCTGCAGGCGACTGGCTAAATTAGGCAGTGCATGTGCAGTTAAGCTGCGACTTGCATCTGTTGCAAAAAATAAAGGTGCCCACGCCGCCAAAGCTAAAATTATAGCCGAAGTAGCCCAGCTAACATGACCATCAATTAATCGCACAAGTCGTGCAAAAGTCGGCCAAAAAGGTACACTGCGTTTCTTTGTAAATAAATGCGTGGCAACATAAGGGATATCTGAAACACCATAAGCCCATCGACGAAGCTGTAAGAACTGTGCTTTAAACGTTTTGAGATAGGTATCAGACAATACGGCATCCTGATAAATAGGAACGTATAAAGGTATGGCTTCGTAATCACCCTTAAAGGCAAAGTAACTTCGCCAATATTGATGACCATCTTCAACCACACTTCGAGTACTCCAAAAGTTTGTCGCTTGCAGCGACTTCAAGCTTTGTGAATGAGCCGCAAAGTTGCGTAACGCATGAGGCCTTAAAGAATTAATCATCGTCCAAAATGAATTACCTGTCGCAAGAACGCGCATTGGCGCCGGCACATCCCAGATATTCGTAAGATAAAGTGCTATTGGTTGATAGGCGCACTTGTGGCGCTTTTCTGTAACTATGAATTCATATGTTAAGTAGCTAAAGTAAGAGTGGTGTGGTTTATTATCTGCATCTAACGTTGTAATTACGATGTTATCAGTATCAATATCTTGATCGAGTAACCATGCTTCAAACTTCTTAGCGGTATAGGTTATATTGCCGCCCTTCCCTATAACTTCATTGGGCAGTCCCTGAGGATGCTCGATCACCATTGTTGTGTGAAGTTTATCTCTATATCGCTCTACAACTTTTCGAGCTGCTTGATGCGTTGACTGTGGGCCACGTGCTTCGTAACCAATAACTAAGATGGTCTGACTAGACGGAAAAGAGCCATCGACAACCGCTTTAACAGTTGAATCAAGCGTTTCGTAAAGTTCATTATAAGTAGCAATAATAACTACATTGATAATATCCTTAGGTTTTGGTGAAATATTTTTTGCATTAGCAAGTCGTTGTAGATTATGCATATGTTCTCTCTCGTGCCATCGTGATCTTCTAGAATAAGTGAATGATTTAAGCGCTTTCTTGGGGCTTTCTAAATCTTGTAGGCGTTGCTGCCAGTCAATACTTTGAGCTTCGTTCATAACCTGGTATCCCTGAAGTGTCCGAACCGCCACAGCCATTGCTCTTATAAAATAAGTAATGATGTAAATAATGATATATACGGCAGAAAGAAGTGGATCAATTAGTGCAAGAGTTATGGGTAAAAGCAACAAGATTAGACTTAGGACACCAGGCAATATCTCAAAAAAGCGGTAAAATCGTGTTCGCTTACCCAAAGGAAGTTCAAGGTCAATTTTATTCATAAAGTAATAGTATTAGTGATGGCAAAGGCAACTGGTATAACACAGAGGCTAATAAAAATAGCAAGTAAGAGTAAGAAGTAAGAAAAAAGTTTATATTCTCGAGCGTTCACAACAAGGGCCAGCCAAGTATTGCAGCTAAATTGAACTATAACAAATAATGGAAATGCTAAACGCTCGAACCAACGGTCATTAAAGAGGCTGTTATCGTAACCAGAGTAGCGAATAGGAATTTGGATATCACTAGGATGAATCCAAAAAAACAGTAGTATTAAAACAATCAATAAAATAGTTGCACCAACGACAAAAAGCACGACGGCTAGTTTATCTTTAAATGCGTTAATAAAAATATCTTTCATATCAATATGGTGCGGGTAGAGAGGATCGAACTCTCTTCTCAGCCTTGGGAAGGCTACATAATAACCATTATACGATACCCGCGCATAAATTACTTTTTAAATGGAGCCGATAAGCGGATTCGAACCGCTGACCTACGCTTTACGAAAGCGCCGCTCTACCAACTGAGCTATATCGGCATATTTATAACAGGGGTAATTATAGCATATGCTGGCTAATATAAAACCGATAAAAACAATTGCAAAACAAAGGCAAAACTGATAACATAGCAGAAGTCAAGCTTTGGCTATTATGTGTTTCGCAGCGCGAAACACATGTTTGAACAAGCAGATTTGTTTAAACGATAGTCGATTCCGACGAGGGCTCGTAGTGAAGTTGGCCTATCACGCCTCCCTGTCACGGAGGAGATCGCCGGTTCGAATCCGGTCGGGCCCGCCAAATGAATTTGCATAAAAACAGGTCGTATTACAGACTTGTTCTTGTTATAGTCATATCATGAAGCATTTCGTATACCTTCGTGGCAATCCCGGAGTCGGTAAAATAACGGTCGCACGCTTGCTCGAAAAAGAACTCGGCTGGAAGATTTTTTGGTTCCATGATCTCAAAAATGCGGTCTATGACATTGTAAGAGAGCATAGAATTCCGCGACTCATGGATGAGATGACCCAGCCGCTCATTAAATTCTTGCTTGACAGGGGTGATAACGTTATATTTGTGCGTCCTTCACCCGACAAAGAGACAATCGACGCCATGCTAAAAACACTGAGTGTCTATAAAGATCACCAAGTCAGTGTGATTCGTTTGCATGCTTCGTACGATACCTTATTGGACCGTGCAATCAGCCGTGAGGACCCGTATCGTATTAACAGTAAAAAAGCGCTCGATGAATATTTGAATGATCGTGATCAAGTTGCTGTTCCGGGCGAGTATGTTATTAATACCGACGGGCTTACTCCTGAACAGGTTGCTGCTAAGATTCTTCAAGCTTTGCCTCTGCAATAAATTATAGCAAGAATAGAAGCAGACGTTTCTGGGACGTCTGCGACAGTTTTAGGCACCCAGAATGCCACCCGAGGTCAGATTGTGTACATTTCACGCTGAGCAGCTCGATCAGCAGGCCAGTTGGCCATGACATCTTCGAGCATGTCCAGCATTGTCTGCAGGTCTACACGACAGGAGAGCAAACCTCCATCGCGTCCGAGCTTATCGTTATCCGAACAAGCGAACGACATGACCTGCTCCGTTTGCTCGGAACTATTAGCCCGGCTAAAGCTGAGTAGCAACTTGCCGATAGCCTGGACACTGTGAAGTGTCGTCTCGCCGAACTGGCCGCTCATTTGTGCTTGCGGATGCTCAGCGATAATGTCAGCCAACCCACTGCGGTATACGCGGTTCAGGAAATGATAGAAGCGCTGGTGAACCAGCCAACGCTCAGCGCTGAACAGGGCATTAATTTCCGTCAAGAGATGCGGACGCTCCGTTACCTCTGCAACCAGAGAGCCGATCGACTCAATCGTCATCATCTGGTAGAAGTCATTACCCGCCCCAAGACCGGTAAGATCAGGGAATGGATAGCCTGCATCAGTCTCGAATGCCTGACGGAATGACACTATCACTTCATCGCCCAAATTCAGAAGCTCATCAAAGGCACCGATCAGAAATTGCGGAAGGTAATCCTCAACCCTAGAATCATCCTGATCAATATCAGCCTTTTCGATCCAGTAGGCGATGTAAGCCGCCAAAGTACGCCGACTCCTATCGGATCCATTGTACCGAGCCCCATAAGCACGGAAGGCACCGACAAGTTGGCTCTTCTTCATTCCTATAACCTCCAATAAGAACGAGTGTCTACTACACCGAAACAACAGCGCTTCGATGTATAGCGATGTTATAACATATTACCCATAATTCCAAGCCTAGGGCTTCAATAAATCAACTATTTTTTCACGATAAGTTCGCTGATTAAACCGACCCGGATAATCAACAATCTCTGTATTTAACACCTTAAAACCCGCCTGACGTAAAGGTTCGGCGGCGATATCAAAAACATTCGACTTTATAAGAATTATACTTGTATTATTTTTGGCTAATTCTTGCACCTTTTTGATTAAATGGGGCATGTACTTACGAATCTTTTCCTGACGTTGCTGCTTGGTTACCTCATGAACCTGTGAATTCTCAAGAGCTTCAATCATAAAGAATCCATCGGCCTGAAAACGACGCAGCCACTGTTCTTTCTTTGGTTCTATTTCACCCTCAGTTTTGCGCGCTGCTTCTGGATATAAAGCTTTTATGGTATTAACAAATAGCCGATCATCCCTTCGAATACGATCACTCCGATAGAAGTGGCGACTGCTTTCTATTGTCGTATCAGGCGGTGGAGACTCTGCGATAAACAGAATTTTTATTCGTTTTGGTCTATATTGTTCCCGCAGGGTATTGTATGTACTCACTGTAACTCTCTCTATAGCCAGTAAACTGGTCGGTTTTGATTAAATGGGGTGGCACGCCTAATTCATCTAATAAAAGATCTTCTGTTTTTGTTACCATCAAAGCCGGGCCTGATATATAAATGTAGCCACCTGTTGTGTTAATATCACCTACCTGTAATCGCCTTTCTCTTTGAGTAGCTTTGAAGTTGATGTATTCTTGTTGCCATAACTCTATATGATGTAAAAAAGGCAATACATTTGATAAACCGTTGTAAATTAAATGTACATTAAGGGGTAGCTTTTTATGGAGGCGATCTTTTAACATGGCATAGAATGGCGTAATTCCTATGCCACCTGCTATGAAAAGGTGCGGCCTGTCATATTCTTTCCATAAGAAATCACCTTCAATAGCATCTGCATTTATGATATCCCCTTTCTCTAAGTGGAAAAGGCTACGCTTAAAAGCACTGTCTGTGGTCCGTGTGGTAATTGCGACATGACCTTCGTAAGGCGCCGATGAAATAGTAAAGCGATGTTCATCGGTGTCATACGCCCCCACAGGAAGCTCAAGCTTAATCGATTGGCCAGCCTCCCAAAAAATCGGTTCTTCAGGAATAAAGACAAATGTGAAAACACTGTCCGCTTCTTGCCTTCTATCTTGCAGTCTCAATCTCATATTTATTCAGAAGTAATAGTAATGGACTTCGGTACATCAATATATTCTTGAATCTTTCCGGTACGCTGAAGTTCTGCAAAATCTTTTTTAAAGGCTTCGAACGGGATATATAATCGTGCAAATCGAATTGCATCTGTTCTTTTCTCAAGAGTTTTTACAATATAAAGACCGTTAGCACCGGTTATAATCTCTGAGATCTGATTTGGTTGCAAACTGTTGGCCGCATTAATAATACCGTCTGGATCTTCGCTACTAAGACTCACGAAACCAACATCACCACCCGCAAGATTGATTGCATCGTCTGCAGCATTTTGTTTTGTCAGTGTCGCGAAATCTGCGCCTTGTTTCAATTGCGCTAATAGAGTTTCGGCCTTTTGCCTTGCCGGTTCGTCAACGGCGGCCATCACTTTATGACGCAAGAGTTGATCCTTGACTAATCTATGAGTGTCTTCGGCAGTCCAACCATAAAACTCTTGAATAATCTTTTTATAATCAGCTTCGCTGGCAATGCTTTCTTGTCCACTTACCTTCGTTTTGATGAAGCTGTTTACCTCTTCATCACTGATAGTAATATTTTTTTCTGTGGCTATCTTATCAATATACGCCTGCTCTAATACTGAATTCAGTGCACTACGCTTTTGATATTCAACTTGTCGTTTACCATCGTCGCTTGAGAGATTCACTGACTCAACAGTTTGTAAGTAGTATAGCGAACTACGCAGCTTAGTGAGGTAATCTCTGTAAGGAACGTCTGCGCCGTCCACTCGTGCCACTGGAAGCGGCAAAATTTGCGTAATTCGATAGAAGAAGTCTGAGGTCGCCTGTGCACGGTATAGCTGGAACCACGTAAATATACTGAGACTAGCAACCAAAAGCACAAGAATAATACTTGAAATAATGACAATCCGGTGCTTTGTTTGCTGCATCGGATACTTATAACGTTTACCTTTGGCAATAACCGCCTCGCGATGCTCCGCCAAGGTGTCGTTGGTAATTCGCGGCACTTCTTTCGTACCCTTTTTGACTTGCTTATGCTTCGGTGATATTTTCTGGAATAGTTGCTTCATTATTACTTATATTTCCTTGGGCATACGTGTTGACAATGTCGAGCAGCGATTCGTAAATCTTTTCAGGATGCTCAACACGATCAAGCACAAGATCACCCACATAGGTTTGCACTACTATTGTACCAAATCCGAACATGGCTGCGCTAAAACCAGGCACATTAACGGTTATATTTTGAACTTTGTTGAGGCCAAGGTCTATAATACTTCTTGAAAATAAGCCTTTTTGTGAAATCTGCCTAAGCCGCTTATTTGTTATTATAAAAACGCTAAAATACCAACTCATCCAGTGATAAAAGAAGCCAGTTATACCCAGAACAAAGCCTACCGCTGGAAACCATAAATTATTCAGATTGTCTGGCCAGATAAGTACTGGCATTGCACTTAAAGCAAACGGTATTAAGAAAAAGTAAAAGCCTTTACGCATCGCAATAAGATGCCGACGAAATACAAGCAGTACCTCTTCATCTTCATATTGGCCCTTAAAGGTTTGCATCTTGTTGTAATTATACATTTATGAAGCATTAATTACAGCTCGTGGGCTCAGGTTTGTCGTATGCTAGGAGTAAACAATCAATAATAAACAGTTGAATGCCGGATGCTATTAGTTTTTAAATGAAATGGTCGGTCCGATTTTTCTCTGATAACCATCTTGGTTAGGAAACATGTCGAGAAGTGTAAGGCTATTAATTTGAATAGTTTCTCCCAGATATAAACGAGCATGTTTTTGAATCGTACTATGTGGAACGTATCCCTCGCCTTCGAACTCAGGCTGATTAAACTTTGCTCCTGACTGCAATAGCAATTTATGTACTTCTTGATGCAAATTAGTAATCGCAGGAGTTTTTTCTAGTAGCATTACATGATACTGCCCCTTGTCACCCCAGTACCCCTCTTGCACGGCTCTTGTTGTAACCGCTTTTTTATTTGCCAGTAATACAGTGAGTTTCTTCAGTAAATCTGTATCGTCCCATTCCACCGCAAATACTGACGCCAGTGTTACGTGTAAGGGGTAATCTTTCCAAAAAAACTCGTAACCTTCAGCTACGGGCTCAAGGAGCGATATGAGTGACCACTTTTGAGTAAGTTTTTGCATACAATTTATTTACGATACACTCGCGCGATATAGCATGTAAGAAACCAATCTTTATTTTTTGGTTCAAGCATTTCTATGCTGAAGTTGTCGCCATAATACTCTCTCAGGAATGCTCGCATTACATCTTCAGGCCGTTCATAGGCCCTCCGCTTGAGTGACCCTCCATGTCAAAGCAACAGTAAAGGTCGTTATTACTAATATCCTGAGTCAAGTAGAGATCCTCGGGCTCATGAGTTTCAATTGTTGCACGTTTCAACACCTTTAACTCACCGAGCAAATTAGGGTCAAGGTATTTACCAAAAGGTAAACTGAATAGGTTTGTTGGCATGTAGTTAGAATATCAGAGATTCGTACAAAAAAGATAATTACCTATTACATATGCTGGTACCCCGGGTAGGACAGCGCTTCCCTCGCCTATGGCTCGTCGCTTCTCCGTTCGCTAGCTCACTACACCGAACCTTGACGGTTCGAAACTCGCTACGCGAGTCTACCAAGTTAAATACCAACCCTTGCAGGTTGGTATTTAACTTGGTACCCCGGGTAGGACTCGAACCTACAACCTCTTCCTTAGGACGGAACTGCTCTATCCAATTGAGCTACCGAGGCAAAATGGGTGATGCAATTGCATCACCCATAGTGTACGATAGATTTTCAATTACAGCGAGTTAGGCTCCTTCAGGTACTCGGCCCCTTACTGTTGTCTGGTGTGGAGTATTGTAATCAAGGATCTCATCTTTCGCGAACCATAACTCAATTTCCTGAGCAGCTTCTTTAGGATCAGCCGATGCATGCAATAGGTTCGGCAATGTACGGCCGCGTTCGACCGCATATTTGCGGCTAATATGTGTATAATCGCCACGAATTGTACCTGGTGCTGCTTCTTTGGGATCGGTAGCACCAACCATCTTACGTACATGCTCGATTGCATCAACTCCTTCAAGCACCATTGCTAACACTGGTGATTCAGCCATTGCCGCAAGTGTAACGTTATAAATCTCCTCACCACGTCGAGAAATTAGTGTGCCAATCTCTTCATAATGTTTATGGAAATGTTCATCACTTGGTGCAACGAGTTTCATTGCTACAATTTTTAAACCTGCTCGTTCAAAGCGAGTTATAATCTCACCAACTATGCCACGCTGGACAGTATCAGGCTTTAATACTACAAGCGTTTTTTGAATATCGTTTTCGCTCACGTTCTTCCTTATTAATACTTAGGTTTTATACATTGTATCAGAAATAAACGACTGTAGATATTGTCAAAGTGTTAAAAAGGTTATAATAAAATTATGTTTATTTCTGAGCTTATTGTTGATTTTATTGAACACGTTGAGGTTGAACGAGGACGATCGCAAAAGACAGCTGAAAATTATCATCTTTATCTTATGAGACTCGTAGAGTTTGCCGGAGACATTGATGTAAAAAAGATTGATAGCGAGCTTGTGCGTAAATGGCGGCTTTGGCTTAATCGCTATAGGAACGACAACAATGGAGAGCTAGCAACTATTACACAAGGCTACCACCTTATCGCTCTTCGAAGTTTTTTGACCTACTGCTCTAAACGAGATATTAAAACATTAACTCCAGAGAAAATTGAACTACCTAAAGTAAAACGAAAACAGGTTAGCTTCTTGCAGACTGAAGAAGTTGAACGCCTACTAAATGCTATTAAAACCGACACTATCATTGGTCTTCGCGATAAGGCTATTGTTGAGCTGCTTTACTCAAGTGGCCTACGCGTTTCTGAGCTTATTAATTTAAATCGCGATCACATTAACCTAAAGCGACGTGAATTTATGGTGCGTGGTAAGGGAGGGAAAGATCGGCCTGTCTTTATAAGCCAGCGTGCCGCGGCAGTGGTCACTGAATATCTAGAGAAGCGCCACGATACTATGCCCTCTTTATTTATTCGGTATAGCGGCAACGAGACAATTGATAACACGGGTGATTTTAAACGTTTGACCGCTCGCAGTATACAACGGTTAGTTGCTCGATATGCACTGTTAGCGGGGATTACGAAGCATGTTTCACCCCACACCCTACGCCATTCATTTGCAACAAGTCTGCTAACGAATGGTGCGGATTTGCGATCAGTACAAGCTATGCTTGGGCACAGTAATATCGCCACAACCCAAATTTATACGCATGTTACCGACCCACACCTCAAAGAAGTTTACGAAAAATTCCACGCCTAGGGATTATCCGAACACTCACTGCTATTGTCAACGAAGTCGGCAGGGTTTGTTGTAATAAAGAAGTCCTTACATACGCTATCAGCAACTTCAAAGCCATAACGGCTTATATCAAAGGTTTGCCCTGGAAATGTTGTACGAGCTACAATACGTCGATAAACGTCTGATGCTGACCCCGTTGAATCAATGGCCGGCTGTACTTCATTGAAATTCACAATACTACCGGCATTCTGTAACTCTAACCTAAAGTGTGTTTTGCGATAGAGCGGTGTAATTCTTAGATAGTAATTATTAGTATTAGTGTCAAGTGCTCCTGAGGGTAAGCTAAGCGTTGCTTTACAGGCATAATTACCAACGTTAGCAGCAGATGCTACTGCATCCATGCAGCGAACAGCATATGGAGAAGCTTTTGTTTGATTAAAGCCACGCGGGTCACCTGCTTGCATTGTTACATTAGTTGGAGATGGAACCGCACCACTACCAGTTGGACCAAGTGGAGTTAGAAATGCGGTAAAACTGCGTTGATCAAGCGCAGCTCGGTCAAAACTACCAGATTTAGGTACACCAAATAACTGCAAGCGCACGTAGGCTGGCGGCGACTGGCCATCTTTAGAAAAGTTATTGATTGATGGTAGATAACGACTATCGAGTGGCCAAGCCGCCGCACCAAAGTCTGGCGTTAAACCATCCTCATCATTTGTTTGGGTCAGACTATTTAGATGCCATGAGAGGTTAACCATATTAAAACTTGATGCACCCCTTAGTGGTACAATTTGACTTTTATCAGCATCGAGTGAACCAATAAAATCAGCGGTATTAAGCTGTACTGTTAAGCATTTATAGTAAAGGTTCTGCTGGTCAACGGGTGATATCTCACCATCTGGCTTCAGACCTATGGCAGCAGCAACTGGTGATCCTGCGCCGAACAAGGCGTCGCACTGGTTGCTGTTAAGCGCAGTACGAAAGGCTGTCTTACTAGGATCAGTTTCAGCAAGTTTAGAATAAGCGAGAATAGCACGCTTACCATCTTCAATGCCAGCTTCTGCCGCCGAAAAGGCGCGCGCAGTAAGATCATTATTGATCGCTTGTCGTTGTTCAATTGTCATAATCCTTAGGAAGCCTACGGTAATGACCGTTGCAAGTAATGCAAAGAATACGACGGTGAAGAGAGATACGAAGCCTTGTTGGTTTTGCCGTAATTTATACATTTTAATTCCCCCTATTCCTTGTCGTAACCGTTGTGGATAAGTCTGCAACAGCACAGAACTCGCCTGCATTACCTGCTGGACAAATGATCTCACCTGCTTCGGAGGTAGGGGCATTTTCGCCTGCTGTTGAAAGGAACATCGTGATAATAGAGATATTACCATTGTCTGCTTGCTGCAAGCTAAAGCGTTGCATCTGAACGGCGCCTCCGGCGAGCTCTGTTGTCTGATCTCTTGGGATATCTACAAGTGTACCACCCGGTTTAGCACACATCTCTTTGGCGGTATCAACAACTCGGACAATGCCAACAATAGGCGTTCTATCAACTGCATAACGGTTCATGTCTGAACCAGGAGAGTTCCATACATATGCCTGGCCGCCTAAACAGATTCTTCCTTCCGTTTGCAATTGAATATTAACCGATCCGGGTTTAGCAGTACGTAGATTACGAGTCAACTCTTCGCTTATTGTACGGCCTGCTTGATTAATCTCTTTATACACTAAACCCTTGTTATATGTTCGCATCATCTGCAATAGCGCTGTCACCACAAATAATAATACGAAGGCCAAGAATGCCATTGCAAGCATTAACTCTATAACCGTAAAACCGTCTTTTCTATTGAACATATAACCTCACGACACTGTTTGATTGCTGTGATGTACTAGTGCCGAGCCCTCCCCAACAAGCACGGAGATAGAAATCAATATAAGCCGGGTTAATGACAGCCGGTGAACGAACTGCCTCCACCCACATACCACGGCCTGGTGTTGCAAAGGTTTCAGGCAGATTGCTCGTTGAGTAATCTTTTGGCGTTATTGTTGGCGGTTGGCTGGCTGTTACAAATGTTGTTTCAAGATAAAACGCACGCTTGCCGGCAACGGGCACACAGCTATCGACACTTCCAGGGGGGTTCGTATTTGTATAATCACTCTGTATCTTTCGCCATGTTTCAAGCGCAGCGCCAGAAGTCGTCGCTTGAGCAGTATCTCGTAGGTAGCGCAGCGCTTCTCCTTGACTGGCAATGACGTTACGAACTTGCGTATGCTCAACAGCATTAATTGCATTACGTAGGCCTACGTTAATAATGAGACTAGAACCAACAACAACGATACTTAAAACCACCATCGCCAATAAGACTTCGACCAATGTGTCGCCGCGTTGTTTGCTATACACCATCACATACCCCTTCGTTAGCCACGTCAAATGCTACTTTGATTGCGTTTTGGCCTTGACCATCACCGACCGTCAGAGCTACTCGGTTAACAGGAACTTCAACAGTTTCTATACAGTAGTTGGTCGCTTTTTCGGCTGCAGCAGATGTCAACACTGAAGATAAAAAGGTTGTACTTGCAAAATTAGCTGATTGGATATTCATATTATATGACACTAAACGAGAAGAACGAGGGCTACGCAGCAAGATATATGTGTTAGAGACAACACCATCACTTCGACGGCTTCCATTCAATGTTGCACCCCAAGGGATAGTATATTCCGAACGAGTCTCTTTCACGATATAAGGGTTAACCGATCTGATAAGCTCTTCGTCGCTTAAGGTAGAATCGGGTGCGATAGACAGGTTAGGAATACGAGTAGCAACAACATAGTATGAGTCAATGTGCTCACTTCCTTGCTCTAAACGAAGTAATTTACCGAGCAGTAAACAACCACTCGCACCGGGTTGATTACCAGTGGCTACTGGATCAGTGATTGCTTGAACGCCACTACTGTTACAGATTTGCTGACTATCACGCGGGTTAACACCATTCAAAATTTCATCATACTGCTGTTGAACGAAGGCGTGCGTGCTACGTCCAGTGTCCGAGAAACGAATCGAACGCATGACATTACCCGTACCGATGATGGCGATCATGAATAAGAGCCCACTTATTGCTAAGAACAAAGAGACTTCTATTACCGTATAGCCAGCCATCCGAGCAGCATTCATCTTGAGGCTCATTATAGCATAAGCGTCATAGTTTAGAGACCGCTACCAAGTGATAAATACCAAGAAACGATGCGGTCACCAAATAAGCCAGCGATGAAAAAACCAATAATTAAAAAGGGGCCAAATGGAATTCGACTTTTACGCTGCAACCTACCGGCGAACAAAAGTGGTAATACCACGAGTGTGCCGAGTATGTTGGCAAGCAAAAACGTTAGGAAGGCATTTTGCCATCCAAGAGCTAAGCCCATGAATATTCCAAGCTTTACATCACCAAAACCAACTAGCTTACCTTTTGAGAAAATATAAATGAGCCAATAAACGCCAGCAATTGGCAGCAACCCATAAAGGTAAAACGACGCCGTTTCAAAGACCGAACCATAAGGCTGCCATGTGAAGAATTGAATGAGCGCATTGAGGATAGCCAAGCCAATAAGGGGCCAAACGATCTTATCGGGCAAGATGTACCATTTCAAGTCGTACACAAAGAGCGCTACTAAACCTACCGTATATGCTAACCAAATACCAAAGTTGACCCAGTCGAACCAAGTTACGATTGCGTTAGGCCATAGTAGGTATGAAGTCACGAACAGTAACGGCATAACAGCTTCAACAATTGGGCTGTCTTCGATTGGTTTTTTACAGTAGCGACACTTGCCTTTAAGAAGAAGCCAACTAAAAAGAGGTATGAGATCGGCGGCGGCTAACTTATGGTGACAGTGTGGACATTCTGAACGATCATTCACTATTGATTTTTTCTCATGTAAACGCCACACTAAAGCGTTTATAAAGCTACCGAGGCAGAGGCCAAGCAGTGTCAACCCAACAATCACACTAATCATAAGCATTACTATAACCGAAGTATTTATAATAAAGAAACGAGCAAATTCCATTGCCCGTTTCTTTATTTACAAAGATACTAATTATTATTACTCTGGCAGGTAAATTGGCCTTGCTCTACATAAACCGCTGCAGCCACACTTCGGCTACCAGTAGCGTCATCAATGTCCCCATCACCACATTTAGCGTTTTGGTAATAGAATAGCTGGCCAACTTCAGCTGGAACAACTGTCTTATTGTTTTGATATGTTACGTTATAAGTTGAACCGGTAGAAGGGTCATTAAAAGTTTGACCGCCGTTTGTTAAGTAGCCTGAAACGAAACTACCAAGTGTTGTGGTGCTATTTGGAACGGCACCGTTTCTATTACTACTGTAATTTGTGAGCTGGCTCATAAAACGAGAGAGATCTTGTTTACGCTGAGTATCGCGTTGTGATCGTTGTAAAGCTGGCAACGCCAAAAAGACAATCAAGAAGATTAGCCCGGCAATTGCTAACACGAGCACGACCTCGATCAGCGTAAAGCCCTTTTTCTGTTGTAACGTTGTGTTCATACCACCCTTCCTCTGTTGTTTGGAATGCTTATGTTTATAATCTGATTATAGTGATATTTGCAGCTTTCGCAAGCGCTTCCCATAGCTCTATGTAATGGTTCCGCCGTTAATAAGACCGTATACTGGTAATAGAATAGCCGCTACAAGACCACCGGCCACAATTGCTAGCACAACCATTAAAACCGGTTCGATAGCAGTTGAAAGTGAGCGAACAGTATTTTCAAGTTCATTCTCATAAAAAGTTGCGGCTTTACCCATCATTTTATCAATACCGCCAGATTGTTCACCAATACTAATCATTTGTGGCACAAGTGAAGCAATCATGTTTTCGTTCTTCAAAGCTGACGAGAGCGATTTGCCACCACGAACTTTTTCGGCTGCACGGTTAATCGCATTAGTAACCAGCACGTTATTGGCAGATTTTGAAGAGATTTCGAGCATTTGCAGCATCGGTACACCGGATGAGAGTAGTGTTTCAGCCGTGCGGGTAAACCGCGCCATATAGAGTTTTTCGAGCAGTGGCCCCACGAGTGGTAAGCGTAGTTTAAAGGTATCCCAAGCGCGTCGGCCATTATTGGTAGCGATATAGCGACGCAAGAAATATATAGCCGCAACAATAAGAATAAGAATAAGCCACCAGAAACGTCCAATGAAATTGGCCGTACTAACCATAACTTGAGTAATAAATGGCAATTCTTGGCGCAGATCTTTAAACAAGCGCTCAATCTGTGGCACAACGGTGGTAAGCATGAAAACGATCACACCAACAATCACCACCATAACGATAGCCGGATACACCATGGCACCGCGAACCTTACTGAGCAGTTCAGCATCCTTTTCTTGTTGGTCGGCAATGCGCTCTAACGACTTATCGAGGGTACCAGAAACTTCACCGGCAGCAATTAGTGCAACGTAAACTTCATTAAAAACGTCTTTGTGCCGGCGAAAAGCATCAGCTAAGGTACTGCCACCTTCGATAGTGGTAATTACATCAAGGACAACACTTTTCAATTTTTTATTATCAGTCTGTTCAGCAACGCTCCGAAGCGCTTGGGCAAGCGGCAAGCCAGCATTAATAAGCGTTGAAAGCTGGCGGGTAAAGATGACTCGATCTTTAGTACTCACTCGATTACGAAGCCGGCCAAGCAGACTTTCACTTTCATTTAGTTCTTTGATATCAAGCGGCACAATACCCTGAGCCATTAAGAGCTTAGCGGCAGCCCGCTCTGATTCGGCCTGAACTGCTGATTTAACAATCTTATTGCTAGCAATATCGCGGGCAGTGTAGGTAAAGGTTATCATGCCTAACCTCGTATCATCCTATCAAATTCAGTAGTATCAACCGCGTAGTTACGAGCTTCATCATAGGTAATCGTGCCCGACTGCACCAAGTTAACAAGCGTTTTATCCATAGACTGCATACCGAGGTCAGCACCGGTTTGAATAACGGCATCGAGTTGATGGCTTTTACCTTCGCGAATAATATTACGAACAGCGGGGTTCGCTACTAAAATCTCTGCCGCCACCACACGACCACCGCCAATGACCGGAATTAAGCGTTGCGATACGATTGATTGCAAAATATTAGCCAATTGTGAACGAATTTGTGGTTGCTGATGCGGCGGAAAGACATCAATCATACGATCAATCGACTGCGAAGCAGAGTTAGTATGAAGCGTTGCAAACACAAGGTGACCGGTCTCGGCAATCGTAATAGCAGCGGAAATAGTCTCAAGGTCACGCATTTCACCGATTAATACAACATCCGGGTCCTGGCGCAAGCTTGAACGAAGAGCCGCTGAAAACGAATAAGTATCATAATGTACTTCACGTTGCACCACAACCGACTTTTTTGATTTATGCGTAAATTCAATTGGATCTTCAATAGTAATAATATGATGCGCTTTAGTGTCGTTAATTTGATCAACTATCGCCGCAAGGGTGGTTGACTTACCCGAGCCAGTTGGACCAGTAACAAGCACGAGACCACGCGGGAAATTCGCAAATGTACTGACTATTTGGGGCATACCTAATTCTGCCACGCTCTTGATCTCATTGGGAATCAAGCGAAGAGCTGCCGCCAAATTACCGCGCTCGTGAAAGGCATTAACACGGAAACGGCCGAGATCGCCAAAGGCAAAGCTAAAGTCAAATTCTTTATCTTTTAAAAGGATTTGTTTTTGATCTTCGTCGAGAATTGAAAATACTAACTGCTCAACGGTTTCTTCATTCAAGGCTTCATAACCAGGTACCGGTACCAAAGCACCGTCAATTCTGAGCATTGGCGGTAAGCTAATTTGTAAATGAAGATCACTCGCTCGTTTACGAATAACTTCTTCGAGTAACAGTTCAATTCTGAGTTCTTGTGTATCGCTCATTCCCCACCTTTCACTACGCCATATTTGCCGCCACGCGGTTTACTTCATCAAGTGTCGTAAGACCTTGCAGTGCCTTGAGATATCCGTCGCGACGCATGGTAATCATGCCTTCTTCAACCGCTTTTTTCTGAATCTCAGCACTAGTTGCACGCTTTACGATAAGGTTTTGGATGTTTTCAGTTATATCCATTACTTCATAGAGACCCATGCGACCCTTGAAACCCCTGGGGGTAGCTGGCGTATCCTTCCCCTTCACTAAAGTATAAGCTTTTTGGCCACTGAGCGGCAAGTCTTTATAACCTAAGTCTTCAGAAACTTTGGCGACTGATGCTTTATCTTTCGGTAATATATCGCCAAGTGTTTCATGGATAGTCTGAGTCTCAAGCGGGTTAGACTGATAGGTTTCGCGTTCCTCGCCTACTCGACGCACTAAACGTTGACCAATGACGGTATTGACAGTGCTGGCAATTAAGAAAGGTTCAATGCCCATGTCGAGCAATCGTGGAAGCACTCCAGCCGCTGAGTTAGTATGAAGTGTCGAGAATACTAGGTGACCCGTTAGAGCGGCTTGCACGGCCAAGTTAGCGGTTTCACGATCACGAATCTCACCCACCATAATAACATTCGGGTCTTGGCGAAGAATTGAACGAAGACCATTTGCAAATGTCAGCCCAACTTCAGTATTAACCTGAATTTGGTTAACCCCTGATATTTTATATTCAACAGGGTCTTCAAGCGTAACAATATTAATTTCATCGCTCTTAATCTCTTGAATGAGCGCATAAAGGCTGGTTGACTTACCAGAACCAGTTGGGCCAGAAGTAAGCACCATGCCATTCGGCTTGCGGATACCCTTACGAACCATGCGGAGCGCCCGGCCAGCATATCCCATATCTTCAAGCCTAAAGTTGGTGCCAGTCTTATCCAGCAGACGAATAACAACTTGCTCACCCCACACCACTGGGCTGATAGCGATACGAAGGTCGATATCGCTCCCGGCAACATGCACTGTAAATTGTCCATCCTGAGGAATGCGATGCTCGTCAATTTTGAGATTCGAGAGAATTTTTACGCGTGAGATAAGAGCCGGCTCGATACTTTTTGGCAACTTCATAATCTCACGTAGCACGCCATCAACACGAGCACGGATCTTCAAGGCATCCTCAAGTGGCTCAATATGAATGTCTGAGGCACGAGAACGGGCGGCGTATTCTAAAATTGTACTGAGTGCTCGGCTAATTGGTGAATCTTGCACGATCGTTTTAATATCGGCATTTTGACGATCCTTTTCTTGCTTGGCGCCCTCTTCAGCAGAGCTAATAGCAGCGCTTACTCCCTGCTGAAGATCAGTATGGTACTGATCGAGTACGTGATTAATACCTTCCTCTGAAGCCATGTAAACTTTCAGCGGTCTTGCGATACGATTCGAAAGGTAATCAACCGCCTGAACATTATTAGCATCAAGCATAGCCACTGCAAGACGATTCTGCACTTCACCAAGCGGTACAGCCATAAAGTGTTCTGCCACATCTCTTGGAAGCAGCCGAAGTACTGACTGATCAATATTCGCCTCAAGCAGATTCACATAGGGTACGCCCGAAACAGATGCCATCAAGCGAGTTAAAGCCTCGTTACCTACTAGCTTATGTTCAACGAGGTAGCTAATGAGAGGCTTGTTCTCTTTTTCGGCCTCTTTTTTATATTTCGCCAGATCCTCTTTAGTAATGACTCTCTCTTCAACTAAGAGAATTTCGAGCTTTTTTTGACTGTCATCAGTTAGCAAACCCATATATGCTAACTCATCCTACTGATCAAATGGTTGTTGATTTGCTGGATTACCAATTTCAATCACTACAGTTGGATCGATTGCTTGGTCGTTAAAAATCTTTTTGCTTGGTTCTGGTAATTCTGCCGAGATTGGCTCAACGACTTCAACTGTTTGGCGCTGACTACCAGGCTGACCAATTATTGCACTTAATGCAAAATAAGATACTAAAAGTGTCACTGAAACAATCAAAACGATGATTGCTATGTCGTTTTTTTTCATGACTTGACGACCTCTTTCTTTATCTCAACACCTTTAGCTGGTTGCCAGTAAGCCGTTATATCGAGTGCCAAGCGAGTATTCTTATCTGAGCCAGTCACGTTCATTGTATTAATAGTAATGGGCCGAATAACCCGTTCTAAATCGCGCACAAAGGCTAGAACTTGTTCATAGCTACCGCTTACAGTAATACTCGCATTGATAGGCTGTGGGCCACTAGCTTCATCAGATGGCTCTACGTCTTCTGCTTGGCTCTCGATCGACACACTTTCAAGCGTTACACCTGAAAGTGGTGTAATGACCTGCTGAATTGAAGTACCGAATGCACTTGTATCTTTTTCGCGAGGCAAGGCATTCAAAATCTTAGTTGAGCTCACGTTTTTATCGGTTCCTGCGTCAAGTGGCCCAAAGGCTTCTTTAAGCTTCACGATATTATTTTGATTTTCGGCTAAGGTGCTTGCGGCTTTAGATTTAGCGCTATATACATTGTTGTTATATAAAAATTGCTTATATAAGAATTGAGCCGCAACAAGCAAAATCGAGATTGCAATTGAAGCAATTGCGACCCAGGCAAACATTGTACGATTAGCACTACTAATTGCTTGGCGTTTCTTAAGACCAGTTGCACGTTTCAGTTCCATTAGTCATCTCCTTGGTCGCCTGAAGGATTGGCATTTTCGTCAAATATTGTATTGGCGCGCGATGGTGCACCAGTAATCGATTGTGTCGTTTGAATATTAGGTATATTTAATTTTACATCTTCAATGTTAGGATCAAATGCAAACTCGTTATAAGTTGCACGAACAATAAAACCTAACTCCTGCCTGCCTTGATTACGAGTAAGATTTTGGCTTTCAATTACAACACTATCAAACAGTTTGCCCGTCTGTTCTTCATCATCTTCTTTATAAGTAAGCTCGGCATTAACAAGTGTGTCTTTAAAAATAGTGAAAGCTTGGAAATTACCAGCCACGCCATTAAACACAATTTCTTTATTCTCTTGATCTGTTTGCAAACTTGAAAGCCGAATATTATTGGGTGGTGCTGGGTTTAAAACCTTAAGATATTCAAAAAGCCGTGAATATATGACTTTTTGATCGTATAATTCTGGCAGTGCAATGAGTTGATTTTGAATAGTAAGGTATTTATCAATATCTTCTACCGACTTTAGGTCTTCTGTGCGTGTGTCAATTTCAGTTTGCTTACTAGCAATAAGTAGTGGCTGCCCCGCATAAACAGTCAGGAACAAGAAGACTGTCAAGCCAACTGCGCCTAGTGTGACTAAAATTGAAATACCGATGACAGTCGTTTTTGTCCGCTGCGCCTGCAGAAACTCTTTTTTTACATCTGGTAGGAGATTTAACTGAATCATGCCGCTCTCTCCGCCAGACCAACAGCTACAGCGAATCTAGGTGCTAGCTGAAGCAGCGTTTGTTGATCGCCGCCAGCACGCACTCTTTGCCAGGGATTACCCGCCACTACCTGCAATCCGGTTTTGGTACTGACAAAATCATTAAATGCTGGCACCGAAACACCGTAACCCGTTAAAACAGCATTTTGAATAGGGAGGCTTGGATATCGTGTTTGAAAGAACTTTATCGTTTTTGTTAACTCTAAAACAAATTGCTCTAAAGTTGGTTCAAGCGATTTATAAATTTGACCCTCAAGCCTATCAGGATAAAGACCAAACTTCAGAATAAATTGCATCGCCTGGTTCTGGTCAATACTAAGGTTTTGCTGAGCTGCTTTTACAAGTGTTTGCATGCCAGTTGGCAACGAACGCACAAGTCGGGGCGTATCACCAACAACCGCTACAATATCAGTTGAGAAATCTCCAAGATCAACAATTAATAAACCGTTTTGATTATCTTCAGGAGTAAGAGAACGCACAAGCGCTAATGGATCAGGCTCTAATGCAATAACATTGAGCCCCAAACCTTCAATAAGATCAAGGCGATCTTCGCTAAATTTATTAGCAACACTGGCGAGCAGTACTTCAATTTTATTCTCGTCTCTCAGTGATTTGCCCAAGACCGCCCAATCTATTTTTGCTTCTTCAATAGACATTGGAATATATTGCTCAGCTTGATATTTAATTGTACTGGCTAATTCTTGTGGCGGTACATCTGGTAGATCAACAACTGTTACGAATGTTTTATTCGAAGGAACACCTACCACAACGTTTTTCGAAGTAATACCCGTTTGAGCAATAAGGTTCGTAATAACCTCACCTAATCGTTTTCGATCTTCGGGTGAGTCACTTGTAGCAACTTTCATATCAACAGGAGCTGAACCATATCGAGCTAAGACCCAAGATCCTGGTGTACCTTTAAGTTCAATCGCTCGTACAGCGGTTGTGCCGATATCAAGTGCGAAGAAGTCGCCCACCGATTGAAATAACTTCATACTTATGCTTGATTATAGCATAAGTACCTTACTTGTGAAGTAGTTTTCGCCCTTCAAATTAGTAACGTGGTGGCAAGTCTTGTTCTTCAATCGTATTGATGATCTCTTGATTGTTACTACTGCCCATCAATACGTTATTGAAGAATAATTCAGAACCATAAAAGAAACGCTCTGCCGGATCGCTGCTCGTCACTGGATCTGACCCCGCTGTTCGACGTAACGACACTGTATCGGCAATGACAAGCCCGTTAGCTAACAGTGGGGTGCTACACGTTCCTGCTGTCAATGCGCCTGGTGTATCACACGTTGAAAAGTTTTTCAGCGTAAAGAAAGCACCATCCATTTGCGAGACATTACCATTTACTATAATGTTACCTCTTGCAACAATAGCAAGCGACGGTATCTCGCTCGTCGTATTATATGGCCCAGCATAGGTGATGGTGTCAGTAATAGTAACGTCGCCATCAACAACAAGTAATAGTTGAGCACCCTTAGGAATAGTTGATTTTGCAATCGTCAAGTTACCACTGTAATGAACTTTAGTAACGCCATTTGTCGCTACTAAACTGCCAATATCCTGCGTGCCAGCTGGTGATGCGCTTACAGGCACCTGGGCTGCATATTGTGCATAATAATCTGTTATACAATGCGGATTATCGCCAAAGTGGCCAGGATTCGTGAGCGGAACATTCGAGAACATAAGAGCTGTTGCTAAAAAGTGTTGCGCAGACGTATCAGGCTTACTTGCTGTACCAAATTGCTGAACCTTGCCGCGAGCAACGGCGGCATACTCAACAACCGAACCATTCGCATCCGTATTTGCTGTTGTAAAGATGTTCCCTGAATTGGTTGCTTCGGTGCAAATACCGCTACTATTTGCAAAACCGCCGCCAACACTAATATCTCCACCTATAAAGTGCACTGTTGGGCGTTTTCCAACTGTCACACAACTTGGTGCACTCCATCGGTGACGTGGTGCAGCACCATGAGTAGGCGGATCAACAGCAAGCATACGACAGATGCGCGTACCTGTCGGGTAATTACCGACAACGAAATTACTCCCTGGATTGTTCGGCAATGAGGTTGTGTTATTAGTAAATACCGTTGTACTAGGCGCAACATAGATATCGCGACAAACGACCCCTGGCACGCTAAATCGGGCACAGGTAAAGTTATTGTCAGTATAAGGCGCAGTAAGATCTATAGATACTCCTGGCTGAACGATCAATTCTTTAACCGCCCATGCAGTTGGACGACTTACTGTAATGCCCGACTTATTAACCGTATAGTTCACATTAACTGTTTCGTTTGCCGAAGCCGTCGTTTGCGACACTTGAGCACTTGGTGACAACGAATAACTATAGGCAACTATCACGCAAGCTGCCGCTCCAAGGCCAATGCCACCATTCGTAGAGGAAGCTGGCCGGAAGCTTATATATTGACAGTATTGCGTACCCGGCGGCGCCGTCAGTGGAATAGCAAGTTGACTACGAACAACCTCAAGCTGTGTATTAGGCGCCAAGACTACATTACCAGGGTTCGCACGCGGCAAAGAGTTATTCGTAACCGGCTGATCAGGAGTGCCGGGATACACCCTTCGAGCCGTGTAGTCAATTGACTGTTGAGTTGAGCCCCCGTTCAACCGTAAAACGTGCGAAAATGTGACAGTTTGGCCTGGTACGGAGGTAATACTATTACGGCCACTAACTGGGCCGTCGTTTTGATCATTACCAGAGACAGTCGTGGAACCAGCAACTTGCCAAGGATCTGGAAGTGGTGCAAAGTTATGGCCAACTGGGTTACCGCAAGCCCTGCGAATAGCATAAATAATATTGCCGGCCTGATCCCTAAAAGTAATTGAATTGCCAACGACACCGTTATCAACAGTCCAGGGGTACCAAATAAATGTACCGTGATCACGACTGTAAAAGGCATTGTCACCATGCGCATCTTGATAATAACTATTGTATCGATACGATATACCCTCATCAAGGTTAACGCCCCCATATGTGGCAACGCCCCGAACTTTCCGTTCCCAGTCGTCCACATCAGCGGCTGACGGGAAGGTATGACCACCCGTACGCATGGTTTGCACAATGAATTGTGCACCTCGGATATCTTGAAGTGACCAGCCTCCGCCTTGATTTAAGGCGCGCGAACGAATCGCATTAATAAATTGGTCAAGATTAGCAGGAAATAAACCTCCTGGAATTACTATTCTTCCGGCAGGATCAAGACGACCATAGAAATAACCATGGTTCAGCGGTCGCCCATACGGACCAGGCTCACCCGGTTCGGCTTGAGCTGGCGGCATATATGAAAATAGCTGGCCAATAACAGCCACAACTATCATTACTACATGTATCCAGCGATGCTTATTCAGCAGGCGTGACACCCTGAGCCTCCAGTTCTTTTATTTTGGTATCGAGATATTGAATATTTTGCTCACTGAGCGGGTCTTCATTTTTCTGCTGCTCGGTGAGGGCTCTGGCCTCTTTAAAATACTTTAGCGCCTGAGATTTGTCATTCAACTTCTCAAGATATAAAACACCAATATTTTGCACCAACAACCCCACCTTTACACCTGCTTGATAAGCCTGTTCAAGATATGAAACGGCTGCTTTAAAATCACCGCGCCGCTGTGCGTCGTCTGCTAAGAACTGCAAAAGCTGCTGTTTTTCCTCAGTATTGGGGTTTTTACTGAGTGCTTCTTTCAGTGTTGCTTCACCAGGAGTCTTACCAGTATCAAGTGCCTCTTTGATGGTACCACTCGGCGTTACCTCTTTAGCCTGTTCGGTCTGCGTGGAGTTACGCGTTTGTAAAAATATAACTGCTACTAAAGCTGCGCCGGCCGCTATAACAATTACAGCAATTGTTATCCACATTGTCATCGTGGAAGCTTTTTTAGCCTGCTTTTTTTCACTTGTATCAATAATTTTTTTAGCCATAGAAAATGTCCATTGCAGTTAAGTATAAACCGGTTATGCTCTATCGGCAATGCTCTTCTAAAAGTGCTAACGATTAAAAAAATTGTATACACGGCGAGATAAATTGGCAAAAACAGGATCAGAACCACCACGGCTCATAATTCCCAAGATGTACGTTGCTTTTGGTGAGTAGATAATGCCAATGTCATGCACATAGCCATTATAAAAACCTACTTTATTTGCCACCACTGTGCCTCGCGGTACGCCAGCTGGAATACCACCTCGCCAGACCTGTCGTTTAAACAAATTAAGCAGACGTTCAGTGTGTTCATCATTTAATAGAGTGCCGGCCTGCAGACGCAACATAAAGTTTGTTTCATCCCTTACTGTTGAGTATTTGTCACCGCCATTTAAATTATTAACATGAGTATCTAAAAAGCCCGCTTCATGAATCATATCCTCAGAGGTTTGCCAACCAAGCCAATTCTGAAAGGCTATTGCACACGGATTTGTTGAGTGAAGGATCATCTCATTCATGCAAGCATTAACCGTCCAGCCATTATCAAGTACCGTTTCATTCGTTATCTCGGCCCGTTCCATTTTAGTGAATATGTCGTAGGCGATAAACATCTTATAAGTGCTTGAGGTTACAAATGCTCGATCGGGTTGGAATTCGGCATAACGATTTTGGCCACCAATTTCACGTACGATAATACCGTACGTACCATAAGTATCAGCTTCCCAGTCGCGAATAAGCGCCAGCAAACCAATATCTCCTTTAGAATATGTGCGTGTATAGCTAAGCGATGGTGCTTGCTCTATAAGCGTCATCGCAACAGAAGCAGAAGCCTTAGGGTCAAAAAGCGCTTTTTCAATCATTTGCATGGCGGTGGCTATATTAATACTTTTACCGCTCGTACCATTCACCCGTTCTACCTCTTGTCCGTCAAGTAGGGTAATCTTAGTAACGCCAGCCGGCATTGCTATTTGCGCACTAATATCTGTTAAATACTTCTCAAGAGTATCCTTTTTAAGCTGCACGGTCATAACGTGCGAGATAGGGTCTTCACCCACCTGAAGCCACCCACCTTGGGTCGTGGCATCGGGTTTAAATGTTTTGTCTTCAATCGTTAACGTTAATGCCCGAGTAACAATCTGTTCAGTACGAACCTTCGTCGCAATTAATTCTTCGTAATTTACATCGGCTGTGACAATTCGAGGCTGTAAGGTGATTTCACTATTTACCTGAAAAGGCCTCGCCTGCAATTGATACTCAATGTCATCAACCGTAAACGCAAACCCACCTTTCCCCTCTTGCAAGATAACTTTGCCGTTTTGAATCACAATATCTGCTTCAGTTGCAGTTTGCTTGTTTTCTGCAGCGATTTTATCGGCAAAAGCACGAAGGCGCTCTTTATTAACAATAATAATTGACGTTGCGTTGGCAGTCTGCAGGGTTCGTACAAATGATGAGAATGGAATTAATCGTTCCCAAAATGAATACATAGCTGCTGCTCGTGCCGTTGCCGAGTCATCAATCGTTAAGCCAATACTTGCCCATTTAGTTTCGTATATTTTTTGTGGTGTCTTTATTTTTAAGGTGGCGTCACCAGCCGTTGTTCCAAGTTTTTGTTCAATTTCGTCAAGCGTTAGTCCGCCTATTTCAAGTGTGTCGACTTTCGCAAATGGCAAAGCACGATCAGCCGGATAAAGAAGCTGGCCTATTATACTGAGCGCCGCCAAAATCCCAACAACTATCATGAGAGTATGAAACGTAAAAACGGCACGCCGAACATGTTTATGGCGAGCAATGCGCCACGCATGCTGTTTTAAGCGATCTGTTGTTTTATTCATATATTTTTGTTTTATTTTTGAATACTAATAGTATAGCATCTACTGCTAGCATCGTTTACAAAATCTTCTCTAAAGGCCAAGCTTTGACTACCCGCCGCATTAACAGTTAAGCTGACTATGCTAGGGTTAGTTTTCTTTCGTAAAGACAGACTGGGTACGCTGTAACGTTCCATCTTCTTCTATTGTAACCGCCGGCAATTCACTCCGATACGGACGTTCTATAAAAGTTAAAGGCGGCATTGGCAGGTATGTATCGCTGGCTGCGATAGCAAATCTAATTGTTTCTTCAAATCCCCAGTCCATAGACGAATGCGCTGATGTTGTACGCACATGGCCTTCAACCTCATGATTTTTGTAGTAGGCCTTGACCTGCACCCGAGTTTGCTGACCTGCGGCATCTAGATAAACCTGAAAACCATGCTCTAGTAATTTGCCAGGTGCGGCTAATAAATTAATCTCGACCGACTTTAGATATATCTCGTCTTCCCACTCATGCTTTACCTTGGCTAATCCCAAGTATGGCGCCATCTCTGGTGTATCCATTTCTCGAAGTATGTCTTTTAATTGACTACCACTTATAGTGCTGTCATCAACAGCAATAATACGTGTATAGTTTGGGTCAACGCCGAGCTCAGGTAGTTTAAGCGGGTCATCAATAATCCTGCCCTTGTAGGCTGCAAGCTCCTCATCGGTAAAGTTATCTAGTATCTTACCTATAATATACGGACCGCTTTTGAGCCGTGTGTTTTCTCCCTCGTTGGTTTTGTGTAGGGTTGTCAGGCATAGCACGTTTTTCGGGTCTTCTTCTAAAAAGTTTCTCCAAAGTACCGCCATGCCGGGAGTACTCTTGCGCACTTCCTTATCACCAAGAAACGTTAAGTTATTACGTATATCTTCTATCTCATGCCGATGCTCGTCTGGTAAGCTAGAGGCAAGTAATCTGTCCAGGGTTTGACGAAGTTGATTGAGGGCCTCGTGTTCGGTTATGGCTATCGGGTTACTATCGATATAAGGCCGATATTTTAATATATTCGTTCGGCTCGAATCTTTAGCCTGCTCGATAAAACGTGGTGTTTGACGAGCATAATGCTGCAATTCAATCGCTTGAGCGATAGCTTCCGGATGCTTGATTTGTTCATCACTTAGATTAATGCCAGCATCCGGAGTTGGCTGAATTATCGGAAGTGATTCTTCTTCTAATTCAAATGCTGATTCCGGTATTGCCGGTGCCTGATTGGCTACGAATAAGTCCAGCGCTCCATGGCCTAATGACGATATCTGTGGATCATCATAGGTAAGAAAATCAAAGTGCTGTTTAGTGATTTCCGGCTCTGGTGTTTCAACGTATGTAAAACGCCCAGAAGTTGCATTTGTTTTCATTTTTTTGTGCTTAATATTACCACATATATTATAGCATTGTCGAAGCATATAGTCAATATACTACGAATTCTGAAACTTTTACTACAATACTTAACCTGTCTCTGTTAATATATTGTCATGAGCTCTCTACAAATCGGCATTGTCGGCCTCCCAAACGTTGGCAAATCTACCCTTTTTAATGCCCTGACAAATAATAATATTTTGGCGGCTAATTATCCGTTTGCAACAATTGAGCCAAATACTGGTATTGTGCCGGTGCCCGACCATCGGCTTGAAGCGCTTGGCAAACTTTATAATACCCAAAAAATCATACCGGCCACGGTCACGTTTGTTGATATTGCCGGCCTGGTTGCTGGCGCAAGCCAGGGCGAAGGGCTTGGTAATAAATTCTTAGCAAATATTCGCAGTTGTGATGCTATCTGCCATGTGGTACGAGCTTTTGCAAATGATGATGTGTTGCACGTTGCAAATCGGGTTGACCCAACTGAAGATGTAGCTATTATTAACACCGAGTTAGTGCTGGCCGATTTACAGACACTTGAAAATCGCCTCCCAAAACTACAAAAAGAAGCCAAGGCAAACCCAAAACTGCGCACTAGCATTGAGGCACTTGGCGAATTACAAAAACGTCTTGAAAATAATCAACCACTCTGGCAATTTCCAGCGCTCCTCGAAGCAAATCAGGAACTCCTGCGTGATTTACATCTGCTTACCGCAAAAGAAGTCATTTACGTATTCAATGTTGATGAAACAACTTTAAGCGATGAGACTCGCAAACAAGAATTAGCCGCCATTACTGCACCGAACCAAGCATTATTTTTATGTGCTGCGCTTGAAGATGAGTTACGTGGGCTCGAACTGGCAGACGCCGCCGAACTACTTGAGAGCTATGGCCAGCACGAATCAGGTTTAAGCCAGCTAATTCGTGCGGCTTACGATACCTTAGGATTACAAAGCTTTTTAACCGCCGGACCGAAAGAAGTTCGCGCCTGGACAATCAAAAAAGGCTCCACTGCCCCTGAAGCTGCTGGCGCTATTCATACTGACTTTCAAAAAGGTTTTATTGCCGCCCAAGCTGTCGATTTTCACGATTTAATCGAAGCTGGTTCAGAAACAGCCGCCAAAGCTGCCGGTAAAGTACGTACTGAAGGCAAAACATATATTATGCGACCAAACGACGTGATTGAATTCAGGTTTAATGTCTAAGTTTTAGATAAAAATAAAAACGCCCTCAGGCGTTCTCGCAGATCAGCCTTCACTGTGTACTTTCCTACCTGGAGCGTACGGGGGTGGCTGGCTGCCACTCACCGTACGTCCAGGTTGGCGATGCGGGGTCAGGGCATCACCGGGTCATTCAGTTGTTCTGCAACCTGCCACGCCGTCGGTAAATGAACAACAACACACCACCAGCGATCAGCAGCAGGGCAGCGATGCCCAGCGGCCAGCCAATGCTGGCACCGGTCTCAGCCAGCTCCTCACCACCGGGCGTGTTGTTGCCCACCGGCACGATGCCAGGTGTGGTTGTGCTGGTGGTCGGAACGGTGGTGTCCGTCGTCGTGGTCGGGACCGTAGTGGTCGTGGTCGGCGGCGAGCACTCCTCGACCACCACCGTAGTGGTGGTTCCATTGTGCTTGTCACTGACGGTGAGCTTGTACTCACCGGCCGCGAGACCCGAGAAGACGACCTCGCCGCTTGCGTTGCCGGCGATCTCGAGCTTCTTGGGCTCCAGCCCACCGAGCTTGACCCCGTAGGTGACCTTGTAGTGGTTCGGGTTGGTGATCGTGACGGTCACCTCACCGTCCTTGTCACCCTCGGCGACACAGGCCTTGACCTCGGCGCTGACTTCAGGCTTCGCCGGCTTGCACTTCTTGGCATCGTCGAAGCTCCACGGCTTCGGCCCGCTGAAGTAGTGCCACAGCAGGTGCGGCTCGTCCGGGTCGCCCAGCTTGTCCAGCGTGCCGGGAACGTTCGGCTTGACGCCCTTCTCGACGTACCCGTCGGTTTGCCCGCACACCTTGCGCGGCGGTGCCGCCACGGTATACTGGCCGGGCTGCTTGATCTCGATGGACTCGCCCGTACCCACCAGGGTCTGGGGCCACATCTCGCCCAGCTTGTCATAGCGCCAGGTCGCACCGACCGCAATGTACTTGTCGCAGAGCGGCAGCTTGCCGCCGACCGTGACGACCCACGTGAAGGGGTCCTTGGCGACGTAGCTGACGACCTTCTTGACGGCCTCGTGGCCTTCGACGCACCTGGTGGTGGTCTTGACCTCGGGACCGCCCGGAACCGGCAATTCGGGTTGCGCCATCGCCGGCGTCCCGGCGAACACCATGGCAATCATGGCCGAAGCCACGCCTGCCACAGCAAGAGATCTCTTGATCATTTTTCCCTTTTCTGGAAAACTCGCCTTCGGAACAACTGAAACCGTAAAGACCCAGCACTACTGTGCTAGGCCTTCTTCATGTACCTCCTAAAGGTTTGTGTACAAGACAAAGATAATAATGCTAAAAAAATCATGAAAAGTAAAGACTTTTACTACTTTTTTATAGGAACAAGTAAATAAAAGCGTTCGTGGTTGCCTTTTGCACCTGCTATATCGCTGTCGGCCTTGGCGCTCACAAGCACATATTGTTTCACCCATGATTCAAAATCTTTTAAAATCCGGCGGCGAACTGTATCATTTTTGATAATGCCTTTGTTTATCTGGTGCTTACCAGCTTCAAATTGCGGCTTAACCATAGCGACGATTTGCGTTGAAGGCTTTACAAGATAAGTGCAAAGATGCGGAATAATTTCACGCAAACTAATGAAACTTACATCAATAACAATTATGTCCGGCAGAACCTCAAGTTCCTTGATATGCCGAATATCTGTCTTTTCATGTAAATCTACTCGAGAATCAGTGCGCAGGCTTGGATGAAGTTGGTTTGTGCCAACATCAACCGCAATCACTTTTTTTGCACCGTGTTGCAAAGCATAGTCAGTGAAACCTCCAGTCGAAGAGCCAACATCGAGTACCACTTCCCCCTGAAAACGTAGCCCGAGCACCTCGGCAACACTCGCTAGCTTAAGGCCGGCTCGGCTAACATATTGTGCATCTGTTTTCAAAGAAAGCTGTGCATTCTCATCCGCTAAGAAGCCGGGCTTTGTGATAATTTTGCCATTAACACTTACTTTTGCAAGCTTTATCCAGCTCTCTGCTTGCGAACGGGTTGGAACAATTCCTTTTTTTACCATTAATAGATCGATACGATACTTCACTCTTGACATTATACACATGATATTTTAGAGTCTCAATGAGTTTACCCGTTCGCAAGTAGGAGTGTCATGATGCCAACAGCCAGGTACAGCAACTACGAGCTCATTATCGAGCTAGAGAACTGCAACATTGACCTGGACGTATTCCGAGCAACACCAGAAGATTTCCTTGCACAGCTACGAGAACGCCGACGAATTCCCGATGGGCTGCGAGTGCTCATCGCCAAGCTGTTCCAGCAGAGGGTGATCACAGGCTGCGTCATTACTTATGGCAAGACAATGACGCTCCGGCTATCGCCGATTTGCCCGTCTGGCCACGATTTGCTACTGGATGGGGCTCTTGAGAAGTTTAAGGAGGTATACACCAGCATTACCAAACAGCCAATCACGGTAGGCTGGGAAAGCTCAAGTAAAAAACGTTTTCTTTCGCGCAGGTCGCGGCGTGACTGTAGTGGAATCCTGGGAGGCATCGTTCAGATTGTTGACCTGGCCGCTGATGCAGTTGTTGCCGCTGCTGCCCTCAAGGAACTATTCGGCGATTCAGAGTGAACTCTTGCGAGGGGCGGTCAGCTGACCGCCCCTCGCAGAGCCCTGTCAGAAAGTTAATATTTCTATTAATTATCATTATTTAATAAATGAAAAGATCCGGTCCGAAGAGCCAGGTCTTTTCATTTACTACCATCTAATCTTTTCGTCGTTCTAAATATTCACCAGTGCGGGTATCTACTTTGATTTCATCACCAGTCTTAATAAAAGCTGGCACCCTAATAATGTGATCCGTTTCAAGCGTGACATCTTTTTGCACACTATTTGTCGTATCACCTTTGACGACATTCTCGGCATAGGTCACTTTTAAATACAGGTTTTTCGGCAATTCAATATTAATGACACGCCCATCAAAGAACTGCATATCAACATTGTCGCCCTCTTTTAAAAATGGCCTGGCGGTTTCAACAAGATCACTTGAAAGCTGAAACTGCTCAAAGCTTCCAGGGTCCATAAAGTGATAATCATCGCTATCTGCATACAAGAATTGTACGGTTCGGTGCTCAACAGTTGCGGGCTCGATTTTATCAGCACCTTTAAAGGTTTTTGGCAAAACACTGCCATCAATCAAATTCTTCAAACGAACGTTTACAATACTACCACCGCGGCCCATCACTTTTTGCGAATATTCAATCACACGAAACGGTTTGCCGTCCAGTTCAATTACTTGCCCTTTTTTAAGATCAGTTACACCAAGTGCCACTCATTACTCCAAATTACATGTGTTTAAATGTTTCGTGTATATCACGATAATGGTCACGGAAGGCCACTAAGTCGTTCGAGCTTATGATGTTCGTGCCGTTGTGGCTCAGCTCCTCTAACCGCCTATGAAGCCCCTCCGCGCGAACCGCAAGCTGGCCTGGGTTTTCCCCTGATTCTATTGCTTCACGAAAGCTTTTCGCACTCTGCTGTATTTGAGAAGCCACAGGGTCGTGCGGTACATCCCACGATCCATGCATGCGGTCTTCCAGCTGCCGCGCTTGTTGACGTAACTGTGAGTATTGCGAATTCATATTATCCTCCTTGCTTAATTTCAGTTTACTGGGGCGAGCAGTGCAAGCAAACTAGCTTGCCACGAAAGGAAGTAAAGCCAGGTGGCGTGCACGTTTAATAGCAACGGCAAGTTGACGTTGTTGCTTGGCGCTTAAACCTGTTTTAGTAGCCGGTTCAATCTGGGCATACATATTAATAAATCGCTGCAGAGTTTTGACATCTCTATAGTCAAAATATGCAGGTGTATCCTTGCGGAAACGGTTAGTTGGTTTCATTAGTTATCCTTTGTTCAGTAATTAGAATGGGATCTCTGAGAGATCAATTGGTTTATCGTCGATGTCTTCAATGACGACATCGTCGTTCTTTTTCTTTTGGCTTGAAGTGTTACTACCGCCAGCGTTGCCGTAAGAGCCAGCATTACCACCGCCACTACCGCCGTCACCACCAGCACCATCAAGGAAGGTAACGTCGCTAGCAATAACCTCAACTTTGCTACGTTTTTGCCCCTCTTGTTCCCAGCTACGTTGGCTAAGGCGGCCTTGCACAAGACAGCGGCGGCCTTTGCTTAAGTATTGCGCGACGCGGTCACCTAGCTGTGCCCAGGCGACAATATCGATATAATCAGTATCTTCTTGCCAGTTACCGCTTTGATCTTTGTAACTGCGGTTTAAGGCCAAGCTGAAACTCGTAACATTTTGACCGTTTGGTGTTGTGCGCGTTTCAGGGTCACGTGTCAGGTTGCCCATTAAAATAACCTGATTGATACTTCGAGCCATAGCTTAGTCCTCCTTTAGTTCGTCTTCTTTTGCTTCGTCAGTTTCGCTTGGACGTTTTGGATCGTTTGAAACCAGTAAGTGGCGAAGCACTTCATCGGTAATATTCAGCGTGCTATCAATTTTTTTAACAGCTTCAGCTGGCAATTCGAGCTCAAAATATACGTAAGTTGCAAAATCTTCGTCTTTGATACGATACGCAAGCTTCTTCTTGCCCCAGTTGTCTTCTTTAGTAATTGAACCGCCATTATTCGTGATAATATCGCGAACTTTTTTGAGCGGCTTTTCCAGATCAATTTCAAGATCTGGATGAATAAGTATGGTTAATTCATACTGTCGCATAGTTCCTCCTATGGATCCTGCTCACACGCAGGAGCGCTTTTTGTTAGCGCAGGTTAATTTACAGGTGTAATTGTATCATGATCCTACCGTTTTTACAATTCTGGCAGCTTACAACCTCAATCCACTAATCAGAAGAAATACTGTTGTAATTTTAGGGTTTACTCATAAAATTTATTTGCTATACTGCTTATGTCTACACTTAGTCTTGTGCTGAGAATTTGTTAGCTATTTTCTCTATTCTTTATCCACTGGCCGAAATGGGTAGCGATTAATAATGCAGTGGATAACCCTGCTAGGTGTAGACACCTTGCAATCGCTACCCTCACGGATAACTAATAACACAACACACGATAGAGTATCGGTGTTTTTATTTGACGCAAAAAAATGGAGGAATATGTCAAGACTACCAATACCCGGCGCAGACTTTGGAGACTGGGGAGAAATATTAAATGACTTTTTAAAACGCGAGCATACATCAGACGGTGCTTTAAAGATACGTGCTGACGGAACATTAAGTGGTTTATATAAAAAACCATCAAGCGGCATACCCGAAAACGATCTTGATAGCATTATTCAAAACAAACTGAACACCACTCTGCCCGCATCTACAAGCAGCCTTGGGGGGATTCAACTATCTGGTGATCTTGCAGGAAGCGCCACTACACCTGTTGTGCCGGCACTTAATACTAAGGCAGATATTGTCGAAGCTGTGAATATCATAACTACTAGTAATAGTACCTTGACACTCCCAGATGTAACAACCGCTACCGTTCACGACGTTACACTTACTACCGATCTTATCATTACGCTGCCGACCCCTAGTGCCGGTAAAAGCTTGACACTTATCGTACGCCAAGATAGCAGTGGAGGACATAGTATTACTTGGCCTCCGGCGGTGAAATGGCCAAGCGGCATCCCAATGGAATTAACACCTACCGCAAATGCTATTGATGTTATCACATTTCTAGGGTTAAGTTCATCAGCGTGGCTTGGTTTTCAATCAGGATACGATCTACGATGAAAGCTGCTGTACGCATGAAGCAGCCGAGTTCAGTGCAGCAAGACTTAGTGATCCGTCGTGTCACCAACGAGCTCGCAATCTTTGGCCAGTGGTTAAACAGAAATAACGTTAGAGGAGTTATCTCTGAAATTGGATGGCCTAACAACGCTTATCCTCAACTTTGGAATAATGTCGCTAAAGCATGGTATAGAGAAGCAAATAAATGGCACCTGCCCGTCCTTGCCTTTACCGCACAAGGCCCTGGCACGAATGTAGCGCAACTCACTATGTACAGCAGGAGTAATGGATCTGTTAGCGGCGGGCAATCTATAGATAAAGCAAATCAGCAGGCAAAAGTGAGCGAAGCATTTCAAACTACACCAGAATACTGGAGAGGCATTGATATATTCGGCGGTGCTGCCAACGATGGTGGCGGAGATGGTAACCCCTCTATCATGAATAATGTGCAGCAAAACACCTGGTGGTATGAAACGCCCGGCACATATACCTATTTAGCGAGTAGAGGTTATAAGGTTGCTCGTATAGGATTTCGATGGGAACGACTCCAACCAACACTAGGAGCTGCTCTCGACACTACAGAGGTAAACCGACTGCAGAATACTATTTCAAATGCTCAAAACGCTGGCATGCAGGTAGTGCTCGATCTACATAACTATAGTCGCTACGTGACTCCTAGTGGAGTCACTATACTTGGCACAGCTCAACTACCGATAAGCGCCTTCATTGACGTATGGAGCCGCATTGCCACCACTTTTCAATCAAATACGGGTGTACTTGCCTACTCATTAATGAACGAGCCACATGATATGCCTCGAACGCCTCTGGGAGAGCCCTCTGCTAAGCACTGGGAGGCAGCGGCCCAATCAGCAGTCAATACAATTCGCCAAGCTGGAGATACTCACGAAATTCATGTTTCAGTTTATGAATGGGGGCGTGCACAAAACACTCCTCTTCACCATGCCACTGCATGGATCGTAGATCCAGCTAGCAATATACGCTACGAAGCCCATCATTATCTCTACTTGCATCACGCTACGGCCATTAATTACCCAGATAGCTTCCAAACAGAGCTGCAAGATGCAAGTGGTATCTGGACACAAGAGATGACTCCAGGAAAACAGTGGGCCAATTACGCCAATTTAACATGGAATCAACTAATAGGAGCTTAGAAATATGGCAACCTTTACACCAAACCTCGAATTAAAACAACATAACCCCAACGATCCTATTGACCCCGTTGATGCCTTTGCAAGTAACTTCGGTAAGATATCTGGGCTATATCAAGACGGCAATTCAATATCAAATGGCATTTCGACATGTGACCGACGATTTGCAGATGGAACTATTACCCCGATCTCGGGCGAAATATACTTTTCTTATTTTACCTCGCCTCGAGGTAGCTTGAGCGGCGGCATTGTTTCTAAAATCGAATTAAGAACTGGTTCCCAGATTGCCAGTGGAGTAACCCTTGCACGTATTGGGCTTTATACTGTCAATTCCGGTGATCAAGCATTAGCTCTCGTTGCCAGTACCGCAAATGAAACCAGCGGCTGGACAACTACTTTCACTGGTGTTGTTAAAAATCTTTCTGCTACCTATACGCTACAAGTTGGCAAACGCTATGCTCTAGGGGTTCTATTTGTGGCAACAACACCACCCAGCTACGTCCGCTACAAATGTAGCACCGATTTCGCTCTCAATGCTGTTCCCCCTCGCTTATGCGGCAAATTAGCCAGTCAATCTGACCTGCCTACCAACATCGCAGATAATATACTTGCGACAACTAGCGGAGGAGGCTTTGTTAGCCTTTTGCCATAAGGATTTTATATCTGTTAAAATTATTAAAAAGTATTGACATTACTCAATTATTATGTATAAATGTAAGGAGCTTATAGAAGGCCAGCCCGAACAGGGCTGCTTTTTATGGGTGAAGGCGCTCTCGCTCAAAAAGCTAGGGGCCGCCTTTACAATTTGAAGTGTAGACAACGTTCTTTGAAAGGACTTCGTTTTGACGTCCCAGCAAGCCCCTGAGTATAGCGGCAAGAAGCGCAAGCTTCTGTTCGCTGCCGTGGGAATAACTGTAATGTTGCTCAGCTTTGTCGAGCTTTACGTCATGATCAGCATTTTCGGCATGGAAGCGTGGCTAGCCTACGCTATTCAGACAGTGCTGAGCGTGGAGCTCAACTTCGCGGGCAACTGGATTCTCACTTTCCGTGACCGGAGACGCGAGAACAGCATCTGGAAGTCTTTACTGCTGTTTCACGCGACGCGAGTGTTCACCATCCCGTTCAACCAGGTCCTCTTCACCCTCCAGGTGTCGTGGGTACCGGTGTGGGAGTGGACAATCACAGCACCGTGGCCCATCAATCTCCTCGGAGAAAGCGGTCCGATCCTCATTGCGCAAGCGGTGTGTATCGTCGCTACGACTGTTCTCAATTACGTCGCCGGTGACAAGCTGGCGTTCGGAGGAAAGTGGGCAAAAAAAGACTCAGCGCCGACGACATCACCGTTGCCGGCGCCAGAGTTGCCTGACAACCTTCCTTTCGTCAGCATCGTCATACCTGTTAAGAGCTCAGTGCCAACAGATACCCTGGAGGCACTTTGTCAGCAAACCTACCCCGGAGGCAACTTCGAGGTCATTGTGGTTGGCGACCTGGGCAGTCCAAGCCTTGCATCCATCAGGGAGCTGGACGTTCCATTCACTCTACAGGTACTCGAAGTTCAGGTTCGTACGCCGCGGCGTGATTCAAACGCCAAACGCGGGCGTGGTCTGAAAAAGGCGATCGGTGACATATTGGTCGTCATTGACGGTGACGTACTCCCTCGAAAGGAGTGGCTCTCACGAGTCGTCTCGCATCTTACCGTTGGCGGCCACCAGGCAGTCGCCGGCCCGCTCAGCGGGCACGGTGACTCTTGGTGGAATCGATACATCGACCACAATCGCATAGCCAGCAAAACACCTCGCATGACGACCGCTTATGAGGTCAACGGGTCAAATACGCATCGCCGTAAGTTGCCCGTAACGGCTAATTTCGCGTGCCGCCGTGAGGTCTTCGAAAAAGTTGGCGGTCCGGATACTCGCTTCACCAATTCGTACGAGGATTATTCGTGGTTCGAAACAATTGTGCAAAATGGCATAACCATTTACTGTGACCCGACGCTGGAAACCCCACGTCATCACCGAAGTGGGCTGTGGTCACTTCTCGACGAGTACAAGCGTTCAGGCATGGGCTGTGCTGACTTCATCGTCGCCTTCCCTTCCTCGCGCTTCGCTCGGAAACGAATTGTCCAGATCGTTTGCACAGCCGGTATCAGTATCGGCACCTTGGTGTGTGCATGGCTTAACCCCCTGCTGCTCACCGCGTTCGGTCCGTTCCTGGTACTAATCATGCTAGCCAACTGGGTCAACACAAAACGCACAGCAAGTCTCGCCTACCCGTTCGTGACCCTACTGCTTGCGAGCAGATTCCTACAAGGAGTATTCTCGCGCTTCCTGCGACAAGGCTTCCGTCACCCCACGGATTCCTATGTTGTTGAGGAACGATCATCGTTCACTGCCGGAGAAGCAGGCTGGCCATCAGTGAGCGTCGTAGTGCCCGTCAAGGATCGCCCTGGAACCATCCGCTCATTGGTTAACTCCTTGCTCGCCCAAGAATACAAGGGCGACATAGAGATTATCCTCGTGGGCGATGTGGGTGATACCACCTGGAATCCCATTCGATCCCTGATCGAGAAAGGGAAGATACGAGCCATAGAGGCTGATGTCGAATCCGCTGGACGTGATGCAAACGCCAAGCGTAATGTTGGTCTCACGGCTGCTAAGGGCGAGGTACTGATTCTCACCGACAGCGACATGGTTCTACCAAGTCACTGGCTTGAGAAGGGTGTCACGCTCATGCGTCGGTCTGGCCACAAGATCGTGGCGGGGTCGATGCGAAGCGTAGAGGCAGCCGTCGAGAGCTCTTCGAGTTTTTGGGGGATGTACACCGATCTCAATCCATTCGGAAGTAAAACCCCACGGATGGATCCAGCGTACGTCATTACGCCGCATAACCTCGGAAGGGGGAAAGAAAAGCCACCAATTACCGCGAGTATGTTCTTCGCACGCGAAGTGCTAGAAGCAACTGGCGGTCTCGATGCAAACTTTACCTCTCCGTACGAGGATTACCCCTTCGCCGATCAGATTATCGACGCAGGCTACTCGATCCTCTGCACGGATGAGCTGTCCGCCTACCACTACCATCGCGACGGCCTAAAGTCTCTCACCAAAGAGTACCTTCAGGCTGGTATCGGCTGTGCGGATTACATCCGCACATATCGCACCTCCCGATTTGCTGCAAAGCGTCTCGGGCAAGCGTTCGCGATGACTCTGTTCTTCATGACTGGCATTACGGCAATGTGGCTGCTGCCCTTGGCAACAACGGCGGCTAGCTTCATCGGTATCACAGCGCTGGCTGGACTCAGCTGGCAGAAAACGAAACGCCCCATCGCGGCAATCTTTCCGATCATCACAACTTACCTCGGCACTGTCTTCTACGTAGGGATAGTGACGGGAGCTGTAAGACGGTTTTGGTCAACCCAACCCGATACCCACATCGTTGGAATACGGGAGATAACCGCAACGTTGGCACTGGAGGAAGACCATGTCTAATATCAGACACCGCCACGCAGCAACCGTGGTAGGCAGTAAGGCGTTCTTACTCATCGGAGCAGTCATTGTCGTGCTCGGCGCTGCGCTCCGCTTCATCAACCTGTCCACTTGGCCGGGGGTGGAGTGGGACGAGAACGTCTACCGAGTAGTCGGTGAGCACGTCGCCCAGGCCGGTGACATCACCGCCAAAACCGAATACCTGGCCGCCGCTGAGCCGTACCTCTATCACCCGCCGTTCCACTTCGTGGTACTGGGCGGATGGTTCGAGATCTTTGGTTCATCGCTCCTGGCAGCTCGGGCACTTGCCGTTGTGGCATCTCTTGTCATGATGGTGGTGCTCAGTTACTTCCTACGCTGGATGATCGGCAACTGGGCACTCCTGGCCGTCGGTCTCATCACCGTCGACGTGTGGATGATCTTCTCGAACCGCGTCTCGTGGATCGAGAACATCATGATCCCCGTGGGGATCATTGGCCTGTGGCTGTACCGTCGGGGCAGCGAGAAACATTCTTCTCGACTGTTCATCGCGGCCGGGATCGTACTTGGTCTGGCCGTCGCCTACAAGCACATCGGGCTCATTTTCCCGCTGGCTGTGGGCATCTGTTGGCTGCTCATGCGCAGACTTCACAACCTGCACGTGAAACTGTTCGCTGCTTTCGCGGCAACAAGTGGCCTCTACGTGGCTGCAATGGCACTGATCTTCGGCAAGGTGTACTTCGAGCAATCCGGCATCCAGTTCTTCCGTAGCACTGGAAGTCGCGAGTCTCGGGGTGCGCTCAACCTGAGCAACGTCATCACGCCGCTCGTCGATCAGTATGCCGTCTTCGTTGCAACCATGGTACTCGCGCTGGCGGCCGTGGTCCTGCTCCTGGTGCGCACTGCTCGAATCATCCAGCAGCGTAGCCTGGTCAGCCTGCAGCAGCACACGCTACTGTATGCTTGGGCAATGGCAGCACTGCTGTTCTTCCTGGTCCTCCAACTCCGTTTTCCCCACTACTTCATGCTCATGCTCATCCCACTGTTCTGCTATCTCGTCGCCGAGATCAAGTGGTTCAGCGAGAAGAGGCGTGCCAACGGCTCCAACCCCGCAGAGATGCGCAGGGTGATCGCGATCTGCGCCGTACTGGCGCTCGCGTTGAATGTCAACGCCTTCATCCAGCGCTTCGTTACTCAAACCAGTGACGATGCGTTGACGGCAACGGCGAACTGGATGTCAGCAAACGCGCCGGCAGACGCCAAGGTTATCACCGAAGAATCTGTCGGCTCCACCATCGGACAGCCTTACTGCAAGATCTGGAAGGGTGACGGCTGCGTCGGCGCCGAGTACGTGATTGTCTACACTTCGCACACGCAGAAGATCCCGGATAACCCCGGTCTTCGCCGCCTGATCGCCTCCGCTGGGTCCCCCGTCTTCACGACGCGGGGCTACAAGGAGATGATTACCGTGTACAAGCTGCCCTCTCCTGTGAGCGGCTAACACGATCAAGGGCCCCGTGCGCATGCAATCAAATGCAAGCGTTCGGGGCCCTTTCAAATTGTATAACTTTAGCCGTTCTGGATTGGGTGTAATTTTCGAATAAAAAGTCTTCAGAAAAGCGCTCGCCTGGGGTCGTGGTTTGTCCACGACCCCAGGCATTGACACCCTTTAGCTACTGGCGACCAGCGCACGCCTAGTAGCAAATCGCAACCGCAGCAATTGCCGCACGAATTTGAAGCCCGTGCGAATGTCGCTCTTTGTGTTACCGGCCGTTCGTTCACCGAACTGCATCGGTAGTTCCAGAATGCGCAGGCCGCGATGAGCACACAGCAGTTCGACCAAGATCTTGAATCCGTCAGACTTCAGACGATCAATGTCAACAGCCGAACGACGAAATACGAAGTAACCGGTCATCGGATCGCTCACTTCGCCAAGCAGACGTGGGAACAATAACTTCGCCGCCAAGTTCGTGCCACGCGAAACAACGTGCCGCATGAACCCGTTCAACCCATCGGCACTGCCGCCACTGCGATAACGGCTCGTCGTGACTACGTCTACACACTCTGCTATCTGGAATAGTAGCCTCGAGAGATAGGCGGGGTGTTGACCATCACCGTCAATGACACAAACGTATTCGTCAGTACTGCACATGCGAATACCGTGTACCACCGCACCCGACAAGCCGTCGATGCGCTCCGCCCCCACCCGACGGAACCCCTCGACAACAAAACGCGACGTGCCAAACTCGGCAGCCGCGGTGGTAACAGCATCTACCGTGGCAGTATTCTTGCTATCATCGATGACAAGCAGGCGAGTTACACCATCCAGCGGTGCCACCGCTTCTCTCAATAACTTCACCAGCAAGCTGATGTTCTGGGCTTCATCGATTGTCGGCGCAATGATTGTACGTGTCGGAGCGTTGTGCTCGCGGACAGCAGACATCAATACCTCCAAGAGAGCTATGTACTCCATGCAGCATCTTGACCGCTTTTGCGGATGTCGTCCTACATTATACATTAAACTAAATATTTTGTAAACTAATATATGCAAAAATTATTTCTAAAAGACCAAACATATAACGTATTGATCAGCGCCGCGCAGAAAAAGGCCACCTCTATACTTACAGCCAGTATTACTCACAAGGGGCATGATTAAGCGCAACGACTATTACGACAACGAGAGTCATATTTACGCCTCAGATGGCACTAACTGGTGTATCGCTGGTTAGACGCTTTGCTGCTCTAAGTAATGATGCTCGTTTGCCTTTTCGTCATCAAAAGCTCGTAAGTGTACGGCAATATAATGGTTTATTTGCTCAACAGCAATAGTGCCAAGCCCTTCAATAAGAACGTGAAGGCCCGGCGTCACAGAAAGCTTCTCATTTTTAGGGGAATCACCAGCTGCTTCTCCGTAAACGGCGATCACGTTTTCTGGTAATTGCCCTTCTTTATAACCCATTAAAGCAGTTTGCGCTAAATCATATAATTCTTGGCCCCGATCGTCAGACTTTTCTCTGGTAGGCTCTTGGTCCAAAGGCCTAATGAGGCCCTCAACAGTTGCTGTCATAGAAGTTCCTATTTACTTACAACAAGAGTAAATCAATAATATACACATATCAAGTGTATATTATTGTCATCTTAACAACAAGTTACGACGATTCCCCATTTATTCTAGGCACTTGTTTTTAAAGTATTAACAATATAAAGATAAACCGTTAATAGATTGTTACTATCCGTTGTTACTTGCTTGTGCAAGATCTTCGGCATTATTAACTAATACATCGCGCGGGCGCGAGCCGTCGGCTGGGCCAATAATGCCCTGTTCTTCCATTTCTTCAATAATACGAGCGGCGCGTGAGTAGCCAATGCGTAAGCGGCGCTGCAATAAGCTGGTACTAGCTTTGCGGGCCTCAATAACAACACGCACCGCGTCTTTATACATATCGTCGTCACCGCCAACATCAAGATCTGAAACGATGCCACCCTTATTACCAATTTGCACTTGTTGAGCAACAACTTCATCATCATATTCTGGCGCGCGCTGCATACGCAGGTGATCTGTTATTTTCGTGACTTCTTCATCAGTCACCCACGCGCCCTGAATACGTTTTGGTTTATTCATGGCGGGAGTCAGCAGCAACATATCACCTTGGCCAAGCAGCTTTTCGGCACCAATCTGGTCAAGAATCGTGCGGCTATCTACCTGGCTAGCTACCGTAAAGGCAATGCGAGCAGGCACGTTGGCTTTAATAAGGCCGGTAATAACATCGACACTTGGGCGCTGCGTGGCAAGCACTAAGTGAATACCGACTGCACGGGCTTTTTGCGCTAGACGAACAACAAGGGCTTCAACATCGCGGGCAGCCAGCATCATAAGATCAGCCAACTCATCAATGACGATCACGATATAAGGCATACTCTCGCCATCGGCGTGTTTGCGCTCGTTATAGCTTTTAATATCACGCACCTTTTCCTCTGCTAATAGGCTGTAGCGGCGTTCCATCTCATTCACCGCCCATTTGAGCGCACTAATACATTTTTCAGGCTGCGTGATAACAGGGGTTAGCAGATGTGGAATATCTTCATAGGGCGCCATTTCAACTTGTTTTGGATCAACTAAAATCAGCTTCATATCAGCTGGTGAGTTGCGATAAAGTAAGCTGGTTAACACTGTATTAATCATAACTGACTTACCTGAACCAGTCTGGCCTGCAATTAAAAGATGCGGCATTTTGTTCAGCTCGCCTACCACCGCCTCACCAGCAATATCTTTACCAATCGCAAAGCTTAAGGGTGCTGAAGATTGCTTCCAAGCTTTAGCACTTAAAATACCGTGCAAGCGCACATCAGCAGCTTTTCGGTTTGGCACCTCAATACCAACCGCACGCTGGCCAGGAATCGGCGCTTCAATACGAATTGCTTGAGCCGCTAAGTTAAGTGCGATATTGGTTTCGAGCGCGGTAATACGGGTTAATTTTACACCAGCTGGTGGTTTGAGGGTATATTGCGTCACTTTCGGGCCAATATTTGCACCCTCCATCTCAACGTTAATATTAAATTCAGCCAAGGTATCTTGAATAACCTGGGCATTATATTTCACATCGCCTGCATCGGCCGGTGATTGCTTCTTCTCGAGTAAATCGAGACTCGGCGTTTGCCACTCGGGGTCGCTTTGTGTCGTGAGGGCCGATAATTCTTCGGCACCCTTATCTTGCTTAATACTATCGCGCAAGCTCGAAAGGCGTGAAGTTTTTTTATCATCTTCAGTCGAATCCAGCGTTGGCACACCCTGATTGAGCTTTAACTCACCAATGGGTGTACTTGGGCGGGGTTGATCCATCTTTGCCGCTTTACTCGCGATTTCTCGATTGTGAGCTTCTTGCCCTAAATCGCGAGCGAATAGATTTTTAATGCCTTCAAGCAGCGTCTTCGGTGAAACACGCAAGACGAATAAAAGACTTATAAGGCTTAAGACTATCAAGAAAAAGCCAGCTGCGTTGGCATCGAACAAATTAAGCAAAAGCCTGTCGATACCATAGCCGATTAATCCACCGCCCTGCCCTGCAAGCGCTAGATTAGCATCGCGCGGCTCTGTGACAAATAAGTGTGCGAAACCAGCAATAAAGCCAATGCACAGAATCGATGAGGCAATTAACACCGGTGAAATACGGTTCTCTTCTTCGCGAAACAGTTCAACCCCTATGTATATCAGCAATACTGGCAAAGCGTAGGCAATCATACCAATCATGACCTTGCTGGCCGTTAACACCCATGCTAGCGCTGGGCCACCAGCGCCAAACGAGGCCACCGCCAGTAGTAACGCACATGCCACCAACAACACCGCCACGGCCTGACCCCAGAAACCGTTCGGTAATACATGTCGTGGCGCCGACTTAGCGGGCGCTTTCTTACGAGATTTTCGCTTTGCCATATCTTCAGTTTTTATTATATTGCTTTTGTTTTACATCTGTCGAGTAAATTGTAAATATATTGTAGCATTATTTACACTGAATATCAAGTCGAGCTTTCTTCTAGATGCGCTGCATCAATAAACACTAGAGATCCAGGTTCTGACTGTACCGGAAATTTTTCTACAAGAATATTATGAAGCTCAAAATCATCATCATAATGTGGTTTAAGATTGGCTACTCCAAATCTCTCTAGAGCCACATTAAACAATTGCCGCCTGGCTTCAGATGAAGGAAAATCAGTAGTTCTTGAAAGCCTACGCCTTTCTTCAATATCTAGTTTTATATGCTTGATACGCTCCATTGCCCAACGTGGTGTATTGAGCTCGTAATTCCCCTGCTCTTGTTCAAGGCGCCTTTCTGGCGTATCGTTGGGCAAAAAAGCACCGAACAATTCGGGTGATCTTATTCTCCATCGCCCGGCTTGCTGCATCCTATTCAGACCATAATATAAACCATAATTCACCTGCAGATCTTTAACAGTGCCCAACAGAAAGTTATCTTGTTCCTCGTCTAAGAACACTCTTAAAGCAACGTTACCTCGTGACCTTACGCGCTGTTTAAAGATCTTGCTTTCATGCCCCTGCCCTAATGGCTTTTTTCTCTCTAGTTTTCGCAATGGTCGAAGCAATACTTCACCAAGTGCAAGAGATGCATCGTAAGGCAGAAGAAGCGTCCCTTCATGAGAGGTTACCTTCCATGCACGCCACGATATCCCATCGCGTGTCATAGGAATTTCTCGCCCTAATTCATAGGTTGCCATAATTCTGTTTAAGTCAGAATTATTACGCGCCGACTTCGTGTTCGACTGGTTTTTCGTGACGCTGATAGAGCGGTTTGCGGCGTAAGGCTGGCGATGGGCGTGTATCACCCGCTACAACCGGTGCAGCTTGTGGCACAATTTCGTTAACAACTGGAATAACAATTGGTGTGCGGCGAGTTTGGTCATAAAGAATATGTGTAATATCATCTTTAATTTCTTTTTTAACAATATCAAGGTCAACTTTGCGTGCAGCGCCAAAGCTGCGAGCAACTTTTTGTTTCAAATATTGGCGAATCAAGCCCATTAATTCTTCGGAGTCACGCAAATAAATAAACCCTCGGCTAATAATATCGGGGCTTGTGAGCAGCCGCCCGCTTTGCTTGTGTACCGTTAAGATAACAACAAACATGCCTTCGCTAGCCATGTGCACACGATCTTTTAAGACCACCTCAGTAACAATCGCGCCTGAATCGTCATACATAACACCACCAACTGGCACCCGGCCAATTTTCTGGGCCGTACCCTCATGCGTAAATTGCACGACATCGCCAGCGTCACACACAAAGATACGGTCTTTGCTGATACCGCATTCTTTTTCAGCTAGCTCAGCATTATGCACCAACATATGGAACTCACCATGAATTGGCAGATAGTATTTAGGGTTAATTATATTAATAAGTTTAACGTGATCATCATAATAACCGTGACCCGAGAGGTGAATACGGCCAACGCCGTAGAGATGGGTCTTCTTATCTTGAATAACATCACCGCCTTCACGCATCAACCCATCAACAGTTCGAACAACATATTTATCGTTGCCCGGCACAACGCTTGAGCTGAACACAACGACATCCGTGCTCTTAATTTTCAAATGCTTATGAGCACCAGTGGCCATACGATTCAAAACAGCGTTAAATTCACCTTGGCTACCCGTACAAATAACGACTGCTTTGCCATCAGGGTATTTTATCAAATCTTCCATTTTTACCACGACATCTTTTGGCACCTTAATGGTGCCGGTGCGCAACGCAACTTCCATATTCTGTAACATGCTATAACCGGCAATGGCCACTTTGCGGCCACGTACTTTTGCTTCTTCAAGAATAATCTGAATACGGTGAATCTGACTTGAGAAGGTTGAAACCAGCACCCGGCTTTCAGAGTAATTATCCATGATCTGACCAATGCTCTGTTTAATGTCGTACTCACCATGCTGGTGCGTACCGGCATCTTCACAGTTGGTACTTTCATTCATCATCAGCAAAATACCTTCTTTGCTGGCAATTTCGCTGAGACGTTCAAGATCAAACTTCACACCATCAATCGGGTTTTCTTCAAAACGCCAGTCACCAGTATTCAATAACACGCCAATTGGGGTGCGAATCACAACTGCTGAAGCATCTGGGATCGAGTGACAAACCCTCACCAATTCAACGCCAAAGCTGTCGCCAATTTGTACGCGATCATGCGCTTCAGGGTTCATCTCAATATACTTTGGCTGGAAGTTATCGGTTGACTCTTCCATGATGCGCTGCACCATCGCCAGCGTAAAGCGACTACCATACACCGGTGCATCAAGCTGTGCCAAAAGATGACGAGCAGCGCCAATATGATCAAGGTGACCGTGCGTAAAGACAATACCACGAATTTTATGCTTGTTTTCAAGCAAATAAGTAATGTCAGGCACGATGTAATTAATGCCAGGATAATCAGAGCCCGGGAATAAAAAGCCCATATCAATGATGATAATGTCATTATCATATTCAATGGCCATCATGTTTTTGCCGATACCCATTTCGCCAAGACCGCCAATAGGAATGACCTTAAGGCTTGGCAAACCCTTACCGCTTGCCTGTTGCATGCGCTTTTTTGCTTCAGTGTTCCAAATAAACTGTTTGCCATCAGAGCCATTAAATTTCGATTTATTAACCGGTACACTAATAAGGTGCTGGCTGGCAGTCAGGTTAACGTTTTCGCTAACGCGTCGCGTCGCACGTTGAACTTCACCACGCCGGGTTTGAGTACGTGCAAGCACCGAGTTCTGCTGTTGGTTTTTATTATTTTCTTTATAGCCAGGTCGCTTGCTTACATCATCTGCTTGCGGCTTTGCTATTCTTCTTTGTCCCATATATGTTTATCTCCTTCTTTGGGAGGCCCGTCTGAACGGCACATTTTGGGCGAAAGGCTGTGCTCCGTGCTCAGCGTACCATTTGTACGGCTGCGCGCGGTGCTTCGCCTTTCATCCCAAACTGCACTCGTTCATACGAACCTTGTTTACCACATACTTGTTAATTACTATTTTTCTTCGCAAGTTCCACAATTTTTGGAATTCTTTCGAAATCGTCCAGTAGTGTTTGGCGCATATTGCCGTTATAAAGGGCTGCTGCCGGGTGAAACAGCGGCACAATTACTACTTTTCTCTCACCAAACTGAATCCGCTTTGGCTCACCATGAATCTGACTAATCTTCATGCCAGGCAAGAAATATTCCATGCTATGACGGCCAAGGGTCACAATAATGAGCGGCTCAATCACGTCGAGCTGTCGGATGAGAAACGGCCAAAACGCCTTTTTCTCATCTGGCAGCGGGTCACGATTGTTTGGTGGACGATACTTAACGATGTTTGTAATGTAAATATCTTGCCGATCCAGCCCGATGCTCGCCAACATTTCGTTTAAAAACTTGCCAGCGGCACCAACAAACGGCAAGCCCTGTTCATCTTCATTCTTGCCGGGTGCTTCACCAATAAACACAATCTCGGCATTCACATTGCCATCACCCATTACTAAATTTGTCGCAGACTTGGCAAGCTCCGGACAAATATTTTGTTCCAGAATAGCTTTCTTAATTGCATCAAGCAGTGCTTGCTTTTGTTTCATTGACCCTCTAAAAGGTGTTAGGTGATACCACAAGATCGTTAAGCTGCTTAGAGTATAGCATAGTTTACTATATTCTCCTATACGAGAATGCTCATCTAGCTAGCGCGATAACGACCAACTATACCTAACAGTGCACATATTCAATGACTTACAGAGAGTCATCGCCTGGCAAGTATTGACTGATAGTTGTTCGGGTTGTATAGTAATACAATTACAGCTGGTAGCTGCGTGGCAAGCTTCACCGATTTGGTGAAGATTTTTACGCAGCTTCTCGCTGTCGCACAGCAAGTATTCGACCAGGAGCAAGGCCCGAGATAAGGAGATCACCCATGCGGGTTCGATTCTACGTCAGCATGGACAAAACCGGCTTCGAGAACGACGAAAACGACCCAGTCTACAAGATCATCCAGCGGATTCGCAACGATTTTGCCGCAAGAGAGGCAAGCTCGCACTACAGCTCAGAGCCGGTTCGCATCCAGGGCGTCGGCTTCTTCCAGAACGAGGAAGGAACGTATGCCGAGTTCGAGCACTTCTTGTTCGGCCTTCCAACTGCCATTGTCGACGAGCTCTACTTGAGCGTTCGCCGTGTCGAAATCCATGAGGAGTTTCCGCTGCCAAGCAGTGGCTTCTCGAAAGCGACCTTCACGATGCCCCAGGGGGACTACGAACACAATGGCGCCGAGGCCATCGTCTACGAAGCTCCAACTGCGGGCGGCGTATCGCGTCAGATTCGCGTTCGGGTAGTCGCTGAGACTCTCGACAAGGCTGTCGAACTCTTCAACCTCATTCGCGAGGGCGAGGGCGAGCCGGTTCGCCACTGGATTGATCAGCCGAAGAAGAACGAGCAGAACGACGCGGTCCCCAGCGAGCAGCCGACATGACCACATAGTTTTCCGCTGTGCGACAGCGAGAGCAAAATGGCGGGTGACCTACGGGTTACCCGCCTGCTTTCGTTTTTGATCCTTTTCTTCTCCTATAGCTTCATGTATGACATGAAAATATAGGGGAATGCCCGTGCGTTCTGAAAATGTGAGAACACACGGGCCAGCCGGGGGTTGCCCGGCGAACTTGAAATTCCCTGTTAGCGAGCAGGAAGGTTGCGCAGTTGCGCCGCCAGAGCTTCGCCTTGGAAACCTTCGGCAGACTTCTGTTCACCTTCGATACGAATCCACCACTTGAGGTGGTCGTGTGGCAGCGCAGGCAAGAGACTGCCTTCTGCGACAGCGGCGATCAGCGCTCGCTTCCTTGCCTTCGCTTCTTCCCTGTCCTTCAACTTGGGGTTAAAAGCACTAAGAGGAATGACCACGCAAGCAGCAGCTTGCCGCTGCTCACCCTCGCCCTTGTAAGCGTAGTTGACCTTCAACTTCGGGTCAGCTTCGTTCTTCGGTGCCACGAGGCCATCAGGATACGGGATCTCCAGGGGTGCCCAGTCAATCTCCTCGTCACTTTCGGAGACAGCCGCGAAGTCCTCAAGCTTGAGATGCAAGTCAACGTCGCAGAACTCAGCGAGAGTCGTCACCTTGGCGGCCTTGAGTTTTTCTCGGTAGAACTCTTCGAGCGAAGGAACCTCCACGTACTCACCCGCACCGCGAAGCACAAGCAGCTCCAATTGCTCCAGCACGTCACGGTTGTGCGAGTGCAGACTCCACCCGCCCAACCTTTCGGCCAGAAGCTCTTCCAGGATGAGCTCCAGCGGATCGCTTATAGTGATGCGTTCAAATTCGGTGCACACCGCCTGTACCGCTTTTTTGATTGAAGCAAGCACGGTGGCATGTCTACTATACGAGTTATGGAGCCTTTCGTATGCCTTTTGGATTAGCGCATTGAGGTCGGCAGTCGGGAGTATGTTGACAAGTTTGTCTCGCTCCATCGAAAGCCGCCGCAACTCCTCTCTTGCATGGAGATTAACTAGAGCAGATGAAGCGTGTTCTAGACTAAGAATTCGCTGCCTTGATCCGCCACGCGTGGTAACATAAATGTCTCCCCGTGTCGCCGCTTTTATCTCAGGCCAAGTCAACAGTCTACCTTCAGCCTCGGGCATTAGCTCGAGGTTCGCAAACAGATAGCCCCGACTAGTAGCATCATACTTTACCACACCGCACATCACACCATCAACGATGATGTCTTCGTCGGCGGGCATGGTGATCTGGGGCTCGGTGAAGCTCATGAGGTCGCCTCTTTCGGCAGTTGTAGGGTAATTTCAAGTTCAACCGCATATACGCGGGGATCTTTTTTAAAGCTCAAAAGAAATCTCCACGTATATACTTGTGTAAAAATACAATTCAAATGAATCTTACATATTATAACATATGCGAATGCTAAAGTAAATTTAGAGCTATCCGTTTTACTACGAGATTAACTTGATTTATAATCTACCAATTAATCTTGTTTCGCTTCTTTCATACTAAGGTTGAGGCGACCTTGGTCGTCAATAGCAACTAATTTCACACGGACCTTATCGCCTTCTTTCACAACATCGCTCACCTTTTCAACCCGCTGGTCAGACATTTGTGAAATGTGCACTAAGCCGTCGCGGCCAGGCATAATATTCACAAAAGCGCCGAACTCCATTAGTTTTACCACAATACCATCGTAAACTTTGCCAACTTCGGGCTCAGCCACGATCGCTTGAATCATTTGTATAGCTGCGGTAATGCTCTTGGTATCAATCGCCGAAACAGTTACCAGGCCGTCATCTTTAATATCAATTTCAGCACCGGTATCGGCGATGATCTTGTTGATCATCTCGCCGCCTTTACCAATTACTTCGCGGATTTTCTCAGGCTTAATCATTAGTTTTTCAATACGCGGAGCGTAAGGACTTAGCTGTTCGCGCGGTGCGCTCAAGGTTTCAAGCATGTGTTGCAAAATGTGCGCCCGGCCGGTTTTGCCCTGCATTAAGGCTTGACGCAAAATGTCCACCGGTAAACCATGCACCTTCATATCCATTTGGAGCGCTGTAATGCCCTTTTCAGTGCCAGCAACTTTGAAATCCATATCACCGGCAAAATCTTCGGCATCGGCAATATCACTCATAACATAAGGCGTGTCGCCATCCATCATGAGGCCCATAGCAATGCCCGACACTGGAGCTTTCAATGGTACACCAGCATCCATTAGTGCTAAACAGCTCGAGCAGGCCGCAGCCATTGAGGTTGAGCCATTCTGGCTCATAATCTCAGTGACACTACGAATGGTGTACGGAAAGTCTTCAATTGATGGCAATACATTAAGTAATGCCCGTTCGGCGAGATAACCATGACCAATCTCGCGACGACCCGCTGAACCAAGGCGGCGTACTTCGCCCACTGTATAACCAGGCGCGTTGTAATGGTGCATGTAACGCCGTTCGAAGTCGTTTTGCTCCATGGTATCTACCATCTGCGCATAGCTTAAAGGTGCGAGCGTCACAACGTTCATGCCCTGCGTAACTCCACGGGTGAATAAGCTTGAACCGTGCGTGCGTGGCAAAATACCAACTTCGCTTGAAAGCGGGCGAATTTCATCAAGCTTGCGGCCATCGGGGCGCAGGCCCTTTTCGACAATACCGCGGCGCACGTCTTTATGTAGCGCCGTAGTAAAAGCTTCGTCATATTCGCCGCGCAGCAGCTCGTATTCTTCACCAACACTCTCAGCCATGACTTCATGGAATTCACCACGCAAAATCGTGATCATTTCATTGCGCTCTGGGTACGGACGTCGCAGATCTTCACTGAGTTTGTCGGCCATCCAAGCGTCAACAGATGTTTGAATCTCTTCATTGGGCAATACAAGTTCATATTCAAGAGCTTCGACACCGATTTTTTCAGTCAGTTCTTTTTGCACGGCAATAGCTGGCTGGAAGGTTTCATGCGCCCAAGCAAGTGCATCAGCTACCACATCTTCGGCAACTTCTTTAGCACCAGCCTCAACCATAGTGATACCACTCTCAATACCAGCAACTACTAAATCAAGCTCACTTTGTTCAATTTCTTCAGGGCTGGCAAACGCTTTGAACTCGCCATTTACTCGCGAAATGCGAAGCCCAGCTACTGGGCCGTCAAATGGCGCACCCGTTAATGTCAACGCGGCGCTCGCAGCGATCATCGCTACCATATCTGGCCGGAAGTTCGGGTCCATTGAAAGCACTGTTGCGACCACCTGCACTTCTTGACGATAGCCTTTTGGAAAGAGTGGTCGAATTGGCCGGTCAATAATACGACCAATAAGAATCGCTTCGTCACTCGGGCGACCTTCACGTTTAATAAAACGTGAGCCACTAATCTTACCGGCTGCATAAAACTTTTCTTCGTAATCAACACTGAGCGGGAAGTAATCCATACCACTAATTGGCTTGTTACCAACCATAGCCGTTCCAAGCACAACAGTGTCGCCATAGCGCACCAATACGCTCGCGGTAGTGCGAAAACCAACTCGCCCAACTTCTAGGGTAAGCGGCTTGCCGCATAACTCGACTTCAACTTTAATAATATCTTTACCGAATGGGTTAATGGTGCCCATATTTACTCCTTATTACTCGTTTATGAGCGGATAAGTAACGGGTATAACGCTTCTATTGAAAAACGTTATGTCCACCACTTACACCACTCCGTGAGCCAACGCCATTATAACGCATTTTTGAGCATCGTGATAGTGAAGGTATTGACACTTTTAATCTAACATTATATTATATCTACCTGGTACACCTCAACCGGTCCCAAACCTCTGGAGGTAATGACATGGACTGGCGTTACAACAGTGCCTGCCGCGACGAGGACCCGGATCTGTTCTTTCCCGTGGGAACGAGCGGTCCGGCCATTTTGCAGACGGCGCAGGCCAAGTCGGTCTGCCACCGCTGCACCGTCGCGTCAGACTGCCTGACCTGGGCGCTGCAGAGCGGCCAGGACAGCGGCGTCTGGGGCGGCATGAGTGAGGACGAGCGTCGCGCGCTCAAGCGGCGCAACGCGCGCGTTCGCACTCGCAGCAACGTCTGATCACTGGGTGCGACCCGCTTGGCACACGCCACGCTTTCGCACCCATCAGTACCACCCGGGTTCGGAAGCTCCACTACTGGAGCTTCCGAACCCTTTTCGATTTTAAACGAAAGTATCTTAATAAAAAATAACCCCCGAAACAGGAGCTATTCTTAGAAGATTACTTTAGTTATTACTTACGCAGGCCAAGCTTTGCCACTGTCGCCTTGTATGTTTCAAAATCGGTTTTTTCGAGGTAGCGTAAAAGCTTCCTACGACGACCGACCATTTGTAGTAACCCACGGCGAGCCATAAAGTCATGCTTATTAACTTTTAAGTGTTCGGTAATTTCTTTAATGCGGGCTGTTAAAACAGCAATTTGCACCTCAGGAGAACCGACATCACCTTCATGGCGCTGGTTATCTGCAATAACCTTTGTTTTTACATCTTGTGCAATCATATCTCAGAGATAGTAACAGATGACGAACCCTTTGGCAAGCGTTGCCTATTTTTTTGCAATTATCGTTGTTTGCTTATCAAAGCCGAAGTTTTTATAAATAACACTCTTTAGCCCAAAACTTTGCTCGGTAGCACGAGCCGGAACAACATAGACCTCTTTAAAACCAGCTTCGTAAAACTTTGCGACTAAGTTTTTTGCATCTTCTGGATTCACAACAGCAATCTCTCTATCAATAAACAAGCCGCCGTCTTGAAGAGAGTTGTGTATGCTTTTAAGCATCGCGGCAGTTTCTTCAGGGGGGTGAGGTGTATAGATCGCATCTGAGGCGTATACTTCAGTTACTGTTCCCTCTTGGAATACATCTTTCGTTGCATCAGCAACTACAAAATTCACATTTTCTTGCCCCTGCGACTCCAGGAGCGCCTGCATATCGCTATATCGTTCGGCAGCAAGCATTGTTGTCGTTGCCATGTCAGGCGAACCTAAGCCCTGACGATCAAGCCGTTCAGCCTCTGCCACATCAGCCTTATTCTTACCATAATCAACTCCAACATAGACAGAATCCTCGGTATCAAATCGCCTTTGGCTTCCATACGCGTCAAGGATAATCGAAGAATTCAAATATGACCGGCTTCCGGGGCCAATCTCGACATATATACCATGCAAAGGAGCATCAATTTTCGCTTTTAAAGTCTCTGCCACTTCAGGGGTTAGTTCTTTGGCTTCCCTTTTAGGGAGGCCTTCTTGATTGTCGTTTGGTATTTCAGAACTCATAAACTTATTTTTGATTTACGCAGAGATATTACGCACTAAAAGTATCATGTTTAGCTGGTTGTGTCAAGGGTTAAATCAATTTGATACTTAATCTACCCTGTGTAGAATAGACGAATCTGCACCATGAACTTTAGTGTATTGCAATTGGTTGCACCGAAGGTACAACTCCCCTGAGATGTCTTGCATGGTGGAGCTCTGTAGCCAGTACATCTAAAACCAGCCGATCCTCTTGATTAATGCTTTCTGTTGCCGTAAAACCTTTTAAAAATCCAAGATATACTCGACGAGCAAAGTCTCCGGAGCGATCGGTAAAATGGTTAAGCTCAATTACGCCTATGCCATGCTCACATAACGACGATGGCACTGCGGCATGCATTAAAGTTAATCCTTCGGCAATCTAGTAGTAGCCTTTTACCTTTAAAGCAATAGTTTTGCCACTTAATTAAACTACTGATATACGTCAATCCAGCAGATAGAATTTGCTATGCCATAAGTATGACGTGCCGATTAGATGCTTCTCTTATAATCGTTCCACCAACATCTGAGTCGTTTTCATCAACAAGCTGAGACATCACAGCATAGGCAGTTTGCAGACTTTGTTCATACAGCGCATGCCTATGGCGAATGTGCGCTATGACTGCTTCTTCTTGAGCCTGTTTAAAACGCCGACTGCTTGAATGAGAGCTTCGTCAAGTTCGGGAAACAAGGCCCGAAAACGGCGAGCATGAAGTTGTTGACGATATCGCTTACCATGAAGAGATGCTGCGTCAAAATGAACACTAAAGTTATTGCAACTATGATAGAAGACCTCATGAGATGGCCTAATGAGCATCTCTTTGCCAGTATCTTCATCCGTATGCCATACGTCAGACACCAGATGAGCAGGCTCTTGTTCATTTTGCTCTGGTGAATGCATCTATAACTCCTTTGCATTAGTAACACTATACTGTGCAATCTGTGTACGACGAAGCTGCGAGCAGTAGGCGCCAGTTTGTAACTGGGCACCTATATCTTCAGCCAACGTACGGATATAAGTACCGCTTGAGACATGGGTTCGAATTGTTACGTCTGGATAAGTGTAATCAAGTAATTCCAAGGAATAAATATTTACTGTACGACTGGGCATTTCAACTGTCTCACCCTTTCGGGCAAGTTTATAGGCTCGCTGACCGTTAATCTTTATAGCACTATAGGCAGGCGGAGTTTGCTTAACTTCACCGGCAAACTCTTTTAAGACCGCCTTTATTTCTTTGTAATCTGGTACGCGGTCGTTAATTTTAGTAATCTCACCTTCAGGATCGCCAGTACTACTGATTTCGCCAAGGCGAATGGTAGCTTCATACATTTTATCGAGTTTTGAATATCGCTCGGCTTTTTTACATTCTTGGCCGATAACTAAAATCATTAAGCCGGTTGCAAATGGGTCTAGTGTGCCTGTATGACCGACTTTGACTTTTTTACCCGCTCGTTCACTCAATACTCGCCGCACACGAGCAACAACACCAAAACTTGTCATATGCGGTGGTTTGTTAATAAGTAAAATACCATCTTGTATATCTGGGATATCGTTCATTCTTTCTCCATAATGTCAGTATGGCATGTTTTGCGCGGGGCCAGAGACTCATCGCTAGCTCTGGCCCCGCGTATCTTACCTACTCATCAGCGAAAAGCGCTTCGCCGCGCCGGTTGGTTAGCCACAAGGGGCGTGGTCCAACGCGAATCTTGCCCGGGCGCACGTTGTGAAGGCTGAACTCGGGATAATCCTGCCGTTCTTGGCCGTACAGGCCCGAGAGGCAGAGCCGGTTCTTACGAGCAAAACTCCGGCCGGGGTCGCGGCCACAGTTCGCCGCCATGTGCAGCTGCTGGGGGTCCCACAGCGTCGTATCTTCGGGAATGATGACGGTGTGATTGGCCGGATTGAAGTGTTCCCGGCCGATACCTGTCGCCCCGAATGTGCCGATGACATCGCCGGCCCGCACTGGAATACCCAGCCGACGGAGCTCGTCTTGAGTTTTCATGACACCCGATGGATGCCAATCGAACTCATCCGTTTGAACGGCTGGCAAGTACGGAATATCTTCCGCAACCGAGCCCAGGTGAATCAGCTGTGTGGTCAACTTACCGAAACCTGGCACATCAACGTGTTCGTGCTGGATTTCGACAAATAGCCCGGCACCGCCCCCATAGACAACATCATTCTCAATTCGAAGTGTCAAGAACTGGTAGCTGCACCAGGCGATGCCATCTGCCGGCGCCAGGATCGGTACCCCCAGCTCCAGACCTTCAAAGTCGAGCGCCTGGTGCGAGTTGTCGTCCCAGCCAATGAGCGGCATCTCGTCGGCAGCATCGAAGAAGCCATTCGTGACAGTCAGCTTGGAAGCGTCACACTTGCGGAATGGCTGCTTCAAGCATGGCGGTGGCACCACCCGCTCACGCGGTGTTGGGTCGAGTCGCGGACGATGATGCTGGTTTGATGCGGCCATTGCCTCGTCAACGCTCACCGAGCCAACGGCTCCGACCGCCACAGCGCCCATGAGGACGCTCCTTCTAGAAGCACACATCTCGCCACCCTTTCATGTGTAGGTACGTGGCATACTTAATGTACGCTATTTTGCAATCAAAAGTTATATCTGTTGTAGCTTTTGCACTATTTAATTTCAACCTCAATATAAGACATAGCTTGCTATACTAGAATATATGCAAAAAGTTTTATTTGGTATTTTCGCCCACCCAGATGATGAAGCGTTTGGACCCAGCGGCACACTTATTAAAATGGCCCGCGACGGCATAGATATTCATCTTATGTGCCTAACTCGTGGTGAAGCAGGCGTTAACCTCGATGGCTATGAAGATTTGGGTGCCATGCGAAGTCACGAACGGCAAAAAGCTGGTGAAATTATCGGTGTTAAAAGCACGCAGCAATTTGATTTTGGTGACGGCCAGCTTTGCAACAACCAATATCACAAAATAGCCGCCGCGATTGAACAGCGCGTTAGTGAAAAGCTTAGTGAATATCAAGAGCCAGCCAAAGTAGAGTTTTTAACATTCGAACACGGCGGGCTAACCGGGCATCTCGATCATATCGCGGCCAGCATGATAACAAGTTATGTATTTTTGCGACTTTGCCAGCAGCCTAGCAAGCATCGTTTCACGCAAGTTCGTTATTTCTGTTTGCCACACAGCAACTTTGATAATGATGTCTCGTTTGTCTACTGGCCAGCCGGACGCTCACCAGAACAGATTGAAGAAATTGTTGATATCTCGGATGTAGCCGGCATAAAGCTTGCCGTTACACAGGCTCATCGCTCACAACGCAGCGATGCAAATATGTGGCTCGAGAAATTCGATAAATACCTACAACAAGAATCGTTTTGCTTCTTGAAATCGCCTACTGACCAGGAATCTTGAACTGGGTCGGAGATGACGGTGCAGGCGGAGTTGGCCCTGCACCACCCACTGGCGGATTAGCCGGCGGCATATTATCAAACTGTAATGGTGGCGGACCATAAGGGTCAGGCTGAGGCGTATTATTGCTAGATGGAGCTGTATTATCACTTGTTGGTAGTGACGGCATCGGTGGTAGATTATCCATTGGAGGAAGCGGGGGTGGTAATGGAGCATCAAAAGCCGGTGGCGGCGGTGGCACTAGTTGTGTCGATGAAGCCTGTATAGGAGGCTCCGGGTGAACATCAAGCGCCTGAGACGCGCCAACCGAAGCCAGTGGCTGGTTACTAGGGTCAAATGGCTGCGAATTCAATGCCGCTTCAACCGCTTGCCGGGCGTTATCAACGTGAGCCTGTGCTGGCGGCTCCGCTACTGGTGGTAGTTGATCAGCTAAGTTTGGTGCGCTAGCCTGCTCAGTCGGTGTGGGCATAGCCGGCAGTTGCGGGAGTGGTGGAGTTGGTGCAGCTGGTGCAGTTGGCGGCGCTGGTACTGGCGCTAGTGCAGGTGCTGGTGGCAATACAGGCACCTGTGGCGGTTTATTGGCGAGCTTTTGGGCTTCAGCTTTTATAAGCTCTCGGTTATCAGGCTTTTGTTCAGCGATAGCTGTAGGATTATTGTGGCTAAGAATTGTTTTATTACGCTCTTCTTCCTCTGCTCGTTCTTTATCTTCAAAAGCTTGATCAGTTGTCGCATTGAGCGTGCCGCCGAGCGTTGGTGGTTCAATACGCTTCCCCATCCATGAAGGGTGACCTTCATGCTCAATTTTTGTTTCTTCTTTTTTGGCAGGGAGATTAGGTGCTTCTTCAAACTGTTTTGGCGCATCTGCCTCTTTTTTAACCTCAGCCTCAAGTTCGGCTAGTGTCGGTGCTTGTTTTGCCTCTGGCGCAGGAGGCTGCTTCGGAAGTACCCCGGCTAACGCTTCTTCAGCCGCCTTAACTGCATCTTGTTGCTTCTCTTTAGAAATTTGCTCAGGCGTTGGCGCCTTTTTAGTATGATCAATATCAATCTCACCATCAGCCTTCTTCTTTCTCTGTTTTTTAACCTTTGTCGAAGCATTTTCTTCTAAATTAGTACTACCGTCGTCATTAACTGATGGAATCGCATGACCCTGCTGCAGTTTAGTAGCAATGAGTTGCTGATTAGCGCCGGCCGCCATTAGTTGCGCCGACATCGTCATGACGCGGGGTGTGGTGTGCTCATTACTAAAACGCTCAGTGGCAGCAACAATACCTGTCAGTAAAGCAGTGGCAATTTGTTCATCAATTAAACCAGTTTGCAGCGCTTCGCTAAGGCTCATGAGCATTTCACACAGGCTCGAAGCATTCGGATCCTGCCAATCAATAGAGCCAAGCGCGCCTTTGCCAGCCGCAGCATTAATAGTAATAACGGTGGCATCATGCAGGATACGACCGTGAGCAACAATTGCTTGATCGAGCGCTTCGCGCTGCTCAACACCAAGTGCCACAATCACTTCAACGTTAAAATCACCTTGGCTAAATTCAAGATCTTTATTAGTGATGGTCGTGCGATATGGTGTAATAAAAATCTTCACCATTTCACCTTCAACTTTATAGCGTAGACGATCAGCTTTTTCTTTATCAAGAGCAATAATAAAATCACGCAGGCTATCAACCGCACCTTCAAAAGTTTTTTCAGGGTCTAAAAACTCAATTGCTGGTGGAATTGCACCACTAAAGACAGCCGTTGCATGCTTATCTAATTTATTAAGCATAAGTGTAAAAGCAAGTGCTGCTGAAAGTTCGTCAACCGAAGGATTATTGCTTACCGTTACCAAGATGTTAGTAGCGTTTTTGAGCTGTTCAACAATCTGTTGTTTTGCGTTCGGCCCGCTATCCATAGTGCCTTTTCTCTTTTTTGTTTTGTAGTTAGATTTTATTTCACTGTAGCACAAGCGTTTTTAGCAAGTCAATAAAATAGCACAACTTCTTTACAGATATGTGGTTTTTCGCTATAATTACTCTTCGAAGTCAATAAATATATAACTTTTTGTAAGCAAGGATAAAAACACCATATGCCACTTATTCAATCAGCCATTAAACGCATGCGTCAAACAGCCAAGCGACGCGCTCGCAACGTCAGCACTAAGCGTGATGTTAAAAGCGCCGTTAAAGCTTTTTTTGCCAAGCCAAGTGCTGAACTATTAAGTGCAGCTCAGTCAGAGATCGACACCGCTGTCAAAAAGAATATTTTAAAGAAAAACACTGCCGCTCGCCGCAAAGCAGCGTTAGCTAAAACCGCAAAAGAAGCTGGCGTGAAACTTGTTGCTGGCGCCAAAAAAACCGCCGCAAAACCAGCAACTGAGAAAAAAGCTCCAGCCAAAGCCACTACTGCAAAAAAGCCAGCGGCAAAGACAACAGCCAAGGCCCCCACAAAGAAACCTGCCGCCAAGAAATCAATCGCTAAAAAATAAGATACCTCAATCATTAAGAATAGCCTCGTGAAGAGGCTATTCTTAATGATTGACAGATTATCATATATAGTTATAAAATTTACTTACCTCGAACAACCTGGAGGAACTGGTGTTTGACGCAATAACTCGGGCAATCCTGATGATTACGTTCGCAAGCAATATCTACTTCATCCTGACTTTTGTCCCGGCCTTGCAAAAAAGCAGAGAGGCCCTCAGAACTGAGGAGCTGGGGCCGCGCGGCCGCGACTTCTCTCTGAGCGATTATTGGAAGTCCTGCGGGTTACTTTCACTCCACCTTGGAAGTGGCTTGGCGATACTCACGCTCATTGTCGTTGGCGTACCTCTTCTATTCCCAAGAGTGGGAGTGTGGATCGCCATAGCGCTGGCGGCAATCGGCTTTGCCGGTGCAGTTTTCAGCCAGAGACGCTACGCCAAGATCGAACGTCGCCTTATGCCCTCACCCTAACTCCAGGACGAGCTTCTGCGTGCGACAGAAAAGACGGTTCAGCACTACTCATGAAGTGCTGAACCGTCTTCGCACACCCCTAAAGATTCGTCATGAGCGAGCGACTATTTTCATAAGCGTTTGCTCAAGTAAAAGCCAAGGGTCAAGACCAGTTGACTTTAGTTGAGTATCAAGCATTGCCGTAGCCTCAATAATATCTTTTAATTCACCTGACGAGGTGCTACGTGCCAGCGGAGTCAGTTTTTTCAGCGGAAATGGGTGCGTGCCAAGTGTTTTAGCAATCTCCTCAGCGGAACGGCCCTGACCGTGTACTAAGGCCGCTAATTGTAAAAGTTGCGCGCCGAGCAATCCAAAAAGCATATAAGGGTCTTCGGTCGCTTTGGCGGTACTTATCTGTTGTTCGACTAAGGCACGTTTTTTATGTAACACGGCATCGAGTAAGGCAAAAGCATTCGCCTGCGGAGTTGATTCAACTAGCACTTTGATCGCCTCTTTACTTACTCCGTGCGCTAATAATTTATCCAGCTCATTTGAGAGCCGCCATTGATCATTACCAGCCTGAGTAACTATTTGTTCAGCATCTTTAAGCGTTAAGTTCCCGCCGCGTTTTTTTGATTCTTCTCTAAGCCATGCGATTGCATCGGGTTCAGCTAAAGTTTTATATTCTTTGCCAACCGCATGTTTTTGCAAGAGTTTAAATGTTTTGGTACGCCTATCGGGCGCTGTTTCAATCAACAAAAGATCCGTCCCTTCAGGAGCAGCTTCAGCCCACTTTTCTAACTCGTTCCACAAGACTTTGTTTTTGCTTGCTTCCGAAATGACAACCAACTTCTCGGTTGAAAATAACGAGACACCTTGCAGAATATTACCGAGTTGTCTTGAATCTAAGCTTTCACCATCAAAACGCTCAATTGATGGTATTTGAGATTTTTTTTGCGCAGCTTCAATAAGTTCCAGGCTGGCCTGGTGTTTTGCGTATGCATTGTCACCCCAAAAGAGATAGATCATAAATTTATTACTGTCTTTAAAAAAGTGTCAAGCCACGGTCGCTGCGTTTCATCTTCAGTCATAAAGCCTCTCGTTACTTTCATACTTCATGAGACAGGTACTACTACCTCGTAAAGCGATACCCCTGTGCGATATTTCGCCGCATCCTCCTCAGGCAAGCGAGTACCGAAAACATCACCTTCGGGCCATTGCTCTATTGATATACGTTGATTTTGATCAACCCTCGAAAGTGGTACGATAATTACTTGATCATTAGAAGGTGCTTGATCTGTGAGAGACGTTCTTGCTGCTTGCTCTAATCTTAAATATTGTGCATGGATATATGTTCGACCGGCAACACTGCCAGGGCGACATTCATCAGATTCTGTCATTGCTCCAGGTTCGCCTGGCGTTCCTTTAGCACTACTAATTCTCCATCGAGCAGTCTTTAATTGACCCCGATCAAGTGGTACGACGCGAAAACCGTTAGCCTCAACGTCGAAGACTAACTCTTGGGCAGCTAAGATACTTGTTTGACCCAACTGAATAACTGGTTGCACAACAATATCGCCAGATTCGGGAAACTCAAGTGTACCCGGAAAGACGCTCACGGCTTCACCCTCACTAACCTTCAGTATAGTCGGATCTGGATCGCCAGGGCGGGCGTTTAGTTCGCACTCAACAAGTTCTTTAGGGGCAGATGAAGGTGCTGGCTTTGGCGCGTAGCGACAACTTGCCAGCGTCGCAGTTATAGTGGCTATACCGACTGCTGCGACCGTCTTTTTGGCCGCTTTTCTCAACCGTTCCGAATAAGCTAACCTCTCAGCCATAAAAAACTCCTTTAGCCCTTCTACCCTATCAGTTTTTGGCAATGTGGGCAAAGATGAGTACCTCGCCCGGCAACGCGTGTTTTTACGATAATCGTCGCGCAACGCGGACAGGGCTTACCCTCACGACGAAAAACGCGTGCAAAACTGATATAACTTCCCTTCTTGCCTTCGGCGTTGACGTAGTTTCGGTCAGTTGAGCCGCCTTTTTCAATTGAGATAAGCAGCACTTCGCGAATCTCATTGAAAAGCTTTTTGAGCTTAGCATCACTTACATTTTTGACAAGAGTAGCTGGATGAATTTTAGCACCCCACAGCGACTCGTCAGCATAAATATTACCAATACCAGCAAGCACAGTTTGATCAAGCAATGCCGCTTTAATATTCGTGCCAGCCCGACGACGAATTCGCTGTATAAATTGCCCGGGCGTAAACTCAGCATTCAAAGGTTCCGGGCCTACTTTCTGCATAAAGTTAATGTTCGGAATTTCTATTGTTGGCAGTAAACGTACCCACCCAAACTTGCGTTGATCATTAAAAAATAAATGGCTGTTGTCGCTAAATGTGAGGGTCACGCGTGTCGATCTATCAGGTAATTTGTGAATAAGGCTATCGGTTGGATGCCCGGCGCCAAAACGCGCATGATCATCAACATACACCAATTGCCCCGTCATCTTAAGGTGAACCATTAAACTATATTCATTATTCAAATCAACTAATAGCACTTTGGCACGACGGCGAATAGCAATAATAGTAGTGTCATTTAAAAACAGTTCAACGTCGCGCTTAGCGTTAGGAAAACTTTTTGGGTTATCGTGCTCAACTTTGGCTACTGTTTTACCAATAATGAGCGCTTCTAAACCTCGTTTAACTGTTTCGACTTCTGGAAGCTCGGGCATATAAATTATTGTAACAATTGTTTAATTGAACGAATATCCTTAAATTGCATTGTTTGCATACCAACTGATTCAGCGCCAGCACAATTTTCGGCTATGTCATCAATGAATAAACATTCATCCGGATAAACATCAAGACGCTGGGCAGTTCGTTCGAAGATTAGGGGGTTTGGTTTTGTGATACCTTCATCGCTTGAAAGTACAACGACGTCAAATAAACCATGTAGCTGATGCTCATTGAAGAAATCTTGCAACCAATCGCGTCCAATATTTGATAGAAGGGCAACTTTAAAACGAGGTTTGATCTCACTTCGAATTAGCTCAATAAGCGGTTTATTGATAGTATGTTCTTTCTGAAAAGCCTTCTTGACTTCATTTATCGGTTCGCCAGTTATCTTACTGACAGCGTGTATATAATCATATCGCTCAATAAACCCATGATTGCTCATTTTATCAAGATCATGCAGTTCTTCATATTTTTCTGAAAACTTTGAAAAATAAGCCTCGCTGGCATCAAGATAGAGCACACCGAAACAATCAAAGATAATTGCTTTAATATTCTGCATCAGCTAAAAGTTTGCCAAGTTTAGTCAGCTGATAAGATTGCGCACGCTCTAATCGTTGCTCACGCGGCAGCGATGGTGCTGTCGTGACCAGCCCGCGTGCAATATAGGTGTTCACGTAGCGCTCACCAATTTTCTTTTCGGGCAGAATAAGACTCTCGTGCGTAAATAAGCCTTTTAATTTTTGTAGATCAATCAAAGTTAATTGCGCCACGGTTTCAACAAGATCGTAGTAATCAGCCCGACGAATTTTGCCTTCAAGATAGTGAATCGTTAGTACACCGAGTATACGGCATTTTTCGCCATCTTCCTGTTTGTCTAAAATGAATAATAGTTTTTCAACAAAATCACGAGGCTTAGCTTGAAACTTCTCGTAAATAGCCTGCCGCTCGTTTTGATGAAGTGTTTCCCAGGCACTATAAAATTTTTGCACCTTGCGCGCCAGTAGATAGTCGCTCCAGGCATTGCCACTCTGGATGGCCGCAACGAGTGTTGAGAGTAATGGAATCTTGGCTAATCCCGGCACCGATTTCTCAAGTGCCTCATCTAGCAATGCTTCGCCGATTTCTTTAGCTGGATCTTGCCAAATTTCAAGCTGTTTCTGAACGTCTTTCGACATGACGCTAACTCAAAACCTCTCTTAGTTCGGGATCTCCTTCGCGCAGGTAACGAGCCGAATCTTCATCTAGTTGACTGAGGAGTAATTTGAAGCGTTCTTTGCATTGCAGGGCTTGCTGATGATCGCCTTTTTGTTCGTAAATGAGTGCTTTTAAGCCTTCGTATTCAGCTATCCTTCGAAGGTGCTTCTTTTCGCCGCCATCTGCTTGTAGAATCTCTTCAGCTTTATTTATCTCCGAAAGTGCACCATCGCTGTCGCTTGTTTGTAGCAGAAATACACTTAAGTGCATACGAGCTGTCGAAATATAAAAAGCTTGATTAGTCTTAAGGAGCCTCAATAACCCCCGCCGCAGCCAAATCTCAGCTTGCTGCATGTCTTTTTGTAGCCTATAAAGATTGCCGAGTTTTACTTCAGAAATACCAAGCTCTGCTGCATCGTCACTTTTTTCAAGTATATTAACACTTTGCTGCAGAAGCGGTAATGCATGATCATAGTCTTGTTTATACTGATAGGCAATCCCTTCATCACGCAATACTCGTCCAATACCCACCTCTTCACCAATTGCCGCATAGCGTTTCTTTGCTTCGACATATGCTTCGACTGCGGCTTCCGTGCGGTTTCCTACTTTGTTTGCAACGCCAATCATATGTTGCGCCCCAGCCGCACGTCTTTTATCACCAGCTTTTTCAGACTTTGTTATAAGCTCATAATACGCTTTAATGGCAGCATCAATCTGGCCATTATTTCGTAAATTCGTTGCTTCAACTTCTAGTGCAGTTAACGGATCTAATCTTTCCATAAAATTATTATACCAATTATTAACGACCCGTATGCCCTAAGCCGCCTTCGCCGCGCATTGTTTCGTCAAGTTCATCAACTGCTTGCCAGTTAACATGCTCGCATTTTGCAACAACCAGTTGAGCAATACGATCACCATCTTGCACTTCATAAGGTTCATTTGAAAGGTTCGCAAGTAAGATACTGAGCTCTCCGCGATAATCAGCGTCAATAGTACCCGGCGAGTTAATGCATACTATGCCGTATTTAAGCGAAAGGCCGCTCCGCGAACGAACCTGTAGTTCATATCCTTCGGGGATAGCCATATAGAGGCCAGTTCCAACCACCGTTCGCTCAAATGGCTGCATTGTTAGCGAGCCATCAGGCAAAAAAGCCCGAGCATCCATCGCTGCAGCATGCTCGGTATGATATTTCGGTGTCGGGTGGGTCGACTTGTTAATAATGTGGATTTTCATACTCATACTCTAACAGAAGGCGGCGGACCGGATGAAGCATTTCACTTCACCCGGCCGCACACCAGTGCTTCGTCGTTAATGCGGTGTTGTTTCATCCGGTTCTTCGGACCTTTTTATTGATTTTTCGACCTCTTTACTAGATCATCAATCAAACACGTGATCGCAGCGAGTTTTGACTCAGCATTGCTGAGCTTCTCAAGATCCATCTCATGATCAAGGTCGTCAAGCCAAGACTCAAGTTGTTTCAAGTTTTGGCTGATTCTCTGAGCCATTTGGGCAAGTTCTGGAGTTAGATCCGGTGCAGTACTCTTACCAAGCAGCACCTGTTCAAATGGCAAATATCGGGGCCGTTCCTCTTGAAGATTCAGATACACTCTGTCTTTCCGTCGCTGCAATCCCCTTCGTTCGAAATATTTCACAGTACAAAACGCGATAATTCCAACGAGGGCCACACAAACTGCGACTGCCAGGTAAAACATCACACTCACCAACCTCATCATCGTCGACTAGGCGGCCCTTATTATGCACATAGTGTGTGTACTATTGAAGGATTGTAGTTACTTTTACAATATTACATGAGTGTAGGATTCACTAATATGTCTTAGTGTTGTGCGGGTATTCAATAGCATTTACAATAACAACGTAATTTAAAGGATAGTTATGCAACCAAGGACGCCTCCAGATCAAGGGCCACAACAGCCCCTAGGGCCAACAGATCAAAATACACAACCCGCGCAGCCGCAGGGAGTCCGAAAAAATAGAAAGGCACTCATTATTTGGCTTATTGCAGGTGGTGTCGTACTGCTCGCAGCAATTGCTGTGCTTGTTATTTACTTAACAATGTTTAATATTTCTAAAGATGATTATAAAAAAGCGCTTGACACCACTAAATCAGTGAACGAAAAGACTGAAGCTATTAACGGCATTGTTGTCGAACTCAGCTCAGACGATAATGAAAAGATTGCCGAGGCACAGCCAAAGGTACATAAATCCATTGAAGACGCTCGAACCGAGATGGATAAGCTCCGCAAAGAGAAAGCTCTTAATGATAAAGATGTGAAAGAAAAGAGTGACGCCTATCTCACCAAACTAGATAAAACCATCACTTATCTAAGCAATTATGCAACCGATCTTGGAAGTTTGCGCATTATCATTAATGAATGTTCAGCTGCACTTGAAACAAAGCTTGGTAATGGCAGTGCTAGTGAACTCGCAGCCTCGCTTAATAAGATGGGCAACGATCTTACTGAGTGCACAAATAAATTAGAGCAAGCTCAAGAAAAAATGAAAAGTGACGATGCCCAAGCACTTGCCAACTCATTCGTTGGGCCTTACAAGACTCTGGCCCAGCAATCAAAGCTCGCCGGACAAGCAGCAAGCGCCGGTGATTTCACAGCTTACGATCAAGCTTCGACTAAAATGAATCAAGCACTCGAAGAGATGACCACTAACAGTATCAAGGCATTAGAGCAAACTACCGATCATATTAAGGCAATTGATCCTACTGAAGCATACGGTGCACTTGTTGCAGTGCTCGAAGGAAAAACTAAGTAATAAACTTGAGCTAATTAAATATTTAGTTCCGCAATTGTTGCATTTTTCTGATCTAAGGGAGTATCGAATTCGGCGACAGTTTTCTTGCCATTCGCTATCTGACGCAGATAAAAACCTGCGGTCGCATGGCCAACAACCAACACTACCCCCTGTTCGTTAACGGTAATACGACGCAGTTTTGCAACACAGGCTTTCATTCGCTCTATGAGAGCCTGATGCGACTCGATACCATATTTGTTATTGGTTAGGTAGTACCACGGTGTTTCATGATCTTTTGGCCCACCCTCTTTCTCACCAAAACCACGCTCACGTAATTCATCAATAACTTCAATTTTACCAGGGTCATAACTAATTTCTCGTGCAATAATTTCAGCAGTTTGTCGTGCTCGAATATAAGGTGAGCAAACTATTTTTGTGACCCCTCTGCCTTTCAGAGCCTGCCCGGTTTGAGAAGCTTGTAACTTACCGAGCTCACTTAGTGGGGTATTTGCGGTTGCGATCATTTTAGTAGCATTAGCTTCACTTTGACCGTGACGAACAAAAAGCATTCTTGGCATTATTATAGCTCTCCCCAGTTTGCCCCTACTTTAATATCGACCTTAAGTTCAACTGGCAACTCGTAAATACGCTCCATCGTTTGTTGCATAATATACGACGCCTCTTCAGCATTCTCTCTTGGTACTTCTACTAGGATTGAATCGTGTACCTGTAAAAGCTGTTCACCAAAGTTTACTAAGCGCTCTTCAACTTGCAGCATGGCCATTTTCATTAAATCAGCCTCGGTGCCTTGAATCGGCATATTCATAGCGGCCCTTTTAGCAGCCTCTCGAACCATAAAATTACTTGATTTCAAATCAGGAGTGGGCCGACGACGACCAAAGAGAGTTTGTACATAGCCATCGGTTAATGCCTGTTTAACGGTATTATCCATGTAATCACGAACTGGTTGACGAAGCGCAAAATATGCATCAATGAAAGCCTTGGCTTCATCTCGTGTCATGCCAGTAGCAACACTGAGACCATGCGGGCTCATGCCATAAAGAATACCGAAATTCACTACTTTAGCATTACGACGCTGCTCTTTGCTAACTTGCTCGAGCGGCACGCCATAGACTTCGGCAGCGGTCGCCGTATGAATATCAAGCCCTTCATTAAAATCCTCAATCATTTTCTTATCGCCGGCAAGAACGGCGGCCAATCGAAGCTCAAACTGGCTATAATCAGCACTAATAAATACATTGCCCTCAGCCGGCACAAATGCTGCTCGAATAGCATTACCAATATCAGTTCGAGTCGGAATATTTTGCAAATTAGGATCTCTTGAGCTCAAGCGCCCTGTCGGAGCAACGTCAAGATCATAAGTAGTGTGAAGCTTGCCTGCATCATCCAAAAACTTTGGTAACGAATCAATATAAGTACTTTTCAATTTAGTGTATTCACGATATTGCGTCACAAGATCAACAATCGGGTTCAGCCCGCGGAGTTTAGCAAGCTCACTCGCGCCAGTAGAAAAGCCAGTTTTACCTTTTTTAATACCAACTGTCGGCAACTCAAGTTTTTCAAATAAAATATGGCCAAGTTGCACAGGTGAACCAATATTAAAAGTTTCACCGGCTAATTCGTGAATTTTGGCTTCAAATTCAGTAATGCGCAGCGCAAACTTTTCGCCTATTTCTTGCAAGTAAATATTATCGAGTAAAATACCGCGATCTTCCATTGTAGCCAACAAATAGATCATTGGAAACTCAATCGTAGAAGCAACTTTTTGGATGGTCGGTAATTGATCAAACTGCAATCTTTGGTCTTCATATGCCTTCCAAATAGCAGTAGTAACAGTACCAGCATCACTTGAATCAATCGTTTGTTCAAGCAGATCACTGAGGTCGCGGGAGCGCTCAAGTGAATTAAGCAAAAAGGCACCGATCTTAGTATCATGCCCTACCTCGCTAATGATTGAAAAGTTATACCCGAGGAGCATTCGAAAAAATAGTTTTAAATCGTGGCCTATAAGCGGACCATTCATTAATACACCCACAAGTTCTTGATTGAGCTCGCTGAGTGGTAACGATGCAAAAATACCTTCGCGCACGCTCACCCATAATTCTGTTGCCTCAGGGTTAAGTGCTAAAACACGAGGTGTCTTAGGCAGTATGTCAGTTGCTGAGAATGTTACTGATTTACTTGGGTCCAACTGCATAACTGGCGCTTGGGCCTCTTTCAGCTCGGCCTGCGTTAGCTTAGCCTCGGCTTGACGCAGTAAATTGCGGAATTCAAGCTTGCGAAGCACTGCAACAAATTCAGGCGTGACACCATCGTCAAGCTTGCTTTTTGTGAAATCGAGATCAACTGGTGCATCGGTGTATAAAATAACTAACTTTTTACTCAAAAAGGCCATATCTTTATGAGCTTCGAGCTTTGCTTTGACGGCTGGCTTTAACTCATCTAAATGTTCATAGATACTCTCAAGCGAATGATATTGTTTAATCAAGTCGAGTGCGGTTTTCTCACCAATGCCAGCAACTCCTGGTATATTGTCACTCGCATCACCTTTGAGTGCCTTCACATCAACCCACTGGTGAGCCCCGACGCCATACTTTTCTTCGAATGACGCAATATTAAACAACTCAATGTTACTAAAGCCTTTTTTGAGCGTGTAGATGTGCGTGTGTTCGTTAACGAGCTGCAAAACGTCGAGATCACTGGTTACAAGATAACTTTCAATACCCCTTTCACCGGCTTGCTTGGCGAATGTTGCCATAATGTCATCTGCCTCATAATCGTCAACCTCATAGAGTGGCCAGCCGAGACTTTCTAACAAATCATAGAGGAGTGGAATTTGTTCATAAAAATCAGGAGGAGCAGGCTTACGGTTGGCTTTATACTCAGGGTACAGTTCGCGGCGCAAACGAATATTAGTCTTTTGTTTATCCCAGGCAACGCAAACATAATCTGGTTGGAGCTTTTTAACGATTTCAAGCGCCATCACTGCAAAGCCATAGACACCACCGGTCGGCGTACCGTCTTTCGTTGATAAACTAGGCATAGCATAATAACCGCGGTAAAAAACTGATTTACCATCAATAATCACCAGGCGTTTTTCATAGGTCATGCTATTAGTATACCTTCCTCACCTACAATGCGTATTAAGATTGCTCTAACTTCTTTTTTAATCGGGTGCGCTGATTTCTTGATTGACCACTCCATATTCCATACCGCATGTCATATTTTATTGCATAATCTAAGCATTCTGCCCGCACGGAACATGCCTTGCAAATCTTTTCGGCAATTTCTGTCGGTTCATCGTTCTCGGGAAAGAATAAGTTTACGTCTTTACCCCTACAGGCACTTTGTGAGCGCCAATTAGACGGATCGGGGTCATCGTCTAGAGGCTTTGCGGGCTGCATGCTTGAAGGTGTTAATCGATGAATGTCGCCATAAATAACACGCAGCACCCGCGTGCCAAACTTCTGGCACCCCCTCTCAGTTAAACGTTCGAAGAGCTCATTATGCGGCTCTTCATCTTGTACGAAACGTACAGGCTGTAAGCGATAGGTACGAGATGCTCCGTTTGTCACGGTAATCAATTCTTTGCCTAACGCTTGGTTAAGCTCTTTGATAAAAGGCAGGAAATAAAGAGTTAACCGGTTTTTACGAATCTCTTGCCCGCTGCCCTCGCCAAGGATCGCGAGTTGCTCAGGAGAAATAGGAGTTTTAACCCCTATTGCAAGACAGTTAAGCGCAAAAGTTTGCAGCCAATGTGTCACGGGAATAATCTGCTCGTTCGCCCGAATAGCGTCACGACGAAGTCCGACTTCACCTACTGGTGTTTCTGAGCTAAACTGATTTAAATATACTGCCGGCAATGGGGCATTACTTAAAATTTCGGCAGTTGATAGAGTGGAGCCTGTATTGCGCGGCCTTTTTGATAATTCGGCTTTTGACATGTCAAAATAAAATAACATGAATAAGCAAAATATGCAATGTTCACCTTCAAAAAAGTGCTCTTTTTCTGAGGTTACGACGTTCACGCGCTGATAGGCCGCCCCATATGCCAAAGTGTTCATTATTGTTGAGCGCATAATCTAGACAGTCTGCACGGACATCACAAAGAGAGCATACTCGTCTAGCCAGTTGCGTCGACTCACCTTGTTCAGGAAAGAACATATCAGTATCTATTTGAGCACAAAGGGCTCGCTCTTGCCACGCTTCTTCTTCGTCGTCGCCAGGATCAAACAATAGAGCCAGCGTCTGACGCTCTTCCTCCGTTAAATCATCAAGGCGCAACGATATTTCACTAAAAAGCAGTGCTGTTTCTCCCAGCAATTCCTCAACAGGCCCCAAGGTTGCTAAAACTTCCACTAAGCCATTTGGGATATACCTATCACTCCAGATTGCTTGAAATGCCGTCTTAGCAATATGTGCAGCCCTTACCTTATCTGGTGTGGCAGGGGCATATTGAACAATCTCTTTTTCGCCGCGTTCTCGCTCTGGCATAATGTCATAATAACCGCTCAGATAATTATCTTACAATCTATTTTCAGTATCACTTCAATGCACTTGTACTTGACTCTCAAAACCCCTCGGGTCCTTTCGCCCCCTTCTTGCGTGCTCGCTAAAGCTGTGCGCAGAAGCGGGTGCTGCCCCGCCAGGCACCACCCGCGGTGGTGGTTTCGAGAGTCAGGTATAGCGATTTACGCGCGCTTCGGCAAACCTCTTTCAAGTACCGCTCTTATTTGTTGGCCGAACCAAAGCCGCCGCTCTTCATCTTGAGGATTACTCTCAAATGGTACGTCTTGAATAAAGTTAACCGCGCCAAAGCGTCGCGCCCTTCCTAACATAGCGTTGTTGTTCTGGATTCGTATAACCACCTGACCCGTCGCGTCGTTAAGTTTCCGCGCAAGAGAGGTTGCAGTAATTCCTATCTTTCGGGGAGTGATCTTTTTTTCAGCTCCTACAATTGTTTCAGCAGCAATTATTGGATATGTAGGGCGATTTGCATTAATCGCTAGAAGATGAAAGACCGATCTTTCCAACGCATCAAGTTCAAATGTCTCGGTCCCTACTCTCAGTGCAGTATAACCAATACCAATTGTTGCCATTGGCGGCAACGCTTTAAATTTATTAAGATATTCGGCAGGCTGCAGGTGCCCGCCGATGAATTCTGTGACCATTTCAGGCGTTACTTCAATAGTTTCCGCACTTCTTTTATATGGAATATCTGACATATCCTGTCTCGCCACCCTTAACTCAGCAACCTTTCGTGAATGATCTGTCTCAACACTTTCAGGTCTGTTGTTGAATTATCGAGCATTATATCAGCCATTTGAATAACCGCTGCCATACCAAACTTTTTCGGGTCGGTTTCTCCTTTGGCCAACTCGGCCGCTTCTTCTTTTACAAAATTTTCATATGAGATTGATTGCTCATAGTAGCGTCCTCGATTTTTGAGACGTTCATAGCGAACTTTAAGTGGCGCATCCACAACAACCAGTTGACCGCCCAATTCTTGGAGTCTCGTCGCCTCGCCAATACCTCGAATACTGCCAATAACTAAGCCACGAGGTTTTAAGTCAGCCGGCAAATGATCGGCTTTAGCCCACCAATCAAACAAGCCAAGATCTACCATGCCACCAGGATAAAAAGCCCGCTCGGCGTTCGCAATTCGACCCACCGGGCTGTCATTGCCGCCACGCTGAGTGGTTTGAAAGACAGCTTTTGAAATCTGGCGAAGGTGATCGCCGGCTCGATATACCAAAAAGCCACTCTCTTCTAAAATATCCATTAACAAGTCTTTGCCACTGCCATTCGTACCAGCAACGCCATATATTCTCAGACCAGAAAAACGCTCAATGTACTGTGGGTTACGAACCAAATCTTGCTGCAACATACTCATATTCTACGTCAGATATTCGTGTAATGTTCGAGCGTCTTTATGTTTACGAACCTTGGCCAATGTTTTCGCTTCTATTTGGCGAATACGCTCACGGGTAACACCAAATATTTGGCCAACTTCTTCAAGCGTGCGCGGCCGGCCATCTTCAAGACCAAAGCGCAGAATGATTATTTTGCGCTCACGATCGTTAAGCGTATTAAGAATTGCCCAGAGTTGTTGCTTTAAAAGCTGTGTTGAGGCTGAATCTTCAGGGCTCGCAGCATCTTCATCTTCAATGAAATCACCGAGTACCGAATCTTCATCGTCGTTACCAACGCTGGCATCAAGACTCGTAATGTCTTGCTTGATTTTCATCACATATTCAACCTTATCGACATCCATTTCCATGGCTTCGGCAATTTCTTCGTTGGTCGGTTCACGGTTTAATTCTTGGGTTAAACGGCGCTGCGTACGCAATAACTTATTGATAGTTTCAACCATGTGTACCGGTATGCGAATAGTCCGTGCTTGATCGGCGATTGCACGAGTAATTGCCTGGCGAATCCACCAGGTGGCGTAAGTACTAAACTTGAAACCTTTGTCTGGATCAAACTTCTCAACTGCACGCAGCAATCCCGTGTTTCCCTCTTGAATAAGATCAAGAAAATCGAGGCCACGACCAGAGTAACGCTTGGCAATCGAAACCACAAGACGCATATTAGCTTCAGCCATCTTATCTTTGGCCTCTTTTTCGCCGGCCACAACCCTATAAGCTAGTTCAAGCTCCTCTTCAGGTGTCAAAAGCGGGATCTTACCAATCTCACGCAAGTAAAGCCGCACCGAATCATCCGAGATATCGTCAAGATAACTTGGATTGGTCGTGAGCTCATCCTCAGACCAATCTTCTTCATTTAAATCATCAACCGGTGGCTCAAAGGCCTCATCCTGTAAGTCAACAGCTACCGGCTCATCGATCTGCAATGCATCATCAGCCGGCAGTTGCTGAACATCGTCTTTTTGATCATCATCTTGTTTTAAGGCAGTTTTCTTCTTTTGCGCCATTGAACACTACTCCTCTTTCATTAACGCCTGATATTGTTCGCTTAGCTCAGCAACTCGTGCATCATCACCTTGTTCATAGGCGGCCCGCAGAGCTTGGCTCAGTGCTTTTCGTGTTCGTATTGTTTTATCGTTCTTCATACGACGGGCGAGTTCGACAGACTCATGGTATAACCCTGAGTCTGTCCATTCGCGACCACCGTAGCGCTCTTCGGCTTTAAACAGTAGTATTTTAACATATACTTCATCTGCTTGTAACCCTTTGGCCTGAGCAAGACTGCTATCGTTTACTACGGTATCGCCCAGTTCGGTTAATATTTTAAACATTTGTTGACGGTTCTTACCAACGAAATCATCCGTAACAACGTGTTTTAAGCTATCTCGAACATCAATGTAAGCCAAGTTTAAGGCTAAAAATAGATCTTGATAGGCAAAAGCATCAGGGCCGCTTGGTTCGACATGAGTTGGCTTAAAGTAAGCTCCTTTATCTGACTGATTATGTATTTGCGTAAATTTTGCATGCAAAGCTCGTTCGCTCACGCCAATCGCTACCGAAAGGTACTTTGTGTAGTGTTCAATTTGTACGGGATCTTTAACGCTTGCAATAAGTTGTAGTGCTTTGGTTGAAACTGCTGCTTTTTGAGTAGCCGTTTCGCTACCGAGCGATACCGTGTAATGCTTAATAACCCATTCAAGTGCATCTTTAGGGTGAGCGATTGCTTGTTGCCACAATATTTTATCTTTTTGTAGTAACTCATCAGGGTCTTTTGCCTCTGGTGGTAATTGAATAACACCAAGACTTACCCCAACCGCTTGTGCGATTGGAATCGAACGCTCAGTCGCCGCTACACCAGCTTTGTCGGCATCAAAACAAAGTCGAATATCCGGTGTAAAACGTTTCAACGTCTTCAAGTGGTGTTCAGTGAGAGCGGTGCCAGCTGTCGCCACCACCTGTTTTGAATCAGTCTGGTGAGAACTGATGACATCAATGTTGCCCTCCACTAATACGGCATACTCTTTGGTACGAATTGCTTCTTTGGCAAGATCAAGGCCAAACACATGCCGGCTTTTGTCGTAAAGAAGTGTCTGTGGCGTATTAAGGTATTTCGGCGCCCGTGGATTCTCTATGATTAACCTGCCGGTAAAACCGAGGGTGCGGCCCTGCGGGTCGCGCAAAGGTATCATCATACGACCTCTGAATAAATCACCTAAACCATGCTGACGTCGCACACTTAAGCCTGCGTCAATCAACTCTTGCTCAGTGTAGCCTCTTTTTAATAAAAGTCTTGTCAGAGAGTCACTCGTATCAGGTGCGTAGCCAATGCCAAATGCCTGTACTGTTTGTTTATTCAAATGCCGTTGTTTAAAAATATAATCTTGCGCCACTTTACTCTGCACCATCGCTTGCTGGAAGAATCTTACCGATAAGTCAAGCGCTGCATATAAACGTTCTTTTTTTTGACCAATGCCACTATCTCCTCGCTGAAATTGGCTTAAATCAAAGCCAGCTTTACGAGCAAGCAATTCAAGCGCGCCTTTAAAATCAAGACTTTCTACCTCCATAATAAAGCTAAAGACATCACCGCCCTTATTAGTGCTAAAGCAGTGCCAAATCTGTTTTTCAGGGCTAACAAAAAAACTCGGCGTTTTCTCGTCAGTAAACGGGCTTAAACCTTTAAAGCTCCGCCCCGCCCGACTTAAACGCACATATTCTCCAATAACATCAACAATGTCGAGACGCGCGCGAATCTCTTCTTTTGCATCCATACTAATTTTATTCTACCACTGTTTAATAGATTACTTATTGTTTGCCTCAGACCCGAGTAAGCCCTTTACATCCTTCAGTAGCAATGATGAAAGTTATATGAACAGACTGTGAAGGGGCGCTCTCCTGAAAACCTACTCGCTAAAGTACTGTGATTTAAACATTGGCTGATTATTGGCAGCGTTATAGGATTGTGTAAAAACCAATAACCTTATATAGTTTAAAACGAAATCGAAAACGAACTGCTAAGGAGCTTTGTGAGCTGCCAAAGGCCGCTCCCCATTCCCCCCATTCCATACACGTCCGAGTTTAAAAGACGGGTTCTGCGATTCTTTCCGCCCTCGCACCAGATCCACAGGCTCGTTAACGAAGGATCTCTTGAGGTCGGCGAATATCTAACCAGAATCAAGGAAGGCAACTGGTATTGCACCGTTGAAGAGGTAGTACAAGCGATCAATGGCAGTGATACCGATAGAGCAAAGTTGCAAAAAAGGGCACACAAACGTGCAGAGCTCTATGAGCTCTATAGAGAATGGAAATTGGCCCATTTAGAGTTCCTCAGACGATTTCCCGAGCAAACCGAACACACAGATAAGCATGGCTGCTCTAGCCCTGAGTCTACGGATAACCCTCGGTTTTAACACCCCTTTGTCTCGGTTTACAAAGGGGTGTTCCCCCTTTTACGGCAAATATGCTTAAATAGGCTTATGCAATCTAAACAAGATTTACTCGCTAAAGTACTACAATATAAACGTTGGCTGATTATCGGTGGGGGTGCTGTCATACTTCTTCTCATTGTCTCGCTCTTTTTTCAAGGTGGTCCTAGCGGACAAGAGCGAGCAATGAACTTACAAGATCGCATGCAAAAGCTCCAAGAATTTATAAGCACTAACCGTCCTTCAGTTACAACCACTACGCTTGCTAACCAGAGTGCCAACGCTGCCGTTATTTTAAGTGGTGCTTCATCATCTATTCAAAAACTAAACGAAACCGTTTTTAACGGTAAGGCCAAAGCGACTGACGACACAAAAAAACAAAACGCCGATCGCCTCGCCCAATTTAAAACACGTATAGAAACTGCCAAAGAAGCTAATACGTTTGAACTTCGCTATCGTCAAACATTAGTTGATGAGCTCAGGGCTATTGCTTTGCAAGCCGCACCACTCACTCGTTCAGATAATGAGAGTGTTAAAATTACCTTTACGCAAATCTATAACAATCTCAATACTGCACAAACTGATCTTGCAAAAATTGAGCCCTAGAACTCTCGTCTCAACCTCCCTTTCTACCACAAATCAGGCTCGCCAAAGTGCTTTTCGTTAACAAAAAAGAACGCTAGCCTTTTGTAATCAGATTGTATGATAATCGAATAAGATCGTGAATTTCTTCAAGGCTCAGTTGGCCACTACAGATAATGGTATTCCAATGTTTTTTGTTCAAGTGATAACCCGGTACGACACTCTCGTATTTTTCGCGCAGTACTTCAACTAGTTTTGGATCACACTTTAGGCTAACACGCACTGGGTCTGACTTTTCAGCAATAATCGCAAACATTTTACCTTTACCCTCTTCATCATGCCCGGCCTTATACACCGCTGCTTCATCGCCAAACGGATAGTCGAGCCAAGCCTCTGGCAAGCTAAGAATAAATTGTTCAAGTTCTTTATGCGTCATGACACTCTTACCTTTCCCAAATAATATTTGAGTTCATCAATTGAACCACGGATATCTTCAAGCGCTCGATGCTCTTCAGGCTTCGTAAACTTCTTGCGATACTTACCTTCAAATACAACTTTCCAAGCGCTCACATCAAGCATACGATAGTGCAAATGCGTGTCAAAGGCAGGCCAGTAGCGCGCAATAAACTTGCGATCTTGATGAATCGAATTGCCTGCCAGAATAACTTTTTTATCTTTATTAAAGTGCGCCTCAACCAGTTCAACCAATAATAGCTCGGCCTCTTGTTCATTCATTTTGCTCTGCTGCACGCGCTCAGTCAAACCGCTGGCACCATGTTGGGTTCTACACCATTCATCCATACCCGCGAGTACTTTTGGGGGCTGGTGTATAACTGTTTCTAAAGTGGCAAATTCTTGAAAATTCCAATCAGTCGCAATCGCAGCTACTTCTAAAATCCGATCCTCTTTTGCATCAAGCCCGGTCATCTCAAGGTCTACCCATAGTAAGCTGGCATGTTTACTCATGCAATCATTATAAAATATACTGACTATTTTTTACAATTAACCATTGCTTTAACTGGCTACTTATTATATAGTAACATACACCTCTAGTGGTAGGAGTATGAAGTGGGAGTTTCCGAAGATACCGCTGATAACCTCGGGCGTATTGCGAATGCGCTTGAAGAACTGGTGGCAATGTTCCGGCAGTCCAGAAACAACGAACAGCTCGAAGTGGTGCGGCTCAACGAATACACCCTACAAGTCAACGGCAGGCTGTTCAGATCAATCGGTGGTCTCAAGGCATTTGCAGGTAAGCAAAGCCGAAGTGCAACCAAGGCGTGGCACTGCCTCGTCAAGTTGCTACCAACGGACAATACCGAACACCATGTCCTGGTCGACGGCGACCGGCCGCTGCCCACGCCCCAGTACAGACGCCTTCAGGCAAGCTTCAGTCACACGGAGCTGATCGAGGCAGAATCGTGGTACATCGACGAGGGGCTGATTCAGCAATTCCTGCAGATCGCCGGCCCCGGTAACCCCCGAGGCTACGGACCAAAGTCAGGCTCGCTGCTGGAGGCATGGCTCGCACAGTGAGCCAGGTGGCGAACGGGTTCCACGCGGAACCCGTTCACCACAAGCTGAGTTACTCTATTTTTTAAACTTTCTAATCAGAAAAACTCTTCAAGCGCATTTTAAATGCGCATTGAGCAGACTTATTTGTCGGTGGGCTATTCTATCTGATGCATCTGCTCGACTTTTTGAGCAAGATTATGGGCATAGATTTGTATAGCGCTTTTTTGCAGCTCCGCGCCTTCTCTGTCAGCTTCTTGACGCAACTGCGGATCAGCACCAGCCTCTGTAAACTCACCGTCTAAGATCTCTCTTATGCTAAGTGCTTGAAGATATGCCTCAAGAGACCTGAGACCACTTTGTACTTCTGCCAGGTCCTCAGGGTCGCCATCCTCTAAGTAGGCCCGTAAATCGGAGCTAACTACCGAGCGCAAATTTCCTATAACATCATAGAAGCTACTTCTTCCCTCTATAAAATTTTTGTTCATTTCCTCGATAGTTGCTACGGTATCATTCACCTTATGAAAACGCTCAACAAGTGCTTCAGGATCGTCTTCTTGGTTTTTTTGAAATTCTGTTTCTTTTATGTGTAGGGCTTCGGTCATAATATTCCCTTTATGGCCTCAACTATATCACATAATCATACCTTTTGCAATAGAGTGCATTAAGCTCTACCTTTGTTGCAAAGTATTACTTCAGCAGCTCCTCGAGCGCGTTTTCAAATGCCGCATCCCGAAGTGCCACATTTTCGGCTTTCGCACGCTCAAGCATTGCCCAAGCGGCTCGAGAAAGAATTTCATCAAGCTGACGATTGACTTCAGCCTCGCTCCAATGAACATTTTCTCTGTTCTGTTTCCACTCAAGATAACTGACAATCACACCGCCAGCATTGGCAATAATATCTGGAATGCTCTCGATATTGCGAGCAGTCAGCGAACGATAAGCCGCGTCATCAACAGGGCCATTTGCTAATTCAACAACGACGCCTGCTTTCACTTCACTCATATTATCAGCCGTAATTGCATCGCCAAGTGCAGCACACACCAATACATCAACCTGTAGCGTCAAAATATCATCACGATCAATAAATACAGTGCCGTCGGCCTCAATGTCATCAAGCACGCCTTTGCGAAAAGCAACTTCTTTAAACGAAAGCGTCTGATTAGTTTCATGAAAGTCGCGCACTGCAAGTGTTCGTTTTGAGTCCGAAGCGGCAATAATCCGTACCGGTAGCTCAGCCTCAGCAATCTGGGCAAAATAAAAACCGACATTACCGATCCCTTGCACCGCTACCGTCAGCGGTTTTGGTAATTCTGGGTGAGCAGCAATGTATTCGCGTAGTGCAATCACACCACCTCGGCCGGTCGCTGCTTCACGGCCTTCTGAACCACCGTTCTCTAGGCTCTTACCGGTAAAGCTGGCTTTAGAAGCGTCACCTGTTAACTTTTCATATTCATCAACCATCCAGTCAACAATCTGGCTATTGGTATTAACGTCTGGCGCAGGCACATCTTTATCGGGCCCGATATGGGAGTGCAGATGCCCTACATAAGCACGCGCCACCGCCTCAATATGCTCAGGTTCATGTAGCTTCGGATTAAATGATACGCCGCCCTTACCACCACCGAGTGGAATGCCGACGGCGGCAGTCTTGAGGCTCATCAGCGTCGCCAGTGCCCGCACTTCATCTAAATCAACATCTTCATGAAAACGAATACCGCCCTTAAACGGCCCCCGCTTTGAACTATGCTGAATGCGGTAGGCCGTATGTTTATGGCCACCTACTTCAATTTCAAAAATGTGTTCAGCTTCAGCATTAAAAATATTCTCAATTTGCGATTCATCAAGCCCGAGCCGGTCAGCCGCACTTTTAATACTCTTATGAGCCGTTTCTAACATTGCACTCATATTTTTTCCTCCTCTTTTAATGCTCTCGGCGTAAACTGCAAGCTCAAAGAATTTATACAATAGCGTTTATCGGTAGGATTATTATACCCTTCACCTTCAAAAATATGCCCTAAATGACTGCCGCAGTTGGCGCAGGTGATTTCAGTACGAATCATACCAAGTGAATTATCGGGATAAAACTCGACTGCCCCCGGCAAAGCATCGTAAAAACTTGGCCAACCAGAATGGCTATTAAATTTTGTATTCGAATCAAATAAGATTGTACCACAAGCCGCACAGGCATAGGTGCCGTCGTCATGCTTGTTCACATATTCGCCAGAAAATGGTGGTTCAGTCGACTTTTCACGTAATACTTTGTAGCGCTCTGGTGAAAGCCCGCGTCGCCACTCTTCATTTGTTTTTTGTTGCATAATATGATTATACTCTATGTAAATAATTAATGGAGCCAAATGCCTCGCCCTCACATTGTTGAACAAATGAAACCAAGTTTCCTTGAAGTCAAGCAACAAGTTGCCCGCTTAAAAAGCGAGGGTAATCAAGATGACAGAGTTGAAGCAAAGATTGGTTTTAGAAACTCGCGTGGCCGCCAAGAGCTAATTATTAGCTTAGGCAATCATGCACTTATAGCCAACGGTGACCTTGCGTTTACAACCGTGCCTCCTGAAGGTGCACTTGCAAGAAACGGTGTTTTTATGGTAAAAGGCCAGCTTCTTTATATTAGCCTCTAACCCTTTTAGGCTTCCTTATTTTTATCAAGCCGGTCAAGTTTCAGACCATGAATTACTAAGTAGATTACAAAAGCAACCGCCAAGAAGCGAATCAGTGCATCTATAAGATCGCCAAAGGTAAATACTGCTGTGCGATCGCCAACTTCAAGTGTCCACTTAAGACCAGCTAGGCCGCCCTTGCCCACCAACAAATCAATAATTGGCGTAACAACACTGCCAACTATAATTTTCACAAGTTCAGCCGCTTGAGCGCCAATAGCCAAACCAACAGCCAGGCCAACAATGCCCTGTTCACGTACAAATCGCATAAAGCTACTGACCTGGCCCGTTACTCTTTGGCGTGCTACCATAGTTGGTCGGCGTTTGACTTCTGGCTTCGCTGACGGTGTGCTTTTTACCATATCAAAACTCCGCTTATCGCCTTGATTATAACTATGAAACAAGTGTAATACTAGAGGTGCTCGGGTGCAGGAATATTGAGCAGTTCTAAACCATATCTAAGTGTCTGAGCATATTGATTTAAGAGCGCAAGCCGCAATTGTTCGCGGGGGTCACCGATCACACGGCTATGCTCATAGAACCGGTTAAACGTTTGAGCAAGTTCATATAAATAGGTGCAGATATAATGAGGCAAGAGCTCATCCATCGCATGCGTTGTTACGTTGCGATATTCTTGCAACTTCAAAACAAGTGCGCGTTCATATTCGTCAAACTGTTCATCTTCGGGAACTTCCGGTGTTTCTTTACTTTTAGTAAGAATACTGCGAGCTCTGGCATACGCATATTGCAGATATGGCCCTGAATTGCCTTCAATACTTACTGATTCGTTAATATCAAATATGACATTACTGCCAATACGAACTTTCAAAAAAGCATAACGTAGCGCTGCGGTTATAATGGCCTCGTTCGGTTCGGCACCACGTGCTTTAATAGCAGCTTCAAGTTGCTCAAACAACCACTCGATATTGAGTACTTCGCCAGTACGCGAACTCATTTTGCCAGTTGAAAGCTTCACGGTGCCAGTTGAGATATTTTCAGTAATACCACTCAGTTCCGGTACTACTAATTCGGCCGCTTTGATAACGACGTTAAAGTAATCTTTTTGTTCTTCGGCGGTGACAATATAGCTTTTATCAGGGTTATAGTCACGCTGTTTTAATTGCATTAACCCGAGATCACGGGCCTCATAAAGCCCCGTGCCACGGCTGGCTATGAACACCCGTGTATGCAACCCGTAATCTTCGCCTTTAAAAATAATTGCGCCTTTGCTTTCAGAAAATATATCACCGACGTGATTTTTAACTGTTTCAACACCCAGTGCATTAGCATCACTTTCAAGATAACGTTTATCTGCTAAACGGCTGCCGAGGCGTTCAATAATAGTATCAAGATAGTTAAAACTCCAAAGTTTACACGTTTCATATACTTGCTTGAATAACGGATCACCCAGTTTAAACGATTGTTTGACGAGCTCTTCAATCTCGGTGTGCGCTTTTTCGTCTTCTTTATCAGCCCTTGCCCCCTCTACATACATCTTACTCATGAAAGCTGCGCGATCTTTTGGTTCAATCGTGTCAAGCTTTGCCAGGTCACCGCCAACAAACTTTAAAATCGCCCACATACTTCTACCGACATGTAATCCAACATCTCCGTGATAACTCACGCGATGTGTTTTAGCACCACTTGCCTCAAGTAAATTAGCTATTGTATCAGCAATAATGCAGTTATAGGCGTGTCCAATGTGCAGATCTTTAAACGGGTTGGGGTTATTTGTTTCAATAACAACCACCTCCCCCGCTCGGCTTAAAACGGCTGGTTCTGGATGAAATAGAAATCGTGCTAATGCTTCATCAGTAAAGCGCACATTAATAAAACCGGCGCCTGCTACCTCAACTTTGGCAATATCGGCATTTTTCTCAACTTCCGAAGCAATCGCTTCAGCAATTTCACGTGGCGGTTTTTTTAGTTCACGTGTTAATTGCATTGCAATATTTATTGCCGCATCACCAAATTGCGGGTCGGGCCGTGAGATATCAGCGCTCACTTGAATATTAAACAAACGCTCAACTACATCATGCACCAACTGTTCTAGTTTTTCCTTCATCGACGTTAGTATAACAGATTAATACTAGCTCGTCGTGCGAGATTCATTGCGACGCTTCGTCAACTCGTCATCAACCTTGTTATACACTTCTTTTGCACCGAGCTTTGATACCGTTCACCTTTGTAAGAGTCTGCATGACCAAAGAAATTAAAATCTTCGAAGGCTTGCCGGGCCTGCCTCATATTGCTAGCAGTACGATAGAAGGCCCGGTGACGTTCAGCCATAAATTCATTAGTAATCTTGCTTAAATCAAGGCGTACATTTTCCCTTGTAGCAGCCCTGCCAAAGCGTATACTTTGTTCGCGTTTTTCATGTGCCTCTCTTGGCGTTCCTAAAAATCGTTGACGAACTCCGCCGGCGCCATCGTATACAATTTCTGCCTTTCGGCACTTTCTGAGGTGTTTGTTTTTCGGCTGCTCGTTGTAGTTTTGATAACAGCTCTACATTAGCTGGCATAATTTATATTTATAATAACACCGTTGATCCTAGGTGTTAATGACGTGCTTGTCGCAAGAGAGGTAAAAGCAAGTAGATTATCGCGTAAAAACTGGCAAGCATAAAAAAGAAGCTCAGCGTTATCGATATCATATTCGGATATGCTAAAGGGTATATAAAATGCAGCAAAATATCAGTGCCGAGATTAAGCGGATTTAAAAAGATATCCCAACTATTCCACCGAAGCTCACGGCCGATATAAATAGCAAAACTACTTATAAAAAGCGTAAGTAGAGCAATAAGTATAGTAGCGTGCTGCGAGATTCTCTTACGAAGCTCTCTTTGCACGATAAATAAACTCATGTAACCAAAAAATAGCCCCAGCACACTAAACTGCATTATCATTACTGAATCTTGAACGATATCAACACGCTGCGTTTCAGGCAGATGTATAAAATCGGTCACAATATAAAAGCTATTAGGCAAAAAGAAGAGCCAGACTGCTGTTACTACAAGCGAAGCCCAATGCCACCATGAGTGCGTTCGCAGTAAACGTCTTAACCAAAGTGCAAGCACCAGGGGAATAAAACCAAGAAATAAATTATAACCTAAATACCAATAATCATTGGTTTGATTACGCCAGGCACCAGTAGTCAATAAGCTCAGGCCTATGAGCGTTGCAAACCCAAAAGCCATCGCCAATCGCTCACGTGGTGATAATCTTTGTAACATTACTTTTATTATAGCAATGGAGCTGCTTCTTTAACACCATGCTATAATATTGACAAGAGCAGTACTTTATGATAGTTTGAAGGTATTATGAATACAAACATAGAAAACCCAAACAAACCACAATCAAAAGAAAAACAAAAAGGTAAATTGAGAAGCACGATACGCCGTATTGGTACCGGCGCAATGATTTTCTTGGCTGGGGGTGGTGCTGGTGCTGCCACACATGCCGCAATATCACACGAAGCCCCGCCACAACCACATAGCGTTGAAAAATCGCATGATGCCGTGCCGCAAGCACCTCAAGCCGCCGAAAAAGCCACACCTTATGAAGGTATTGACGATAAGCGGTTGGTAGCAGCCGAACATGCAGAAGAGCGAGAAGAGCTCGATACTGCCGCCAAGCAAGAAGCTCTGAGCGTTATGGAAGAGTTAAAAGATCCATCTCTTGGAGCCGAACAAAATTCATATGGCACCGGCGTACAAAATAAAGGCAGCCTTCTTGAGGATCGCGTGAGCGGCGACACGAAAGCAGCGTTTGCTAATTATCATGCCGAGACCTCAACGCTTAGCGTTAGTGATTTTGGCGAAAAAGGCTCAAGCTCAGTTGTTTTCAATATTCCTCCCGAAGTAGTGGCCGACCTTAATGCAGAGCATCAGCGTGATGGCAAGGTTGATATTGACGATCTTGAAAAAGCCGTTCAAAACCCGAACACTCATGTCAATCACTTCGGCGCCGTTGAAGGTAAATGGGATGCCGCAAATAACCGCGGTGCATCTGTAAACGTTTCGGGGAGCGGTGAGATTCGCGTCTCAACATCCGAAGAGGGCTACAGCTATGACGGTTTTGATAGCTACGCCCCTGATAAGTATGCCAGCCCAACGGATGTAGACAATATCATCGCATTAGCTCAAAAAGTAAACCAAAACAAAGCCAGTTAATTCTAACCTACCGTAAAACGAGCGGCACTGAGGCGCTCGTTTTATCTTGTAGGAATTTTATACTATTCACAAAAATGATTTAAAAGTATACTTAGGTATAAATGTTGGAAAAACAGCTTTATGACCAGCTCATGAGCAAGCTCCACCGAGGTGGTGTCTTAGTTCGCTTTTGGGATGGCGACGAAAAACAGTATGGCCCCGAAGAACCCTACGTTACCGTGACCTTTCATTCGCCTAAGGCACTACGGGCAATGGCGCGCAGTGTTACTTTAGGGTTTGGCGAAAGCTACAGCAAAGGTCTTATCGATGTTAAAGGATCACTCACTAGTTTAAACCGTCTAGTGTCTGAAAACCGAGACGTTTTTAAACCCCTGCCCTTGACCAAAGTTCTCACGCCGCTTAACCGCAATACAAAATCAAAGCAAAAAAACTACATTCAGCATCATTACGACATAGGAAATGATTTTTATAAGCTTTGGCTTGATAAATCAATGATGTATAGCTGTGCCTACTTTAAAAAGCTAAATGATCCGCTTGAGAAAGCTCAACAGCAAAAAGTTGAGCATTTACTGCGAAAGCTGCAACTGCAACCGGGGCAGCGCTTGCTCGATATCGGTTCTGGTTGGGGAACATTGCTCATTACTGCGGCTAAGGAATATGACATCACAGGTCTTGGAATTACACTCAGCGAAGAACAACTGAAGCACGCCACTGAGGCTGCCAAAAAGGTAGGCGTCAGCAAGAAAGTTAGTTTTGAATTGTGTAATTATCAAGATTTAGCCACGCGCGGCGAAACATTCGATCGGATTATTAGCGTTGGCATGTTTGAACATGTCGGCCGCGGCAATCATAAATATTATTTCAAGGCAGCTCATGACATGCTTCGTGATGGTGGCATCACAGTGCTGCATACAATTACTCAAGAATTTGAACGGCCAATTGACCCATGGATCGATAAATATATCTTCCCCGGAGGTTATTTGCCCACTAACGCTGAAATTACCCATCTCACGCCGCGCCACAACTTTCGGTTGCTTGATTACGAAAATCTACGCTTGCACTACGCTCTGACACTTGAAGAGTGGCTACGCCGCTATGAATCGCACGAACGCACTGTGAAAAAAATGTTCGATGAAGAATTCTACCGTATGTGGCGACTATGGCTAGCCTCTTCAGCCGCCGGTTTCCGTTACGGTGACCTTGGTCTTGGCCAGTTTGTGTTTAGTAAAGGCATTAATAATGAACTGCCGCTCACGCGCGAACATCTTTATGATAAAAACTAAAGACTGCCAAACATAAGATGCTTGGCAGTCTTTCTTGGCGGAGAGACAGGGATTCGAACCCTGGATGACATCGCTGCCATACACACTTTCCAGGCGTGCACCTTCGACCACTCGGTCACCTCTCCAATACAATTTATTCTACAAGAGAAGTGACTGCATAAAAAGTTGTATAAAAACGTAAAATTTATGGTTGTACTAATTCATATAAGCTATCTATAATAAAGGTTAGCTATGAATTCTCCCGTCATTGAAATCAACCAGCTCAGTAAGTTGTTCGGCTATGGCGATGCCACGACCATCGCAATTGATGCTGTTTCATTGGCAATTCATAAAGGTGAATTTGTCGCTATTATGGGCCCAAGTGGCTCGGGCAAGACCACGCTTATGAATATCTTGGGCCTTCTTGATTCCCCGACTCATGGCCATTATGCGCTTGATGGCATTCCGATAGCCGACTTAGGCCATCATCGCCGCGCCCGCATTCGCCGTACGAAAATTGGGTTTGTGTTTCAAAGCTTTAACTTACTTAACCGGCTCAACGTACTTGATAACGTGAGCTTGCCCCTTATGTATCATGGCCAAAGCAAGCTTGCTCGTGCACATGCCGCGAGCCGGCTTTTAAAGACGTTTGGCCTTCAAGAACGCGAATATTACATGCCTCATCAGCTTTCGGGCGGACAATTACAAAGAGTCGCTATCGCCCGCGCACTGGTTAATCGGCCGTCAATTATTTTAGCTGACGAGCCAACCGGTAATCTCGACACAAAATCAAGCGAAATTATCATGAAAGAATTTAAAGAAATTCATAAACGCGGCAATACGATCATCATGGTCACGCACAACCCAAACCTCACAGTCTATGCTGATCGTGTTATTCAAATGGTTGATGGTAAAATTGACAGCGATACCGCCGTCAAAAAACCGAAAAAAACTAAAGATACTAAAAAGCCACTTAGTTCCAAACGCAGCAAAAAAACAAAGGGTACGAAATAATGATGTGGCTCGCTGACATTCGTATCGCCTTAGCCAGCCTTAAAGCAACTCGCATTCGTACACTCTTAACAGTGCTTGGTATCGTCATAGGAGTTGCAGCAGTTACGCTCGTACTTGCACTTGGAGAAGGCGCAAAACAGGCCATTAGCAGGCAGATTACTCAATTTGGCGGCGAGGTAGTGACCGTCCGGCCCGGCAAGCTCGCCAAAGACGAAAAAGGCAACGTACTCAGCTACGATTTATTGGCTAATTTTAGCGCCAGTAGTCTCAGCGAGCAAGACAGCAAGATTGTCAGTAGCACCCCTGGAGTCAGCGGCTCGGCCCCCATCATGGCGCTACGAGGCTCCATCTCGGGTGAAGAGTATAACACTGAAAGCGCTCAAATTGTCGCCACGAGCCCCGATTTACCTGATGTTCTTGCCCAAACAATGAAAACTGGCGAGTTTTTAAATAATAATATTAATCGAAACACGGTTGTATTAGGTGACACGCTTGCGAATGAGTTACTAGGGTCTGATCAAACAATCGGCCAAAAAATTTCTATTCGTGGCGAAGATTATACGGTAATTGGTATTTTAGACCATAGTGATCTACCTCTGGCTCTCAATGGCCTTTATGACATTAACCGTGCAGGCTTTGTTTCAATGGATGCCGGCAAAGCGATGAACCAAGGCATTGCACAAGTACAAACTATTAATTTTAGAGTTGCAAACGGATCGAATGTCAAAGAGGTAACTTCAAATGTCAGTGCTCGATTAAAAGAGGCTCATAAAATTGATGATATCGCTGTTATTGGATCTGCTGAAGCTTTAAAGATTATTGATTCGCTTTTTGCCGAACTCACAAAATATACCACCGCCATCGCTGCCATTTCACTGATTGTTGGTGGCATTGGAGTTATGAATATCATGCTGGTCGCCGTTACTGAACGAACCCGCGAAATTGGCATTCGTAAAGCCATTGGTGCAACGCATTTACAGGTCCTTCGTCAATTCTTAATTGAAGCAGTTATTATGAGCCTGAGCGGTGGTATTATTGGTGTTGCTATTGCTTACGCAGTTGCGCTCATTACTTCATTCCAGCTTTCTTTCTCGCCAGTACTCACTTGGGAAATCGTTGGCTGGTCATTAGGCATTTCAATGATTGTCGGCATTGTCTTCGGCATCTTTCCGGCACTCAGAGCTGCCAAAAAAGACCCCATCGAGGCGCTCCGGCAACTAGTGTAGCGTTGGTTGCAGCCTGCGAATTAACCGAGCTCTTTTTTTAATTCTTCAACTAGTGCCACTGGTGTTGGATCGACGTTATTTAAAATTCCAAGATAAGTTGTGGCGAAATCACCAAGCAAAATAAGATAAAGCATGTGCTCAAGTGCGCTATTGCCATGAGCTTGAACTTCAATAGCTGTTGGGCGCATACCTTGAAGCAATTTCTTGCTAATCACAAACCGTTTCTGAATACGCGGGTGTTCAAACGACGAAATAAGATCAACTACGCTAAACGGTTTTTGTTCAGGATGTGAGCTCCATCCAATAAACTCATTGTGATTCATTTCAGGGAAGAAGTTACACCAAGCAGTATTCTTGGCGTTTTCATTAGCCCCAATTTTCCATTTATAAGCGGCTGGATACATAAGTGGACCTGCATAAATTATTGGCGTAGTGTCTTGCATTTTTTCAGCTAACTGCTTTGCGAGATTGTGCCCAGTAGGGATACCGGGTTGCCACGAGAGTACTGCTTGTTCGAGTGGGCCGGTTAAAGCAGCTATTTCGTCAAGAACACCTCGCTCGACAAACCGGGCAGCAACTAAAAACTCAAGCGCTCCGCGATACATATAAAAGGCGGCTGTACGTGGTTGCGGGCAGGCTGGAATAGCCGCAAGCGGAAGGTGTTTCTCGCGCGCAAGCTCAACTAGTTTGCCACCATGCGCGATCACTGCAATTGCAGCGCCCCGGCTCTCGGCATCATTCAGTGCTGCAAGTGTTTCTTCGGTATTGCCTGAATAACTCGCGCAAATAACTAGGGTATGCTCATTAACAAAATCGGGCACTCGATAATCTTTACTGACGATATACGGCACCGTCAGTGTCGGATAGGTGTGTAAAAATTCTGCGGGCAAAGCGCTCCCCCCCATACCCGCAAAAACAATATTTTGTAGTTCACCCGAGAATTGTACCTCATTCGCTAGATTAAAATCATAAGCCAAATGTGCTGGTGGTTGACTGGCAAATTCTAAGGCATTTCCGGGATCACGCTCGGCAATTAACTTTATATCATCTAACATCTATAATCCTTTCGTTAGGCTTCACAGGGTAAAAGTACTATGCTACAGTACTGGTAATAAGCATAACAAAATTCCTTCATAACTGATAAAAGGGTGGTAATGGATACAAATCAAACTCAACCAATTAGCGATGATCAAGAGCTAGCAAAGGTCCTACAAGGGGTGCAAAAACAAGCACGCGACATGGCAACACATGATCCTGAAGAGCATCATGATAACAGTATGCAATATGAAGAAATGCCAGCACCAGGCGCAAAACAAGACACGCCAGCCAGTGATCCGCCGGCCGTCTCGAGCGTTCCAGCAACCACTGATAACAACTCTGAGCCTAAGACAAGCAGCACTGCTTCAACGGCAACCGATCGTAATAATCCAGCTCTTGATGAAATTAAAAAAGAGGCCCTTGAAGAACTTCGTCCTTTAGTTGCTAAATTAGATCTACCCCCAAAAGAAAAGTTCGATACTATGCTACTGATTATTCGCTCAACTGATGACCAAGTTCTGCTTGGCCCTGCCCACGAAGCAGCCAAGACAATTGAAGACGAAACCGATCGCGCCGAGGCGCTACTCGATATAGTTAAAGAAATTGATTATTTTGCCAGTCAAAAAGCAGCTTAATAGATCGCAACCGTATTTGCTAAGACGGTAACGAGCTTACGCTCACCAATAAGAGCTGCTGCCAACATTGTGACATCATGCATTTTATTTTTCGGCTGCCGTATAACAAGTTCTAAGCCAACACTGCCATCCGGCAAAGCTCCTATTCGCAGCTCGTCTGCGTGAAACCGTATACTATAATTACTGGCATACTTTTCTTTGCCAGCCAAGAGCTTAACGGCCTCGGCCGGCAATGCTTCGTTAAAACATTGTTCAAATAACTCAATTGGGGTTTGCGGCTGTGCTGAGGGTGGTAGCTCGGTTACTCTGCCCTCTTGTAGTGTCGCGATTCTGACGCTTGAGATTACTGCTGCAGGAATCTGCACATGCTCATTGGAGAATGTCTTTGGTTCCGTTGAAGCCTGCGGTCGTTCAAAGCCTCTTCCCCCCATGGCATCAAGAAACCTATTCGGCGAGAAACCATGCGGAAAATTTATTATATGATGACGATCATTTGGCTGCAGGGCCCGATAAATATGGGGTGCTAATTGATCTGGAATTGCCAACTCACCCATGTAAGGCCCTGCTGTACACCGAGTAATAAGATTATAAATTGTGTCGTTCACAGGTTTAAAATCTATGCGATTATGATCTTTTGAATGCCGAGGATAACGCGGCTCTTCACTAGAGCCGTCTTCTACTGCATGCTGACGTTTAAGCTCCGCTTGAAGCAGTCGCTTAAAGTCAGTAAATAATGGCCGCTCAGGGCGTAGCTGCTCATCTATTTCATGAGCGGGTGATTGCGATCCTTCCTGAGAATGGTGGGCCACACTAGCACTAGTGTCTTGATTAGTCGTTGCCGCGTCGTCAGAAAGCTGTATTTCAGCATTAGGAACTACTAATTCTTCCTCACTAAGAATGTTCTTGAGGAAAGCTTGTGTGTCTGGTGCACCCGTTATTGTTTGGGTTGCTGCTTCACCTAATGTTCGCCCTGCAGCAGATTCCCTTGCTATCCACTCTTTGGCCCGAGCCTCAACTTCTTTGAGCTCTTCAGAATCTCTTGCGTGTACTGCATCTTTTGCTAAAACTTCGCGCTGATTATTATTCAACTTATTCCCAAAGATATAAGGCCGAAAACGTTCTTGATAGCCAACGGGTATTTTTGAGAAAAGAAAGGCTAAATGCCCTTCTTTTGCCATGTCGTCTATCTCTGATTGGCTCAAACGTACTGTTGACTCGTTACCACCAGGCCAGTCAGGCGCGTGGTCGAATTGGTGGTCCGACATTACGAAGCCCTTCGTTCTCCTTTAGAAAACCGTGCTCCAATGCGGCCAAGGAGACGACGTCGCAGCTGTTTCGTGGCAAAGGGGCCAGTTTCAGGGCCTTGAGGAAATGTCGCATATTCAGCAGTTTGACGAGTATCCCGGCGGCGGCGATATACTTTCATATCAACAACATTACCACCATGAATAAAGGGCTGCACAGGTTGTTCGTTTTGGGGCGGCATAAAGGGAGTATTGTTGTACTCACGTACAACCGGCATATTGTGCATCTCAGCTAAAGGATTAACGGCTTCACCTGTTGGGCCAAACGAATAATGTTCATTGTTTTGTAGATAACTTGTAGCCGCAGCTTCGCCCATTGTCTGGCGAATCACATTAGCCGTTTCTAAGTACAGCTCATTTTTTTGATGCTGTTCAAGTGGTTTATTTTGAGGTGACCCTTCAATAGAAGCTACATGATCCATAAGATTATATTAACATAACCTTTCTAAAGTATCAAGAGAGTGGTGTGAAATATACATATACTATGCGTCGGGGCGCGTCGGTGTAGTTTCACACCGACGCACCGCGCCCGAACCTAACTATGCCCCTGTGGCCTGAAGCCATTGCAAAAGAGCTATAAGAGAAGGCAGATCTTTTCTGCCATTTAGCTCTTGCATCGCAGCCCTGGCACCCTTGTACACGCGTAGACGACGTGCCGCTCGTTCGCCATCGGAAGTCTTTACCCTATCCTCCAAAGAGGGAGGTACAAGCGAAGCGGGGAGTTTGTTAAAGATTTCAAGACCGAGAAAAATTCGTAATTGGGTCCTCTCGGGCTGGCCCTCCAGTAATTGTCTTACTTGTTCCTCACTGAAAGGGCCACCTTGTTGCAACGCTCGCAGCTGTTCCTCGTTGAGTATATCTTCAAGGCTGCCGGAGAAGGGTTGTTCTTCTTTCTCTTCCGTCAAGATTATCTCCACTAACAGGTAGTGTATCGTTCGGACCCGTGCATAGTACAACATTATCTCATATAGGGCAACCTTATCTAACCTAAAGGTTATTTACAAATCTGCGCTATATCAAACAACGTGACGCAGGGCGCGCCAGCACGATGTAGGTGTTGTGCTGGCGGCCCGTTGTCCGATCAGTTTTCGTCGGCCTGAAGTTCCTTCAGGCTGCTCCGGAGGGCTTCCACGAACTGAGACAAGTCACGGGGCGCAACCTGCTCGAGTACTGTCACCACTTCCTCGATGATGTGAGGTAGCTTGTCGGAATCTACCTCCAGACTCGAGACTAGCTCAAATGCCCGCGACACTATGGCCGCCTCGGCTTGGGCTTCGTGCGCTCGACGACCCACGAGGGTAATCAGTGCTTGGCCGGGATCGCTGGAAGTGTCTTCCTCCTGCTCGGCCTCGCCGGTGAACACCTCGGAAGGCGCATCGTCGACCGTCTTCTCCTGAACCGGCGGCTCCGGAGGTGCGAGTGGTTGTGTGCCCTGAGAGGCAGGCCTCGCCGTACTCTTGCGAGAAGCCGGCTTTGTCGTCGTCGGCTTCTTCACCACCTTCTTGACAGGCGGCTTCTTGGTCGGTTCCGAGGCGGTGGAATCCGGCATCGACTCCTTTTCGCCGGGTAGCAGTATGCGGATAAAGTTGTTGCCTTGTATCAGCAGACCACGGGTCTTGAAGCCAGATCGCAGCATACCCAGCTGGTTGTCGGTGAGTTTGCCGAGCAGCTTTTTCAAGCTACCCTGCAAAGTGGAACCGGGCAATAGCTTGCCTGTCTCATCGGCAAGCCCCCGCTCCCGAAGCAGCTGCGCGACCGTCGCGCTCCGTTCGGGAACAGACAGCGCCATGACTTCCTTCAGGAAGGCGGCTGCCGCTGAGTTTTCGTCACTCGGGGTACTCAAGTTATCTCTCCAGCTTTCGTCTCGATCGGACAGCATAAAATCGACGAGGTCAGACGAAGGGTTAAGCCGTTTCCCATAGCGCCCTTCCCGCTTTACGAGCCCAAGCTCATATAGCTGTTTTGTAATAGCAGGGTAATCTGCCTCTCGGAGAGTTGGTAATACTATACTCATTTGGGTATAGAAGCCGTTTACTACAACGTCATGCAGCGTTCCCTTTTGAGTTAGCTGCATCACGACGGCAACAGCTCTGGCTGGCTCGCCAAGCTTCATAACATCGTCAGCGGTGAAAATACCATCCGCCCAAAGCACTTCCCGAATAAGCTGCAGCTCTTCTCGGGAGACGCCTTCGATAATAGCCACCTGGACTCTCCTGGAAATACTTGTGCCTTTTTGCACATCGTTGATCGGACAAAATGTAATTATAATTCAAGTGTTATTAAAATAAAACCCCGGACACCGCGAATTGCGGGCCGAGGCTGGTGCGCCCTAGAACGGACGACTTCGAGGAGCCTAAGCTCAACTCGTGTCTCTGCCATCAGTTGCTAGATTCCATCAAAGTACACAGGATCAAAGTAATCTTGAAAACACTCTACAACTTTTTTACCCTTTGCCACGCCCTGCTGTTTCACAAGTTGCATAACAGCGATGGCAATTTCTTGCTTAATAGCACCTGTAATGACCGCATTTTGAAAGTATTGCATAAAAGAGTCAAGCGATTGAATAATATCGGACATATTCAGCGCTTGTCTCATTTCAAGGGTGGGTGTTATCCACGCAATAACTTCACCCTGAAACCAAAACTCATGCGCAAGTTCTGCCTTCATCAGCTCACCAAATATAATAGCTCGTAATGCTGAAGACAGGTCAGGGAAAGCTTCTTGCAGTACCTCTGTTAAAGACTTATCAAGGATACCTCCCTTCGAGTACTGTTGGTGCAAAACAAAGGTTAGAATAGTTAAGCGCAATTCGGATGAACCAACAAATACCCAGTGCACGTCATTCGATGGAGGCGTATATCTTCTTAAATACTTACGCACAACATCAAACTCATGCTTATTCAACACTGCAGAGAGCCCTTTCTTGACCTAGCCACTGGACTGATGTATTTTACACTAAATCATATAAAAAGCGAAAAACCGGACACCGCGAATTGTGGCCAAGGCCGGTGCAGACAAGATCAAAGTAAGTAAAATAAAACAACCCCTTACGAGAAGGGGTTGTTTTAAGCTACTTACTATTACATCATGCCCATGCCACCAGGCATACCGCCGCCGGCTGGCATTGGCGCTTCCTTTTCAGGAATTTCAACTACCAGAGCACCCATAGTCATAGCAGTTGCAGCAATTGAGACCGCGTTTTGAATTGCCTGCGTTGTTACCCGAACCGGGTCAACCACACCGGTAGCTTTCATGTCGACAAGCTTATCGGTTGGATCATTCACATTGAAGCCTTGGCCATCTTTGGCATCAAGCAATTTTGCAAGCAAGGCAGCTGAATTCTTGCCTGCGTTTTCCATCAATTGCGCAAATGGAGCTAAAAGTGCTTGTTTGACTAAACCGCGACCAGCTTCATAGCTGTTAGTATTGTCAGTCTTAAGCTGTTTGGAAAGATTGACAAGCGTCACACCGCCCCCAGCAACTACACCTTCAGCCAACGCTGCTTTTGTTGCAGCTACCGCATCGTCAACACGGAACTTCTTCTCTTCAATTTCAACTTCGCTGGCACCGCCGACTTTAATGACGGCAACTTTACCGCCAAGGGCTGCCCCGCGCTTGTCGAGCTGCTCTTTATCGTATTCGCTGGTTGCATTAAGCGCTTGTGCTTTAATTTGAGCCACACGAGCTTCGACATCTTTCGACTTACCAGCACCCTCGATAATGGTGGTTTGATCTTTACTGACAATAACTTTACGGGCAGTACCGACCACCTCAAGATCGGCGTTTTCAAAGGTCAAACCTTGATCGTCGGTAATGACTGTTGCGCCGGTGAGAGTTGCAATGTCTTGCAAGACTTCCTTACGGCGGTCGCCAAACGCAGGTGCCTTGATAGCAACGGTATTAAATACACCCTTAAGTTTGTTCAGAATAAGCGTGCCCATTGCTTCGCCATCAACATCTTCGGCAATAATCAGCAGGTCTTTTTTGCCAGCTTGAGCCAACTTTTCAAGCATTGGCAAGAATTCTTGAATGCTTGAGATTTTCTTATCGGTCACAACAATGGCTGGCTTTTCGTAGACAGCTTCCATGCGGTTAGCATCAGTTACCATGTAGGCGCTAATGAAGCCACGGTCGGTCGTGAAGCCTTCAACTACTTCAGCTTCCATCTTGAGACTTTGGCCTTCTTCAACGGTTACTACACCGTCTTTATCAACTTCTGCGATGACACCGGCAATGAGCTCACCAATTTCTTTGTCGCCTGCTGCGATGGTGGCAACTTCGGCCACACGGCTTTTCTTACTGCCAATATCCTCAGCCAGTTTCGCAAGTGCACTTAACACCTCAGCGCCAGCAGCTTCAACTCCTTTGCGTAGTTCCATTGGATTGTGGCCGGCCGCAATCAGGCGGTTCGCCTCATTCAGGATATTGTAAGTAAGCACCGTGACAGTAGTGGTACCATCACCGGCCATGTCATTCATTTTACTTGCAGCTTGTTTGATAAGTTCAACACCAACGTTGTAGCCAAGGGTGTCGTCATCCTCGGATGGTAGTTCGATTGCTTTTGCAACCGTTACGCCATCATGAGTAACAGTTTGACTACCATAGCTCTTGCCGATAATAACGTTGCGGCCTTTTGGTCCCATTGTTACCTTAACGGCGTCGTAAAGCGCCTTAGCGCCACCAAGCACGCGTCGGCGTGCATCATCATCATAAAATACTTTTTTTGCCATAATTCTACCTCCTTAACTTCTAGGCCAGCGTGGCCAGTACGTCTTCTTCTTTAACAAGCAAATATTCGATACTATCTACCTTTAGTTCAGTAGTGCTGTATTCTTTATAGACGATACGATCGCCCACCTTGATCGTTTTAACGTCAGGACCAATTGCCTTTACAACGGCAACTGATGATTTTTCTTTTGCACTATCGGGCAAATATAAACCGCTCGCAGTTTGGCTTTTGACTTCTTCTTTGACTGCCACAACACGATCAGCAAGTGGCTTGAGTGGTACGCTCATATATGACCTCCTTTATCCGTCACTCTTAGTGTCCCTATGAAGGGTTCGTAGTTATATTAGCACTCAAAAGCCGTGAGTGCCAAGCCCTTCTTGGATCATTAATAAACTTTGACAGCATGTATTATTCAGCATACGGTAGAAATGTTCGGTTATGACGCACACTTTCGTTGGAGATGATATGTCTAAAAACGAAGACGGTACCCCTAGGCAGGGTATGGGGAGAACGTTCATTTCCGACACTATGCTCATCCGGCAAATTTACGATAAGATCGAAAGTATTCTTCAACGTGAAGCCCGATGGCGACGATATGAACGAGCACTCCAGGCCCGTGCCGAATGGCTTGTATTTAGAAATGGCGAAGAGCCCGGTGGCCTCAGCGAAACATTGACGAACGTGGTCGATGGAATATTTCAAAGACTACGCCCAGCGTCTCAGCCACCCCCGGAAACTGAAACACCACTACCTCCTCAAGAGCCCCCCGCACCAGCGAAAGGCCCTCTTACTTTCACAGAGGAGTTTAGGGGGCAAGTTGCTGAGCTTGCCACTGTAAAACAGTGGGATCAGGGAAGACAACGATCAGCGGATCTATATGTTAAAGCGCTCACCTCTAAAAACGGGCATCTGCCTCGCGCATGTCCTCAAGGGCTCATGGAGGCTATTGACAAGATCTATGATCAGCTTCGCAAAGAACCACGTTTTGCAATGGTTCCTGTGTCGCTAGTATTTGTACAGCATTGTTTTATCGAAAAGCTCCGTTCCCTGCTTAACAAATCAGCGAGGAAAGGGTGGTACTCGCCTGCCCAATGGAAACTTGCCTTCAATTATGCCGTATTACTTGTAAGAGGAAAAACAACCAAACCTAAGAATCTGGATCACGCGCTTGCTCTGTTCGTGCGTAAAAGTTTTGTACTTTGTTACCGACAGCTCGAAAACGAAGACGATTTTAGGGGGGTACTCACCCTCATACCCAGCGTAAGGTCTCAGTGGTTCGCTGAGGTCTCTAGGCAACTTAAACCAGACGAAAAGTTATAACCGTTCGGAGGGGGCAGAATCGCCCCCTCCAAAACCTTTTAAGCTTGTCTAATAATCGTAGTAATTCTTTCAACAACGTTTTGCAATTGTTTTTCGGTTTTAGCTTCAGCGTTCAGCCGTATGACCGGTTCAGTGTTACTAGCTCGTACATTAAACCAGTAATCGGGGTAATTAACTGTGAGACCATCGAGCCGGTCTTGATCGCCATCGGCAAAGGTTTTGGCTATACGCGTAAGAATACCTTCCTTATCTATCACCTCGAAATTCGTCTCAGGGATGGCAACATATGCTTGGAATTCTTTCGCCAATTGGCTCAACTTCTTAGCTTTTTCGACATAAACTTGCAGCGCGACCATAGCAGCGATCAAGCCAGAGTCAGCGCAGTAATTGTCTTTAAAATAATAATGGCCTGAGTGTTCACCGGCAAAAACAGCATCATGCGTTCGCATATCAGCCTTAATAAAACTGTGGCCAACTTTCGTGCGAACCGCCGTACCGCCATGAGCCTCAATTGTTTCTTTAGCAGCACGACCACAAATCGCATTACAAAGAATCGTAGCGCCTGGGTGCTTTTCTAAAAAGTATGCCGCCAACATTGCCGTCATTGTCGTACCGCTTAAGGGTCGTCCTGTTTCGTCGATGAGTACCGCACGATCGCCATCGCCGTCAAAGGCGATGCCAAGATCAAGCCTCTCGCCCTGCACCTTTTTCTGCAGATCAACTAAGTTCTCGGGAATAAGAGGATTGGCAATGTGATTCGGAAAGGTACCGTCAAGTTCGAAATACATTGGAACTATTTCAACACTTGGCAAAAACTCTTCGAGTACCGGTATAATCGCGCCCGCCATACCATTACCAGCATCAACCGCCAGACGTATTCTTGGCCACGTTGCCGGCTCAACAAAGCCGAGAACGTGCTGCACCCAATCGCTCTTCACGTCTTTTTGCACTAATGCTCCTTCGTTACGGGTTGGCGCAATGTCTTCTGCCAGCACAGCATCGCGTATTTCAGCCAAGCCGCTTTCGATACCGATCGGCCTAGCTTCTTCGCGGCACAGTTTAATGCCGTTGTCTTTGCCAGGGTTATGGCTGGCAGTTATCATCGCACCGCCCGCAAGACCAAACTTGCCAACCGTAAAGTAAATCATGTCGCTCGTGACTTCACCGATATCCCATACTTCCCTGCCCTGCAGGCGCAGGCCCTCAATCATTGCTGCCGCAAGATCTGCTGAATCAGGCCGCATATCGCGGCCTACCGCCACAGGTCCTTCGTTCGGTAACCATTCAGCCAAAGCCGCACCCACTCGGCGTGCAATATCATTCGTTAATTCAGTCCCTACCCTACCGCGAATATCATAGGCTTTAAAAATTGCAGCAATATCAGTATTCATTAAGATTTCTCCTCTCTTCGTATAATATTCTATTATACATTTTTGAACTACTGTTATCCATCACGAGGCATATCTTTCGGTAGGTCTAACAAGATTGACCATTGAACAGAAGTGAGTTATAACACGGGCTGAGGCACTGCAATCGAAAGGGGTGATCGGCTTGACTAGCCGACCCATTGTTGGTGTTGTACCTGGTTTCGGTAGTGGACGATGGAGCTACCAGCCACTGGTTTCGGAGCTCGAAGAAAACGATCATGACGTCATTTTCTTTCCATCGATAAGGAGGCGGGGCATTCGTCGTAATAAAGGCGTATACCCTCAGGCACTAGTACGCCAGGCGCAGGTTATCGTTCAGCTGCTAGAAGCCCGGGGCATTAAGAACGTCACTCTCGTCGGCCATTCGCTCGGTGGGGCGACTGCCACGGTTGCGGCGGCACTCGCCCCTCACCTCATTAGCCGAGTAATACTTGTGTGCTCGGCGTGTGTCCACAAGGACAGCCTTATCTCTATGGGAAAGCGGTTTTTCGGCAAGGCTCAAGGTGATGCACGCTACGCTAAAGCGGCCAATAATGAGGCTCGGGCCATGCTACGGCTCATCCGGAAGGAGGCGCTATGCTATTTCTTTGCCAATCCTTGGCTAACGTTGAGAGAAGTGTGGACTTTGGCACGGTTTTCGGCGCTCAAAGTTATTGCAGAGCACCGTCTCGACGTGCGGTTCGTATATGGTGAACGAGACACTATGTTCACGTGCGAGCCAATCGAGGCAGCGCTTCAGGCTGGCAAGCATCCGACCGACCACTGGCTCAGACTTGATATAAGCCATGATCCGCAAAATAAACCCCACGAGGCAAGGCTGCTGGTTGCATCTCTCGTGCAACGACAGTTCCTTCCTACCCCCTGAAAGGCGAGCCCCTTCGGGGGTTTTCGCGCTTCACACTTTTTCTTCCCCTCCTTTTTCGATAAGCTAGAGTTATGTTACAGCCGCATTTTCTTCAATCCGATGCCTGGGAGGTCTTTCAAAAAAATATTGGCCGGCAGACATTTCGTGCTCAGGGCGACGGCTGGCAGTGGATGGCTATTTTAGAACGCGGCCATCTCGGTTCGCGTCTTTATTGTCCTTATGGACCCACTGCTGAGAGTTTAAAGGCACTTCAAGAGGCCATTAATGCGCTGCGTAAAAAGGCCCTCGAAACAAAAGTTGATTTCATTCGTATTGAACCGCGAGCACCGGTGACAACAGATGAGCTTATGAAAATAGATGCGGTGCGAGCAATTCGTGACATTCATCCGGCCCACACGTGGCAAGTTGATCTTATGCAATCTGAAGATGACATCTTAAACGCCGTTACCAGTGGCAATCGCCGAAACTATAAAAATCCTCATCAATATGGCTTAAGTTTTCGCATTAGTCGTAGTCCAGCCGATATTGATCTGTTCTTATCTTGCATTCATGAGGTCGCTGCCCGCACCGGCATTCATCCATTCAGTGATGCTTACTTTCGTGCCCAAGCCGAATCGCTCATGCCGCTGGGGGCAAGCTCACTTTTGATTGCTGAAGTAGATGGCCAGCCAGCGGCTACCGCAATTGTATTTGATAGTCCGACCATTCGAGCTTATGCCCATGCTGGCGCACATTATGAACTGCGCAAAAAACAGCCTGCCTCAGCACTGGTTTGCTTTGCCATGATTGATGCTAAACGACAAGGCAAGCAAATATTCGATTTTTATGGCATAGCCCCGCCAAATCAACCCGATCACCCGCTCGCGGGAGTTACAAAGTTTAAGCAATCGTTTGGGGGGTACCCGGTTGACTACCTCGGTACTTGGGATATTCCATTGCACAAAAATCGCTATCGTTTGATCCGTATGGCACAAAAGGTAGTCGCAAATAAACGTATGGCCGTTCAACGATCAAAAAAACACAGCAGTTTGCAGTCGTAACTTTCAAGCCTATAAGAAGTTACCCGGGAGCATGACGCCCCCGGGATCCTTAGCGCTCCAAGCGTGTTAATTTACCACTAAATTATGTGGATTTTCTTGAGTCTCCTGTATACCAGTAGCATCTATGAGACTACTATGAACAACAGAGAGACAGTTCAAAGCAATGCTCACACTACCCTTCTGACAGTTCAAGAGCTGCTGCAGCTCCATAGCCATCCCTTTACCCACTTTTGCGATCGCTTCGGACTCACAATCGGGAGTAAAATGAATAACAACTTCGAAGGTAGTTGCTAAAGTCTCCGAAACCTCAGGCAACCATCGCAGCGTTTCGCACTCATACAGTCCGGCAAGATCTAGTTGCCGGCGCAACATGAAGGTAAGTTCGCGCCGCAGTTTAAGGAGTCATGGATCTATTAAAGACATTCCAAACCTTCCTTGTATATCGCGCTGATAAAAACACTTTACAATCGCCGCTTGCATACATCCTTCAAAGCGTAAAAAGAGTGACATGAACCACACTGACATCGCCTGATAAAGCAAACGCCAAGCACACCCCACTATCTCATCAGGCGCCTAGTCTAAGCAATGTAGAAATTGCTTTTATGAAGTAAGAATCTCGCGCGTAACCTCAACATCACTCCATGGCAAACGCTCACCGTTTATAATCCGATACTGTTCATGCCCCATACCCGTAATTAGCACTGTGTCACCGCGGCGAGCAATACTCAGTGCTTTTTCAATTGCTTGGCGGCGATCGGCAATTTCTTCAGTACTAGCCTCAGCACCTGCTTTTTTAATACCATCCATAATCATGCTACGAATCATATCAGGGTTTTCATCGTAACTCTCTTCATCAGTGACGATAATACGGTCGGCATACTTTGCAGCAACCTCGCCTAGAATTGGGCGTTTGCCTTTATCTCGGTCACCAGTAGCGCCAAATACCAAAATAACGCGGCGTTTGCCGAGGTTTTTGACTGAATCGAGCAATTGATCGAGAGCGTCAGGCGTGTGAGCATAGTCAATCATCACTTCAAACGCTTGGCCTTCATCAACCTTCTCTTGCCGGCCAGGAATTTCTTCAATCGCCTCAATTCCTTCTTCAATTGCATCGGTGTGAATATGCAGCACATACCCTGTTGCAGCGGCGGCCATAGCGTTATAGACATTAAATTTGCCACTTAAATGAATAACGAGACTCAGATTGGTCTGGTGGTCAATCTCGAGTTCAACCTTGCTGCCCTCGCGGTGCATCTGAGCACTCACCAGGCGGCAATCGGCGTCAACATGCGTGCCATAAGTAATACTTTGCTCACCTGGCGGAAACTGATCAAAATAATCGAACCATTCGTCATCGTGGTTCAGCACCACAAAACGTGGTTTTTGTTGGAATAGCTTGGCCTTGGCAGCAGCATATTTTTCCATCGTACCGTGATAATCAAGATGATCTTGAGTTAAGTTAGTCATAACCGCTACCTCACACGGAATTCCCCACACCCGATGCTGTTCAAGCGCATGGCTCGTTACCTCAAGCACCAGTATCTCAACACCGTGCTTTTTCATTTCAGCTAGTTTTTGCTGAATCTTTTTTACTGGCAAGGCGGTCATATTTTGATCATTGGCAAACCGCTGGCCGTTAACCTCAAAGAATGCCGTTGTGAGCGCACCAACCTTTAAACCTTGTGCCTTCAGAATATTGGCAATAAATGTCGCCGTAGTTGTTTTGCCGTTCGTACCGGTAATCATAATCACTTTCATACCCTTGGCCGGAAAACCATAGCGAATATTGGCCATAACCGCCTCTAACAGATGATAATAATTCGCCACTTTTCGTCGCGCGCTGATCGGCAAAACTCTTTTAACCACCCGTTTCAGACCTTCCATATCAAGGCTATTGTAGCAAAGCTCATCGTTTAAGGGTACGGCAGGGGGCCTTTTTGACACTTATTTTATAGATGTATGCCTTTTTTATTGTTATAGTACGATTGCTCTTCAGTGACCCGTAGATAAATCGGGAGAGAAACTTGAAATCCAGATTTTTCACCGTGATAGCCACGGCTGCAATAGCCTTGGCGCTCGTGGTTGCGCCAGCACAGGCAGTAGCCACCACATCACCTGTCGCCACAAGCACAACGCTTGCTGCCTCAGTGAAAGCGGCGCCGTCGGCACCACTCAACATTGTGGCTCTCGGCGACTCCTACGCCAGCGGCGTGGGGGCTGGCGGATACGAGCCGGGCACCAACGTGCCGGGTGGCTGCTATCGCAGCGCTAACTCGTATTCAGAGCTGGCCGTGGCACAGCTACGTGCTGCTGGCAAGCAGGTCAACTTCACCAATGTGACCTGCTCAGGAGCAACAACGTTCGACGTGCTCCAAACGCAGCTCGGCGCCCTCACCGTCGACACCACGCACGTCTTGCTGACGGTGGGGGGTAACAACCTTCGTTTCAGCGATTTCGCCGGGCTCTGCATCGCTGCTGAATGCAGCGGCATACCGTCATCTGCTATGGACGGCCTGATCGCACGGATGGCAGTCGACCTGTCGGCACTGCTCGACGAGATCAAGCAGTGGGCACCGCGGGCACAGATCATCATGGTCGGCTACGGCCAGTTGGTCACCAGAAGTGCCACGACGCCCAGCACGGCCGATCCGATCTGCGGATCGTTTTCGGCAGCGGAGCGCAACACACCGGGTCAGTTCCCGGCCAACGACGTCAATGATGTCTCGACTCACCTCGATTTGGCGCTGTTCGGTACATCACTGGCACACGGCGCCTACTACATCAGCCCGTACTGGGTGCCCGGTGCGCTGCGGTCGACATTTGCGGGCCACTCGCTGTGCGATGTGAAGGAGTCGTGGTACCACGGCTTCAACGCCCCGGACGGCCAGATCGCGGTTCTGCACCCCACACCGAAGTGGCAGAGCGCCATCGCCACCCTCACCCAGAAGACGGTCGCCCTGGCCGGCTAACAACAAGCCATGGGTCGCTGGAGAGCAAATAACCCGCGGGCTCATCTCAATGCAAGAGATGGCTCGCGGGGCTTTTCATGTTCGTTTTGATGAACCAAGAAAATAATAAAAAAGTGCTCCAACGATCGGCACAAGCACGATAATTAACGTCCAAACTAATTTATAGAGCGGGCTCGCCTTCTTTTTGGCAAACAAATCAAATAACATCGCAAGCACAAAAGCTAAAATCACAAGAATAAAGAGAATTATAACCGCCTCTTGCATGCCAAGCCCTGCAAAGGTACTAAACGATTGCTGCATCATACACCTTTCGTCATATTTTGCAGCGATTATACCAAAGTCACCGTCAAGTTGGCAGTTTAAAGTAATTTCAGTTGATGTATGGGGAACTGCTTTGTGCTATAGTGGTGGATAGTTTGGTGTTGACATCCGGGGTTAGGCTTGTTACAGTAGGTATGCATCACCCCGTGTTGGCTAACGCCTCAGCGGGGCCTTGTTTTTTTATGAAAGTATATATCGATGGAGAAAATTGCAGGAAGGGACTAACCCGAGTCCTCCAGGACGCGGGAGATATCTCTAGTGCAAGAGATATGGAAACGTATCGCCTGAGAGAGCTATTAATCGATATCCTGGGCATTGAAGACTTCAGCGTCAGTTACTACGCTTCTGAAATAAGAATGCCGAATGGCTATAATCCTTCTTCTGATGTTGAGCAACATGTTCGAAAAATTAGAGAATATACCAGAAAATGGGTACCCGTCTTGAGGCAACAAAACATTGAATATATAAAAGCCGGTTACTTAAAAGTTAAATCTACAAAAGAATGTCGCAACTGCCACACAACTCAAGACGTACTTCAGGAGAAAGGGGTAGATGTCAGAATAGCCACCGATATGCTCGAGGACGCATATACACAAGCACAAGATATAATTGTGATAATGAGTTCAGATACTGATTTATGTCCTGCACTTCATAAGATTAAAAAACACGGTGCGAAAGTTATATACATCGCCTTTGCGGATTCTATCAATAGAGCCGTTAGTGCGGTAGCCCATCAGACCCTTACCGTATCAATACCTAAAGTGCGAAAATACGCAAAATTCCCAGATAATGCTAGTATCTAAACAATATAAAATATTAGAAACAACTCTGAAGTAAATGAGATTTTTAGGCATTGAAAGCAGCTGTGACGAAACCGCCGCGGCCGTTGTTGATGACGGATACGCGCTTTTGAGTAACGTCATTCAATCACAGGTTGATATTCATAAGATGTATGGCGGCGTCGTACCAGAGGTAGCTGCTCGTTCACACATTGAGGTAATTTTACCTGTTATTGACGAAGCTATGAAAAAGGCTGATTCAACCTGGGACGATATTGACGCCATTGCCGTTAGTTACGCGCCGGGCCTAGTTGGCAGCTTACTGATTGGCGTCACCACCGCTAAAGTTTTGGCTTTACTAAAAAACAAACCGCTCTACCCCGTTCACCACGTGCTTGGTCACGTCTATGCCAATTTTTTATTGCCGACTCCCCCACCCTTCCCTATTTTGGCGCTCATTGTTAGTGGCCTGCATTCGCAGCTAGTTTTATTCCATGATCACGATAATTATGAAATGCTTGGCCAAACGCAAGATGATGCCGTAGGCGAAGCTTTTGACAAAGTTGCCAGAATGCTTGGACTTCCCTACCCTGGCGGCCCATCAATCGCTCAGGCAGCTACCAAAGGCGATCCTTTTGCTTTTAAATTGCCTAAAGCCCGCCTTACATGCACCCATAATGGTGCACATTTTGGGATGCAAAGCAAGGTAGCGGCGAGTAGCGGACGGAGCGGTACTAATGCGTACCGCGGAGGAGCAACGGAAGCGCTAACGCAGCTAGGCGCCCAAAAGGTATGCCATTATTATGATTTTAGCTTCTCTGGGCTTAAGACAGCCGTTTTAAGGGCCCTTCAAGCTTCAATTGGTGAAGATTATAACTTTCCCTCACACGAGCTTCCTGCACGCTTAGACGAGGTTACAAAGCATAATATGGCAGCTAGTTTTCAGCATGTAGCCATTGAAACGTTGGCTGATAAAGCTGAAAAGGCTTTTCAGACTTACTCCCCTACTTCAGTGGTCATAGCCGGCGGGGTTGCGGCCAGCCAAGAATTGCGCCGACAGCTCAGCGAGCGCCTCCCTATTGATATTGAATATCCTGATTTTTCGCTCTGTACCGATAACGCTGCCATGATCGCCACGCTTGGTTATTATCATTCTCAGCGCCACCCTGCCATCGATCCGCGCACAGTTGAAGTAGCTCCTAGCCTGTCAATGTAATAGCATATTAGCTCTCGGGAGGTTGACGTTTGTGCGTTATATATTATAGAATTACTAGTTTGTCGAATTTCTCTTTTCGACAGAGGCAGGGCTTGCGCTGCGGCGCGGGGACCTTTTTCGTCTTTAATAAATTATAAGTATATTTAGAATTTACAAGCTGTAAGCCCAGGGAGATTTGAACCTCCCTGGGCTTCGCGCCTCACCTACAGATAGCTACACTTCTTTGTTCTTTCGCATCAGCCATCGCATGAAGGCGATGACCGGAACTATTGTGCTAAGCCCAAATAGCCCCCATTCTCCGAATAGTAGACAGAGAAATACAGTGAAATCGGTAATACCAAGAGCGGCGACAATGAAGTAGTAGTCACGCAGACGCTTGTGTTTGAGTTCAGCCTCTACAGCCTGAGCGCTCAATCGTCGAGCCGTCAACGCCCCCCACGAAAGAGCTACGTTGACCACAATCAAGAGCATAATCCCTATTGCCGCCATAAAAGCTGCCGTGAACGTCTCTTTCACTCCTCTTTCATAGTCGCAACCGTTTTGCCGCTACACCTCTAGTCGTCGCTTACGCCAGTAGAGCATGTAGTAGGCCAACGGGAGGATTGCAAGGATCAAGGCCAGCCAACCGTTGCCATATTGGTCTCGCAGCCAGATTGTTACACCAGCGACCACGAGAATCCCCGTTACAGCCACCCAGATGTGACCCTCGCGTCGGTACTTGTGTATTTCTAGTTCGTAATCTCCGTTCTTTTTCAGCCGCCAGCTTATCAGCAGCGGCCCGATTCCGCGGCCCAAACAGGCAATCGTAGCCAGGGCAATGAGAGCCAAGCAGATCCCAAGCGCATTTAATTGACTCACGCTATACCCTCTTCCTCTAGGCGCAATATTACCCTACCCTACTGGCGAAATTATGCCAAATTATGTATACTAGAGACATCACAAGCCTTGGCGACACCAGGCCGGAGAGTGGTTGTGAGGTTGAACTAGCGGTGGGCACCTTCTAGTTTGTTTTTCTTGCGAAAAATTATTAACTTTTTGTGAAAAATAAGCAAAAAGTAGCCTTGCAAAAACTCGATTTAAACGAGTTATTTTTATATGAAACTAGCCAAAACATACGAACCACAGCAATACGAAGAAGAAATTTACGCCCTCTGGGAAACATCGGGGGCGTTTCGCCCAAGCAAATCACGTACTGGTGAGTATTACAGTATTGTCATGCCACCGCCAAATGCCAACGGCAACTTACATATTGGCCACGCGCTTACGATAGGGCTAGAAGATATCTTAACCCGTTACCACCGTATGAAAGGTGATGCAACAGTTTATATCCCCGGTGCCGATCACGCCGGTCTTGAAACCTGGGTTGTCTATGAAAAACAGCTAGAGAAGGAAGGGAAGAGTCGTTTCGACTTCTCGCGTGAAGAACTTTATAGCCAAGTATGGGATTTTGTTGAGAAGAACAGAGGTAACATGGAGTTGCAAGTGCGCCAACTTGGAGTCAGTTGTAGCTGGGAACACCTTGTTTTCACGCTTGATGCGCCGGTGATTAAAACAGCCTACGAAACCTTCAAAAAAATGTGGGACGACGACCTCATTTACAGAGGTGAACGCATTGTTAACTATTGTACGAAGCATCAGACGTCATTTGCTGATATTGAAGTCGAGCATAGAGACGAAAAAGGGAAGCTATGGCGCATTGGTTACGAACTCGCCGATGGCTCAGGTGAAATTATTGTTGCCACGACGCGCCCTGAAACGCTCTTAGGCGACAGTGCTATTGCTGTTCACCCCAAAGATGAACGTTACAAAGAGTTAATTGGTAAAAAGGTATATGTACCAATTGTTAACAGAGAGGTTCCAATTGTTGCCGACGAAGCTATTGATAAGAACTTCGGCAGTGGGGCAGTGAAGGTAACGCCTGCACACGACCCAACTGATTTCGAAATTGGCGTACGCCACAACCTAGAACTCATACCCGTTATTGGTATGAGTGGCAAAATGAACGAACGCGCACCCGCACAATTTCGTGATTTAACGGTAGCTGACGCACGTGAGCGCGTTATTGCTGCGTTAATAGCAGCTGACGCCCTTAGAGGTGAAGAAGATTACACACATGCTGTTGGCGTTTGCTACAAGTGCGGTACTGTCATTGAACCACTTTTAATGGAACAGTGGTTCGTTCGCGTGAAACCTTTAGCCGAGAAAGTCATCAAGGCCTTGCAACAGAAAAAAGTCACCTTCTATCCGGCCTCGAAGGCAAAAGAGTTAATTCAATATATGGAGCAGCTAAGGGATTGGAACATTAGCCGCCAACCGGTGTGGGGCATTCCAATTCCAGCCTTTCAAAATGTTGAAGACGAAAACGATTGGATCTATGACACTCGAGTTGACCAAAAAACAATTGAAGTAGACGGCAAAACTTACCGGCGCGAGGAAGATACCTTTGATACATGGTTTAGCTCGGGTCAATGGCCATATATTATTACCGAATATGCCCATGATGGTGCCCTTAAGGCTTTCTATCCGACCACTATGATGGAAACTGGTTCCGACTTACTCCGCGCTTGGGTGGCTCGTATGCTCATGTTTGGCCTTTACAAAACTGGTGAAGTGCCGTTCAAGCAGGTTTACATGCACGGCATGGTGTTAGATGAACAGGGCCGAAAAATGAGCAAGAGCAAGGGCAACGTTATAAACCCCCAACAAGCTATTCAAGAGTTTGGCTCAGATGCTTTGCGTCTTGGTCTTATCGCGTCACGCTCGGCTGGTCAAAATCAAGCTTTTAGCACCAGTAAAGTTATCGCTGGCCGTAATTTCTGTAATAAACTTTGGAATATTGCTAATTATGTCGAGGGGAGAGTAGGGGAGCCTTATAAGCCACTAGAAAATGGGGCGCCAATCGCTCAAAACCTTGCTGATCACTGGGTTACTCGCCAATTAAGCAATGCGACAAGTGAGGTAGCTTCGTTGTTAGAATCACATCGATTTGCCGAGGCAGCTGAATTAGTCTATCACACGATATGGGACGACGTTGCCGATTGGTACATCGAGGCAAGTAAAAAGCAAGCTAACGTCGCTATGTGCGCATGGGTACTCGAAACTAGCCTAAAAATTGCGCATCCGTTCGCACCTTTTGTCACCGAAACTATCTGGCAAACTCTTGGTTGGCAAAAAACGCTGTTGATACAAGAAGCTTGGCCAGAAACTGCTGAATATAATGAGATTGCGGCCGCTGAGTTTGAGCAATTACAGGCACTCGTTACAGAGGTGCGCTATGTCTCCAGTGAGCTTGAAAAAGGAAAGTTAAACTTATTATTTGAGCGCGATAGCTTGATCGCCGATAATCAAGTATTGATCGCTTGGTTAGCCCGTTTGAAAGGGGTTACTGAGGTCTCACAACCAAAAGGCCTGAGGTTAGCGGTGCCAAACCGCGAAGCCTGGCTGGAAATTGATGAAGACACACTTTACGAGCATCAAACTCGTCTTGAGACTCGTTTAGCCGATGTTCGAAGCCGCATCGCTAACTTAAAGCAACGCCTCTCAAACAAAAGTTATATAGAGCAAGCACCCACTCACTTAGTTGAACAGACCCGCCGAGAACTACAAGAAAAAAAACAACTTGAAAGCCGCTTGCAAAACGAACTGAGTGTCTTAAACTAAGAGGGAAATGCCTCAGCTACCGCTAGAATTTCACACCGGCCGCGCTGCAGCGTACGATTCGATACTCGCGGGCAATACCTACGAGACCTTCTCGCATCTCGATCGACCGAGTCAAAGATACGACCTTCTTGCTGAGCTTGAGCTACCACGATTACGTCTTGCACTTGGCACATTATCTGTCGATGATGCTTTGTTTCATCTATTAGCGGCAATACACTCTAAAGAAACTCAGTCGCTTGACGTAGCCCTGGGTTCTGCCGAGCGTGCACATGCATATCTTGAAGTTATTAACGACATACCCCGTACAGCCGAGGCGCTCAGTATAAAAGGGTTGATTCATGTTGCCAAAGGCTTGGCCCACCCTAGAGGAGAAAGATTAGTTCCTGAATTTGCTGAAGCAACTGCAAACGTCGTAGAGAGCGAGCTAAAACTGCAAAGTGCCAATATCAACATGGCCTTACCAGCCAATGCAGTTATTAACGATCTCGAAGCGCGTCTTAATGACTGGCGAGGACGCCGAGTTAACGATCGGTATTTTCAGCAAAAAGTTATTGAACTTATACAGTTGCATCGTCAATCTATTCCTGTGCAAGAACCAACGAACGGAAAAACGAAAAACGTCAGGCTTGCCGTTTAGCATAAGCACCTTCTATGCTAAAGAGGCAATATCCCTGAAAGGAGTTTGCTTTGGTAATACCAGGTAGGGCCTCTCCACGAGTATCCGGGGTAGACTGGCGCCGGGTACGGCGTGGACAGATGCCGGGGTAGGAAGTGCTCCTGCCGCTGGTCGCGGTACGTGGTCGTCGCTCGCAGGGCGAATCACGCCGAGCCAAGTAGGCCCGCTCAGTGCTGACACGACTGCAGAGAAGCAGTAGCACTTGAAATGGTAGTTCTCGATCGTGTGCGAAAACTACCAACTATTCATGGTGATATGGCAGTTTATTCAAAATAGTATAGGCACGATAGAGTTGTTCAAGTAAAATAACGCGAACCAACTGATGCGGAAAAACTAATTTTGAAAGCGACCATATACCTACGGCTTGCTTCCGCAATGCTTCATTAACCCCATAAGCACCTCCGATAATAAAGACAAGGCGGCCACATACACTTAACTGCCACTGATTCAATTCTTCAGCTAGCTCAGGTGATGCCCAGTGGTATCCACGTTCATCTAACAGAATAATCGTATCGTCAGGTTTTAAACGAGCCTGAATCATCTCACTCTCAGCCTTTCTGGCGCGTTCTGGGTCATTTAAACCACTGCCATGCAAAATGATCCATTCTGTTTTGCAAAAGCGCTGTAAACGGCTTTCATACAGCCGTATAGCCTCCTTGATGTGCGATTCGTGAGACTTGCCGATGGTGATGATGGTGATTTTCATAAAAACTTCTAATTATAATAGCGGATGCGAAGGATAGCGCCACACTTCATTTCTGGAGCACTCTTTTTTTCATAAAGATCCACCGGATCTTTATGAAAGCGTTGGGCTGAAATCGGTTAGTAAAACCGATTTCACACGCTCCAGAAATGAAGTGTGGCGCTATCCTTCGCTCCTGAACTACTCTATCCTCAGCCTCCCAGCCATCTGACTGAGCGCTTCGTGATCGGGTTCTATATCCATGCGTTGTTTTGTCCAAAAGCCTTGGGCAGTTTTACAAGGGATAATATGCACATGCGCGTGCGGCACATCAAACCCCTCTAGCTTTAAGCAGGCACGGTAATCTGCGCCGAACACGCGAATAACATGCTGCATCAGCATTTTTACGGTTATCGTAATCGCTTCATATTCTTTGTCATCTAGATCTTCAAGCCGGTCAACCTGTGTTTTTGGCACCACGAGCATATGTCCCGGCTGAGCGGGGTGAATATCAAGAAAAGCAAACGTTAAATCATCTTCATATATTTTATGCGAAGGAATTTCGCCGTTGATAATGCGGGTAAAAATTGATGGTTCCATAGATTTTATTATGCACCGACGGGAACCATCTGGCTAGTTTGAAAAGGTTGCAAAGTATACACATATAATGTATAAGATACTTGGCATCTTTCAGTATCTGCGGCGAAAGGAACCCGCATGACTAGACGACGCAGACTTGGGCGTCGAACTCGACCGTTACCTCAAGAGATAACGGTTGCAGAAGTGGTGGCCAAAACGAGCCCGGCTCGGCCTGAAGCCGTAATCAAGCTTGAAGCGATCATCGACGATCTCGGTCCGAGGCTGCGAGCTGACGACATGGATCTGGCTGTCAAACTCATTTCAGAAGATGAGAGGGGGAGTGACTTCACCCAGCTCAAGGCTGCTGCCGAAGCACATGAGCTGAGCCAGGATTACTTGGATCGCCTCACCCTGGCATATGGCCTGGCACGCGATCTAATCGACTACTTCGACCTCAAGCAACTAATGAAGGAGGTCACAGAAGCCGATGAGATCGAGGCGCTCAATGCCTTCATGAAGTTCAAGGAACGGCTGGCCCGCGTCACCGAAGCTACCGTTGCGAGGTTGAGTGCTGAGTGGAACATGGCGCTCGACGCCGAGGCGATGAGAGTACATCTCCACAAGGCCGTCCGTAACCACGCGCGGCTCCTGGGAGAGCAGATCCAAGCACTGCAGGACATCTACAACCTGCATGACTTCATTCGGTCCTGGGAAAAGGCAGGAGTCACCGCCATACCCCGCCCCTCCGGCTGGAACGAGTTGGTGGCGAAGCAGGTTTTCCTGCCAACGATCGACATGTTTCCAGGGATCAGGCTCAATCCGAGACCGGGCATTGTTTTCGCGAGAGCCGTAAAGGCGCTCAGAGACAAGGATCTCGTAGGGGTGATGGTCTCGCTGGCTCGCGGACTTCAGTCGCGTCAACTTCGCCGAGAAATCGGGGAACCGTTGATGCGCGAGCTCATGCTCTACGCCACCGAGAATCGGCCCAACTTGGAACCACCCGAGCTGTGAGCTGAAGATGCGAGGTCACAAGGTGGTCGTATACAGCGACCCACCTTGTGACCAAGCGAACTTTTGTAATTTGCCCGGAATGCTTAAGTGCACATTACCGGTTAATGTTCGTTTTCAAGCATTTTAGCCATTAAAAAGTCAACGGGGGCGTGATCGTCCGTCAGTAGCGGGTGAGAGGCCAATATGTGCGGATGAATGCTGACACTATGCTCTTCCAGAGATCGTAAAACGTCATTATTACTCTGAGTAAATAGAGGATCATCAAAATTAGGGCGGTTGTCGCCATTAATACCTACGAGGATAAGATTTTGCGAACCTCTTGCACTGGGCGACTCAACGGCAAGAAGATAATTATTAGAGAACACCGATTGAAATGTTTTAAGCTCTGAATAAGTAAACGAGGGCTCTTCTGGTGAGAGATTACCGATAACATTCGCAATGAACACCCCATTGTCACTTAATTGCCGTTTGGCAGTTTCAAAAAACTCTTTGGTTGTAAAATGGGTCGGAATTGAATAAAGCGAATAATAAACATCGCTAAAAATAAAGTCATAGGTGTTACCAGAGGTAGCTAGCCAACGTCGTCCATCAATTAAATGTGTCTTTAAACGATTGGTTTCGGGTAGGCGAAAATACTTTTTTGCTAACTCTTCTAACAAGGGTTCAATTTCAGCGACATCAACCTGCATGCTTGGCGAGTCGTTTAGAAGCGCTTTTGGCACTGAATAAGCAGCACCACCAATAACCAACGAACGCTTCGCTGACGGCTTTATGCCTTTATAAAGTTCGTAGTATTTAGTGTAATCATAAACAAGTTCATCTGAATGAAGGTACATCGCACTTGAGCTACTGCGATCTTGCCGGAACGAGCGCGTGGAGCGGCCATCTTGCACGTAATCATAAATAGTTAGCTTCTCGTATAAGCCATCGGCGCTATATATAACCTGTTTTGGCTTTGCAAGAGTTAAACTTGCAGTAAATACCGCCAATATAACAGCTAGTAAGAATAGTGGTAAGGTAAACCGGATATGCTGCTTATAAATGAACAATGGCAAGGCGCCTAGCACGCATAAAAATATACCAACCCCTATAACCGTTGCACTAATCCCAAGCAATGGTACCAGCAAAAAACCAGCGCTCAAGCTTCCGGCAATACTACCCAACGTTGACCAAAAGAACATCTCGCCTGCGATTGTGCCAATGCCCGTCTTTGGCTGTCGTTTTTCTTGCAACTTAATGGCAAAAGGCGAGAGCATACCAAACAAAAAACCCGGCAAAAAGAAAAGCAGTAAAGAGGTAACAAGCGGCCCTGAAACAATTGACAACGCATAACCGACGCTAGGCAGCCAGAGTTGCGATAATAACTGCAAACAGAGTATGCTGACGCCACCAAGTAAAATAACTAAAAAGAAGAGCCTACTTTCAGGGTGCTTATCAGCAAGTCTTCCACCAAGGTAATAGCCAACACTCAAAGCTGCTAACACCACGCCGAGTACGCTTGAAACAGTATAAAGTGTATTTCCAAAGTAAGGTGATAGGATACGAGTTGCTACTACCTCAATAATCAGTACGGCCGCACCTGTGAAAAAAACCACAATAGGTAGCTGATAGTGCTGCCAAAAACGGCGGATTTTTTGTGAAGTCATTAAATTTATTGTAATGGGCTGAATAAAAGAATGAAAGGTAATAAACATTAAGTCCCGCTAGGCAGTGTACTTGATGCATCTTTTTTAAAAATGATATAGTTTACTAGCCATTTTCTTCAACCAAAGAGGGAGCAATGGAGTACGCAGACTTCGGGGCTACGCGAGAAACAGGCTATACGGCCAATGGGATTCGAGTGGTGGTATACACTATCCCCAATCGGCCCGTCGCCATGACAGCGGTGTTTAATGCAGGATATCGCTATGACCCCGCGGGCTTTGAATCCCTAGCACACCTAACCGAACATATGATCGTGGCGGGTACGAGAGATTTGCCGAGTAAAGACAGGCTTGCTGCATACATTGAGCAGGTCGGTGGCAACATCTCGGCTCATACCGATCCTAGCACCCTTATGGTCAGGTTGGCCATTGGAGGTGCGACTCACTTTGGATCAGCTATGCACCTACTCAATCAGGTGCTTACTCAATCGAGGTTCAATGAAGGGACGTTTGAAAAAGAGCGCCAATCCGTTCTTCAAGAACTCGCAGTGCTGAAGATGAGTGACAGCCGCTTGGTCGATGAACTTTTCGCAGTCCAGCTTTTCTCGCAGACTGAGTTGAACAACAATCTGATCGAGCAGGAATCGACAATTAACGCCATAACGATCGACGATGTCCGCCGCTTCGCCGCAGATCAGCTCGTCGGTGGCAACATGGCGATCGTGGTCGCAGGAGGTATTACCTTCGACAAGGTGATTGCCTTGTTCGATCAAATCTTCGAACTCGAACTTGGTAAGGGGCTACTCATTACGCCACCAACGGTGACATTCCAGCCGCCTGCAGAACGGATTATAACCAGAGCGCACCCTTCGTCTGAGCAAACCTGGCTCACCTATGGCTTTGCTGGTTACGGTCTGGCTCATCCAGATACAGCCGCCTTGGACGTGCTTATAAAAATTCTGGGCGGTGGCCGCTCTGGCACTCTAACACGGCGGCTTCGTTACGAAAACGGTCTTGTCTATTCCGTATCTAACGAGAGCAGAAAAGACCTTGGCTTTGGCCTATGGGGGATCAGTACCGCTACACACTCAACCAACCTAAAACGCGTGATCGAGCTCGTCAATGAAGAGTGGAGGCGAGCAGTTAACGACGGAATTACGGCAAGTGAATTGATCCAGGCTAAGGCGGCTATCGTCAATTCAGCACCGCTAAGAATGGATGCGGTAAGAAACTTTGCCAACTTCCACGAGTGGCCAGACTTGTTTGATCTTTCTAAGGCTACGAGACTGCCAGGATGGCTAAACGCCATCAACGATGTCACACTGAATGACATTGCGCGTGTAGCCCAGGATGTCTTCCGCCCTGGGACATCGGTACTCGCACTCTGCGGATCTATCCCTGAGGTTGAAGGCTTGGTATTGTACTAAGTACAACTAGCCCCTCTCCACAGCGTCGTGGAGAGGGGCTTAGTAAACTACTTAAAGAGGGTGGGATTCGTTGCATTACTTTGCTCGCTCTGTCGTTCGCCTTTAGCTCACCCGCTCGGCCAAGCATTTAAAACGTTAACGCCCCCGGTTCGAATCTATCAATCACATCATAGAAATACACCGAACATAAATGTCCGGTGTATTTCTATGGCGGAGAGGGTGGGATTCGAACCCACGGTGACAGTTACCCGCCACACCTGTTTTCGAGACAGGCCAGTTCAACCACTCCTGCACCTCTCCAGCAAAAATATTGTAACAGATAGGTAGGCGGCACTCGCAATAACCGTTATAATGAAAGTAATAGGAGCCATATGGAACACGCAGAACATCTGGTAGACGTTTTAGATGCAAACGGCAATGTGACCCACCACAAAGCTCGGCGAGAGATTGATAAATCAAAAGATATTTATCATACAATTCATGTTTTACTTATTACCCCTGAAAAGGATATTTTATTGAGCGTCATTCCAACCCGTGAAGATTTGCCAAATTTATATAGCAGTCATTATGGTACAACATTAGCCACTATTCGCCGGCATGGCGAAACATCTGATGAAGCGGCCGTGCGTGCGCTTTCGCGTGAGCTTTTTATTGACGAGGTGCAACCTATCAAGCTCGGCGAATTGTTTGAAACATTGAGCGACGGCCATAAATCTCTTATGACAGTTTACTACTTTCAATCAGAAATACCTGACGCCTACAGTATTGTTGACATTGGCAGCCTCGTCGCAATGACGCCAAAAGAGATCGACGTATTAGTTGAGACCTGTTCCGAAGATTTAGCGCCAAACTTCAAGGTTTTGTGGCAAAAATACCGCACAAAATTGCCCCTATAGTTGAACGGCAGGCTCAGACCTAAAAACTTAATAGACAAAATCGGAATAAGCAGACAGATACAGAATATGCGAGGTGGGCGGGGCACATGATCGCTCCCCGCCCACAAGCCGCTATGATCACCCAACTTGAAAAGGAAGCTACACCATTTGCAAAGTAAAAGAGTGCTGAACAAGAAAAATATCTCATGTAAGAATGAGGTATTTTTCTTGGTACGCCCGACATGATTCGAACATGTGGCCTTTGGCTCCGCAAGCCAACGCTCTATCCAGCTGAGCTACGGGCGCTCATGGTGGCCATTAAAGAATCGTTAAAAACAAGTTCTCTCGTGGCCACGTCGCTAATAACAGAAGGTACTTTCTGTAACTACAGAACAGGGGAGATTATACTATAGCTTTCTCGCCGGCACAAGGAATGTGTATCAAAAACGTAGCCATCGCATAAATTTATCTATTAAATCAACCTTGATATCTTCCATCGGTAAGTGATCACTAAGCGCATCAATAATTCTTTCGCCGTCATCTTCGGCAAAATACATCATCACCGCTGGCATAAAACGTTTTGTCGGGCGAAGCTGCAAAGCAAAAAACGCTCCGTCATCAATAATTCCAAATGAACGAAAACTATCATACGGGTAAGGCTGATTGTCAACGTAAACACCGTCGTGAGAGATGCTATAGCTAATCTCCCGTGGCGGACGCCGCGCATAGATACCGACGGCAACACCCATCACCAAAACAAGTGCTGCAAAAATCCATTGCTGGAAGAAGACGGCCGAGCCAACGCCCACGATCGTCACAAGACCAAGCGCACAATACCATAAAAAACCCTTGTCGTGATGAATGTACTCGGAGGCTTGCCAATTAACATCATCCTCAGATGGTCCGATATTAGAGGGTGAATTTTGAGGAGTGGAAACCCCTGGTTGAGTTGGGTTGAGTTGGGTAGTCTGTGAGCCGTCTGTGTGCCAGTAATTTTTGGGTTTGTCATCCATATTAGCTTTAGTATAGCACTCTGCGGTTATGTTAAAAGAGGCACAACTTCCAGTAAAATAAAAAAATCTTGCAACAACTTAACGACAAGGAATAAATGCCATGCCTAGTAATACCGAAGGATTACGACCGCCAGAACCTCTTAGACCAGTCAGATCTGGGCGCGTAACACCTGAGGCAAGCGCACGTCTGCCAAGACAAGACATTACTCTAACAAGAGCCGATCTTATAGATGGTGCCGAGCGAATCGTTAATGAATACTGTCTTGATGGATCTGTTCAGAACACGTCGGCCGATCCACTCCCATTTTTACGGCTCGAAGATATACTTGAAGTCGCTTCAGAACTTGCCAGAGAGCGTTTAGAGCAAAGCGGCGCGATATTACCTCATGAGCGTGTCGCTCCGTTAACACCTGGAGCATTTTATAAAGCATTTTTTGAGTATCAATCTGGCAAGCGAGGTGAAACAATCAAAGAATTTCACCGTCTTATTGCACAACGCTTCATCAATCAAGCAGAGATAACCGCTGAACCATATCTTGAACTTACTAGACAATTACACGATCTTGGTCTTCATTGGACAGAAGTAATACGATTAGGTGTCGAAACGGATGTTGCTCACCGAAGCGAAACGCCAGCTTTCATCGTTATGCATGCACTTGCAATGCACATTTACGGTGATGACGAGATCGCCGAGTGGACTCACGAACAAGATAAAAAGAATATTATTGAGGTGACGAAAATATATGACGCTCTTTTGCCATTATACAATCGTCAGATGCGAGCCGGCCTCACTAGTGAACAATTGGCATTAGCTATTTCAGACCTAGCTACTGGCATAGCCTTGCGATCACGGTCTTCGCCTGAGAAAAGAGAGCCACGAATTATGCACGATGCTGACGGCAATGGCGAGAAAGAATGGCATTTGGCAGCCCTTGCGGCGTTAGCGATCTATGAAGGGTTTACGGAACCCATAAAATAGCGTCATTCGAATTTACCTTCAAAGATCCAAAAGAGAAGTTAACTTTGCCGAACCCCCACGCCGTATCGCTACGTGATGCCCTAGCGCAGAAGCTCAAATCTCTCTCAACAAGAAAATGGACGAACATAAATGTCCATCCATTTTCTTGGCGGAGGAGGGGAGATTCGAACTCCCGCGCCAGGTTACCCCGACCTACAGCTTTAGCAAAGCCGCCCCTTCAGCCACTTGGGTACTCCTCCATATCCCCGAAATTGTAGCATAACAGAGGAGGGAATGTAAGAGGTCTTCTATGTTAGCTTTATGGATACACAAGTAGCAGTAAAAGCCGTTATTCAAAATCAAGCCGAAAGTTTTTAATAGTTCGCGAAAATGAACGCTGGCAAGGCGTCGGTGGTCGCCTCGAAAGAGGCGAAAAGTTAGAGGACGAACTCCGTAGAGAGACTCATGAAGAAACGGGTATTATCGATATGGAGATCGGTAAGGTTATCTCAGATAGTGTTACCTTGAGCGATGAGCATACAGATTACGCCTGGGTTACTTCGGATGATTAGCTATTTGCGGTGATACGATCGAAAAAGAGATTAGAGAAGCTATTGTTTTGGCAAGTTTATAGAAGTGGAATATCACTGACACCCGGGGTCCCGAATCAATCTATTGACCATGTAAAACTGCCTGAACGGCAAGCGTTCAGGCAGTTTTACATGGCGGAGAGGCAGGGATTCGAACCCTGGGTACGGTTGCCCGCACACTTGTTTTCAAGACAAGTTCCTTAAACCACTCGGACACCTCTCCATTCGTGTGATTATATCACACGAATTGCTGAACGGTATGGGCAACGGTGCTATACTCAGACATATGCGAAATACTCAAAGAAAAGGTGATATTGCAGTAGCGCAAGCAATAGCTACATTCACGCGTTTAGGTTACGATGTTGCCCTGCCTCTCACGGAATCGGCAGCCTATGACATTCTTGTAGATAACGCTTACGGAGTTCATAGAGTACAAGTGAGATATAGCAGCGGTAAAGAAGTTGATTTAAGACGCATTCATTCAAACTCTAAAGGCTACGTGGTAAAAAAGACGAAGATTAACGTTTACGACTGGCTCTATATTCTGAAAGCTGACGGCCGAGAATATCTAATCCAGCAGTGTCTTAACGCAAGAAGGTCTATTTGCCCTCAAGAGCATCATCTTCTTTTAAATGTAATCCAAATAAGTAATAGTATCACTGTGTGAGCTTTTGGCGGGCAATTGCGACCGCTATGATCTGCTTGGCACCTGCCTTACGTAATTTGGTAGCAACAGCATTAACAGTCGCACCAGTTGTTATAACGTCGTCAACTAGGATAATAGTTTTATCTTTAAGCGATACTGATGCGTTCAATTCAAACATTACATTAGCCTGCAAAAAGCGTTGCCGTCGCGATGCACCCACCTGTTTGGTACTTCCTTTGCGAGTTAACAGGCTTTGGTATGATAAGCTTTTTCGTTTGGCCAGTGCTTTTGCTAAAAGTGCCGCCTGATCAAAACCTCGTTCGCGTTGACGCCGAGCGCTCGTTGGAACATAAGTTACCACCACATGCTTTGGAAAAAGAGGTAAGATAGCCTGCCAGGCTTCAATAATATCGGTAGCAATCTGACGTACATGCTCATATTTTAAAAGCCTTACAAGCTGCTTCAGCTCGTCTTCGTAGCTTCCAAGAATAAAAGCGTGACTCAGCGGTGATTTCTTTATACACCATGTGCATATGGCGTAATCCAATGTCGGCATATTGCAGGCGAGACATCGTGAAAAACCCTCGTCAATCACATCAAAGACACAGCTCGAACACAGAGTGTAGCCCTCGTTACAACAGATTATGCATTCGTGAGGTGCGATATATTGAAGCAGTTTCTCGAGTATCGTTGTCATATACACATTATAAAAGCATAATATTGCAATACTTTCCAGCTTTTCGCTATAATGAATCCAGTAATTCCTAAATTTGACCGAATAAGAGAAGTGGAGGAGTATGGCACGAGGACAGAAACCTAACAATGACGATTTGTTGATGGACAATGACCTAGCTGCTGCCTTCTTGAACGATGATGATTCTGCTGTTGCCGACGCCGGCAATCAAGCGGTGGTGCAGCAAGAAGAGACATGGGAAGAAGACGAAGCAGTTCCAGGACAATTAGCCGTTGATGTATACGAAACAGCCGAGAAACTTGTTGTTAAAGCTCGCACTGCCGGCGTCAATAAGAGTGATCTTGATGTGAGTATCAGTGATGGTGTTCTTACGATAAGCGGCACGCTATCAAGCGGCGACGAGGGCGAGGTTGAACAATGGCATATACAAGAATGCTATTGGGGTGATTTCTCGCGCACCATTGCATTGCCCGTTCAGGTTAAAGAAGAAGAGATTGAAGCTGTCTTGAAAGATGGTGTGCTTACCATTAGCTTCGTAAAGATCAAGCAAGAGCAAGCCCGAAAGATTGAAATTCAGTAATAAAGGCTTAGGTTAGTTTTAAGAGGTGCGCTCATATGAGCGCGCTTTTTTATTATCGTTAGCCTGTATTCAAAAACTCCGCCAAGCAGCGGAGCTCTTGAATACCTGAGTATTTTTGTTTAGGTTGTAGCGTCGTTCGACAAGAAGTTAATAACAAAGCTGCTGATACCGAAGGCAAGGAAAGCAACTACAAGCCCAATAATAGCGTAAAGAATAGTATTCTTTGCAGCAGTCACGGCACTCTGATCACCACCAGAGACAGCGTAACGAATACCACCAATAATCAACATAATCACCGAAATAACACCAATTAAGAAGATAAGGATGCCGGTGACACGCTGAAATAGCGAATTATCTTCGCCAAAGAGCGGATCGTTAGCGTTTGTCGGTGCAGCACAGTCAATACCGCCCGAGATTGAACCCGAATTAGGGTCACAAGCCGCTTGGGCAACAGGGGTCGTAAGGCCTATTGCACTCAATGCCAATGCAGCAGCTAATGCACTACCGACGGCAATCTTTTTTAACCATGTTTTCATGTTATTCTCCTTCTGGTTTATGTTGGTATTGTATCATTTATAACGACGTTGTCTAGAAGCCTTAAGCTTATTCATAACCGGTCAACAACAAAGCGGGCAATGCCATATGCCATAAAGGCAATAATTAAGCCGATAACAGAGTAAAGGATCGTATTTTTTGCCGAAGTAATTTGTGCTTGATCGCCCGCTGATGTTGCATAGCGAATGCCGCCGATAATGATCATTATGACGGCAATGGCACCTATCACAAAAATGAGAATATCACTGACAGCACGAAGTGTTCCTTGAACCGTATTGCCAGGTAAGGCACATTCTTGGCCTAAAACTGCACCGCCGGCCCCTTCGCAAACTGCTTTTTCTTGAGAGGAAAGTGCAGCAGAAACTTGAGGTACAACAAGAGCAGCTAGCCCAGTCACTATCATAAACGCACCGATTATACTTATTACGTGCAAGTTACGAATAAGTTTTCTCATTAAATATTCCCCAATACAAAGGCAATAATACCGCCAGCCATTAACGCAATAACGAGGCCGATAACAGAGTAAAGGATCGTATTTTTTGCCGAAGTAATTTGTGCTTGATCGCCTCCCGAAAGCGTATAGCGCAGCGCGCCAATCACAATCATTAAAAGAGCAATGGCACCTATCACGAAGATAAGCGTGCTAATAATATTTCCCCAGATGCTGTCTGAGCCAAATAATTTTTCGTCGTCACCTTCACAAATAGCCGGTACGTGTCCACCAGTTTGAATACCTTCACACCTCACAACCTCTATTGCTTGTACTGCCGGCACTACTGCAAAAAAGCTCACAGCCGCAACAATTAAGCCAAAGATAGTAGCATACTTTTTCAACAGTAACTTCATATTCATTATTGTATGCTCTCCGCCGTAAATTGAACAATAGTAAATGCAGATAAGGCGAGCACAAGACCAATAACAGCATAGAGGATTGTGAACTTAGCTTTCTGGATCTCCCCGGCCTCTCCGTTAGCGGTGATATAGCGAATAGAACCAATTATGATAAAGAGTACTGCCAGAGCACCAACCACGGTAAAAGTAATCTTAATAGCATTCGGCAGTGTTTGATCGTCTATCGGTACCTGGGGTAAACCAATAGAGTCGGGGGTAACGGCTAAATTTGATAAGAACTGTTTAAACATATTAGTAAATTTGAGCTACCGTATTAACAATTGCGACCGAGGCAATACAGATAGCGAGGCCAATAAGTGCATTAATAATTGTTGTCTTCGCTTTTGTAAGCTCGCCCGGTTCACCTTGAGCCTTAATATATTTTATACTACCCCAAATAACAAAGCCAACTGCAATGTAACCGGCTACTTTTAATAAGGTATCAATGAGCCAAAAGAGTAATCCGGTAACGCCTTGCAGACTATCGAAATATACGCCAATCCCCGGCCTGCATGGAAGGTAAGCGTCCCAGGGTTGAATAGTAAAATATAATGCACGATCGTTAGCATTACACGTCTCGGCTGGTGCCGCTCTTACAACCTCTGATGTCATTAACCAGTAAAATGCAGCCAGAAATATCCATAGGCTCAACCATTGTAATGAGCGAAGCTTCCTAATAACATTCGTGTTTATTCTAAACATTCGAGAATAGCCCTCCTGGAATCAAGAAACTAATGAGCGTTGCTGAAAAAATAAAGAAAATAAGGCCAATAATAGCCGTTCTAATAATAACGATGCCTTTCTCGGCCTGTGCGGCGTTATCTCGCGCTGTCATGTAAGTCAGGCCGCCAAAAATTATAGCACCAACAACACCGGCACCAACGACCCCTGTTACAACGCGAATAATAGCGAAGATATAGGCCATTGCGAGGCCTTGAGAGGCAGCTTCTTCCTGGTTACAGCCAACATCAATTGTTATTGGCACATCACCACAACACTTTTGTGTATCTGAAGGTGTGCATGCGGCTTGCGCGGGAGGTATATATATAAAGCTTGCTATCACCATCGTTGAAGCCATCAATAGCGTAGAAAGTAGTGTTTTCGTTAACTGTTTCATTTTATTAATCGTTACTATAACGAATATATCACAGTTCTATACAAGGGGAATAGCTTTACAAGCTTGCAATAATAGTGTAGAATGTTATTTATACAATACTCTAAAAGGCCCCTGCGGCTACAGGAGAACATGTAAAATGACGAACTCAGCACAGCCAAGCCATTCAGGATCTGAGGGCATCCACAGAGCACCAATCGAAACTAGATACCAAACTAGATACCCCGGGGACAGCAGTATCGATGCTAACATAGACACACAATATGCGCAACCTTTGCCAGAGCGAAGCGATCAAAGGCCAGGACTAAAACGTAGATTTACAATAGCCATCTCTGCCTTACTCGCCGCAGGTGCTATTGGCGGAGGCGCATTTGCACTCGGCAGAGGTAGTGACGAACAACGCAATCCAGGAGTAGCTATCGATTCAGATACACAAACATCGGCTTTGCCTACTCCTGGTTCAGAGAGTACAGCATCTTCTCCTAGCACCGAATTGACACCTAATAACATCGACGTATTTGAGTTGCCACCACCCCCTGCTGCTGAAGAAAGTTTAGGCGCGCTCGCCAATAAAGAAACCGATCCTTTGACTGTTGATTATCTATTATCGACAGAACTTAGCTCAGAATTGACGCACAAGGGCCCGGATTCGGATTTTTCTCGGGTTTTTCTTGGTGGCGAATGGGTGAAACATAAGTCAGAAGGACCTTTTGACACTACCCCAGATGATCAGCGGCGACCAATCTATAGCTACAAAGACGATGGCGGTTTAGCAGCTCGAACACATCTCGCCCCTTTGTTTGATTTCGTTAGACAGTGTGAAGCAGAAAACCACAACAAGCGGTGTGGCTTTATTGTTGAGTTAACTCGTGATTACGACAACGCCCTTGATAATAATTCGCAATCCCTTAAATTAGCCGATTTAAGCGGTCAGATACCGAACCAAGATCATGTTCGCGTCCGTGCAACAGTTAATCAAGAAGCTACTCTTTCGGTTAAGGGTATTGATCTTAAAACTGGTCGTCTTGTTGAAGAAGCCACACTCATAACTCCTATTGCCGACATCTACTACATGGGGGCAGACGGCAATTATCGTCACAGATGGGTTCCAACACCAGCTGATACTAATTAAATCGCTCATCTATTTATTCACAATCGTTTTCAAATGGTTTAAACTAGCATTATAATGCTAGCATTCAAAAAAGTCTTACCATTATTTATATGCTTTTTTGTTTTGTCTCTTTTTAGCGCTTTCTTTCTACAAACCGGAGTCGTACAAGCCAAAGGTGAAAAATATACTTATCAGGGATCAGAGATTAAAGCATCTGGTGGTAATTATGAAGGCACGCTGACATTTAAAAAAGGTGAGCAAGGGGAGATTAATAATAGCTTCGACGCTTATTACGCTACCGGAAAAACCAAGAACGGCTGTGAATACCGATTTATCATGGCGGTTCAGAAAAGCGATAAATCAAAAGGCCAGCTATCTAAAGCAATTGATCAATCAAACGACGTCACTTCACAATGTGATGGAATCAGTGATGAAATTTCTGTCGATCCCAAAGGGTTTGATAAAACCTTCACGATAGCAAATGCGCCAGGCCAAGAGGAAGAGAATGAGAACGGGGAAAACGCAGGCAATCAACAGCCTGAAGCCCGCTGTGAACTTGAAAGTCTTGGGTGGATCATTTGCCCCATCTTAACTATTTCAGCGAAGGTGATTACTGGTTTGGGCAATATGTTAGATACATTGCTCTTTCTTGACCCCTTAACAATCCCGACTTCAACAGACCTCAATACTGTTGAGGAAGGCCAGCAAGCTCGCGTCGCTGCATTTGTTGTCTGGCAAAACATGCGCAATTTTGCCAATATTCTCTTCTTACTCTTCTTTATGTTTGCCATTTTTGCGATAGCAACCGGTATGGGGCTTAATAATTACACTATTAAAAGAATATTGCCGCGCGTTATTATTGCAGCAATATTAATTAATTTATCGTATTATATCTTCGCTTTCGTAATCGATGTTACAAATGTGGCCGGAAGGGGGGTGGCTGGCTTATTGAATATTAAGATTCCATCCGCACAAGAAGCAACCGTTGAAGCTGGCGATCTTGGTTTATATGGTATTGGTGCAGTTGCCGGCCTGACCGGACTTGCCATTACAGGAACACTTGCTGCTATTCTTATTCCATTCGTCATTGGAGTTGTCGTTGGCGTACTTGTCTTATTGCTAATTGTGATTTTGCGTGAAGTTTTGATTGTGTTCTTAGTTGTGCTATCTCCTATTTTTGCAGTATTATGGATCTTGCCAAACACTGAAGGGGTAGCAAGAAGATACGTTGGCTTTACGCGTACTGTACTCTTAATTTATCCTTTTATGATGGCCGGCATAGCCTTTAGTAACATTGCAGCACAATTAATCTTAGCTATAGGATACACAAACTCATAATATGGGCGATCAATTAGTAATCTATCAATTTATAGCAGCAGCCGCACAAGTCGCTATTATTGTTGTCGTAACGGGTGCTTCTATTGCCGGCTTGAGAGCCGCCGATAAGCTTGGAATTACTGATAAAGCCAAGGGCATTATTACTAAGGGTAAAGGCTGGGGCCAGACAGTTAAAGGAAACGCGGCCTACCAGCGCGGCAAGGCGACACGGAAATCTACCAAACAAGCTATTAAAGATGAAAACTTTGCAAGAAACAGGATACGTAGAAATATTGCCGGTGGCATACCCATGACAAAAAAACAGAAGAAAGCTCGTGAAGCAGTTTTGTTAAACGCAGACCACACGGTACGTAAGCATGAAGCTGAAGAGGCAGGCATTATGGCGGAAGATCTGCGCCGACGAGGTAGAACCTCTGATGACACTTTGAGGGATATTGCTTTAGGTCGAGAGCCAGAAGGACGCTCTGATGCAGGACGCCGCGCTGCCATGTCATTACTTGCAGAGAATGGACGTGTTTCCAGACTTCGTCAGGTTCAGCAAGAACTAGACCGCCAGGATCCCAGCGGTCTTGGTGATGACCAGCGACGTTTCCGCGAAGTCATTACAGCAAATAGCGGAAGACTTTATGGTAAAGCACCAGACCTTAACCCAGGCAACCGTGCACCGGGTGCATTTGGTGATGCTTCGGCGAGTGATCTTGCAGGATGGCACCACTCAACTATTAATACAGCGCTTGAAGCTGCACGTAATGATCCGACCGGAAAATTACGAACAGAACTTGAGAAAGCCTATAAAGAAGCATGGGCAAACCCGAATTTGCGAGGTAATTTTACCCCTGAGGCTCTTCAGCACTTACAAAACGAGTTTGGCGCGATACCCGTCACGCCGCCCGCTCCTACCCCCCCACCAGCCGGTGGTGGACCAGGCGTGCTAAATGTACCTCACCCTGGCCCGGCAGTACCGCCTCCAGCCGCCGGGGGTGGTACTTCACCACCTTCACCAGGTGGCGGTCCTCTGCCGCCCACGCCAGCTCCTGGCACGCCGCCGCCGCGACCCGCGCCTCCAACCCCGCCTCCTACCGGTGGGACACAAACACCTCCGCCTCCACCGCCTCAAACAGGTGTTGATGACTCAGAACCACCGAGATACATGTAATATTAACGCAATACGGAAGTTCCGTTCAGAGTAGGGAAAGTTTTGTCAGTTTATAAAGTTCCACAAGATGTTGAAGCCGAAGATAAGCTACTTGGACCATTTAGTTTTCGGCAATTTGTATACCTGATTATTACGGCAGGTTGTGGTTTTATTACCTTTTTATTAGTACAGGCACCGCTGCCAGTTCCGTTCTTTAGTGCGCCTATTGTGCTTATTGGTATAGCTTTTGCCATCATTGCTTTGCCGCTTCGCAAAGACCAACCAATGGAACTCTATGTTCTTGCACTCCTTCGCTTTTATCTAAAACCAAAACGACGCATGTGGAGTCCAGACGGTACGACCACAGGAGTGATTATTGAGGCCCCGCGCGTTGTGCATCAACAACTCACTAAAGATATTACCGAAGAAGAAGCAGCAACACGTTTATCTTATTTGGCGCAAATTGTTGATACCCGTGGTTGGGCAGCAAAGGGCGTCACTATGCCAACTGCTCAAAACTCCTCTGTAAAGATGGCTGTAGCCGACGAAGCTGAGGGGGTTGAGGATGTATTAGATGCAAACACTAATTTGGCACGATCACTTGATGACCTCATCGCCAAGCAAAAAGAAGTATCACGTTCGGCTGCAGTTGAGAAAATGCATACTTTACAGAAGAGCGCGCCACCTCCCGCTATAACAGTTAGCCAACCTACGCCAAGCACAAGCTTTCAACCACAGTTCGCAGCCGCTACCGACGATACTGCATTTAAAAATATACACTACAATCCATACCCAACAATGCACCAACAGGTCATTGACCCCTCAGGGCACAAAATGGTGGCTGAAAAACTAGTCGAAGCACAAAAACAGGCTACCGCTCCGCCGGTATCGCCTGATATAATGAGACTGGCAAATAATAACGATCTTAGTATCGAAGCAATTGCACACGAGGCTCATCGTTTGCAAGAAAGTAATGACGAAGTAATTGTTTCGCTTCGATAGTATCGTTAGATAACTTTAGGGTGGAAAAGCGAGATTTAATGAATCCTCAAGTACCAGAAGGACAACAACCAGGAACTGGACCGGCTATGCCGGTGCCACAAGTTGGTTCGGTTGAGGGCAACCAGGTACAGCAGCTTGCAAGTGTGCCAGAAGCAGTTGCACCGATGGGCTCGCCCTTGCAACAAGACGCCCTTACAGCACCACCAACCAGCCCTCAGGCCAACAATAAACAGCAAGCGAAACAAAGCCAATCAAAACGAAACCCCAATACTTCACAAAACGCTCTTCTTATTACTGAGATTCGTGATGGTATGGCAATTATGAACGATGGCAGCATGCGGGGTGTTATTGCCTGTCTTTCGATTAACTTTGACCTTATGAGTTCACGTGAGCGTGAAGCAATTGAATTTGCTTATCAAAGTTTTTTGAATTCGTTATACTTCCCGGTGCAGATTCTTATTCGCTCACAGCGCGTTGATATTGGTCCTTATATTGAACGGCTCAATAAAATGCGCCGAGATCAAGACAACATGCTTCTCGGCGTATTAATGGATGATTACATCGACTTTATTGATTCTATTTCGGCCGAGATTAATATTATGGATAAATCTTTCTTTATTGTAACGCCATACTACCCAACAGGCGATATTACGAGCGCCGTTAATACGAGTAAAAATCTATTAAGCAACCTTTTCGCACCACAGAAGCAATCGACAATTCACATTGATGAAAATACGTATCAAAAGGCAAAAGATGAAATGCAAAATCGTATCTCAACCGTTATTAATGGGTTGATGCAGATGGGCATTCAGGCAACAAGGCTCGACACCAAACAGCTTAGTGAACTCTTCTATAATGTGTATAATCCAGATACCGCCGTTCGAGAACCGCTTGGCAACTTTGACCCAACGCCGGCCATTGTTATCCGTAAGGGTAAGGGCGATGCGCCACAGCCGCATTTAGAGAAAGGGATTTTGTAATGGCTTTTGGTAAAAATAAGAAAAAAGATCCAGTTGACATTGCGGCCGAGCAGCGCCTTCGCGAACAACAAGAAATTGAGCAAGAGTTTTTAAAGGGTATTACCACACTTCGCGATCTTATCGCACCAAGTTCAATAGAATTTCAAACCAGTCACTTTAGGCTTGGTACAAAATATGGCCGCACACTCTATGTGTACGGTTACCCTCGCCAGGTATACACTGGCTGGCTAAGCCCACTGATTAACATTGACGAAGTCATTGATGTTAGCATGTTCATTTACCCAGTTGATAGCCAGGTGATACTCAATAACCTTCGTAAAAAAGTAGGGCAGCTTGAAGCAAGTATTTCAATCAATGCCGAGCGCGGGAAAGTGCGCGATCCGGGGCTAGAAGCGGCCATTCAAGACGCTGAAGAGTTGCGTGACCAGCTGCAAGTAGGTGCTGAACGTTTCTTTCGCTATGGTCTTTATATTACGGTTTATGCCGATAGCTTGGATGAGCTACAGTTTGTACAACACAAAATTGAAACAATGCTTGGCCAACAGCTTGTTTTTAGTAAGGTTGCAACGAGTCAGCAAGAGCAAGGACTCAACTCAACCTTGCCGCAAATGACTGATCAGTTACAGATTCGTCGCAATATGAATACTGGCGCTCTTTCAACCAGCTTTCCGTTCACAAGTGCTGACTTAACACAAGAAAAAGGTATTCTTTACGGCATTAATATGCATAACAACGGTTTGGTTATTTTTGATCGTTTTAGCCTAGAAAATGCTAATATGGTTGTTTTCGCTAAGTCTGGTGCCGGTAAATCTTATACTGTTAAACTTGAAGCTCTGCGCTCAATGATGATGGGGGCAGAGGTTATTATTGTTGACCCCGAAAACGAGTATCAGCGGTTATGCGAAGCAGTTGGCGGCAGCTATATTCGCCTCAGTCTTAGTAGTGATACCCGTATTAATCCGTTCGATTTGCCGCGTGTTATTGATAATGACGATGCCGAAGATGCCCTACGTGCAAACCTTATAACGCTTCACGGTCTTCTTCGCTTAATGATGGGTGGTGCGCAAATGGCCGCGAGCGGTTCATATATGCCAGCGCTTAACCCGGTTGAGGAAGCCGATCTTGATCAAGCACTCATTGACACCTATGCCCGCGCCGGCATCACTAGTGACCCTTTAACTCACAACTCGCAACCGCCAACCATTAATGACCTTTACGAGACGCTGCTTCATATGGGCAGCTCTGGCCCTCAACTGGCTCAACGGCTTCGCAAATATACGAGCGGAACGTTTGCGGGTATCTTTAGCCAACAAAGTAATGTGAATATCAATAATCAAATGGTGGTCTTCAATATTCGCGATCTTGAAGATGAGCTGCGGCCAGTTGCCATGTATATTATCTTGAGCTACATCTGGAACAAGACTAGAAGTGATCAAAGAAAGCGCCTTTTGCTAGTTGATGAGGCTTGGCAACTGATGAAATACGATGATTCAGCCAACTTCCTCTTTAGCTTGGCAAAGCGAGCCCGTAAATATTACCTTGGCCTCACGACAATTACGCAAGATGTTGAAGATTTTATGGGCAGCAAAATGGGCCGTGCTATTGTCGCTAATGCCTCGATGCAAATTCTCTTAAAGCAATCGACCAGCGCAGTTGATGTACTGGCTGAAATATTTAAGCTAACAGATGAAGAGAGGAAACGCCTTGCGCAATTCCCGGTTGGCCAAGGGCTATTTTTTGCGGGTCAAAGCCATGTACATATGCAGATCATTGCAAGCCAAACTGAACATTCACTCATTACGACCAACCCTCAACAAATTCAGCAAATTGAACAAATTGCTCAGCAGCAGTATGATGTAGATAATCAATCAACACATTCGGTTGACTCGGGTCAATACGGTAATATCAGGTAAGTTTTCTTATGCCAAGCACGCCAAATCAGCCAGGAGATTCAGAAAACGAGAACACTCGTTTTGCCCACAACCCTTCGGCTGAAGCAGCCGATAAAACCCTGAAGCCTACCTCTAAAAAAGAAGGGGCAGGTAGCAGGGAAGCAGGCAAGCCCGGCGACGCAAAAGATCTCAGTGCAGCAGAAAATAGCCCAGCAAAAGTTGGTGGCAAAGAAGATGCTTCAAGCCAAGAGCAAAAACCATGGAACACCCGGCTTGGTAACAAAGACAAAGACGGTAAGAACTCAAAGAGTAAGGGCAAAATGAGCAAGCGTAAAAAACGCATTCTTATGTCTGTTTTTATGCTTGTTGCCACTTCGGTTTTCGGTATTGCCGCTTTCTTTATTTTCTTGCCATTTAAAATAGTTAATCTGATGGAAAACCTTAAAGAAAGTGCCTCTGAACTTGCCGAACGCCCAGTTGAAAAACGTTTTACCTATCTGTTAACGCGTTACCTGGCTGGCAAAATCGTTGCTGGCGAAGATGGTAATGAATTTGATCGCTATGTATGTCCAAGCGGTGGCATTGGTTGTAGCGTATTAAAAACATGGTTCTTAAACAGATTCGAAGAGAAGCTTGGCATGACGATTGAAAGTAATCGTTCCGGAGATGGCAGAGCAACGAATTGGAAGATTACTACCGCAGACGGCACTGTAATAGAGGGGGAAGGGGGAGATCTCGACGGCATTGTCGAACAGTTAGAGCGTGAGATTAACGGTTCAAGAGCTATGCGCACTTGGCTTCGAGAAGAGGTGAAAACCAAGACTAAGTGGCATAACGTTTATCAACGCTATGCGATGCGCAAAATGCTAATGCGTAAATATGGCGTTACTGGCTGGCGCGGACCAGAAAAACTTGAGAATAAATTTGATACTTACGCTGATTATAAGCGTGCTATTGAACTAAAGCTTAAAACAACCTTCTCGCTCGCTTCAATGGGCCGTGTTGTCAAAAAGATGGCAGCTTATATGGGGTGTTTGTTCGACGACGACACCGGTAACTGTAAAAATCTTCAAACTGACGAAACGCCACCACCTGAAAAACCTCCTCAGCAAAGTGAAAACGAGAAAGACAAACAAGCTCTTGAGGCTGCTAGTCAGGGGAAAGATGCGATTGAGGGTGCGGGTGGCAATATCAACCTTGAAGAAGTTGTCGAGGAAGCCGCTGCATCAGGTGGTAATTCTGATGAGATCGCCAAGCAAATGCGTAAGATAATCACTAAAAGAATTTTAGCTGCTGGCGTAGCTGGTATCGGCATCATTGATGTGCTCGCTAGTGTGGTTGAAAAGATTGACCAAGGGGCCGTCAATGCTATCGCAGAAAATAAAAACGAGATTGCCTACGCTGGATATGCAACCGAGCTCGCTACTATAGAAGATAAATTGAGAGAAGGCGACCTCGACCCAGAAACCGCTCAGGCAATGGGGGAAATTATTACAAACTATGAAAAAAGTCCGCTAGCCCAACACGAAATGGGAACCGCTAAAGATCTCGGTAAGCCCGGTCATGAAGTGCAGCGTGACTGTGATGAAGACGGCGATCTTGAAAAACTCGAGCCGGGTGAATTTGTTTGCCCGAATAAAAAAGTAACCTATGATGTCACCGCCTTTATTACCAGCTGGCCGGCTTGGGATTCGGTAATAGTACCAATTGCGACCGCCTGGAACAATAGCATCGGTGCCGTTTTTGATTTTTTCAACGCTGTTGCTGGCGGTATTTTTGACGCCGTCGGCTTCAACCGGCTTATTGAGTGGGTCTTAGAAATAACCGGTCTTGCCAGCTTAGCCGAAGAGGTAATGGAAAGTATCTTCAGTACCTTCATTGGTTCGCCTATTACCGGCGCCGAAGAAGATGGTGACGCCTATGACGCTACGAGTATTGGCGTAAAGGTAATGTATAACGGCATGGCAAAGAACGGTGTCGACCAAGAAGGTAATGGTATGGGCATTGGTGGTAAGGCACTGAGTGAAGATGAGATTGCCGAGATAAATAATGCGGCCGCCCGTGACAAAGAAGAAGACTTCAAGAGCCAAAGCTTAATGGCCCGTCTTTTTGATCCATCACTCACAGGTTCAACAGTTAACACGTTGATTGCTCGCACCCCAAGTAATTTGAGCAGTCTTCTGTATACTCCTCTCGCCAGTCTTTCACGGCTGGCTGCGCCGTCAGCAGGTGCTTACCCTTATACTAAAGAGAATCCAGGGGGCCTTGTTATTTATGGTTACGCTGAAAACAGCAACGTATACAATACACCGCTCGGAACATATACTGAAGAAACGTGTAAACAGATGGCTGAGGCGCGAGATGCAAGCTATGAGAGGCGCGATGGTGAGATCTCGCCGCGCTATCACGAAGTAGATGGTTGTGCGCTTGAAAGAGTTGTACGAATCTCGGCTACCGCCGCGTTTACCGACGAGCATGCCCAAGAATTTAAACTGTACCAAAACGACACAGGCTCATCTTCAGCACCCGCTGGCGCGCCGGGTGAAACGATACAAAAGAACAAAGGGTGGTCACTGAAAGACAATACCGACTATACAGGAACACTATGCCCGGCCGGGACAGCCGAGACACAAGTTTATACCCATCCAAAGCGAGGGTTTAAGATTCGGGTCTGCGCAATCAAACGAGCTAACGGTGAGAATTCTAGTATCGATTTAGCATCTATCGCCGCCGGCCAGGCTGTTAATATGATCAATACTGCCAGAGGAGCTGGTGTAGATTTAATTGGTACCAGCAGCGGCTTCCGTTCATATGAGGAGCAGGTCGCTATTCGCAAAAAAAACTGTAGCGGCGATCCGCTTTCCCCGGGTGCATCATGCAGCCCACCGACAGCCCTACCTGGTAATTCCGAGCACGAACGAGGCTTAGCGATTGATTTTTCTGCTGGAGGTGCCATCCGCAGAGGCTCACCGCAATTTAACTGGCTGCAAGCCAACGCCGCAACCTATGGATTCTTTAACTTACCGTCAGAATCATGGCACTGGTCAACTTCAGGGGGATAGGCATGAAAAGTACATCAAGAGTTATCCTACAAAAAATATGCATTCTGTTTTTAGCGGTGCTTTGCGTCACCACAAATCCCACGCAAACTGCCATCGCAGCAACAGCCCTTGATTCGTCAATCGATAAAAGTACTGTTTTTTACGACCCAAGCTTTAATGAGTGTGCGGCCGGCGGCATTCCAGCCGGTACGTTGCCGAGCTTTGTGCCCGAGCCATACAATGGTGCCTTCACGAAGGGCGCTAACGAATATAACGTTGCCCCCGCTTTAATTGCCGCCATTTTTACGGCTGAAAATATGTGGGGAATTGACCCTGCAAAAATACCTGAACATTGGCCAAAAGAAGTGCGAGAGCATCCAGATCCTAATGCAAATTGGCCGACATCAAGTGCTGGAGCAACCGGGCCATTCCAGTTTTTACCAAGTACCTTTACTGGGTTAAAGAAAAAAGATGGCGGTAAGTATGACATTAAAGACATTAGGAATCTTGCAATTGCCGCCGAAGCCGCTGCCAACTATCTTGCAAGCAATAACGGCGCCACAAAAGACAAACAGCCTACCAGCGAAGAGTGGCGAAAAGCTATTTTTCGCTATAATCGTGCCGATTGGTATGTTAATGGGGTCCTAAAATATTATAATTTCTACAATTCAGCAGGAAGTAGCAACACCGGCACCCCGGACGCCTCAGCAACAAATGATGGCTGCGGGGCGACAGCTAATTGCAACCAAGGCGGCACAACCGTTACCGGCAGAGCAGCACTAATCTGTGAAGCGCGAAAATTTGATAAATTTGGCTATCTATGGGGTGGCGGTCACGAAGACGCCGAGAAATTTATGCAGCGATTTAATTCAGCAGGTGGTTATGATCAACCTTTTAAGCAAATCTTAGATTGTAGTGGTATCGTTATAGTTTCGATATGGAACGCCTTTAAAGTAAAGACGGCTTTCACCACTGATTCTATTATAAATGATACAAAAAACTTTAAACGCATTGACCCTAAAGACGCGCAACCCGGTGACATCATGGTTAGACAAGAGCGACGGGGGGGTCATATGGAAATCGCAACCACTCCTGGCGGTACGGAGACCTTCGGCGCTCATACTGCTAATGCTGCACCCGAAAATCAAATTGGCGATGCCAAAGGTCAGCGGTGGACATCGGCCTTTGTATACATTGGTAATGGCTCGGGGGGGCAATAATAATGAAACGATCACCTTTATTCACTATCAGTATTGTAATCGCTGCCACGCTTATTATATCTCTGGTTAGCGCCACTATTATTCGTGGTGGCGTTTACGAAACAACATTAAGCGATGTGACGCTGCAAGAAAAAATTAACAAAAGCCTAGAATCCCAAACTGACACACTGAATCCCCCCAAAAGAAATTACACCATCAGTGACGAGACCTATTTTGAAAACCGAGAGTGGGTTGCTGCAATTGCTGTTGACACCAGTAGTGATCATACTGAACCGGCCACCATAGTTATGCAATTTCAAAATAACGAATATGCGACTGTTCTTGGCCCTGGTACTAGTTTTCCAAAAAGCCTTGTTAATAGTCTTCCAAAGTCTGTCCAAGATTATCTTACCTCGAGAGAATTAGTTTTCGAGGATGAAGGAGAAACTGATGAATAGAAGAGTCTTATTTGCGATTATAGGCGGGGGTGTTGTTATTATTGCAGTTGTTATCATAACCAGTTTATTATCTGTACAAAATACTGGGTTATTGAAAATTACGACTGACATAAATGCTGAATTAACACTCAGCCAAACCGCTCATGAAGATAAGGAGTTAGGCAAGGGCAGCCTCGTCTTACGCCTGGAACCAGGCAGCTATCAAATTACTGCCAAAAAAGATAATGAGCTAACTGTTGCAACTGCCAAAGTCACGTCCGGGGAACAAACCAACCTAAACGTCGATCTTCGGACAATTCAGAATCCATTTACAGTTACTGAATACAGCGCCGAAGATATTTACGCCGACGAAACTGCTATTCGATTCTTAAACACCGCTTTTTCACAGCTGTTCACCTTTAATAGGGAACAAACCGATGCTCTACGTTACCTTGAACATGTTTATCCGGTCACTGACGTCTATTGGCTTGATTCCTCGCATGTCTTTACAAAAAATGAATATGGCGTTTGGTCATATGCCGACAATAACGCTAGTCGTTTTCTCGATACGGCCTCGACTGCTTTTATATCAAATTCGTTTAGCTTTAATGGCAATGGGCAAGTAAGCTTTGTTGATGAATCGGGCAATGTGTATCTTCTCGATAACCCTAATGCTACCGCACGCAAAATTGGCACTGCCGCAATAAACAGTCCTAAAACCGCCTTGAGCAGTAACGGTGACGTACTTGTATACGGCAGAACCAATAATAAAGGGGGTGTTATATTTACAAGAACAGGCGAACAAAAAGAATTACCTGCATCAATCGAGAATCCCCAGTTTGCCACGTGGTCACCGGATGATTCAAAAGTTGCGCTTGCGCTAAACACTGGTTTCATTTTCTATAACATAAAGACTCAAAGCATACAGCAGCTCACCCAAAAACAACCAACCCATCCAAACAGTCTTACCTGGTTGAATAATCAAGAAGTTGCCTACAGCCAAGAGCAAGCAATGTGGCGAGCCACCGCACAGACAGCTTATAAGCTCGCCGATATTAGTGGCCTTACAAGCGATAAGCAGCTCTTTGTGAGGGCGGGTACGCTTTATTATGCAACTACCCCCGATAGCAATAACAACGGCGGTAATATCTATACGCTAGAACTTAATTAAGTTTAGATAGTGATAATATGAGCATTTGAGTTGTTGAATCGACTGTCATTTGTAGTTGTAATAATAGTCTGCATACCCTCAGTAAACTGTAAAAGAGCTTGCTGGCGAGAGGTATCGAGTTCACTCATAACGTCGTCAAGCAGTACAAGGGGCCGCTTGCCCGTAATGTTTATCAGTTCCATTTGTTCGATATATTTCAGAGCCAGTGTAATACTACGTTGTTCACCACGAGAGGCGGTTGATTCAGCGGGCTGACTATCGAGTAACACCGAAAAATCGCTACGGTGCGGCCCGACGGTAGTATGCGCACGCAGAATATCAAGCCGTCGGTGCTCCTTCAATACATGCAGGTAGGCCGATTCAGAATGGGCATGGCTGGTGATATAGTGAATTTTTACCATTGACGCTTTTTGAGCAATAAGGCTATATGCTTCGCTGAGAGCTTCGTTAATCTTCAAAATAATAGCACGCCGGCGATCTTCTATAATACTAGCGAGTTCGGCAAGTGATACATCCCAGGCAAACAACTGATCATCGAGCCGATCAGGAGCCATGGTATGCGCTTGTTTCAAAAGGTTATTGCGCTGCGCCAACACACGTTCATAACGGCGGAGCAAGCCGGCGCCATCCTCATACCATTCGCTCAGTAATACATCCAGATAAGCTCGCCGGCGAGCAGGAGAACCGCTCAGCATTCGTAGTGTCTCTGGTTCAAACAAAACAATAGGTAATCGCACATCTCTTGTCATACGTTTTTTATGCGTGCCGTTAATGAAGAATTTTTTAGCCGGCACTTGCTCTAAACGATACTGAAGCGAGCGCTCATGATCACTAAAATTAGCATCAATGCGGAACCATGGTTGATCATATTGCAACAACTGTTTGTCACTCACTCGAAAAGAAGCACCGAGGCCAATAACATATATTGCTTCGAGTAAATTGGTCTTACCGACGCCATTCGGACCAGTAATAACATTCACCCCGTCTTCAAAATCAAATGTTGCCTGCGTATAAGAACGAAATTGCTGCAAAGACAATTGACGAAACGCCACGTATTACCTAACTTTTTAATGGCATAATGATGTGCTTGTAGCTATCGTCTGATTTGGCAGTTAAGACACAAGGTGAGAGCTTACCACTAAACGAGAAGGTGAGTGGCGACTCGTCGATACAGCTTAACGCTTCAATAAGATAACGAGAATTGAGTGTCACTTTGCCGTCAGCGCTCACTGCCGCTTCAGCTTCAGAGGTATTTTCGCCAAGTTGCGAGGCAATAGAGTGAATCTTAATATTTGATTGCGCCTGCGAAGCCTCAATAGTGACACCGCCACCGCTATCTCGCGCAAACAAGCTCGCCACTTTTGTAATACGGTTAAAAGCCTGCCGGTCAATTTTAACCTCGGTATCACTCTTATTTGGAATAAGCTGCCGATAATCAACGAAGTTACCGTCGATTAACTTAGAGGTAATTTCAACGTCACCAAGTTGAAAACGAACTTGGTTTTCATCAAGTAAAATATTAACCTTATCGACATTATCACCCATAACTCGAACCACCTCTTGCAGCGTTGTGCTTGGAATAATGGCCTGTAGCTCCTCTTCATATTTATCAAGGAGACGCTTTTCAGCTAAACGATAACCATCGGTAGCTGCCATATAAAGTGCACCTTCAAACATATGCCAGTAAACACCCGTTAGCACAGGTCTCGTATCGTCGTGTGACGCAACGATAACAACTTGTTGAATAGCCCGTTTAAGCATTTTTGCATCTATTTCAAGCTGGTGTGTCGCTGTAATACTCGGTAAGGTTGGGAACTCATCAGCCGGCATACCATTAATCTTTGAACTATAGCCACCACTCTTAATATGAAGCGTGGAACCTTCAAGCTTCAGGCTTACATTACCGGCGGGTAGGCTACTCATAAATTCACTCATAAGCCGTGCAGGAACGGTGCAGGCGCCTTCACTTTCAACTTTGCCACCAATATATTCAGTCATGGCAATTTCAAGATTAGTCGCTGCGAGCAAAAGACGATTGCTATCTGTTTTTAAAAGAATATTGCCTAAAATTGGTAGTGAGGTTTTAGCACTGGCAACTCGGCCTACAATACTGAGTGCTTTCGACAGATTTTCTTGTGTGACGGTTAATTTCATACGATACCTCTTCTTTATTACTATAAATGAATTAATAAGAACTTAGAGCTAATAATAGGGGGTGGGGAAACTGTGTAAAAATCATTTTCGCAATCCGTTAACCGTGTGCTTTTTATTGCGGAAAAAGACGTGCATAACAAGCGATAAAGAAGGGAAAAGTGACCCAGTTTACCCACAGTGCTCTTCGATATCGCAACTGCTACGTATATAATGGGGAAAACTGCGCACAGCTTTTCCTGGCTTTCAAGCACAGTTTGTTCACAGTCTTTCCGCTTAACCATAGAGCCGCTCCCGGATGCTGGCAACTTGCTGGCGTATGACCTGATCGAGTTTAATGCTTCTTTCGATTTTATCTACAGAATGAATGGCGGTTGTATGATCTTTGCGGCCAAGTTCATTGGCAATACGCGGAAAACTTAAATGCAATTCGCTTCGTAAGAGATACATCGCAATCTGACGTGGCATGACAATATGTTTGTCGCGCCTTGGACTCGTAATCTCTTTTGAATCAAGCTGAAAATGTTTGGCAGTTTTTTCAATAATTTGCCGGGCTGTGACGTGGTGAGGGCGGCTCTGACGCATATTGCCGAGCAAACCAGTAGCTGTTTGGATATCGGGATCAGCTCCGCTCATCTCGCAGTAGGTAAGCAGCTTATTAAGGGCACCTTCAAGCTCTCGAATATTCGTTTGCACATTAGTTGCAATATATTCAACTGTTTCTTGGCTGAGACTAAGGTTATTGTGTGAGGCCTTTGTCTGTAAAATGGCACAACGGGTTTCAAAGTCGGGCAACTGCATATCAACAGCCATGCCCCATTCAAAACGACTGCGCAGGCGTTCTTCAAGTGTGGGAATGCTCTTTGGTGGCTTATCGGAGCTAATAATAATCTGTTTGTTGGCTTGATGCAGGGCATTAAAGGTGTGAAAGAAGCCTTCTTGTGTTGCTTGTTTGCCGGCAATGAATTGGATATCGTCAATAATCAGTACGTCGACGTTGCGGTATCTATCGGCAAAACCTTTCTTTTTAAAACGCACATGATCGACGTAATCGTTTACAAAGGTTTCGCAACTAGTGTAGAGAATTCGCGCATCTGGATTATTACGCTTAATTTCATTACCGACCGCTTGAATAAGGTGAGTCTTACCCAATCCGACACCGCCATAAATAAAGAGGGGATTACATTTGGTGCCTGGGTTCTTGGCGGCTGCCTGACTGGCTGCAAATGCAAGTTCGTTGCTTGAGCCAACGATGAAATTATCAAACGTATAACGTTCATTAAGCCCGCTTGGGTTTCTCGGTATTATTTGAATTGAAGCGACTGGCACCGGGGCTTTTTTCATAATCTCAGCAGTTGTCTCTTGAGGTGTACGACGACGCGAGCTATTACTAATAATATATTCGACCCTGGTTACTTTGCCGGTTTGTTTTTGTAAAATACCAAGTATTTGATGATTAAATTTAGATTGTAGCTGTTGTTTGGCAAAAATATTAGCAACAGCAACCGTAGCGGTGTCACCCTGAACTTCCACAAGCTCAGTGTTTTTAAACCACGTTGCAAAACTTGCACGCGATACCGACAATTCAATTTCACCCAATACACTTTGCCATATGGAAAGTTCGTTCATACCCTCTACTTACTCTATGAGCCTAAACCTTTAGGCCACCTTACACCTTTTGTACCTCTACTATACCCGGTGAAGGTAGTTTTCCACAACCATGACCGTCAAGAATCTCATAGCTCCTCCAGTGTAAGAGTTTTACACAGGCGTGGCTTATATCTGTAAAACTGTGGAAAACACTTTGCCTGATGTGGAAAAAGTGCTATGATAGGCCCCAGTAATGACGACAAGCAAAAAAATAGAGGAATAGTATGCCACTTCGAACACATCAGCCAAAAACTCGCCGCCGTGCGCGTAAGCACGGTTTTCGTTTACGCACAATGACTCGTGCAGGGCGGAAGGTTTTAAAAGCGCGCCGGCAAAAAGGCCGCAAAGCTTTAACCGTTTAATGCGCCTGGACCGTGAGCGCTAAACCAGCTACCCTAAAGATATGTTAGCGCGACGATACCGCTTCCATGGTCACGGAAGCTTTAATTACTTATTTAAGCATGGCCATACTGCTCGTGGTCATCTCTTGCTGATTCGTTATATAAAAAATGAGAAGCGCCCACATGGAAGAATCGGAGTCGTTGTAAGCAAAAAGGTCGCAAAATCTGCCGTTGTTCGTAACCGTATTCGCCGGCGCATTTTCGAAGCTGTACGTTTAAGACAGCCTTATATCAAAGGTGCTTATGACATCGCTTTTATTACACTTAATAAAGATCTTGCAACTGTAAAAAGTAGTGAGCTTACAAGAGATGTTGAAATGGTTTTAAAGCGTGCGCATATCTGGCATGACTCCCGTAGCCAAACAGATTGACGCATGATATACTGAAAATAATATGAACGTGTTTGAACTACTTATCTTGCAGCCTATTTTTAATGTTTTAATGTTTCTCTATGGCATTGTGCCGGGCCATGATCTAGGTATAGCTGTTATCTTATTTACCATTTTGGTGCGTTTTGCGCTGTGGCCAATTGCCAAAAAACAGTTACATCAAAGTAAACTCATGCGTGAAATTCAACCGCAACTTGCAGCGGTGCGCAAAAAAGCCAAAGGCAACAAACAGCTTGAAGCCCAGATGATGATGGAACTCTATAAAGAGAAGGGGATTAGCCCGTTTGGCAGTATCGGACTTTTGCTTATTCAGCTGCCTGTATTCATCGCACTCTTTAGCGCTATCAATATCTTTGCCCATAACCGTGCTGATATTGCTAGGTATACCTACGATTTTTTACAGGCTATTCCGCACATCAAAGATGTTGTTGCTAAGCCCGACAGTTTCAATCATATGATGTTTGGCGTGATTGACCTTACGAAGAGTGCACTCAGTGCAACTGGCTGGGTAGCCGTATTATTCTTCGCCGTGGCTATTGCAACTGCGATTTTGCAGTTCTACCAGTCAAAACAGCTAATGCCACAGCCGAAAGATAAACGCCGTTTACGCGATCTTTTGAAAGACCAAGCAGCTGGTAAGCAAGTAGAACAAACCGACGTGATGGCCGCTACAACTCGTCAAACCATGTATATCTTTCCGGTACTAATGTTTGCCATTGGTATTACGATGGTTGGTGCGCTTGAATTATATCTCTTCACCACAACATTAGTTGGCTACTTACAACAACAAACGGTACTTGGGAAAGATACTGAAGAAATGGAAGAGTTAGCGGCTAAAAAAGATGTCACCGCTAAAACTGTTAGTAATAAGAAAACTGCTAAAAACCGCGCCCAATCTGCCAAAACTGCCAAAGTCGTCCAAAAACCTAAGCGGAGCAAGAAAAACGCATGAACCGGGAAGAATCTATCGCCTTTGCCGAAAAGTATCTTGAAGATATCTTAGCTTTTTTCGGTCTTAATACAGTTGTAACTGCTACCTGTGAAGATGATGTTATTGAGCTATCGGTTCCCTCAACGCATCTGAACGGCTTTTTGATTGGGCAACAAGGAACGACACTAAAAGCTCTTCAGTCTGTTATTACGATGGCACTTCGCAATAAAGAGGCCGAGATTATGCGTGTTAGTGTTGATATCGCTAATTATAAACGCCATCGCGCCGAACAGCTTGAAGAGCAAGCCCATGAGTGGTGTAAGCAGGTGCTTGAAAGCGGGGAACCTTTGAGTCTGAGGCCAATGAACGCTGCCGACAGAAGAGTAGTACACCGGGTAGTCACCGAATACGGATTGCTCAAGTCTGAATCAGAGGGCGAGAACCGCGATCGTCACATTGTTATCGCTAAGATAGAAGAAGCATAACCCCTCTTCCCTATTGTTTACAACACACTGTTGTAAACATCTAAGGTTTGTTTAGCCATGCGCTTCCACGAAAATTGTTTAGCACGCTGTAGCCCTTTTTGACGAAACGATTCTTTTAGTTTCGTATTTTTTAATATTTTTTCAATTTTTACTGCCATGTCATCAGTGTTGTGCGCATCAAAATAGAGGGCAGCATCACCACATACCTCTGGTAAACTCGTTGCATCGCTGCTGACAACCGCAGCGCCAGCCGTCATCGCTTCTAAAGCAGGAAAACCAAACCCTTCCATAAAGGATGGACAGACATATGCCTCACAATGGCGATAAAGCCAAGTTGACTGAGCGTCGCTAATAAAACCCGTAAAGGTAATATTTCTATAACCTTGTTCAAATGCCCAAACTTCGTCACTACTGCGAAACTTGTCTTTTTTGCCAACTATAACGAGTTCAAGATCTGGAAACTTCTTTAAAAGCAACTGATGGGCCTTTATTAAACCGCGATTATTTTTATAAGGTTCGGCTCTGCCTTGATACATAAGGAATCGCTTGCCTTCGAATGCTTTTATTGGTTGTTCTTCGTTTAATATAATGCCAGCTGCTTCGTGGGTGACTGTTACTCTCTCTTCTGAAATGCCGCTGAATTCGATTAAATCATTCTTAGTATATTCACTTGGAGTGATAATATGCTTACTTTTATAGGCAACGCTTTTTAATAGCCATCGAAAGACAGCTTGTTTCATTTTAAAAACTGCTGGATTCATATCATCAGTTTCGGTAATACGAATCAGGTTGAGATCATGAATAGTGGTGACGGCATTTCCCTTGTATAAAACCGGTTGCTGCGGCATGCAAAAGTGTACTAAGTCGGGTTTTAAATCATCAAGAAAACGCTTAAAACCAAGCTGTTCGGCAAAACTATAATCGGCAAAGTCAGCTATTTTAATCCGAAAATTAGATTTTGATGGTTTCCAGTAATCTTTATCTTTTTCACGCACCAGCACCGTAAAATCATGATTCGAAGGGAGCTGTTCAAGATTGGTAATGAGCTGCTTTATGTAATTACCGGTACCACTACTTATAATGCGGCCATCGATAGCGATTTTTACCATGCTACTTTCCCTTCTTTCTTACGAATACATCACGAAACTTTCGAAGTCCAGTTTGATCTGGCGGTAAATCGGGCCAAAAAGAATCGTAAAGAGTTTCGTTATCAACTATTTGGTGCTTTAAAACCTCTTGACGCTCGCGAGTCACCGCTTGCCAACTGAGCGGAATACTTTCTAGAAACCCTCGCAGAGCGGCCTTAGCGTTGCCTCGCCGAATAGCATTAGCAAGAAACAGACAATAGGCAAGCACAAACCGGGGCATGATCTTCCACATAAGCCCGCCAGGAACGTTGCGAAGTACAAGGTGTGGATAGTTCCGAAAAGCTTGTTTGATGGTAAAGCCGGGCACTTTCTTACTAATTGCTTTGCTTGTTTCACCTTGGGTGTGATATACAATTGCCGAGGAGTTATAGTAAACTTTTTTACCGGCAAGCCGTGCCCGAAAGCTAAGATCGACATCTTCGTAATAGGCAAAATAGTGATTATCAAAAAGACCAATTTCTTGTAAAAGCGATACACGGTACATACTTGCTCCACCTGATGCCCCAAATACAAAGCCTGCCTCGGGCGCTTCTTTAGCAAGTTGATCACGGGTTCTCGGAAATGGCAGGCCCCAAATCGAGAACCAATCACCCGTGCTGTCAACTGTTTTACCATCTTCGTGCAAAATAAGGCTAGTGACAATGGCGACTTCTTGTTTTTTATCAAGTATGTTTACTAACTGCTGAAGCCAATTTTTATCGGCAATGGCGTCGTTGTTGAGTGCAGCAACATAATTAAAGTTATGCATTAATGCATACCGAAGCCCAGGGTTCATGCCACCAGTGTATCCCCGGTTTTCAGCATTACGAAGCCCGACGAAATTCTTATGTGAGGCCGCCCACTCTTCAAGTAAACTGACTGACTGATCGGTTGAGCCGTTATCAACCACAATGATCGTAAAGTTTTTATAGGTTTGCTTAAAAAGCGCGGCAATACACCCTTCAAGATGGCGAGCACCATTAAAACTCGGAATAACAACAGCTACTGATTTTTCCATTTTCTTTCAACTGAATTTTAGATTATACTAACTCTAGTATATGTCACTGAGGAATATTTTTAGTAAGCGAAATCGTGTTTTATTGCGCGAACTCGTTGTTACCGACTTCAAGCTTCGTTATCAAGGGTCGGTGCTGGGGTATTTGTGGTCGCTTTTGAAGCCGCTACTTTTGTTTGCGATTTTATATGTCGTATTTGTACAATTTCTGAAGTTCGGCTCTGATATAGAACATTTTCCTGTTTATTTACTACTTGGTATTGTGCTTTGGACGTTTTTTACCGAAGCCACGAGTCAAGGGATGCAGGCCATCGTTTCACGCGGCGATCTTATCCGAAAGATTAACTTCCCTAAGTATATAATTGTGATTTCTGGCACTATTTCGGCACTTATTAATCTTGTTCTTAATCTTCTTGTGGTGCTCGTTTTTGTCTTACTGAACGGCGTTGATATTAAACAAAGTGTATTGCTGCTACCGCTCAATATTTTAGAGCTATATATATTCTCTCTTGCTATCGCTTTCCTCTTGGCAGCACTATACGTAAAGTACCGCGACATTAGTCATATCTGGGAGGTTTTTTTGCAGGGCGCTTTCTATGCAACACCAATTCTGTACCCTCTGAGCATGGTGATTGAGCAAAGTGAGTTAGCAGCAAAGATCCTTATGCTGAATCCGGTAGCACAGATTATCCAAGATGCTCGATATAATCTCATAACCCATCAGACAATTACGACAGATCAAATTATTAATAATTCAATAATTATATCAATTCCTTTTATTCTAGTTGCAAGTGCAATTATTTTTGCAAGTTTATATTTTAAAAAGAGCTCGAAATATTTTGCGGAGAATGTGTAAATGTCCAATAATGAGTTTGCTGTTATTCTAAAAGAAGTATCTAAAACTTTTCATCTTCCACATGAGCAGCACAGTGGCCTTAAGCAGCTATTAATAAACTTCTATAAACGTAGGCGAGGTTATGAAAGACAAGTAGTACTCAATGACGTTTCATTTGAGATAAAAAAAGGAGACTTTTTTGGAATCGTAGGGAGAAATGGAAGTGGTAAGAGCACTCTACTTAAGTTATTAGCTGGGATTTACGTTCCTGATAAAGGTCTTGTGCAAGTAAACGGAAGCCTCACGCCATTTATTGAATTGGGCGTTGGGTTTAATCCAGAATTAACTGGTCGAGAAAATGTCTTCTTAAATGGCGCCTTGCTCGGTTTTGATCGAAAAGAGATAGAAGCAATGTATGATGACATCGTTTCATTTGCAGAACTAGAAAAGTTTATGGATCAAAAACTGAAGAACTATTCTTCGGGTATGCAGGTGCGTCTGGCGTTTTCAATTGCCATCCGCGCTGAAAGTGACATACTGCTTATTGACGAAGTACTCGCTGTGGGTGATGCTACATTTCAAAAAAAGTGCCTCGAATATTTTAAGCAGCTAAAGAAAGAACAGCGCACGGTTATTCTTGTTAGTCATGATTCAACCACTCTGCAAGAATATTGCAATAAAGGAATTCTATTAGATAAAGGGAAGATTATTTCTAAAGGACCTATTACTCAAGTTATTAATGACTACACCGATATACTTAACAAAGTTGAAGAAACAACGACGAGCGCGAAAGCAGGAAAGGTAACAAAGAAGCGACAATGGGGCAACGGAGATGCCTCGGTGAAAGCTTCCGGGACGTTTGACGGCGCTGGCAAGGTAAAGCGAACGGTATTTACAGATAATGATAAAACGATTTGTATTAAAGTAATATTTAGATTTAATAAGGTAATTGAGTCACCTATTTTTGGAGTAACTATCTCAGATAATACTGGTCAACGTATATTTGTTTCGAATACTCTTTGGTCAAAAGTTACCACTAAAACATACAAAGCGGGCGAAGAAGCTGAAGCTACTTGGTGCGTGCCTAATATATTTAATGAAGGAGAGTGCTTTTTAGATCCAGCAATTGCTGACAAGTCAGGATATACAACGTTTGATCTGCGAGAGCAGCACTCATCATTTAAAATAAGGAAGCGCCTGATTAGTTCTGGAATTACCAATGTTAATCACGAGATACAGATAAGGAGCATTACATGAGTAAGCATTCAAAAACCGATCAGCTTCAAGATACCGGCGAACGAATGGTCCCGAGTTATCACAAGGGGCACCTTTTATATGGTGAGCACATTGTCAGATACGAATCCGTTAGCCCGTTCGTAAAAGATAAAGTTGTTTTGGATATTGCATCGGGATCGGGATATGGAACGGCAAAAATTGCAGAAGTAGCTGCACAGGTGATTGGCGTCGATGTTGATGCAGATGCAATTGCATATGCAAAACAGGAATACGGTGGTAAAAATATCAACTTTTTACAGGGCGATGGAATAAAAATCCCGCTTGATAATGATGCCGTTGACGTAGTAGTAAGCTTTGAAACAATTGAACACATTGAGGACTATAAGCAGTTTTTGCAGGAAATTAAACGCGTTCTGAAGTCTGGTGGCACACTTATTATCTCAAGTCCAAATGATCTTGAATCACCGGAAGGAAATCATTTTCACGTTCATGAATTTAACTTCAAGGAATTGCATAATCTCCTCAAAAAAGAGTTCAAGCACGTTAAGCCTTATCTGCAGGGAACGTGGTTATATAGTTCAATTATAAGCGGTGATGACGCTGAAGGAGACTGGCGAAGAGAGATCGATACAATTGGCGTTTCCCCTCTTTCAAATCATAAGGCAATGTATTTCCAGTTTGTTTGTTCGGACGATAAAATAGATAAAGATATTACATTCGTTGGTGCAGTTGCTGAGCATTGGAGTGTCCGTTCTTTTCAAGAGCATAATGAAGGCGTCGGGTATCTTATTAATGAGCTTAAGCAAAAACTTGAAGACCAGAAAATGCAGATTGCTAATCTAACGAATAAATTACACATTATTTACGGATCGAGGAGCTGGAAGTTACTTGAGAAAGTTCGTTTGGTAAGAAATAAAGTTAAAGACAGGTTTGTTTAGGGATTGCGCATGGTCAACACGGTGAAAACGAAGAAATGTCTTATTATAGCAGACGGTCCTGTGCCGGTGCCTGAGCATACGAAGCTCGAAGGTGGGGGTTTACGTTGCTGGGGATTAGCCAAAGGTATTCTCGCTAACGAAAAAGACGTTGAAGTCACAGTCGCTTATCATGATCGCTTTCGTAAAGAAAAGTTCACGAAATTCTTCGAAGGTATCCATATTACGACTCACGATAAAGCTGAAGATGTACCAGCACTTTTAGCAGACTTTGACACAGTTATTATCAGCTACTGTATGGGGGATTTGTCGGTAGTTGTTGCTGAAGTGATACAACCCGATCAACAACTTATACTTGATTGCAATGTTCCTGCATATGTGGAAGTATCTGCTCGTGATAGCACTGATGTCCGTCATGAATATAATTTATTTCAACATGATGTCCATCGTTTCTCTCGTGTTCTTGCGCGGGGTGACCTCTTTTTGTGTGCTAGTGAATCTCAGAAAGAATACTACTTTGGTGTTATTTCGGCGCTTGGCAGAGTCAACCCTATAACCTACAAAGAGGATCTCATACTTGTTGTACCCTACGGTATCTATAGGGAAGTTCCTGTCGCTAAAAACAAACCTATCGAAACCATGCTAGGGGAGGCAAAAAGCTCGAGCAAAAAAATACTGTGGTTTGGAGGTATTTATCCATGGTTTGATCTTCGTGTGCTCGCGGACGCAATTGCGGTTGTTAATAAAAAGCTACCTGCAAAACTTATTGTCGTAGGTGCTAAGAATCCGTTTAATGGCCATCCTGATTTTATAGAGAAATATGATGAATTCGTTAAGTACATACAGAATAAGAAACTAACAAAGGAGATATTACTCCAAGATTGGATTCCTTTTTCGGAAAGAGCAGATTGGTATTTAGATAGCGATATAGTCGTATTAATAAATAAAGAGGGCAAAGAAAATAATCTTGCCTGGAGAACGCGACTGGTCGATTACATGTGGGCGAGCTTGCCTATTGTCACTAATGGCGGCGATCCCCTTAGTGAAATTTTCCTTGAAAATCGTGCTGCGTTTCGTTTTAAAGACCTAACTGCCGAATCGATTGCTGAAGAGATCCTTTCTATCCTGTCGAATGAGAAAGGATTAAAAGAGGTTAAACATAACCTCCATCGTATCAAAAGCCGTTTTTATTGGGATACAATAACTCTGGATTTGACACACGCAATTGAAAATCATACAAAAGCTGCTGATCTTCTAGATGGTTTGGTAACACCGATTAGTACACCGGTTTCGCGTGCTGGGAAAGTAAAAAAACTTGTCTCCAAAGTTGCTCAGATACCGGCATATACGAAAAAATATGGGCCACGAGCAACATATTTTACGATTCGCACGACTATTGTCAATAAAGTGTCGAAATATTTACCAAAAAAAGTAGAAAAACATAAGAATACTATCGCCGTTATTTCCCATCAGCTGGATATCTCTGGCGCTCCTTTTGTGCTTGTTGATCTCGTAAAAGAATTGCGTAAATTGAACCCAAAACTAAGAATTGACTTTCATACCTTTAATCCTACACATCCCGATCAAATCAAAACATTGAATAAGGCGGGTATTAAACCTAAGATATATATGTCGCGCGACATTGTACCAAGTTTTAGCAATGTCTCTACGGTGATCATTAATACGATCGCTCATTCACCAATGCTTAAAGATGCCCTGTTGACGGCTCTTGAAAATGGAAGCCTAAAAAAAGTTCTCTGGTACATACACGAGGACAACCCGGAGTATATGTTCTCAGATACTCAAGTGAACCGAATGAAAAAGCTCATCGCTCAAGATAAACTTGTTCTCTTTACTGCTGCAGCTCAAACAAAGCAGCATTATGACGAGTTCTTTGATACTCATAAAACCAGAGTACAATTGTACAAAATAGTTACGCCAAAAAAATATCACAAAATACGTTCTAGTGATGATTTCAAAAAACTCCGATTCCTCCTTACAGGTGTAGCGGCAGACGGCAGGAAAGGGCAGCTGACTATCTTTTATGCATTTGTTTATTTCTTAAACGTGTATTATAATAAATCTCCAAAATTATATCGTGATTTCGAACTAATCTATATTGGGCTTGGGCCTGATCTCCATTCTCAACAACTAAGAAACCACGCCGAAAAGGGACTTGGAAAAAGATTCAAGGCTTACGACGTATTGTCAAAAGCCAAGATGCTTGATATTACGCTCAAGGCAAATATTACGATATGTTATTCTCTTATAGAATGCTTACCACTCTTTGTTTATGAGGGGATGACTGCGGGCCATCCTATTCTTCGTAATGATTCTTCTGGTATGAAAGAGCAACTCATTAACGGTAAAAATGGGTATCAGCTTGATTCAAATGATTTTATGCAAGTTATTGAAATCATCGAAAAAATGCTTAACAAAAAGAAGACAACAGATCAACAACTAGCTGATATGTCCAAGGTATCTTATGAGATAGCTGTCGCGCAAGAAAACAACACTTATCGGCAGTTTATGGACGAGATAGAATGAGTGTAAAAAAATGCCTGGTTCTTGGGGCCAATGGGTTTATCGGTAGCCATATAGTTGATGATTTAGTCGATAGAGGGTACGAGGTGATAGCCTTCGATCGCTTTAGCCATGAGCCTCAGTTTTTCTCTAGCCCTAAAGTAGAGATTATCAAGGGAGATTTTTTTGATAACGTGTTACTCGGTAAACTTTTGTATCGAGCTGATTACCTTATTCACGCTTTTTCAGCGACTAATCCTTTTACCGCAGACAATGACCCATACTCTGATATACGACTAACCATACTTCAAAATGTCGAAATATTTGACAGTGCTATTAAAAACAATATTAAGAAGATTGCGTATATTTCATCTGGCGGAGCTGTATATGGAGACGTACCGAAAGGGGTCGCAGTAAGCGAGGAATCACCCACGAATCCTATTTCTCCCTACGGTATAGGGAAACTCACAACAGAAAGGTATCTGGCCTATTTCAATAGAAAACATCAGTTAGATTATACGGTTTATCGACTTACTAACCCGTACGGGCCACGTCAACGTTACAAAAATAGTCAAGGGGTTATTCCGATGTTTATGGCTAAAATAAGTGCAGGTGAACCTATTACCATGCTGGGGGATGGATCTAGCTCACGTGATTACATTTATATCCGAGACGCTACTTCTATGATTATTACTTCTCTTTTTGGTAATGCTCGGTCCCGAGTCTACAATATCGGTAGCGGTAAGCAAACAAGTCTTCGCACAATTGTTACTGAAATAGAGAAAATAGCGGGTAAAAAAGCTAAGATTCATCATATTGAACCTCCAAAAACGTTTCCACATCGCACTGACATTAGTATCAGTACCTATATAAGGGACTTTGGTGTTCCTGCCCTGCGTAGCCTGAGTGAAGGTCTTCATAATACTTTTTCGAACCACTAACTATGTTAAAACTGTGGGGTACTATAGGCATAGAACGCAACTCCCTCATACCAATATCCTCCATACCGAATGGCGGAATCAATATCAGCTTGGCTCGCTGTCCATAGGTGCATGAAAGTTCTAGGGTTATAAAGCCGGTGTATACGAACGGCGCCTGGAGAGACGACATCGTTAGCGACGCCATAGAACGCAACTCCCTCATACCAATATCCTCCATACCGAATGGCGGAATCAATATCAGCTTGGCTCGCTGTCCATAGGTGCATGCGTGTTCTGGGGTTATATAGCCTATGGATACGTGTCATACCTGAATCATTTGGACGAGCCTGATAAAATGCAGCCCCCTCGTTGATTTCTCCTCTTGCATTGACGGCAATCTTAATCTCACAATCGTAACTTGTATAGAAGTGATTATATGTCCTTGTGTTATAAGTTCGTGATATGGCGGATCGAGATACTTCATTACTCTGGCAACCACCTACAGTGCTTCCAAACCAGTCATTAAATATTCGCCAGAAATTGCGATTACCATAAGCGCCACACATATCGCCGGATCCGTTCATATTATTTAAGGCCGATTGATTAGGTTGGTAAGGGGTGTAGTTGTATAAGGCGGCAGTCGCCAGATTCTGAATGTAGACATCAGTTGCACCGCAGTACTCTATATCAGGCGAAGTACCAAACCTGCCATAATATCTGCCAGCCGCGTTATTATACGGGCCTGGATTGAAGTAAATGATGTTATTCCGATATGGTTTATAGCGATATGCTGAAGGGTTGTTGGCATAATTTCTGAACTGCCGAGCCGCATTCATAACTTGATTGTAGAGACCATAGTATTGTGAATCACATACAGCCGTATCGGGGCATCCATAGCCAGTCGCGGTTCGATACTGGTTGGGCCAAGGCCAGTCGTCGGCTATGAGAACCTGCTCTTTTTGAAGTAATGTGAGTAAAACTTTTGGATTAATACCATAACTATCACCGGCATGTTCAATAATTTGCGCGGCACTCCAACCACCCGGAACGGCTTGGCCGTTTAGGTTATTGACGTGGTTGGAAGGGTTTTCTACGTAATCTTTCAAGCAAATAAATGGAGGATGGTATCCTCGCGACGCACTATATTGGGCGCGTGTCGTATTGCCACTATAGATCTTGGTACCAGAGGTATCGCATACAGGAACACGGGCATTTAAAAAGGCCTGAATGTCATTAGCTGACATCGCGTTATTGTTGTAAAAAATATCATCATCTATAATATACCCCGGTCGCCAATCAGCTGCCGTAACAGCAAGACCTTTCTTTGATATAGTCAAGAGTAGTGTGCCGCTAAGCAAGCAAAGAGCGAAAAAAAAGAGGAGCTTTTTAGTGAACCGTGACATGTTGGTTTGTTTCCGCAAGTTTTGTTGAGCCATTGTATAGAGACACATTAAGCTGCCATAAGCCAACAACCGAAAATTCAACTTCAGGTGCCGTAGCATTGCAGCTATTACCGCTGACCTGTACTTGCCTGACAACTGGCTTAGCATCTGCATGTGAGAATGTAAAAGTACAATTACTTGTAGAGGTATGACCAGTTACCGCAACAACGGTTGTAATCTGATGATTTTCTTGTGCATAGCTTGCCATAGTAACCGAGGCTTTACCGGGAGCGGGCGGTGGCGAAGCGTCATCTGTATTATTTTGAGAACTGGTTTTATCTGGATTTGAATCTGAGTTGGTTTGTTCGGGGTAGGTGGCCGGTTTCTTATCTTTAATATCTTTTGCTTCATCTGTGGTTTCAGGAGATGTTGTCGCATGATAAGTCTGTTTGGTGTAAAAATACACGGCAGTTGCAACAGTGCTTAGAAGCACGATAAGTATGATAATGACCCATACTTTTTTTGATAGAAAGGACTTTTTATGTTTGATTTTCATAAAACTATATTAGCATAAAAAGAAAGAAGAGTACATGATATAATAAAATAAGCATGAGAACTATTCCAACTCAAATGAACAAACAGTCAAAACAAATTTTTCCACTAATTCTATTGGCTATAGTAGTAGCGTTGTTGCAACCTATAATTATTGCCATATCCACGGTACATGCGGCTTCGGTTCCGTATTTTCCCCTTATAGGATCAGCGTATTTTACGAATGATTTTAAAGCACCTCGGGCAAATGGACCACATCATGCAACTGACATTTTTGCGGCTAAAATGACGCCAATTATAGCGCCTGTTGCTGGAGTTTTGGAATATGTTAATTCACCTCAGGCTACTTGGGGTTATAGCGTTGGTATAATTGACGGGGATGGAACGCACTACCACTTCATTCATATGAATAACGATACGCCTGGCACTGATGATGGCCAAGGCGGAGAAATGCATGCCTATGCTCCTGATATGAAAACGGGCAATCGCGTTGAAAAAGGCCAGCTCTTAGGGTATGTAGGTGATTCTGGTAATGCCGAGAATACACCGCCTCATCTTCATTTTGAAATTTATAATGCACAAGATCAGCCTATTAATCCTTACGATCATTTAATCCGATGGGGGCACGTATCAACGCCGAGTCTTTATCCTCCACTAAGTAAAGAATTATTACCCTTCTGGGTAGCCTACAGCGGCGGGCTTAACGTGGCAAAAGGAGATCTCGATGGAGATGGTGAATCAGAAACTGCCGTCGTGGGTGGAGCCGGCGGACCGCCAGTAGTCAAAGCTTATGCCGATGACGATACACTCCTAGGTGAGTTTGCTGCTTATGACCCTGGTTTTCGTGGAGGTGGTGATATTGCACTGGGGGATGTAAATGGTGATGGTAAAGACGAATTTATCGTAGTTCCCGGCCCTGGCGGTGGACCGTGGGTGCGTATTTTTAATACAAATGCTCAGCTTTTGGGCCAATTTGCCGCATATGATCCAGGCTTTCTTGGTGGCTTAAAAGTAACAGCAGGGGATGTGAACGGTGATGGGGACGACGAGATTATCACTGGTCCTGGCCCGGGCGGTGGACCATGGGTGCGCGTGTTTAACGCCCAGGGTCAAGTTCTACATGAATTTGCGGCTTATGCTCCAGGGTTCTTAGGAGGTATCGATGTAGCAACTGCCGACACAGTGGATTCAGTAGCAAAAGAGATTATTACGGGTCCTGATGCTGGTGGTGGACCATGGGTGCGAGTGTTCACGCAAGATGGCCAAAAAATTAAAGAGTTCCCTGTGTATGATCTCGGATATACCGGCGGTATACGGGTTAGTGGAGGAAACGTTAAATCTAATAGCCCGAAGGATGAGCTCATGACAATTCCTGCGACCTACGGCGAGTCTCGTGTCAGATTAATGGCTAATACAGGAGCAAATATTGAAGATTACCCTTATCTTGAGAAATGGTGGAAAGGTTATTATGATGTTGCTGCTGGTAATGAATCAAGCAAGATAGTCACTGGTATAAATCGACGAGGTTCCATGCGAGATGGACCAAACTAAACTAAGCTTTAAGGCAGCTTGAAATAATGATTAATCTTCAAGCAAGCGAATAAGATACCGGCCGTAGCCACTTTTTTTAAGCGGTTCGGCGAGGGCTGCGAGCTTTTCATCGCTAATTAAACCCTCGCGCCAAGCGACTTCTTCGATGCAGCCGAGTTTCAAGCTAGTGCGATCTTCCATAATTTGCACAAAATTACTGGCGTCCATCATGCTGGCGAAGGTGCCGGTATCTAACCAGGCACTGCCCCGGTCAAGTACTTCAACCTTAAGTTTACCGCGCTTGAGATAGGCATCCATAACGCTGGGGATTTCTAATTCTCCACGAGCGCTTGGTTTGACGTTTTTTGCGATTTCAACGACATCGTTATCAAAGAAGTAAAGACCAACTAAGGCATAACTCGACTTCGGGTTCACCGGCTTTTCTTCAACCGAAATTGCTTGCATGTCTTTATCGAATTCAACAATACCATAGCGCTCAGGGTCGGCTACCTGATAGGCAAATACAGTGCCGCCATCAACATCATTATGACGCGATAAAGCCTGTCCAAGTTCGCTACCGTGAAAGATATTATCGCCCAAGACCATAGCAACTTTATCGTTACCGATAAAGTTTTCACCAACAATGTAAGCATCTGCAAGACCACGCGGTAATTCCTGAATAGTATATTCAAGGCTAATACCCCACTGAGAGCCATCGCCAAGCAGGCGCTTGAACTGATCTTGATCGTGCGGGGTGGTAATTATCAGTATTTCATTAATGCCTGCACCAATGAGGGTAGAAAGCGGATAGTAGATCATTGGTTTGTCATAGATCGGCATTAACTGTTTAGAAATACCTTTTGTAATGGGATATAAACGGGTTCCTGATCCACCCGCCAAAATTATGCCTTTCATACTCACTGTCTCCTCGCATAAGCTTAATTATGGAAATCAAAATAACGGCTTTATAGTCAAACCTATACGGTTATTCTAACACGATAATATCGACAGAGTAGAACCAACTTAAGAGTGAAACCCCTAAACTAATTAATATGAACAGATTGAGCGAGTTTGTTAATGTCGGATTCAAATTTTCTAAAATCACCGACTCCAGGAAGATCAGGAGTGGTGTCGTACGTTCGGGCGGTAATGTATACAATGCGACCCTCGCTCGCGATAGCATAATGCACTTCTTCATACTCGTTATTGATAACTTTTCTAAAGTATGTGCTGTAGCCATTAATTTTGGCGTTGGATTCTTGATCCTTTTCTGTCAGAAGCCCAATGCCACCTGCCGGGTTGCCGGCGTCATTAGCAAGCCATTCCTGTGGCGAGAGGTTTTTTTCGTTTTTATATACACTGACATTGATAGTGAAATATTCAGTTCCACCTCCATAGATTGTTCGAAACTTCTCACCAGGAATTAAACGCATGGCATCAATAAGGGCTCCACTCAGAGTGGGTTTAAATGTTTCATCTTTTGTCCAGGTGGAAGAAGCTTTTAATGAAACTTTATTATTGTCGAGGGTAAAAGTTTGAGTTTCATTCTGATTATTCGGTCGGTTCTCGCCCCTCAATGTACTATTTTCGTCACTAAGAGATCGAATTTTTGAATCTTTGTTTAATGCATCTGACCTAAGTTTTTGATTTTCAAGGAACAGGTAAATGCCTAGACCAAAAGCACCAAGTAGTAACGCAATCATCACGATAAAGAGAATTAACTGAGATTTCTTCTTGTTCGGAGCTTCTTGCATGAGTGATTCCTTTTGTGTTTTAAACTTATTATCTATAGCATACTAAAATTATACTTTTTGAAATAGAGCTCTAAGGAGACTATGCCATAACAACAAGTAAACAGGAAGACGACGAGACAACAATAGCTCCGGTTTATTCGCCAGAAGAAGACACGCCATTACTACCAGGCTGAAGCAGATTACTTGCTTGATCGTAGTTACTACCATTCCATTTTAGAGAGTGAGCTTATCCAACCCCAGTCTTGTGTTTTGCAAGGATAAACTCAACAACGGCGTAAAGAGGAGAAAACGCTTAAAAGTTACATCCTCAAAGTCTTGGATCCGACATACCACGCTGCCGTATTTAAGAAGTGATCAGGCTATGTGAAGTATTTAGATGATGAGGAGCGGCCACCACGTATTCGGTTTACAACGAGAGAAATTAAAGCAGTTCGGTGTGTTGGCGAACGCGATTTGGGAGGAGGCGTGAGTCACCATACAGCTCCACATTTGCGGAGCATGCGTGGAGTCCCTGTTTCCTAGAGGGGAACAGGTAGACATTAACTTAGATAAGGATATCGACCCGTCTAATCAAGTACTGAGTGCTGTCGAGGAGTATAGAGGTAAAGTACAAAAGAGCTTGCAATTTACGGTGAACTATGATATAGTATGCTCATACTTTGAAAATTAACCCCGAGAGAGGTAATGCCGTGAACACCGTTCGCGTTTCCGTTTCGTCCTACCGTGTGACCAACAAGGTGCTCGGCACGATCGAGCCGTCCGGCAAGTACCAGCAGGCACTCATCGACCCCAACGTCGTCTTGCCGATGCTCCTCCACATGATCGGCATGCGCGCCAACGTGGGCGTCCGGATCGAGGAGCTCAGCGAGCATCGCGTCGCGGTGACGTACGAGAACGGCCTGACCCACATGATGCCGGACTTCCCGACGCCGGATGGTGGCTGGAGCCACGAGTACGACTGGCTCTACATCATCGAGTCGGACTCGGCACAGGAGGTCAACCCGCTCCACTCCATCATCGACATGCTGCTCGCCATGTGCAACACCTACCCCGACATCTGCTCGACCGCGATGCTCGTGGAGGTGATGAAGCGTGTCGGCGACAACTCCTGGGAGATCGCGAACCTTCGTGCTGCCCTGGAGTACTACGCCGCCCCGCACGCCTGGCGTGAGGGCACGCTGGTGAGCGACTACGCCGAGGAGATCATGCAGGGCCAGCCCTGGCTGATCGCCTCCAACGCGCTCCAGAACCGCAAGGTTCTCACCCTGCCCGAGGCCGTCCAGAAGACGATCGACAAGCGGGGCACGGTGCCCGAGTTCATCGGTCGCCTCAGCCGGGTGTGATTTCAAGGCAATAGCCCCGTTCCAGTTTCTGGAGCGGGGCTATGTCAATTGTTTATCCTATTCTTTTGGAACTGGCTGTGCGGCGCGTTCGATGAGTTTCTGGAAGAGTTTTTTGGACATATGTTTTTAAACGGCTAAATATTCTTTTAAGCAATCGCGCCAGTCACGCAGAATAAAACCCGTCGCTTTTATCTTATCGAGGCTCAGCATACTTTGCGGAGGGCGTGGTGCGATTCCTTGCTTATCTTTGTAGTACTCTTCTGTAGTAACAGGGGTGACATCATCTGCCGGTTTGTCTGATAGCTCATACACTTTTTTTGCAACATCTGCCCATGTGCTTGCAGGGCCATCGTTTGAAAGATTATAGATGCCATAAGGAGCATTTGAATCAAGCAGGTGCTTCACAGCTGCGGCGATATCATTGGCGAAGGTTAGCCGACCGACTTGATCATCAACGACGCTTGGTTTAATGCCTTTTTCGGCGAGACTTTGCATGGTACGCACAAAGTTTTTGCCTTCACCAATCACCCAACTAACGCGAAGCACATAATATTTTGGTGTCACGGTTACCGCGATTACACCAGCGGCTTTGCTGGCGGCATAGGCACTGAGTGGTGAAGGTGTTTCATCTTCGACATGGGGCGTCTTGGTACCATCAAATTCATAGTCTGTACCAAAATGCATCAGCGTTAAGTTGTATTCGGCTGCCACTTTTGCCATAAGCTTTGGGGCAATGGCATTTACTTTCCAGCAATTCTCGCGATCTGTTTCAGCGGCGTCGACGGCGTTATAAGCGGCGGTATTAATAATTGCTTGATAATCGCGCCAGTGCCGGCTTTCATAGGCAGCTGGGTCACTAATATCAAATTCTTCACGAGTGACGAACTCGGCACCAGGCAATACCCCCCGAAGTGCTCTGCCAACTTGGCCGTTTGCACCAGTAACAAGAATCTTCTTTGGCTTAACTGGTGTAATGTCTTTGAGCATAGGGTGATTTTTGTCTTTTTCAGACCATTCCCAGTCTGACGGTGGAATCGGCCATTCAATATTAAGATTTGGGTCGGTGGCGTTCACAAAAGTATACTTTGCATCTGGATACCAATGATCGTTCACGAGATAGGAGTAAACTGTATTATCTTCAAGTGTGAGATAAGAGTTGGCGATGCCGGCTGGCACAAAAATAGCCTTTGTTGGGTCAATTTCAGCAGTAAATAATTGACCATACGTTTTACTGTCTTCACGCACGTCAACCCATGCACCAAAAAAACGACCGCTGCCAACAGATATAAACTTGTCCCATGGTTCAGCGTGAATGCCGCGCATTGTGCCACGCTTGCCGTTAAATGAAAAATTATTCTGAACAGGACCAAAATCAGGTAGGCCAATAGCAAGCATCTTTTCGCGCTGCCAATTTTCTTTGAACCAGCCGCGATTATCACCTAAAACAGTAAGGTCATAAATAATCAGGCCTTGAATAATTGTTTCGTGTTGTTTTAAAGATTTATTAAATTCAAACGGTTGCGGTGATGTGTCCATTGATATAAATTATAACACCTTTCCTGGAGATGATAGATGGATTTACAACATGGAAGTATTATGCTATTATATACTTATGAGTACCAGTCGTCTTGATACTTTCCCTATAAACGAAGAGCAATTACGCTCACCAGAATATAGAGTTAATCCTGCAACGCCCGAATATAGATCACTTGTAGAGGCGGTTGATCGTAAAATTATTCCCCATCGAAATATGACGTATATACCTCTTGTTCATGAGCAGCAGCTAGAAGCTCCTCAGAACATTCAATATGGTGATCGTGAGAGTTTGCCAGCTATCTTGGCAGGTGTTGATGCGGTAATTTGTATCTCGCGCGACGAAGATCTTGACCCGAACTACACAGATCAGTACCCGGATCGTAATATTACCTTGACGCCATCAGGCCAAGCAAATGTTGCAACGTCTGTCGACTTATTTCACCTGGCGAAAGCAGAAAACCCCGATGTCAAGTTCATCTCTACTGGCCGAATGCATAACGGGGCTATTCCGATGATGTTTGCGCTGCCGACGGTTGCGGAGTTCGCTGGTATCAATGGAGAGGATGCTAATCATATTCCAGAAGCCCAATTTGCGGCTCGTATACGAATCGCTTTCACGCCGGAAGAATATGCTACCCGTCTTCACGCTATGTTTGAGGCGCCTGATTCTTCTGAGGCGTTGGAATACCAACGTATTAAGGAGGAGTTTCTAGGTTCTATTCAATCAGTAGTAGGCAAAGATATCCGCGTGCCCGACGAAAACGCAACTCAGGAAGAACTTGCCGCGGCAGCAGAAGCACTTATTGGAGCTTACAAAAAGTATCCGCGCATTAGCGTGTCACGTTTGATGTTAGAGCGAGCCGCTCAAGAGGGCGTTCCGATGGAAGCGATTTTCGAAGAAGATGGCGCTGTCGATACTATCACTAATTTGTTGCATGTTGCTGATATGTTGGAGCATGACGAAGGATTGCATAACACTAAAAAGATCGCTGTTGTAGCTGGGAGCGATCATTTACCCCGAACAATGTGGATTACGAATCATATTTTGCCAGATGGGATCGAAGCGGTCTTTGTAGAAAGTGATGCTGCTCTCAATAAAGAAACATATGCCGCCTCTTGCATACGCGAAGAACAATCGTTTGCGAAGGGCTCAAATTGGATTGACGGCACAAGAAAACGCAGCGAGATTGAACACAAGGCTCACGAGGGTTACTTCCTGCGATTTTCACCAGAACGTATCGCCGCAGAGGTAGCTGCCGTGGCCTTAAAAAATTCCGGAAAATAACTTTACTTTATCGACCCTCTCGGCATAGGTAGCGACTTTACCATTTGGTGCACTACCAATTTAATGGTAAAGTTTTATAATCCATGTAACTTCGTAGACGATATCAGATTGCAGTGTTTCCCAGTCAGGCATATTCTAAAGACTTTTCCTTAGCGAGCCACTTTTGAGCTAAATGAATACCGGTAATGCTTTGGCCATCATCAATTTCACCGCGTTCGATCATTGCGTCAACTTCTTTGATTGGCACAAACTTCCCGGTATCAACCTGGCCATCATTAAACTTCTTACCATTGAAAGAAAGATCTCTTGCAAGATAGGTTGTCATTCGCTCACTCATAAAACCATTACAAACCCGAGTTTTTCCGAGGCGAATCCACTTTTTGGCAATGATGCCGGTTTCTTCTTCAAGTTCGCGTTTACTGGCTAGCGTAACATCTTCGCCGTCGCTATTGCCGCCAGGGAGCTCCCAATCCCATGAACTTACTGGATATGAAAAGGCATGCACTAAATAAATTTCATGTTTATTACTTAAGACAACAACCATGGTAGAATCGGTTGATTCTAGAAATGCGTAGATCCCTTTGCTGCCGGTAGGCGTAATAACCTTATCTTCTCGAATACGCATCCATTTATTCTGATATACAATATTCGTTTCTAGCGTCTGCCAGGGACTCCCGGATTTCATTACTGGCCTTTTTCAGCATAGGCGGCTTCAACCTTGGCTTTTTCCGTTTTCCACCAATCTTCGTTTTCGGTGTACCAGGCAATGGTTTGGCGCAGGCCTTCTTTCATGCCTTCGTTATCGGTGAATTGTGGCATCCAGCCAAGTTCACGGCGGAGTTTTGTGGAATCCATGGCGTAGCGCATATCGTGACCGGGGCGGTCGTTGACATGATCGTACCAGTCGCTGGGTTTGCCCATGAGCTCTAGAATCATTTCAATTACCATCTTGTTGTTAGTATGATCGTTGTCGGCGCCAATAATGTATGTTTCGCCAAGCTCGCCTTTTTCAATAACGCTCAGCACGGCATCGTTATGGTCATCAACGTGAATCCAATCTCGAACATTCAGTCCGGCACCGTAAAGTTTTGGTTTAATACCGCTAAGCACATTTGTAATCTGGCGGGGGATAAATTTTTCAATATGTTGGTAGGGGCCGTAATTGTTAGCACAATTTGAAATAGTCGCCTGCACGCTAAAACTACGCATCCATGCTCGCACGAGGTGGTCTGAGCTGGCTTTGCTAGCAGAGTAGGGGCTTGAAGGGTTATATGGCGTCGTCTCAGTGAAGCGATTCGGGTCATCGAGCTCAAGATCGCCAAACACCTCATCGGTTGAGATATGATGCAAGCGCTTGCCGTGTTTGCGAACGGCTTCGAGAATGCGATAGGTGCCAATAATATTAGTATTAATAAATGGCCATGGGTCACGCAGTGAGTTGTCATTATGACTTTCGGCAGCAAAGTGTACCACGATATCAGTGTCAGCTATGAGTTTATCCGTTAACTCAGCGTCACAGATATCACCTGTTATAAAATCGATTTTGTCGAGAATCGTCTTTAGGTTATCCGGATTACCGGCATAGGTCAGCTTATCGATAACAGTTATTTTATATTGGTCGGGGCGGCTTTTGAGCGTATAGTGTACAAAGTTTGCTCCGATAAACCCTGCACCGCCCGTAACGAGCATTTTTTTCATGGTCTTTAGTATAGCGATATAATTATGAGCCGTCTATTGTAGAAAGCTGTCAACTATTCTTATGCATAAAATACAACAGTCATTTCTTAATGCGGATACCCATCATCGCGCAACTGCGTCGAATCTTGAATATTGATAAACTAGTGTGATCTTTTTCGCAACGATAAATACGATCTTTTATAAGAGTAAAGCTTATACCACATCGGCGGCAAAAGTTCATTCCATGACATAAGTATAGTATTTGGGCCATTTGTGTGAGATATATTTAAGGACACAACCTAATGCCAAAAAAACTGAAAAGGAGTGAACATGAAAGTAGCGTTTATTAGTGGTTATTTTAACCCCTTGCACGGCGGACACCTTGATCTTATTGAAGGAGCGGCAGCTCTTGGCGATAAACTAATTGTAATCGTAAACAACGATAAACAACAAATGATCAAAAAAGGCAAAATTATTCTAGACGAGCAAAATCGCGTTCGTTTAATGAAGGCACTACGTGCTGTTGACGAAGTGGTACTTTCGATTGACGAAGATCCACCGGTTATTAAAACTGTTGAAAAAATTGCCAAAGCACACCCCAACGACGAACTGATTTTTGCGCAAGGTGGCGACCGAGATTCTGATAAAGTTAACCCCGAAACTGATGTGTGTGCTAAATATAACATTCGAATTGTCTATGGTGTTGGTGGTACCAAAAAAGCTGACTCTTCGACACGAATCAACCAGGCACGTGGTATCAAAAATGGGAACTTAATCTAAAGTCTCTTTACATACTGTCGTCAGAATAGTGAACGCGGTTTGGCAGTTTTTCATGCTTCTCTGTTTTTTTCGTAGCAGGGATAATGCCGGGCTTTATGCTAAATTCCTGTATACTAAACGTGCGTTATGATTAATCTTTTGTGGCAGCAGCGCAAGTTTCGTTTTGTCTGTGTTGGCGTATTCAACACAGTCTTTGATTTTACCCTCCTTAACAGTATTATTATCATTTTTGGCCTGCCAGCACTATTCGCAAATGTTATATCGGCTAGTATTGCTATTACGGTCTCATATTTTTTGAATCATTACATTGTGTTTCGGCATCACGAGCCGCCCAGCAAAAAGAATGCCCTTAAGTTTTTTATTATTACAGGGGTAAGTGTATTAGTTATTCAATCGTTGGTTATTGCAGTTATCGGCTATGGTTTAGAGATTTACGCAGCGTCGTTCTTAAACTGGGCGGTTGCGCTTATTCATAATTCTGTCGTAACTTCTCATATCATAGCGGCAAATATTGCAAAAGCCTGTGCTGTGCTGGCAGGTATGCTATGGAACTTTGTGTTATATAAAAACGTTGTGTTTGAAAAACAAGAGAATAGTTGATAGGAAGGCGCAAGCGCTCTTACCTCTCAATGGTAACCTAACCCCAAGAGCCCTCTTCCAGACCACTCTTTTTACCTTAAGCTCCACCGAAGCTTAAGGTAAGCGCCAAAGCTGAAATCGGTTAGTAAAATCGAGTTCACACGATCTGGAAGAGGACTTGGGGTTAGGCAAACTACCGTTGATGTTCTGTTATAAACGATTTTATTTTGCGTTGAAATATCGCTTCTGAAAACTTCTTTGTATAAGCCTGAACTTCTTTTTCGTTAAACGCCGTATGTTCAAATTTCTCAATAGCAGCCATAAGCGAGCTAACGGTTTGCTGGCCGAAAAAGATGCCGGTTTTATCTTCAACGACATAATCGAGGGCACCGCCACTACGATAGGCAATGACCGGCAGCCCGGCAGCCATTGCCTCAACTGGCGTTATGCCGAAATCTTCTTCGGCAGGGAACAAAAAAGCTTTATGCGAATAAGCTAACCGGACGATCTCCTCGTCTGAGACACGCCCAACGAATGTAACAGAAGAGCCAGCTATTCTCTTGAGGCGCTGCGTTTCAGGACCAGTGCCAGCGATAGTGAGGGGCCGTCGTAAACGGTTGCATGCTTCAATTGCGAGGTCAAAGCGCTTGTAGGGAACGTGCCGGCTCCACATCAAGTAGCCTTCACGTTTACCGCTATCTTTTGGCTTTTTTGAAAAACGCTTGATATCAACCGGCGGAAAAATAACAGTACTTTCTCGGTGATAATATTTTTTAATACGTCGCTGTGTTTCGTGCGAGTTGGCAATAAAATAATCAACCCCTTTAATACTTTCAAGATCTTTTTGCCGCATCCAACGTACAAAAATGGGAATAAACGGCCGAATGATTGGTGTTAAAGGCCCAAAATTAAACTCATGCTTGAATGTTTCATAATGACTCCAGTAATAACGAATCGGCGTATGACAATAACAAATATGAATTGCATTGGGGCGTTTTTTTATAGCCTTAGCTTCGGCACTGGCGCTCGAGATAATAATGTCATATGTATTCAAATCAAGTGAACGAAAGGCTAGTGCACGCAAAACTGGCCAAAGGACGTGTTTGTAGCGAATAAACTTGGGCAAAACGCGTTGTAAATAGGTGGTGCGCACATCGCAATCAGCAAAAGCTGGCATCTTCTCGGCATCATAAACCGAGGTAAAAATAGGGGCTTCAGGGAAGATTTTATGCAATTCTAGAACAGTTGGCTCAGCACCGCCCATGGTCGTCAGCCAATCGGCGACTATAGCAACCCGCGGTTGTTTCACTGAGCCTGATCTCGTTTAAAAAGAGTACCGATGGTTTTAAATAAAATTTTAATATCAAGCCAAAAGCTCCAGTTTTGCGCATAGTAGAGCTCGAGCTCAACGCGTTTATCAAAACTAAGCGAGCTACGGCCTGAAACCTGCCATAAACCAGTGACGCCCGATTTAACGCTATGAAGCAGTGCACCGCGCCCACGATAAAGAGGCAGCTCTTGTGGCAAAATTGGCCGTGGCCCTACTAAACTTAAATCGCCTTTTAATACATTAAAGAACTGGGGTAATTCATCAATTGAGGTTGCTCTGAGGAACTTCCCAAAGAGTGTAATGCGCGGGTCATTTTTTACTTTACGGTTCTTTTCGTATTCACGCGCTAAATCTTCGCGACCCATTTCGCGAAATTCTTCGGCAGCATCTTTATTGCCATATTGCGGGCTCATACTGCGGAATTTAATGAGTCCAAATGGGGTTGAATAACGAGTTAAACGCCTGCTCACATAAAAAATTGGACCGGGATTAAAGACCTTCTGTAAAAGAATAATAAGTAGCAAAAACGGTGAAATAACAATGAGTCCCATGCTGGTTGCGGTAACATCAAAGATACGTTTTACAACTTCGCCCCACCCAATCAGTGGCGTTTGATGAACATTGATAATTGGATAACCCAAGAAGATATCAATTGTATTTTTACCTGAGTAAAACTCAGCTTCTCCTGGGACAAAGCTATATTGAATGTGACGTTCTTGAGTCGCTCCAAGAATCTTTTGGTTGCGATTAGGGTTGTCGTAGAGCTCCGTTTGAATAACGGCATCAACCATGAGGTCATCAAGCATCCGTAAGGCTGCTTCAGGAGTATTAAAGTGCCGCCCTTTAAATTCTCTTGACACAACACTCTTCGGACCGGCGATGGCAATAACATCATAACCGGACTTTCGCGTATTGCCCATTTGGAAAGCTATGTCTTTTGTTGCCTCAGAATTACCAATAATAAGAACACGACTGACGCCGAGCCCAACACGGAATAGATAGGTGCGGAAAAAACGCATAATTTCGCGTTCAAACAACAAGAATATGAAGGCGGTCAGAAGGGCGTAGACGACTACTAATCGCGCAGGAAAGATCGGTCGTTCCACGACATATTCATAGCCTATCACGAGCAAGATACCAATAAATGAGCCAACCAAAAGCCGGCCCCATTCGCTGAGCCGCTTTGTGTAAATGCGATGGTTATAGAGGCCAATGAAACCAAAGATAACTTGCCATAAGGGTACGATAATTAGGGTGCTGACAGCAAAGTCATTTGCAAGCACTGGTGCCGCAAGTGGGCGGGGATCAAGTTTAACACGAATAACATAGGCGAGGCTAAAGGCTAACACCAGCACGATGAAATCGGCGATGATGAGGGCAATGCTATATGAGCGAGCGGTTTTTGTTGGCATAGTATTGAAAACTTCATCTGTAGTATACCAAATTATACTGAAATCTCATGCTCTTCCTGGGATCGTGTGAATCGGTTTTGGGCAACCGATTTCAGCGCAACGCCCCTTGAAAGCTCCAGCGGAGCTCGAGAAAAGAGTTGCCCCAGAAGGAGCATGAGATTTCAGTATAATTCATTTTGATATACCATTATGATAATGAAATATGTAGCGTCAATAAACAGATTAAGCGTTGGCTTCATGAGCTTGACAGTGGTGGTAATTATCGCTTTAATGCCATATCACGCGTTTTTATCAACATGGCTTGGTACGCAGATTGGTCCGCTGCTGCTTTGGAAATCGTGGAAAGAAGCCTTATTGTTGCTCGCCATTATAACTGCACTCAGTTTCAGTGTTGCGCGGCCAGACCTTGCCAGGCGGCTGCTCAAAAACCCATTGACGCTATTAATACTCGGTTATGTAGCCTTGCACCTACTCTTGGCGGTTTTATATCAGCATTCGCTTGAATCAACCCTCGCTGGATTAATGATGAACCTACGTTTCTTGGCAATCTTTTTAATCGCACAGCTTGTTGTGCTTGCATTGCCTGATCATATTGATCGTTTGAAGAATTTTTTGACAAACGGACTACTCATTAGTACGGCGATCATCTCAGTGCTCGCGATTCTGCAAGTAACTCTAGTGCCGGCGGCTTTCTTAGAGCAATTTGGCTACCACAAAGACACAACTATTGCGCCGTACATCCTTTTAGACGAGCAACAAGGTGTATTGCGAGCCTTTTCAACGCTACGGGGCCCCAATGCGCTTGGTCAATTTTTATTGCTGCCACTTGCATTACTGGTTGTATTAATATGGCGTAAGACTTTGTCGTTGAAGCTCAGTATTCCATTGCTTGTATTGACACTGGTTACGCTTGCTTTAACAGGTTCACGCAGTGCCTGGATCGGTGCACTCATTACCTTAACAGTAGTGGGTATCATCTTGCTTGGGCGGGCGAAGTTTGTAAAGATGGCTCGAAAGTATGGACTCATAAGTCTCATCGCCATCGTGTTATTAATTATAATCGCCTTTGAATATCCACCTCTACGTCTGGCTGTTTTTCACTCTAGCCCCGGTGACGCTACTATAGTTGAAGGCTCAACCGAAAAACACTTTCAAGCAACACTCGACGGTGTATCAGATGCCGTTTCGCACCCGCTAGGTCACGGCCCAGGGCAAGCAGGGCCAGCCTCCTTTTATACGGCCGAGCCTCGTATTGCCGAGAACTACTATGTGCAACTTGCTCAGGAGGTTGGCTTGATTGGCCTCGGCCTGTTCATTGGCATCATCACATTTATTGGCCGGGCATTATGGCGGCAATCGATACAAGCACATGCACCGCCACTTGCCATCGCGCTCTTAGCGAGCTTCTGGGGTATTACTGTTATTAATATGTTTTTACACGGTTGGGCTGACGACCCGGGTGCACTCATATGGTGGGGGCTTGCTGGTGTCATGCTGCAACCGTCGCTTTCGGCACATTTTGAACAAAAAGCTGGGCTTCGCGCTCGCCGTACTGTTTAAGTACGACTCGTTTGCGATGCTTGCTTTATTGCCCAAGGCTGCACTCGAAATTGACGGTTGCTAGCGGTATTATAAGACTATGGAACGACCAACAAGATCACAGCAACAGCTTCTTGATTTTATAGAGGCTTTTATTAAACAACATGGTTATGGGCCGAGCTATCGTGAAATTATGCGTGCACTCGACTATAAATCAGTGTCAACCGTGGCGGTGCACGTCGATGGTTTGATTGCTAGAGGGCTTCTTAAGAAACGAGATCGCTCAGCACGATCACTTGAAGTAGTGAAGCATCCTCAGCTTGCCATTAAAACAACATCTTCTCACGAGCTTTGGCTTAGCGAAAAGCTAAAAAAGCATGCTTTATCGGAACACGCAAGCAAAGTGAGCCTTGAAACACTTGCCCGAAGCTTTGGTCACTTGGGCCTTAGTGAGCTACAAAAAATGGCCGAAGATTATGCTGCCGAAAAAGATTAAGCTGGGCCGCGATCGCCGTTTTCTTCGTCGCGATCTTCAACTTCTTCACGCCAGTCATCTTTTTCTGAATCGGTTTGTTCGCCGCCTTCTTGATCGTCACCGGCGGTATTTTCTAAACCTTCACGGAGTTCGGAAGGAGTAGCTGGTGTAACTTGGCTTGGGTCGTCACCGGTTTCATTCATCACTTCATCTTTTTTTGATGTGTCAAAATCGTCTTGATACCCTTGTAGATTTTGCTGACTTGTGTCATCCGAGGCTGCTTGTTGATCTTGTGGAACGTCTGGCATATGCCCTCCCTTAAGTTATATTCTCTATTATACTCCAATAAAATTCGAATTAAAGGTAAGCAGAGCTGAGACGTTTGGTGAATGTGGTTAAAAACAGATTGACCAAGCGACATTACAACGGTATAATATCGCTTGTATTCTAGTATATTCCGGGGTAGCGCAGCGGTAGCGCAGTTGACTGTTAATCAATTGGTCGCGGGTTCGAATCCCGCCCCCGGAGCCAAGAAAAATAAGAAGCATTCATGCTTCTTATTTTTCTTTGTCCCGAGGACAGTATACGAACCTGCGATAGCACGACGAAGTCGTGCGTAGTTGCGGGTTCGGCGCAGCGAGTGCAGTGGAAGAAAGCACTCACAGGGTATTTTCTTCCGCAATCGAGCGGAGGAGCGCTAGCGCTATCCCGCCCCATAAATCTATTTAACTTATTTTCTTATTGAGTGTTAGTGAGGCCGGGCGTCGACCAATTGAACGCCCGGCCCTCCGCTTCCTGCTACGGATGGATGCTCTTGCACACACGGGCAATTTCCAGCCCGTAGGAAAGGAGCGTACCGCATACACTGCCCGTCCGTGCCGAGCCGCGGATCCCCGTCTTCCAGTAGTGGAATCCGTAGAGGGTGCCGTTGCCCCGGAAGGTGGTGTACGAGGCGTAGTTGCTGCCACGCGTGTCGTAGAAACGCACGATCTCGGTGGGGTAGCCGATCCAGCCGGTGTTAAAACTGCCGGAGGTCCAGTTAACCCACGTTCCGGAGCCGTCCACCGTGAAGCAGTATTGTCCGGTGGGCAGGGCGTGACCGGCCACGTTCTTGGCGCCCCAGACGGTGCATCCTGTAGCGCTCGCCGAAGCGGTGCTTGATGCCCCGAACATCATCAGGACACTCACCACGAAGGCAATGCCGAGAGTGGCGAGGCGTGAAGACAATCGCTTGTTCAAAGTTACCTCACTTGCACGGTAGGGAGTGAATCCTGCGTATGCAGGTCATTTTATTAAAATCGACCCGTAGTTACATGTCAATAGTAGTCATGTGTAGCTCAGATGTTTTAAATCACTTTTGCTAATCTGGCGAAGTAGCTCTAGTGAAAACGTCAGTTCTCTGGTAAGCAAAACGCCTCACTGTTGCGTTTGCAACAGTGAGGCCTCTCGTCAGGAATGGACTGCCGCGCGCAGTGCCTCATCACAGAAGTCGCGGTCAGGTGGTGCTAAGTATTTGTAGTTGGAGAGTAGCCGGCATGCCAATTTTCCTCGTTCGGCCAGATCAATAACTTGCTCAGGCCGAAGATTAAGAAATAAACGGCAGTATTCATCGAGAAAAATGACGGCCAGGAGCTCATGCTCCCTCCACCTTGCCTCCCTTCGGTACGTTGTGAAGATTGTTTGGAGTGCGAGCGGCAATGTGCGCACCATGCGCTGCAATTGCTGATTCTGCTTCTTGAATCGCTGCATTTCTTCCAGACGAATCATCATGACGAGGATGGTACCGGTCGTCACGATGGCGAAGGTACATGCCCCCAGCCTTCCTGGCCATGGGAGTAGCTTCAGTGGGGGTGTAAGCCACCACACGCCAAGAGTCAACGGCACAAGAGTCACAGCGATTGTCTTCAAGTAGTACTTGTCCTTTTGGCTCATAACCATCCCTTCATAGAGCATATATACAATAACATAACTAAAGGAGAGGGCAATATATAGCGTAGGTGATCATTGCTACAAAACACATCACGTACCCTACAATATAAAAAGGAGGATATATGAGCGAACATGATAAGAAGACAATAAAAGTTATTAATAAGGCTGGCCCGCTTGGCTTTACCTTTTTTCTAGCCTACATCGGCGCGGCAATTTATTTTATTCAGAAGACATCTGGTGGTTTTTGGGAAGTTATTTTGGGTTTGCTGCAAGCGTTTGTATGGCCAGTATATGCGGTATACCACATATTGCGTGTGCTTAGTGCCTAAAGTTTATACAGAGATTTAGCCTCGTAGATTCGAGTGAGACTACTACCGAGGAGTTGATTTTTTAGCGAAAAAGTGCTTTAATTTAGCAGTCCTATCAAACCCTACCAAGGGATGATGATGAAAAAGGCGCGGATTGTTATAGGGGTGGTTGCGGCTTTAGCACTCGTGTTTGGGGTGTTGGTCGTCACCGATAAACTCCCTTGGCAGAACAACGACCAACCGCCGGGTACCGGCAAAACGGTGACGGCGGAAGGAGGCACATTCACGTTTCCGGACGATATGCAAGTTACCGTTCCGAAAGGTGCCCTCAAGGGCGACGCAACCCTGAGGGTCAGCAGGCCCGAGCCTCTGGCCGAAGGTGATGCTGGTCCGCTCGGCGGGCTTCGTTCGAGTGGCGTGGCTTTCGATGTTTCGCTGACGACATCCGACAAAGGTGAGGTGCAGCCGCTCAAACCGCTGAAACTCACGATGCCGCCCAAGGGTATGCCAGCACCAAACAGTGTTGGGCAGATCATTGCGCTGCCGTACACGGCTAATGACAACGGTGGCTACGGGTTGCTGCCGTGGACGTTCGGTGATGGCAAGCTCAGTATCGAACTGACGCATCTGTCGCCGAAGTACATCGCATACGCTTACGACACGGCACTGCTCGCGCGCTTCTTTCCGGGGCGTATCGAGCAGAACCGTGGTGAGTGCTCTCAGGAAGCGACTGTTGCCGGGCAGAAGGTCAAGATTGGTCCCAAGTCAAGGGGCTGGTCACTAAACGACAACAACAGCCCGATCTTCGCCTGCCTCTTTGATGAGGGTGGCAAGGTCGGTGTTGGCGTGGCGAATCGCGCCGATTACATTTTGTCGGCGGCAGCAACGAGTAACCTCGCACTGACAACATCGCACGGTGATTACGAAGAGGAGGTGGTGAAGTACGTCAGCAGGCTCTTTCCGGCTGGTGAGAAAATCAAGGCTTATCTGGGTCGTGGTGGCAAGCTGGCGGGCATCACGGATGTGCAAGACCTGCCGGCAACCATCGAGTTCCAGGCAGATCCCCGGACTTTCATGGCCGAGAACCTCTTCAACCTTTTCGGTCTGGCTGTTGGACTACTGACGGGCGACGGCGATGCTGGCAGAACTTTGCAGTTGGTCAGTAAGCTGCTCGAGGCGGGTGACATGCTCACCTGCGCCCAGAAGGCCCTTGCACCGCTTCAGGGTGATGCGGATATCGGGCAAATCGTCAGTGCTGGCGCCAGCTGCTTCGGCGTGTTGCTCGGCCTGTTGGTTGAGCAGCTCGATCTTAGCAAGGCGCTCAAGTATCTCACCTTGGCGGTCGATGCCTTGAAGGTGGCTGTTGAGACTATCGTTTCTTCGGCCAATGGCATCAAGCTGACACTCACCGATACCCTACGGGTAGAGGTGGTTTCGGCAACGCCAGCCTGCCCAAGCGGAACAGAGATCAAAGAGGCCGTCAAGAAAGACAGTGACGGCCCGCCCGTCACCGAGGTACAACTCGACGGTGAGCTTGTTTGTCAGGACGGCTGGGCGTCAACGCAAGTCAGCGTGCGACTCGAAGGTATTCCTGACGTCGTTGGCTACAGTATTGTGCTTCATTTCGTTGACGAAGAGTGGATCGTGGCGGATAGCGGTCAGGATATGACCGGCTCAGAGGTCTGCACCCAAGCGCCACCAAAGGTCATCGAAAACGTCTCCTGCGGCTAACGCGCCTGGAAGAAGGACGAGGGCTCCCCGCGAGCCCGGGCCCCGACAAAAGCATGTTTATAATGCTGGCGTCGGGGCTTTCTTTATATCGGAGTAAAGGAGGTATACTTAAAAGAGAGATATATCTGCATGACGAAAGGAAATGTATGGCCGAATTGAAGAAAGAATATAGGCGCAAAAGTTCATTCCTACGAAACTGGGGAGCTGTTATTATCTTAGCGGTCTTTTTTATCGGCAGCTGGGCAGGGCAATTTATAAATCAGTTGCAAGTTGAGCAACAAAACGCCAAAGCACACGGCCAAGAATTCAAAATGGATGAGTTCTATCCACAATTTTGGAGCTCAACCTTTGAAAACTGGCAATCTGAATGGTTACAGCTGGCAACTCAGGCCTTATTAATTTCAGGTTTTGCCGCCGTGCTATTTAGAAAACAAGATGAGGAACATTTCAAAACACAGCTTATGATCGAAGAGCTACGTGACGAAATACGGGCTAAAAGCCAGAAAAAGTAAGCTATTATGAATTCATGAAATCCCTGCCTCACCTTCTCGGCTGCCGTTACTGGTTCGAGGCCTATACTTTAAGAGAAGATCTTGATGAACGGGCATGGCGTCAAACATTACTTTCAATTGCTCAGTACATTGGGCTCTTACGCAAGTGGCAGGTATTAGTGCAGATTGAGAATAGCACAGTTCGTTATTTTGTTGGTGCAAACAAAGATTTAAGTATTCTATCAAACAACCTTGATGGTGTTATTTTGCGCCCGGTAAGTAGTAAGTATATCCATTTACCATCTGCTATAAATAGCTTGAAAGAGCATCTTATCCAGTTTGTTACGGGCGGCAATATATTAGATCTCCGCGAGAGATATCAGCTAAAGCGGCATAAAGATCTCAAGTGGGCAGTATTTTCTCTGCAAACTATTAATAAAGAAGCATCATATTGTGCCGCTACAATTTATTTCAAAGAGGTAGATGGAGAAAAGTATTCACTGGCTCAAAAAAAGCTTTTATATCTGCCCAGTAATCTGCTAGCAATTAACTTTAAGACTAGCCCGAAATACCTATACAAAAAGCAGCCAAAATATTTAGATATTCAAAAAGCAATACATATTTTAAAAAGCAATGATAATGGTGCGATCTTTAAAGTTGATACATTCCCGTATTTGCCAAAAGACCACTATGTGCCACTATCGAGCTACGATTTTGATAAGCACTCCTTTATTATCGGTGCCAGCGGCAGCGGAAAATCGAAGTTTATTAGCTTATTTATTGATCGATTATTCGCCTCATCAGGCATTAAACAGAACTATCGGGTAGTAGTCATTGATCCGCATGCCTCGCTCGAAGAAGATTTAAGGGATATGTCAGATACAAAAATAATTAATTTTAAAGATCAAGAAGAAAGCACCGAATTGTTTGCTGGGGCAGACACTGACATCTCGGCAGCGACTGAGCTGACCGGAACGCTTTTTAAATCATTGCTTGCCGATCAATTTAACTCAAAGCTTGAACGGTTGCTTAGGTTTAGCCTTTTTGTGCTCATGACTGCCCAGGTTATGTCGCTTGAAAATCTGAAGCGATTAATAACCGACCTTGATTATCGTAATAAAATTATTGATCACGTGCGCCAGTATGTTCCAGAGAATATCGTCACCTTCTTTGGCACTGATTTTAATGAACTGCGCGCCCAATATTATAATGAAGCTATCGCACCCATTGTCTCGCTGGTTGATGAAATGCAGCTACAACCAGCACTTGCCAAGCAAAATGAACATGCCCGTTCATTGGCTAAACTGATTACTGCCAACTCTCTGATCGTCTTTTCACTTAACAGAGTGAGTATGGGTGAAAAAGTGGTAAAAACAATTGCAGGGCTGTTAATTCAACAGCTTTTTTTGCTTGCACAAGCTCGAACGTTTTATGAAAAAATCATTCTTATTATCGATGAAGTATCAGTTATACAGAACCCGGCACTCGCACAAATACTGGCTGAAGCGCGCAAGTATAACTTATTTGTTTTTTTGACGCAGCAATATTTTGGGCAAATAGATAAATCACTACAAGAGGCTATCTTTACTAATGTCGTCAATTATTATGTGTTTCGGGTTTCCGAAGAAGATGCCCGTGTGCTTGAAGGTAACATTACTATGGAACTTCCCAGGGCGAGCGTTTTTGAAGCAAAAGAAACTGGCAAAAAAGAGACCGAATTGCGCGTTAAAATACTCAGCTCGCTTAATACCAGAGAGTGTATTGTGCGTTTGAGTAGTGAAGGCCAGCTATTGTCTGCGCTCAAGGCTCAAACGATAACATTTACTCCTGCACCTTTTGTTGCCCCAATTGAATTAAAGACCTATGATAAGCCACGAATACCCGTAAAATTCTCAGAGCATCAGGCGATAGCAGTCAAACAACTTTCGAACCACAAAAGCAATGCTAAACAGCCCGTTAATTTAGTCGAATTTCTGATGTCGCAATCGTCAAGCCGTAAAGTCTTAAAAAAGGAGAAAAAAACATGAATGCCGAAATTGCCAAACAAACATCCGACAAGATTATTGGCCAGATCTTTGGCTATCAAAACCCCCTAACGCTCGAGCAAGCCATGGCAAAGTTTGCATTTGATATTCGTTTGCCGCAACAAGTGTACGATGCCACAACTAACCAGCCAACATGGGCGTCATCGGTTAATCCAACCAAGTTTATTTCTCTTGAGAATATGAAGAAACGTATTGCGGTTGATGACTGGATGTTACCAAAGCGGCAACTAACATCACTACAAGATGTTATTGAAGCTTGGGCGGAAACTAATTACACCACCACTGAGCGTCAGATTGAATCAACCAATGTATACGAGAGCGACAGCATCTATCATTCAGAAAATATCTATCGTTCTATCGACGTCAGCCGTTCAAAAAACGTATTGTTCAGTGATGGTATGGCAGATAGTGAATATATCGCCGCAGGGCAACGTTCTAATAGCTCAAATTATTGTATCAGGGTAGAAGATAGTCAGAACTGCTCGAATAGCTTTAATGTCATTTGGTCTAACAAGATTACTAATTGTCTTTTTGTGCAAGATTGTTTTGATCTTTACGAATGCATGTTTTGCTCACATTTAGCTGGCAAGAAGTATTGTATTGCTAATATGCAGTTTGAAGAAGAGGAATATGCCAAATTAAAGCTTGAGGTTATACGTTGGATCTTAACGCCGTAAGATTCTATTCAACAACCGTGAGGCTGCCACGCTGACTGGCATTAAGATGGTTGTGGAAACCCCAAGTGCCCTTGGTATGTAAGACGAATGAGCGGCTCTCACCAGCAGCAATGGGGCCAGCATTGAGTTCGGGGTTATCAGTGTGAACAGGGTGGGGATCAGAATCGAAATCGAGCTCTCTTGAAGAGTTATTGATAACTTTTACGGTCTCGCCTGCTTTAATAGTGTTAGATGAAAGTGCGAAGCTATTTCCGTCGTAGGTAATTGTTACGGCAGCTTCTGCACTTGGTTCCTCTGTTTGCTGGTTATTGTTTTGTGTTTGATTATGTGGCGTGTCGTCGTTATTGACTGGTTGTTTATACATATTTGCAATTAAAACAGCACCGACTGCAACTACAATCACTACTGCGAGAGCGAGAAGAATTTTACCTGTTTTATTCATAGAGAGCCTCCATATATCATATTGTACGCTTCAGTTTGCTATTTTTGCAAAGCATAAAGGCTATAATAAAGAAGGAGGCAAACATTATGTTCAAAAAAGTTATAAATTACCCACAGCTGCCATCGCTGTTAATTCGAATTGGCCTCGCGATTATCTTTACCTATGCAGCTGTCGCATCCTTTGTCAGCCCGCGTGAGTGGATCGGCTTCTTACCGCCTTTCTTGACAAGTATATTGCCGGCAGAGCTGCTGTTGCAGATTTTTTCAATTATTGAACTATTACTCGCGGCTTGGCTTTTAAGCGGTATTTATATACGGTTTGCAGCCTTATTTGCAGCCTTAATGCTTGGTGGCATCGTTATGTCAAACTTTCAGTTATTTTCGATCAGTTTTCGTGATATTGCCTTAATCTTCGCTGCGTTAGCCTTAGCAACTATGAAAGACACCAATTCTTTAAAGGAAAAAGAGTACCAAAGTGAGCTTATGTCGTAATTACTTGGCGTATATAAAACAGGAATCCCGGTAGCGCTTGTCTTCCTAAGAGAGGAGCTTAAGGTATCCATCACACGCCTCAAGCTCCTCCGGAAGCATTGAGATATGAGAGTAAAAACCCGAAAAGGCTTCTTGGGCAAGCGAGCTACACAAGAGCAATCCAGCGTTGGGCTGGAATCGGCTAGGAAACCGATTCCACACGATTTGGAGAGGAAGTTTTGAGATTTAGGTAAGAATACCCTTGACAAGTAACCTAAAAGTAGTATAATTTATATTACAAACTGTAATGAGGGCAGCCAAGCGCTGGCCTTTTGTCTTTTTTTAAGACATGGAGACTTATGATGGCTGGAGTAAAAACTCTGCTGGGTGGAATATTATTAACTGCTACTTTGGCGATATCAACCGTTACGCCGGCACTTGCGTGGCATCCTGACGGTAAAATTATCAAAAAAGTCCAAAATATAACTACAAATTCGGTCCTTGCTGATGCCAATAGTGACAACCAAGCTGTTGAAGTAAAACCAGGTGATACCATTCGTTATGTTATTGAAGTTCGTAATGCAGCCGCACCGGCGGCAAATAATCATAATGATATGGTTGGAACTGTCATGACAGATACTCTGCCGACAGGTGTTGAGCTTGCGGCTAACCCGGCAACGCGTCAGATTAGCGAAAACCTGGGTCGTCTTAAGCCGGGTGAAACGAAAGTTAAAGAATATACGCTGAAGGTAACGAGTCAAAGTAACGGGCAAATTGTTGTTAATAAGGCTTGCTTTACTGGTGATACCGAAGTAAACGACAACCCGCAAAAAGGTTGTGATGAGGCGAGAGTTAAGGTCAAGGTTCCTGTTCAGCCACCAAAACCAGAGGAACCTGAGGTTCCAAAACCTGAACAACCAGAAACTCCGGCACCGCAGCCTCAAGAGGAATTACCTATTGAGCTACCAGCAACTGGAATCGAGACAATACTTGGTGCCACAACTGGGGTAGGTGCGATTACTTACGCTGGTTACCATTATCTACGTAGCCGTCGGATCCTCGGCTAAACATTAGATTTTTCTTAAAAGAGCTTATAAAAGTTATAAGCTCTTTTTTGTTTTACAGATGTAAGGTATTGTCATGTAGTCAATGTTGTTATGGCTACGCCGGTCATGCGCAGCAGAGCGTGATATAATAGAAAAGCTGTTCAACAAGGCTCACGCCATAAGGAGGAAGATGAAAATCGCACTCTTGGCGCCTGTCGAAGAGAAGGTGCCACCAAAAAAATACGGCGGAACAGAACGCGTCGTACATGTGTTAGCAGAAGAGTTACATAGATTAGGTCATAACGTTACAGTATTTGCGAGCGGAGATTCAAAAATTTCAGCCCGTCTCATTCCAACAGCCAAGAAAGCGGTTGGAACATATCTAAAAAAGCGCATTAGGGAAGCGGCGAACTATCAAGCATTAGTGAAAACAGCCGGGCATCTTCGAAAGGAGCGGTTCGATGTTATTCACAACCATGCGGGGTGGCAGGCGCTTCTTTTTCGTGATTTGTTTGAGCACCCTATGCTGACGACCTTACATTGGATAGATAGCGACTGTGAAAGGACGATGTATAATCAGTATAAAGATACGCCAGTCGTTTCTATCAGTGATTCACAGAGACATATTTTGCCCAATATGAATTATCTTGAGACCGTCTATCATGGTCTCCAGCTCGATGCATTTGTCTATAATCCTCAGCCGAAGGATTATTTTGCTTTTTTGGGGCGTTTATCGCCAGTTAAAGGAGCGGCCGAAGCAGTGCAGGTTGCTTTAAAAGCTGGTGTTAAGCTTGTTATGGCTGCCAAAATTAATGATTGGGAGCGCGATTACGTTGAAAAGCACGTCATGCCCTATATTGATGGTAAGCAAATTATTTACCTTGGCGAGATTGGTCATGCGGCCAAGGTTGAGCTATTAAAAAACGCCAAGGCTGTTATCTCGCCAATTCAATGGGATGAACCATTCGGGCTCGTTAACGTCGAGGCAATGGCTTGCGGTACACCCATACTCTCAACACCTTATGGCTCGATACCTGAGCTCATTATTAATGGCAAGACTGGTTTTCTATGTAAAGATGTTAATGAGATGGTAGGACGAGTAAAGGTAGTCGATACGCTTAGTCGTGCTGCTTGCCGCGAACATGTTGAAGAAAACTTTTCGGCCGAACGTATGGCAAAGCAATATCTGCGACTTTACCGAGCTGTTGCACGGCAATTTGCAGGCAAGCCGGTCATGAAGTTTAAAGGTACACTCAGTTAATTCATCGAAGGAGTTTTACGTGTCAGAACTAGCCACTCAACCGCTTGGAGAGCAACAAGCGGTTATAAGAAGATTTGCTGAGACTAATGATCCTGGAATACGACGAGAGATATTAAGCCCTCTCATTGCCCCAAATAATAGAGGATTTTTCACGAGTCTCGGACCGCTTTTTAGAGATGCCGTTTTTGGCCGCGATTCAATTAAAATGGCGGAAGATATGCACGGTACCTTGCATGAACGTACTAAACCAGCCGAGCGTGCTGAAGTTGAACGATTAAGCCGAAATGTCATTCTGACGCTCGCCGGTCTACAGGGGGTTAAAAGTGATTCTCAATTCAGTGAAGAACAGCCGGGTAAGATTCATCATGAATATCGTAACCGTTCAATTGAAGGCCGCCAAAGCGATGAGGTTGTGCAGCATATCATTACGAAGTTGCAAGAAGAGCAGCACTGGATGCCTCCAGGCAGCGATGAAAATGAACTTTGTTATTACGGAAGCGCCGATTCAACGCCGCTTTACATTCGGCTAGTAAAAGATCACGTAGATCTTTTTGGTAACTCTATCCTTCACGAGCAGGTAGAAGGGCGCGATGGCGTACAAAAGAATATTGCGAATAGCATTGCTCGAGCAGCTGAATATTTGCATGATGAAGTTGGCCGCTCAGTAAGCGGTTTACTTGAATTTAAACGTACTAATCCCACTGGCTTACGCAGCCAATCATGGAAGGATTCACCAAATGCCTACCTGCACCTTGATGGTACGCAGGCGAATTATGACGGAGGTGTGGCTGCCATTGACGTACAGGGTTACGCGTACGATGCCCTCGTCGCTGCTGCGGAGTTATTGCCTTATCTTGATCAGGCAGAAGATTGGCGAGAGCGCGCTGGCGACCTGAAAGCTCGAACGCTCGAAAAGCTGTGGTTGCCTGATGCTCAATATTTTGCACAAGCCCTAGATTATGATGACAGTGGTCAGCCTCGTTTAATCAAGACACTCGCTAGTGATGCTGCAGTAACACTCGCCACCGGATTACTCGAAGATGATCGTGAAAGGCGTATGCATATTATCGAACGAATGCAATCTGCCGAATTCCATACTCCTGCTGGGCCACGCTTGCGCTCACTCGGTCATATTGCTATTGAAGGTGGCGTTAACTATCACGGCAGTCTTGTAGTTTGGCCGAAGGAAGTAAGCGACTATGTCAAAGGTCTTGAACGGGGTGGAAGTGACCTTCTTGCCGTCGTCAATGGTAACGGAATAATCACTTCAAGTATTAATACAGGCGATTTTCGCGAATATCTCGTTGTAGATAAACGAGGCAGAGTGCACTATAAATATGGCAGCGATGGTGATAGCGAGCACAACTTTGAAGGGTCTGGCGAAGCAGGCGATCCACAGAGCTGGCAGGGGTGGACGGTGACAGCTTTCTTGCGAGCAGTTAGTAAAAAGCATGCAGTGCTAAACAATGCATAGCCCTTCCCATTGGCAACAGCTACCACTTGAAAAACGTCAATTTTACTTAAGGCAAGCAACTTCCCTTGAGGCGGCTCAATCACTCATTAATTTTGTGCGAGCACCGAAGGGCTGGGGCGTTTATGCCAGCATAGGGCCAAATTATCAATATGCCATTTTTGGCCGGGATTCAATTGAGTTTGCTGAAGATATTTTGCCATATTTTCCTGAGCTTGCACGTGAGATTATTGGGGTTATGGCACGTTTGCAGGGGCGGATAATCAATGCTATTACCGAAGAAGAACCTGGCAAGATTCACCACGAATATCGCGCGCGGCATTTTAATGAGCAACCTATACCCGAGGAATCGGTGAATGTCCTCGAGCATTTACTTGCGAGCTGGGGCCCGGCAGGAGCAGCAGATTTACGCTACTATGGTTCAGCTGACGCAACACCACTTTTTGTTCGTCTGGTTGAGGCCTATGTAGAACGTTATGGTCCGGCTATCCTCTCTGATATAGTCACTCATTACTCGGGTGAAAGAGTTGCTATAAAAGAGGCTACGATGTTGGCAGTTGAGTGGATTATTGCCAAGATTGAAACCTCGGCGTGGGATCTACTGGAATTTAAGCGGCTTAACCCGCGAGGATTGCCATATCAAGCCTGGAAGGATTCCGAAACAGCTTTTTTGCACCAAGATGGTACGCCCGCTAACGCCGACGGGGGTATTGCGTCACTCGAAGTGCAAGGATTTGCCTATGATGCCCTGCGTGCGGGTTGCCGGCTCTTCGAATACGATGCTGGTCGAGAGGACTACATATTTTCACTAGCTCATAAACTTGCTCGTACAACCGTACAGCGCCTCTGGATGCCAGATAAGCAGTTTTTTGCCATGGGTCTTGACAGAGATGATAAAAAGCACACTCGTCAAATTCAAACCTTAACCTCAAATGCCGGCTTACTTTTACAAACAAACTTACTGGGGGCGCTTGACGATGAGCAGGCTCGAACATACGTGCAAGCAATTGTGCACTACTTAATGAATGAGCGTGAATTCTTAACACCGAGCGGGATCCGCTGCCGCTCGCTGCGCCACGCTCATTTACTGACATTTGCTGATTATCATGGCAGTCTAGTGACATGGCCGAAAGACACGGCCAATATTGCCGAAGGCCTGCGCCGGTGGGGGTTTGAGGTTGAGGCGCGCGAGCTTGAAAAGCGAATGCTTGAAAGTATTATGACTGCAGGTGAACCGTACGAGTTCTTCTATGTCGATAAAGAGAATCACGCTAAACTGCACTATCGAAGTGAGTATCAAAGTGAACCAAAGTTTCACGAGTCCGGTAAAGCTAATACACCTGAGCCAATGCAAGCTTGGTCGCTAGCTTGTTTCTTAAAAGTGATGCTTAGGTTTCAACAAGAATTAACCTGAACCCGATATCCCTCCCAGAGACCACTCTTTTTACATTAAGCTCCGCCGGAGCTTAATGTAAGCGTTGGGCTGAAATCGGTTAGTTAAACCGGTTTCACACGATCTCTGGGAGGGATATCGGGTTCAGGTTAAGCTGATTTTGCAAACCGTAAGCATTTCGTGCATACTTGAACATATGAAACACAATAAAGAGAACAAACGTTTTACGGTGCTTGGTGTCTTAGTGCTTGTCCTTTTAGCTCTTTTAGGCCTTGCTGCCATGGGTATTGTTTTGCATAAACAAGATTTAAAAAATAATTGGAAAACAGAAAATATTATCACCCTTGAGGGTGAGATGGCTTGTTTGCCGCATAAAAATGTCGACCCAGGCCAACCTCAGACATTAGAGTGTGCAACAGGGGTTAAGGTGAATGATGTTTATTATGCTTTAAAATATGAGGACGGCAGCTCGCCACAGGTTATAGACGGAAAGGTCTCTGTGACAGGTGTTTACAATTCGCCAATGAGTAATGAGCGCTACGATATAGCCGGTACGCTCGATGTTAAAGCAATAACTAAAAAATAATTATTCGCTGACAGCTAAGTTAATAAGCTGCTCTAAGAGTTGTTCCATGCTCATGCCTGCAGCCGCTGCAGCCTTCGGTAATAGGCTTGTTTCTGTTAAGCCTGGCAAGGTGTTAATTTCAAGTGCGTATATTTCACCATGTTTTGAGAGAATCATATCTGTTCGAGATAAGTGACGAGCACCTAGCATGGCATGTGCAAGCTCGGCAATCGATTGAGCTTGTTCTTGCATTGTTATATCAACGTGCTGAGGTGGGCATAGCTCCTCAGTTTGGTTGTTGTATTTATTCTCATAATCGAATTCTTGACCTTTTGGCGGCACAATTTCAATAACTGGTAATGCCTCATTGCCGATAATTGCAACAGTTAATTCGATGCCGTCAATTAATTCTTCAAGCACCATGCTATCGTAACGGTCAAAAACTGACATATCGATGGTCGTTGCACTGCCAGTACGCGCAATAATGGCATCTATACTTGAGCCGCCAAAACGGGGTTTCAAGACATAGGGGTGCTGCGCGAGGGGTGAAGTAATGAAGCTACTAGCAGTTACTTCTTGCCACTTCGGTGTGTTTATGCCGTTAGCCTCAAACGCTTGTTTAGTGGCGATTTTATCAAAACAGCGTTTTGAGGCCTCGGCGCCGGAGCCAATATAACGAACACTGTAAGAGTCAAGAAAGGCTTGTATGACACCATCTTCACCACCAGCACCATGGAGGGCGGGGAATACAAGATCGGTGTGTGGTAATAATCGTACTATGCCGTCGAGCCCATCAGCAGGATCATAAATAGTTGTCGAGTGTCCAAGATTATGGAGTGCACGGATAACGGCGGCCCCTGAGCGTAGCGAAACCTCACGCTCGCTACTGGTGCCGCCCTGCAAAACGAGAATATTCATGCGCATATTGTACGCTAGTTTTGAGCGTATGTCATAATAAGACCGCACTTAATGCGAGGAGGCCGTTTTTGATACAGCGAATTGTCATGCTCATGAAAAATAGTATGTTTTTGCGGCACAACGCAATTTTTTTCATAGGCTCATTAAGTGTTGGTGCGCTTAACTATCTCTATTATCCAGTTATTGGTCGGCTATTGCAGCCTGAAGCGTTTGGTGAAGTTCAGGCTCTTGTTTCGCTCTTTTTGCAGCTCACTATCTTTTTAAACGTCTTTAGTATGATCACTATTTCAATCATTGCTAATTATAAAGATCGTAAAGAAGCTCACGCCGTTGTTTTTGAACTTGAAAAGCTCGCCCTGTTTGTGAGTATTGTTGCTTTATTGCTGGTAGCTCTGAGTAGTGAACCCTTGAAGCAAGCATTTCGTTTTGGGTCAGGTTTGCCATTTATTTTGATTGCACTTGCTGTTGTTGTTGGTGTGCCTTTGACGTTTCGCAGTGCCTATCTAAGGGCTATTAAAAAATTCGGAGAGACTTCAATTGCGAATATCATAGCCGCTGCAGGCAAGCTTGTGCTCTCTGTGGCACTTATATTCCTAGGTTTTAGCACTGCTGGTGCAATTGGCGGTATCATTGCAGCGCAAGCAGTGGCGTTATTTTACGCTGCTTACAAAGCAAGACAAGGCGGGTTAAAAAACGAAACTGGCCGTTACTTTCGCTTACCGAATTTGGAGCGGTTAATGCCCGAGCTGAGATACGCTGCACTGGTATTTATTGGCTCATTTGTTATAACTATGCTTTTTAGTGTTGATGCACTTGTCGTGAAGTATTTATTTGATGCTGAAACAGCCGGTCTTTATGCTGGTATTGCGACTGTAGCACGTATTATCTATTTTTTAACAGCCTCAATCGTGCAAGTTTTACTACCATCCGTCAGTTTGCAGCAATCTTCACAACAAAATCAAGCCGTGTTGTTTAAATCACTTATTCTTGTTTTTGCAATAGGGGTGCCTACGCTGTTAGTGTGTATGATTTTCCCTAATTTTGTTGTTGGACATTTGATGGGTTCAAACTATTTAGCATTTGCCAATCTACTACCTCTGTTAAGTTTAGCTATATTTATCATCTCTGTTGTTAACTTGCTGGTGATGTATTTTATTGCCTTACACAGGCGCGGCGTTGCCATAGTTGCTATAATAGGGGCTGTTGTGACGCTTGGACTCATGGTGGTTAATCATGCAGATGTTCAGGCGATCGTCAACGACCTGCTGTTTGGCAGTTTGACAATGATGCTCGTGCTTAGTGCATGGCTAATGCTTACCAAACCTAATAGGAAGCGTAAACGAACGACCAGTGACACAGAAGCAGCTCATATCGATAATAGTTCCCGTACATAATGAATCACTGAACGTCCCTGTCTTACATGAGGCGATCAAAGAGCGATTCAAATCTTTGCCATATACATATGAATTGATTTTTGTTGATGATGGCAGTCGTGATAATTCTGTTGAAACGATACAAATACTCATGGCAGCTAATAAACGTACACGTTTGTTAGAATTTGCCCGTCAATTCGGCAAAGAAGCAGCCGTTTCGGCCGGGCTTCATGCTGCAAGAGGCGAAGCCGCGATTATTATGGATGCTGATATGCAACATCCACCTGAGCTCATCAAAGAATTTCTTAATCGATGGCAACGTGGTGCTGAAGTAGTAGTTGGACTTCGAAAATATAGTAATCAAGAGAGTTTATTCAAGCGCTTTTCTTCAAAATTATTTTATAAAATTATGGGCAAAGTGAGCGACACAAAAATTATTCCAAATGCTACCGACTATCGCTTGCTTGATCGAAGCGCCATTGAAGCTTTTAAGCAAATGACTGAACGCAATCGTATAACTCGCGGGTTAATCGATTGGCTTGGCTTTAGCCGCGACTATATTAAATTTGACGCAGCACCGCGACTGCACGGCCAAGCTGCGTATAGTTATAAAAAGTTATTCCGTTTGGCGATGCATAGCTTCACGGCCCACAGCTTTTTACCTCTCAAGCTAGCTGGGTATCTCGGCATTCTCATTTTGCTCATTTCGGGTCCGTTGGGCGTCTATATCTTTCTGGATAAGTATATTTTGCATAATATGAGTGGCTTTAACTTCAGCGGCACAGCCTTATTGGCCGTTATTCTATTGTTCTTGGTTGGTATTATTCTTTCGTGCCTTGGGCTTGTCTCAATGTATATCGCTCGCATTCACGACGAAGTTATGAATCGTCCCCTCTATGTCATTAAACCCGAAGAAAGTGCCGAAACAGTTGCTGAAAAAATAAATGACGACGAGGCGAGCCCGGCATGAAATTCTTATGGCTTTCGTGGAAAGACATTCGACACCCCGAAGCCGGTGGTGCCGAGAAGGTTATGCATGAGCTCTCGGTGCGTCTTATTGCCGAAGGGCATAACGTTACTATATTGACAGTGGGGTACCCCGGAGCAACGAAGCATGATGAAATTGATGGCGTGAGAGTTATCCGAGTGGGTGCTAATCGTTACCTTCATCCATTTCAGGCTTTGTGGTATTATTTACGCCATTTGCGTCATAAATTCGATGTGATTATTGAGGTGGTGAATACGGCACCTTATTTTGGCGTTTTTTTCAAAGGACGGGCGAGGTCAGTGTTACTTTATCATCAGTTGGCACGCGAAATTTGGTTTTCTGAAACCTCGTTCCCGCTTAACTACATTGGTTATTATTTACTTGAACCTGGCGCTACCGCCTTACTTGGCAAGTCACGTGCCACCGTCGTCACGGTATCAAAGAGTACCAAGCAAGATTTACTTCGCTATGGCTTTAAAAATACCGGCATGCACCTCATTTCTGAAGGTACACATATACCACCCGTTGAATCGTTGACGACTGCAAATAGAAGTAAGTTTGAAATACCAACGGTGCTAAGTTTCGGAGCAATTAGAAGTATGAAACGAACGCTCGATCAAGTAAAAGCATTTGAAATTGCCAAGGAAACTATACCTGAGCTGCGGCTAAAAATTGCCGGTAATGATAGGGGTGATTATGCTGATCAAGTTAAGTCTTATATTCAAAAAAGCAAATTTAAAAGTAGCGTTGAAGTACTTGGTCGAGTGAGTGATGAGCAAAAACTTGAGCTCATGCGCAAAGTATCATGTATTGTCGTTACTTCAGTGAAAGAAGGTTGGGGGTTGATCGTGACTGAGGCAAATAGCCAGGGTACACCGGCTATTGTATATGATGTAGACGGTTTGCGTGATGCGGTGAAAGATGAATATTCTGGCCGGGTCACGAAGCCAACACCCGAAGCGCTTGCCGCTGGTATTGCTGAAGTTTTACAAGATGCAGCGCAATACCGCAGGTTTCAAACAAATGCTTATGAGTGGAGTAAAACCATCACCTTTGATCAAAGCTATCAAGATTTTAAAAAAGCATTGGAGATTGCATGAATCGTTCGCTCGTTTCAGTTATTGTCACAACGCTTAATAGTTCGGCGACATTAGAAAACTGCTTGAAGTCAATTGCTAGGCAAAGCTATAAAAATATTGAGCTGATTGTCATTGATAATTACTCAACCGATAATACTGTTGAGATTTCTAAAAAATATACTAAAAATGTCTGGATTGAGGGGCCGGAGCGTTCAGTGCAACGCAATAATGGCGTCAAGAAAGCCAAGGGTGAATATATTGTTATTATTGATTCTGATATGGAACTAAACCCACAGGTTATTGAACACGCAGTCGAGAAGGCCGAAGAAGACGGGGCTGTTCAGGGAATTGTGATTCCAGAAGAATCATTTGGCAAAGGTTTTTGGGCAGCTTGCAAACAACTCGAACGTTCATATTATGTTGGCATTTCGTGGATGGAAGCTGCGCGATTCTTTAAAAAACGCGCTTTTGAGCGTGTTGGCGGCTACAACGAAACAATGGTAAGTGGCGAGGATTGGGATTTGTCGCAACGGGTTGAAGCGCTTGGCCGGTTAGATAGGATTGACGATTTTATTCTTCACAATGAGGGCAGGCTATCACTTCTCAGAACTCTTAAAAAGAAGTTTTATTACGCTCAAAAGTTCGCGCAATATATGGATCAAACAACAAGTATAAACGTGCAGTCCCAAGCTGGTATCGCCTCGCGGTACAAGCTATTTTTTAATGAGCCGAAAAAGATTGCTCAGTCACCTCATAGATGGCTTGGTATGATATTCATGAAGACAGCAGAGTTTGGGTTCGGTGGCCTCGGCTATATTGCGACACGCTTAAAAAGACGAAAGGCGGCAGATGAAGGTTAAAGAAGTTTTTCAATCTGGAGTGTTAGAGGATAGCTTTTTAATTGGCTATTATGGCGGCGGTAATTACGGCGATGAACTGTTGCTTGAGGTGCTGATGAATATGGCACAAAAAAACGGCATAAAGACGTTTGACGTCATGTATCAGAAGCCAGCGGCGTTTGGTAGGCATCATCACGATTTTGGCTATCGTATTGTACCTGCATTTCATAAACCATTACTTCTTAAGACAATATTTAAACGTAAAAACCTCATCATCGGGGGCGGCGGGCAGTGGGGCCTTGATGTTAACTTTAATATCTTTCTTATGAGTGCTATGTTGTTCTTCGCACGCTTCTTCTTGGGCAAAAAGATCTATTTGCTTGGCGTTGGTTATTATAATTCAACAACGCCGCTGGGTCATATGAGCGCCTGGCTGGCTGGTAAAGCTGCTAATGTTATTATTGCTCGAGATGATGAAACCAGGAAAAACTTCCAAAAAGTAAAATCACAGGTATATCAAGATAGCGATATTGCTTGGAATATGGATATGGTTGATGAAAAGCTGTACAAAAAAGACCTCGCCGCTCTTGAGAAGCGCTTACCACTGACTAAAAAAGCATTATTCATGACTCTAAGGCGTTTTCGGCCAGGGAAAGAGAATAACTTCACCAATATTATTGCCGAAGTTGTTCATAAGCACGGCGATAAGCCAATGATTGTAGCACTTTTAGAGCCCGCCGATGTTGACCCTGAGAACTATCAACGCCTCAAAAGCTGGGCACTCAATAATAAGCACGTGCAAGTGATTGATTTTTCGTATAACCCGCTGGCACTCTATTTGTTTTTCAAAAAGCACCATAAGCAATTAGTATTAATTAGTCCACAGTTTCATGCCATTATTACTGCTTGGCTTACTGGTGCGCCATTCTTTCCGGTTGTATATGACAATAAGGTCAAAGAGCTTTGCGAGGCAGTTGGAATTACGAAAACTCATTCTATTTACGGACTTTCACCGGCTGTTGTGCAAACTTTTATTGCGGCGCACTATAGCGTCTGAAAGAGTAGGTAATGCACCACGTTCCACCATGGCTGGGCCAACTTTTAGATGCTGTAAAGACTGGCGGGCGATGGCTATGGGAGCATCCAATCGTATTAATAATTGCTGTAACTTTTCTCATTCTGCTCAAAGTAATCTTATACGGACGATTGGTATACGGAGATATTCCCTTATTTCAAATTGGCAACTCTGAAGTTAATGCTTTTCATGCTTGGGGAAGTGAGCAACTTGGCACTTCAGTGCGGCAGAGTCTTAACACACTTCGCGACGTGATTATTTCTGCGGTTTCGTTTCATGATGAGATGTATTATTTCATTAAATACGTATTACCTATTATTCTGATTCCGGTTACCTATTTCTTTATTCTAAAGAAGCTCGGTATTAAACATAAGGGTGCTCTGGTGCTTGGTGCGCTTTTTCCACTATTTACGCCAATTGTTTTCGGTGATTTCTTAACTGGTCAAACCTTCTGGATTTATCTGACAGTGCCATGGGTATTTTATTATGCAATCCGTTCGTATTGCTTTAAAGAATTTAGTTATAAACATAACTTGCTTTTAGCGCTTTGGCTATTTTTGAGCTTGGGTATGTTGCCACCAATTATTGTGCCGCTGATTGGGGCAGTAGTGGGGTTGGTGCTGGTTATGCTTATTGCTGATATTTTTGAAAAAAAATACTATATTCGTTCATATCTTCTTTCGGGTTTCGTGGTGAGTGGTATATTTTTGTTGCTGGCGTCACCTTACTTATTAGTGGCGTCATCGGGTCAAGCGGCATTTACACCACCGTCGCTGCTCGGTGATTATTACCATAACTATGCTCAAAGTGGGCTTGCCCATACACTCAGGCTAGCTGGCAATAATGGTAATGGCCAGGCAACACTCGATTACAATACGGTATCGATAAGCAATATAGCGGGTTATGCATTACTCGCAGGAATTGTTTTTGGTGCTTTTGTCATCGGCGTGCAATATGCAGGTCGACGGTATCGTACTATGATGGTAGGCTTGTTTGCAATTGCACTGCCGATCTTAGGATTTATGAATCTTTTAAACACCAACACAATTTTTGGTATTAAGGTGTTTGAGAGCCAGTGGATCGTCGGTACTGTGCGTAGTCCCTCAAAGTTATATAACTTGCTATTGCCGGTGTTTGTTATCTTTTTTGCGTTTGCGTTTGAGCAACTGATGCGACGTAGTGGGTCGAAGTGGCAAAAAGTGACGGTTGTGGGCGCAAGCGTACTTTTACTAGGTATGTATGGTTGGCCGGCACTGCGTGGTGATCTTGGCCTTTTATATAATCGCGAAGACAAGCTCGGTAATTATAAACCTGATCCGGCAGTAACTGACGCAATCAAGCATATGCCCAGTACTAAAACGCGTTCACTACTGATGCCCGCCGACCATCGTGATGAATTGAACTATCAGTATCAGGCTCCGGGCTTTAATTTATTGAGGCTCGAGGGCGGTATTCCTAGTACTGCAAAACTTATGGATAACGTGAACGAAAGTTTAAATACCCGCAATCGCTACTTCTTTAATTACTTAAAAACAACTGGCGTTGAGAATGTTGTTGTTCAAAAAGATCCGCTTGCTTACGAGGATGCCTTATTTGGCCTATTTCCAGTCGATTGGACGCCTGAAGAAACAAGGGACTTTATGGCAACCGGCCTCCAGCCAACGCTTGAAACGCCTAACTTTTGGCAATTTAATAATCCTGAACCGGCACCGCTCGTCTATTCGCCGCAACAGCTTATCCAGATTAAGAGTAACGCTAACCTTGATACGAAAGCACCGTTCCTTAGTAATACAAACGCAGTGGTTGATCAGGAAGTGCCAGGGTTTGAACAAGCTGTCTCGATGTACGATGTTCAAAAGTTACCTCAAAATGGGGAAACTATAAGTGGCAAGGCGCAATTACACGATCCGCAACTTATTACGATTGATGTATACAGTCGAGGAGCACGATTGCTGATTGATGTTATTCACCCAATTAGTGGCGAAATATCGCAAACGCTGACACAGGCCATTCCTGAGGATGCTAGCGTTGCTATGATTGGCACTGAACGTTTTATGTTTAGTGATGTAAAAAAACGCATGAGCGTTTACGCAGGCGGCTACGATGTTATGCTTGGGTCTCTCCAAGAAATGCCACTTAATGCCGACCCGTCATTTGAAGAAAAAACGCCACCAAAAGTGTTTGATGCAACGCCGCGACAAAGTAGTAATGCTCGTATCTACACGAGACTCAACAAAGACGTGACTCATGGTCGACAAAGTGTACTTTTGGGTAGTGGTGGCCACACAGCCTTTATAACACGAGACGTTCCTGTTGATGACGCCGGTGGTCAGTACATATTGAGTTTTGATTACAAAAATATAAAAGGTAATGCTGCTAGTTTTGGAATTATGAATGGTCAAAATAATGTCTTAAAAAGTGGTAACCAGCTCAAGCAGGCTACAACCTGGCAGAATCAACAAGCCTTTATAGAGCCGCATGGGCAGGGTAATGCAATACTCAAGGCTTACTTCTATACAGCCGCACATCAAGCGGGAACCAGCGAAAACCTTATCGACAACCTAAGGCTTTATAAGATTCACCAGCTTTCTATGAGCCCTATGAATCTGCCAGCTTATGAGCCTGATTATGACCTTGCAAATTATAGGTACACCGATCAACCCGAACAACGTTCTGGAAATTTGCTCAATAATTCCTCATTTGAGGATAGATCTCTCTGGGGGCGGGTGGGTGATGCCTCAAGAAATGCAACGGGTGAGGCGCGCATGTCGGCATCACAGAGTAGTGATGCAGTAGAGGGAAGACACGCTTTAAAGCTTGAATCTAATAACCATACCGCCTACATGGCTCAGAGTGTGAGTAGTTTTGAAAAAAATAGTGTTTATAAGTTATCGTTTAAATACAAGAATCTAAGTGGTCGTAAACCAGCCTTTGCGATTTGGCAGGATGGCGCTAAAGTGGCTGTGCCGGCACAACAATTTAAAGACGGGAAAGATTGGACGTACTACGAAACTGCTTTTGTGCCACACCGTAACGCAACTAATTTAACGCTCTACCTCTATTCGTATTCAAATGGCGAGAAAACCATTAACTTATTCGATGATGTAGTATTAGAGCGCACCTCACCGATAGCAACTTATTTGCGGAAAATGGTCGAACCAAAAGAGAGACTCATGCCGATTGTAAACAGTTTTACACGGCTTGATCCAACACACTTTATACTTAATATGAAACCCGGCAAAGGCATGGTGATTTTAAATGAATCGTACCATCAAGGCTGGCAAGCATATATTGTACCGGGCAATGGATATAAACCAGGACTTTTACAATCAACCATGCTTCGCCCTCCAGGCGAGCTCATTAAAGATCATTTAATAGTAAACGGATTTGCCAACGGTTGGTTATTGGATTCAAACAAGTACCCAGCACTTAAAAATGAAGATTATACTATTATTTTGCAATACGAGCCCCAGAAGTTTTTATATGGCGGCTTTATAGTGAGTACTCTGACGCTAACAACGGCCGGTGGAGTCCTGCTCTATTCTGAGCGACTGCGGCGAAGGCGCTTGTAATGCAAGGGCGAACAGAATTATTAATGTGTTTTTTGCCGCATATATTTTTTATAAGCTTAGCACTTTTAATTCTTGGTCCGCTATTGCAACCTGGTTTTGTGTTGACACTTGATATGGTGTTTACTCCTCAAATGCCCTGGCCTGATACATTAAGTGCAAGCTTTCCGTTTTATGCTTTGCTCCACCTCTTAAATATGATTATACCGGCCGATATACTGCAAAAGATTATTTTGCTCCTTATGCTTTATGGGGGTGGAATGGGTATCTACTGTTTGATACTTTATCTTGCAGGGGGGCGTGATCAAACGTGGCAATTAGCAGCCTATGGGGCGGCGATCTTTTATGTCATTAACCCATTTGTTTTTACGCGTTTTATGGTTGGGCATTTTGCACTATTACTTGGCATTGCCTTACTGCCATGGTTTTTGCGACAATGGTTGAGGATGCTGCAACACCCACGCTTCGGCGGGGCGATAAGAGCAGGTATTCTCATTGCAGCTATTGCTGCTGTCTCAGTTCATTCACTCATTTTTGTGGCGATTATTATAGGCGTGACAACGGCCGCCATATTGTGGCAACAACGACAACAGTTACTGAGCACTCTAAAAGAGTGGGCTCCATATATATTAACTGTTTTTGGTATCGCCTTACTGCTCATGAGTTATTGGCTTGTTCCAACAATTCTACAATCTGGTTACATTGCAGAGTCTTTGCAACATTTTGCGGTTACCGATAGATCACTTTTCGCCACACGGGCCGACCCCTTGCTTGGTTCTATCGGTACTATTTTAGCGCTCTATGGATTTTGGGCGGACAATCAGCCGCTTTATGTATTACCGAAAGACACCTATGAATGGTGGGTCGTGCCCATTGTTTTGTTATGGGCCTTATTACTGTTCGGCCTCGTTACGTTATGGCGCAAAAGCCGAACAATAGCGGCCACCTATACAATATTGGCATGTATTGGTGTGGCGGGAGCGCTTGGTTTTCATGGCCACGTACTTGCCTCTATGGCGAACTGGTTGGCTGATAATGTGCCTTTTTTTAACGGTATGCGTGAAGCACAGAAGTTTACAGTACTTCTTTTATTGAGCTATGTTGTCTTCATAGCTTATGTCCTACACGCCGTACTCGCGATTGTGCAAAAGCTGTGGAAAAAGCTCGTTATTATGTTAGGCTTTTTGCTACTCACCTTTAGTATTACCCCTGGAATGGTTTGGGGCTTCGGAGCCCAGTTGCGTGTCATAGAGTATCCAGCTTCATGGACGACAGTGAACACCAAACTTCACCAAGATACTTCTCACTTTAAGGTTTTAGCATTGCCCTGGCATCACTATATGAATTATCATTTTGTTGGTCGCACAATTGCTTCGCCGCTTGATAAGTTTTTTGATGCAAAAGTTATTGTGAGTGACATACCTGAACTTGGCAGTTTAGAGCCTCAGGTATATGATGCCGATGCTGTGTTTATCTCGGCACTCATAAAAACTCAACCACTTAATATTGCGAAGCAGCTTGCGAGCCGTCATATTAAATACGTGCTCGTCGTCAAAGAAGCTGACTACAGGGGCTACAATGACTTATTGCGAGATTCTGCATTGAAAACACTTTATAACTCACCCGAAATACAATTATTCGAAAATACTTTATGGAGAAACTAGATCCAATGTTTTCTGAAGCACCACCTCGCCCGCGCACGGCGACATCGGCGCGCCAGACTGAACGTGCACCACAAGTTCGCCATCAGGGTAATGGATACGTTGATGGTGTCGTGCCGCACTTACGGGTCTCGACGAGCCTGCAACCTCAGGCGCTTTTGCCTGCTTTTAGCCATATTCATTCTACGTTAACGGTGCATCGCTACGTTGCTAACGGGCTTATGCTGGCAATGGCAGCAGTATTAATGATTTGCATGCTAATTGTCTTGTGGGTGCCTCCAGTTGGCTATGCGACTGCTGGCCTTATTGTTCTGACTGGTTTATTTATCGGGCTGACGAGCCGTTTTATTTTTACAGGAAGCTGCATGGCGCTCCTTACAATTGCTTTGGCTTCTCTCGTGCCACATTTGAAATTCTTTGAACCAGATACTATGGCAACATACGTCTTTATATTACTTAGTTATGGAATGGTGTATTTGCTTTGTGAAAACAAATTCTCGTCTCATACAACCAAAGACAAAATAACAACACCTCGTGGTATTAAAAACAATCCGATTTTTAAGAGGGCATTGGTGCGAAAATATCAAAAAAAGGCCTTAAGTGGTTTTCCTAAATCCTGATGCTTGCTAACCTATAATGTGTGTCAACTAAGGAGAACGCAGCATGACATTCACACAAGTTAAGCGTTTCGTGAAAACGAAATATTTGGTAGCAGCGTTCGCAGCAACTTTTGTTGCGTTTGCTGGTTCAACAAGTGTAGCTAACGCAACCACCGGCGCGGGTCAAGCACCTACCAAAGAGCAGTGTAAAAACGGCGGCTGGCAGAAGCTTGGTTACCGCAACCAAGGCCAGTGTGTTCGCGAAGCTGCTCAAAACCAGGGTTCTGGTTATGGTGGAAACACAAATATTAACATTGATATTGATATCAACGTTAATATTATCGGCAACAACAACATAGTTGTTATTGTCGTGCCACCATACCTGTAGGACAAGCCTGCTAGTTAGTATAAGGGATGCTCCGCAGACTGCGGAGTGTTCTTTATTTGTATAATGTAACTACAATGAACCGAATGACTGAAACTTTGCTCAAAAAGCACGAAATTATCTCTGAACAGATTGAGCCAAAAGAATTGAGTGTTATTCTGCGCGAGTGTGAACGCATGTTACAAACAGCACCGATGGATGCAGGTATCGTTGAATTTGGTTGCTATGAGGGTACAACGAGCCTATTCTTGCAACGTCTCATTAAGGCCCTACGACCGAGTGTTTCTCTACATGTTTACGATTCTTTCGAAGGTTTACCGTCTAAGATCCATCTTGATTCGAGTAGCGTCGGTGAGTTATTCGTAACTGGCGAGCTCAAGGCTTCAAAACAAGCACTTACTCGCAACTTTAAACGTGCACATGTACCGCTCCCCGTAATTCACAAAGGCTGGTTTAAAGACGTGTTGCCGGCTGAGGTGCCAGAAAGTATCATCTTCGCCTTTCTTGACGGTGATTATTATGAATCAATTATTGACTCGCTAAAACTTATATGGCCAAAATTACTGCCTGGAGCGGTTGTGATTGTTGATGATTATCAAAACGAAGCACTTCCGGGTGCAGAGCGAGCAGTTGATTATTGGCTCAAGCGGTATTCGGCCCGTCTTCAAGTTGAAGCAAGCTTGGCAATAATAAAGCCATATTAAAAGCTTCTTCGCTATAAGGGGCTTAATCAATGACTGCTGTGGGAGTGTCTCCGGCTATGTGCCGAGGCGGTAGCTCCTTTAGGAAGAGTGCCAGTACAAAGGCAACTGCAACGCTGCCGGCGGCCCACAAGAAGACGGTGCGCAAACTATCGGCAAAGGCCGTTTTAACATCGCGGCTGAAATCATCTTGTTGCTTATAAAGCTTTTGCTTCTGGGCCTCTTTAGCGGCAGCGGGAATTGGAGCTTTTTCAAGTGACACATCTATGCCAGTTCGGATTTGTTGACGAATATCAGCAGTGTTGAGCTGCAGTGCAGTGTCGGCGTTAACGTCTTTGCTGACGAGTTGGCTGGCGCTCGGCTGCGATTTCAATGTTTGAACAAATGGCTTTTCGGCAATATTACCAAGACCAGCGGCAACGCCCGAGGTTAGCAGGCCGCCAAGTACGGCAACACCGATGGTTGAACCAAGGCCGCGCGCTAGCTGTACCGAGGCAGTTGCAACACCAAGCTCTTTTTGCTCGGCTTCATTTTGAACTGCATAACTAAAGACGGGGAAGATAGCGCCGAGGCCAACACCCACCAAGATCATCCGCATTGCAACGTCGATAAAGGTACTCTCAATATTTAGTGTCATCATCCAGGCAAGGCCGGTTGTAATGAGTACAAGCCCACCAAGAACAAGTAATTTATATTTTGTAGTTGCACTGATAAGCCGGCCAATTAACGCGCTTGAAATAGCAAGACTAAAGATAAGTGGCATGAGCATCAGACCCGATTCAGTTGCATTTGCACCAATTACTTGCTGCAAGAACTGCGTAACATAGAGGATAGCGCCGAGAAACGCGGCGCTCGCAAATAATATAATGACCATCATTAAGCGAAAAACAGGGCGCTTGAACATTCCAAGTGGCAAAATTGGCGCCTCGGCTCGGCGCTCAGCCAGAATAAATAAACCGGTAAAGAGAGCCGCCAGAATCCAAAATCCAGTCTTAAGCAAAGCGCCGCTAATGCCGGTGTCGGCAATAAATTGGGCAAAAATAGCGTTTGTATTCTCACAAGCTAAGATAATGGCTGAGAGCGCAATCGTTAAAGTAGTGGCACCAAAAATATCAACTTTATGTTTCACTTCGTGCTTGAAATTCGGACAAGTGATAGCAATTAGTATGAATGCAAGGATGCCTACCGGAATATTAATAAAGAATGTCCAACGCCAATCGGTTGTAAAGCCTAGTATCGTATGTGCGTCAGTTAAAAAACCTCCTAGAAGCGGACCGACAACAGATGCTAAACCAAAGACTGCACCAAAAAGCCCTTGCCACTTGCCTCGTTCTCTTGGAGTAAATAAGTCACCAATAATCGTAAAGGCGGCGCTAAAGAGAATACCTCCACCGATACCTTGTAGCGCCCTGGCGGCAATCAGCCATTCGATACTTTGAGCTGCGCCACTAAGGAATGAAGCCAGAGTGAAAACCCCAACACCAATTAACAACAGATTACGGCGCCCAAACATATCTGATAACTTACCGCTAATTGGTACGGTTGCAGTTGAGGTTAACAAATAGGCTGTTACCACCCAGCTGAGCGATTCGAAGCTGTTAAAGTCTTCAACGATACGACCAAGCGCGGTGCCGATAATAGTTTGATCAAGGGCTGCCAGGAACATGCCGCTCATAACGGCGAGCATAACAATAATTTTTTGTCGTAATGGAATGTGGTGTAGCATTAGTCTTTTTCCTGGTGCTTAGCTTGCTCGAGTGCGGATTGTACATCGCTCAACTTTTTAGTTATTTCTTCCAAAAAACTTTCAGCAGTGCTTGCCGGGAACAAGCAAAGCATGCCCTGGCCTTTGGAGCCTTTACGGCCTATAACGATAACCTGATCAGTTGGCTTCAAGCCAAGCTCCTCGCGTGCTTTAGCTGGAATGACCACTTGGCCTTTAGTGCCTATAGTAGCGACACCGTAGAATGAGCTTGAATGATCCATAGCGCTCCTTATAATCATTGGTTATTGTATACAAAGTATAACTTGTCATACATGTATGTCAACACGCATATATACTTTCTTTTCTTGCTTATGTTATATTTAATAATGTATGACTTAAAAACAAACAGACGGTATTAAAGGGGTATTACGGTGGAACATGCTGAGCCACATCATCACCTAAAGTTGATTGTTTGGACAGTTTCAGTTGTTTTCTTAATCGCTCTATTGGCAGTCATTTTTCTTGTCCTCATACCAAAATCGCTTGTCGTAGCCGGAACACTTAAGACTAAAGATGGCCCCGTTAAAGCAGGAGTTTATGATTTTCGCTTAAAATTTTATAATGCTACTACTCGTACCGATCTGGTATACAGTTATGATGCCAAAGGCGTAACCGTTGATGAAGAAGGCAAGTTTAGCGCTAATCTACCTGACGGCAAGGCATTAAATGTAGCAACTTTAATGCAAGTTTGTATTGCATCACCTGATAGTGCGGTGCCAGGAACAATTATTGGCGGACAAGCGACATTGCCATCGTGTGAAGTGTCTGAAGAAGCCGATCAAGCAGCATATAACCAAACTATTTGCGGTTTGACGGCGGTTGATCAAGATCCAACTAATCCTATTAACTGGTTGGCGTCAAAGAATGTTGTGTATGCCACGCCCACGAAAGCCTGTGGTGAATCGGGGACTGGCATTGCTTCAGTTAGTACAGTTGATGTTGTTGCGCCATTGCTAGAAACCCCAGGGGCGCTCGGTGAGCTTTTGGGTAGCGGGGTTGCATTGCAGCCGGGCTCACTTCTCAGTATTAACGAAAATGGCGAAATAACTGTTGCAACGCCAACTGAAGCAGTGAGCGAAGTTGTAAAAGAAGAAATTGCCCAGAATGAGGCAGAGAATCAAACGGTAATAGACACACCGCCAACGGGTACCGAAAGTGGCATTAATACCACATCGCAAACACTTTCTCTCAGTGGTAATGTGCTGACAATTTCAGGCGGCAATAGTGTCACACTCCCCTCTGGCGGCGATGGTGATGAGGTAATAGGGAATGAAATAACCGACATTATACCTGGTGATGGATTGGTGCGCGTTGGTACTGGCACAACGCTTGACCCGTTTAAAGTTGGCTTAATAACATGTGCGAGCGGGCAGCTCCTCAAGAGTAATGGTACCGCGACTTGGAATTGTGCAACTGACACCGACACTATTTATACTGCTGGCACCGGTATAGCATTCGCCGGCAACGTTATTAATAATACCGGTGTCTTGTCGTTTACGCTGCCAGCTGGCGGTGGGTTGACTAATACCGGCACTGCTCAAAGTGTCTCACTGCGGCTGCAAAACTGTGGCAATGGCGAAATTCTACAATTTAACGGCGGCACATGGGTATGTGTGCTGCCGGGCGGCGTTTCATCATACTCATTTTCTATTTCTGATGGTGTGACCTCTGAACCAATTATGAATGGCAACACAGTGACATTTATTGGCAACGAAGGCTTAGTAGCAACTGTTTCGGCAACCGATTCTATCACCTACGGCATTGTTGACGGTGGTGTGACAACGGTGAAACTAGCCGACGGTTCGGTGACAAATACAAAAATAGCCAATGGAGCAGTAACAACAATCAATTTGGCTGATGGTTCAGTAACAAACGCTAAGCTCGCCAATAGCAGCATTACTGTGACTGCCGGTAGTGGTTTGAGTGGCGGAGGCGTGGCAACACTTGGCAGTGGCACAACCTTGAACTTGCAGGCTTGTGCTAATGGCCAAATCCTTAAGCATAATGGAACAACATGGGTATGCGCCGCCGACAGTGATACTCCGCAAACGTTGTCAATTGTCGCTAATGCACCAGATAGTGCAAATACTGTCTCATACGATCTTTCAATTAGCGGTGGCAATACTGTCAACTTTGATGATCGCGATACGCTCTATACAGCGCTGACAGGTGGTGGCCTAGCTTTAACAAGTGACGCCTTCAGCTTACAAACATGCCCAGTTGGACAAATTCTAAAAAGTACCAATGCGGGTACGCCTGCGTATGCTTGTGCGGCAGATGGCAATACCACCTATACTGCTGGCACAGGGCTAAGCTTAGTCGGCACAACTTTTAATAATACGGGCGTATTGGGAGTAACAGCTTCTGGTGCCCTCACGAGCACCGGTGGCCAAAACCCGAATATCGCCTTTGCTGACGGCGCAGTTGCTGGTCAATTCTGGCAGTGGGATGGCGACAGCTGGGAACTCGCTACGTTACCAGCTGACGGTGATAGCGTTGTTGGAAACGAGGTAACTAATGTAACGGGCAGTAACTCAGGGCTCGTTCGCGCCGGTAGCGGCACAGCGATTGACCCGTATACGCTCGCGGTTAGCACTGGTAACGGCATACAGTTAACCAGTGGCAACATCACCATTAATAGTCCAACCTGTAGCGGCACAGATAAATTGCAATGGAATGGCACCGCCTTTGTTTGCTCGGCCGATGTCAATACTACATATAGCGCCGACAATGGTATCAGTTTGGCGGGTACAACATTCTCAGTAAACAGCCCGACTTGTGCGGGTACTACTAAACTACAGTGGAACGGCACGGCGTTTGTTTGTTCAACCGATATTGATGCTCAAACCCTCGGTTGGGTTGATGGCACGCGCACCCTCAGTATTTCAAATGGCAATAGCGTGGTTATTCCTGATGCCGATACAGCTTACTCGGCACTAACGAATGGCGGCTTAAGGCTGGTTGGCACGCAATTTGCCTTAAAGACTTGTACGGCAAGCCAGATTTTAAAAGCTCAGGCAACGAGCGGTGAGTGGGATTGCGCGGCTGATAATAACACAACATACAATGCTGGCACTGGCCTCAGCTTAGTGGGAACAACATTTAACAATACTGGTGTGTTGGGTGTAACGGCATCGGGCGCTCTCACAAGTTCAGGTGGTCAGAACCCAAATATTGCCTTCGCAGATGGCGCAGTAACTGGCCAGTTCTGGCAGTGGGATGGCGACAGCTGGGAGCTAGCGTCTTTGCCAGCTGACGGTGATAGCGTTGTTGGAAACGAGGTAACTAATGTTACAGGAAGCAATTCGGGGCTTGTTCGTTCCGGCAGTGGTACGGCTGTCAGCCCCTACACGCTCGCGGTGAGCGTTGGTAATGGTCTGCAGCTTACATCTGGCAACGTAGCTATTAATAGCCCAACTTGTTCTGGCACTACAAAATTACAATGGAATGGTACCGCATTCGTTTGTTCAACTGATGTTGATACAACCAACTTTTCAATTACTGACGGCTCCACCACTCAAAGCGTGGCCGCTACTGATGCAATTACATTTGTAGGAAATAGTAGTACAAAAACAACCGTTACACTTGGCGGCACGCGGCAGTTAACCTTTGGGCTTGATTTAACAGGGGCATCCTCGGGCCAAGTACTGACGTATAACGGTACAAACCTTGCCTGGCAATCGCCAACCACTTATGCGCCAACAAGTTGTGGCGCTTCAAGCACCTACATCTGTCAAAACGGTAATACCCTGGGTGGTGCAATGACGATCGGAACAAATGATGCATTTATTTTGAATTTTGAAACTGGCGGTAATACCGCTATGACTATCTTAACAGATGGCAGTGTTGGTATCGGTACGGCCAGTCCGGGTGAAGCACTTGATGTCAATGGCAATATTACTATGCCAGCTACGTCGTCGGCTGCTGGTGTTATTTTGCAGGGTAATTCGCGTTTGCTGCACACTGCCGGAAGCGGAACCACTAACGCATACTTTGGGGTTGGTTCGGGTAATTTAACACAAACAGCCACGTTTAATACTGGAATCGGAGCGCAAGCTTTGCGAGAAATTACAACTGGTAGCTTTAATACTGCCGTTAGTGCTAATGGCTTACTGAATACAACAACAGGCTCTCTTAACACGGCGATGGGTATGCAGTCACTGCTTGGTAATACCACTGGCTCTGATAATACCGCACTTGGTCATAATGCTGGCTATACTGGTGTTAGCGGCGCGTTCGCTAACACAACAGGCGCGTTCAATACTTTCATCGGCTCATTATCTGGTCCGGGGTCGGCAACACAACTGCAAAACGCAACGGCAATCGGCGCATATGCAACGGTAACGCAAAATAACAGTCTTGTGCTGGGCTGTGTCAGTGGTGTCGCGAGTTGCCCAGCAACAACGAGTGTTGGAATCGCTAATTCGGCACCGGGCTTTCTGCTGCACGTTGGTTCTGCTTCGACAACGTCGGGTACTTCGGTGGCCCGATTCCAAAATGCTGGCGGTACCTGTACGGTCACGCCAAATACCGCCGGTGGCATCACTTGCACCTCTGACGAACGTGCTAAGAAGAACATCGAAGCGTTTACGGGCGCAGTAGATTTGCTCGAACGTATTAACATTAAAAAATACAACATGAAATCCGATAAGGATGGTTCAATAAAACAAGTCGGCGTAATTGCTCAAGAGGTTGAAGACGTATTGCCAGGTTTGGTAGTGACCGACTCCGATGGATCGAAGTCGTTCTCGTACGCTGGTTTAACACCTATCTTGCTGCAGGCAATCAAAGAGCAGCAAGTGCAAATCAATCAGATCAAGGCTGGTGTGTGGTCGGGCGGCGTCGTAAGTAAGGATACTACCTTCAAATCCCAAGCGATATTTGAAGGCCCTGCGCGTTTTGTAGGCGAAACCTCTTTTAAGGGCGACGTGGCTATCAGTGGCAAAGTGAAACTCTCTAAAGATCAAGTTAATGCGGTTATTCTACCCAAAGGCAAAAAATCTATTGGTGTTACATTTGGCGGAAGTTACACTTCGCCACCATATATAACCGCAACACCACGAGATTTCTTGAAAGGTAATCAATTCCGCATTACCAATGTCACAAGAACGGGTTTCACAATTGAGGTAAATGAAGCTCAATCGAAACCGGTTCGCTTTGATTGGCACGCATTTAGCCATTAAAGTGAGTTTGACCGAGTAGCTCAGGGAAGGTACCATAGATAATATTGCAAAGGGGGATTATGCTCGCAAAATTCAGCAGAAATAATAAACTCATGTACATTATGCTCATTATTGTAGTGCTTTTAGCGGTCGGTACAGCCGGTTACTTTGCAAAGAAATATTTTGATCTTCGTGCTAACCCAAATCAGGCAGCTGAAGAAGAAACGACTCGTTTAACGAACGCCGTCGGCAAGCTTTATGAGCTACCTAAAGATGAAACACCTATTATTGGCAAGGTACAAGATAAAGAAAAACTTAAAGACCAGCCATTCTTTAAGAATGCCGAGACGGGTGATGATATCTTGATTTATCAAAAGGCTAAAGTGGCAATTATTTACCGCGCGAAAGAAAATAAACTTATTAACGTAGGACCAATTGCTATTGATGCAGCCGCGCAGCAGGGTCAAGCTTTAGCTACCGTAAAAGTTTATAATGCAACAAATAAAGCGGGTACGGCTGAAGCGGCTCTGAAATCAGTCGGTGAGATTGCCGGTTTGCAAGTTGAGCAAGCACTCAGTGACGCCAAAAATAAGAGCGTAGCGCAAACTATTGTTGTCGATGTGAATGGCACAAAAGGTGAGCAAGCAAGGCAGATTGCTGAAAAGCTAGGTGGTAGTGTCGGCTCGTTACCAGCCGGAGAGAGCAAACCAACTGCTAATATTGCCATCTTTGTCGGTGCCGAATAAAGATACAAGTAGCGTCAACTTTATACTTTACAACGCTATAGGTAGGGTACTATACTAGAGCTATTCACAAATTAACGTCGTAGTCTGGTGGAACCACGTGAAAATCGTGGACTGTGCCGCAACGGTGATCTCTGACAAGAGAAAGTCCGATTAGCTAGGCTACAAATGACGATTCCCGAGCAGGAAATGGTTGGCGATTCTCTTGAGGCCCCGTCAAACCCTTGCTTGGTGCAAGGGTTTTTAAGTAGGTGGTAGTAACAAAAACGAAACCAAGCGATATCATTGCCGCTAGACGCAAGCAAGATTATTATCGTTTTGAGGAATGGCGTAAAGAGCATGAAGCACGTGATCCGATTCTCTTAACGCTCGATTCACTGCAATATGACCTTCGTACAATGGGCAAAATTGGTTCTGAAGCCTGGACGCAATTTGATGCTGACGAAATGACGTTTCTTGCTGAAAATATAAACTCGCGGCATAAGACACCTGCTCGTTACCGTTTCAGTGAAAGAGACATTGTTGTTGCCGAAGCGCAAGATAATCGCCCTGAACTTACGCTCCGTAGTATTAACGAGGGCGGGTTGAAGAAATCTCGAAAAGAGGTGCTCAATGATGCACGTTATTACTTTCACTATCGTCGCGATGAATTATTCATGGCTTTTCATGACGAAGTTGTTGTAATGATGCAAGGCCGGGGCGAGGCAGACACGCTTATTAAATTTTCTACCTTTCCCATTGAAAGCATGTATGACAATAGAAGAGCAATTTTAAAAGAAAAAGCTTATAACGAAGCTACAAGAATGGGATTTTTATATATTGCGCGCCGTATTAACGGCGAATTAGAGTTTTTAACTATTCGGCTTGATGATTGTATGCCCGATATTGTTGCTGAGTGTTTACGCGATTATGGCTTTAATGATGCCCCGCTGGCACTTGAACAGTCAGAAGAACTCGGTAAGTATCTGATAAGATTAAATACGAGCCAGTTTCCGATCGAAGATATCGAAACTGGGATAGTTGCCGGGTTTGACACTGCCCGCTGCAAGCTAAGGGGTGTCACTGAAAGTTCATACGGCCGCAACAAACCTTCAATTGATGCCTTCTCATTCATTAAGCAACATCAAGATCACTGGGCGGCGTATAAGGGTTTTAATGAACAGCTAGCAAGGGCGCTCCATGGCGAAGAACTATCACCGCACTTGCTGCGCTATCTGCAAAAAAGTCTGCAGGCTTATGAAGGTGCTGGTAGTTCGGTTTTAACATCTCATGAAACTAACGATGTAATACATACGCTTAAGATCGGTAAGCTCGATAAACGCTTAAGTGCGGCCTATAAGAAAGTATTATCTCACGCTAATGTTGGCTTATTTAAAGATTTATTTGAGGCTTATAAGAAGACAGGAAAGCCTCGTCAACTGACAGGCGACGCTTCAAGCGTATTAAGTAGTTATGCTGATTCGGCGTCAGCCGGTGGCGCTGCCATGGCCGCTCGGGGTGAAGCGGCCGCCGGTTGTGGCCTCAATATCTCAGTTAATAACCAGGCGGCCGAGCAACTTGCTGCTGAGCAGGGCATTAGCCTCGAGGAGGCTTTGCGCCACATTCAACAGGCATCCAAGCAAGAAGAAAAACGCAAGAAAAAACTAAAACCTAAACACGCTGACGACAAATATTATTTGATTGAAAAGTGGGGTAAAAAGAATGTCAAACTCATTAAAGAATCTTGTGGGGCGTGTGGCGAAAAGCGTTATGTGGCGATTTGTGGGGTGTGCCCCGATTGTGATTATAAAGATACCCGTGATCCTGGATATATCACAAAACTGCTTGAGCGTCGTAAACGTGCTGTTCGGCCAAAGAAAGGTGTTTTTGAGAATTTGTTCTTTCGAATCTAAGCTCTACAGCTTCCCTCCAGACCGTGTGAAATCGGTTTAACTAACCGATTTCAGCCCAACGCTTATATAAAGCTCTGGGAGAGCTTTATATAAGGAGAGTGGTCTGGAGGGAAGCTGTAGAGCTTAGATTTCTAATAGTTATAATCACCGCCGGCTTATAAGCGCAGCATGTCCCATAGACATAAGATGCCGCTCACGATAATTATCAAAGTGTTTTTTGCTAAGCCCATTACGCTTAATAAAGCTTGAGATGCGCTCCGAGCCTATATAGTGAGGTATCATAACATAAGTGGCGCCAGCTCGATACAATTCAGCGGCTTCATTGTAATTTTCTGAGTGGCAAATAATAACTGCCCGCTCATTTTTTTCAGTAATATATTTGACAAGCGCAAGATTGGTAGCATGGTCAGTAACTGTTGAAACGGCAAGTTTCATTTTGCTGATATTAAGCTCCTCGAGCAGTTCAAGGTCGGTTGCGTCACCATATAAAACGTTAATGCCTTGACGCTGAAGCGTTTCAATAACTTCAGGATTGTAATCGACAACCACAAAACGTCTACGCATACTTTTAAATGTTTTGACAAATTCATGCCCGCCTTTTTTATAGCCAAAAAGCACAAGCGGATAATCTTTTGAATGTTCTTCATGCTCTTTAATAACGTGGCGTTCAAAGAGCTGCAAGCGATGCTGCCAGCGGTTAAAGATTTCATCGTCAAATTGCATCAGATAGGCACTTACTCCGATAGTAATAATGGCAACTAATGTAATAATTGCACTGATATCGCTACTCACAAGTCCGGCACTGGCGGCGATCACGACGAGTACAATCGAGAATTCACTAATCTGAGATAGTGGCATCGCAGCTTTAAAGCTGGTGCGCTTGGTGTAGCCAAGAAGGCCGAGGCTAGTCATAATAAAGAGTGGCTTTGAAATAAGGACAACAATTGAAAGTAATATCGCCGGTATGAGGGCATTTGCCAAGTTCTGCAGCTCTAAGCTTTCGCCCAGTACAATAAAGAATAAAACAATAAAGAAGTCGCGTAGCGGCTTAAGACGAGCCCCGATTTCTTGGGAATAAGGCAGTGACGCCAATGAAATACCAGCAAAGAGCGCTCCTACTTCAATTGAAAAGCCAGCTAGTTCGAATATAGAAGCAATGCCAAAGCCCCAGGCGATGGCGCTCAAAAAGAGGAGTTCTTGAGATTTCGCGATAAAGCGTGCTACTCTGGGCAGAAGCTTAGAGCCCGCAAGCCATAAGAGTGTGGCAAGTAAGAGGGCTTTTCCTCCTAACTCTAAAAGAGTAAAAATTGAGAAGCCTTTTTGGTCAGTGGTTACGAAAAGGAGCGCTATTGTTGCCAAAATATCTTCAAGCAGCAGCACGCCAATTGTAATCTGAGCGTATAAACGGCTATTCTCACGTTTATCATTGAGAACTTTGACAATAATAATAGTACTCGAAAAAGTGAGTGCAAGCGAAATGATGAGTGCTGGAACAAATGCTATTCCAAAGAGTAAACAGGCAACAAGACTAATAGTACCGGTGCCGAAGATCGCTGCCGCAGCGGTTAAAAAGACTGTCTTACCAAGTGTTTTAATAACGCCAAGGCGCAATTCAAGACCAATAATAAAGAGCAGCAGGGCGATACCAATCTCGCTAAAACTCTCAAACGTTTCTTTTTGGCTGATTAGGTGTAAAAATGCTGGCCCAACTAGAATACCAGTTATGATATAGCCAATAATAAGCGGTTGTTTTAAGAAACGCATAATTAAAGAAATTGCAGTTGTGAGTGCAATCACTAGGCTAAGTTCGACAAAAACGTTTCCGGTCATGTTTATTTTTCGCGTATACTAGCACTAGTATGACATAAGGCCAGATGTAGGCCAATACATTTTTATAAAACGAGGTAGTATCATGTATGTCACTGCCCTCCGAGGCCTTAAATTGTGGTGGTCTATGTGTTTATTTGAAGCATTGAGATTCCGCGTTTTTCCACTTGAAATTGTCGCTTCGCTTGCCTCTCGAATTATCGAGGCTTCGCTTTATATACTTTTTTGGCTACTGATTAGTACATTCGCCTCAAAGGGAGAAATTGACCCGAAAGACATCATCAGTTACTACTTGATTGCAAACGGCATTACACCGTTTTTCTTTCTTGGCCTGGGTATTGCAAGTGAGACTCACAAACTCATTAAGCGTGGTGAGCTGAGCCACATTTTGATACGGCCAATTAACCCCATATTTTACCCATGGGCAATTCGAATGGGACGCAATATGGTTAACTTAAGCTTCGGTATTGTGCAGATTGTTATTGGTATTACCATTGCCGGTGGTTTCTCGGTAGCCAGTTTACCGTTCTTATTACCAACAATTGTAAGCGCTTTATTGCTGAATTTAGCATTTAACATTATTGTCGGTGCTATTGGTTTTTATGTTGTTGAAGGACGAGGAGTAAAAAACATGGCACTTCATTTGCTTCGTTTGACGCGCGGTGAAATCATGCCGCTCTTTCTTATGCCGGTTGGCGTTGCGACATTTTTACAATTTACGCCCTTTCCTGCGAGTCAATACCACGTAGCAATTGTGTTGCAGGGAACGCGCTTACCTGAGTGGTACTTTGTTGTCATTGGTTTTATGTGGTCGGTGCTTTTGATGATCTTTGCGATTGGTTTTTGGCGATATGCATTGAGACGTTATGAGGCGGTTGGGCAATGAGATCGCTCCATCGTATCAAAAGAGCACTTTCGTTGGTTTGGGTGGCTTTGCGCGAACAAGTTCATGCCGAACGAGCTTTTCCGGCAAATATGATAACCGAAATACTTTCAACCGGTTTTTATGTATTAACATTTGTCATCTTTCTTGAATTATTGTTTCAGCGCACCGGAGCAATTGCAGGTTTCTCGAAAAATGATTATCTGCTGATGTTTTTAATTGGGCAATTAAGCTTCTATATTGTATATTTTGGTATTTTTAATACCTGGGCTCGGCTTATTGAGACGGTGAGAAGTGGTGCGTTTGATCTTTTATTGTTAAAACCTGTACCAACGCGTGCTTTCTTTTATGCTGGGTCACTGAGGCCGTTCAGTACACTGCTCACTGTACTGCCTAATATCACCTTTTTGGTAATTATCATTGACTGGCAGGCGATACAATTCAGTTGGGCTTCTTTTGGTATGGCAATGATTGTCTGGTCGGCAGGACTAGTTATTTACAATACGCTTCTATTTGCGTTAGCCTTGCCGGTTTTTAAAACTGGCGATGCTACTGATACGCTCAATATATTTTATAGCCTCGATTCTATGCCAGAAGTGCCATACAATAAAGTACCATTTGCTATGAAAGTAGCCAGCCTGATGCTTATACCTGGTCTCTTAATGACGGCAGCTACGACTGATGTTATGCTAATGAAAAGTGACCCGGTGCCAACTCTTATTGCTAGTAGTATCGCGGGTGTTGTGTCGTTCTTTATTTTTGGATGGCTTTGGCATTTCGCATTGCGTAATTACACTTCAGCATCATCATGAGCGACATCATAAGAGCCCAAAGTTTACAGAAAACATTTAAGATCAAAGGAAATAAAAAGTTTATCAATAGTATCTTTAAGCCTCAGTGGCAATACAAACATGCGGTTGATAGTGTTAGCTTTTGCGTGAGTACGGGTGAGGCAGTGGCATTTTTGGGGCCAAACGGAGCAGGTAAAACAACGACCACCAAAATGCTTACCGGCCTGGTTTACCCGACTGCCGGTGAGTTATCGGTTCTTGGTTTTAGACCATTTGATCGAAAATATGAGTTTTTGAAAAAGATTGGCCTGGTGATGGGCAACAAGGCTGGGCTCAATTGGGATCTTTCGGCTCGCCAGTCGTTTGAGCTGCTTCGTAAAATTTACAATATTAAAGTTTCGGTATATGAAGAACGAGTCAAAAAACTCACGAAACTTCTTCATGTTGAGCATGTACTTGAGGCGCAAGTAAGACGTTTATCGCTCGGTGAGCGCATGAAGCTTGAGTTAATCGGTGCGCTATTGCATGATCCGGACATTTTGTTTCTCGATGAGCCAACTATCGGGCTTGATATTGCATCAAAACACAATGTGCGGAAGTTTCTTCGTGAGATTCATGAAGAAGGCAAAACACTACTTTTGACCAGTCACGACATGGACGATATTAGTGAAGTGTGCCAGCGTGTGATCGTTATTAATCATGGAGTTCTCATGTATGATGACTCGATGCGTGCCTTAAATAACCAATATACCAATAAACGATTTGTACGTCTTGAGTTCGGTGGCGAGACTCCTTCTCGTCAAAAGCTCGAAGTATTTGGTGATCTTGTGAGTTCAAAAGATGGCGTTGTTGTGCTTGGTCTTAAGAAAGACAGGGTTGTGCCAGCTATCACAAAGTTAACCGATATATTTAACGTACAAGATATCACTATTGAGCAAGTACCGCTCGAAGTGGTGATGAGCGGACTTTATCAAAGAGTACCTTAACAACTTTATAAGTTAAGCAAATATCCCGCGGTACCGCCGATGACAATAATTAATAAACCAAGTAGCATCAATTCAAGGCCGTCGCGAGCAGGCTTCATTTTAAGCAAGAAGCCTCGCCACCATCCGGCGCTGAATAATACAATCGAAGTTAATATAGTACACCAACTGACAGCGAGAAGTGTGTTATTGAAGAAAAAGAGGGGCAAGAGAGTAAGCAAGCAAACAGCAAAGTAGATCATAAACTCAATGGCGGCAGGCATGAAATAAGAGCGCCATGGATCTGTTTTTTCACGACCGTCAAGCTCGTCTTCATAATGTTCAGAGCTATATTTAACTGCTGAAGCATTGAACCCATTCACAAGGATGCTGACGGCTGCCGTTATAAGCAAGATTCTACGATCGGTAATGCTCGCAAAGCTGAGCCCTGCCACAACACCGGCACTGATTGCAAATCCACCCTCAATACCCTCAAGTATTGAGAGAAGCTTTTGAGCCCCGAATGGCAATCGAAGATGTCGACGACGATGTCGTAGTTCATGACGGATGCGGGGAGTAACCATAAGCTTAGAACTCATCTTACCATACTTTCAATAGTAAAAAATGCGTTAGCTCCGAGCGAAAAAGTCGGAGAGTGAGGAGGCGTAGCAAGAGGCTACACCGGCGAGCGATACAACTTTTGCAGCCGGAGATAACCAGTTTTTAGCTTGAAAGGTATGGTGAGATGAGTTCTTCGGTATATACTAAGTTTTGAACTCATATGATCAGATATTTTTATAAAAACCTTCGGTCAACGAAATTGACACAGCCCAAAGAATACCAACCAGGGGCCTGGATTTGCGTTGAAGAGCCTACCGAACAAGAAATTGAATGGCTGGTGCAGAAGTTCAATCTCGACCTCGGTCACATGGAAGATGTCCTCGATGCTGAAGAAATGCCGCGTTTAGAGCGAGAAGGAGATATTAGCTATATCTTTGTGCGTTATGCTTTTACGACCGAAGAGGTCGAAGTAACAACCTCGCCGCTCTTGTTTGTGGTTGGGCCTAATCTGTTAATAACTATTACGCCACATCGCTTGCCCCGACTACAGCGTTTCTTAAACGGCAAAATTGATTTTGCAACGACACAGAGAACGAAGCTAGTTTTGCAGATTATGTCACAGATTGCCGATCAATATGAAAATTTCATCAACAATGTTAGCCGGCAGATTAAAATGATGCGTGTGCAACTTCGGCAACATGAAATTAACAACGATGACTTTGTGAACTTCGTAATGATCGAAGACGAGCTCAATGAATTTCTCTCAGCGCTTCTACCGACCACTGCTATATTGCGGCGCCTACTATTGGGTCGTCACATTCCACTTTTTGAAGAAGACCAAGATATCGTTGAAGATTTGCTTTTAAATAACGAGCAATCAATTGAAAGTTGTAAAAGTAACATTAAAACTGTTGCAAGTATTCGAAATGCCTATTCGACTATCGCGAACAACAATTTAAACCGGGCAATTAAATGGTTGACGGCAGCGACGGTCGCCATTGCATTACCGAATGTTTTCTTTGGCATGTATGGTATGAATATTGATCTGCCTTTTCAAACGCAATCTGAAATAGGCACTGACTTAAGGGGTTATTTTATCGTTATTTCATTGACTATTCTTGTAACAGCCGGTCTTTTGATATGGGCACGCAGACGGCGAATTATCTAATTAACAGGGGTAAAATGCAAGCATAGCCACCTACGCATGCTTGACACATTTCAAAAACTTTGCTAGAATATATTTTGCGTGTTTATGCAAGTACCCGCAAAAACATATGCAAACCACCTAAACAAGGAGATACTCTATGCCTATCAAAATCCGTGTGATTTCATCACAGAAGCGGATACCGGTAGACGTTGAGCCAGCCGACTGGCAACAGTATATAGAACACTAAACGTCGCACCCGCCTCAGTGTACACTCCGTACCAGGCGGGTGTTTCTTTTTCTTTTTATTCGCTACTCTGCACTGCAGGAGTAGATAGTGTGTTTGAATTCTCGGGTTTGGCTGGCGGTTGCTCACCAGCGTCTTTGAGGGCTCTATCAACGAGCTCTTCAATCTTTTTGATACTAAAGGTTGATTCACCGGCTTCATCCTTTTCGGAAATATCCTCAAATTTTAGAGCCTTACCATTCAGTACGAGAGCAGGGGTACTTTTCTCAACGCCACCTTTTTCGGCGGCGGTAGCGTCTCGTTGGATGCGCTCACTGACTGTTTTACTCCCGAGCGCTTCTTTGAACTTTGCTATATCAAGTCTGATGCTACTAGCATATTTTTCGAAGAAACTTGAACGGGTATTAGCCGAGGCATTCTCCCATTCGGCCTGATTATCATAAAGCGCATCATGCATCTCCCAGAACTTACCCTGTTCAGCAGCAGCTTCAGCGGCGGCAGCGGCAGCTTTGGCGTTCGGGTGAATTGCCGTTAGTGGCATATGACGGAAGACAAAAGCAATCTTATCTTTATAAACATTTTTAAAATCAGCGACCTTCATAGCCCGATAAAGACTGCTGCAACCTGGACATTGAAAATCACCGTATTCGATAAATACAACCTTTGCGTCTCTATTATCACCATAAACATGATCACCCTCGACGACACTAGCCGGATCGCCATTAAAAGGTACCGAAGGCTCACGAGTAAAAATAACTAACCCGAAAATCAACACACAAATGCCACCAAAAATCAGCCATCGCCATTTATCCATACAAAACTCCTCTAAACATAACTAGTATATCCTTTTACTAGATTATTTCAAATGGGGTAGGCATCTGAATCCCGGAACCTTCGTTTCCAAACCACTCTCTTCATGTAAAGCTCCATCGGAGCTCTATATGAGCGTTGGGCTGAAATCAGTTAGTAAAAACTGATTTCACACGATTTTGGAAACGAAGGTTCGGGATTCAGGGATAGTTATTTTTGCCCGGGTGAAAAACTCTTTCACCCGGGCAATACTATACGACCGCGAGGAGCTCAGGCAGCTTTTCTTCGGGAATCAAGAGAATGACCCGATTGGCGCTCGTCACTTCGGTTGGTGGGCGAGGCTCAAACCGTTCAAGCTTGTTGCCATCGTTAGAAACTTGCAACCAGGCAATCTTGAGCTGCTTTGTCATTCCGATAAGCGGCGTGTTGTCCCATGGCGTGTCGTTGCGGAAATACACGAGGTGGGCGCCGATCTCGGCCGTTAGTACCCTCATAACGCGCAAGGCGATACTGCCAGGTATGATGTGGTAGTCGAGAAACGCACCTCCAAATTCGGTGGGCATGATCAGCCGCCGCAAAAGCGGATTTTTTATATACTCGGGCGACTTCCAAAGGACGACTACTTGCTCGCTGAGCGGTTTTGCGCGCCGCCGCCTCACTCTTACATCAACTTGAAGGTCGGCAAGTTTGCCGTGAGTATACTGGAGCACTCCTTCGTCATCAGGGCCATACCAATAAAGGTTACCGCTGTTTACGTCGCCGATAGCAACACAGACAACCTCGCCATCTATTACCAGAGCAATTTGTGTACCGACCCCGAAGGCCTGCTGGCGCTTAAAAGCGATAGTGCCGTCTATAGAGTCGACGGTGAAATAGGCATTGATACCCGGTAGAGTGCAAGCAATCCGCAGCCCCTTCTCTTCGGCGTTGATACCAAAACCTGGGAAGGCTTCAATGAGCTTTTCGACTATGAGTGCCTGGACTTCAGTATCCGCTGAGGTGTAATCCTCAAGCGTTCCATCAGAGCGGACCTTATGGTGTTCCGTATAATAGTGCCAGCGTTTTCGAATTTCCGTGATAGCCATCTCGATGATCTCGACGATTCTCGCCACATTGATATCTTGCCCAAGCTTCAATTTCGGCTCCTCTCTTGGCCTCTTTTTACTATACTGTGTTAGCTTCTTTCTTTAACAATTTTACGTTACAATTTTGATAACGATGTTTATACTTTTTATACTGATTGATGTTCTGCTGTGGCTTCTCTTGATAGCGCTGCGTAGTATTCGCTTGCGACACACCGAGCTCTCAGGATATGAGCTGAATCGTCGGCTCAAAACAAAGGATAATGCAATCGAAGCTGTTATTGCACGCGAGCACGCCCTGCCTGACATAAAAGCACTGAAATATTTGCTTGAAACGATTCTGCTCGTGGTGCTCATTGTGGTAGTGGCGGCTCAATTCGGTGCTTTGGTGGCAATTATTGCGATGGTGCCGGTGCTGCTTGGCTTGGCTGGCATGAGCCGCTGGAAGTTTTTGTCTGAACGTGCTGAGCAATTCTTTTTAAAATTTGAGCCGCAAGTTATTCACCTTGTGAATCGTTGGCATGGGATATTGCAATGGTTTTATGGCGATGCAAAACCGCGCGCCGGTCAGTTTGTGTATTCAAAAGAAGAGTTAATTGATCAATTAAAAACAACACATGGTGTACTAACAACACACGAGCTGGCACTCATCGCCTCTGGTCTTCAGTTTGGCGCGAAATTAGTGAGTGAAGTTATGACACCTCGTTCAGTCATTGATTTTGCTAAACAAACCGATACGCTTGGGCCGGTGGTACTCAACCGTTTGCACGCCTCGGGCCATAGCCGTTTTCCGGTAGTTGAAGGCGATATTGACCACGTGGTCGGCATGCTCTACATGCGCGATCTCATTCCGCTCAAGAAAAATTATCGCACCGTGAAGGATGCCATGCGCCCCGATGTTTTTTATATTCGTGAAGACCAAAATTTAGAGCGCGCCCTCGCAGCTTTCATCCGCACACATCACCATCTGTTCGTGGTTGTGAATGAGTATCGTGAAACAGTGGGGTTGCTGGCGCTCGAAGACGTGCTAGAATCACTGCTCGGCCGCAAAATTATTGATGAATTTGATAAGCATGACGATTTGCGGGCCGTCGCCGCGCATAATCCGCGGCATAACAACCTGCCTCCGAAACGAAAAGATGTTTAAGGTGTTATAATAGCTTCAATGACGCAACAAATCTGCAATAACGACATGAATCCCGGGCCGGTTGCTTGCGCCTAGGCAGTGCAAGCGCCAGTGGCCCTTGTTATGCCTTCATCTGCTAATCTAAGGAGAATTTATGCGAACTTTAAGTAACGAGGTCATTAAATATGTTGGCGGGCCGATTGAAATAAAGGGGTGGCTACATAAAAAACGCTTGCTAGGCGGTTTAACATTTATTAATGTGCGTGACCGTGGCGGGTTGGTGCAAGTAGTTATTAAAGATAAAACTGAAGTTGAAAAACTACGAGGCCTGCAAATTGGCACTGTTTTGAAGGTTGAAGGCCACGTTGTTGAAGAACCACGTGCGCCCGGCGGCGCTGAGTTGCATGATGCTAAGCTTGAAGTGCTTGTGCCTGTTGAGTTTGAGCCGCCAATTGAAATTGATAAACCGCTCAGCCACGAATCTGAAAATCTCGAAACGCTGTTTGATTATCGGGTGGTTGGTCTGCGTAACTTACGCGAACAAGCTATTTTTAAAGTGCAAGCCGAGGTAAAAGAAGCTGCTCGAACATATCTACGAAGCCAAGATTTTACCGAATTTAACTCGCCAAAACTATTACCGGGCGCAACCGAAGGTGGTGCAGAGGTGTTCAAGCTCGATTACTTTGGCAAAGAGGCAACGCTAGCGCAGAGCGGTCAATTTTATAAACAAATTATGGTTGGCGTGTTTGAGCGCGGCTTTGAAATTAACCCAACCTATCGGGCTGAGCCAAGTGCCACCACTCGTCATATGACTGAATTTACGCATATTGATGCTGAAATGGGCTTCGTTAATTTACAGGAGCTGCTTGATATGATGAGTGATCTGATGAATAGCGTGATTGATGATGTCTGGACAAAAGGCGAAGCGCATTTAAAAGTCTGGAATGCGACAAAACCGTTGATGCTTGAGAAAATCCCGCAAATTACAATGGCTGAAATCCACGAAAAATACTCAGCAGCGACTGGTACAAACACTGTCGGCGAAAAAGATCTTCGGCCAGATGAAGAGCGTTGGGTTTGTGAATGGACTAAGAAAGAGCTAAAGAGTGATGCTATTTTTGTAACAGAATGGCCGCGTGAAGGTGCCAAGTTTTATCACAAGTTTAAAGATGACGATCAGCAAGTTGCCGAGCGTGCCGATCTGTTATTTCGCGGTGTTGAAATCGCCACTGCCAGCATGCGTGAGCACCGCTACGACAAACTGGTGACGCAGCTGCGCGGTATGGCTGGCGGTGACCCTGAAAATATTGGTTTTAAATATTATCTTGACGCCTTCAAGCATGGCATGCCGCCGCACGGTGGTTTTGGCATGGGGTTGGAACGCTTAACTCAGAAAATTTTAGGACTTAATAACGTCAAAGAGGCATCGCTCTTTCCACGTGATATTAATCGTTTAGCACCGTAAGTGAGAAGCCCTGCTGCCGATCATTTGATCTGACAGCAGGGCATGCAACCTCACACAGGATCAGGAGTGAGAAGGAAGCGCGTCGAAGGGCACCATGACCACCCTCACATCTGCGTTAACCATCCCGGGATGGCATTCACCGCGCGGGTGAAATTCGCCTTTCTGTCGACTTGCGGCAAGCTCCTCTGGAACCTGCACCATGTGGGTAGCGCTCCCTTGCTGTGGGCAGGGGCCGGGCGACTCGAGGGGGTAGGTGCATATTCTGCTCTTCTGTGGCATTCCAAACCTTTCTCATCCACGATTGGCCAGCTCTTCCTGGCCAGTGAGTCTCTTGTTGTTTTGCGTCTCCAAAAAGTCCACTTGGTGGACCCTTTAAAGCCCTCGCAGAACGATGTTGAATTATACGATGACCCAGAGCTTATTTCAAGCTATACCTGCAGTATTGAGTTGCCACTTTGCTGGAAAAACATACGATATAGAATGCTGATGGGCCACAAACTTTGTCTTGATACGCGCTCGAGCACTTGCAAGCTCTGGCACGGCTACCCGGCAATATTTATCAAGCTCGCAAAAAAGACCTTGAGCATCGATAGCATGCAGCTTGCGACCGAATAATCCATTAAAAGTGAGACCAAGCTGCGCAAATTCCTCCTCTTGGCGTTCGATCATCAATAAAATTATCTCTTCTGGTGTGAAATCACCCATATCTTCGAAAGCTTTTTTAATGCCACGCAGCGCACCTGGCCCAGCGATGGTAAAATCATTTTCTGAAAAATTAATAAGGTCAGAATAGTTTAAGTCAATTGCAATTTGATATGACATGAAGTTACCAAGCATTGGGTAGCGCTTTAACAGATGAAAGATAGCTTCTAATGAGGGAGCCTTTAGTAGTGCATTTGCAAGATCATCTCTTAAAAACATGTGTTTAAAAAGCTCAACATGGTTTAGATACTTGCGTGGCTGATGATAGGCGTTATGTGGTGCCAAAATGAATGCATGAGTATAAATTGTGCCATTTTGTTGATGAGCATGTTCTAAAGCTTTGGTAAAAGCGCCACTGGCGAGGTCGGTCAGCCGCGGGTATCGGCCGAGATAATTATGAATCGCTTGCCAGGTTTCAATTTTACTAAACATACGAAAGGCCACAATTTGAAACAGGCGGTCAGCTGGATCGCACGGTTCAGTATGGTAACAGACATGCTGAATCATATACTGGCTTACCCGGTCAGCCGCACGGAAGGTATTGCAAAACTTGTATGTTCTTAGAATCGGGTCATTCGTCCAGGGGCCAGGCAGCCCGCTTGCTCGTTTTTCGAATATCGCTTGGCGTTCAGACGCAAAATACCAATAAAGATCATAGATTTGCTGACGGGGTACGGGGGGAAGCCTTTTCATTCAGTGAGAAAGTTATCTGATTGGTGTGACCAAAGCTCAGCATATAAGCCTTTTTGTGTAACTAGCTTTTGATGCGGCCCATCTTCAATGATCTTACCGTCTGCCAATACTAAAATACGATCCATGCGCCGGATGGTTGACAGGCGATGAGCAACAACGATGGTGGTGCGGCTAGCCATTAATTTATCAAGTGCCGCAGTAATTAACTTTTCAGAATGCGAATCTAGGGCTGACGTGGCTTCATCTAATACAAGAATTGGTGCATCTTTTAAGACGGCACGGGCGAGGGCAATACGCTGCCGTTGGCCGCCTGAAAGCTTCACACCGCGTTCGCCAACAATAGTGTCATATTGCGCTGATAATTCTAAAATAAATTCGTGCGCGTAGGCTTTTTTAGCAGCTTCAATTACTTGTGCTTTGTTGGCTTCAGGGTTGCCATAGGCGATATTTTCGTAAATTGAGCGGTGGAACAGGAGTGGCTCTTGTGGAACATAGGCAATCGCTCGGCGCAGATCATCTTGCTTGATAGTTGTTATATTTTGACTATCAATTGTAATACTGCCTTTTTGAATATCCATAAAACGCAGCAAAAGTTTAGTGAGAGTCGTTTTACCGCCGCCAGATGGCCCAACCAACCCGACCTTTTGGCTCGCCGGAATAGTGACACTGAAGTGCTCAAAAAGCTGTGTATGTTTTTTAGCGTCGTTGTATTGAAAACTGACGTCATGAAATGCGATCGAACCATCCTTGATTCTACTTTTTTCGGGGTGCTCAGGGTCAGTTATTTCGTGTGGATGGTTAATAACTTCTGTCATTTCGGCTGCGTCGGCCAACGATTCTTCAATCCGATCCATAAACTTTCCAAAATTCCACAAAGCAGCCAATAAGCGTTGAATGTAAAGCTGAACGAGCACGATAGAAGCGATACTCATGGTACCATCAAGCCCAAACTTCACGATGAGAAAAAGAATAACAAACTCAATACCAACAATAGAAATAGATTTATAAAGCCGTATGCGATCACCAATTTGGTACGAGCGAAAGCGCAGATCACGTCGTTCTTGACTTAATTTTTTAAAATGACTAGTTTCTTCTTTTGATCTGGCGAACGAGCGCACGGTCAGCACATTGGCGAGGCTGTCGGCTAATCGTGCAGTAACGCGAGTTTGGGCGGCAGCTGCGGCCTTGGAGTGACGTAACTTTCTCTTGTGTAACAATACGATTGAGCCGCAAAAGAGGATCGTCCATATCAAAAAGGCACTAGCGATTTGCCAATTCACAAAGAAAAGAATTACAAGAACTATCAAATAATGGCGTGAAAGCATACCAAAGTCACCAAGCAGTGTTTCAACTGCTCGTTGATAGGCGCTTGTTAAGCGATTGACCTTCGCAACCAATGCACCGCTAAAATTATCGGCAAAAAAGCCAAGACTATGGCCTTGAAGCTTTTGAAAACTTATATTTTCAAGATCACGGATAACATTTGGCTCAAGTCTAATATGTGTTTGCATCATGAGACGGCTCGAGAGAATGTAGACGATGCGAACAATAGCGAACATGATAAGTAGGGGCAAAAAATCACCAAAAGTCAGCTGGGAAAGATTACTCTTTGTTAGCTTATCAATTATCAGGCTGATGAAGAGCGGGCCAGCGATCTCATTTGTGAGTACGAAAATCGTGCCGCCAATCTCAGACCAAATAAACAGCCATTTATATCGCCAAGTAGCGCGCCAGAATAGTTTTAGTGTCTCGATAGCCATAGGAACCATTTGATTGTAACAAATATGTCTTCTCTTGTTAGAATGAACCACATGAGTAATGCAATGGAATGGTGGACCGATACTATTCGCTATGATGCTGGTGATCTTGGCTATGTTATGCTGCAATTGCCAAAATACAATTGCCGCCGCTTGGCTATGGTGACGTGCAGTTTGAACTAAAAGAAGAAATCCACTGCAGTTTAATTTGTATTCCAAAGGTAGTTGCTGGTCGCTCGGTATCTATGGTGGAGTTATATCAGTTTGTGAAAAACTATGTAGAGTCGCGCCCAATACATTTCAAAAGTTTTGGAGAACAGCTTTATATCTGCGAGAATGAAGGTGCTCGTTCTATCGTAGTAACTGTTAAGGTGCGAGGGGTTCATCGGATGTTTGAATCGTTAAGGTTGACCTTTCCTATGTTAAAAGATCTGCCTGATCCCTCGCTGCACGTGACGCTTTATAAATATAATCATCGTTATGGCATTGGTATTCAAAGTGATGAGGAACGAGCAAGACTTTGCTGTCTCATTCCTGAAGCAGCGTTAAAAGAAGTAAGAGAGAGGATACATGAATTACAAGGCGGTCTTATTTGATTGGGAAGGTGTCGTAGGGGCAGCAGACGTACCACGTTCGTTCGGTTGGCTTACTAAGCGCTTACATCGTGATTATGGCGTAAAAATGGAAACAGCCGAAGAGACATTATTTGCTCAGGTTGGTGAGTTCGCGTCAGGCAAAATAGATAATACTACATTTTGGCAGCGAGTTGGTGAAGCACTTGGCATTGACTTCTCAACCGAATTCCAAGAAACAATCTGGAGCCATTGGCCAAGTGCCGAAGCGTTACCTGAAATGCGCGAACTGGTCGCATATGTCAAGCAGCGCGGCTTAAAAGCTATTGTACTCTCGAATATCTTGCCGCCAAGCGCTGAGCAAATACGCCGGCATGGCGGTTATGATATGTTTGATGCTGAAGTTTTATCATACGCTGAAGCTACACGTAAACCAGATATACGCATGTATCAAAAAGCCATTGAACTGGCTGGCTGTTCGCCCGAAGAATGCATTTTTGTTGAAGACCAAGAACGTTATCTTACGCCTGCCATAGAAATGGGTATAACGCCTATTCTTGCCAAGAGCCCTGAACAAGTAATTCGCGACCTTAAGCAGCTTATTCCGTAACATGGAATCTATTGAGCAACTGCTCTTAGCAAAATCGGCGCTTAAAGAACTTTTTAAACGCATGAATGATGCAAAGATTCGCTGGGCAATTTTTGCCGGTTCTGAAGTGGCGCTTTTAACGGCAAATCGAACGCCGACTGATTTTGATATTATTGTTCACAATGATGATTTTGAAAAACTAGCGGCTATATTACCGGCAGCAAAGCGTCTTGATGGCGCATCTTTTCTAGTTGTCGCGAGCGACGGCGAGCAGTTCGAAAACATTGCGAGCACTTTAACATTGACACTTGATAATACAGAGATTGATATTATGAGCCGTTCACGATTTGAAACGAACGAAGGCACCTTTCCAATCTATTTAACAGATTTGGCATGCCAACATAGATTGCAATTTGAAGTCGGCACAATGGTGTTTTTAGCAAACCCGTTCGATACCATTCTTATTAAAGCCTTTATGCGCCGTGGTGAGGAACAAAGAAAGTTTGATGAAACTGATGCACAGGCGCTATGCGCGGCAATAGATATTGAGAAGGCGTATACGACTAAAAGAATTGCCGAAACCGGTCTAAGCGCTGGTGCAAGGCAATTTTTAAGGAGACAAGCACTTTTATAGGTGCTAACTTGCACTAAGGCATATAATAAGGATAGTTCGGAGCTTACCGGAAGAGTTCTGATGTAGTGGAAGGTCGATTAATGGTGACTGTGATCAATATGGTGGAGTCTGATGTGGTATCAATGATGGGGTACGGGTGGCCAACACACGATCGGATCCTCAGTCTCATCACCAGAGACGCTGCCAAGCACAGTGTGAACGTGTCTCGGGCGGAAGCCACCTACGTTGACGACATGTTCACTTGCGCGGTGAGCGAGATTCGGTCAGGTAAACCAATGTACCTGCTGAATAACCTGGATCTGCAGATGGCTCTCACCATCATCGAGACGATCATGCCCGACGAATCTCAACCAGAACCAGGGTCGGCTCATCAGGCACTCGGGTTCCGTCATCTTCGTGACGAGGACGGTGAACTGTACTTCAAGCGTACCTTCATAGGGAAGCTTGACGACAATACGCGTCATCCTGCGTTGACGATCGTCACCAAGACCGAAGTCTAGCGTCTCTTTTGAACGGGTACGGATATCAAAAGAGGCGAAGCCCCCATGCCGATGCTTGTCATCGGCTGGGGGACTCCTTTCGCAAGACTACTAGGTTATTGCAGGCGTGTTATCGAGCGCCTGCCACAGGTACCAACTTGCAATTGATTCATAAGGGTGCCAGTGATACTTCTCAGCGAGTTGATAGATGTCGGCTGGAGTGGGCAGCTGCTCGAATTTATATAATTGCTTAATGCTGCTACGAATACCAAGGTCGCCAACTGGCAATATATTGGGGCGAGCCATCGCAAACATTAAAAACATGTGTGCTGTCCACTCGCCAATACCTTTAACGGCCGTTAATTCTTTAATGATATCAACGTTACTCATGTTAGAAAATTTCTCAAGTTCAAGTTGACCGCTCACGATATGATCGGCTAAACTCTTGATGTAGTTCGCTTTTGACCTGCTTAATCCCACTGAACGTAACACTTCAACATCAGTTACTAAAATCTGATCGGGTGACGGATATTTGCCGTCAAAGAGCGCTGAAAAACGATTTTGAATACTCCTTGCTGCCTTAACGCTCAGTTGTTGACCGATAATACTATCAACGAGTTCCCCATAATAATCACTGTGGGGCTGAATGGTGCAAAGCCCCACTTTTTCTATGATTGGTGCAAGCACTGGATCATATTTGCGTAGGTGCATAACCGCTCTTTTATAAATACTTTCCATCAGGGTATTATTGTAACAGGCTCTCTTCAGGACTGACATCATTTATGCGACCACTAAGAACAAAACCAACATTTACGCCACCGATAAAACGATCACTTAAAGCTTGGTTAAAGCCATTAATACTCGTGGGAGCGCTTGGAATTGTCGTTTTTCTCGGCCTATTTTATCAAACGCACGTACTGCCGAATGTTAGTTTGGCTTCGGTTGGCGTGGGTAACAGAACACTAGTAGAACTCGAAGCAATAGCTCAGAAGCAATTTCAAAAAATGCAGTTTCGATTTGTTTCATCTTCAAAAACGGTAACAGCCTCGGCCCAGGAGCTTGGCGTTACGCTTAATGTTAAAAAAACAGCCGAACAAGCATATAATGCCCGGCGTCACTTATTTGATGCGCCATTATTATGGCAGTCCCTTAACACGTCGCTTATTGTTGAATATAATCGTGAGCACATTGAACAGTTCTTAGCTCGGACTTTCAGTGATGAATTTTTACAGCCCACTGACGCAACACTACAATTTGACGAAAACTTGAATGAATTTGGGGTAGTTGAAGGTAAGTTTGGTAGGGGCTTTGCTGTTGCGGAAGTAATAGGGAGCTTCAATCAGCTTGTAAGGGAGCCCAGCCTTATAACGATGTCATTTAAGAATCTTGTTGAACCGGAGCGCACCGCTGTCTCAGTTGCAAAAACCGGCGACGAGGTAAATGCTATTATTCGCCTCAGCTTCAGCTTTTTATATCAAAATAAGGTAATGTATGTTGCTGAACCAAACGAAATCGCTGCTTGGTTAGGTTTTAAACCAGGTAATAAACCGGGGCAACTAACTATAGCCTATAACCGCCAAGCTATCGCTAACTTTTTAGAAACGAAGGTAACGAAAAGCCTTAATGATTTCTATGGTCCCGAAGGCAGTATCCCAGCTGCAGATCTCACCGTTGCGCCAGCGACGGAATCCCTGCGTTTGCAAGCGGTGGACGATTTAATTAACGATATTATCTCTGCTGCAGATAAAAAGACCGACATAGGGAAAGAATTGAAAGTTATTAATAAATGAACAAACAGCAGCAACTATTTCAAGAAACAGTACTCGGCTATTATCGGGGTCATGGCCGTCACAATTTACCATGGCGCCAAAATACGGAGCCTTATCATATTTTAATAAGTGAAATAATGCTACAGCAAACACAAGTTGGGCGAGTTTTGCCGAAGTTTCGCCAGTTTTTGATGACCTTTTCAACTTTTGAAAGCTTGGCGCAGGCGCCGCTTGCCGATGTGCTTAGTGTTTGGTTAGGGCTGGGCTATAATCGTCGAGCTCGGTTTTTACACATGGCAGCGCTGAAGGTGAGCGAAGACTTTGGCGGTGAATTACCTCATGACCAAGCCTCACTCGAGTCTTTGCCCGGTGTCGGTCCCAATACCGCCGGTGCGATTATGGCCTATGCTTTTAATAAGCCGGCAATTTTTATTGAAACAAATATTCGCACTGTTTATATTCATCATTTTTTTAAAGATCGTGGCGATGTTGATGATCGTGAGATTAAGGTATTGCTTACACAAACCACTGACACGGCTCATCCGCGCGAATGGTATTGGGCATTAATGGATTACGGCACATATCTTAAGGCGGCGAGCAATAATATTCACCGCTCACGTCACTACGTGAAACAATCAAAGTTTGAAGGGTCGCTCAGACAACTGCGCGGTGCAGTACTGAGAGAACTGCACAAAGAACCACTTTCAGAGACATTGCTTCACGCAAAGTTAACCGACGAACGGCTCGAGCTGGTATTGCAGACATTGCGCAGTGAAGGCTTCTTAGAGCAAACGAAAGGTGGTCTCTTTCGTTTGACAGGCCAAAGAGACCTGCCATAATGACACTAAGCATGAAACGCTCACTAAAAGCTGCTATTATCTTTGGCCTTATCGCTGCCGGTGCCACTGCAAGTTTTTGGTTGGCTAAAGCGTATGCCGCTGAGGCGACACTCGAACAGCAGCAGGCGATTATCACACGCTGCGATCAGCTACGGGTGCAGCTAGGCACTGTCCAAAAAAACGAAACAGCTACTCGCGTGAACCGGGGTAGGGTATATGATCTTGAAATTATTCCTTATGTTGTTGCCTTTAATAGCCGTATTGCCGTTAATAATATTGACGCGCCTGAGCTTATTAGTATATCGGCGCAAATTCAAGCAGGCGTGAACGCATATGCTAATTTGTTTACAACCTATTCAGACGATCTCACAACCGCTCAAAGAGTTGACTGTAAAACGAAACCCAGTGAGTTTTACGATTGGCTTGACAAAGCTCGAGCTGATCGTGCGACATTAGCCGCTCAAGTTGCCCGTATTGATCAACTCGTTGCCGCTTATACTGCGCAGTTACAAATCTTAGAAGAGCGTTTCACGCCTGTTATTAATGGAGGCCAGCAATAGCTATGTCTGAGCATATCGTTACTCATCACACGCATGAACAAATAGATCAAGAAATTGATCCAAAGCGCCATTTTGGTTTATCAACTGCACTCGCGGCAGCAATTGGGGCGGCGCTTTTCTTGACAGGCGTGAGTACGACACTTTATTTATCGAGCAATTTTTCACGTATTGATCTTAGTAAACCAAAAAATGCCGACGTCCGTAGCCAAGTTACATCGGTCAGTGAAGATAATCAAATTGATTCAAGCGGCCCAGTTACACGCGAGAGTATTAAAGAAATGCGCGAACATATGCAGGCGGCACAAACAACCCTGAAAAAGTCAGGTAGCTTTGATTCACCGGTACTTGAAGACATAACGCTTGGCATTGGTGCCAGCGAACAGGCACCATAATAGTAGCCTAGAGCCAAGTAATGGCGTCTTCTTGAGATTTATAAATTTAAGCGATACCCCTGCTATCTTAACGGTAGCTTTAAGCGCCTTGTATACTTAATCTATGAGTGAAAGATTTAATCCGCAAGATAGCTCGCTCTATCAAAAGGCCAACAATGGCACGTTGGAGGACGAAGATGCACGAGTAGGAATCGGCCGGTTAGTACTGAACCCTGAAGCTTTTACTTCTGCTCAAGAGTATTTGCGTCGTCGAACACCAGGGTTACCTTTAGAAGTGCTGAATCCGTTTCTGTATCTTCTTGCGGCAAAAGATATGTCGAAAGATGAGTCCGGCGGAAAATTCACCCGAACCCATGCCCAAGCTATTCTTGATACACTACCCGATCACCCTGATTATATTCCATCATATGCTACAACTGACCTTGAATGTGTCGTCAAAGGACTGAGTGTTCGTTCAAATCATCAGGGTAAAATCTGCCGAATTCGCTATATGGTAGATGTTCAAGAACAATATTACGTTGGCCGCCTTCAGAGAGAACGGGCTATGTTGCTTGGTCATGCCGGTGTAGAATTAACTAACCCAGAGGACTTGAAGCTCAGATTGCGTATAGCGATGTTGCGTCGTGCTCGCAATGAATCATCTGTAGCCTGTGCTATGGGGCAACTCTTGCCTGAGTGCGTTACACTAGGTCCGATTCAGCTTGAACCGGTGCCAGAGGCGAAGTCTTAACACCCTAAAAATTGAAGAGATGGCACTGTTGGTTGCATTCAATCCATTGCTATACTTTAATTTTTGACTTTGTTTGCCTACCGGTGATTGCCGGAATTGCGATTGGTGCCGTGCCGGTATGCGTGAGCTTGATATCTTTGCCGTGAAAGGCTTTTAAAAGACGTTTTCTGAGTTCGCCAGTGACCGACCATTGTTGTGAGGGTTCGGTTTTGGCGGTAATTTTTACTTCGAGTGAAGTGTCTGTGAAAGCACCGATATTAAGAAACCGGGGTGGTTCGAGAATTCGTTCTTTCCAGGGAGATTCCTCAGCCATTTTATTACCAACCTTGTTAATCAGCTCAGCCAATGTGTCGATATCAGTCTCTGGTTCGACATTAATCGTGAGGTTCACCTTACTATATCCCATGGTTTTATTAATAACGTGAACAATATTGCCGTTTGTTAAGTAATGGACATTGCCATCGGTGTCGCGCAGCATGGTCGAACGAATCGAAATTTTTTCAACGGTGCCACTGGCACCTTCAATATCAATAACATCGCCAACTCGATACTGATTTTCGGTAATAATAAATATACCAGTTATAAAGTCTTTTATAAGTGACTGTGCCCCAAAACCAAGAGCGATACCAATAATACCGGCACTGGCAAATACCGGCTCAAGCCGGACACCGGGAAAGATATTGAGAACGATTACTAAAATACCCACAATCCATATGAGCGCTTTCCAGATAGCCGTGGAAAGACTAATAAGTGTATCTTGACGCTTGCGTATATCTTCAGGCGACATTTCAACATGCGTGAAACGATTATTACGTACCGTACGACGAATAATTTGTGTAATAGCCACGCTACCAAAGCGTCGCGCTAACCACATAACAATAATGGCAATTAAGGTGAATCCAGTGGCTTGGCCAAGCCACTTCCACATATTTTCGGCTGATCCAAAAATTGAGGATATAAAATCATTCATCTTAATGCTAGTATAGCAGTTGTGAAAATCTATACTAATCGCTTAGATCCTGACGTTATTCATTGCCTGAAGAATGATGGAGTTGCCGTTATAAGAACTGATACACTCTACGGTGTTGTCGCTTTGGTGTCGTCGCATTCAGCGGTTGAACGTGTTTATAAACTGCGGCCCCTCCCTGACGGTACTATAGAAAGGTTACGATAATATGAGTTCTAAACCCGAAGATTTCATTATTGCCAGAAAACGCAAAAAATATAAGTTTGCCCGTTTTGAAGAATTACCAAATTGTTATGAAGCCAAACAGTTTACTAGTGATGTACGGGATGATTTTTTGCAAGATTGCTCGTTAATAGTTGAGCTTGGCGCTGGTACTGGCCATTTTTCCTTAGAATTAGCTCGTCGTTATCCTGGGCGAGCTTTTGTAGCAGCTGATGTGAAGGCAGACCGGCTCTATCAAGGAGCACGGATTGCTGCAGAAGAAGGGCTGGCAAACATTTGTTTTGTACGTGTCCACGCTAACCATTTATTAGACCTTTTTAAGGCGCATTCGCTCAGCGAATTATGGCTCACTTTCCCTGATCCTTATCCGAAAAAGCGTGCTGCTAAACACCGCATGACGCATCGGCATTTTCTTGAAATATACAAACAATTGTTGATGAAAGGGGGAGTTTTTCACTTTAAAACTGATAACCAACCGCTCTTTTTGTGGAGTTTAGAACAAATTGTCGCCGAAAAGCTGCAGCTGACATTTCTGAGTTTTGATCTGCATGCACATGATGCTCCGAATGACTACAAAATTCAAACCACTTATGAAAAACGCTACTTGCATGAAGCAAAACCGATCTGGGCGCTTGATGCTTCTATATGACAGATAGACTTCTAAGCTAACAAACTTATCGGCTTAGGAGTCTACCTGTCGCTCATCTCAAGCGACGAACGACAGGTTACTCCTTGCGCTATTCAGAAAACGACTGAGGGCGACCGCTTGCATCGACAGTGAAGCGTTGACCGCCAAGATTATGTACTTGTTGTAGAGCGGGATGCGGCCAATTCTTGTTGTTGTACCAGGAGTGGCTTGCATGACGCTCGTGCCACTCTCTAGTAACCTTGATTATAGCCTCGCTGAAGTCATTCTCTACTTTATGCCCTTCAGTGATATTAATATTGCTATCGTGTCCGGCAGTGCCGTTGAAGAAACCACGGTTACCCACTGATGTCAACTTGTTGCGAGACCTGCCGTTGCCACGAGGGTGCAAAGCTCGAAGATTGCTGAATCCCATGATGGCGCGATGGCGGGCACCACAAGCTTTGTCGACTGCCTCGAGAAGAAAGCTGCGGCCTTTTTCACCAATACAAATGGTGAACATGATAGTGTCGAATGACGGCACGAAGGCTTCAGCTGTTGGATCGAGCATGACAACGGCGGAATTGCGTCGGTATCCCGGAGCATCCGTGTGACAAGCTTCTTCAATTCGTTCGCGAAGCTTGTTCGCAATCTCGGCGATGATGAGGGGCAGCATCTCGTTGCCGCTGACATCCTTGGTGACATCGCCGTAGGGGTACTGCACGACTTCGATTTCTACCGGTAGCATACGGCTCCTATTCTGGAATCATAAGCGACAAGGAGAGCTCGGGGTTGAGCCAACGTTACCTTAGCAAGAAATTCTTATTTGCTCAAATGTTCACGCAGCCAGCCATCAATCGAACCAGCGCCCATGCAGAGCACGAGTCGGCCGGCACTAAGATCTTGTTGAATATCATGCCAAAGATATTCATTTAAATTAGCAATTTGCACGACATCTTTATTGGTGAGCTCTGAAGCGAGCTCCTCGGGAGTCAGAACTGCTTGGTTCTCATCTTCGCGGCTCAGATAAGTGGGCAGCCAATAAATTTTCTCAGCTCCCTGCATACAGTCAGCATATTGATGTCGCAGCTCATGCTGACGGCGGTTTTGATGCGGTTGGTAGACAAGCACAACATGGTCTGAGAGTTCGCGCGCTAGCTGTGTCATGGCTTTAATTTCGTCGGGGTGATGGCCGTAATCAGAGTAGAGATTTGGCGCTAGCTGTTCAAAACGGCGTGCCGTGCCAGGAAAGCGGTTCAATATTTCTTGGCCTTGATGCTCGCGTGTGTCAAAAAGCTGTTTAGCAAGCTCTAAGACTAAAAAGGCGTTTTGGCGATTATGCTTACCGGCGAGCTTGAACCTATTTAAATCGCCATCGTTTGAAAAGGCGGTATAACTCACGTGTTCACCAATTGGCTCCAGAAAATGTTCGTCGCGTTCCCAAAGAATGGTACGGTTGCTCTGCTCTAAAAAAATGCGAAAAGCAGTTTTATATTCGCTAATTGTCGGAAACGTATCGGGGTGATCATAGCTAAGGCTGGTAATAATACTTGCATGTGGCCAAAAATGTAGAAAATTTCGATCGTATTCATCACATTCGTAGACAAAATATTCACTTCTAGGGTCAAAATGTCCACTTGGACCGAAGCTAATTGTTGTACCAATTGAGTAACTAACCGGCATACCAAGCTGTTTCATAAGCCAGACCAGCATTGCGGTGGTGGTAGTTTTGCCGTGTGTGCCGGCAATAGCAAGCAGTTTTAACTTTTTTTCTTTAATGATGTGGGCGAGGAGTTCGTCGCGTTTCGTGGTTCGGATGCCTTGGTTTTGAGCGAACTGCAGCTCAGGGTGACCGGCTGGAAGGGCACCAGTGTACACGAGCCAATCAACGGGCTTTTCTTGATGATAGTCAGCGATATCTGTTGCAGATTGGCCAATACGTATATTAATACCCTGTTGTTGCAGTTGTTTTGTCATAAGGCTTTCGGCGATGTCTGAGCCGGATACCTCATAACCGGCATCGCGGGCAATTTGCGCCAGTGGTCCGAGACCGACCCCCCCAATGCCAGAGAAATAGATATGCATAGCCTTAGTATCAAGGATTAGGATTATTTTGGCAACGCAGTGCCCAAGGGCTTATACTGGTACCATAGTGGCAACTCTAACTTTAGGGTGGGATGAACAAGAAGCGACTACATCATTATTTAACGGTGCTTCGGCGACTGAGGACGTGGCAACTTATTGTCATCGCTTTGATTTTAACCGGTATTTCGGTCGGACTGCTTCGCAGTAATAGTATTGAGGCAGTCCGCTTGTTTGAATCTGTTAAACAAACTGATCGTGAGGACAAAGACGTCTATGTGGCACTAAACAAATTGCAGCACTACGTGACGAGCCACATGAACACTCAACTTGAGCGTGTGAGCCTTGAGAAAACGTTTGAGCGAGACTACCAGGCGGCAATTGACAAACTTGCTCATAGCGGCTCAATTTATGACGATCAATATGATGAAGCACAGCTGGCCTGCCGCGATCAGAACCGAATCTCATACGTTGCCTATTCGCTTTGTGTTGAGCGAAAGTTAGCCGAAGTAGCCCCAGGCCAAGATCCATTACTGAAAGCTAATACACCAAAACCTGAGCTTTATCAATATACGTTCGTCAGCCCGACGTGGTCGTTTGATCTTGCAGGAATCGTCTTGGCGATAACAGTAGTTTTATATCTTATTATTGTCTGTAAGTTGGGCTTACAATTTATCCTTTACCTGATCATTCGCCGCCGTCATCTGGCGTAAGCCTATTGACAGACGTGTTCTCAGAGCGCTAAGGTTAACATCGTAAAGCCTGTTAAAAGGAGGACAATCTCATGGCTGACGACGTAAAAGCTTACGCACACACGAACTCTAAGGGTGTCACATATCACCTTCACAAAAAAGATGTCGTGCTTCGTGGTGGTAAAAACCAAACAATTTATTTCTTTTGCAAAGACGAAAAAGGTGCAAAAGGTGAACCAACTGGATTACCAGAGGGTTACACTGTTACCGAAAACAAGAAGAACGGTTTCTTAACAGTTAAGAAAATTCGAAAAGAAGAAGCTTAAGCTTCTTGCGGGCTCGCGGCTGGTAATGCTACACTTATAGCAAACAAACAGCGGAGTTCAAAAAAAGGAATCCGGTTGTTTATAACGGCCGGGTTCTTTTTTGGTGGATTGATTAACCGGAGTTCCGGTTTATTAGGCACGTTTTGCAACTTCTGTTAGGCTAGAAGCATAAGCAAGGAGGTTATATGGACGAACAGGACCAGCAACAAACAACCGAAGTTCGTGAAACAACAACGCGAAATGCCGGGGGTAATGCGGCCAGTAAACAAACGGTGACGAGTACGAGCTCTAATGCTGCAGTACAGACAGCACCTGGCCCAGTTATTGCTGCGCGCGTCGTATATTATCTTGGTGGAGCTTTAACACTATTGTTGGTGGTTCGGTTTATTCTGGCACTGTTTGGCGCGAATCGCGATAACCCATTTGCGAGTTTTATCTTTGATATCAGTGCGGTATTCGTGTGGCCTTTCTTCGGACTCTTTAACTATGAACCAAGTTACGGCACCTCGCAGCTGGAACTTGGTACGGTGGTAGCAATCATTATTTATGCTATTTTAACTATTGGCATTGCTAAACTCTTTACACTGACGAGGCGGAATACCTAGGACTTATTCGTTGATCTTGTGAAGATAACGAATTATAATCTGCTGCAGAAACTATAATCTCTTATGTTACGAAAAAAAGTAAAAGCTGGCCTGACAAATATTGCCGGCATTATTCCGGCAAGCAAAGGCCCTGATGAATTGTTGGGGCAACTGTTTCAGGATGTTCAATTGAAGCGGATTCACCCCGACGGTAAAACATTTGTTGATCTTGTTTCGAAAAAAGATTTGCGACAAATAGCAAAAGCCTATGAACGTGCTCGTCAAGCTCCTAATTTTGATCTGGAAGCTTTTTTAAAGGCTAATTTTCAAGATTATGCTACTGGCCCACAATATACTGCCAGTGATAAACGTAGTGCTGCCGAGCATATCGACACGCTTTGGTCGGTCTTAACCCGGCAAACATATCTTAATAAGGGTTCACTCATGGCTTTGCCGTATCCTTATATTGTGCCGGGCGGGCGTTTTACGGAGCAATTTTACTGGGACACATATTTCATCATGCTTGGTCTTGGTACAACCGGACACATCGACGAAATCGAAGATATGATGAAGAATTACGCTTATATGATTCGTAAGCTCGGTTTCATTCCCACGGCAAATCGCACATATCTTTTAAGCCGATCGCATCCACCGTTTTTTGCTAAGATGGTACGATTGTTGGCCCAATACAAGGGCAAACGTGTCTATCTACAGTATCTGCCGTACTTATTAGCTGAATATCGTTTTTGGATGAAAGGTGCGCGCTACATTAATGACGATCGTATCGCTTGGCGGCGTGTTGTTCGAATGCCAAATGGTACGCTTTTGAACCGCTACTTCGATGCTAAAATGACACCGCGGCCCGAGAGCTATCGTGAAGACGTTGAGACTGCTGCAAAAGCTCCTGAACGGATCGCTAGTCAAGTTTACCTTGATCTTCGTGCTGGCGCAGAGTCGGGCTGGGATTATTCCTCACGTTGGTTCAAAGACTCTAATCGAATTGAAACGATTCATACCACCGATATTGTACCAGTTGACCTTAACTGCTTGCTTTATGAGCTTGAACAGACTATCTCGCATACTTATCGTATTCTCAAACAAGGTTTATTGGCTAAACGTTTTGAAGCGCAGGCCGCTGCTCGCGCAGAGGCAATTCGTACCTATTGTTGGTCAGACGAAAAAAACTTTTATGTCGATTACGATTTTGTGGCCAATAGACAAAAAGATAGCCTGACGCTGGCCGGTATGTTCCCACTTTATGCACGAGTGGCTACCCCCGAACAGGCAACAGCAGCCTCAAATGTCTTGCAAAGCCGTTTCATGAAGCCGCTCGGCCTGACGACCACTTTAGTTGATTCTGGTCAGCAGTGGGATGCGCCGAATGGCTGGGCGCCATTACAGTGGGTGTCGGTACAAGGCTTAAGAAACTACGGCTTAAATCATTTAGCCGATGAGGTTAAGCAACGTTGGCTTAATGGTAACCTTGCGATCTATAATAAAAATTACAAGTTTGTCGAAAAATACGATGTTTATGATGGCGCCAGTGCCAGTGGTGGTGAGTATGAGCTACAAGATGGCTTTGGTTGGACGAATGGCGTGTTTTTAGCGCTAAACGATAAACAGGGGCGTCAGAGCTAAGTTGCATCGCTACTATAATTTTCGTTAGATTAAATAAAGTGAATACCCCGCTGGTGGCGAGGCACTCACTTTGAGTGCTCGGCCACCTACGGGGGTGATTGAAGAGTTCGCCACCCAGAGCGGTGTCGTAGCCACGGTGATGGTCGGGCCTGGGTTTGTTTCCTTGTTTTTGTTAGAGATTACAAGTCCCAAGATATGCCGTCTTTTTTGTTTTGTCAAACAACACCCCGCTGGTGTGGGGTGGTTTAGGTGTCAACTATTTACAAAACTTGAAGTTATAATATAATCTTAATGCTTGAGGCGAGTAGCGAAAGAGTTTTCATGGTTAACAAACCGGCAGAAGAACCTCAACCGGGGGATGTGCCCATCGAAAGAACAGTGTATGACAGAGAGGAGCAAACGGAAGTGACGGAGGTGGTTGCAGGTAAACCAAAATCCTCGCCAAAGAAAAAATAGGTATACTGTAGTATACGCCGATTGAGCTTTCTCTATTCCACTTAACTATTGAGTCTACTCACCCAGGCACGCTCCTCGGTATCATTCAGGGTACCGAGGAGCACATCCCATTTTGGTATATGGCATGGCCTGTAGGTCTATAGTATATAGTAAGCCAATGAACTGCTTACTTATTGGCAAGGCTATTTCACTAGTGGATTAGCTGGATATCGCTAACACTCTTCCGCTCTCTTCAAAAGGAAAATACCTCTTCAAGGTGCTTTCTTTTCTGGCGTTCGCTACGCTGAACCAGCGACTATTGTGTCTGACGACCCAAGTCGCTAGTTCGATCTTGGTACCTCAACCAATGAAAATAGCTCTATCTAATGACAGAGAGAGCTATTTTCATTGGTGGGGCTGGCTGGATTCGAACCAGCGACCAAGCGGTTATGAGCCGCCTGCTCTAGGCCTCTGAGCTACAGCCCCTCGTCGGAGCCGACTGTCGACATCCACTTTCAAGTAAAACTTGAAAGCTCCTGTCTTTCGTCGTCTCCTCCTCTCAAATTCAAAACAACTCATTGTTTTGAATTTGTAGGGTTTGCTCCCGCAAACCTGAAAGGACGACATTAGTATAACAGATTGTTGTCGATTCAGCAGAGAGAGATTACAATAAAAACAGTAATTTATAAAAATACAAATATATGATCCAGAAACTTCAGCAAATGATTATCCGCATATGGCGGCGTGTCAGTTTAAGTGGTGCGGTTGGCATTGCAGTAGTTTTGATTATTTTATGGCTAGTCGCAAACTCAATTGTGGCTATTCAAAACAATTTTCAACGTCAAGTTGAGCTTGATAATATGAAGCAAGAAGTTGCACTCATACAACTTGAAAACGAAACTGCTGAATTTCAAAATGAGTACTACAAAACTAATGAATATTTAGATTTAAGGGCGCGACAACTTCTCGGTAAAGCTTCACCTGGTGAAAAAGTAGTCATCTTGCCACCACCAGCCTCAATGGCGCCAAAGTCAGCTGAGGAACCGGTGTATCGCACGGCCATGCAAAATCGTTCAAACCTTGAACAATGGTTCTACTTTTTATTTAGTGAGAAGAAAGAAGTGCAGTAATTTGTTAGAACCTCTACCTTCCTTTCGATTCCCGCTTTCATGCAGTGAGCCGTAGGCTCTCCGGTTGCGCCCCCACCTTTTAGTCACTGAAAGAAAGACAGAGGCTCGAACGGCACGTTAGCTTGCAATATAAGGTGCAAAATGTTATCTTACAAAGTACGACGCGGGGTAGAGCAGCCCGGTTAGCTCGTGTGGCTCATAACCACAAGGTCGTAGGTTCAAATCCTACCCCCGCTACCATGAAAAAATACTTAGTGAAGCTAGGTATTTTTTCATGGTATTGAGATGATTGAACCTGCGGCCGATAGGCATAACTGCCAGTGGCATACGATGTTAAAAGCTTGGCCGAGCGGGTGAGCCGTAGGCGAACGTAGAGCGAGCAAGATAACCGTAGGTTCAAATCTGTTTATGCTTCTAAATTATAGGATAGCCCCATATCGCTGGGGCTAGCGCCGGATTGGTTGCCGGAGCCTCGGAGGCTGAGCTAAGGTTGTGCGGTAAAGGTTTTATGAAAGTAAGGTTGACTTCTTGGTTCTTGGATGAATTCCGGTTAAGAGAGTGAGGGCAAAACTATTTTTTTGGTTTTTCGAGTAAAAAAACTATCATTGCCAAGCTCCAACAGAGCATAACGATCTCTAGGGCGTCAAGAACAAAAGCAAGCGAGCCAAATATCATCAAGAGCCATACAAGCACGATTCCTCCTAAGCTCTGATCTTATAGTGGCATAATGTGGGTTTTGGTAATAGATATGCAGACTGTCATGTGAATAAAACTGCTTATAAATTCATAAAAATAGCATCAAAAACGGCTTTTTGTAGAGTTTTAGACAACAGTTTTACTAATTACAACATATTTTAAATTTAATGTTTACTTACGTTTTATCCCTGTTTAAGTGAACCAAAATATTAACTTGGCTCATTTTGCTTCGTTTCATTCTTTAAAAATAGGCTATAATAACAGATGACAAGGCTTTGGTTTGTGAACATTTCTGGAAACAAGTCGGGGCGGTCGACTTGTTTTTGAAAATTAAACGGTATTTTTTGTAGTGAAACTATATGTAGGCAACTTGCCCTTTACAACAGCTGACGAAGATCTTCAACAGTTGTTTGCCCAGCACGGTACTCTAGCTTCGGCAAAAGTAATGACAGACCGAGAGACTGGCCGTTCACGTGGTTTCGGATTTGTAGAATTTGAGAACGACGATGAGGCCAAAGCTGCCATCGAGGCGCTGAATAACAGCGATTTCGAAGGCCGCACGCTTGTCGTTAACGAAGCTCGTCCACGCGGAGAACGCACAACACGCCGTGAATTTAGCAACAGCGGTGGTGGCAACGGTAGCGGTAGCTTCCGTCAGCGCTACTAACAGAGCTATAGGCAACACAAATCCGCTCCTTAGGGGCGGGTTTTGTGTTTTAATTATCTAATTTTGGCGCAGGCGACGCGCACCGCTTCGCTCCAGGCGGGGAAAGCGTGAATTGTGTTTGCCACTTCGCTCGCTGAAACACCTAATTGAATAGCAAGTGTCAATTCATGAATGATCTCGCCGGCATGCGGTGCAACAACAGTCGCACCAATAAGAATGCCTTGTTGGTTGGCAATAACCTTTACAAAACCATCGTTAATATCATTTACATTAGCGCGGCTAATGATACTAATGGGGGCAACTGCTTTTCTATATTCCTTAGCACGTTTTAAGCATTCCTCTTCAAGCATGCCTACCGAAGCAACCTCAGGGCGCAAAAAAGTCACACGCGGCACGGCCCGATAATCAGTTGTTAGCATTTTGCGTGAATGTAAAACATTATGTGCAGCTAAGCGGCCTTGATAAATTGACATATGCGTGAACATAAATTGTCCCGTTACATCACCGGCAGCAAAGATATGGCTGACGCTGGTTTGCAAATTATCATTAACGGCGACACCTTGGCGTGAGTATTCAACACCGGCGTTCTCAAGGCCAAAATCAACAATCGCTTCTTTGCCAGTGGCAATCATCAGTTCGTCTACACGTACCGAGCGCGTATTATCACCGATTTGATAGGTAACCCGCTTTGCCAGCCTTTCTTTTTCGACAGAAAGCACTTTGGCGTTTGCTAAAATACTCATGCCATTTTGTTTACTGAAAATATCAGTGAGCAATTTGCTTGTCTCTTCATCTTCGCTAGGCAGAATTCGCGGGGCAACTTCGGCTATATATACTTTGCTACCGAACGTTGCAAAGAGCTGGGCAAATTCGCAACCAATCGGGCCGCCACCAACGATAAAAATGGTTTTTGGCGGACGATTTAATTCCAGGGCTTCTCTATTTGTAATGTAAGGCACATCGGCCAGCCCATCAATTGGTGGAATATGAGTTTTTGAGCCTGTCGCAACAATAAAGTGAGCAGCAGTATAGTGGCGCCGGTTAACGGTAATTTCATAAGGGCTTAAGAAGTGAGCTTCGCCCTTGATAACATCAATACCGAGCGATTCATAATATTGTTTACCCTGAGCAGCGCCAGTGCGGCGCACTACTTTATCTTTCCAGGCTTTAATACTGGGGTAGTTATAGCTGATCATGCCAGTGCGCAGGCCAAATTCACTGGCGTGCTTAGCATCAGCATAAATTTCGGCGGCATAAATCATGGCTTTGGTTGGGATGCAGCCCCAGTTTGGACATTCGCCGCCCATGCGACCGGCTTCGATCATGGCCACGCGTTTACCGGCATTATTGGCAATTGTTGCCGCGACACTTCCCCCGGCACCGGCACCGATGACAACAAGGTCGTAGTCGAATTTTTGTTTTGGCATAAAGAGCAGCTCCTATAGCATCATTCGGTGGTTCTTATATATGTATGCTGCATCGGGGTGAAGGACAGAAAGGTGTTTGCTGGCTTTGCGGCGAATATCGGCTGAAGTAATCTCGGGTTTTTGAGCGAGCCAAGGCTTGAGAGCTTTGCAGACTCTTTGGGCTATCATTTCGGCTGAACCGATAGGTGTGCGAACGCTTAAGCAACTGGCACAGATACTAACGAGTAGCTTTTGTTCGTCATAAGGTTCACCGAGGCCCGATAACCGTTTCACTATGATTGTTTCCTCATTCATATACCATTTCCAATAAATTGCTCACTGGCAATATAAAGGCCATAACAGATCATAGCGAGACCCATAAAGAATTGCCAAAAGTGTTTTCCGTCACTACGCCAACGTTGCAAGCGGGCAGGGCTGACGCCGCATGCCACGCTAATGCCAAAGATGAGTATAGGGAGGGTAACCAGCCCTATATAAGCCAACAAGCCAGTGGCAACAACAGCCGTTTCTTGGTAGGCAAGTAGACTGCCGGCCGCTAATAATAGTGGGAACGAAACGATAAGTTCTGCAAGAATCGTTAAAATACCTAAGCCGAAGGCGCTGGGTACATTACCGATAGATTCAATTTTTTTATGGAGCCAGCGAACACGCGTGCGGGGCACCCATAGGCCTGCGCCTTTGTCATTTCTAAAATAACGTAGCATAACGAATAGGCCTGAGAGTACAACCAAACAACCACTCATAAGATGGCTGTATGAGGCATACGGCAAACTCGCCAAGAGTGAAAAGAGCATTAACAGCAAGCTGGCGGTTAATGCGACGCCGAATGCCATAGCGATAGTGAGCCGAACGGCTTTGTAATAGTCTTTTCGGCCCATGGTGCTTGTGAGCATGTGTAAAAGTGATGCGGCTGGTAGTTGTAAGCAAGCATGCAACAGCCCCGCCAGGGCGATTAAGTAAACAAGATAAGTGTTGGTGTCGTTGAGTGCAAACATGTTTTTATTTTAGATTAGAGCTTCATAACTATCATAGCGCTTATGCCGCTTAAATGTCAAAGAAGTTGTAAGAATCTGGCCTAACCGCCCTATTTCTGCTATAATCACCGCTGTTATTGGGCATTCCAATAACAATTGAGCAAACAGAGTTTGTTCAACTTCCAAAGCGGCACCGTAGCTCAGCTGGTTAGAGCGTAGGACTCATAAGCCTAAGGTCACTGGTTCAAGCCCAGTCGGTGCTACCATGTATTGACATTTCGAAGTTTTTATGATAATGTTTATATACTTCGCCGAGGCGGGCAACTGCTTCCGAAGTACTTTAAAAAGCTCTCTGTACCTTAGTTTTAATGGTTACTCATCTGTTGAGGAACAATGCGCATGAATATATTTCGTGCCCTTGTTCCTCAACAGAGGATTTTTTCCACCTGGAGTAAACGGAGTGAGTCATGGTGGAGCACGGCATCATAAAGTGGTTCAGCGGCCGCAGGCGGTTAGGTTTTATCACGGTGCTCGACGTCAACGACGCGGCAACCGGAGAAATCTGGTTCCACGAGAACGACCAGCGGGGCGCATGCGATCAACAGTTCTTGGGCGAAGAGGCTTCGACCGTTCCGGCCACCGGTACCCGCGTGGTATTCGAGCGGACGCCCGGCAAGAACAACCGTTCCAAGGCCATATGGGCCAAGGAAGCCGACTGGCTGCAGACCTCATGGCGCGTTGTGCAGAAGATTTCGGTCACCACCGGTATTGTCGAGTTCGCCAACACGGTGGACGAGTCGTGTCGCGAGGATGCCTCCGTGATCATCAGCGCCGGTGTGTCTTCCGCGACGCTTGAAAAGTTCCAGCGCTGGACGTCAACGTTGCTTGAGTTCTATGCTGAAGACGTCAGCATGCACGAGCAAGGGTCGGAGATCTACTGCTACTATCTGCAGACTATGCAGGACGGCAAGTGGACCGACGTCAAGCGTCTGAAGCCCATCCCGGAGCTCCCACACTGCAGTAGCTGCAAAGACCGCAGCTGCGAAGAGTGCATCTTGGGAATAGAGGAGGAATACCCTTCTCCCATCGAGGTGCTCGCCCGTGCGCGCCGTAGTGGCCTCACCTCCGAGGAGGCTCTCGAAGCCGCAACGCAGTACCCCGGTGATTTTATCTAGCCGCTGAACCAGAACAGAGAGAGTTTCCGGAGACGGGGGAGGTGACATAGCGTCGAACTTTTGGCAATCCAGCCAGTTAGTTCTTCACTATCTCATTCACCCTCGTTTCCGGCAGTTCGCTAAAAGTATGAACAATACCCTCGTAATCTTAGCGGACTGTTCAATCCCTATTGCGCAATATATGAGCAGACAGAATTGTAGGCGAGCATTGGTTTATCAGCACCGCTTACAGGGCTTTTTGTGGCCGGTAAGCACAATATTTACTTTTTATTAAATACATTCAAAGCGTAACTAAAAACTATTGCTTATTGACGCCACTTGGCTCAAACTGTGGATCAATCCTGGCATTCGCCGCGGGACTTTTGCTTTTGAGGGTTCTGTGGGTTGGGCTCCGAACGACATTGCTTTATAGGCTCACTGAGAAAAGCGATATATGATATCATACTTTACGCACCGATGAAGGAGGTGTTTGTGAAGGTAACTAAGCTGCTACTGCTGGTAGTAGAAACCATCCACGAGTTGTCTGAGCAAGAAAGGCTGGTAACCGCACAAAGTGTGGCTGACGAGCTTGGTGTAAAGTGGAGGGTTGCCAACTATCTCAAAAAGATGCGTAGTGACAATATCATTGCGCCATTCGCCGGATCTCATAAAAGCTGCTACACACTGACTAGCAAGGGTGAAAAGCTTTACGAGAATAACCGTGGCCATGTTGATAGTATGATGCTTAAGGATGCCTGCAGGGAATACCAAGCACTTTTAACGACGGTAGAGCTTCAAGAAGCAATCGAGATTCTTCAGGTGGTGAAAGACCTAAATAAGGAGGATAAACAAGTTTGGCCTGGTTTGATCGCTGGCAGAGAAGGCAAGCGAAAGCCCTACGTTTGCAATTCCATGCAGAAGTTTGAAGAGGCAGGGCTACTTGTTGGGCGTTTTGAAACAAAGCAAGAGGCTTTCGCTGAAGCTCTCACGAGGCCACGCCATTTATACAGACTGAGCGACGCAGGCGAAAAATTTCTTGAAACTTTCATTTAACCCACCTTCGCTGAGGTGCAAGCCCGTTCCGTTGGAGCGGGCTTTTTCATGCCTACTGGTGGATCGGATTTTGACCTCGATATAAACTACCAGACTTTGATTTGAGAATATTGACACTGCATAAAAAGATGCTAGAGTATGTATAGTTCACCTTAACATACTCGTACCCATATGCTTGATCCGGGCACGACTCTTGCCCTTTGGGGTGGCGGCTTTGGATTGGTTGCTGGCTGTATTTTTTTCATTTACGAGATTTACGAATTTGCACGGTATCGCGATGGGCTGTATAGACGGCTCCTTTGAGTGGCAGAAATTCTGCGCCGCAAGCGGCGACAAAGCAAAGGGAAGAAAAGGAGGTGAACAAAGGCGCTACGGCGCCTTTTGCCTTTTTGAGTGTTGTAAATAAGGTTATTCTTTGCATCATTATAGCGTTATATGCTCAAAGAGAGAGGGAAAAAAGTGAAAGAACATGATTTAAATAGAGAACTAATAACAAATATCGCCGAAGAGATAGGCGACATAATGCCACATGATGAACTCGAAAAAGCACATCAAATGGATGCGCTTAAGTGGTTAAAAAGTGGTGTAAACCCATTTCGAATTAAAAAACCAGATGTTCCGCCAAAGCATCTGGTTTCATATTTTGTGCTCGTTGACCCAGATCACCACAGTATTTTATTGGTTGACCACATAAAGGCGCAGTTATGGCTACCAACTGGCGGGCATGTAAAGTTTAACGAACATTCGAAAGATGCGGTTATTCGCGAGGCCAAAGAAGAGCTGAGCTTAACACCTAATTTTTTGCACAATAACGATAAGCCATTCTTTTTAACAGTAACACCAACAGTAGGTCTCACGCCGGGGCACATTGATGTTAGCATGTGGTATTTACTGCGTGGGAATGTGCACGATTTCTTACGTTACAATAAGAAAACGAGTGAATTTTATGACACCGAGTGGTTTAACTTTAAAGAAATCTTAGAAACCGATCCGATTATATTCGACGCACATTTACATCGTTTTGTAGGAAAGTTAGCCGCATATCTGTCAAAATGAATATAATAGCCTTATGATTACAATCCGAAAAGCTGGTTTGGCGGTTATTAAAGATAAGAAAGTAATGTTGGCGCGTTCAAAGAAAAACGCAGAAGCTTTCTATATGCTAGGTGGCAAATACGAGCCAGGAGAGACTGACGAAGAGTGCCTAAGGCGTGAGGTTGCCGAAGAAGTCGGCTGCACCATTAAGCCCGGTAGCCTGCGTTTTTTGCGTGAGTTTGAAGCACCTGCTCATGGCGCTTTCCCCCGTTATTTAATTGAACGAGTATATATCGGAGAATTAATTGGTGAGCCGTTACCGCAAAGTGAAATTGCTGAGGTGCGTTATTTTGACTCAACAATAGAGCAGAAGCATCTTACGCCAATATCTAAAAAGATTTTTGCTTGGCTAAAAGTACAAAATTATATTATTTAAATAGTGCTATTTAATTTAAGAATATTTTTACGAATGAATTACTAAGAGCAATAAATTTACTGTGCAGAAATAGTGCGCTAGCCTTAATAAATGAGCTAATGTAGTCATATGTTACTATACTTTCTGAACCGCACCTTATAAAGGAGAGGCTCGTGAAAAGAACCAATCTTCTCATTCTGGTTGCAAATGTAATGAATGAGCTTCATCGGTCGGGTAGGTCTATTAACGCGGGTGATACCGCTACGGGCTTGAATATCAATCGGAGTCTTGAGGCTTATTTCTTTAAAGAAATAAGCAAGGAAGGCCTCATTATAGCCGAAGCAGGTCATTCTGAACCATGTTATCAGCTTACCCATAAAGGCGAACTATTTTGCAAAACGATACTTGCCGATGTCAACATAGAAGCCGTTAGGCGAGCCTATAAAGAGGAATGTGTATTGTGGCGGGCTATAAGACTTAGTGGTCCTGCTCTCAAAGTCCTTACTGTGGTTCAAGATCGAGTGACGAAGGGCAAAAAAGCTTGGCCTACTAAAATAGCTGAGATAACGGGGGAGAGGGTTCTAAGTAACGTCATTGGAGTTTTGCAACGATTGGAGCAGAAAGGGTTAATTACTAGCCGGCGCGAAACGGCGCACGAACGCTATGTCAATCTGAGTACGGAGAGACGGCGGCTCTATGAAATAACTGATAAAGGCAAAGCACTTCTGGAAGTATTTGAGATAGACGTTGGTTAGGTTCGTGCCCGTCCCTCTGGGACGGGCCTATTTCTTTAAGCCATACTGTCATATCTGAATTTCAGTGAATTTAACAGGTTGCTATTGCTACCCGGATTTTTCTTGCAAATTGCTGATACACTAAAAATAATGTTTGATCAAATCCCTGCAAACAATCAAGCCGAACGTTTAAGGAAAGGAACGATGCCTCGGCTATTAGTGGCGTTCCTTGGCTTCTTAATACCGGTGCTTGGCTTTGTCAAATTGGCAGTAGAGGTCCGCGAACGCGAGCGCCCCTGGCTCGATGCAGTCGTACTTTCGTGGTTATACGGTATATCTTCGCCATTTTTAACACATTTTTTTATTTTTATAACGACAATTGGCGATGCCCTACTAGTGGCACCCACTACTGTTATTACCGGCCTTTACTTATTGTACGTAAAGCGTCGCAGGCAAGCGACACTCTTACTTTTTGGCGTAGGTGGTGCGACACTCATTAATTTAATTTTGAAATCGATTTTTCAACGCCCAAGGCCAGGTATATGGCAACATCTGGTCGAAGAAACGGGCTATTCTTTTCCGAGTGGTCATGCGATGGCCTCAAGCGCACTCGCATTTGCACTTATTTTGCTATTTTGGCAAACGCGTTGGCGCTGGTGGGTATTAATAACGGTGATCGTTTATGTACTTCTTGTTGGTGTGTCACGTCTCTATCTCGGCGTGCATTATCCAAGCGATATTGTTGGTGGTTGGTGTATTAGCATTGCGTGGGTGTGGATTGTCAAACTCATTATCGATAAGTTTGGGACGTCTGCAAAAAACCTTGTGAAGGTAATAATCAATCGATAAAATCGGCTGATTTTGATAGTCAATCTTGACGAAGTTTGCAATAAATTGGTAAATTACTGCGATCGTTCAAAGTGAAGAGGATAAGCGACACCATTATGAAGTCTTGGTTGCTTATACATATCAATCGGTTGGCCGTTTTGGGCAATAACTTGCATCATGCGGCCGACGCCGTTGTGGCAGACGATGAGTATATTTTTTTCAGGTCGTTTAGCAATTAATATAAGCATTTGCTTAACACGTGCGTAAAACTTCTCAATTGGCTCAATACCAGCTACTTCTTCGGCATCTTCAACATTGCCGCTGCCATACGATGTTTCGTCATAGCTTTTGCCTTCAAGCTCGCCAAGCCAGCGTTCTTCGAGTTCAGGTAAAATCACAATATTTATCGGGGGATAATGAAGTTCATGAGCAATCAGCCGGGCGGTCTCTCTCGCGCGCTCCATCGGAGAGCTCACAATGAGATCAATGGCCGTGGTGCGTTTGAGTGCTTTGCCAGCCCGAATAGCTTGTTCGTGCCCATGCAGTGAAAGCGGGCTATCTTGATGCCCTGCAATAATCCGATGGGCATTTGCTTCACTTTGCCCATGCCGCATAATATATATCATATTCTTCACATTGTAAGCTAAAATAGGCAAGATATGACAGAGGTTTCTCAGTTGCCGCCAGGAGTATATGTGCTCGCCGTGTCGGGTGGGGTAGATTCGATAGTACTCCTTGATATGCTTGCAAAACAAACAAAACTGCATTTAATTGTGGCGCATATTGATCATGGGATTCGCAGTGATTCGCATGAGGATGCCTTATTTGTGGAGCATGTGGCGAAAAGCTACGGTTTTCCTTATGAGGTGACGCGGCTTCATTTGAGTGCCGAGGCCAGCGAAGAACAAGCGCGGCACGAACGTTATAAGTTTTTAGAATCAATTCAGCAAAAATATAATGCCCGGGCAATTATAACGGCACATCATGCTGATGATGTGGTTGAAACAGTTATCATTAATCTGCTGCGCGGCACAGGCTGGCGTGGACTCTGTTCACTCCGTTCTGAGGGCAATATAGTGCGTCCAATGCTCGGTCTGTACAAAGAAGATATAATTAAGTATGCACAACAAAACCACTTGGGTTGGCGTGAAGACAGTACCAACCAGCAAACCAATTACTTGCGTAATTATGTTCGCTTGCAGCTGCTTCCAAGCCTCCTTAAAAAACAGCCTGAAGCCAAAACAAAATTGTATACTTTGTGGCAGTGGCAATGTAAGCTTCGTCGCGTCATTGAATCAGAAGTTGAAAAGTTATATCTGTCAATGAGCGATAAAACTGGCTTAAAACGAAGTCTCTTTAAGCAGTGCGAGCCAATTGTTGCCGATGAAATATTAAGGCTCTTTTTGGCGAATTACGATGTTCGTCAAACACTTCCGCAGCGATCAAGAATATTACAATTTATTCAAACTGCCGCTCATAGCAAAAAGTTCTCGTTAAATCGTAATGCGTTCTTGCAGCTCACGCGAGACCATGTTATTGTCGTACCCATAAAAAACTGATACTCTTATAAAGTTACTTTAAGCTGTTGATTAAAGAGGTATTGATATTTATGGCAGTAAAACGCCCGCAGAAAAGTCGTATGACGAACCTAGCCAAGAACTTGGTGTTTTGGGCACTCATTATAACCGTTGGCCTTGTTATTTGGGCCGCCTACCAAGGCCCAGTGCCAAAAGACGTCGCGCTCAGTGAAGTGGTAGAGCGCGCCAATAAGGGTGAAATTAAAAAAATTGAGCAAACGGGCGATCAGTTATTTATTACGCTTCCTAACGAAGATAAAGCGACCGAAAAAACTGTGATGCCCCCAAGTACCAACGTTAAAGACCTTGATATGGATCTGAAAAAAGTTGAATTTACGGCTAAGCAACCGGCTGATAACTCCCTGCTCTTTAATTTGCTCAGTATTGGGCTTGGCACGCTTGTGATTGGTGCCATCTTCTTCTTTATTTTACGCCAGGCGCAGGGTCAAAATAACCAAGCACTTGGTTTTGGCAAAAGTAAGGCCCGTCTTTATGGCAATGAAAAGAAGAAGGTTGTGTTCGACGATATTGCCGGTAACGATAATGCCAAACAAGATTTAACAGAAGTTGTTGATTTCTTAAAGCATCCAAAAAAGTTTAAAGAAGTTGGCGCTAAAATTCCAAAAGGTGTGCTTTTAGTAGGACCTCCTGGAACGGGTAAAACGCTGCTCTCACGTGCCGTTGCCGGTGAGGCAGGTGTGCCATTCTTCAGCATTTCTGGTTCAGAGTTCGTTGAAATGTTCGTCGGTGTTGGTGCCAGCCGGGTGCGTGATTTATTTGCTAAAGCTAAAAAGAACGCTCCCTGTATTATTTTCATTGATGAAATTGATGCCGTTGGCCGCCGCCGTGGTTCTGGCATGGGTGGTGGTCACGATGAGCGTGAGCAAACCTTGAACCAAATCTTGGTTGAAATGGATGGGTTTGAGCAAGATACGAACGTAATTGTACTCGCTGCTACTAATCGTTCAGATGTGCTTGATCCAGCCTTGCTACGTCCTGGCCGCTTTGACCGCCGAGTAGTCATTAACTTGCCTGAACGAAAAGATCGTGAATCAATTTTAAAAGTTCATTTTAAAGATAAACCAATTGATCGCTCTGTCAACCTCGACGCACTGGCTGCCAAAACTGCTGGCTCAAGCGGTGCAGACCTAGCCAATATTGCCAACGAAGCCGCCATTATTGCCGCACGTCTTAATCGTAAAACTATAACCAACAAAGATGTTACGGCTGCCTTTGAAAAGATCGCTATTGGTCCTGAACGCAAAACCAAGGTGATGAACGAAAAAGAAAAGAAACTAACTGCGTATCATGAGGCTGGCCACGCTGTTGTCGGTCATGTCTTGCCAGATAACGATCCCGTACATAAAGTAACGATTATTCCGCGTGGTGGCACGGGTGGTGTCACCTGGTTCTTGCCGCCCGAAGATAAAAGTTATACTTCAATTGTTCAATTTAAAGACTCTTTAGCGAGTGCCCTGGGCGGGCGAATTGCTGAGAAGATCATATTTGGCGAAGATCACGTCACCACTGGTGCCGGCAGCGACCTCCGAAAAGCGACTGAAATTGCCCGTGATATGGTTATCGAGCAGGGCATGGGTAAAACACTGCGTGATCAAGTGTTCCACGAAGACAACAGTGGCATGATGTTTGATCGCATGGTGCATGATCGGCCTTATAGCGATGAAACTGCTCGCACAATCGATCAAGAGGTAGCTGCGCTTATTACTGAAGCTGGTCATCGCGCAGATATCGTTCTTCGCGCTAACATGAAACCACTGAAGATGATGGCTAATGCTTTGCTCGAAAAAGAGACCCTCGAAGGCGACGAAGCCCAAGAATTACTTGATGAGGCTGGTGCAAAACTGCCAGCCGCAGCTAAGCTTTACTAGAACCCATCCCAACCCCCGTATCTACCAAAACCAGCTCAAATGGCACCTTTCGCCAGTTTTGTTCGTCAGTGTATTAACCAATATACTTTCTCGCAAGAACTACCGAATGGCACTCGTTTGGGCCGGTTTTGCCTACGAAGAGGAGTTGGATGGGTTCTAGTCCTATTAAAAAACGCTTGAGGTTGTTACTATTAAGTAAACAAAAGCGTTTATCATGGAGACAAACATGAAAAAACTCATCGTCATATGTGCGGCATTGATCAGTTTTGGTATTGGAGCGCCTGCGCACGCCGGAGAAGAGAGTTCGTTTAACGAGCAATCGTACAATAAAGTAACCGTGCTTTCTCAGGCAATTGAGGGTTTTCGAAAAGTTTCGGCGAATGGTGAGCTTTCAACGCTCGAAACGCACATGAAGACTATTCAGGAAAAAGCAACTGGCTTAGCAGCTTATAATATTGCCGGTGAGGTTCCAAATGACACCGATTATAAAACGGCAGCAGAAGATTTAAAAACAGCTGCTATTAAACTTGAAACCGTTAGTAAAAAAATGGCCGAAGCTGCTGCCGATAATGACGACTCGCTATTCGTGAGTTATCAAAAAGAATATAACAGCGCAGTCGATGAATTTAATGGAGCCATTAAATCGTATGCAGCAGCGACCGAAAAAGCTGTTGAACGTGTTCGCTTGGAACAGATGGCAATTATTGCACTAGCAGTTTTAACAGGCATTATAACAATTGCGGTTTGGTTCTGGGCATCATCTGATAACGAAGCAAATAAGCGGCACGTTCGTGCTCGACGCCTAGTAGCTATTGCCTCAATCTTGCCGTTTGCTGGTGCGTTAATAACACTAGGGCTCTATTTATTGCATATGATAAGTGGTTATATGATATGGTTACCAATTGCAGTGGGTACCTTAGCGTTACTTGTTGCCTGGGTAGTCTATTTTATTCGACGACGACGTTTCGCAAGACCGAGTTCAGTATAATACGTCCTTCTTTTTAAAGGGCACCCAAGCTATAATAAGATGAATAAGCTTCTAAAAAGCTCATAATTATTCATGGCAAAAGCGCATCAACTTCTTCAAAAAGCAAACCAGCGGTTTAGTGTTGGTCTTGCTGCCACGCTGTTGGCAAGTTCGACTTTGGTTGCGGCAGCACTTGGTTTTTACCGCGATAAACTGCTTATTCGCAATTTCTTAGATGATTTGCCTGGCTACCTTGACGCCTACCAGGCAGCTTTTAAAATTCCAGATTTCATGTACTTTGTGCTGGTCTCTGGAGCGCTCAGCGTCACATTTATTCCGGTATTTAATGCTCGTATGGCGACTGGTAATAAAAAGTCGGCCTGGGAGCTTAGCTCGAGTCTTTTTAATATGCTGGCACTGGCCACGATGGTGGTCTCGATTCTTATTATTATCTTTGCCGATCCATTAATTCGCTATGTGGTTGCGCCGGGTATTTCTGAACCTGATCTGGCGATTGCCATGATGCGCATTATTGCTGTCAACCCCTTCTTATTTGCACTCTCGAGCATGCTTTCAAGTATGCAGCAGGCGGCCGGGCGGTTCTTCTTTTTCACGTTAGCGCCAATTGTTTACAATATTGGAATTATTATTGGCATTCTTACCAGTCAGACCGAGCTATCGCTCTTTGGAATAACTATTTGGGAGGGTGGCATTATGAATGTTGCCTATGGCGTGGTACTCGGCTCAATGATGCAGTTGATTGTCAGTAGTTTTGGCATGATAGGCATGAAGTTCGATTACCGGCCGCTTATCTTTTGGCGTAATAAGGGGTTTCAAGAAGTTCGGCGCCTCTTGCCGCCGCGTTCGTTTGCGCAGGGCATCGACTACTTCTCGTCATTTGTTGAAACTAACATTGCCTCGCGCATGGGGCCAGGTGTGCTCTCGCGTTATCAATATGCCCTCACACTTCATCTTATGCCAATCAATTTAATTGGCGTGGCGATTTCAACCGCTGTCTTTCCACAAATGTCTCAGCGGCTTGAGTCCGGAAGGGTTGATCTATTTCGCAAAGAATTACAAGCGGTGTTAAGGGTAATAGTCTGGCTAGCATTGCCAGTTGCGCTTTTTATTTTTCTTTGCCGAGGTTACATTGTCGGTATTTTGGTAGATGGTGGTGATAACACCATTGCCGCCATTCTTGGCTTTTTGGTTGTTGCTATTTTATTTCGTTCGATTTACCATATTGCCTCGCGGGCCTTTTTCGCACAACATGACACAAAGACGCCACTTTATACCACTATGGCGGCGATTGCGCTTAATATAGTACTCGCTATCACCTTCTTTCAGGCAGGCTACGGGCCAATCGGTCTTGCCTTGGCTCAGTCGATTGTGGCTGCCATTGAAGTTGCGCTACTATTCTTTATCATGCAAACTCGCCTCAAAAATCTGCTTGATGCTGTATTTTGGAAGGCAATAATAAAAATGCTCTCATCTACTGGCCTGATGGCAATTATAACGTACTTGATGGTAGCCATTGTGCCATATACGTCGAATGATAGGACATTCTTTGCGGTCTTGCTAAAATTAACAATTATTGCAATTGTGAGCTTTACCAGTTACATTATCTTTAGTCATATATTCCGTCTGAATGAACCAGAGCCGATTATAGCCAAGTTCAAAAAACTGGTTTTTCGTTCCTACCCGACTCTTGGCGGCCGGAGGCCTGAGTGAACCAAAAAAATATTAGAAATTTCTGTATTATCGCCCATATCGATCACGGCAAAAGTACGCTGGCTGATCGCTTATTAGAATTGACAGGCACTGTGCAGGCACGTGATATGAAAGCACAAATGTTAGATTCTATGGAGCTTGAGCGTGAGAAGGGGATTACGATTAAGCTTGCGCCGGTGCGGATGAGCTACACTTACCCTGACGATGCTGCGCCTTGGGTGCGGTTGCCTTCGCGCCATGAAAAACCTGAAACTGATTCTCGGGAGGCTGCGGAACTCGCTTTGCTCAGACAGTCCTCGCCTCGCCAGGAATCAGCTTCAGTTTTTTCTGGGAGCGGCAAAACACCCAAGGCACAGCATGCATCAGGGTCAGCCAATGCGATAACATATCAGCTCAATTTAATTGACACTCCTGGCCATGTCGATTTTAGTTATGAAGTTAGTCGCTCACTAGAAGCTTGTGAAGGTGCTATCCTTGTGGTTGATGCCAGCCAAGGTATTCAGGCGCAAACGTTAGCGAATGTATATCTCGCTATGGCGGCTGACCTCACGATTATTCCTGTATTGAATAAAATTGATTTACCAGCGGCCGACGTAGAGCGTGTTTCAAAAGAAGTTATTAGTTTGCTCGGTTGTAAGCCTGAAGATATTTTACAGATTAGCGCCAAAACTGGATTGAATGTTGAGAAGGTTCTTGAGGCGGTGATTGAAAAAGTGCCTGCACCAAAAGGTGAGCCTGAAGCACCAACGCGTGCACTCATTTTTGACAGTTATTATGACGATTACCGCGGCGTTATTTTATATGTCCGTATTGTAGATGGATCAATTAAGAAAAATGCCAGCATTAAAATGCTCGCCACTGGCGCTGAAGGCTTGGCACTTGAAGTTGGCGCGCTTAGCCCAAAAATGACACCGGCTACCATGCTTTTAACTGGTGAAATTGGTTATGTTGTTACCAATTTAAAATCAACTCGAGAAGCAAAGGTAGGTGACACCGTCACACTTTCACTGATGGAACCCGAAGCTTTGCCGGGTTACCAAGAAGTGAAACCATTTGTTTACGCTGGCTTCTTTCCTGAAAGCAACGAATTCTATCAGGAACTTAAAGATGCAGTTGAAAAGCTTTCTTTAAGTGATTCAGCCCTGCAATTTATGCCCGAGAATTCACCGGTGCTAGGCTTTGGTGTGCGCATTGGCTTTCTTGGGCTGCTACATATGGATATTGTGCGCGAGCGGCTTGAGCGCGAATATAACCTTAGTCTTATTACTACTAACCCGAGCACTGATTATCAGATTACTATGCAAAATGGTGAAGAGTTAGAAATTCGGAGTGCCGCTGATTTGCCCGACCCAGCGACAATCCGCGAAATTCGAGAACCGTGGATTAAGGGTGAGATTGTAGTGCCAAAAGAGTATGTTGGTAGCGTTGTGCAGCTCATTGTGAATCGTCGCGGGGTCCATAAGAATATCAGTTATGTTGATGCACAACTTGCGCTCGTTAGTTTTGATGCACCTCTCGCGAATATGTTGACTAATTTTTATGATCAGCTCAAAAGCGCCACGAGCGGCTATGGCAGTTTCAGCTATGAATTAGATAATTATAGGGCCGAAGATCTTGTTCGTCTTGACTTCTACGTAGCAGGCGAGAAGATTGATGCCCTGAGCCTCATGGTTCATCGCAGCGAAGCCCAGCGCGTTGGTCGTGAGACCGTTGAGAAGTTAAAAGAGGTGATTCCACGCCAACAATTTGCCGTAGCTCTCCAGGCTGCTATAGGTGGTAAGTTTATTGCCCGTGAAGACATAAGCGCTTTTCGAAAAGATGTTACCACTGGTCTCTATGGCGGTGATGTCTCGCGCAAAAAGAAGGTACTGGCTAAGCAGGCGAAAGGTAAGAAACGCTTAAAACGCTTTGGTAAGGTTGACATCCCTGCCGATGCATTCGCAATTTTATTGCAGAAGTAGTTTAACAGACTAATCAAGGGCTTCTAGTTTCTGCTTAAGCTGGCTTTCCATATGTTCGTAAGTTCCCGGGTCGATTGTTATCGAGGGTAAGCTTGCATCTAGTGGCTCAAAGGCTTGGTACATACGGCGAATATGTTCACTATGCTTTGGATCACGGGGGTTGCCAATTGCGATTGCCCGATTCAGAGAATATGTAAAATCAACGGCAAGCGCCAAGAACACGACTTTTCCGTAACTTTGAAAACGGTTGAAAATCTCAAATCGTTCATTATTACTCAGTAGATTGCCATCATAGATGACATTATTGCCTTGTTCTAAATTCTCTCTGACTAATTCGCCCATTTTTTTATAAACTAGCTGACGCTCTTCTTGAGAATAGTCGGGGTTGGTGAACATCCTTTCGCGTACAGTGTCACTTCCTATCCGGATAAAATCGTTTCGCGCTGCAAATCTTGTTGAAAAGTATGTCTTGCCCGAACCGGGCGGACTTACGAAAACAAGAAAGGTGGCAAATCGTTCCATTTTTTAATAATAACAAATAGGACCCAGAAACTCCTTAAGTGTGCTTTACGTCGCTGCTCTCTCCGAAGAGCAATCTGCCCTTGACAATAGTGCTAATAGCATGGTGTTCTAGAACTAATGAGTGAGCAATACTTTTATACTGATAAAAATGAGTGCCCAGATCGTCACATACCAGAGCTCGATGCTCGTATAATAGGGCGATTTGCTCGGGTGCTTGCAGAGTATGAAAGTCGTGACCCGGAAACACTGAGGCTTGGCGAGACAATGGTTGTTGATATTGAGGTACTTGAGGATATGATTAATCAACTCTCGTTAATCAGCTCTTTTTCAGAAAAAGCAGCACCTTTTCACCAAGAAGCTAGAGAAGCCGAAGAGCAACTGCATGCATATCGAAATAATAACTATAAGCTGAATAGTTTGCTCCTTAAATCGAAAGGTTACTTAGTTGACCAAGCACCTATTGGTGATGAAGAATATGCGGCTTACCGTGCCGATAAAGCCGATAGTCTCATGCGCCTCATAGACGAGGTTGGCACAAACTCTTTGCCAACCAATCTAGTTTCTGAAGATTATTTTATAGACTTAGGTTTTGGCGATGAATCATTTGAAACAATGCAGAATGCATTTGCACCTATAGTGAGATATATAGAAAGTAATAATCAGCAGCACATAACAATACCAACCCATGAATTTTTAATCTGTGTTCAGCAACTCGAGGCTGTCTTGAGGCTAGTAAAAGCCGTCAATTATGCAGATGCATGTGCTAAAGAAATGAAAGATTATCTAGAAGAATGTAGGCTCTTATGTAAACGTAAATTGGAAGTAATTCGTCGTAGTCTATCCTTTTTAATTAATAGTAACGACGATGAACTTAAAGCTAAGGCAGACGAAACTCAAAGAGAGTTACAGGCATGGCTTGATAAACAAGTAAGCTGATTATTTTGTTTGTTGACGGCGTCGAATAATTTTTACAAGCCAAATACTCGCAGCTATTATCAATGCCAACCCAAACGCAACCGGAATAATAATATTATAACCTGTACCAGCCAGCCCACCGGCGTTGCTGGCAGCGGCTGCACACTCTCCATAAGCATTAACGCCGTAAGCATCACAGCCGTAATCCGCTAATATTGTCAGTATAAAGTTTTGTATCATGTTGCTTGCCTTTTAACCAAAACCACTATACCATGAAGTATATAGCACATAGAGCGAGGGAACAAGTATGCCAGCAACACAGTTTGCAGATTTATTAGGGCTTGGGACGCCAGAATTGATTATAATTTTAGTGATCCTGGTCTTGTTGTTTGGCGCCACTAAATTGCCACAGCTTTCACGCAGTATCGGTTCATCAATGAAAGAACTCCGTAAGGGCATGCAAGATGATGATGGCGAAAAAGGCAAACCAACAAAAGCCAAAGCAAACAAAGAATCATAGCCCACTACAATCGGCGAAATTCGCAACGTTTTCAGATCATATTAAAGAATTGCGTCGCCGAATCTTATGGGTGGCGCTTGTATTTTTAGTTGCTTCTGGTGTTGCCTATAACTTTCATGATCAGCTGGTGCTGTTCGTCATGCAGCCGCTTGGTGGGCAAAAATTAATCTATCTGACGCCTGGCGGCGGGTTTAGTTTTATTTTTCAAGTAACACTTTATGCGGGCATCATTGTGGCAGCACCGACGATGACCTATCAGCTTTATGCATTTGTCCGGCCGGCACTTCCGTCGTATGCTCGCCGGTCAGCAGTAAAAATAGTGAGTTTTGCTGTTTTGCTAATGCTTGCCGGGGTTGGTTACGGTTATTTTGTGGCAGTGCCAGCAGCGCTGCATTTTCTGTCGACGTTCGCAGGCAGTGAGGTTCTGCCAAGCTTAACGGCTGACTCTTATCTTAACTTCTTCTTAAGTTATGTTGCAGGCTTAGGGCTGTTATTTCAGCTGCCGCTATTATTAATATTCTGGCACTGGATAAAGCCCATGAAGCCAAGCGGCCTCTTAAAAAGTGAGCGATTCATTATTTTATTTGCTTTTGTTGCGGCGGCACTGATTACGCCAACGCCAGATGTTATTAACCAGGCAATGATTGCAGTTCCGCTCATTGCTATCTATCAAATCGGGGTAGTCGCGGTGCTTGTCATGATTGGTCATACAAAGCGAAAACGAAGACTCGAAGAGCCGCCAATGAGGAAGCCAGTTTTGGTGCCGCAAGAAGGTGAAGAGCTGCAACCTCGGCCTCAATCACAAAAACAAGTGCAACATGTTATACAGCCACATATTCAGCCTTTACCACAGCCGGTTAAAACGGTTGATGGCTTTGTAGTGCGACGTTCAAGCCAACAACCTCGTCTGCCTCAGGCTTCAAGAAGAGCACTACATGTTCCTGAGCGCCTTACTAACCAACAGCTACCCCTCATGCGTCAACGGCAAGCTTTTCGAATTGATGGTATGTCGCCAATGTAATTTCTCTTGACACATAACTTGCTTATGCTTATTATGTAAATAAGTTAAAGCGGAAATAAACATGAAACCAGACGTCAATAAACTACTTCAAAAACGAATGGATAGAAAAGACTTCTTAAAACATCTTGGTATTGGCTTTGCTGCTATTACTGGCGTAGCAACTGTTTTTAAAGCTGTTACTACTATGACGAACAGCGGTACGGTCTCAAAAGGGTATGGCTCAAGCGCTTACGGCGGCAAGCCTCGATCACCTTCGAACCAAAAAACTTCTTAATGCTTTGTATTAACAACTCATATATTCTATAATCCTAGAAACATCTAGGCTGTTTCTTATTGTATATGAATAAATTAGAGCATATCGACGAATTTAGGAGGCTGTTAACCAATTATCATATGTCGCCGGATGCGAAAAAAGTATTGGCAGGTGTACGATTGGTGCTTTTGCTTGCGCCAAGCTCTGGTGGACGCAATACGATCATTCGTGAGCTCGTTAAAACTGGCAGATATCATTTTATTGTGTCTGACACGACTCGTAAAAAACGAGTCAACGACGGCCTGCTCGAACAAAACGGCGTTGAATATTGGTTTCGAAGCGAAGAAGAGGTGTTAGCTGATGTACGTACAGGCCGTTATATTGAGGCTGAGGTCATTCATGGCCAACAAGTTTCAGGTATGAATATCTCTGAACTTGAAAAGGTACAAAAAGAACACAGAATTGCTATCAATGAAGTTGATTATGGCGGTATTCACCATTTTATAACTCATAAACCCGACACGTTGGCGATTATGGTTTTGCCACCCAACCTCGATGAGTGGATGCGTCGTATGAAAGGTCGTGGTGAGATGACACCAGAAGAATTTAGGCGACGCTTACAAACGGCTGAAATTATCTTTGGCCTTCCCGAAAAGCGTCATTATTTTAAGTTTGTGATTAATGACACCATTGAGCATGCAACTCAACAAGTTGAGGCGCTTGAACAAGGTGAAGTTAATGAAGCCTTGCAGCAAACAGCCCGGCAATTGGTAAAAAGGCTGAAACAACAAACAAGTGAGCTATTAGCTACTCTTTAGCGTGAAGTTAGTAGGTCCTCTAATTATTGCGTTATGATTGTTGCTATAGCTTTTAATGAAGATACTCGTATTTCTGTCATCTAGTTGCTGCTTGATTATGATGTAATTCTCATGTCTTTTAAAGATCATCATCAATGTTACAATAATTAACACATTCTTAAAGGAAGTACCTTCCAAAGGAGGGCGAGGACTGTGGCTATAGTTTCGGCAACCCCGAACGCAGGTCCTAAGGCACCACAACATTGGTGGAATCTGGTTCATTGGTGGAGGCAGAGCTCACGCGCACTGCGTCACTTGACCGCTCAACTTGTCATGGGCGTTGCGGCGTTTTCGATCGCAATGTACCTTCATGCTTGGTTCAACATCGAAAGTGTTGTCTTTATGTGGGTGGTGGCGGCGTGTATTGCTGTTATCACTAATACCTTCCAGGCGCGGGCCGCCTATATTGATGCGGCTGCTCAAGACGAGAAGCAATCAATGATCCGTACTGCCATAATGACTTGGCAGGGCATATGGGCTGTTCTTACCTGCGGCATCATGATTTGCATTGTCCTCTACAAGGGGCCGACGTGGACGATGATCGACACAATCGTAACGATCATGGTTGCAGTGGGCCTGATTATGTTTGTTACCCTCTGGAGGCTTCATCAAGCAGTCTGGGCCAAGTTCAGCATGTTCGTATTGTTGAAAGTAATTCCGCAATGCTGTCAGGCGGCGCTGCTTTCAATCAAAGAAGCAGAGCAATTCTGGTTCCCGTTGGCGTTTGCGCTTGTCTCACTGGCTGTTGGCTACCTGCGGTTTCGAATTGCTCGCGATGCCTACGAGAAGATGAAGCACGACGGGCGTTTTACTGAAGCTCGCGCCAATGTCTGGTGCTGGTCGTTGGACATGCTGTCATTTGGTTTGATGGCGTGGTGTCTGATTGGGGTTCTCATTCTTGGCCCGCTCAAGTTGTAGGCTGTACTTTCGACGGAATGGCTGGTGAGTGGTGTCGCAATAGAAGCGCATCGCTCACCAGAATGACAAAGATTAAATTTAATAAAACCTAGCACTCTTTGACACTGAGTGCTAGGTCGGCTAAAATTCTAAATAGGATGACCGAGCGACAAGCAAAAATTCTAGCAGCTATTATTGAACAATACGCTGAGGTAGCATCACCCGTTGGTAGTGTAATGTTAGCCAAGCTTTTTGGTGTTTCGAGCGCTACGATTCGCGCCGAAATGGCACGGCTTGAAGAGCTTGGTTTTATCACTCAACCACATACGAGCGCAGGCCGTATACCCACTGACAGGGGGTACCGCTTTTATGTAAATCAGTTAAATGAATTACGTGATACCACTTGGCCAGAGAGACTGATCGATCGCAGTGCGAGAGCGATTGATGCGCGCGTGGCAACTCACGTAACGAAGGCTGATAGAGCGATCCGGAGCGCTGTGGATAGCTTAGTAGACTTAACACATAACTTAGGCCTGGCAACCATTGGCGATCAACTTTATATGAGTGGTATTAGTAATTTGTTTGGTCAGCCAGAATTTGCTCGCGGCGAACATGTGCAGCAAGTAGCACGCTTGCTCGATAATCTTGAACCATGGCTGCGTGAAGCGGCGCCAAATCAACCACTCAATGTTTATATTGGCCAAGAAAATCCAATAGGCAAGGCAAGTGGTTGCAGCCTTATTATTAGCCGTTTTCGTTCGCCCTACTCAGATAACAGTTACATAGGTATATTGGGGCCAACCCGGCAAAGCTACGCTCGTGTAATGGGACTTGTTCATCATGCCGGGGCAATGTTAGAAGAGGTATTATAGCTATATGACAAAAGAGAAAAAAGTTTCGCAAGCAGAACAAGCACTTGAGCAACAGCTGGGTGAGCTCATGCTTGATTTACAGCGTACTCGCGCAGATTTTGAAAACTACCGCAAGCGCGTCGATGTAGACATGGAACGTGCCCGTGAAACTGGTAGACGGAGCACTATTCTTAAATTGTTGCCTGTTGTTGATAACATCGAGCGTGCTCTTGCGCATACTCCTAAGGAGTTAGCTGATAATAAATGGGCTCAAGGGGTAAGTAATTTGGTAAAAAGTCTTGAAAAATCACTTGAATTGCTTGGGGTAAGGCGTATTGAAGCATCAGCTGGTACTGTTTTTAACCCCGAGCTGCATGAGGCTATTCAAGCTGAAGACGGTGAGGGCGAAGAGATAGTTAGTGAAGAGTTGCAAGCTGGTTACACAGTTGATGACGAAGTGATTCGCCCCAGTCTTGTTAAGGTAAGATTCCAATAACTTTTAGTCTTAAATTAGTAAATTATATACTTATACAGTACCATTTAGAATAATAGTGTTGAGTGCTTTAAGTATAAAAATAGTTAAATGGAGGAGTCTCTTGTGCAGCGGCGACCGGAATCACTCGAATCTACTATTGATGCTACGGACTTACTACAACTAAGCCGTAGGCTTGGTATCAGCGACGAGTCATTTGTCGATATATTTAAAATGCAGATGGAAATCATCAATGATCCGAAGAGGTTGAGGGCTATAACTCGAACGGTCTTAGAGCTATATAAGCCTAAAAAACGTAATAGGCCAGAGATAGCTATGCTTATTTTAAGACCCGTAGAATCCTTATTGCTCAAGGGTCTTATAGCGCGGGCGGCAGAGGAACCTGCTCGGAATGTATCTGGCTCTCGGGAATTTCAGCAGCCAAACCTACAGGAGGATCGCATGGGACTTTTGGAGGTTTTAGATGATCCAGCCTATCTTTCTGTGCTGGGCAGCGCTGCACTCAGCTCATATTTCTTATATCGCCCAGTAACGAGAAGTGAAGCGGATAACTATAAAGTTGCTTCCTTATATTTTAAAGAAAAACAAAAGGATAGTGGCTCGAAGCAGCCAATGTTTAACCGTTCCCATTTCGAATGGCTTGCGGGAATGGTTGATGAGGGTGTGGTATTAAATAACGAATGGTTAAGAAGAATGAACCTTCTGGCTAGGTTGGGTTCGAGACCGATTATTGAAGGCAACGAAAGCTTAGTCGGCGAAGCTAAGTCTTTCTTTTTTAAAGAATTGGGTCTTGTAGAACTCTCGGTTGACATGGATAGCTTGCCAGCGCCACTAACCGCGATTGCTCATATGCGTCTTTTACATAATTATGGCGTCAATGGCATTGATAAGTTGCTGCAAACATCACATGAATTCCTTAAAGATGAGTCGAGCGAAACAGAAGCGAAGTTATCAGATTTAGCGGCAAAAAACTTTGACTTTAGCAATCCGGCCAATAATGCTTTGCTTTGCGATATCTTGCAACCACCATCGACGACAGAGGAGAGCTCAACTCAATCTTCACAAGAATTCAACGAAACGACCTCGGTGAGCACTGTCTTTAGACCGGTATTCGGAAGAGAGGAGCCAATACCGGAGCCGGGCATATCAGCGATACAAGAAGAGTTAATACCAGACGGCATAAGGCCAGAGCAAGCGAATAACGAACCGCAACCCGAGCCGAGTATACCGACACCAGAAGATATCGACGAAAAACCTCTTCCAAAAACCAAAAAACCTAGTTCTAAGGCCGCAAATGAGCTTGCAGCAAAACATAGGACTATTGCTCAACTGATTGTCACTAGTATCGGAGAAGGCTCTATTGAGGAGATGGAGAGCAGGGTGGGCCAACTATCTTTAGAGCAACTAAAGCAACTAGAGGAAAAAATATGCGATTTCTCAGGCAGTGTCATGCGGCTTAGAAACATAGACGCAATGCTCCGACGCATACAGAACACATAATAGCTGTGTGGTTATGCTTATTGACATCATATTCTACCGGCATATAATCAAACCATGGACAATTCAAACTTAAACACAAACACAGCAGCAGGAACGGGTTCGAATATAAAACGGTTTATTTTGTGGACACTGGTCCTCATTTTAACGCTCGCCATCGGCAGCGTGGGCGGTTATTTTCTTGGCATGACCAATAAAGACCAAGAAGTACAGCTAGCTAAGGCCGAAGCTGAAGATGAAGCCGCCGCCGCTAATGCTCGGGCCGAGGCTGAAAAAAAGAAGGCAGAAGAACAGGCTAAAGCGCCAACTAAAACAGTGACTGAGACGACCTGTAACGCCGATGAACTTTCTCTTGCGACTGGTCAAAACGGGGGGAGTGGTGCGGGCACGCTTTCATATGACCTTATTCTAACGAATATCGGTAAGCGTACTTGTACGTTGGGCGGTTACCCTGGCGTATCACTCGTGAACAATAATGGTAACCAAATTGGTTCGCCAGCAACGCGCACCACTAATGTTAAAGAAGAAGAGTTAACACTCGCGCCAAATACAAAAGCGAAAGCCGCAGTTAAAATTCTGAACAGTACTAATTTCCCGAGCGGCGAATGTAAGGATGGTGCTACAAAATTCCGAGTTTACCCACCGAATGACACCGGCTACTTAAGCGTAGCATTGCCGGCGGCGATTACTGCATGGTGCCCAGGCTTTGAAGTTTCACCTGTCGCAGCAATGTAGTGTAGTTTTACAAATAAATATAGTTGCTTCTTGAGCAATAGTGTTGTAGTATGCGTCCATGACAGAGCAGGGCGCATATCATGAAGCCCATATCAACCAAACTGACGAACAAAAAGAGCGCATAAAACGCGCTCTTTTAACACCTGCCGATACATGGTTCAACGATATACTCAAAGAAGATTTCGAAGTAACAGATCAATGGCTGGTTGCTATGAATGATAAACTTTTAATTGCCGGCATAAACCTTGATGGCCACGACTTTACGAAACATGCGCAAGAAGTGAAAACCAAAAGACAAGAAGTTTTCGCTGAACTTGCAAAAAACTCTAAAAATGAAGCATTGGCAAAAGCATTTAACTCATTTGCCGAAATTAACTCTCAGCCTTTAGTAATTTTTAAAAATGCGCGATACTTATCGCTAGCGGGCTTTAATATTGCCGACCTCTTCACAAGAGCTTATTATTTATTTTATTTTAAAACCCCAGTGCTAACTGAGAGAGTTAATATGAATATAGAATTGTATGGGAAGGGCCCAGCATTGAGGTTAATGAGCCAAAACCCCCAAGCTTTTCTTGGTAATCCTCCACCTCATAACACCCTAAAAATGAGTGCTCTTACAAAAGTGAATGAGGCATTTCGTTTTACTGATGATACGATCGGTGCCGTTGACAAAGCACCGGGGCTCATGACTAATGCTTTAGCTAAAAACATTGCTATTGCACGAATTGCTTTTGAATTTTGCGAACCGGAAAGTAATATAACGGTGACCCAAATTAATACCGCGTTAGCGCAGCCATTAGATAGCCATATGCTGACGCTTATAGAGAATCGAAACTATAACCTCAATCGCGCACAATATTATCGTAAAAAAGTACCGAAAGAAGAGAGGCGAGGACGGGTTTTAGGGCAATTGTCTTCGGGAATTTGCCGAATGATTGGTGGTAATGTGCTTCGCTCGTATTTCAAAGCGGAACCACTTTCCGAAGCCGAAAAAGAACAATATATAGATTTGGCAGAGAGTTGTTCGGGCCGATTTAGAGAATATAACCAACCCTTCACTAACAGGAGTATGCTGCTGACAGAGGCAGATACAAAAGTTTTGTCGCAATTAGCGTCAAAGCCATCACAAGAAATGACGCCCCAATGGCTGACATACATGAACCATCTTTTAAGACGAGGCTCAAGAGATGCGAGGCCGCAGGGGATCATGAAAGAACATAACCCTGTTATCCGTGCAAGACTTGCCTTTTTTCGACAGCTTGGCTGGGATGCTCCAGATCATCCAATGGGTCTGAAACTAAAATCGAATCTTAAAAGAGTTCGCCCCGATACCCTTGTGGCAATGTGGCGTTTGGCCATACGCTACGGTCATGAGCCGATAGAGTTTATTTCGCATTGCTCGGCAATCGTTTTTGAAGTTAGTATGGATCGCATGCAGGTTATAAATAAAGTACTCTCTACTTATGCAGAAAGAAGCGATACGCCGTTAGAAATAGATATAATGAGAAAAGTCATGAGGGGTTCAACCCTTGCTCATGTTGCGGTATTGGCTGCGGGTTGCACTGATCCAGTCGCTGGGATCACCTATGTTCAGGAACGATCTTTAGCGGGGGTAAAGACCGATCTGCGTGCATTGCTTGGAAGTGAGGATATTCCCGATGAAGCCTTGTTTGAGCGCGGATTGAGGCTTTTGCGGTAACATACCTCGTGGTCCCGCGATTGGCGCCATTGAGTAATCAAGGTATGATTGCTTTGTGGAAGTATCAAAAGCGTTATTCGAAGACGGAATCGCCAACACTGCCATGCAGCAGGAGCACACAACCAGCGCTCTTTTAAAAAGAAGTGCACTGGCAAAGTGTAATCAGTTCATGCGCTTCGCAGATGATATTGATGAAGTGACTGAAGGTATTCCTGAACTACCAACTAATTCCTTGCATTATAATTTGGCAATTGCACGGGTTGCATTTGAGTTTTACGAAGCAAAATCAGTAACAGTTGATGACGTTCGCATAATCATAGAAGAATCGCTTGAAGCCCATCTTCTTAATATTATCAACAGCCGTCGTTTTAACCCAGAGAAAACTGTCGATTATAGCCTAGCGATTCCCGACCCCACCGCCCGGCGAGAAGCGCTTCTTAAGACGCTTTCCCCGAGCGTCCTAAGAATGATTGGCGGCAACGTGCTTCGTTCATACTTTCGGGCTGTACCATTGACTAAAACCGAGGAAGAAACATATCCTCATGTAGCTGACGCTCTTTTTGACCGGTTTAGAAAATATGATGTACCATTTATCGAAAAAGATGCGATCCTCACTGAAAAGGATACGGCGCTTTTAGAAGAGATTACTTTGAATACTGATGAAAAACTAACACCTGAATGGTTACAATACCTTAATCACCTTATAAGAAGAGGATCAAAAAATGCACAAGTAGGGAAGGTAATGAAAGAGCACAATCCGATCATTCGTGCCCGGTACGCATTATTAGATGAATTGGGGTGGACCAATGAACGTCACCCAATGTGTAGAACCGTGACTAACTATTTGAAAAGGCACCCTGCCGGTATTTCATCGGCAATCCTGGTGCGGGCTCTGCGATTCGCGCACGAACATAATGTTAATTACGTTAAATTCTTAAGAGCTTTTCCATCATTTGCACCGGCAGATATACCCAGCATTGCACGCCGACGCGATCATTTATTTACCATCTTTAAGATAGGAGAGCGTGAAGCTGAATCGTTTGCACTGTTAGATACATTCGTCTACCATTTAGGTAAGAATGAAAAAAAGCTAGATCTCTATGTGCGTATAAGCAAGGTCTATAAGAGGAATAAGCAAAGACCTTTTACAGATGCAGATATTCGTGCTTTACTGTCGTATCCCATCGAGGCGCATTTACTCTCTATACTTAAAGATCGGAAATTTAATCCCAAACAGGCTGCTACTCATAAACGACAACGTACAATCTCAGAAATAAGGCGAGCATTACAAGAGTTCTTAACAGGATAATGTCGACGGGCTAGCACTCTTGACAGCCGAGTGCTAATTTTTTAAGCTAGAACTAGATTAGCAATCGATTTAGCAGAGTGCTAAAATAGTAACAACTTGCAAGTAAAAGGAGAGTTCACTTTTATGGGTAAAATCATCGGAATTGATCTTGGTACAACTAACAGTGCTATGGCTTATATGCTGGCTGGTAAACCTGAAGTAATTGCCAATGCTGAGGGTAATCGCACCACGCCAAGTGTCGTGGCAATAAAAAAATCAAAAGATGGCAAAGAAGAGCGCCTGGTTGGTCAAATTGCTCAGCGTCAGCGTGTCACTAACCCTAAAAATACTATTTATGGCGTCAAACGCCTTATTGGGCGCAAGTGGGATTCTGAAGAAGTCCAAAAAGATCACGGCATCATGCCGTACGAAATCGTAAAGGCCAGCACTGGAGTGAAGGTGAAGCTGGGTGACAAAGAATATAGCCCCGAAGAAGTCTCAGCTATGATCCTCGGCAAACTTAAAGCCGATGCTGAAGCGTTCCTTGGCGAACCAGTCACCGAAGCTGTTATTACCGTACCAGCCTACTTTGACGATTCTCAACGCCAAGCCACCAAGGACGCTGGTAAGATCGCTGGCCTCGAAGTAAAGCGTATTATTAACGAGCCAACCGCTGCTGCTCTAGCTTACGGCCTCGACAAAAAAGGCAAGAGCGAAACCATTGCTGTCTTTGATCTCGGTGGCGGTACTTTCGATGTTTCGATTCTTGAACTCGGTGATGGTGTCTTCGAAGTAAAGAGTACCAATGGCGACACACATCTCGGTGGTGAAGACTTTGACAATCGCATCGTCAACTTCTTCCTTGATGAGTTTAAGAAAGAACATGGTATTGATCTAAAAGACGACAAAGCCGCCATGCAGCGCCTCAAAGATGAAGCCGAAAAAGCCAAAAAAGAACTCTCGAGCTCTAGCGAAACAGATATTAACTTACCATTCTTGACCGCCGACGCTGATGGGCCAAAGCACTTCGAATACAAGCTCACCCGCGCCAAACTTGAAGACCTTGTTAAAGATTTAATTGAAAAAACTGCCACACCGTGTGAAAAAGCGCTCAAAGATGCCGGCATTAATGCAAGCGATATTGACGAAGTGGTGCTTGTTGGAGGCATGACTCGCATGCCAGCTGTCGTTGAAAAAGTGAAGAGTATCTTCGGTAAAGACCCGCTTAAGGGTGTAAACCCTGACGAAGTAGTAGCTGTTGGTGCTGCTATTCAAGGCGGTGTGCTGGCTGGCGACGTTAAAGACGTATTATTACTCGACGTTACCCCGCTCAGTCTTGGTATCGAAACCATGGGCGGCGTTTCAACCAAACTGATTGAGCGCAATACCACTATTCCAACCAGCAAGAGCGAAGTTTTCTCTACTGCCGCCGACAATCAACCGCAAGTTGAAATTCACGTGTTGCAGGGTGAGCGCGAAATGGCGGTTGATAACAAGAGTCTCGGTAAGTTCCAGCTCACCGGCATTGCACCAGCTCCACGCGGCGTGCCGCAAATTGAAGTTACTTTCAGCATCGACGCCAACGGTATTCTAAACGTGACCGCGAAAGACAAAGGCACCGGCAAAGAGCAGTCAATTACGATTCAAAACAGCGGCAACATGAGCAAAGAAGACATTGAAAAAGCTCAAAAAGAGGCTGAAGCTCACGCTGATGAAGACAAGAAGAAGCGTGCACTAGTTGATACCCGCAATATCTTAGAAAACGCTATTTACCAAGCCGAAAAGCTCATCACTGAGCATAAAGACAAGATTAGCGACGAAGATAAGAAAACCGTTGAAGACGCCGTGGCTGAAGCCAAGAGCCATCTTGAAAGTGACGATAAAGACACCTTAGAAAACGCTGCCAAGACTTTAATGGAAAAAACCCAAGCTATCGGCGCTAAACTCTACCAGCAAAAAGCTGACGAAGCAAAGCCAGCCGAAGGGGAGTCGAGTGCTGACGACAAGAAAACCGACGAACCTGTTGAAGGCGAAGTGATTGATGAGGATAAGAAAGAAAAATAGTCATGCAAAGTCTGCCTGAGGATAAGAAGTATATCGTTGAGTTTATCTTTAGGCAGAAAGTAAGCTCAGAGGAGATGATCTGGTTGATGTATTACCAAGACTCTCCTCAGTGGGCTGGTTGGCAAGCGTTAAATTTTAGTGGTGACGGAGAGCGGCCTGAAGTTTCGAAGATAGCTAGAGCACAAGCTAAGCGCTTTGATGCTGAGTTTGAAGATGGTTCGCTAAAATTACTAAAATCTACCGCAGTTAAGCAAAAGGGAAGGCCAGATATACCCTTGCTAATATATACAGCCGAAATAAAACGGCAGACTGCCGATCCCTATTTCCATGGTAAAATGTTATTCGTGCCTTTTACTGCAGAGGATTCGTTATATACTGACATGCCCTTAGTAGTAAGAGATGAAATTGCAAAGCTATACGGTTTAGAGCATCTTCGGGGCTCTAAAGATAATACGAAAGAGTAATAGTGTGGCCAAACGAGATTACTACGAAATACTAGGAGTAAGCAAAAACGCCTCGGCCGACGAGATTAAAAAGGCGTTTCGTAAGCTTGCCGTTAAATATCACCCTGACAAAGAGGGTGGTGATGAAGCGAAGTTTAAAGAGGCTTCTGAAGCCTACGAGGTATTAAAAGACTCCGCTAAGCGTCAGCGCTACGACCAATTCGGTCATGCTGGTGTTGGTGGTAATGCTGGTGGTGCTAGTGGCGGTAGCCCGTTTGAAGGCTTTGGTGGCTTCGGTGGGCAAGGCCAAAGCTTTAGCTTTGACTTTGGTGATGGCGGTCTTGGCGATATCTTTGGCCAGTTCTTTGGCGGCGCCACCGGGCAGCGCACCCGTGAACGCCGTGGGCGTGACGTGGCAGCCGATATTGAACTAACTTTCGAAGAAGCTGTTTTTGGTACCGAAAAAACCATGATCGTTACCATGAATGATGTTTGTGCACACTGTAAAGGCACAACCGTTGAGCCTGGCTACGAACTCAAAACCTGCCCCGATTGTAAAGGCGCAGGCCACCAGAACCGCGTCATGAACACCGTGTTTGGCCAAATTCAACAAGCCGTTGTCTGCCCAACCTGCGAAGGCCAAGGCAAAGTACCCGAGAAAGTTTGTACCGTCTGTCGTGGCAAAGGCACTGAACGTAAAAAACAAGAAATTACTATTAAAGTACCTGCTGGTATTGACGATGGCGCCACTATTCGTTTGCGTGATCGCGGCGAAGCAGTTGCCAACGGCGCCAAGGGCGATCTTTACGTCAATATTAAAGTAAAACCACACAAGCAATTCACCCGCGAAGGCGACCTTATTTTAAGCGAAACAAGCGTTGGCATGGTTGACGCTGCTCTGGGCACTGAAATTGATGTTGATACCGTTGATGGCCCTATCACCATTGAAATTCCGGCTGGCACGCAAAGTGGCACCGATTTTAAGCTCGAAGGCCACGGTGTGCCGCACCTTCGAAACCCTGAGCGCGGCGATCATATTGTCACGATCCATGTTGATACTCCAACCAAGTTAACAAGAAAGCAAAAAGAGCTCTTACAAGAGTTTGCCAGCCAGCCCAAAAAACGCAGCTTGTTTTAAATCTGCAACTGAATATATTAACCTCGCGTGTTATTCGTGAGTTTCGACATGGCAATCTCGCTAATATGTTTATTATTACCAGCCGGTGTTTTTGTTGACGTGTGGGTTAATCTATTTTATAATAATGAGCCTTATGAGACATCCATACCCTGAACTTTCACGTGCACCAGAAACGCGCCTTGCAGTCGTTGAAAGAGATATTGAAAAACAACCAGAAATTGCTGGTTTTCAGGCATATGAGCTTTTTGCGAACGATAGCGAACAACAAAAAGCACATTTTATTGCGGCTACCGAAGGTAACCCAAAGCTTACGTACCCACTATTACAGGGTGAAGGGCTCGCCCGGCTCGAAGCTCTCATTGGTGCCTCTGCAAACACTCAAGATAACCTAGCGGCGGCTCGGCCAAGTGCTGAATCTGTGCTGGTAACATTACTTGGTAGTGAAAAGAATGCACGAGCCGACGCCTTATTTGACGCTATTGAGTACCGGCAAGGTGAGATGTTTATGGCCTATATGGCAGCGCGCATGAATGATGAGTCATTGTCGGAAGAAGATCGCGCTGAAGCGATTGAATATTACAAACTAGCCAACGAAGCTTTGTATGGCGTGCCCGAGAATCCGGTTTTTTCAGCATTAACGCGCGAGCATCTTATGCCTCATCTTGAAGCCGATCTTTCCAATGATGACATAGCACATCAGCTGCAGCAAGAAATACGCGCCCGTATCGGTGAAATTCATGATGAAGGGTTTGAGTTTCATAAACCATCACCCGAGAGTGAGGAGCGCTTTGCGGCGTTGGTGCACGAAAAGTTTGACGGCATGGTGGCTCACATTATTCCCCGTTACGATCAAGAAGGCAACGAAATTCCCTATACTGCTCAAGAAGCGGTCGAGGTCGTTCGCCTCGCGCTTGACTACATCGGTGCCACCAAACTCGGCTGGCGTTGCGAACCTGTGCCGAACAAATCATTAATGAGCGTATCAGCGCACAGAAAGTTAGTTGAGGTGGGTGAAGATCGTGAACCGATGATGGCCGATGAGCTATGCGCTAAAGTAGTGCACGAGACGGGTAAGCACGTTCTTTCTTCGGTGATTGCCGCAAGGGCAGGGTGGTTATCGGCAGCATATGGCCAGCAAGGCTATCTTGATCTTGAAGAATCATTTGCCACTAAGCTCGGGAACGTTTATTGGGGCGAGGCCGCCGTGCCAACACCAAAATATCGTTATATTGCATGCGGATTTGCCTACGGGCGCGATAACCACGAGCCGCGTGATATGCGTGATTGTTACGAAGTTGTGTGGCGTATGATTGCGCTCGATCGTTGCAAAGAAGGCGCTCCAATTGATGAAATTCAGTTACAGGCAGCCAAGAATAAAGCGTATCTACAGTGTATTCGTATTTACAGGTCCACATCATGTGATATTCCTGGCCTTACGTTCAATATGGGGCTTTCATATGTGAACGGTGACAAAATCGTAAACCCAATAATCGATCTCATAGAAGATATAGATGACCTTGAGTTTCTGCTTGCCGGCAAAACTGATCCTACGCGCCCAGATCACTTACCCATTAACGAGGCTATAAAACCAGATACAAAAATTGCCACCAAGCTTCGAGAGCGTCTGGCATCGGCTGCTTAGTTGACCAATGAAAGAGTCTCATATACTATACTATCGCCACGAAATAACCATAACTGGAAAAACAGCGAGCGCATCATGTTACAAATTAGCACTCGATTGATTGCCGAAGCAGCAAAACGGCGAGGTTGGCAGGTTGAGTCACTTGACGACCGCTTTTTATCAACGCTTGCCATAACGTTACCGAATAAAAAAACCTACTATTTTGATAGTATTCAACCGCCGCTTACCTCTGCAGCTGCCATGGTAATTGCCGATAATAAATTGGCAACCTATCTTATTGCGCAGAAGCACCAGATAGCAGTTGCTGAGTTTACTATGTATGATGCTGCAAATCCACAGGCAGCCACAGATTTCTTGCATAAACAGACAAAAAACGGCTTTGAGGTGGTAGTGAAGCCTACCGACACTAATCATGGCGACGGTATAACTATTGGCATAACTAATGAAGCTGATCTGCAGCAAGCAATAGCACATGCGCAAACCTTCTCAAGCCAGATACTATTACAAGGGCGACACGAAGGCGCAGACTGCCGTGTACTTGTTGTTGATGGGCAAGTAGTGGCTGCAGCTCGCCGTTATCCGCCTTATATAGTGGGGGACGGCGTGCATACAATCGAAGAGCTCATGCAAGCAAAAAACGATGAGCCAGACCGCGGTGAAGAGCATCATACGGCACTGTCTAAAATAGATATTGAATCTGCAAGGCGCTACCTTGGTGAGCATGTTAAGTATATCCCTGTTTTTGACGAGCAGGTATTCGTGCTTGCGACGGCGAATTTAAGCAAGGGCGGTGAAGCCGAAGATATTACCGAGGCACTGCACCAAAGTTTTATTGATGCCGCCGAAACAATGGCGCGTTCACTCAATATGTTTGTCTGTGGTGTCGATTTTTTAGTGAAGGATTACCGCAAGCCGTTAACACCACAAAACGGTATCTTATTAGAAATTAATGCAACGCCGGGTATTCGTATGCATCAGTTCCCCTCAAGCGGGCAGGTAAGAGATGTTGCTTCGATTATAATCAGCAAGTTTGCCGAAAAAGTGCTAGCGAACAAAGCTTAAATATGATATAAGTAAGTTACTTATAGTAGATAAGCTACAGGAGCTATAATGCCACAACAAAAATCAAGGCGACGATTAAAGGCTGTCATTGGCCGCGCCGAGCGGGTTGATTTTCCTGCTGCCGAGGTGTTTAATGTGCCGGCTAAAATTGACACCGGTGCATACCGAACATCTGTTTGGGCAAGTGATATCCGTGAAGAAGATGGTGTACTCAAATTTAAGTTAATGGGCCCAAGCTCTGAGCATTATTCTGGTAAAGATTGCGAAGTAAAAAAATACGAAATTGTTGATGTTGAAAACTCATTTGGCCAAAAAGAACAGCGCTACAGTATTCAATTCAATGTAAAAGTTGGTCATAAAACAATACGCACAAACATTACTTTGGCTGATCGCAGCAAAAAGACTTACCCAGTATTAGTTGGACGCAAGTTTCTGAAAGGCCGATTCTTGGTTGATGTTTCTGAAGGAGACCCTGTTGAAGATGAGGAAACGTTAGGCTCATGAAAATCGCTATCTTATCAAACGGGGCTGCTAACTATTCTACAAAACGGCTCAAAGAAGAAGCGCTGAAGCGTGGCCATGAAGTTAAAGTAATTAGCTACACAAAATGTTACATGACTATCGAAAAAAGTGAGCCAGTCGTCTATTACAAAGGCAAGCCGCTCTCGGGGTACGACGCGATCATTCCTCGCATTGCCCAAAAGTATACTGGCTATGGCTCATCAGTTGTGCGTCAGTTTGAAATGCAAAATGTCTATACAACTGCGAGCTCAATAGCAATTGTACGCTCACGTGATAAGCTACGCACTTATCAGCTACTCGCAAAAGCCGGTGTTGGGATTCCAAAAACTGTTCTAGCGCGTGAAACTGCTAACTTTGAAGACGTGATTGCGCTTGTCGGTGAAATGCCTTTGATTATTAAAGTCGCGCGGGGCACTCATGGAAACGGTGTCGTTTTAGCTGAAACTGCCAAAGCAGCCAAAGCGGTAATGCAAGCCTTCTATGTTGAAGGCGTGAACTTTTTCGTACAAGAATTTGTCAAAGAATCGGCCGGTATGGATATTCGTGCACTTGTGGTTGGCGGCAAAGTCGTTGCGAGCGTGAAGCGTCAGAGTCTTGATGACGACTTTCGTTCAAACACGCACCAGGGCGGGGTAGGGTTAGCCGTTAAACTTACGCCCGAAGAAGAAAAAACTGCTATTAAAGCTGCTCGGGCCATGGGTATGCCTATTTGCGGTGTTGATATGATGCGCTCTGATCGTGGCCCGTTGGTGCTTGAGGTAAATTCTTCAGCTAGTTTTAAAACACCAGAGCTTGTCACAAAGCGAAACGTTGCTGGTAAAGTCATTGAATATATCGAGCTAAATGCTAAACGCCGCAATCGCAAAGACAAAATTGGCGCATAGCGAGCTTCATTGAAAAATGGTAACATAAGTATATGTTAACCATTGGCGTTTTAGCAATTGCTTTTGCCTTGTTATTCTTGCTGGCATTTGCCACAAAGCGCCGATTCGGTGTGCTTGGCCTTGGATTAACGGCGGGTGCATTACTGAGCGAATATTGGACAAATGGTGCGAGCTCACTCTTACATCAACAAGGGGTCGAACTTACCGTGCCACCACTTGAAAGCGTTGTCGCAATTGCATTAACGCTTATTCCCGTTTTGATTTTGTTTTCGAGTGGTCCAAGTTACAGCCAAAAGTCACAGCAACTTTTCGGTAGTTTATTGTTCGGCGCAATGGCATTCTTAATTTTGTTCCCGATACTTGAATCGATATTTGTAATCGAACCGAATATGCAACCGGCCATCTCGGCAATTAATACATATGGCACAAGTCTCTTAGCGCTCCTTATTGTGCTCGCTATTGCTGATACTGCGCTTGCAAAGACGAAAAAGCACGGTAAGAAGAATCACGATTAAGTTGACAATAACAGATATAAAGTGTTATTTTATAAGCTGACTGAGCGAAATTAGCTTGTTAATGGGCCCATAGCTCAGCTGGTTAGAGCACCTGCCTTTTAAGCAGGGTGTCCTGGGTTCGAGCCCCAGTGGGCCCTCCATGAATTTATACATTAACAAAAGACTTCTTCGGAAGTCTTTTGTTAATGTATAATCTAACTTTCGTGAAGGTGAGGCTGTTGACATTGTTGTCATGAGAGACGGTCTTTCCCGTTCGCGAGATGCAAATTGACTCTGGCGATGCCGGCATTGCCGATTAGGGTTGGAGGCGGCTTGATTCGAGCTCGGTTGAGAGTATTCTTCGTTGCTGATCTGAGCTTGAGCGGTAACTTCACCTTGGCTCTTCATGAAAGTATCTATCTTTAGTTACGACAGTTTTGCTTGATAATATGTTGTGAACTGATCGCATAAACTATACTTAAATCTTCGCGTAAGGGTAAAGAACAAACAGTTTAAGTTAATCTAATTTTTTCTTGTTATCATGCACGAGCATGAAAGCTCGCCTTCCCTACTCTCAATTCCGAACGTTGCATTTTTTGCAACATAAACGAATACGAAGAACGACGTTTTGGACTTTTATAAGCATAGCAATTCTTCTTGGTATTGTGTTATCTCACTTTTATGTGGTTACAAGCAACTTATGGTGGCTACCTCTGTTATTGGCATGTTTGCTAGTGGGTGTGTGGAAGCGGACACCTCTAACGATAGGGCTAGCGATTGTCGCTGCTCTTCTTATGGGCAATTGGCAAGGGGGCGTGTTTGCCGAGAGTCTTGAAGTATATGAGCCTTATCGAAACAAGACAGTTATAATCGAAGGTATCATTAGCGAAGATCCAACCTATTCAAAAACACGTGCCAAACAATTTATGTTAACAAGCGCAAGGGTTGTCGGAGCTCACGGGCAGATAGCCCTTCCCGGCACACTCTTTATAAACACGCCAACATCGCCTGATGTACAACGGCATAACCGCGTGCAAGTAACGGGCAAGTTGGGTGAATCATTTGGGCCATATCAGGCATCGGTGTTTTATGCAAAAGTAAGTGTTTTATCGCGTGATCAGAATATGATTGATAAGTTTCGGCAGCAATTTGCAGCGGCAACAGCCTCAGTGCTCCCAGAGCCGCATGCCAGCCTTGGCCTTGGTTTTGCTATTGGTATGAAATCGTCGCTGACTGAAGATATGAGCGAATCACTAAAAGCCCTTTCGCTGACTCACGTTGTGGTTGCGAGCGGCTATAACTTGACTATCTTGGTGCGGGCGGCAAAGAGACTGCGCGAGAAACACTCGAAATTGCAAACCATGGTTTTAAGTTTTAGTTTAATCGGAGTGTTTTTATTAATAACTGGCAATAGCCCCAGTATGGTGCGGGCCGGCCTGGTGAGTACACTTGTGCTACTGGCATGGTATGTCGGGCGCAACTTTAAGCCACATGTATTGTTGCTACTTGTGATGGCAACGACTGCGCTTGCTTACCCTCCCTTTTTGAATGATCTTGGTTGGTGGCTCAGTTTCTCAGCATTTGCCGGAATTATGATTGTCGCACCACTGATTATTGAACGAATATATCGGGCAAAACGCCCATCACTACTTACCCAGATAGCTATCGAAACAATGGTTGCCGAAATTATGACATTGCCAATCATTTTATTAGTATTCGGTAATCTTTCACTGCTTGGAATAGTGGCGAATGTGCTCGTAGGGCCTTTAATTCCCTTTGCCATGTTATCAACGGTGATTGCTGGCTTGACAGAAATGCTAATACCGCCCCTGGCAAGCATGGCGAGCTTGCCGGCTCACTTGGTGCTTTCGGTGATTGTAGCAAGTGTTCGCTTGCTGAGCAGTATTCCATGGGCGGCCTTGCAAGTCTACATTTCGCCGCTGGCCTTGGTGTTGTGGTACGGTTTGCTCTTTATAACAATAGTGGCTTTGCGGTGTCGGTTGCCGAAGGAACGCCGACAAGCTATTTTACGTCAACAAATAGTATAATAAAGAACAGATACCGCAACCGAAGGAGAATTATTATGTCTGGACATTCAAAATGGGCAACCATTAAACGACAAAAAGGTGTCAATGATGCGAAGCGCGGCGCCCTTTTTACAAAACTTGGCAATCAAATTGCGATGGCGGCACGTGGTGGTGCAGATCCATCGATGAATTCGGCGCTTGCCATGGCTATCGAAAAAGCAAAGGCTGCTAATATGCCAATGAGCAATATTGAACGGGCAATTCAGCGTGTGGCCGATAAAAACGCTGCCGTACTTGAAGAGGTAATGTATGAAGGTTACGGTCCGGCTGGCATCGCCTTCTTAGTTGAGTGTGCAACTGATAATAAAAATCGAACATATCCTGAAGTGCGTAATGCCTTCGCTAAAAACGGTGGCAATATTGCTGAAGCTGGCGCGGTTGCCTTCCAGTTTTCTCGCCGCGGGTTAATTCGAGCTAACTTTTTGGGTGACGGTGATGAAGCAATGCTACAGGCCATCGACGCGGGTGCTGCTGATGCTGAAATGATTGGTAACAATGAACTGCTGATTTACACTGAGCCAAAAGAACTTGCCGCCGTGCGCGATGATCTTAAAGCTCGCAGCATCAGCGTGATTGAAGCAGAACTTACCTACATGCCGAATAACACTATTGAGATTACTGAATCTGATATAGCACAAAAAATAGTTAAATTATTTGATGCACTTGAAGATTTGCCCGACGTTACCAATGTACATGCTAATTTTGATATTCACGAAAACTAATTACCCATGGATCATTTGCCTGAGCTCGACCAGCCACGGCCCGAAGATAGGTATTTTCTTCATGAAGAAGAGCGCCTAAGCCTGCAGCTTATGTTGGCATTGGACGAAGAAAGGCAGCAAACTGATGCACCGCTCACCTGGCAGCAAGAGTTCGAGTTTTTAATGAGTTTTATTGCATCACCACCAGAAGAGTTGCGCCTCGCTTTGCGCAACCATGTTAAAGTCATGATTGTGCACGTCATTGGATATCTGATGCAACAATACCCTGATGAAAGTACCGATTATAGCGAATACGAAAAACTGCGAGAACGAATCTGCGGAGTGGTTTTGGAGGATTTAGAGGCTACCGGGATATGCTCGCAAGACGATTTAGAGCATTCAGATTTGTGGAAAGATGCCTTTGTTGACCTTCTAAGACATGTGGGTGAGCCTCGAGGCAACGACCTTTTATGAGAATTCTTGGCATAGATCCTGGTACGGGTATTCTTGGATTTGGCGTTATTGAGGTAATAAACAATAAACCAATCATGATTGATGCCGGTGTGGTGCGAACACGCGTGCATCAGCCACAAGACGAACGCCTAGTTGAGATTTACGAGGCACTAGTTAGTATTATTCAAGATACCTCCCCTAGTAGCATGAGCATTGAAAAGTTATTTTTTGCGCGGAATGTCACCACGGCTATGAGTGTTGCCCAAGCTCGCGGTGTAGCAATGTTAGCTGGTAAGCAAGCGGGTTTAACGATCTTTGAGTACACACCGCTACAAATTAAACAAACGTTAACGGGTTATGGCAAGGCTGATAAAAAACAAGTACAGGAAATGGTGCGCATAACCCTTAATTTAAGTGAAGTACCAAAGCCTGATGATTGCGCGGATGCGTTAGCGGCAGCTATAACACATAGTTTTATGAGCAGCCGACAGTATGCTGCACACTGAGGGTATCTTTTGTGCCCAGAATCAATCCCAATTAACTTTAGCGGAAAGCTTATGCGAAACTTGTAGCTACGAAGTGGCAAAAGAAGTTTCGCCTGATACAACATCAAAACGAATCGATAAAGCCTGGCGACTTTCTGAATTTGCGATTGCTTCAAGCGATCCGGAGGCAAAAAATAAAAGCTTGTGTAAGGCTGCCGACTTAGCGATAAAGGCCGCTGCCGAAAAAAGTCATTTTGCGACCCAGAATCGAGCACTTATGTTAAGTGGCCTCATGCCAGCTTTGATTGATCGTGCCTGGCGTCGGCCTCCTCAACCAGAAAGCAAACACCATGCAAATCAAGGTTATGGAGAGGTATTGGTAAGCCGTTATTATCGGGGAATTATCGACAATAAGGGTTTAGCGCCTGAAGCACTGGTGCTTTATTTGCTCAGTCGCGAAGCTCTTGAAGATAGCCAAGAAGACGATTTTTATTATACTGTTTCACCTCGTGAGGATAACCAGCGAAGAAAACGCAAGAATCATGATATATACCGAATATGGCAGTTGAATGGTGATTTAAAGTCTCCGGTACAGCTTAAATCTTCTAATGTTCGAGGTGGCTATGATGTGCCGATACTTAGTATCACGGCAGCTCTTAAGCCGGTACTCACGTTGCTCGGTGATGGCTCTTTAGACTTAATTATGAACCTTGCAGCTTTCGAGAGACTTAACAAGCTCTCTATTCGTCAGGAGGTATTTTTAGATTTTGCGACCTATTGCTTGTCTGAGGCATTGAAGGATAGGGTGTATATTGATGTAGAAAATGCTGCTTAAGCTAACTTGAGCATTTGCCGATATACCCGTTCCAGCCCGGGGTCTGCGCGTCTTTTGAAGAATAGATAAGGCTTAAACAGCGTTTAGCATCGCCATTTTCAGGTGAGGCGTAATAAAAACGTAGGTTTTGAAAGTTTACTGGTAGTTCATTAAATACTTCTCGGCTTTGATCGCCTTCGAGTGTTCTAATAGTATAATTGCGCTGTTTCCAGCCAGCCTGTTCAAGTTGTGCAACGAGGCTGTCAGCAACGGTGAGGGTAGATTCGGTTGAGGTAACTTCTAGTTTTGCATATATCGAATTGGGCAAACAGGTGCCGAACTCTTTATCTCTTTCCTTTTTTATACACTCTTGTTCGGCTGAAGAATAATTCAAAAGATCCGTTGAAAGTTTTTGCCAAACGGCATCGATTTTCTTCGACTCTGCTTTGATATCGGCGATACTTGCTCGGTTGTCTTGTTTTGCCTTATGGAACGATTCAACCTCGCCTTGCATGCGAAGTATGGTGGCAACGATGCCAGCAACGAGAAAGGTAACAATCAGCAAAAAACCATAAAAATTAATGCGAAAAGGCTTCTTTGGTGTATTTTTGGCTGATTTGCTAGTTTGTTGTGTAGGATTTTCCATCTCTTCAATGGTATCATTGACTTACTATGATTGCGCATGTTTCGGGGGTTTTAGCAGAAAAGTTTCTTTCTTCGGTTATCGTTGATGTTGGTGGCGTTGGTTATGAAGTGTTTGTTTCAGCTCTCGACTATGAGACTGCAACTCTGAACGAACCGATAAAGTTTTATACTCATCATCATGTGCGTGAGCAAGAGCAGGCATTATTTGGTTTTACAGCGTTGAGCGCTAAGCGTTTATTTGAATTATTAACGAGTGTGCAGGGTATTGGGCCAAAAGCGGCACTGGCAATTTTAAGCTTGGCACCGAGCGAGCAGGTGCGCAGTGCGATCGCTAACGGCGATGTGAGCTTTATTCAAAAAGCGAGCGGTGTCGGCAAGCGCAGTGCTGAGCGTGTAATAGTTGACCTAAAAGACAAAGTTGGCTTACCGAGCAGCAATTACGCCCACTCACCCACCGCAGGAAGCATAAGCGTTATACAAGATGACGCCCTCGATGCCTTGATGGCTCTTGGATTTAGCTTGAATGATGCCAGCCAAGCCCTGCAAGATATCGACGGTTCATTCTCGGTTGAAGAGCGGGTTCGACTTGCATTAAAAAAAGGGCGTAGAGAGGTTTTTTAGATGGCAATTCAGCGTATTGTCAACACTACGCCAGTACAAGATGATCCCATTGAGGTTGAGCTTGAAGTGACACTGCGGCCAAAAAGGTTTAGTGAATATATTGGCCAAGAGCGATTGAAAAAGAACTTACAATTGGCCATTGCTGCGGCCCAAAAGCGCGGTGAACCGATTGATCACGTATTGCTGTATGGTCCACCGGGCCTCGGTAAAACTACTATGGCTGGGGTGATTGCTACTGAAATGGGAGCGAATTTGCGAGTGACAGCGGGGCCGGCTATTGAGCGGGCAGGTGATTTAGCAAGTATTTTAACGAATCTGGCCGACGGCGACATTTTATTTATCGATGAAATTCACCGTTTGAGCCACACCGTTGAAGAAGTGCTCTACGCTGCCATGGAGGATTTCAAGCTTGATATTGTGATCGGCAAAGGCCCAGCGGCCCGTAGTGTGCGGCTTGATTTACCAAAGTTTACAGTGATCGGTGCGACGACTCGCACTGGCAGTTTGGCAGCTCCGCTGCGTGATCGTTTCGGTCATCTTTATCGATTAGAGTTTTATAAACCAGATGAGATCGCTCAGATTATTACCCGCGCCGCCGATATCCTGGGCGTGAAACTTGAACCGGCTTCAGCCAAAACGCTTGCTACTCGTGCTCGTCTGACCCCTCGAATTGCTAACCGCCTCTTAAAACGCGTACGCGATTATGCTGATGTTAACGGTGATGGTATTATCGACACCAATATAACGCAGAGTGCCTTGGAGCTACTTGAAATTGATGAGCTTGGTCTCGATCCGGCCGATCGTCAGCTGCTGATAGCAATTATTGATAATTATGGCGGTGGGCCCGTGGGCTTAAACACACTTGCTGCGCTGACGGGCGACGAAATGGCAACAATTGAAGATTTCTACGAACCATACTTACTGCAAGTTGGCTTTTTAGAACGTACGCCTCGGGGCCGAAAGGTAACATTAAAGGCTCGCCAGCATTTAGGCAAACCGTTATCCGAAAATGGCGAAGTGCAGCCACCTTTGTTATAATAAACAGATATGGACGACCAAAACAGGCAGCCCTATGCGCCGCCGCCAGTCAATAGTAATACTAATCAGCCAATGCCACCGGTATATCAATCGCCAGACATGCCCGAACAATCGTATCCGCCAATAGAAGATCAAGTTAACCAGCCGCAACCAGCACAAACTGTGCCTCCGCCTGGGCCTACCGAGCAGCCGCAAGTTGTTTATACAGCGCGCCCTATTACGCCGCCAAAACCCGAGCTTACCCATGAAGAACGGCAGCGCCATGAAAACTCACGGCGCATGTACCCTGAGCTTAATTTAAGTGAGGGCGAGTATATTATTAGCGCCGTGCGTCGTCATCCGATTGGTCTTCTTTCAATTTGGCTTGTAGTAGGTTTAATTGTTATTTTATGCCTGGTTGGACTGCCAGTTTATGCGCAAAATAGCGGTGAGGTTGCTCGTATGTTTGGCTTTTCGGCCGATGCAGCGCCCTCGGCTGCCGTAGTGGCAATTCCGTTCTTGCTGATATCCGGGTTGGTTTTAGTTGGCGGAATTATTGCCACTTATGTCTATTTGCAAAATAAGTTCTTTTTAACCAACGAAAGCGTTGTTCAACACATTCAAACCAGCTTATTTTCAAGAAAAGAGCAAACTATCAGTTTGACTAATATTGAAGATGCGAGTTATCGGCAGCATGGTATTTTGCAAACAATCTTGAATTACGGCAACATTCGGCTTTCAACCCAGGGTGAAGAAACAACCTATCGTTTTAGCTATGTTTCAAACCCAAAACATCAAATTGCCCTTTTGAATGATGCGGTTGAGGCGTTTAAGATGGGCCGGCCACCGAGCGATAATTAATTGAGTAGGCGAGTAGCTCCTGATGCCCAGTTTATTTCCAGACCACTCTCTTTCTTTAAAGCTCCCCCAGAGCTTTAAAGAAGCGTTGGGCTGAAATCGGTCTTTTTAAACCGATTTCACACGATCTAGAAATAAACTGGACATCAGGAGCTACTTATTCCGACTTTCTTTAATGAAATCAGCTTCTTTTTCAAGATCGGCGCGCAACGTATATCGTTTACAGCTATCACCATTGCAGTCGCTTGATTCATAACGAAAATTTGAATCTTTATTGCCAATTATATTACCTGATGGATCTTTAAGGAGCTCAGGGTCGATCCCTTTCATATTCTCAGCAGTCAGTAGAGCAGGATATGCTTTGTGAGTACCAAAATATACTTCTTCAAGATAAAAATACATTGCATTAACTGAGGTTTTGCGAGTTTCGTCGCGGCGGGCAGCCCGGGCACTTTGTTCTTGGCTGAGCGCGAATAGACCTAAAACGGCAACTAATAAGATTGCAATAATAAGTTCTGGAATAGTGAAGCCTTGTTGTTTTTGCATGCTGTTATTGTACTATATTCGCTGTTTATTTACCTATGACTGACATTGCTTATTTTCGGCGCTTCCATAACAGGAGCCTCATCTTGAGCCGAGCCGATAACTCGCATAACTTCAACAGGAGTATTGACGAATTGAATAAGCTGCGCAAGGGGGCGAACTTTGATGCCCGACTGCTCTTTACCGGGCAAGAAGCCTTCCTGGGCCACTCGTTCAAGCTGTAGCTTTAGACCGTCATAAAATCCACCAGTGTTTAAAACTATAATTGTCTTGTTGTGTCTACTTTGTTTCTTCAATTCTAAAACTTCAGTTGTTTCATCAAGTGTGCCGAGACCACCAACCATCATAATAATGACATCTGATCGTTTTAGTAGTATGGCTTTGCGTTCGCCGAGGCTTTTGGTAATTATCATTTCATCAGCGTTTTTACGGGCGTAATCCTTGAACAGTTCCATCGAAATACCGACGATCTTACCTCCGCCTTCTTGCATGCCATCGGCCATCACTTTCATTAATCCATAATTGGAACCGCCCCATACGAGAGTGTGACCTGCCTCAGCGAGTAGCTTGGCAAGTTCTTTGCCGGGTTTGATATATTTTTCGCTTAAATCATTGGCTGAACAGAAAATACAGATATTCATATATTTACTATATAGTGTATATATGCAGAAAACCTATATTGACAAGTTAGCCCTTATCTATCTGAAAGACGGGAAGATTCTCGAGACCTTAAGCTTTGGCAAAGATATATGGTATATTCCTGGCGGTAAGCGTGAAGGTACGGAAACAGATGCTGAAGCTTTAATAAGAGAAGTTAAAGAAGAGCTTGATGTCGATCTGCTAGTAGAAACTATAAAACACTATGACACTTTTGAGGCACAAGCCCATGGAAAGCCTGAAGGGACGATAGTGCGAATGACGTGTTATACGGCCGAGTTTGAAGGCAACCTCAAACCCACCAATGAAGTCGAGAAACTAGATTATTTTTCGTACGTAGATAAGCATCGGACGAGCCCGGTTGATCACCTTGTGTTTGATGATTTGAAAAATAAGGGGTTAATCGACTAGACGCTTATCCCTGATTAGCCCCGCAACCACTATTACTTGTCTAATCACGATGCCCTTCTAGACCACTCTTTTTTAATAAAGCTCCACCGGAGCTTTATGTAAGCGTTGGGCTGAAATCGGTTAGTAAAACCGATTTCACACGGTCTAGAAGGGCATCGTGATTAGACAAGCATTGCACGACAGTCTAATTTAAGAGATAATAAAGAGAGACAGAAAGTGAGGGATTTTTTATATGGCTGATAAATCAAAAGCTACTCCAGCGGCAAAAGATGATAACAAGAAAACAGATGACGGAAAGAGTAAAGCACTGGGTTTAGCACTCGATCAAATCACCAAACAATTTGGTGATGGTTCGATTATGAAGCTTGGCGAAAGCCACCGGGCGAATGTTGAGCTCATTCCATCGGGTGCTTTAAGCCTTGATTTAGCACTTGGCGGCGGTTACCCCAAGGGCCGCATTATTGAAATTTACGGCCCTGAGAGTTCAGGTAAAACCACTTTGACATTGCACGCCATTGCCGAAGTGCAAAAACAAGGCGGCACGGCAGCATTTATCGATGCTGAACACGCACTTGACCCGAGTTACGCTAAAAAACTAGGGGTTGATACTGCTAATTTGCTTGTTTCACAGCCAGACAACGGTGAACAAGCACTTGAGATTGCCGAAACATTAGTGCGTTCAAACGCTGTTGATTTGATTGTGGTTGACTCGGTGGCGGCGCTTGTGCCACAAGCCGAGATTGAGGGTGAAATGGGCGATAGCCACATGGGTTTGCAGGCTCGCTTGATGAGTCAGGCGCTTCGCAAGTTGACCGGTATTATTAATAAATCAAAAGCTACGGTTATCTTTATTAACCAAATCCGCATGAAAATCGGTGTAATGTTTGGCAACCCCGAAACGACAACTGGTGGTAACGCACTCAAATTCTACGCTTCGGTTCGTCTTGATATTCGCCGCATTGGCCAAATTAAGGTTGGCGAAGACATTCTCGGTAACCGCACCAAAGTAAAGGTGGTAAAAAATAAGATCGCCCCACCCTTCCGTATGGCTGAATTCGATATTATGTACAACGAAGGCATTTCAAAGAGCGGTGATGTGCTCGACCTAGCTGTACAGCATGGTGTTGTCGGTAAAGCCGGTGCCTGGTTCGACTACAAAGATGCCAAAATCGGTCAAGGCCGCGAAGCTTCAAAAACCTACCTCCGTGAAAACTTAAAGGTCATGGCTGAAATTGAAAAGGCCGTTCGAGAAAAGGTTGCCGCCGAAGAGGTTTAAGAGTGGCTATGACAAAATATATTCTTTTTGGTGGTGCTGATCGAACGGCTGCTGCCACACAAAAAGCCGCGCTTGCGGCCGAAATACAGAAGGATATAAAAGAGCCGCTTAAAATTCTCAGTGTTTTGTTTGCTGAAAAACGTGAAGATTGGGAAGCAAAATACGACATTCGAAAAGCGTTTTTTGCCGAACTATTCGGCAATGATTTTGAATTACAATTTGCTATGCCCGCATCGTTTGAGGCTCAAGCAAAGTGGGCAAATGTTATTTATCTTCATGGGGGCGATACTGCGCTATTAAAGTTTTATCTTGATACTTTGCCGAATCTGCGAGAATTATTTAAAGACAAAACGGTCATCGGTAGCTCGGCGGGCGCAGAATACCTCAGTGCAACCTATTGGACACCAGATTGGCGAGAGGTAAAAAGCGGGCGAGGACTAGTAGATGCAAAAGTAATTGCGCACTATAAATCGGCGGCTTACGGGGCTGATGACCCACGGGGTGCAATTAATTGGCCAGAAATAGAGGCGGCTCTGGAACAAACTGGCAATAAAACGTTGCCGATTTACAGAATTAAAGAAGGCGAGTTTGTGGTTGTGCAAGCCGGGAATGAGCATGATAACAACGAATCTCATTATAATCTTGCTGACTATCCAGAGCTTAATTCATACTTACATCGTGAAAAAGCTGCCACTATTGCTGTGCCAATTGATGAAGCCGGAACAATTCACGCCGCTTCCCTGCTCTACTATCACACCGAAAAACCATTAGCATTTTATTTTGTGACCAATAAAAACACTGAAAAGTGCCGGCTGCTTAAGGCCAAACAGAGCTTAAAAGCTGCTTGTACTATTGGTACACAAAAGGGTGTTGACTTTACGCTGCAAATGCGTGGTGAACTTGCAATGATTGAGCCAGAAGAGACTGTTGTTAAAGCTTATTATCAAAAACGAGGCAATCATCACGATGATATTAACGAACCTGGTGTTGTTTGTCTTCGGTTTACGCCAAACTGGACAAGGTTTACTGATTATAGCCGGGGTTATGAGCACTACTTTTTAGAGATATGAAAATAACCGCTATTAAAGCTGCTGTTAAAACTCCTGGCCGGTTTAATATATTTGTTGACGGCACATATTCATTCTCACTCGATGAATTACAGGTGGTCAACACTGGTATTCAGGTTGGCAAAGAATATACTGGGGCCGAAGTTGAAACTTTGAAAGATGAAAGCACGTTTGGCAAAGCCTATGCCCGCGCGCTCGACTACATCATGCGCCGCCCGCGCAGCATTAAAGAAATGCGCGATTACGCTTGGCGCAAACAGTGGGAAAAGCCGCTCGCCGAGCGAGTTATTAACCGCTTGATTGAAAAAGGTTATCTCGACGATGTAAAATTTGCCGAAGCCTGGGTGCGACACCGGGCGCTCGGTAAACCAATGAGCGAACGTAAGATCCGGCTTGAGCTAAAGCAAAAAGGCGTTGCTGATGACGTCGTCAATAATGTGCTTGCACAAAACGAAGAATTTGATGAGCTCGCAGCTTTAAAACGTCTAGTGGCCAAAAAGCGCTTGCGTTACAGCGATGAACAAAAATTTATGACCTACCTTGCCCGGCAAGGGTTTAGTTTTGATGATATAAAACGCGCGCTAAGCGAAGAAGACTGAGCTACCGCCTATCGGCGTGTTCGGGCTGCGGAGTTTGTGGGGTGTGCCGAAATGGGTTTTTAAATTCGACTTTTTGTAGCGGTTTAGCTACAATCTCTTCTTTAATAGTTGGCGCCTCAACTACAATCGCTTCATCGTTAATTTCAATTATCTGACGGCGATCAATAATGAGTTCGGCGTCATTTAATGCCTTTAAAATTGGACGGTGCACGCTGAGTTTCATAATTTCAAATGTTTCAGATTCAATAATATAATCCTGCACCTTGCCCAGCTTGTCTTTAGTGCTATCTATGACCCGCTTACCAATAAGCTCAAAGTGTAAATCAAGAATTTCTTGCAGCCGTATTAGATCATTAATCGGCATAATATCGTCGCTATCGTTGATAATAAAACCCAGCTGGCCGAATTCCCGGATATCATCAGTGTGTAGCACTGCCGGATGATCTTCGATGAGTTTGCCTTCGCAGTAAAAAGCGACGATTTTCAATGTATGCGGGTCAATAATCGGCTCAGTTGCAACGCCTAACTGCCCGCCCGTTTGCAGGCTCATAAGTGGAATATTCAGAATCTTTTCACGCCAGAATAGCATATGTTTAGTATAGCATTTGCACCAGTTGTCTATCGAAATATGAAAATATTTATCACTTTTTTTACTCTGGCGGGAAACAAGCTCATATATACATAAGCTTATTGACAGGTAGAATCTACCACAGTATGATTGATCCATAAGCTAGGTAAAGATCTAGAGAAAACTTAAATAGGGGGCATTACATGCTGGAAATACTAAAAAAGAAACGTCAAGAAGGTTTTACACTTGTTGAACTTTTGATCGTTATTGTGATCATTGCTATTTTAGCCGCCTTGGTTATTGTGACGTTTAGTGGCGTACAGGCTCGTGCGCGTAATACTGAGCGACAGACTGACGTTGCCGCTCTTGCGAAATACCTCGAAATTTACTATGCCGACAATGCTGAATATCTTGCCCAGGCAGAGATGATCAGCCCAGCCACCCCTGCAAGCATCAAAACCTTGTTACCAGGCCTCGATACGAATGCATTAGTAGCACCGCAAGCTGCGGGCGGTACAACTAACAGTTATACCGCAACGGCTACTCCTGCTACTTCAGGATATGGTTACCTGGCCTGGACAGATACAGCCAAGACAACTGCCTGTAGTGCAGCCGCCTCTACTTGCTTGAAATACACTCTTTATTGGAATGAAGAGGGTGGTGGTGTTAAATCTAAAGATAGCGCTAACTAGATAATGCAATTTGACTAAAAGCTCCCTCTCGGGGAGCTTTTAGTTTATCCATTGACCATTGTCTAAATTACTCTTATGCTTAAAGGTAATATGGGTCGGCATGAAGACGGTTTTTCTGCGGTTGAAGTTCTGGTGACGCTACTGGTGGCTGGCACGTTTTTACTGGCGTTTGCGCAGTTGTTTGGCACGACATCTAACATTGCCATGCTGACCAAAGAAGAAGCAACGGGCGTCAATCTTTTAATGAACTATAGCGACGAGAATCGTTATTGGGCTGACGGGTCTTATCAGGGTAAGACGCTAGAAAGATATGAAGAAAATATGCGCGGTGCTGCGGGCACTATGTCGCCAAAGCATATTATTATCGACCAATATTTAGGTGTAAATATAACCCCAACTTTAGAACGAAAAGACGTCAGCATAACCTATAACGGCAACCGCGTCATGAAGTCGAGTACCTTTATACGCTTTGGCGGTGGGATATTCTATGGTAACTAAATGGCGCACTAAAGCTGATCGGCAAGCGGGTTTTACCTTAGTTGAGGTCGGCATAGTGGTGCCAATGGCGCTGCTGGTGCTAGGTGTAATTTTTTCATATCTCATTACAACTTACCTTGAAGGTTTGCAGCAAACCACGCAGCTGGCGGTGATGGATGATGCTAATTCGGCGATTAACAAAATGAACGATGACTTAATGGTAACGGCGGGTTTTCAATCGAATCTCAGTAGCTATTTAACTGATGTCTATGCGCCAGGCGGCGGCTGGAATGCCAACACGGGCACGCCAGAATCGCCGGTTGCAATTGTGCGGGCGCTTGCAACAACGGCCCCGAGCAAGAGTGCTGCTAAAAAGGTTGTGCGCTTGCAGCGATTGACTTGCACGACAGACAACGAGATTTTAAACCCGATCCTTTATTACAACATTATCTATTTTGTCAGTGGCGGCAATTTATATAAACGAACCATTGCGACTAATACTGATAGCTCTGGCTATCCGGCCTGTGACACGCCGTTTCAGCAAAAGCAAACCTGCCCTGCGGGGCAGTCGAACCCGGCGTGTAATGGCACGGATATTTTAGTTGCCAATGATGTCGCCGATTTTCATATTACTTACGCTCGCCCCGATACCCTTGCAGATGGTTGTTCCTCGGGGCTTGAATTTGAGGTTTGTGAGGTAAACTCGCCCGAGCAGGCGTCGGTTGCCCGGCTCAATGTAACAATAACCCGAACGGCAGCGGCAGAGCCGTTTACTTTTACCGCAGAAACAACGTTTGCACCGGTTAATCTATGATATATAAACCCAAAACACATCAACCAAGAAACCAAAAAGCATTCATTATGCCAGCTATTCTCTTTATATCACTGGCGCTGGCAATTATTGGCGTGGCACTCTTAACCTATGTGAGTGCACTGCGGCTTTCGGTGCTTAAAGGCCTTGACCTTCGGGTGGCGAGAGACGCTGCACTATCGGGCTTTGAATATGGACGCGACAAACTTGAAACCGAGGGTGCTGCCTATGCCGGCACAAATGCCCCCGCAAACTGTAGTAATGCTAACCCGACGCTTGCACCCTACACAGTACAGGCAACCAGTTTTTGTGCTACCTTTAAGATTGAAATCTTACAAGCACCTAGCAGTGGTGCTAGCAAGCAGGTTCGGAGCACTGGTATTGTCTATCGGCTGCAAGGCTCAACAGCGGTGATTGCGGCGCAACAAGTATATGTGGGTAATATTGCTAAAATTGCTTACTCGCCTGAGACGCAACTGACGGCGTTTGAGCCTGGTCTTTATGGTATTACCAATGATCTTTCTGGTACGATGGTATTCTCGGAATATGCTGGAAATCGGGTAGGGAAAATCGCCACTGACGGTACCATAAATGAATTTTCTGTTCCTCAATCATTTAATAATACATTACCAGCTCAGCTCGCAGTGGCGCCAGATAATCGTGTATGGTTTTCGCAATATAATAACAATAAAATTGCTTATACAACTGCTTTGGCGGGTAGTATTACTGAATATACTCTTCCGACCGCCGGATCAAACCCACTTGGTATTGCGCTCGGGCCTGACAATAATATGTGGTATACAGGTACCGCTAGCGGCAAGATAGGTAGGTTTAACCGGTCAAACAGTACATTTGTTGAATATACCTTGCCAACAGCAACTTATGGCGCAGGTTCATTTCCTGTTGACTTGGTGGCGGCCCCAGCATCAGATGGTAGCCGATTATGGTTCTTGACATATAACACTGGTAAGGTCGGTACTATTACCACGGCCGGTGCTATTGCTTCGGCGCCGTTTAGTTTGCCAGCCGGTGCCCACCCCCGTGGTATTACGGTGGGACCAGACAATAATATTTGGTTTACTCAAGAAGGTGCGAACAAGGTAGGAAGAATTGCTTTACCGGCGGGATCGCTCACGGAGTATACTTTGCCAACAGCCAATAGTGCTCCTTACCAGCTGGCACGTGGTAATGCTGGTGAACTTTGGGTAACTCAATCGGCGGTCAATAAAGTTGCGAAACTTATTATTTCAGGCACTGGTAATGGTTCTAGTTTATCGAGTATTACTGAATACGACGTTTCTTCAATCGGCGGTTCGGGTCCGCGCTATATCGTCAAAGGTAATGATAATAATATGTGGTTCACCAAAGGCGCTGCTGGCAGGATAGGGAAAATAACAAGCGCAGGTACTTTAACAAGTTATGGTGTTTCAACGAGCCGGCAACCACAACACATCGTGACGGGGCCTGATGGTAATATGTGGTTTACCGAGTTTAATTCAGGCAAGATACGAAAAGCCGATTTAAACGGGGTGATAACGGGTGAGTATGCAATTGCGGAAGGCAATCCCTACCCGCAAGAAATTATTGTTGGCCCCGATAACAACCTGTGGTTTACGCAATCGTTTCGTTATATTACAAAAATGACAACTGCAGGGGTTATGACACCATACCCTACTATATCGGCAAATTCACATCCCGTTGGTCTCGTAACCGGCCCCGATAACAACCTGTGGTTCGGTGATTATAATAACGGTAAAATAGTAAAATCAACTTCAGCGGGTGCTATGACTGAATATACTATTCCAACAGCAGGATCTGGCGTGCGCATGCTCACGAGGGCTGGTAGCTATTTGTGGTTTACTGAACGTTTAACGAATAAGATAGGCAGGATTCACTACCAAACGGGTGTGTTTAATGAATATACGGTTCCAACGGCCAATTCTCAGCCGAACTTTATCACGACGGCCGCAAATGGTGATCTTTGGTTTACTGAGTTTGCAAGTAATAAAATTGGCAAAATCACGCAAAGCGGGGTATTTAGTGAATACGATATTCCAACTGCTAATGCGGGGCCTGGTTATATCGTGCCTGGCCCCGATGGTAACATTTGGTTTGGTGAGGTAACGGCAAATAAAATTGGGCGCATAACACCCAGCGGGGTTATTACTGAATTCCCACCTACGGAGGCGGGTTCGTTAATTTATGGCCTTAATTTTGGGCCCGACGGCAATCTGTGGTATACCAACTTCCAGAATAACAGAATCGGTAAATTGATTGTTCAGATACCGGCAGTCGTTTATAAAGATAAGACTTCGCTCGTTGCTTTCCGCTCAAATGGCGAAGAGTCACAGGTGCTTTAGTGATACAATAATGCTAGTGGTTACATATGAGTCAACTATTTTTTAAAGAACGACCGCTAATTGGGCTAGATATAAGCCAAACCAGTGCCAAAATTATGGCTTTAACTCCCAAAAAATGGGCAGTTTTAGGTTATGGTTCGATTGATCTTGACCCGTCAAAAACTAGTAGCGCTGGGGATTTACCAGGACATCTTGAAGCAAAGTTAAACGAATTACTTACTAAACATATTGTCGGTAAGTTGCCAAGCCGCCAAGCGGTAGTCAGCGTGCCCACCTCGCGCACTTTTACGCGCTCGCTCACATTGCCAAAGGAAGCTGAAAACGACTTAATGAACGCCATTCAGCTTGAGGCTGAACAATATATCCCAATCGCTATGGATCAGCTCTATATAGACTACCAAGTGATTGCAAGCAATAAAGATTTTCTTGAAGTACTGATGTCGGCAGTGCCAAAATTGCAGATCGATACTGTTATGCAAGCATGCAGGGCGGTTACTATTGAGCCCATTGTGATCGAACCGAGCATTAATGCCGTTGCCCGTTTGATTCATGAAGCTGAAGAGGGCGATTTAGTGACAGTTATTCTTGATATTGGTGCGACTGCAACCGACATTGCTATTTTGGATAAAACCATTCGTGTGACGGGCGGTATTGGTGTTGGCGGCCATACTATGACACAGGCGATTATGGAAGAGCTAAACCTCACACACGACGCGGCGCATATGCTTCGCACGCACAATGGCTTAATGGTTAACCCAAAACAGGCTGCTATAAAAAAAGCGCTCGAACCGACATTGCAAAAAATTGTCAGTGAAACAAAAAAAGTGATGCGTTATTACACTGAGCGTCTTGGTAAAAAAACTAAGATTGAACAGTTGATTATTGTTGGTGGCGGCTCAAATATACCAGGTATTGGTGATTATTTCACTAATAGTATGATTATTGCCGCTCGTTCAGCAAGCCCTTGGCAGATTCTTGATTTTGGCAAATTAACACCGCTTTCTCGGCAGCTAAAACCTCGTTTTATTACCGCCATTGGCCTGGCTATGGCGAATCAAAAAGAGGTGTGGCAATGATAAATCTATTACCCCCTGAGCAAAAAAACGAATATCGAGCCGCTCGAATTAATGCGGTGCTGAGGGGGTATTTATTTTTGACACTATCGGCGATGATTGTTATCGGTGCCATTTTTGGCGGCGCTCTCTATCTGAATATGCTGAACAAAGAAAATTATGAACAGATGTTGGCTGATAACCATAAAAAACTGACGGATCTCAGTGAAGTACGTGAAAAAACAGCTACCTTTAATAGAAATATCGCTGATGCCCGCAAAGTATTTAATACGCAAATTAGCCTGAGCGATGCCATGGTGAAAATCGCCGAGACGATGCCTCGAGGTGCGATATTAACTGGCCTCGCGCTTGATACACAGAGCACCTCAAGGCCGCTTAGTTTAACGGCTCGGGTTGATAGCTTTTCTAAAGCTGGCGTACTGGAGGCAAATTTTAAAACCTCGTCATATTTCAAACAAGTAACTGTGGCAAGTGTAACGAATGCGGCTGGTAGTGGTAGTGATAATCGATATCCGTATACAGTAAGCTTAACGGTCTTGCTTGATCCTTCAATCGTGAATCCACTGAAGAAGGAAGCGGCAACGGAAGGGGCAGCGCAATGAAACTCACAGCAGCCCGGCTGAAAGTTATCTTAATTATAGCCATTATTTTACTAGTGTTGGGCGGTGGTATTAGCAGCTACTTTGCGCTTGGTATGGTGGGCGAACAGATTCGTCAGGCGAATCACACCAAGATCGATGCTGATATTACTGCTAATGCGGGTCAAAGTGCAGCCAGGGCAAAGGCTGAACTTGAGAAGCCTGAGGTTGCTGAATTGCTAAGTTTTGCGAATAGTGTTATCCCGAGTGCTGATTATCGCCGGCAATTTTTAGCTGACGTACAAAAATATGCTGGTGATACGGGCGTGCCGCTGACTGGTGTTAATTTTAGAGATACCGCAGCAACTCCCGGTACAACCGGCGGTGCTACTGCAGCCGTGGCAGCACCAGCTGCAGCCGTGCCTGCTGGTCAGGCAATACCAATTAACTTGACTTTTGGCGCGGGTGCCCGATATGAAAGTTTTATTGCCTTTACTAAAAAGCTTGAAAACAACTTACAGCATATTCAAATTACCGGTATGACTCTGCAGCCAGAAAGCACGAATGGCAGTACTCTCTCAAGCGCAATCCTTGATATACAACTATTTGTAAGAAAGTGATGCCATGAAAAATAAAAGTATTTCACTCTCATTGCTACAGCTCAAAAACAACCTCGCTGTCATTGTGCGGCCAATTGGCAGACACTTTTTATTTATTTATGTATTATTCATACTCTTAAGTCTTGGTGTGGTGATTTTGTTTACTGCCTTATCATTTAATTCAGACGACCAAGCTTATCGTGAACAAAAAGAGACAGAATTTTCAAGCGATGTGAATCTTAATAAAGATAAAAAAGTTGTTGATCATATTTTGCGTCTACAAACCGCTGAAGCTGGCCCAATCAGGCCAAATTATGATCCAACTCGCGATAATCCCTTTCGTGAATAAGATTGAGGCTTTGATATGTAGTTAAATAGAATTTTTTAGCAAACTGAACATACGTATAAATAAAAGAGAAGATGAATTAAGGAGGAATATGAGTAATGAAGCACTAGCCGATTATCAAGAACGGCAAGTTAATAAACAACAGGTAGTGAAGAACTCTTTTGAAAAGCTGCCAGTTGTCGACACTACAGAACTTGACCCCGAAGTGTTCAAGGGTATGGGTAATCATACAATTCGAATTGCTTTGGAACGACGACTTCGCGAGCAGGAAAGTGGTGAAGAAACTATTGTTAGCCACGATTCAATGATCTAATTTAAAGCTAAAGAAATATTCGCCGCTCAGTCATCGAATAAATGTAAATGGCAGTTTATTTAATACTTGTCGTCAGACTGCTAATTGGCCCGAGTACGCTGGCGGCAATAAGACCGATCATGCCGCCCATAAAAACAATCATAACTGGTTCGATAATAGAGCTAATGCTGTTAATGGCGGTGTCAACTTCTTCTTCGTAAAAATCGGCAACTTTTACTAAAACGGTATCGGTTTGGCCGGTTTCTTCGCCAACAGCAAGCATCTGTGGAATAATTGCTGGAAATAACTTGTTGTTCATAAGTGCCTGCGAGAGTTGTTTTCCGTTTTGTACATCAATAACGGCTTGCTCAAGTGCTTTTTGATAGCTCATGTTGCCGATGGCGCGACCGGTAACGCGAAGGGCTTCAAGTACGTTGACACCAGCCCCCATCATTGAGGCAAAAGTTCGTGAAAAACGAGCCACTGCTACTTTTTGAATAATACTACCAAGGCCAGGAATTTTTAATACAAAGGCGTGAAATTGGGCTTTGCCACGGGGGCTTCTTAAATAACGACGCGTGCCGGCAACGGCCAAAATAATGACAGCGATCACGATATACCATTGGTTTTGTAAGAAACTGCTAATGCCGAGCATGACTTGGGTTAAGAGGGGCAATTCAGCATCAGGCCCGCCTATATCTTTTAAAATTTTGCCAATTTGTGGGATCACAAATAGCATCAGTGCAAAGAAGGCAAAAACGGTAATAACAAGCAAAACAACTGGATATGTCATTGCACCCTTCACTTTTTTGCGAATCGAAGCATTCTTCTCTTGTTGGGCGGCGACACGTTTTAAAATTTCATCCAAAATACCCGCTGCTTCACCAGCCCGGACCATGTTAACGTAGACATCACCAAAAGCAGTTGGATGCTTTGCAAAGGCGTCTGCGAGGGCAGACCCAGATTCAACATCCTTCACGATCGTTTCAAGCACTTTTTTTAGCGCTGGGCTTTCGGCTTGTATTTGCAAAGTATTAAGAGCGCGTAAAATTGGCACGCCCGCATTAACCATTGTGCTGAGCTGTCGCGTAAAAACGACGAGATCACTGGTTTTAACTCTTGCTTTGCCAAAAATGTTGTTAAGATCAAACCCTTTTTGAACTTTTTCGCCCGCGATTGTTAAGGTAATTGGTCGCAAGTCTTCTTTTCGTAAATTTGCGAGTGCAACATTGCGATCAACAGCCTCAATGGTGCCGGTTAAAGTTTTACCTATGTTGTCGGTTGCTTTATATGAAAACTTTGTCATTGTTATTCTCTGGTAACGCGTAAGATTTCTTCAACGCTTGTTTCGCCGCGCAGGGCCTTAATAAGACCATCATTTTGCATAGTAATCATCCCGTCTTTGATGGCTTGGGTTTGAATGGCATCGCTGGTGGCATTACCGACAATTAAGTTCTGTACATCAACTGTATTTGCAAGTACTTCATAAATCCCCATGCGCCCCTTGTAGCCAGTGTTGCCGCATTCTGCGCAGCCGCCACCGTGTGCCCGCCACAGCAGTGTTATATCTTTTTCGTTTGTTGCGAGAGTTGTGTTTTCTTTGCCGATTCCTTCTTTTAATGCTTCTGCTTCAAGTTCACGTAAATGCTTAAAGTTTTCTGGTGCGAGCAGACTGAACAACCGGCCAAACTCAGTTAATTCGGCCTCTGTTGGCTTGTAGCTTTCTTTGCAATGGGTGCAAAGTTTGCGAACGAGGCGTTGACCAACCACAGCGCGAACAGTACTGGCAATTAAGAAGGGCTCAATGCCCATATCAAGAAGGCGCGGCAAACAAGTGGCAGCATTGTTGGTGTGGAGTGTTGAGAAAACTAAGTGGCCGGTTAGCGCTGCCTGAATTGCTAGATCGGCTGTTTCACTGTCGCGAATCTCACCAACCATAATAATATTCGGATCTTGACGCAGCAGTGCACGCAAACCCGCTACAAACGTCATGCCAGCTTTAGGGTTAACTTGGGTTTGATTGGCACCGAAGATCTTGTACTCAATCGGATCTTCAACAGTTGAAATGTTTACTTCAGGGCGATTAAGAATACTGAGTATACTAAACAAACTGGTAGATTTACCCGAACCCGTTGGCCCAGTGACGAGCGTAATACCATGGGGCTGCACAATTGCATCGTTAATACTACGAAGTGCCTGGCCCCAGTAGCCAAGCTGTTCAAGTGTCAGGGCCTTGTTCGATTCGTCAAGAATACGCAAGACCACTTTTTCACCATCGCTAATCGGTAGGGTGCTGACACGAAGGGCATAAGCTTTGCCGCCAACAGTAATCTTAAAACGGCCGTCTTGCGGTACGCGGCGTTCATCGATTTTAAGTGCTGAGAGAATTTTGATGCGGCTCACCAGAGCATTTAATACATTTTTAGGCAAACGGTTAGCCTCTTTTAAAATGCCATCAATACGGTAACGGACCTGCACGTAATCTTCGCGAGGTTCAATGTGAATATCTGAGGCATTGGCGCGCACCGCATATTCAAGCAGCAGATTAACGGTTTGGGCAATTGGTGAGTCTTCGGCGATGTCTTCTTCTGAGATTTGTTCGTTTTGCTGGCGCTGTTCTTCGCTGGCCGATTGTACCTCGATGACTTTTTCAATTTCAGTCGCGGCGCCTTCGCGGTAATTCTCAAGCACATTTAAAATGTTTTCTTTGAGTGCGATATAAAGCTTAAACTTTGGGCCGATATACTTCTGAATAAAGTCGAGTGCCTGCACATCATCGGGATCTTCCATGGCTAGCTGTTTAGTGCCGTCAGGTAAGGCGCCAAATACAACGGCATTATATTGCCGGCCAATACGCTCCGGAATAACGCTTAAGATTGATTTTGTTGCTTGATTCGGGTCAATTTCAACAAACGGCACGTTAATATAAATGCCGTAAAGCTCTGTAAGCTCTTTTTCACTAATAAGATTTTTAGTAACAACAATATCTTGCAAAGGGCGATTAGTTTTTTCTTGCACTTGGCGCAAGATTTTGAGCTGTTCGTCAGAAAGCTTACCCGCCTCTTTTAAAACCGTTACCAGTGTGGCATCAGAAATTCTCATTATTACTCTTTAGTATACCAGCTTATGCTTAAAAGCTGGGCGCTTGTTATTCCTCTTCTTCAGGTGGTTCGATCGCCTTATGGTCAGGGCAATTAACACAGTAGCCGGGGTAGGTAATGGGCTCGGCTTGGTGTGAGCGGCAGTAACCCTTGATGCAATAATAGAAGGCGCTGTTGATGCCGAAATCCGCTGCCCATGACTCTTTCGGGAATTTACAGGCTGAAAGCGGGCCGCCTGCCGGGCAAAATCGCACACTAATTTGTACCGTGTCAACATCGTCGATTGTCCAATGGTCGTAATCAAAAACACTACCGGGCCACGGCGCATTTGGCCAATTGTCGACATTGTCTTGCGAATCCATATACTGCTTTACTTCGGCTGGAATATCGCGAGAGACGTCGGGCGGATAAGTATTATTACTTGCGGCATAAAGTTTTGTGGCATTGGCGACCGACTCGACATCTGATGTTGCGCTTTTAAGATAGTTACTATTGATAATACTTGTATAGGTGACGATTGTAAGAACGCTTAAAATAGCCAGTACACTAATGGCAATAATGAGCTCTACCAGTGTAAAACCAGCCATTTTTAATCGTTGAGACATACATCATAAGCATAAGCGTTTCTATAAAAAAAGTACAGCAGTCACTTCTAGGTGCGGTATACTGTGCACATGCAGTTTAACCGTACGATTTCATCACTTGAAGCCATGCTTTTATTTGGCGAACAACTTGGCCGCACCTTAAGGGGCGGGGAAGTGCTTGAGCTGGTGGGTGATGTTGGTACTGGCAAAACAACATTCGTAAAAGGCCTAGCACGAGGTTTAGCTATTACTGATGTCGTGCAAAGCCCGACCTTTACGATTAACAGAGTTTATGAAGCTCGCAATGGCATAACGTTATTTCACTATGATTTTTATCGCTTGAGCGAACCCGGTATTATGCGCGAGGAGTTAAACGAATCGCTTGATGAGCCAAAAGGTATTATCGCTCTTGAGTGGGATGAAACCGTGCATGATCTTTTGCCAAAAGAGCGGACTATTCGCATTGAACTTACATATGCGAGTGAAACCGAGCGCCACTTACACTTAGTCGTTCCTGATAAGTTAGCGTATCTTGCAGAGGTGTTGGGAGCGATGAAATGATCTTAGCTATAAAAACAGATACGGCCGTTCTGGAACTAGCGCTTATTAATGCAGGTGATTTGACTATTCAACATGAAAGAAAGCGCGAACTTGGCCGTTTAATGGCGCGAAATATTTTAACTGAAATTGAGATACTTTTAACTGAAGCGGCAAAACAGTGGTCAAATTTAAGCGGCATCATTCTTTTTACAGGTCCAGGCAGCTTTACTGGCCTTCGGATAGGAGCGACGGTTGCAAACACTATTGCCTATAGCGAGAATATACCAGTTGTTGGGGCGAATGGTGCGCAGTGGCGTGAAGAGGGTGCTGGGCGTCTTAAAAATAGCGAAAATGACAAGATGGTTATGCCGGAATATGGCAAGCCCGCTAATATTACCAAACCGCGCAAGTAGCTTAGAAAAACCTAAACTTGAATTCCCCAACCTTCTTTGCAAACCACTCTTTTTCCTTTAAAGCTCCCCCAGAGCTTCAAGGAAGCGTTGGGCTGAAACCGGTTCGTTAAACCGATTTCACACGATTTGCAAAGAAGGTTGGGGAATTCAAGTAATAAACAGCAATAAACGTTGTATTTCTAGCAGGGGGAAAGTACAATGAAATTGCAAGCTATGTAAGTTTGCATAAGATTTGTTGTACTAATTTCATCGATACTGTCCCTCCTAGAGAACTTTTGAATTTTCTATAGCTGTCTTGGTTTCAATGACAGTGTCGGCTTATAGAAAGGAACTGATATGGAAACACTGATCATCAGCATTGTTGCTGCATTGGTCGGTGTTGGTGGTGGCGTCGGCGCGATGTATGTTGTTGCCGCTCGACGTCGTGCTAACGCTGGCGATGAAGCAGAGAAGGTATTAATTGATGCTGAAAAAAGATCTAAGCAAATTGAGCTTGATGCTCAAGACAAAGCACTCAAAATTACCGAAACGGCCGCCCAAGAAGAGAAAAAGCGACGTGAAGAAATCCTGACCCTCGAAAAACGTGTCCAAGAGCGAGAGACTAGTTTAGACCGCAAACTTGAAGAACTTGATAGGCGTGCTGAAACATTGCGTGCTTCTGAAGATGAGGTTGAATCACTCAAGACTGAGATTCGTGACATTCGTACACGCCAGCAACAAAAGCTTGAGAAAATTGCTGGCCTTACTAAAAAAGTTGCTGCCGAAAAACTCATGCAAATGACCGAGCGTGATATTAAAGATGATCTTGTCGGCTTGGTTAACAAATTGCAGCGCGATGCCACCGAAGATGCCGAAGAGCAAGCGCAGACTATTCTGGTGAGCGCCATGGAACGCATGGCCAGTGAAGTTACGGCCGAACGCACCGTTACAGCTCTCAGGCTTGAAGATGACGAAATGAAAGGTCGTATTATCGGTAAAGAGGGCCGCAATATTCAGGCTCTACAGCGTGCCACGGGTGTTGATATTTTAGTTGATGATACGCCGGGCATGGTGGTACTTTCAAGTTTTGACCCAATTCGCCGCCAAGTTGCACGCGTCACCCTTGAGCTACTCATGAAAGATGGCCGTATTCACCCGGCTCGTATTGAAGAAGTTGTTGAAAAGGCGCGAAAGCAAATTGATAAAGAAATCGACCGTGCCGGTGAAGACGCTGCCCGTGAAGTTGGCGTCGTAGGCATTCCAAAAGAGCTACTACGCTTGCTTGGTGAGCTGAAATTTCGTACTAGCTATGGCCAAAACGTACTAAAGCATAGCACCGAGATGGCTCACATGGCTGGCTTGATTGCTGAAGAAATCGGTGCTGATGTGCGAACGGTGAAATATGCAACGCTGCTGCATGATATCGGTAAAGCCGTCACTCATAAAATTGAAGGCAAGCATCACCATATCGGTGCCGAATTAGCTCGAAAATACGGTGTGCCAGAGCCAATTTGCCATGCCATTGAGGCCCATCATGACGATATTGAGGCCACTACACCTGAAGCTTTGGTTGTGCGCGTTTGTGATGCCCTGAGTGCTGCTCGCCCTGGTGCACGCAATATTAGTGCCGAAAACTTTGTTGAACGCATGCGTGATCTTGAAAATGTGGCCACCAGCTTTCCTGGGGTTGATAAAGCCTATGCCATTAGTGCTGGCCGCGAAATCCGTATTATTGTACGCCCTGAGAATATTGATGATCTTTCAGCCATTAAACTCGCCCGCGACATTGCCAACAAAATTGAAAGCACTATGCAATACCCTGGTACTATCAAAGTCAATGTTATTCGTGAAACTCGCGCAATTGAATTTGCGAAGTAGTTAAATATATAATCGAGATCTTATTAATGGCCTACCAAACTTGTTGATGTTTGGCAGGCTATTTTTATCATGCCCAAGGTACGCCTTTTTCTTTATAATAAGTACATATGGGCGTTGACCTACATAAAACTAGCCATGTGCTTTTCTTTGTCGTTTTTTTGCCGGCAATAAGTTTCGGTATTGGCTGGTTGTTCGCTCAAGCAGTGCCTGGTGCGCCCTTTTGGGTTGAAACTATTTCACCACTCGCGGTATATGGTTTATTGTTTAACTTTTTTGATAAAGTTGCCTGGCATTGGCCGATGTTTCGATGGTTTGGGATTGTTGGGACGCCCGATGTACGCGGCCGGTGGTTGGGTGAGCAGATTTCATCATTTCGTGACGAGAATGGCAAGAATCGAAAGTCACGCGTTATTATGGAGGTTACACAAACATTCTCGTATATTGAAGTACAAACTTATTATCAAAATTGGCAAAGCACACATACAGCTGCTTCGTGCTGGCCAATTGATGGCAAGATGGCAGTCGTCATTATGTTCGAGTCTGAGCCAAAAGCGATCTATGAAGGTGATGCCCGATCACATAAAGGTGTCATTAAGCTGCTTGAAGTAACGCCTGGCCGACTTGAAGGTAGCTACTTTAATGCCAATGGTCACTACGGTGAGCTCAGTTTTCGACGTACGCGTTTTAAGCTGCATCATACGTTTGAATCAGTCGGTTCAAATAAATAACACCTCGGTGTTACAATAGGGGTATGGCAGACTTTTCACTTAGTGACGTACAGCGCGCGATGCGCGACGAGTTAAACGGAATTCGCAATCAAATAACAGAGATGAACCGCGAAACAGATGACCTTTCGATTATTCGCCAGCGGTTAGAAGCGATTGACCAACGAACACAACGCTTTGAGGCACAATTTCAACAGTGGCAGCCAATTTTAATGCAGGCTCAGCAACAGCAACAACAAATGCAGCAACTTTTGCAACTTCTACAGCAAATGCAACGCATGGTGCAAAGTTATGACACGCTTTACCGCCAAGTTGGTGAAACAACGACGCGGGTGCAGTATTTCGATAGCTTTGCGCGTCAATTAAGCGATTATTTTCAGCGTCTTCGTGAACGTGAAGAAGAAGACGACGGCTACCGGAATGTCAGCGGATAAGGGAATCTTATCTGGGAGTGCCGGCCTCACCTACTTTTTCAATAAGGCCGGCGGCGCATTTACCAGATCAGATGCGTTGAAAAAACAAACTCCCCAAAGAACAGGGCTGCGAGCAGATCTTGGTCGGAACTGGTCAGCTGTCTAGCAGGTTTTTGAGCGTTCAATCGTTCGCAGGCTTCGCGAAGAATTCGCACATTTGAGCCGGTTATGGGCAATGTACCTTGTGAGGGATCGCTCGTCCAATGAAGGGCTCTCCTGCCACCATACGCTGCACGGGCGAGAGAAAGGGCCTCTTCTCGCTGTTTAGCCTCTGTACTGCCCATGCTGCTTTGCATGAATTCGCCCAAAAGCTGCCAAGCGACTGCCTTAGCAATTTTGGTTATCAACTCGAGGCCGAGCTGGGCTACTGTTGTGCTTTTGGCGGGGCCTTCTCCCGTCGTGAGAACTGTTTCATGGGGGTGCCAGGCCTTGATAACCTTTCCTCTTTTGCTGAGAGCATGAATGAGCCCTTTATTGCTCAATGTAAAAGACCAAACTCTGTTGTGGGTCGGCTTGAACATATGCTTCCGTTCTGATCGGCCGATGCAAAATGAGTATGAGTGTTACTTATACTCATTAGTATTAAAGGCAAACTATGACAATACGTCAATAACGCTTTTTGTTAAAACAAGGCTCGCGCATTACATATCCTTGCCGCCGCCAAAGCCGATCAAGGCTACGATGGCGCTGGCGATCATGGTAACGCCAACCATCAGCACGATATCGAGGCTACGGTCAATCGCGCAAAATGCCGCCGTACCGAGCCACATAGTAGCGATAATGCCAGCGGTATAGGGGTAGCGAACGAATAAAACAAAATCTTTTATCATACTTACTTCTTATTTAACTCTACTCTAATGGTTTTTTCTAGATCACGTGCTTCTTTTTCGCCCGAACGCATTTTGGCAGAAAGTACGTTGAAGAGTGTTGGGTCGCGTTCAGCAACTCGCTCAAGCCAAGCGGCGATGACCTCAATTGCACGATTGACCGAAAGCGGATTGCTGTCGTCATGCGTGAAGTGGCTTAAATCTTTTTCAATTTTAGCAAGTGAACGATCGAATACTCTAGGCAATACGTCAGATGATCCGAGTGATTCAACGAGGGTAATGTAGGTTTGAGCAGCACGAAGCATATCAGCTGATTCAACGCGCATAATAATGCCAAACCGATTATCTTTGTTGGTGAGCTGATTGATACCTTTTAGAATGCTGCCGTCTTTAATCATTTGCTGCACGCCCGCATTGTTGGTTTTTTTGTCGAAGCCCTCGGCTGCAACAGTACCAATATCACGCGCAAGATCGTCGCTTTGCTGGTCGCGCGGTAAAAGCATATTGATGCGTTCGAGTGCAAGATAAAGCTCGGGGCTGAAAAAGCGCATAAACTGGCCGAATAAGCCAGCAACGTCAAGCTCACCCTTGTACATACGGTGGTATTCTTTTAAAAGCCCATAGAGTGCTGGCTTTTCGCGTGGCGTGCGTGCATAAATGCCAAAATCAATTAAACCGACTTTGTTATCTTTCATGAGGCGAATATTGCCGGGGTGCGGGTCGCCTTGTACTCGTTCGAGGGCGAAGATACCAACAATATATTCAAAGCCAATCGTTTCAAGCTGTTCATCGAGGTCCGAACTAAGATATTGTTTCACATAGTCGCGAGGATCAAACCCTTGCTCCTTTACCTTTACCAGATGAGCTGCCGAAATGCCATCGATATATTCTTGCACAATGATATTCTCAGTGCACAGACCAGTAAACGTCTCAGGGATAATAAACTTAGCATGATCTTTATAAATGTGATACATCTCAGCCGCAAAAGCCGCTTCACCGGGGTAGTCAGTTTCGCGCATAGTCGCATTTTTAAAATCTTCAATTGGCTTTCGAAGGTCCATATCAGCATTAGGGTAAAGCCGCTTACTGAAACGTTTCATGAAAATTGAAAGCAGTCTGAGATCGAATTTCAATGTCTCACGAATCATCGGGCGCAAAACCTTTATAATAATTGGTTTGCCGCCAACATGCTGACCATAATAAACCTGCCCAAAACTACCCGCCGCGAATGGTTCGGGATTAATGCCGGTGATCTGAGATAATTTTTCAGGTGATAATTCTTTTTTTAAGAACGAGGTGACATCGATTGGTTCAGTGTCGAGGTTCTCAAACACACGCAATCGCTCAGGGCTTTGCCAAGCGCGCATCATGTCGCTTCTGAGCAGTACACCCTGTAAAAACTTCACATAGACGCCACCCATCGACATAAACTCTTCGCAAATAAAACGATACATATCATCGGTTTGCTTGCGCCGCCAGCGATAATAGGCGCCTCCAATAATACGCGCGAGCCGCGCGGCGCGTTGGCGTTTTAAATGCTGAATCGTTTTATGATCAGCTATGAGTTGATTCCTAGTAACCATATTAGCGATGTTTACGGAAGCCAATTAAAAACAGAATGAGCGTAAAGAAGGTAATAAGCACGAAGAGCTGTACTCGTTGGACGCTTTGCGGCACAAAGAGGGCGATGATAATAACCGCTATCCAGATAATAACAATGGTCACGAATACCGATGCATATTTCATAACAATTATTTATATTATACCACAAACTTAAGGTGTTATCAGAGAATCAGCCCAAGAACTTATGATTGCTTAACAATGCTAATCTGAGCTGGGCCAATGTTGCATGTCACTAGTATTTCGGGCCGGCTAATATCGCCGCTTGTAAAGTGAGATAAAGGAGTAACATTGTGCCAATATTTGCTTGCAAGTTTTTCTGCTATTTTTACGTGGTGATTATGCAGTGTATCTTTTAAATTATCGTAAAGATCAAGATCAGAAACATAGCAAACCGAACTATCTACCGCTACTTTTAGAAGGGTACTATTAGTATTTAGATTATAGCTATCTAATAATACCCGTCTGCCGTCCTTTATATTAATAAGGCTTATTTCATCGCCTACGAAGCAATAAATATTATTATTACGGCATATGCCCGCTTGTTTTAGGTGGGTTGGCCGTCGTTCGTCTAAAAATCTGTCAGCAGCTATTATATCGGAGTCTTTTCCCAGCTTGCCGCGCGAGGCGCATTTTAAGCCCTCATGCAAGACTGATTCCAGACTATCTTTACTGATTTCGTGATACATTATCATTAATTTTAATTATAACTTTTTAATATTAACAAAAGAACACTCATCAAGGTATTGAGAGTGGGTGCTATGGTTTTTTACAAATAAACTGCCTTGAGTTAGTTGGTTAACGATTCACCAAGTATCTTGTGCTTACCAGGGCACCGACGAATAGTAAGCTCGCTATTCCTACATAAGCCAGCTGGCTTGTACCAGTATTAGCAAGCTGTTCGCTTGAAATCGGTTGTGTCTGGGGGTTTGACAATAAGCCAGAGATTACACCAAGTCTATTAGTGCCGCTTTCACTGAACCATATCGTATTATTTGGGCCGAGAGCAATTGTAAATGGTGCGCTGCTGCTCGATGGAATGGGATATTCTGTTATGACGCCTGCGGTAGTAATCATACCAATTTTGTTGCCAGATGTACTATTTCGTTCGGTAAACCACAAATTCCCATCAGGTCCTGCGATAATGCCGTGTGGATCGCTCGTGATACCTGATGGTACGGTATATTCCGTTACAACACCGCTCGTCGTCATTTTACTAATTCGACCGCCTTCACCGGCAAACCATAAGTTATCATCGGCGCCGGTTGTAATGTCATAAGGTGTTCGTGTGGGAGGACTCGGCAATGGATATTCAGTAATCACACCTGTGGTTGTGACTTTGCCAATTTGACCTGCAACGTGCTCGCTAAACCATAAGTTGCCATCAGGCCCAACGGTAATGCCATATGGATTACTACCGATAGTAGGGGTTGGGTAAAGGGTAATAACGCCACTGGTCGTAATCTTGCCGATATTATTGCCGCCAATGTGCGTAAACCACAAGTTACCGTCTGGACCCGCAATAATATTATGCGGGTTACTGCCGCCAGTTATAGGATATTCATTAAATGTGCCGGTTGGAGTAACTACACCAATTCTGTTGGTGTTGTACCCGGTAAACCATAAATTACCATCTGGACCAAGAGCTATGCTATTTGGTTGGCTATTGGCAGTTGGGATAGTGTATTCGCTAAGTACTGTACCACTTGGAGACATAACGCCAATCTTATTAGCAGAAAACTCAGTAAACCATATATTGCCATCTGGTCCCACTGTAAGACCGTGTGGTGCGCTGCCTGGGGTTGGAATGTCGTATTCCGTAATAGTAACGGCAGCTTGTGCTGCTGCTGGAAAGAGGAGGGTTGTTAATGCTAACGTCATCACAGTAACACTTATTCGTCTGAGTAAGTTTATGCTTCTCATTTTTAAACCTAATTACACTTATGCTTAATTATACATTATTAAAGTGTTTCGTAAAGAATTAAATTAAAGCGTTTACAGATAGAGTCATTGACTTTCCACAAGTTTTATGTTAATAGTAAATTACAATCCGTTGAGCAAACGGCTCGGGGATAGAGGACGTTCAAAATATAGAGGGGAAGAGAATGTCTCTGGCGGGTATTGCAGCTGCATTCGTTTCTGCCACATTGGCAGCAAAGAGGGCGCGCCGGCGGTCCCCGGAGGCTGCAGGCGATTCTCTCATCCAACGCCTCGAATGGCAGGTTGCAACACATACCGATATGCACAGAGGTCTTGATGTGCGTGTGACCGTCTATCTGTTGGGCTATATAAGTGTTTTGGCGATCGAGGGTTCACTCTTTAAAGATAATATCGGCTTGCTGTCTTTTCGTTTCATGTTTGCCGTTGCGATCGTGACGACATTGGGTGTCATTTCGGCCAGTATCGCGCTTCGAGCACGCAGGTGGATAACGAAACCTCGTACGGCTGAAAAGATACTAAATGACGAACGACACAAGACGAAGAAAGAGGTAGAATACGAGCTGGCTACTGAGCTTGCAAGCTGTGAATCTATTTCACGCCGCAAGCGTAATTGGTCGAATGTTAGCCTGGTCCTCCTCGCTGCAGATGTAGTCTGGCTTGCTTTTGGCATGGCATATCTGTAGTTTTGACGTCCGCCACCCTCCCCATGCAACGAGTGCATGGGGAGGGCGAAAGACGCTTGAGATGACTCCGAGAGGAGTTTTTTTGGTTTCAAAAAAGCGATCCCGCTGATACCGCGTCTTACATATTTGCGGTATCAGCGGGCGGGCTCAGCGTTAACCCTTGTTCTTGCAATAACCCTTGGTCGCTAGCCGCACTGCTGCGGCATTAATATTCAACAAGTGCTGAGCCGTCAAGGCATCAAAGCCTGCCTCGATCGCCTTAGCAAAGCTAGCCATAATGAGGCTGAAGCGCTTGTCGTAGTTAATTGGTAGGCCATTGATCGTCTCGATCTCTTCGGTCTCATGGCATCGATAAGTAATGAGACCGGTCTGGGCGTTCACCATACAGGTGCCACGGTCAAAACGCAGCGTGATTGTTTCTGGTACACACTGCCTTTCAGACGTCGTGAGCCATTGAAAAGAAAGGTGATAGATTGCCCGACTTTACCGGCTACGGTGTAGCGGTCAAAACCATCAATCATTCGCTGTGCTTCGAATGGCAGATTGCCCACAATCCAGAGCAAAAAGTCGATTTCGTGCAAAAAATGATCGAGCAATAGGCTGCGGGCTGCCTTCCAGCTTGCATGAGGGGTGTGGTATGAAAAATCGAGCTCAACGTGCTCCAACGCGCCGAAGTGCTTCACCATATCGCCAAAGTTATCCTTGACCCAGCCGTAGGGCAAGTCCTCGCGGCGTGGGTGACAGCTCATGATAGCCAGGCCACGTCGCCGGGGATTTTCAAAGCCGGCAGCGAGCTAGTTGTCTGCTGCAACCAAATGACCCCGTACAAGCCATGTCGCCCGCATGAGCTTTTCTAGTCGTTCCGCAAGCACATGAGTCTCAAGCTTAGATGCCTCCACGTATAGCTCATACCTGAATTTAGAAATATCGCGCTGGCCCATGGCCTGTGCATGACGTTTCAGGTACGAGCGAACTTCTTCTGCCGGATTGTTGCACGCTTCTTTTTGCAATAGCCTGACAAGCTCGTCACCTTCTTGGAAGGTACTCGCGTGGCCTTCTGCTAAGAGCATGTGGCCGGGCTTGTCAATCACCTCGACGGAGCGTTGCGGCTTCGAGGAACTCATATATAGGCCTCCTAATCGTAAACGCTTAAGCAAGCTACATAGATTATTACTCTAAAACTATGGTTCTGGGGGGCTTATACATTTTGAAATGGAAATCTTATTATATCAAATAACAAACTAAAAGAGCTCTCTGGGGTTGGTTATAAAAAAACAATGATTCGATTGCTTCATCACTCTAACCATAGAAAAAATCCGACATCATTGCCGGATTTTTTCTATGGTCGGGGTGAAAGGACTCGAACCTTCGACCTCACGGTCCCAAACCGCGCGCGCTACCAACTGCGCCACACCCCGGCGTCGGAGCGGCCTCCCGGCTTCTATCATGAGCAACAAGCTTTAGGCTTCTTGCTCATGACTCCAGCCTCTGGCGCTCCTCCTTTCAATTTAACAAGTTGCACTTGTTAAATTGTGGACTGAAAACGTTGTTTCAGTATCGAATGAATTATAGCGAATAACACTTTATTTGACAACTTGATACTCTGTAAGAATGTGAAAACCCCGCTGCTGCGGGGCTTTCACGAGAGCGTTGCATAGCGGGGTAGGTTCGAGCTAAAGATCAGGCAGTATGCCTTCATGTACGATGGGTTCGCCGTTGTTTTGGAACGCGGCTTCATATACAGTGTGACCTTGGTCCTGAAGCTGCTTAACTACTTGGCGAAGTGCAGCATCGCCACCTATGAGAAGAATGACGTGGCTTTGACTAATGATAGTAATGTCGCGATACCAAGGAATATCGTCTCTGCTTTGTACGGTTTTTACCTCCCATTTTTCATTATCACCGAGAAGTCTCATGGCAAGACCCGTAACCCCTGCTCGCAGAGTAGTCCTGTCGAGTCGGTATGTGCCGGTAAGGAGTGTATATGAAGCCGCTGGGTATGCTTCCATTATACGGGCAGCACTGGCTTCAATGAGCCCCCGTTCATCACTGGCTTGCATATTGCCGACGATTACGACAATAACGTTTTCCACCTATACCTCTTCTCTAAAGCCCATAACCAGTGGAACCTTAACATTTTATACTGTTGCTGTCAAAATACGGGGTGTGGCTGTTGGCCTGCTAACATGTAAGCACCGAACTTTCCCCACCAACAGAGCAGGCATCGGCCCACGGACCTTAGCTAACGCGGACGACTCTTAGAGGCAGTGCGGGCACTAGCGGCGAAAGTATCGTCGATGACATTTGGTTCGAATTCACCATAGCGGTTTACGATGGCTTTCTCGAGCAGCGCATCGGCAAAAACAGGGTTTTTGGGCAAAATTGAACCATGCAAATAAGTACCATAGACATTCCTATAAATTGCCCCCTCGGTTTTATCGGTGCCATTGTTGCCACCACCTTTCTTAACTGTTCCCAAAGCTTCTTGGCTAGCATCAAGCATTGTCTTACCGCTATGGTTTTCATAGCCAATAACTTCACCGAAGGGTGTCTCAACAATAACATTACCGACTAGTCGTTTACTGCCGGCATAGGTTTCAAAGTTGAACATACCAATACCCTTGATAATTTTGTCATCGTTGGTCTTGAAGAACTTACCAAACAACTGATAAAGCCCACAAACTACTAGCATTGGCACATTGTTGTCGGCTAACTTGTGCAGGTCTTTGCTGATGCCTTGCAGATCTGTTTCTACTAACAGCTGACTTGAGTCTTGACCACCACCACCAATTATTAGGTCGACATCGGTCGGAAAGTTTTTGCCAGGTTTATATTGAAGAATTTTCGGCGTATAGCCGTGCCACTGTAGGCGTCGTACTAGTGTTAAAACATTGCCCCAATCGCCATAGATATTCATTTGTTCTGGGTAGAGGTTCAGAATTTTTATGGTTCCTTTCGAATTCACAATGCTCGCTCCATGTTCAATTTCTTAGTAGCGAGAGCGCGCAACTTTAACATAGCGGTATAGGTACAATAGATGCGCATCGGCTGACCCGCATGTTTGGTTAAAAATTGTTTAAAAGCTTTAGATAAATTTGGCTCAACAACACTCACCGGCACATTATCGTATTGGAGGCGCAGCGCCATATCATAAGCGCGTACTCCGCTCACAACCTGCACACCTTTTGCTAGGCTATCGAAATCAACATCCCATAACCATGACATGTCGCGGCCATCGGCGAAACTATCGTTAACGGCAATCATAGTGGCTTCGTGTTCGGCTTTGGTCTGTGCTGAGGTTAATGCAAGACGAAAACCAGAAGGGTTCTTTACCAAAACAAACTCAACGGGTTGGTTTTTATAAGTTACTTGTTCACCACGGCCAAACGCCGGCTCAGTTTTACATAGTGTCTTTAATAGGGTATCAATGGAGGCTTTTGGCATGATAGTGCGAACGGTGGCAAGGGCAGCGGCGGCATTTAAAAAGTTGTAGTAACCGGTTATCTTTAATTCGGTCTTATAAAGCTTCTGACCGACACGAAAGGCAACTTTTTGATCTTTAAAGGCGACGAGCTCAACATCACCCTGCGTTTGACCAGTATAAGGTTTTGTAACCTTTGAGGCCGAAGTTTTGGTTTGACGTAATTCATCGTCGCTCGGGAAAAGGTGAAGCAGGCTTTCATGTGTGCCAAAGTAATGCACGTGCACGTTGTCTTTCACTTGCGTAGCCAGACCCCGAACAAGTGGGTCGTCACGGTTTAATACAACCGCTTCGCTGGTGTGTTCGGCCACTTTGCCAAGCAGGCGCGCGGTTTGATCAATCTCGCCAAAACGATCAAGCTGATCACGCATAACATTTAAGAAAAGACTAACGCGAGGATGTATTTGTTTTACAAAGTGTACAGCGTGAGCTTCGTCAAGTTCAAGCACAGCAATATTAAATGGCAAACGGCCTTCAAGATCCATTGATTCGATCACAGCCGAGACGACACCACGTGTAAAATTACTACCTGTTTTGTTAGTAAATACTTTAAGGCCAGTAGCTTCTAAGAGTTCGGTAATCATTTTGGTCGTTGTTGTTTTACCATTTGTGCCAGACACCAAAATGACACCGTGCTCAAACTGCCCGAGTGTTTCACTGAGAAAGGTTGGTTCGAGTTTTTCAACCCACAAGCCGGGCAAGGCTGAGCCGCCGCCGCGTAAACGCGCTGCGCGTCGCAGCATCTTGCCGACTAAAATCGTTGCTTTTTTCGGCATGCTACAGCTAGTATACCGATTTGAGTGGTGTATTTCTACTGCTCTGATGCCTGAAATCTCACAACCTCCTCTCTAGGCCGTGTGAAATCGGTTTAACTAACCGGTTTCAGCCCAACGCTTCATTAAAGCTCTGGGGGAGCTTTAATGAAAGAGAGTGGTCTGGAGAGGAGGTTGTGAGATTTCAGGTCTCTGATAACTTTCAGAGAGTCGTACTTTAGTCTACAATATGCTTATGATATTTTTGAGCCTATTTCGCTGGTGGTATGGCGAGGGTTTGTTGGGACAGCTCAAAGCTGCCGAGCGGCGAATAAGCGGTACTGCCGATTATTTCTCGGTTGGATTACTATTAAAGACGCTTTTTAGTCCGTTCCGGCAGATCTCAGCTGGCCAAGTTGATGGCCCGCTGGCGGTAAAGTGGCGGGCCTGGCTCGATAAGCTTATTTCACGTCTTGTTGGGGCGGCAATTCGACTTGTAACGGTTATGGCAGGATTAATCACCCTCTTTGTTCAATCAATTGTCTTACTCTTTCTTTTAATTGGCTGGGCACTACTACCACTTTTACCAGTAGTAGGATTATTACTTAGTATTTCGGGGTGGTTGCCATGGAGCAAGTAATAGATCTTAGCCAAAGCTCCCGCGCAGCGGCGGCTCGTTTTGCAAATCGTTTCGATAAGCCAATTATTCACATTTTATTACTGTTAGCTTGTCTTATTTTCATTGGTTTGGGGCTGTTTTTACTATATGAAGGTGTGGCATTTGGCTGGTTTGTGGCGTTGTTATTTGCATGGCCATTTATGCTGCTGCTCTGGCTGATCTATGGGCTGCGTAATATACTTCCCGAAAAAGGGGGGAACTTGGCTGACCGGCTCGAAAGCCAAGTGCTCGGTAAGTTACCCATGCAACCAGCGCCTGTTGATTTAGCAAACGCTGTTATGCAAACACGTGGCGGGCAGTTTTTCGCGGGCCGATTTGCCATTGGCCCAGGTTTTTTAACTGAACTTTCGAGTAAACAATCTGCCGACACCGTTGCCGTATGGCAGCGAGCAGTGGAGGAGCACGGCGGTCGTCATGGACCTGTCTCGGGTGCCGAGCTTGTCGTTGCCTTAATCGTATCAATTGTTGATGCGCCGCACTTTCTTGCTAAATTACAGCTTGATATAGAGGATATTCGCAGTGGAGATGATTGGTTTCATCATATTCAGGAGCTGATTGAGTTTCATGCTCGTCCAAAGCGAACGGGCGGTATTGCCCGCGATTGGTCATTTGGTTATATTCCACAGCTGAGTCGCTTTGGCGTTAATATAAGCCAGCAAATTGCCATGGGCGGCCTTTTAAACGTTGATCTTGAGAGTCATCAATCACTTCGTGATCAAATGGTGCGATTGTTCACCCAAAGCAGCCGCCAAAATGTTGCCTTGGTTGGTCCGCTTGGTGTCGGAAAGACAACTATTGTTGAGGCTTTTGCCGAATACTTGCTGGAGGCAAATAAAATAGTGCCTGCAGCCCTGCGCTTTCGCCAAGTTATAAGCCTTGATGCGAGCGCGCTGATTTCTCAAGCCGGTGGCCGCGGTCAGTTAGAGCAACTCATGAACGAACTACTAGTCGAAGCATATCATGCCAAAAACATTATTCTTTGCCTTGATAACGCACAGTTTTTCTTTGAAGAAGGGGTTGGATCGGTTGATCTCGGTAATGTGCTCTTGCCAATTCTTGAAAATGGCGCAATTCGCATGATTCTTACCATGGATGATCAGCGATGGTTACAGATAAGCCAGCGCAACCCAGCTCTAGCGACGACGTTAAACCGTATTATTGTTGAACCACCGACTCGCTTTGAAACACTAAGAGTACTCGAAGATCAACTTATTCCAATTGAATATCGCACTAAAACGACTTTTATGTATCAAGCTCTCACTGAAGCCTATCGCCTGAGTGATCGCTACATTCAAGACCAGGCCATGCCGGGCAAGGCACTCAAACTGCTCACGACCGCCGCGAACTATGCCGAAGGCCATTTCGTGACCGCTCATTCGGTGCAGCAAGCTATTGAACAAACGGTTGGGGTAAAGGTTTCAAACGCAAACACAAGTGATGAACGTGATCGCTTGCTTAACATGGAGCAGCTCATTCACGAGCGCATGATTAATCAAACCCGTGCCGTTAAGGTGGTCAGTGACGCACTTCGTCGGGCACGGGCTGGTGTGCGGAATCAAGATAGGCCTATTGGTACCTTCTTGTTCCTAGGCCCAACTGGCGTGGGCAAGACCGAACTTTCAAAAGCTTTGGCATCTGTGTATTTTGGTGGCGAAGAGCGTATGGTGCGGCTTGATCTCAACGAATATGTGCAGCCGAACGATGTTTCGCGCCTGATTGCTGACGCAGCCATTGATAGCAATAGCCTCACCGCTCAAGTTTCAAAACAGCCGTTTAGTGTAGTGTTGCTCGATGAAATTGAGAAGGCGCACCCGAATGTGCTCAATGCTTTATTGCAGGTGCTCGATGAAGGCAAGCTGCGCGATATTAATAACCGTGAAGTTAGTTTTCGCGATTCGATTATTATTGCTACTAGTAATGCCGGCGCTGATCGCATCCGGCAATATATTGATGCCGGCTATCCGCTTGAGCAGTTTGAGCAGCAATTTGTGAATGAGCTGATTGATACACAGCAGTTCCGGCCAGAGTTTTTGAACCGCTTTGATGAAATTGTTGTCTTTAGACCACTTAATCAAGAAGAATTATTGCAAGTCATCGATCTCATATTGAATGGTATTAATAAGAATTTGGCGCTACAGAAGATTACGGTCGAAGTGGCCGAAGACGCCAAACGATTATTGGTTGAAAAAGGCTACGACCCACGTCTTGGCGCTCGTCCCATGCGCCGCGTCGTGCAGCGCAGTGTTGAAAACCTTATCGCTAAACGTATGCTTGGTGGCCAGGTAACACCTGGGAACACTATTACGTTTACACGAGAAGAAATTGCCGCTACTTTAGGCGAGAGCTCTTAAAATACACCAGCTGCCTGTGTTTGTGAAACCATCGCTCTTTCCGATCGTAACGCAGCGAACACCATTCGTGAGCGGAGTGAGGTTGAGCAAACACAGGCAGCTGGTGTATTTTAAAGAAGAGTCTTATCTGTTATAGTATGCTTTGATAATCTGCGGGCGTCGTATAACGGCTAATATACCTGCCTTCCAAGCAAGTGATGCGAGTTCGATTCTCGCCGCCCGCACCATAGTAAAACCCGGCATTGATTGCCGGGTTTTACTATGGTGCGAGTTCGTGTAGCCTTAAATAAAAAAGAAAGCGCGAAGCATTTCTTTTTTATTTAAGGCGGATATAGTCCTTAGCTCGTCGCTTCTCTGTTTTGCTGTGCTTTAATTAATTATAGATGTATAATAAATTTGAATAAATCCGCCTAGCGGTCTGGCCGTTTGCTGAGTGGCATAAACAGATTTGCGGTATCACTAAGCACAGGCTGGTCGATTACTAATAAGGAGATCTATCGTGGCCGATCGTAAAGAAGAAGAAAAACGCATCGAACAGGAAGTGTACCAAAACTGGCGCGAGCTGTCGAAGGAACACTGGGGTCACTGGCGCGCCTGGGGCTCTTGGTTTAGCTGGGGTTCACCAGTCGGACTAGGATTATTCTTTGTCCTGCTAGCCGTCACCTTTGCAGTCTTTAAGTTTGCTATCAAACTTTAGGGCAGCAAGTAGATATGTAATACACCGCTCAAATAAGCGGTGTATTACATTGCTGGGCATTATCTTTTATGTATTAGGAAAATGGTACCCCGGGTAGGAAAGCGCTTTCCTCGCTACGCTCGTCGCTTCTCCGTTCGCTAGCTCACTACGCCGAACCTTGACGGTTCGAAACTCGCTACGCGAGTCTACGAAGTTAAATACCAATCCACAAGGGTTGGTATTTAACTTGGTACCCCGGGTAGGAATCGAACCTACGGCCAAAAGCTTAGAAGTCTCTTGCTCTATCCACTGAGCTACCGGGGCTTACAGGGGTATTATAACGAAACTTAAAGAGTTATTCTACCATTTCACGTTTTAGCAATGCGAGCATGGCTTGTACTTTCTCGGGATGCCTTGCGTTCCAGGTGCTTCTACCTGATGGATGTGAAAATGGGATACATATGATATCGTGACCAAGCGCGTTTAAGGGGTTAAGACTCACCTTATTTCCTATAATCTCATCGAGTGCAATATGTTTTTGCTCTAATAATTCACTAATCGCCAACTTACCAACTGGTACGATAATCTCTGGATTGATATGCCGCAGAGTTTTTATGAGAAAGGGTCGGTGAGCAAGCACTTGAAGTGATTGCGGCACAAGATGGCCATGCTTTGTACTTCCCGGAAAAGCCTCCACCAACGCATAAAACGAACAATGCTCCCTTATATCACTATCGTTTAGGCCAATCTGCCGTAACCACGAGTGAAGATAGGTGCCAGGAACAGCGTGCTTACTACTAGGTTTTGCGGGAGCCTGACCGAGAAAGAAAACTTTTTTCATTATTTAATAGTATTGGATAAGAGCGATTGAGAAAAGTAGCGTAATTATCTCTGGTATTATAACTACATGGCAACAAACCTATTCAGTTTACCTTTTGGTAAATACCTTGACCCTAATTTGCTCGGTGAGTTAAAGGTGTTGAAACGTGCAACAATTGAAACTCATGAGCCCGAGGATCTCTACTTGACTCAGGATATTAGTAATAACGACCTTTACTGTTGCTTTGACATGGAGGGTCACTCAAGCGGAGGGCCTATGAACGGCCTGAAGATGTAATGCGAGCATTCCTGAGAGAGTATTATGGCGACAACTTCAGCATAGAAATGCTTGAACCAAAAAATAAAGATTGGTTTCTTACATGCTATATTGCGCGAGTCTATCGTAAAGACTCTTGATATATAAAAGCCATGAATCGTGCCCTTATCCAGAGCCAGGCCAACAGCGTTCGAAATAACCAGCGCGATCTAAAAGCGAATCGGGAGGCGCGGAGAATGTAAAAGCCATCAGCTAAATGATCTTCAACGAAGTTCCGATCACCCTCACTGAATGCTTTATAAAAGTCTTTAGTGATCTGTATTCTATTACTCATGACACCTCCTTCAAACTGTTCATTCTTTCATTGTAACAAAGACATACTAGTGAGCTGTTGATGGGGGTGCTTCCTGCTCGAATAAGTTAAATTGAATAACGAATCCACCGATACTGCATTGTTGAAGTATCGGTGGATTCTAACTCTCAAGAAGTTGATAAGAAAACGATTTAGCGATCTTCTTCTTCAGCGATCACATTCTCTTCCTCCTCGTCAACATCCTCGGGATGGTTAGGGTCTCTGGATGGCTCCTTGCCGTTCCCCACGCTATCACCTCCCTCCCCGAGAGTCTTCCTATAGTACTAAATCACGCAGAACTATATCAAGTACGTATAGAATGAATGTGTATGGCAAAAAGTATTCAAAAGTTTACCATTATCCTTTTTAGGTTGCCTGATATTGCAGCGGCGCACGAAAGATGCGCCATACGCACCAGGCAAGCTAGGTATCTTTGGAGGTTGGGTTGAAGAAAGCGAAACGGTCGACGAATGTCCCCGGCGTGAACTAAAAGAAGAGACCTCACTTGATATTGAAACTTTTATGAAAGACTTTATCGTGCCAGCAAGCCAAGACTTTGCATTATATCGTCACTTCTACCTCTATGAAGCAGTTATAAACGATCTGAACTTTGAGGTTTATGAGGGTGATGGTGCTGAAGTATACACTGTCGAAGCAATTAAGCGGCGGACAGGCCTGACTGGCAATGATACTTTTTGAGCAAATATTGAACAGGGGTGCCATATAAGTTTGCTATAAGCTAGAAGTTATTTTAGAATATACAGGATTCTCCTTGGGGGAGTTGTAGTACATTTCATCGCTGCTTTTCCGAGCAGCCCTACGCTGAACCAAGAGGAGCTATGCAGATTAAGGTATTGGTGATGGCAGTTGTGCGCCCTAGAAAGTTCTGGGGAGCCAGGTTGTTTCTCAGGCAGATGCGTCTCGATACCAGGTCTGCAGCATGTAGACACCGTAACGCGGCTATATGTGCTGGCCCGGTCATTCGCAGTTCCTTGGAAATGCTTGAGCTGCGGTTCAAGGATTTGGCCAACGTCCTCGCGCCAGAGTATCTACAAGAACTCATTAAGCGAGGAAGGTGCATTGGCACCGAATTCGAGGCCCTGATGACCGAACAAGGCGAGGTAGATGTTAAAGAGAACGACCCTGATCGGCGGCGTGACCACGTTGGTTATGTTGCCAATCTCAAGGTTTGGCAAGAGTTTGCTGGCCAGCTTTTGCAGGTGAAACAGCGGCTCGATACTTTGAATCTCGAATGTGATGGTACCGAAGTGATAGCCGAGAAGGCAGCTGACGCACTGTCGCAACAAAGAAGTCTTGTGGCAGCGCTGGCGACGGAGCACGAGGCATATACTGCTCAAGGGTATTTTCCGGTGGCTGAAGAGTTCCTGAGCAGAGTGTTATCTCGCCGCCTCAACGCGATAGGAGTGCTGCTTAAGACTGGCCTTTATAGGCAGGCATTGGCGGCTGTTGAACGGATTGATTCTGAACGGCAAGCGTTGCTCGACACTGTTGAGACTACCCCTGTTCTCCGCAATGACTTGACTGGCCGGTTGGTGGCCTCGTCGAATAGAGCATTAGAGCTGTCTGCCTTGTTGACAGATGCACAAGTAAAGCTCGAAAGGGCACGGCACAAGTATGCCGAACCGAACTGGGCCCATGCACAAGCGCTTCTTCGTAGGGTGGCAGTTACCATAAGTGAAAGTTGGCGAGAGATCTCTAAAGAGATCATGCAAAAGCTCTCCATGGAAACGCAAGATTGGGTCGACGCGAAACGTTTGCTCGATGAACTCGAAACAAGTGCCAATGCTACCCATACTGATCTGGAGGAAGTGGATAAGCGACTTGAAGAGCTTGACAGAATCGCAGCCTCGCATGAGGGATTGATCGCGTCGTTGACGGCTGCGGTTATGGCTGATCGCGGGGTGATTGAGGGGCTGGTAGGAAGTAATGACCGGGTACTTCGTGTTTTTGATGATCTCATCCTCTCTATAGCGAAGGCAGAGTCGCACATAAAGGGTAAACCTAATTATGTGCGCTTCAAGACAGCATTGGACCATGTGAATCAGTTGCGTCTTGCATTGTTGGGTGAGATTAAGGGCCGTTGCGGCGAAACTGATGTCACTACCTCTCGATAACGAATAACGTTGATTTGTACTACCCGATTCATACCGGTTGGCCGGACACGGCGGGTAGGCGACTTTTTGTGCTCACACGAGAAGATCGCCTACTCTTTTCTTTAAAGGGGAGTATTGTCTTTGATATTCCCGTGATTATTAGGTCTCAGTATAGAATCTTTGTTGTTCGAATTATTTGAGCGCCGAGATTTGTCAAAGCTACTGAAAACAACGCAGGGCGATGATGCCCTGCGTTGTTTTCAGAGTGTCGCGTCGTTAGGATCTGCAGCGAAGTAGGGTTATGCCGGTATACGCTTGGATTGTCAGGCTGCGCTGCTGATTTTTAGATGCAGCCAAGGGTGCTATCCCGGCTACAAGCCTTTCTCCTCGGACAACGCCGCTACCTGAAACGATGCCATCTACTGTTTGCTGAATTTGTGCTGGGGTTTTCAGGCCAACGATGAGTGTATCGCCATGCCTATGTATGACCGTGCCTGGAAGCAGATATGCCCACCAAGGGCAGTCATAGATGATGATGACATCTCCTTCAGGTATTTGGTCGCTGATGTTGGCAGTAATGGTGATGCCAGCGCCAGCGAGCGCAATGGCAGAGATGCCCTGAAGCGAGGTTTTGCGCCTAAAAAGTCTCATACTCCTCACGTTTCTCCTAGGTGAAGACGGACTGCTAAAATGTATCACACCCCTCATTAGATGGCAATCCGTTGGTTTCGAATAATAATCAAGGCGCAGAAATGATGAAGCCACCTTCGTCTTAAACAGTGCTTGGCCGGCGGCCTAAGAGGGCGAGCAAAATTCCACCAACAGCCGCGATAATAACCAGCGCAATGAGCGTCGGAATGTCAAAAACACCTTGGGTAGTGCCGACAGGCACAACTGAGGTGCCTGGTTGGCCAAAAATACCAGCAAAAGGCACGACGAGCGGGTAGGTAATGTTGTAAATCCAGGCAACGAAAGATGATGCCGGGTTAGCGCCAAAAAGTAAAAAGAAGAATCTCAGCACTAACGCTAGCTCAATCAGCCCAAAAATGCAGGAAATAATGCCAACCATAAAAATGTATCCTTTTTAATGTATTTATTGCTATTTTAGCATGTCGTCTTTTGCATTTGTTATTAAAATATAACCCGATCCCAATACTTCTCTCCAGATCGTGTGAAATCGGTTTAACTAACCGATTTCAGCCCAACGCTTCCTTAATAGCTCCAGTGGAGCTTGAAGGAAAAAGAGTGGTCTGGAAGGAGTATTGGGATCGGGTTATAATACAGAACATGAAAACCTTTGATAGAAAGAAAGACAGTGAAATTTTAGCTTTGCGAGCTGCACAGGTGCAGGGTGGCGGTGCCAGAGCAGCCGTATTAGGTGTTAATGACGGGCTGGTGAGTACGCTTTGTATCGTACTTGGCGTTGCGGCAGCCACTGGCTCAAAAGAAGCCGTGCTCTTAGCAGGGTTTGCTGGCCTCATCGCTGGAGCTATTTCGATGGCAGCAGGCGAGTGGATTTCGGTGCAGTCGCAAGTTGACTTATTCAAGGGTGTTTTAAAAGATGTAAAACGCTTAGTGAAAACTGACGAACAATTAATTTATGACGAGCTCGAAAAAGATCTCGAGGCCGACGGCATGAGTAAAGCAACAGCCGCAAAAGCCACAAAAGAGATCGCAAAAAACAAAGCCCGTTTGTATGACAATTTTGTTGGTCATGTGATTGGCATTAATAAAGAAGAGCTTGGATCGCCCTGGACGGCGGCAGTTTCTTCGCTCCTTCTCTTTACGGCCGGTTCGATTGTTGCGCTGGCACCGTGGTTCTTTGGTGGTGGTACATTGGCGATTACGCTCTCAATAATTTTTACAGCAACGGGTGGTTTGATCGTTGGTGGCTACGTGGCAAGTTCAAGCGGCGATAGCATTGTGAAAGGTTCGCTGCGCCAACTTTTCATTATTGTTCTGGCTTCTGCTGTTACGTATGGGATCGGTTATTTGTTCGGTACTGTTGTATAGTCTCTTAAAAGTCAAACGCCCGCCAGTTGCAACCGGTGGGCGTTTGATTGCAACTGACGGGAGGGTCATTCAGCCGTTGACTGCTGACCAGCGAGCTGTCCGGCAGCGGCTTGGCCGGCCACTGTCCCCGCGGAGGAGTCGATTACGACTACGGTGTTCTGCTCGGCACCGATTGCTTGCAGCACCTGTAGCTCACGAAGCCGAACAGCAGTGGGTGTGAGCATTTCGGCAGCCTGGGCCAGGAGCTCGGCACTGTCACGCTCACCCTGGGCTGCGATGACCTTGGCCTTTGCCTCGCGTTCGGCTTCAGCCTTGGCGGCCATGGCTCGTTTCATGCCCTTGGGAAGCTGAATGTCTTTGAGCTCGACGCTTTGCACGTCAAGCCCCCAGGCTTCGGCCAAAGCCGCCAGGCGCGACTTGATGTCGCCGACGACCTCTGCACTCTGGGCGAGCACCTTCTCGAGAGACATACTGCCAATCACCTGGCGCAACACGGATTGCCCGCGCTGCTTGATAGCTTCCTCGTAGTCGTCCACCTCAATTTCGGCTGCGCGAGCGTTGGCCACCCGAAGAAAGATGACCGCCTGAACGGTTAGTGAAACATCGTCTTTGGTGATCACTTCTTGCGGCTTGAGCTCTAGTGCCTCTGTTGCCACCGGCACTTTTACCACCCACTCGATGAGTGGAATGGTGAATCGCAGGCCGGGCATGCGAACCTTGTCGCTCGCGCGTCCCAGCCGGTAAACCACCCCACGCTGATATTGCTTCACAATGTGGATCGACCGGATGAGCAGCACCAGCACTGCTATACCCAGCACGACAAGCAAGCCATACCAAAGGTAGCTTCCCCACGGCGTGCTGGGCTCAGCTGGCGAGCTTGGTGAACAGAGTACGTACAAACCAGTTGTTGGATCGTAGCATTGCTCGTCGTTCATGAATCCCTCTCAGAGTGGGGAACGGACAAAACATTATAAACTGTAGCATTTTACTTTATTGTGTCAAGGGAGGCTGCCTTTAAAAAGCGAAGTGCCCCCGGCGGTTAATGAACCGGCGAGGGCGCTTGCCATAACCTTGAGTGCTATCTAGGTCGATATAAAGATGCTTCTAAGTTCTGTGGACGCCTTTATCGCAACGTAGTCGGCCATCATTTGATTACCGTCTTTGGTTGCAAGACCCTTGACGCCAACCACAAGACCATCACGCTCTGCGCTGGCGCTATCTGTCAATAGCTGTTCGTCTGCTGTTTGTTGAATGATCGGCAGCAGCGTTCGTGGCTGGCCAAACCGTCGATGCACGCCAGCTTCTCTGTATGCCTCTTCGATCCATGCACTGCGGCAGTTTTCACTTACAAATTCAGCCAGTTTGCTTGCAACGGTGGGTGAACGGGTCGGATCGAGAAGAACAATAGCGACCTGGTCGTCTATACTAGTAAGCCCCTGCTTGGCGATGTTGCTCTGGTTAGCGACGATCCCCCCAATCATGGTCTCTAGAACTTCCTTAAAGCTTCTCTTCCCTAGGCGCCAGGGATTAGGGAATACCTGCGCGTCAAGCATGTACTTCCTCCCGTAGAACTCGTGTTTTACAGGCAAGTAGTTCAACTATAAAATTCTTACCAGCACATGTCAATAACGGCTCTTGGTACTAGTGCCGCGATTAGTTACGATCATACGGCCTTAGGCCGTGAGTTCGAAACACTACATCCCAAGTAAAATACCCTACCTTGGGGCAGGGTATTTTACTTGGGGCGAATGATGGGTCTCGAACCCACGGCCTCCGGAGCCACAATCCAGCGCTCTAACCTACTGAGCTACATCCGCCTCGTCGGAAGTCGCTGTCAGCCTCCACTTCCGAACAGAGTTCGAAAGCTGCGGCTTTTCGCACTTCCTCCTCTCAAAGTAAAAAGCTAGCTTTTTACTTTGTTTACAAAGCTTCGCTTTGTTGTTAGCAGAGAAATACTAACGCAAGTTACTATACCATATGGTAACAGATGAGAAAAGCGCTTTTTATAATGGTTTTGCTTGTTATAATAAGGGTCGAATGAAATATCATTTTATTGATGGGGCTGAAAAAAAGCGGCAGTGGTGGAAACCGCTGGCGTGGGTAGTGCCCGTGCTGCTGGTGGCGGCGGGCGGATATATTTTATTTACGGCGCTTAGCCCGTCACTTATTAACGTACCATTGCTTGATAGCGGCAATACTGCTGAAACTGAAGAGCGCCTTCAATCAAAACCTGGCACCTACGGTGACAGATTGTTTATTCCGCAAATTGGTGTTGACGTCGCAATTTTAGTTGGCAACGAATCAGTACTCGACAAAGGCGCTTGGCACCGTAAACCCGAAAACGGCGATCCGATCACTGGCGGTAACTTTGTGTTAAGCGCTCATCGTTTTGAAATGGGCTTGACACCGCAGCAAACAAGGGCAAAATCACCATTTTATAACATTGGTAATCTTCAAGTGGGTGCTCAGATCTTCGTTGATTATAAGGGTGAGCGCTATGGTTACGAAATTACTAAAAAGTACTCTGTTAAGCCAACTCAAGTCGAAATCGAAGCACCATCAGAGCAGCCTAAGATGACTCTTTATTCATGCACGCTCGAAGGTTCAGCCGACGGCCGTGATGTGCTTGAGGCTAAACCGCTTGGCAAAGTTGAGAAGATGAATGTTTCAACTCTACTGATAAAATATTTTTTTAAGGTCTAATTTTGTTGGTGGGCCGAGCTTGCGGCCCACCAACACGTCATCCGTGAGCCACCTCTAGCAGCTTTGCCAGGTAATCTGAGTACCTCGTCTCGCTTAGCTTGTAGCTCCCCGTGCCCACTTTCTCCCCGGTGTGCATACCAGCGCTTTTGCACGAAGTATCACAGCTGGCTCCCCCGGTTGGCTTGCTTGATGACAGGTATAGTTTCTTGTATTGCTTAGTGAAAGTCAATTATTGTGCGTTTGTTTACGGTAGTCTTATATCTTATATGTCGTGCAACACTTCAATATCTGCCCCAAGTGAATTGAGGCGATTGGCAAAGTCTTCATAACCCCGGTTAATAGAATAAACATCGCGCAGCGTTGAAGTGCCGGGCGCGGCAAGCATCGCCAGTAACACGACGACAGAGGGGCGCAGAGCGGGCGGTGCAATCACGTCAGCTGGTTTCCATTTTGTTGGGCCAGTTATATAGACGCGGTGGGGGTCGACTAATTCAATATGAGCATTCAGCTTTGAAAGTTCAGTGAAATAAATGGCACGATTTTCGTATGTCCAATCATGCAGTAGGGTGCGGCCGTGCGCTTTGGTGGCGATAAGGCCAAGGAAGGGCAAGTTATCCATATTAACACCCGGAAAAGGCATGCTGTGGAGCTTGTCTTTCGGCGCGTGCAGCTCAGATTTTTTAAGAGTAATATCGACTAACCGGGTGTGGCCGTTGCGGGCTTTGTATTCTTCGCTTCGTTCATAATCGAGGCCCATGCCTTCAAGCACTGCTAGCTCAATTTCAGTGAATTCAATCGGTACGCGTTTGATGGTAATTTCAGATTCAGTCACGACACCTGCGGCGATCAGACTCATAGCTTCAATGGGATCTTCGCTTGGGTAATATTCAACATCTTTATTGATGCGTTTTACACCGGTAATCTTCAAGGTGGTAGTGCCAATGCCTTCGATTTTCACACCGAGCTTTTGCAAGAAAAAGCAGACATCTTGCACCATGTAATTTGGGCTGGCGTTGCGAATAATAGTAGTACCATCATAGAGCGCAGCGGCCATTACGACGTTTTCGGCTACTGTATCGCCGCGTTCGGTGAGCAGTATAGCGCGGTCAACCTTTTGTTTTTTAACAGTCGCGTGATAGTAGTCGGTGCCAGGTTTTGCCACCACATCCATGCCGAATGGTGCAAGACCAACAAGATGCGGTTCAACAGTACGAGTGCCGAGATTGCAGCCGCCAGCAAAAGGCAATTTAAAGTCATTATATTGGTGCAGGAGCGGCCCCAAGAACATAATAACGGTGCGAGTGCGCTTGGCGGCTTTGACATCCATTTTTTCAAGATCGAGGCGTTTTGGCGGAATGATCTCAAGATCGCTCGTGCCATCTAGCCAACGAATTTTTACGCCAATGCTTTGAAGTACTTCAATAATTCGATTAACTTCTTCAATGCGGGCTACTCGGCGCAGCGTGGTTTTGCCTTTGTTAAGCAATGCGGCACAGAGCAGGCCAACAGCAGCATTCTTACTGGTTTTAACCTCAATACTGCCTGCAAGCTGCTTACCCCCATGTACGCGAAAATTCATCTTACCGGTTTGGTTGAGCGTAATAAGGTTGCTTGAAAGCACATCACTTATGCGAGCTATCATCTCAAGACTGATATTTTGGCCACCTTTTTCAATGCGATTAACAGCGCTTTGGCTAGTGCCAAGTTCGCGGGCTAGTTCGGCTTGTGTTAAACCTTTCTCTCGACGAGCATTACTAATAAGGGTGCCAATTTTTTGCTTGTAATCAGAATCTATCATAAAATTAAGTATATCAAATACGCTATATTTTTGTAAATATGTTATTTGAATTACAATAGGAGCATGATCTAGTGACTTTATTTTACTGCATTTAATAAATATTGAGACATTATTCTTACTCAATTTGATTGCCTCATATAATTTACCTAAGGGAATAAGTCATGAAAGACCAAATAATAGCCGATTTAATAGCTCAAGAAACAAAACGCCAGCGTGAAGGCTTAGAGCTGATTCCGTCTGAAAATTATGTTTCAAGTGATGTGCTTGCAGCGCTTGGCAGCGTGTTTACCAATAAATACTCTGAAGGCTATCCTGGCAAGCGTTATTATGGCGGCCAAGAGTTCACCGATCAGGTTGAATTGCTTGCAATTGAACGCGCAAAGCAACTATTTAAAGCCGATCATGCCAATGTGCAACCGCATTCAGGAGCGCCGGCGAACGAAGCAGTGTATAGTGCGTGGTTAGAGCCAGGCGATACAGTGCTGGCGATGGAGCTTTCGCACGGTGGGCATCTCACTCATGGGGCACCTGTGACGCGCAGTGCACAGCTTTATAATTTTATCCGTTATAAAATGAAAGATCCGGCAACTGGTGAAATTGATTATGATGAGCTTCGCAAGTTAGCACTAAAGCATAAACCAAAAATTATATTGGCTGGTTTTAGCGCCTACCCGCGTGAGCTTGATTATGCCAAATTTGCCGAAATTGGTAACGAAGTTAACGCGCTTTTAATGGCCGACATGGCCCATATTGCCGGTTTAATCGTTGGCGGCGTGGCTAGAAACCCTTTTGATGATGGGTTCCATGTTATTACGACCACCACACACAAAACGTTGCGTGGCCCGCGCGGCGGGTTGATTCTATCGAAAGGAGTTGTCGGTAACCCGCTTAAAAAACCTGAAAAGACTTTAGAAAACATCCCGGCGCTCATCGATCGCGCGGTTTTCCCCGGTATGCAAGGGGGCCCGCATATGCATGTGATTGCCGCAAAGGCTGTGGCGTTTGGCGAGGCACTGAAACCAGATTTTAAGGATTATGCCGCACAAATTGTGAAAAATGCGAGCGTTTTAGCAGATGAACTGCAAGCCCGTGGTTTTCAGCTTGTTACTGGCGGCACGAGTAATCACTTAATTCTAGCCGATGTATATAAAAGCTTTGGTATCGATGGCAAGGTTGCCGAAGAAGCCCTTGATGCAATTGGTTTAACGCTTAATAAAAATGCGATTGCCGATGATGCACTACCACCATTCCGGCCGAGCGGTATCCGGCTTGGTACGCCGGCATTGACGACCCGTGGCTTGAAAACTGAACATATGGAACAGTTGGCTGAATGGATGCGTCAAGCCATTATTGCTAGGAACGATCAAGCGAAACTTGCGGCTTTGCAAGCTGTGGTAAAGAATTTTGCACTACAATTCCCGCTGCCAAACGACATCTAAAAGGGAAAGCCTGGCCGCTAAAGGCCAGGCTCGTCGCCCTGGTACTGTACTACCTGCTGAACATGCTCGTAATGTCGGCCTCGGCCGCCTTGGCCACTGCCTTGACGGTGGCCTCGTCTGCCGCCACCTTCTTCCGCCAGTCCCTGAGGTCGGTATCGTCGGGCGACACCTCGATACTCGCGAGATCGATCGAGGCCTTGAGCATCACCTCGATGGTCGCGATGCCCCTCGCTGCTGCCGCTTCGAAATCGGCAAGCTTGAGGGACGCGCGTCCTCTGCAGGCCAGTCGATGCTCGTGCCGGACGGAGGACATGTCGCTGTCGCTTGACTTGACGGGCCAGCCGCGCTGGACGCGTACTCGTCGGGCTGTTTGCTCATACCCGCTGGTTTCGCGGTTGTACTGTTCGAGTGACTTTGTCCACGCTTGCATCACCGGTGGCTTGTTCAGCTCCGAGTTGATGTCGATGTAGTTCTCGAGCAACTCCTCGATGGTCTTGCGCAGCTCCGTGTAGCCCTGCGTCGGGTAGATGCCCGAATCTGGCATCGGACGCGGTGCGGGGATGAACTGCTGCGGATACTCATCGGCTGGTATAACGCCAACGCTGGCGTCGAGCGCCGCGTCGATGTCCTGCTCGTCGGTCATGTCATCCGCTCCAGCCTTGGCTGTCGCGGCGCCGTACGGTTGCTTACCGGGCGTGATCGTGATAATCTCTCCCGGCCAGCCGGCCGCCGTTTTTTCTTCTTGGGGACGTGGGCGACGTACTCTTCTGCTCAGCATGGGCACAGGGGTAGTCCAATCTGCAACGACCGAAACCGCTGCATAGCTTACAGAACGACACTTTCTTATAACAATAAAAATTTTGCTTGTCAACCGCTAAAAGAGCCCTAAAAACCGTACTTCAGGGGTGAGAGTGATGCCGAGGTTTTGCTTGACTGTTGTAATAATCTCATTCGCAACGGCATAAATCTCGCTTGCAGAGGCATTACCAACGTTTTCAAGCTTTAAAACATGCCGTGGATGCAAGCGCACATCGCCCCAGCGTTGCCCGCGCTTAAAACCAGCAGCCAACAATACATGTGCTGCCGAAACACGCAAGCTATCACCGCCATGCACCTGGTTCATTTTTTTAATAAGCTCGGCTGATTTGCCAGTTTCATCAAAGGCAATAATGCGTTCGGCTTGTTCGGGCGTGACTAGCGGATTTCGAAAGAACGAACCTGCGGTTCTATCGTGATGTTGACCTTTGCGATAGTCCCAGAGTGAGCCAGCAATCTCACGAGCACCTAAAATAGTTTGACGTCTGCCTGAAAGCGTATTAATGTCGTAACTTTTCTCATGAGCAACATCAAGTGCTGATTGATATGTTAGCTCTTTTGTTGGTTTATCCAAAAGTTCAAAGGCGGCACGCAAAATAACTAAATGACGCATGTCATCGTGTTGCAATGCCGAGAAACGATAAGCGAGGCCTAATTCTTGTGGCTGCATCTTATAAATGATGTGCTGTTTTGAATCATACACCTCAATCCAGACAAGAGTATCGGAAGCAGCTTGGCCATAGGCGGCAATATTACCAATGACAGCAGCAGCAACACCACCAGGAATGCCGCTCGTAAGCTCGAGCCCCCAAAGGTTACTTTGTATTGCTTTTTGCACCAAATCATCCCACCAGACACCAGCGTCGGCAATGAGTGTATTGCCAGTGCGCGTTATTGAACCAGCGCGAAAGGCAACGGTTGTGCCCGAAAGGCCACTGTCTGAAATCAACACGTTGCAGCCAAAGCCTAGAAGCCATAGCTTTTCGTTGGTTGCTACTGTCGCAACTTTTTTTGCATCTTCATAATTTTCGCAAATAATTAACTTCTCAGCTGGTCCGCCACACTCAAAAGAGGTATAAGGTGCAAGGCTCGCGTGCTCAAATGTTTTCATACTTGCTTCATTATAACAGCGCGGACTTTTGTATGCTTATGATCTGTTACAATAATGCTGCCAACCCGATAATAGTATATTGAAACGAGTAGCAAAAAGCGCTTTAAAATGTCAGCCGAGAACCCTGAGACAATCGGTTTAGAACGCGAGTTTTTCCTTGTAAAAGATCACACCTATGGGCGTGATGATTTACTACAGGCCGCCGGAAACCTCCGCCGAATTGATAAACAGCCCGATATCGAACTTACAGCTTTACGAGAGCGGCTTATTCAATCGCCTGGCGGTGAGGTTGCGCAGGCTTTACCTCGCCGCATTACATGCTGGGCAACGGCCCGGCTAATAGAGATATGCTTAGACCAAGAATTGAGACTTGGCCTGGAAATGCGTGATATTGATAATTTACGCACAGAGAACACACCTGCCTTTATTGGCCGCTTGGCAATCGCCATGTCTATAGATGAACGCCAGTTCCTTGACGAAGCACTTACTAATATGAGTGCGAGTCACCGGGAAGTATTGCTACGTCGGCTCAGTGGTGAAGGCTCACTTCGTTACCCGGGTGACAAGGGCTTGTCGATTAAAAGAGATGACAAGATGCGTTCATATCTTAATAAGGCAGGATATCCATATTTAACACTGGCTCGTAATGCGACATCGTTTTTCCCAGAACAAAGAAATTCTATCTTTCAGGACTTCGAAGAACACCTTCCGGTAATTGACCGGGAATGCAATCTACTAGCAATCCGTCTTCGGCAAAATGGCGGTGATTTTGACCGTATGGCGCTTTCACTATTTGATGCTAGGGTATCAGCACTTGGGGCGGCCAGTATTCTCAATTATTTGAATACTTTTTCTACAAATGGTTCCATGCCGGACCTTCACAAACCGACAGTAAAAGCTTATGAGGGATCGTTCGGCCATCTAGTGGATACATATAAGCTCAGAAAGCGCAAACGCGAAGTATCTGCTCCGCGAGTTATAATCGAGAATACATCGGAGGTTGAAGATATGATTCTTGAAGCCATTGAGTATGCTCGTCATGCCAAACCGCCGACTCTAAATGCAGAGGAAGAAGTGCGCTTAATGAAAATTATAGAACGGGGGTGGTGGGCCCAGTTCCGTCTTGCCATTAAAGCCGGCGACCCTGCTGCCTTGGCATTGCTAAAACAGCATAATTACGAACCTTCGCTCTTGGACATTGATATTGCCGACGACCTCTTGCAGAAAGGGGCCGATCAAGGTGATAAAGCAGTGATTCATTTTTTGCGCAGCAATATTGCGCTTGCTCGCTGGAAGGGAGGCAGGGTTAACAAGGCTTGTAACGGTATCCTTAATAAATCGGAAGTGCTCATAGCAGGAGCCAAGGGTGTTTACCGGGCCATTCACCGCTTTGATTATACATTGAACTATAGGTTTAGCTCATTTGCGAGCCAGATCGTGGGCGTTTTTGTCGGCAGGGCTGCCTTGAGGCGTGCCGGTATACCGGTTAACGTTGGAAAGCGGTGGTTTCTTATGAATCTTTCGAGAGAGCGCTTGGAGGCAAAGCTATATAAAAAACCTTCTTTGGAAGACATAGCCCAAGAGATGAATGCCAGACCGGAAGAATTAATCGCTCTAGATGAGCGCGTTAGAAAGGCTTTTAATATGCCGTTGCGGAAGGATCAAGCTGAGTAGCAATTAGCTCACTTTAGATACCGTTGCGCCACCCGGACAAGCCAAAAGGCAAGGGGAGTGGCTCTTATAAAAAACTAATTTTTATACTACTTCTTTTTGTCGGCGTTATCATGCTTGCGTTTATAATATGGAACGCCGGCATCTTCTTTCGGGGATTCTTCAAGAGTGCCTTCAATAATTGCACGTGCTTTTTGTAAAGCACGCTCGCGAGCACCATGGAAACCTTGCGGCGACATTCCAATGATCTTTGGTATTTTTGATGGTGGAATCCCCCTTTCATTTGCCGCTTTTATGTATTCGGCGGTATCTATAAGTTCTTCGTTGGCACCTTTAACTTCAAGGTTTGGCACGTTTTTGGATTTGCCAAAGCTGACGGCAAGTATGAACTTTTCGAGATCACTCAACACTTTACTTTTAAACACTCTTTCAATCGATGCTAGTGCAATCGCTCTGTCACTTACAGCAGTAACCTCGGTCTGGTTTTCCGGGAATATCTCATCGAGCGCACCACTCCTGTCTTCGTCGCTGAGGGCGGCATCAATCGAAGACAAATGGTATGCACTCATCCTAAGAAAGGCTCGCGCATTCTTAACAGGTTGCCTCGCGCGCTTTGCAAGTTCCTGCGCCAGCTCTTCATCGGTTGGTTCGTGGCCGAGTTCTTTTACGAGGTCGCTAGAGTTAACTAATCGCCGCCACGAGTCATGAAGATTTACAGGTGTTTTTATTAAACGAGCCTGGTTGGCAACAGCCCTTTTGATATGGCCGTTAATATAGATAGATGCATAATGCCCAAACTTAAACTTTTTCGTGTGATCAAACCCTGGGATTGCCTTATTTAACCCCATAATTCCTTCTTGTATAAGGTCCATCACCGTTAAGCTGCCGACTACATTGCGACGGGCAATCGGGGGTATAAGCCCTAAGTTTGACGACAATAGAACACGATGTGCGACCACTGCATCAATAAGTATAGCTCTCTCGTTGGCTGGAACACTATCTTTGTTAGTAGCTCCTGCTTGCCATACAGATAGGCCAGTTTCTATCTTCTCAAAGAATATGGCGGCATCTTCCCGGTCCGTAATAGGGGGAAACTGCCGTGCGTATGCAAGGTAGCGCCTCAGCTCATTCTCGACTAAAGCAAGGGGCTGGGGGTCATGGCGATATTGATCAATTTTTCTGAGTGTTTCAGGTTCATCGCCGTAAGCGTGAATAATGTTTGTTAATATTTCCTGGCGTTCGGCAACGTTTTGGTGTGTTGCTTCGTGTTTTTCTTCTTGGAGTGCTTCCTCTATCTCAACTGCAAAATCTTTGAGAGTAGCATTGTTAAGCTTGTTATCTTCCCGGTCATCGCTATGTGAGAACTGTTCGGGCATTGCACTCCTATAGCTTTAGTATAACAAAATATTAAAAAGTTATTAAAACTGTGAGACGGTATCCGAATAGTGTCAAAGTTAAGATGTACGAAACGCGAACGTAAAGGCACGAATACCTTCTAGAATATATGAATGATCCGAAAAGTGTGCTAACGCTGGCTCAGCGAAGATGTAGGCGTAAGGCAGCAATAAAGGTGGTTCTTGTGAACTATGCATCCAGCGTTATGAGTTATGCTGCTAATCTGTTAAAATATGCACGAGTTCTTATGAGCTTTTTAAAAATGCGCCCGTAGCTCAGTGGATTAGAGCACTGGTCTTCGGAACCAGGTGTCGCAAGTTCGAATCTTGCCGGGCGTACCAAGAAAATTAGACTAGCGAAAGTTAGTCTAATTTTCTTGGTCACTTCTGGTGAGTTTGAACTTGCGACGGGGATTTTCCGAAGGAAATACCTTAGTCGCAAGTTCGGTGGAGCGAGTGAAGCCAAAAGAAAGCAACAAAGGTATTTTCTTTTGCAAACGAGCAGAAGAGCGCCAGTACTATCTTGCCGGGCGTACCATCAAGTTTATACTAAAAGACTTCTGAGAAGTCTTTTCTTTGTTATGATGGGGGAATGATAAAGAAAAAGACCATTATTTTTGACATCGACGGAACTGCTATCGATTCGCCTGAGCAAAAACTCCCTAGCCAAAGACTCATTGATGTTGTTCGAAAAATAGAGCAAACCTACAATTTCTGTGCTGCCACCGGACGTGTGTGGACTTTCGCCGAACCCGTTCTTAAAGGCTTAACTTTATCTGATCCATGTATTATCTCTGCAGGCACACAAATATGTAACCCTGCTACCGGGGAAATACTTTGGCAATGCGATATAGAACCGGCTGACCTAGAAGCTGCAATAGAAATCATTAATCAATACCCGGATTATAAAGTTCTCTATAACGATAACAATGAAGAGGCTTATTTGCATGGTGGTATAGCTCCGAAAGAGCTGCATATTACAGAGCCTGTTTACTTTTTTGAGCAGATCTTCGTCCCAAGTGAAATCGCACCTGAAATAGTAGCGAAGCTCTCAGCGATAGAGGGCCTCGCGTGTACGCTTGTCGTTGCACAACGACCGGGTTTTAATGATATTCACATAACCAACAGAAGCGCCACTAAAGAACATGCAGTTGCCGAGCTTCTAAAGATACTTAATGCCGAGAGGTCAGAAACTGTAGGTATTGGCGATGGTCATAACGATATACATCTTTTCCGGGCTGTTGGTAAAAGAATAGCGATGGGCAATGCGGCAGATGAATTAAAAGAGAACGCCGACCAGGTTATAGGATCCGTTAAAGACGATGGGCTGGCTGAGTTCTTGGAGAGCATAAAACGGTTCTAACCGTGCAAGAATGCTGTACCAAGCAAAGTCTATAAAGATACCAAAAAGTTCCAGATCTTACTCTGGGGCTTTTTATTTGCCTCGCTCCTCTGTTATCTGAGTTCTAATCCCGTAGGGCTCCTGTTAGACGCAGGATATCGGCCACAACAAGTTCCACCAATTCACAGATATGAAGGCGCTTGCAACAAGGCGTCTTTTTTCGTCTAGTTTTGACTTCCTGATCTGTTTTTAGGTGTCTAACCCTATCTGCTCTTAGCTTGGTGATTCTAGTATGGTGCTTAAAGCATAAGCCTTGACAATGTTTAAGGAAGTGATTATAATGTAATTACATGAAAGCAGCAATCATAACTATCGGTAACTCTAAAGGCGTACGCATACCAAAGCCGCTACTCGAAGAGAGCGGGCTTGGAGGTGAAGTTGAGCTTAAGGCAGAAAAAGGCCAGATCAAAATTACGGCCGCTCCTAAGAAATCAAAAAATAAAAAAACACTAAACGAAGAGTATGCACTGAGTCTCAGCAGCCTAAGCGATTGGGATACGCCCGAGGAAGACAAAGCATGGGCGCATTTGCAGTAGGCGACGTTGTTCTCATTACCTTCCCTTATGCGGATTTTTCGAAATTCAAAAAGCGCCCCGCCCTGGTAGTGGGCAGAGCTGAATTTAGTAATCTCATTCTTTGTCAGATCACATCGAAGGCAGAGACGAGCAAAAGGGCGCTCTTGCTAACCGATCAGGATTTTCGCGTCGGCAGTTTACACCTTGACAGTTATATTCGTCCCGATAAGCTTTTCACAGTTGAGGCCGCCATCATTGAAAAGACGATGGGTAAGCTACATCACCAACCTAAGCAAAAAGTACTTTCGCATGTCCGAAGGTTATTTGAAGATAAGACCTAGATTTTCTAGCTGCTTGTGTTGGCCGCCCTCAGGGAAATGGGCGTTGAGGTTCCTGTAGATCAACTGTCTGAAATATTCAGCGTTCTTGCGACGCTTGATGTATTACGCCACAGCGTGACTTTAGCTATAAGTTTAGATGACTACAAATTGCTATTAGAACGCCAGGGATAGATAAGTTTATCCATTTATGGTATAATGAACTAAGCAAGCTATTCTTAACTTTATCCAGGCATTGTGTGCATTCGTAAGAACTCGTTTCTGTCCGGTTACAGCGAAGACCCTGTCTCGCACTATTACTAAGCTTACAGAAAGGGCTTTACAATACAATGGCAACTAAATTATACGTAGGAAAACTGTCTTATACCACAACAAGCGAAGCCTTGCAGGTGCTTTTTGAACAGTACGGAATTGTACTAAACGCGCAAGTCATTAAAGAACGTGATACTGACCAGTCGAAGGGCTTTGCTTTTGTAGAAATGCAAGAGTTGGCAGACGCTGAGGCGGCGATTAAGGCACTTAACGGAAGTGAATTCGAAGGCCGTACAATTGTAGTTAACGTGGCGAAGCCTCGCGAAGAACGTCCCCGGTCTGACCGCAATGGCGGCTTCAATCGTCGCTAGCAGGCGATCTTAGCTGCCTCTGCTTAACTTATTAGCTCGCTCAACTTAAGGAGGAAAGAAGCCTATGATGCATCTTGTGTGTGTCACACCTGACAATACTGAGGTCTATGTAGATCTCATCAATTCCGACGCAGCACGTAGTATTGCGAAACAGCCGCAGCTGCTTGGCTTTGCGAGAGAGGCTCTCATTAGTAAAAATCTCGTTGGCTCGGAGATGCATTTTGAATGTGACCTGGGGCGAGCGGTTGGGTACGATTTAATTATCGAAACACCAAGTGACGAAGGGGTGTTCTATGCTCAAGTCCTCCGTGAAACGATATATACACGTTTTATTAAAGGCGGTAAACCAACTTCTACTAACCATGTAGCGATTGGGCTGAAACGTAGTTCTGAGGGCCGTGCATTTGAGTTGCAAGATGTACGGATTGGCCGCTTATCTCCACCGCGCCCAGGTATGTATAATGAAACCTCATTCAGCAGGCAATATTGGCAGGCGCATGCCTTTGTGCAAGATGGCCAAACTCTGCAGTTACGTACCGTTACTAAAACGTGCCCTTATTAGGATTCAACTACCAGTAGATTTATTGAACGGGTTCGACTGTGGTGGCGTGTTCTTTCGGCATTTTGGCACTCTTAAGCATACTGTATTAATCGTTTTTGTAATAAGACGGCTTACGAACATTTAATCTTAACGGTAAAATAAAATCGTATGTCTGAAAAGTTACCTTATTTTAGTGATAACGAGGAATGGGCCGAGAATGTGGCCACAGGCTACCTGCGTCAAAAGATTAAAAGCGGTTTATTGAGCTTAGATATTGATGATACAATCCTTGACTCTAAGGGTAAGTGGTATGAGCTCTATATCACCCTTGCTAAAAAACAAAGACTTCAGGAGATAGTAACCTTTGAAACGTTCACTTTAAGCCCCCGTGCGCAACTTGCGCCACTTGTTGAAAATTATGTTGCATTCAAAACGCAGTACATGCTTGATCAACAATTCAATGCCAGCATGTCACTTTTAAAAACGTCACATTCGCTTTTAGAAGTTGCCAAAAATCATAATATACCACATGGCTATCTTTCGACACGCAGTGAAAAGCTTGGTGAAGTAACCTGCCAAAACCTGCAAGCACACAATTTTCCGCCTGCGCCGGTATTATTGCGTGCCGAACATATTCCTTATGGAGATACTATTGGATTTAAGGTTGGTGCACGGGCAGTTTTAAGAGCAGCTCTTGATAATTATGGTTTTTATGGTACCCATATCTATCATGTTGATGACTATAAGCAACTCACCGAAGAGCTTAACGAGAATGTAGCGCGTGTTAAAGGTATTCATTTTAGGCCAACAACTTCCTGGAGTTGGGTTATTCGTGAATGTCTTGGTAGTTCATAAAGACGCCGGAAGAGTTGTAGGTTTTCAGAGTAGTAGTTGCTTCGGGTATAGACAGGGAGGAAACTGAAATGTCCGCCTCCGCGGAGCATTCCAGCTCAACGCCTGGGGGCGGACGTTAGGTGAGAAGGGCTGCCACCACGGCGGCCAGGCCAACTATGAAGAAAATAGTGGCGAGCATCAGCGCCCGACGATCGACGAGATTGATCATGTCTCGTTCGAGACGTTTTTCGCCGGAGCGAATGAAATCGTATACTCCCACTAGCTCGGGATCGTTTTCTTCTGCCTGCTTCTTTTCAACGGCGGTTCTTAGCCACCTAATGGCTTCTGGCTCGGTCTCCCCCTTGCAGAAGATGCCGAGCTTTGGCGAATTGGTCCACAGAATAAGTACGATGGCCGTAGCGAAGAGGATAAGACTGATGAACGCGAGTGTTAGCTTGAACCCTTGAACATTGAATATTACAAAGGTTGCAATCGCAGCCATGAAGCCGCTCGTGGGCCCTGAGGCAAAGTTTCCCCGCTGGAAGTTTTCAGAGATACTCCCCCGGCGCTTTTCGGAAGTGTCTCTGAACTTTTGATGCAACTTTGGGCGGGGATCCTCGGGCGGCCCCTCATTTGCTTTGTCAAACTCCTCTTGGCGTTGCACAGGACTAAGTTGGCGCCAAAGTTCTTTAATTTGCTTAATCTCTTTGGCGGAAAACTTGCGTGCCTTGCCGGTCAAAAAGACGAGAAAATGCTCCCAGAAACTTTTAAGCCATTTAAGCACCGGAATGCCCCTTTTATCCGACGGATGCTTACGGGCTTAAGATACAATAATAGATACGATATGTCAACAGTACGTCCGTTTGGGCCCATGCTTGTAGCAACAGAGGTAATATGTTACCATAACACAGTATTTGGGCCATTAGCTCAGCTGGTTAGAGCACCTGCCTCTTAAGCAGGGTGTCCTGGGTTCGAGCCCCAGATGGCCCTCCAAGACAAGAAACCGACCTTTTCGCTACCGGTCGGTTTTTTGTTTGAGGATTATGTACAAAAAGGATTTCTTCGGAGGTCATGGCATATGCCTGATAGGATAGTCTATATGAAGAAGCAAATCAAAGAAGTGCTTGATTATTATCATTCCAAAGAATCACGCTGGGGCTACAGGCTTGTATTAGGGGGGCATTAAACATTTTGGCTATTATCCGAAGGGTTCCTCAAAAACTTCGATGCAAAAGGCCATGCGGAATATGATGGACAAAGTTGGAAAGACTCTAAACTTACCTAAAGGCAGCCGTGTGCTGAATGCGGGCTGTGGCGAAGGTGCAACGGCGAAATATCTAAATCAGAAGTATAGCCTCAAATTAGATGGTGTTGATCTACTGGATTTTAATATTGAAAAAGCGCAGCAGCGAGCTGAATCAAATGCAAATCTTAATTTTCAAGCAGGCGATTACTCAAGATTAGATTACCCAGATAATTATTTCGATGGTGTATATACACTAGAGACATTCGTACATTTTCCTGATTATAAACAAACACTTCAGGAGTTAGACGGGTATTAAAAAAAGGTGGCAAGTTAGTGCTATTTGAATACTCAATGCCGGATAAGAAAAGTATGTCAAAAAGAGAAGCATGGGCTTTTGAGACAATTAGCGAAGGATCGGCTATGCATAGTTTTCCCACACTTCACGCACGGCTCTTTCCCGAAAATACTTTCTGACGCAGGGTTTACGAATGTTAGGGTGGAGGATATTACTGTCCGCATGGTATCGATGCTCCACCGTTTCTGGATGATGGGAATCGTGCCGTATCAGATCATAAAACTTTTCGGAAAAGAAAAGAAGTTTGTGAATACTACTTCGGGAGTTGAGTTATATAGATATAGAGACGATTTTCGCTGCCGGTCGGCGTTTTATTTGGAAATTCTTGTTATACTACTCTGATATGGACGAGCTAAGCGATATAGTTAATGAAAAAGATCAAAAAGTTTCAGCTAAGAGCCGAAAAGATATAAAGGGTGACTTTGTTAACACAAGGTATGTCAATATATTTATTCGCAATTATCAAGGTAAATTTTGGGTGCCGTGGCGTAGTGACAATCTGAAGCGGTGGCCATCAAGTCCAGACTTTGCAGTAGGAGGGGCTGTGATAGCCGGAGAAGATTATCTGGTTGCCGCACTGAGAGAGGCTGAGGAAGAGCTCGGATTAAGACTAACAAAAAGTGACCTCAGAGAAATAGCATATCTTAGCCCCTATAAATACCCTGTGGCATGTTTCTCAAAAACCTATGAATGTATCTATGATGAAGTCCCGTTTACTGCCGGAGAATATAAATCAGCTCAATGGATGGAGTTGTCTGAGCTTATGGGGCTACTTACGGCTAATGAGGTTTCGGTGAAAACTGATCTGCTCCCTATTTTACGACTGTGTTATGGGAGCCTGCGAAACATGGATCGAGATATATTTAAGCCGGATATCTCGAACTGATAAAGCTCAGTTGCGATAATAATATGACGGATGAAATAAAGACTCACTATATAAAAGGCGGATTACCTCTATCTTAATACAATTAAATTCTACAGAATTTAATTGTATTCGCTACATTTTATTGTATAATTGCTAGACCATCAACGCATTACGACATCTCGGAGGCCAAAATGGCTCATCGAAAGTTCCTAAGGGCGACGGTTGCAACGGAAGACAATAGTTTTGTTGCGGTGATTGAAGGTAGAAGTGGTGAGTGGGAGGCCTTTATCGCGTCTCCTCGGAGTATGTGGAGCCGAGAGCTCGAGACTAAAGTGGCCCGCCTCAAGGCCGGTGGCAGCTGGGTGATAGAAACTCAGCGAAGCGTTTGGGGGGAGGGGTATTCTGAATCAACTGAAGCGCTGGAGTTTTACAAGCTCTTACTGCTGCAGCAAGATTTACAGGATGCCATTGCGCAGATACGGGTGTTGCTAAGGGCACTCAGTGAACGTGAGATCATTGTGTCTTTAGTGTGGGAGGGAATTCTCTTCACGCAATTAGGGGAGATGAGATACGAAGTCTTGATCCAAGGCCCCTTCAACCCTAGCGATTACCGAAAGCGCTTCAGGCAGACGAAACTCGTGCGGTGGTGGATACGGCATGAGAGCAGCCGGTTCTTTGTGCGGCTCATCAAAAGCGACAAAACGCTACAGGACACATGCCAGGTGCTGGTTGATGCTCTGCCCGAGGATAGCTGGTAGGCCATTCTTGCGTGGCTTTATGCCACAACTTCAATGTAGCCCATCTGAAGAGTCCGCGACGAGTTATCTCGCCGCCAGCGACCTTCGGGTGGGCTCTTTCAGTTTACTGACCCCAGACCGCAACCTCATTGTCCGCAGGATCGGTGCCGGTTGTGTCACGATATTCAGTGAATAGTGTCGTCAGAAAGGTGTCTGTTTCATCGATTGGCCGCCTGTCGTTGTTCCAGTGGCCGGGATAACTGATGCTGAGATCGATAATGCCATTAGGCACTTTTGCCGTGACGTCGAACACCATCGACGATTCGAAGTCAATCTGTAGAGTAGGCATGGTGGTGATCACAATCCCTGCCTCGTTAAGTGGCAAGCGCGGCTTGCCGGTCTCGAGACAAAGCGACCGTATGATCTGATCGGTTTCACCAAGCATCCGGGCGGTCGTTGCTGCGTGCAGCTCATCTGCGGGTAGTGGCGATACCTTTTGTATCTTGAAGATGTTTTGCGTTTGCTCTTCTTCTTGCTCATTGTTGTTCTTGAGCCTGCGAGAGCACTCGAGCAGCAGCAATCGCAGATCGATCAAGCCGTTTCGGCGGTCAGCCTTAGCGACATGCAAGGGAGCCTGCAATTCGAGCTTGCCGCGATGCCTTTCGGCACAGCAGGCGGTTGCGGGAAATACATGTATGCGACGATAAGCAGACAACTTGCCCATCTCGATACCCATGACTGCGAGACTCATAGATCTCTTCTCCTCTGCTAAGGTGCTCGGTATTGTTCATCTGTGAACCTGCATACCATAGCGTAACGAGATATATTGAGTCAACTTTTCGTGATTCAGGTTTCATGTCTTTAGTAATAATTCAAGTTTTGATCATATTGCCATAACCGTTATAATGGCAGTTATGAAATTGCATAACAACCGCGATAAAAATGATAGATTATTGAAGAAACTACTTGTTAAACTAGGTTTGCAAATGCTCCAAATTAAGAAGCAATCAGTCATGCTGGCGTGGCGGCGAGGCTTGCTAGGGTTGGCGGTGGCGTTATTGACGCTGGCACCGATTGGATTGCCCGCAAGGGCGGAGAGCGGGCCAAATTCTACTCCTGCTAAAGGGGCTGCGCAATCAGAAAAGGCTCAACAACCACAACCGAGGCTACAAAAGGCTGCTCTTGCGGTACAACCACCTCTCATTACGCCAGAGTGCCCACCCACCATTAGATGCATTGTAGCGCCAGCTGCCTACCAGGCAAATAGTGGTAACCCGGTTGATTATGGCAACTACGACGTCGCTGATCGCCCGCGTGACATGGGTATTGATTCTATAATCATTCACGATGGTGAAGGAACATGTAGCGGCATCATCAACGCCTTTCGCGATCCCGCACATTATGCTTCATCGCAATATGTCGTCTGTAAAGATGGCACGGTTTATCAGATGGTGCGTAACCAAGATTTGCCGTGGCATGCCGGCAACTGGTGGTACAACATGCATAGCATCGGCATAGAGCATGAGGGTCACTCAGCCCTCGGAAGCACCGAATACACACCGGCGATGTATCTTGCAAGTGCTCAACTGGTGAAATATCTCACTGAACGCTTTAAGATTCCGCGCGATCGTGATCATATCATCGGCCACGACAACGTACCCGGGCCGCGCGCTAGCTTGTTACCTGGTATGCACACTGATCCGGGACCATACTGGAACTGGGGTTTGTATATGAATTTTATTACCAGTAAACCTACAGTTCCTAGCTGGCATGTAACCGGTGAACAAGTCATGATAGCGCCAATGTGGCCACTTCATAAGCCTAAGGTGACGGGCTGTTCGGCCGGCGAGAATGGCTGCGTGCCAACTGAGCCGCAGCCAGCCAGCTTTGTCTATTTGCGTACCGAGCCGCATTTGAATGCACCGCTCTTTACCGATCCTGTTTTGGGCCAGGGCACAACTGACATTACAAACAATGCTGCTCGCGTGTTTTGGGGACAAAAGTTTATGGTAGCCGATCGTCGTGTGAGTGACGGTGGTGTGTGGTATAAAATTTGGGTGAATGGCTCGGCCGGCTGGTTTCATAGTCCATGGAAGGCTCCAACGGTAGCCCAGCCCGAATCGACGGAATACATTACATCTAAGGCTGGTTTAGCTCAGGGTGCACCGATCTATGGGCGGCCAAGTCCAGAGTTATCGGCGTATCCGGCTGAACTACTGGCTACACCACCGGCATCTTCTTGGATTCCAACGCTGGCACCAACTGATCCATTACCTTATCGTATCAAGCCGGGGCAAAAGTATCGGCTTATGAGCAAACAAGTAATAAATGACCATTTTTATGCCTGGGCGATCGATGCCTCATATCCTTACGATCACACACTCTTCAAGGGTAAAACAGTTTTTTATCAGATCGAAATCGGTGGCCGTAAAGGCTTTGTACGAGCATCTGATGTTGTTTTAAACACGACTCGCACATAAAAACCGGGCTGTTTTGCCGATAGCTTTTATAATAGTCACCATCGTTTTATATTGTGCAGCATTAAGTATAAAAGAATATTACGCCATCGTCATTTCATGGTCAACTTCAGTAAAGAAAAACGCTTTATTTTTAGCAAGCAGCGCTTTAATTTCTAAAAATCCAGGCATGCACTCTTGTATATTAAGTTCGTTGTGCTTTCCCCAATATGCCTCGCCTTTTAATTCATTGCCTGTTACTTCGGGTGTATCTTTGACGGTACCGCTAAAAACATTAGCGGCTATTTTGCTAATATCCGCTCCTTGTTTGGTAGCATAAATATAAACGATACCACGGTGTTTGAGGGGTATATCTTTTAAGCCTGTTTTTTCAGAAAGCTCGCGTTGAGCAGCTTCGGCAACACGCTCTTCATAATGGAGGCGCCCTTGCGGGAAACCAACGAGATTAAGATAGGGTTGATAAGCGTGTTTAAAGAGTAATGTTTCGCCTTTTTCGTTGGTAATATCAATAGTTGAAACAATGTGTGGCTGTTTACGAATAGTCATATTGTGGTGGCTGGCACGGTCGGCAAATGCCAGGCCTTCGGTTGTTAACGAATAACCTTTATCATGCTTGGCCACAAGACCGGTTTTAACGAGTTGTTCAAGGTGATACGCAAAATGATTGCTCTCGATGCCTTTTGGCCGTAATTGAGCATAGTTAAGAGTCGGTGTATACATTAACAGATTAATGATTTTGCGTTGAATGTGGTGCACCCCTATATAGTAGGGCAAACCTTCCTTATGTCAAAACGATTTGACTCAAGTTTGTTTGAGACAGTTAGCTTTGTCACAAATAAGCCTGAGTCAAATAGCAATGCCACAAACATAGCTGAGTCAGGCGAGTATGCCTCAAAATAAACTGTCTATCTTAGAAATAAATTTTTAGCTATCGTATACCTGGAAGCGCTTCTGAGCTAACCATAAGAAGGAGTGTTGGAAGTGAGTGAAATGTTATTTACTCGTGGTGGTGAATTACTAGATATTGTTGATCAATATGGTGAACCAACCGGTGCTATAGCCGACAAAGCGACTATTCACGCCGAAGGTCTTCGGCATCGTGACGTGCATGTTTGGTTGACGAATGGCCAAGATGTGCTTCAGCAGCAACGCAATGCAGATAAATCTATTATGCCTGGTGAATGGGATATATCGGTCGGAGGGCATGTCGCAGCGGGTGAATCATTTAAAGATGCAGCGCTGCGCGAAACTGCTGAAGAACTTGGGTTAGATCTGCCGGCCGAACGTTTTATACATATCGGACGAGTCACAACGCAGTTACTTTTTCCGGGCTGGAAGCATACCCATAACATTGTGGGCGAAAACTTCGTTGTTATTGAGCGCGATTTGACGATTGCTGATTTGCAGTTGCAAGATGAGGAAGTCATGGGCGCACGCTGGTATCCTATTGATCAGCTCGAAGATGATCTCGTAGAACCTGAAACAACGAGGCGTCACGCGCCGCAACCCCAGATACTCTATGCGCTCGGTATAGCTGGTATGCGTGGCGCTAGTGCGTAGGTATAAAATAAATTTTTGTTAAAGTAGAGCTATGAAACAATTTGTACCAGAAAACGACGAGCACTTGCGGCCCGAAGGCGTGAGTGACGAAACAGTAGCGGGTGTCGGTAAGCTGACTGAAGCGCTTGAGAAACTAGAGCGGGCGCGCGGATCGCTTTATGATGTTCATCAACTGATTGGCGGTGTTGACGAACAGATTAGTGAGGCGGCAGATATGCTCGAAAAGGCTGGCCACAATGAGCAGGCGGCAATGCTGCGCGAGCAACTTGTTGGTATGAATGTATTGCCAGGCCGCTGGACATTTCAAATAGTTGAAGAATTTGATGAGGGCTATTACAACGCAGTAAAAACAGCCGAAAAAACTGTTCGAGATGAGCTTGTTGAGGGCCGGCGGCATATTTATGAATCAGAGTTAAAAGAACAGAACCGTACGAAAGGCTTGCCGGGGCACGAAGCGCGTCCGTAGCTTTAGTATGACGGTTCGCCGTATCTGAAGACAATAGGCTTGACAGCGAGGACACTTATAGCGTTTTAATTCTGGTTTTGGCTCAAGTGTTAAAAACATAGAAGATATTTAGATGAAGCGCCTATAACTTCAGGGCCCTGTGTTTCACAGTTTATGATTATGTTTATTGTAATAGCCAAAAGCAGGAAGTGAAAGTTTTTAAAAAAGCTAAAGGCCACGTGCAGCTACTCTTTAGTAGGCTGCACGTGGCCGGCCAGTTTGTGCTGGCGTTTAGCTCGTAGCTTCGAAGGGTGGGGACGGGTCTAGAACGACTCACGAAAGCTAGAGGAAATGCTCGAGCAGGTCTTTAAGCTCCATCAGATCGAGGCCGCCACGGGTGGCGCTGAGCAAGCTGCCCTCAGCGTCAGCGTCGATCAGCATACGGCCCGCCGTGATGGCTCCCCGGATATTGTGTCCGAAGATGGTCGCAATCTGATCGATCTGGTCAAGCGAGATCGTATCTTCGGCGGGGGCCTGCTGGCTTGTTTTGGTATCGCCGATGACATCAACAATACGTTTTTGCCATTTCTCTATTTTCTGATCGACGGTTTTCTGATGGCGGGTGACCAGGTTCTTTGCTTTCTTCTTGGCGTCGTCATTGTATCCTTGTCCTCTGAGAAGAATACGCCAGAGGGCTCCTGGTTGTCCTTCGGCGTCCTCGTATCCCAGCTCGGTGTTGGTCTTCTTTGGATCCAGAGGGCACAGGCTTACCGTGAAAGCAAACTTGCGTATTTCCGCATTCAGTCTCATGAGCTCGGTTACCTCGTAATCTGCCAGATGCAGAAAACAACGCAACTTGAGTAGCTCGAGGCCGGTGGGGGGATACCGCCCATCTTTCCAGCGCATCACTCGGTTGGTCCGGGTCGCCGGTTTGCCCTCGCAGCAGAGTTCACCGATAAGCTCGATGACTGCAACCTCAGGGTGGTTGGTGATGAGATCGCGAAAGCACTCCTCGGTACTGCCGACGAACTTTTGAGGTGGGAGTATCACCGCCGTCTCCTTTCTTACCAATGGGGCCTACGGAGTGATGCGCTGACGCTTTGGCCTCGGCGTAAGGCTTTTGCCCTTCTTGATGCTGTTGAAGTGTGCCTCGAGGCCGAAAAAGAGGGCCCTGCCGGGACTTTTAGCTGTCGATGCTGCCTCAAGCCGCCCAATGTCAAACGACAAGATCTTTTCGATATTATCTTTGCGTACCACCAGCTTACCTGGTTCGTTTTTTGCCCCCCAGAAGTCTTGGTACTCGCTGAAGAACCGCGCGAGACCGTTGAGAGAACCTGCCAGGTAGGTGTACTCGCGGCGACCGTCCTTGTCGAAACACTTGCGGATAACCTTGAAGAACTCTTGGACATTTGCAACGAGCAGAGCAGTGCCTATCTCATCCGTAAGGCTGTTAAGGTTACGAATGAGGTCACGGAACTTCTCGCTCTGTGGATAACCATGCAACACCAAAGCGGTTTGGTACAGCATGCGGGCCGTGATATATGGCCTTACTTTTGGCCTGTCCTGGTCCCACTGCACTGTCGGGAAGTCGGGGTCTGCTTCGGTCATAGCCCGCAGATCCCTCACCGCAGTGTTATCCTTGCGGTTACGGATGAAGACCTGTGTCACAACTGGGGTCTGCAAGCCATTCACCTGGTAGAAGATCTCGGATTCTTCTTCCTGGGTTGTTCCCAGCAGAAGCTTTACGCCAAAGGGGTGAATTGCTTCTTTTGCCCTTACCCGGGCCTCTGCAGCGAAAACACGCTGGTGGCCGTCGAGTACAACCAGCCCGCTGGCCGGAAGGGGAACGACGATCTGGCCAGCACCGACGGCGTTGAACCTCGTGCTGCGAACGCATAGAAGCAGGTCATCAGGAATGCCGCTCCCCTCTACGGGGTCAAGTGCTTCCCTGAGCTCCCTGTGCTTTGCGTTTTCCAGAGCCTTTCGCTGGTAATCGGGAATCACAAGCGCAGCGAAGTCTACTTCTGGGAGAATACCGCGAATGACGGGCATCGTGCGGTAGGCGGTGCGCTGGTTGCTTGCGGCCGCATCGAAGATACGGACACGGGTTGGCTTTTTGCCAGGTTGAGCTGGCATGTTTACCTCCATTAGGTGCGATTTCGTTGCGATCGAAATTACTACGAGCTAAGATATTTTAACAATTAAAAGTGTCTTCCGTCAAACGAGATGAGAAAATGCTAGTTCCTATGTCTTCGCAAAATGAATAGAAATATCACAGGACTTTTTGCTATACTCTATCTGATGAAACTCTCAATGTATCGCATATTTATTACCACGCTGCTTACCACGGCTTTGCTTATTATCTTTAAATATATTTTGCATCAATATAACCTTGAGCCGATTGTGCTTGGTTCACTGCATGGACCGGCGATTTCGGGCGTTATTTTTGTGATTGGTTTTTTGCTTTCAGCAACAATTACAGATTATAAAGAGGCTGAACGCATTCCGGCCGAGATTGCTTCAGCATTAGAAAATATGAGTGAAGATGCGGCATCGTTCCATGATAATTACCCGAAGTTTGACCTAAAGAAGTATCAGGCACAGATTGAGAAGGTTGCGTTGGCTTTTGACGACGATCTTCGCAATAGCAAAAAAGATGAGGCAAGGAAGGAGATTCACAAACTAGGCAAACTGCATGCGCACATGGAAAAAGCGGGTGTGCCAGCTAATTTTATTGTGAAGCTGAAACAGCAACAGGCTTTGCTGCTGCGTCATTTGTTTAGGGTTAATTACATTCAGCATATTACCTTTATTCCTTCGGCAAGTATTTTGGCGTGGTCAATTGTGGCGCTTGCGATTGGCCTGCTGATTTTCACCGAGATTGAACCATTTGTTGGCGGCATGGTCCTGAGCGGCGTTATTATTTTTATTCTGGTTTATGTTTTGCAGCTCATCCGTATTATTAAAACGCCATTTCATGATGACGGTAAAACGAAAGATGATGTCAGTTTGTTTCTTATTGATCGTACACTTCGTTATTTGCGACAAAAATGACTGCAGTTCTTGCTGGCATTCGTAAGTTAAATCTAGTGAAAAAGAGGTAAGGTTGCCTTGCACATGGCTTATGAGCGCAGTGCAAGGCAACCTACAGCGTTCACCCTCCTTTCTGAGAAGCGAAGAGTTTACGCTCGGTTACTGCAGTGTGTACTCGGGGATCATCAATAGACCCCGGCGAACCGGAACGAGTTGTAGAGCGACGACCCGTCGACATCGGCGACGATGCCGTAGGGCACCCCGACCCCGACGTAGTAGTAGCGACTGATCGTACCACCGCCTGCTGCCGGGTAGTCGTAGTGAGGACCACCGGTGTAGGTACCGTACGTGGGGTACGGCGCCAGCTCCTGGCTGTTGATGGTGACGTAGTTGTTGCCGTTGTTCTTGAACGTCGCCAGCACGTAGCCGCTGTAGACGGTCTTGGCCACCGTGACGCTCACGCTGGTGTTGTTGGCGCTGGTCTTCGACTCGTCGTAGGTGTAGTTGGAGCCATCCCACACGTAGAGATACGCGTAGTAGGTTCCGGTGACACCGTAGTAGTACGGGTAGACCGTCCCGCCCGCCGGTACCGAGGTGTAGAAGTCCTTGTAGCTGCTCGCGCCCGAGCTGCTCTGCCCGGGAACGTAGAGCTGAAGGTGAATCCACTTCGTCACCGAACTGCTGTTGGTGACCGAGGTGTACACGTACTCACGCCAGGCGTAGTTGTAAAACGTGCCCAAGCTGACCGACGCGTCAGCGGCGACCTTGGCTGTCGAAGCCGGAGCACCGGTTCGCTGATCGATCTTGATGGCCTTGGTCGGACCCCTGGGGGCCTCGACCTTGGCGTTGACCGAGTTCGGCTGGATGGCCGGCTTGGCCTGCTTGCCCACTACCGACGTGGGCGGTTGGGGCGCAGGCGGGGGGGCCGACTGGGCGACACCCGTCAGTACCACTGCCGAACCGACAGCGAGCAAACCAGCTACTGCCAGTGTTGTGAGTCTCTTTCGCACCATGTATCTCCTTGTCGGAGGACTTTCGTATATCATCGGTGTTTTCGAACCAATCATATACCCCGAGGACTTGGCCACGGGAGTTGACAGAAGAAGCATCCATCTATCAACTTCCGTGGCCAGTTAACGTACTTTACCCAATGTAACCTTAGGCATTATGACAACAGAACATGAAGAAAACATTAATCTTCATACTTTCATATGCAAATGAAATGCCCGATGAACTCATAAACAAAGCCAAAATTGAGTAACCCGGCAAAATATTGACTAGTGTATATATTAATATTAAGCTGTATAATAATTGTATGATGCTTTGGCAGCTAGATAATTTTGGCTTCTGGCAAGATGTACGGAGAATATTCATCAATTCTTTCTACATCTCGCCAGAAAGTATGGCGGGAGATTAAGATTAAGTTGTCGGACTACAACCAAACCGGGAGGCTATTGACACAGATTCCACGGGCCGGTATTTGCCGGCAAACCTTTTCTTTATAGAACGGACCCCGTGAAGTTTCCCGTTTCCGATTGCGACGGAGTGGTTGGCCTTTAAGAGGAAGGGTGCCCCCCTCGGCAGGGCATCGCATGCTCTCCGGAACCCAACCCTTCAATAGACCTTTCAGAGGGCGGCTTCGCCGCATGCTCAGGTCTCAAGGCCGAATGTTACCCATTCCGTTGGTGGGCGAGGGCTTAGCCCTCGCCCACCGCACAAAACTATCCGTCCTCCCTTGTTTTAGTGATAGCTATGCCCTTAAGGCGTTTTTTGTTGCTCTTTTAACTACGTACTTCATCGGATATAATCTGTAGAATCACCTTACCCTTTACGGTTCCTGTGTCGCGGGCTTCGAAGGCTTCACGCGCCTGCTGCAGAGGGAATATTTTGCCAACGCGAGGTAATACAATATCGTCTTCGACTAGTTGACGAAGTCTATCGAGCCGCTCAGTCGTTACTTGAGTTGATTGTCTTATAGTATTGACGCCGTGTTCACTTGCCAATGCTTCGTCGGCCGGTGCGCTCATTGATACAAGTGAACCACCTTGTTTTATAATCTTTAAGGCTTTAGTTATGTCTTCACTGCCAACAGTGTTAAAGACTGCGTCGTAGTCTCGCAGGACGCTACTGAAATCTTGAGTTTTATAATCAATGACCTCATCAGCGCCGAGTTGCTTTACGAATTCGAAATCGTTGCTAGTGGCAGTAACTGCAACATACGCGCCAAGATGCTTAGCAATTTGAATCGCGATGCTACCGATACCACCAGCGCCGCCATGAATAAATAATTTTTGGCCATTTTGAAGGTTAAGATGCTCGGTTATTGCCTGCAACGCGCTCACGCCAACGAGCGGTAACGCTGCTGCCTCGGCAAAGCTTATATTTGCTGGTGCCTTGGCAGTAGTATGAGCCGAAACGGCAACGTATTCGGCACATGCGCCGCTATCGCCGGCAACCGTCAGGCCTTGGCCATAAACACTATCATCAATATTCAAACCGGTAACCTCGCTGGCTACCTTGCTGACAATACCAGCAAAGTCGCCGCCAAGTGTGATTGGAAGCTGAAGAGGGATGTTATCTTTCAATGCGCCGCTTCGAACCATACTGTCAAAAGGGTTAAGGCTGGCTGCATACACCTCGACAAGTACTTGCCCAGGTTGCAAAGCTGGTTGTTCAACCTCGTTAATAATAACAGCCGAAGCATCGCCATATTCATTTATCTGAGCTGCCTTCATACTTCTCCTTTTAATAAAAACGTTATAATAACACTTTAGACCTTTAAGTAAGTACTTTCAATAGAGCTTCCTGTTATTATATATTGTGTAGTTGAAATGTTTCGCATGAGCTTCGCGAAACCATCGATCTTTCCGATCGTAACGCAGCGAATATCATTCGTGAGCGGAGTGAGGTTTAGTGAGCTCATGCGAAACATTTCAACAGCGGGAGCGTTACCAAAAAAGAAAGGGAATAGTATGTGCCGTAATATTAAAACACTGTTCAACTTTGACCCGCCAGCGACCGATGAAGAAATCCACGCAGCAGCTCTACAGTTTGTGCGTAAACTTTCGGGGTTTCACGAACCATCGAAGGCCAACGAAGAGGCATTCAACCGTGCCATTGAAGAAACGGTAGTAGTTGCCAAAAAACTCTTGAATTCGCTTATTACCCATGCCGAACCACACAACCGCGAAGAAGAAGCGAGAAAAGCTCACGAACGAGCCTTGAAGCGTTTCGGCCCTAGCCCGCACTAGAGGTTCGTAGTACCATTGAAGTATAAATAGGGGGACCACTATGCGTCACTAGAACTTATGGTGTGCTCCTCTCGTACCTATAAATGCATTTCGAGGCAATCTGACTGTTTTTTGCTTTGCAGCGTAACAATTGTTACGCTTTGTCACAAGAAAACAGGCGTCTCACGCTCGAAATTCATTCTCGTTAAACGAAAGGAGCACACCATGAGACCTATTTGGAACGGTTCAATCAGTTTTGGCTTAATCAATATTCCGGTTCGTATTTTTAGCGGCACGAATCCGCATGAAGGTATTGATCTTGATATGCTGCATAAAGACGATCATGCACCAATTCGCTATGCTCGTATTTGCCGCAAAGACGGTGAAGAAATTTCGTGGAATGATATTGTCAAAGGCTATGAATATCGCGAAGGCGATTATGTGGTGCTCACCAAAAAAGAATTAGAGAGCATCGATGCCGAAAAAACTCAAACGATTGATATTCTGCAATTTGTCGACGAAGAAGACATTGATATTCGCTATTTTGAAAAACCTTATTATCTCGAAGTAGTAAAAGGTGGCGATAAAGCTTACGCGTTGCTTCGTACGGCGCTACAAAAAACCGGCAAGTTAGCGCTTGCAAAGTTTGTCATGCATCAACGCGAGCATGTGGCGGTTATAAAACCCCTTGGCCGAGCTTTAGTGTTGGAACAAATGCGTTTTCCGAGTGATCTGCGTCAACCGGGCGAACTGCACTTTCCAACTGATAAAGTTGTGGCCAAAAGCGAAGTTGAAATGGCGGTGAAGCTGGTAAAACAAGAAACTAAACCATTCATTGCCGAAGATTTGCGTGACACCTATACCGAAGAACTCGAAGAAATGATCAAAGATAAAACCAAGGGTAAGAAAATTACCAGCAAAACCAAAGCGCCTGAAAAAACCAGCTCAAAAGACCTTATGAATGCTTTAAAAGCTAGTTTAAAAGACTGATGAACCCATCTCAACCCTCCCCTCCAGCCTCAAGCTGTTCTGACGGAACGCTACTACGGTTTCGCTTCGCAACGTATTTACGCATACGCTTTGTCGCGAGAACCGCAGCATCGTCCTCGCCAGAACAACTTTCACTTAACAGACGGGAGGGCTAAGATGGGTTCAGGGCTTGGCAAATATTTCAAAAAACGCCGGTTTGATGAAACGCCTGAACCCAAAGGCGATGTAAAAGCCAAAAAAGGCAAAAAGCTTGCATTTGTAGTGCAGGAGCACCATGCCTCGCGGCTGCATTATGATTTTCGCCTCGAGCTCGATGGCGTGCTCAAAAGCTGGGCGGTGCCAAAAGGCCCCAGCATGAACCCCCACGAACATCATCTAGCAGTGCATGTTGAAGACCACCCCTATGAATATCGCAAGTTCGAAGGCGTAATCCCCGAAGGTAACTACGGTGCCGGCAACGTCATTATTTGGGACGAAGGTTGGTATGAAGCTCGTGCCGACACCGACGACCAAGAAAAAACTTTGCGACAAGAATATAAAAAAGGACACCTCACTTTTGTCATGCACGGCAAAAAGTTAAAAGGCGAGTTCGCGCTCATTAAACTGCCTAATGCCAAAGATGACGATGCCTGGCTGCTCATTAAAAAAGGTGACGAATACGCTACCGAGCGCGATATTACCCTTGAGGACGAATCGGTTGTCAGCCACAAAACCGTTGATGAATTGGGGGCAAAAAACAAGCTGCCCGACCTCTCGGGTTACCCCAAAATCGCCAAGCCCTGGGCGGTTAAGCCGATGCTTTGTACATTAGTTGAAAGCCCATTTAGCAAAGAGGGTTGGCTGTTTGAAATTAAATGGGATGGTTATCGGGCAATTGGCAGCAAGTTTAAAGACGATATTGAGCTCTATTCACGCAACAGCATTAATTTTATTGAAAAATACCCGCCGGTGGCCGAAGCCATGCGAACCTTTCGCCATGACGTCATTGTAGATGGCGAAATTGTCGTGGTGGATAAAGACGGCCATGCCCATTTTGAATGGCTGCAAGACTGGCATCGCACACAAAATGGCGAGCTTCATTATTATATATTTGACATTCTATGGTGCGATGGCCGAGATGTGCGCACTATGCCACTTGCCGAGCGCCGCCAGCTTTTAAAAGCACTACTACCAAATAATGCAACGCTTCGCTTTAGTGACGATGTTGAAGAAAAAGGCGAGCAACTCTTCAGACAAATGCAAAAACGCGGCATGGAGGGCATGGTCGCAAAGCGGGCTGATAGCACCTATCACGAAGGCAATCGCGGCGGCGATTGGCTGAAAATTAAAACCGAACAACGCCAAGAAGTAGTGATCGGCGGTTACACCGAGCCACGTGGCGGCCGCAAATTTTTGGGTGCCTTAGTGGTTGGCGTGTATGAAAACGGCGAGCTGATCTACACCGGTCATTCCGGCGGCGGCATTCCTGATAAACTGCGCGAACAATTACAGGCTCAATTCTCTAAAATAGAGCATAAATCTTCGCCATTTAAAGTTGAGCCTAAGCCAAACGCGCCCGTGCACTGGGTTGAACCGAAGTTTGTGTGCGAAATGAAATTTAGCGAATGGACAAAGGAGGGATACATGCGCCACCCGCAATTTGAAGGCATGCGAGAAGACAAAGACCCTAAAAATGTGCGTCGCGAAAAAGCACAAAGTCTCAAACCAGCGGCCAAGCCAAAATTAAAAAAAGGCGAGTTGCCGTTTGAGCTGACACATCTTGATAAAGTATTCTTTCCGAAAGCTAAATATATCAAAGGCGATATGATTGCCTACTACGAGTCGGTGGCCGGCTATATCTTGCCATATCTCAAAGACCGGCCGCACTCGTTAAACCGTATGCCCAATGGCATCAAAGGCGAATCATTCTATCAAAAAAATAATGAGCACCTGCCCGATTGGGTGCCGTTTGTCGATATTTTTTCAGAATCAAATAATAAAAACTTGCACTGGATGGTTGGCGGCGAACTGCACACACTGCTTTACATGGTGCAGCTGGGGTGTGTAGAAATTAACCCCTGGAACTCGCGCGTTGGACACCTTGATAACCCCGATTGGATCGTCATTGATCTCGACCCTGAAGGCGTTAGTTTTAAAGGCGTCATTGAGGTTGCTAAAACGGTGCACGAGGTTTGTGAAGAATGGGGTATCGCAAACTTTCCAAAAACCTCAGGCAAAACCGGCATTCACATTTATATTCCCATGAAGGCCAAATATAGTTATGAGCAAGCCAAAAACCTAGCACATCTCATCGCAATTGAAGTGAATAACCGCCAGCCAAAACTTACTAGTGTTGAACGTATGCCCGACAAGCGAAAAAACAAAATTTATGTCGATTTTTTGCAAAACCGTGAGGGGCAAACGTTAGCGGCGCCGTATTCACTCCGGCCCACACCGGATGCAACTGTTTCAACACCGCTACACTGGGATGAAGTGGTGCCAAGCTTAAAACCAACTGATTTTACCATTAAAAATACCACCACTCGTTTAAAACGAGTTGGAGATTTATGGAAGCCGGTGATCGGCAAAAGCATTGATTTAAAAGCCGTTTTAAAACGGTTGGAATAAACCTCTCTGCAATATTCTTCAATCTAAATCTTGCAATATTCTCCTCCAGATCGTGTGAAATCGGTTTTACTGACCGATTTCAGCCCAACGCTTACGGTAAGCTCCGGGGGAGCTTACCGTAAAAAGAGTGGTCTGGAGGAGAATATTGCAAGATTTAGAGATAATTCACATTGAATACTCCAGAGAAATGCGAGCCGCATTGCGGCGGCTCGGCGCTCCCCCTAAAAACTACTTGTTTGCCTGCCAACTGTCGGTGCCGATGTAGCAGACACATGACGGCAACGGCACACCTCCAAGAGCGAAGAAGAGCAGGAACGGCCGATCGAAAACGAGCGGCGGCGGTCCATCGCCAGAGGTACCCGTGATGGAACTGTCGACTGCGGCCTTCGGATGAGTGCCGAATTCATTCAAATGTAGCTCTATTTGCTGCTGTGCCTCCGAAATGATGTGCGTCGTCGATTGCAGGCCAGACATCCAATCAAGGTTGGCGGATTTGTTGAAATCAGGCAAAGGTACCTGCACGCCGCGATACTCAGAATGCAAGTATGCAGGTGTTCTTAGAAGGGCAACGACAGTTTCAAGCAACTCTGTTTCGCTTTGCGGCTCATTGACCGCCGTCAGCCAAACGCTGATTTCTCCATCAGCGAGCAATCGGGCCACTGGTTCGTTGTGGCTGCCGATGCTCAAGACCTGGCTGCTCAGCGCTGGCAGCTCAAAGCCGGCATAAATCTTGTTTGCCGGGCTGGTGATGCCGACGCGCCTACCGCTTCTTGTCCACGCCAGCTGATGACTGACCGCGGTGGCGATGCCAACGCAGTCGTCGAAGAGGAAGGGTGGCTCGAACTTTCTCTTGCCGCCGTGTTCTTCGGGAAAGTCGTTGAGCGCGGACCGACCATCGGATACCAGGAGATCGTAAGCGCCGTTCCAGTGCTCGACTGCTTCGCTATGACGGTAGAGCGTTCGAAGCTGCAAGCAGTTGTCTGCATCGCGGCGCTTTCGACTGAGGGCGCCCGACAGCCATAGCTGTGTAGTTACAGTGTCGGGCTGAAGCTGGCGCAATGCCGCCATCCAGCCAACAGGATCGGACGCGATTGTATATCCCATAGCTCTCCTCGATGCTTTCTGCGGCTTGCAAGTAATTTCGTAGGGAGATAGCCTAAGCATTACGGTGCTTAGGCACAACTTCCTACGAAATGGCAATGTGATGGCGATATTAATGTTCGGACGAGTGTATCTCTCTAGAACATTCGAACCTCAAATACTCTAGAGAGATACCGGCCGCCGCGGGGTGCGGCGTGCCGGCTTCTCCTTGTGACTGCTATAGATCGCCGAGCCTACCCGCCGGATCTTGCCAGCAGTCCTGCTCGGCATAGAACACGCCGATTGGGACTGGGCATTCGGACTGGGTGAAGAAGCCGAGGAACGGGCGATTGAACACCAACGGCTGCGGACCGCCGAAGCCACCTCCTAGGCCGGTGGCCGCTTTGACGCGAGCACCTTCTTCGTTCATTCGGAGCTTGACCTGCTGGAATACCTGGTCGATCACGTGACGATTCTGGTGCATACCCAGTAGCCAACTGAGGCCGACCGTGGTATCGATCTCAAGAGTGGGGATCACCGCGCCAGCGTACTCGGTATTCGATGAGGTAATTGCGGTACCGAGTAGATCGATGGCCCGCTCAACCATCGCCAGCTCATCGGCTGGCCGGTTGGTCATGACCAACCATACCCAGATATCGTTTTTGGTAGGGATGCGCACGACCGGGTGGAGACAGCCTACGACATCCATGATCTGAACGCCGGTGACCGGTAGTTCGAACGCCCGGCGCTTTTTGTCGTCGCTGTCGTAAAACCATTGCGGTTTTGCCGTGGTTACCCATTCCATGAGCAGATCGAGCAGCGTGGCGACGCCGAAGCCGTCTGGCATGATCTCGCGGAAGCATGGCTCAAAGCCGTTTTCTACGAGAAAGGCGTTGAGCATATTGTGATTCTTTGAAGTCTTCGCCCGTAGGCCCTTCAGACGCTCGTAGAGTTCCCAATTACCGCCGAAGAGATTGAGCAACCGCTGTTGACGATCGTGGTTCTCGTCTTTCGTTGGCTGCCAGGCGTGCGGACTGCTGATTTCCCAGCCGAGCCTGTACAGGGCCGCCCCGAGAGTTGCCGTATCGAGCACAAGCGTTGATGCAGTCATTTCTACCTCCGTATAGCGGGTGCTCCAGCTGGAGCAGATGGCCGGCAAAATATGAAGTTCACATACTGGCGGCCATCTGCTCGGGTAGCAGTATTCACAGGGAGAGAGCCCAAACATGTCGTGTTTAGGCATGACTCTCTGTGAAGTGATTGTAAAGTATGAAATACTTCCATAACCCTATAATAAAATCATAAATACGTCAATAGTAAAAAGACGAGTTGAAATATAAGTAACGTATCTTTCTAGAAAGCTCAAAGGATTAAGCACTTTAGAGAGATGCCGGGTGCCACAATGTGACGCTCGGCTTCTCCCTGAGACTTGCTATTGCTCAAGAGTGGCAAGGCCGCCTTTACTTACCGGCCAAGAGTTTGGCTCGGAGTAAAACACACTGATGGGGCCACGAAAATCGCCCCTACTCAAAAACCCAAGGAACGGTTGATCGAATGTCAAATTGCCAGGAGTGAATGAGAGCTCTCGCTCTCCTTCGGGCTTCAGTGCCAACCTTGTCCACTGGAACGCTTCTTCAATACGTGGATCGCCTCCTTTGCTCAGTTCGAACAGCCAACCCAGACTTTGTAGGTGGTCGATGGCGATGGCAGGAAAGCGCACAGTGTCGTACTCGCACGGGAAGGCGGTGCTTTCACTGAGCGCTATGATGTGCTTGGCCAGTTCAATCATGGCGAATTCGTCGGCTGGTTTGGGCACCATCATCAGCCATAGCCAAAGACCGTCCCCCACAGGCATCTTGACGAGCGGGTGAGGGTAGTTTGCGACTCTTTTGAACTCTATGGCTCGTTCATGAGTGAGTGGCACCTCGACGCCGTGGTAACCGACGTGCTCGTGACCGTTCCAGCGAAAGATCTTGGTGCGTGTGACATCCTCTGGCCACTCTACGGTGATGTCGATCACCATCATCATGCTCATGGCACCGGGCTCAACGGATATGAAACAGCGATCGCCGCCGCACCTTTCCGAAAAGTCGTTGAGCTCCTCGCTGGCTTCTGATACCTTGGCCTTTAAGCCATTGGGCAGGTCGTGGTATTGCCGCCACGGCCTAAGCGAACCGCAGTACTTGAGAAACCGCTGTTGATACACGCCGTTTTGGCCGGTTGCGGGTAGCCAAGGCCGATTTGGAGAGATAGCGCCGTCGAGCTCTGCGAGGGTTAGGGTAAGTGTTGCTGGGTCGAGGATGAACGTTGGGCTATTCACGTTAACTCCAATGCAGGGTTTTTGATAGCAAGTTGTTCACAGGGAGAAAACCTAAACAGTGCATAACTGCATATTTAGGCGCCACTCACTGCGAACGATGGTAAAGAGCAATAATATATTCTAAACTACAATATAACAGAGGCGGTGTCAATAGATACTATTGACTATTGCAGTAGAAAGTGCTATTATAAATGCATTGATTTGCGTTGCATTCTGTGCCGAAATCTACTGCTCTTTCCTGTCTTGAAAGGTAATTCGATGGAACTGGAATCGATGATCAACCCGGCAGCCAAGACGCCGCTGGGTGTTCGCATCGGCGGTTGGCTGACGGCTATCTTCGTGATCGCCGTCCTGGCGGTGCACTTCGGACTTCTCTTGTGGGACGGGGCAGTGACCTACGAGTCCGAACCGGTAGACAACTACACCGACTTCTGGTTCTTGTCCTGGGTGTCAGACCTTTAGTGACCACTCATCACAAGATCCGATCCAAAACTCCACCGGCCCCACTACTACAGATAGAAGTGAGCAGGCCCGCGTTCGACATTAGTCAACGCGGGCCTTCTTTGTTTGATGATCTTTACGCCGCCTGAAGCTCCTGCGCGTGCGCCATCTCATATGATTGTATGGCGGTAATCTTTTTGCTTTTGTTTTTAGTGAGTAGCCGGCTGCTGATTTCCCTAAACTTTTCGGCGTGCAGGGATCGTATGTCTGGCCGATCGAACTTCCAATCATGCGGCGGCCTGTAAAGACCGGCTGAAGGGTCGTAAAGCATAGCACTTCCGGCAAGAAACTTTGCGTAAACACTCATGGCAGTTTGCAGTGGTGAGGCGCCGGCAGGATAGGCGTCTGGGGCTTCATCTATCTGCTCAAGTGCCTGTTCGGTGTTACTGATTCGTATGCCCGCATCTGCAAATATCCGGCCCAGAATTCGATCAGGTGAATGGCGTGCTGAAGTGTTGTCTTCAATTGCAAGATCACAAGACCTAATAACTGCGCCGGGTTGCGAAAACCCTTGACGATCCACACCGGTAACGGCCCGAACAACAGGGTCGAGGTCGTCTGTTCCTTCTTGCTGGAAGGTTAACTCATTATAAGTTGTCCCTTGAACGCTTCGCCTCGATCTATCGGCTTCTGCTTCACTAAAACCAGCCATACGAGTATGTGCCTCTAATAGAAGGGCCGCAAGCCATTCATCGTAGTTTCTACCATCAGGATGATGCTGTTTACGGCCATTGCCGTAAACAAGGTCACCATAAGTTTCGGCCATTAATGCTATGAAGTAATCTATAGCAGGGGCGTTGATCTTCTGTAGCTGTTGCATTAAAACTCGTGCATCATCTTCTAAATCAAATCCATTGTGATACAGGGCGATAGCATTGTATTCAGGAAGCTCAAGTGTGCCGATAATGTGGTTGGCCTTGCCAATATCTGGGTGACCATATTGCGTGAAAACGCTCATAAGACCATTTGCAGCAACCCAAATTGCAGCCGATGCGTCGGGATGGTCATGAAGCCATTCTGGCAAAATAGCTTTTATGCGCCTCACTTCGTCGGGCATGATGCTAATTGGCAGCGGAGGCTGTGATGAGTCTTGCAAGCGCTGGCGCATAGCAGCGGTGTCTGCTTGATCTTTTTCGGTATTTCGATGCTGCTTCCATCTGTAAACATCGGCTAAGCCTGCAACCGCAATGCTCCTGGCGACTGCCAGCCGCGTGCCAAAACGTCAGTATGGCGCTGTTCGTTCCAGCCAAGACTGATATCAAAATCGCCGTTATATAAATGAATACCGGGGCTTTCTGACACCTCTCGCTGCTCCCAGCCGGGTTGTGCGCGCAGATAATTAAAGACGGGTTCTGGCACTGAAATATCTATATCATTTGGTGTTCTAGTTGCACTGCCAAGTGCAGCAAACATAGCAGCGCTTCCGACGAGCATTACTTTCTTGGCGATTGCTTCGCCAAGTTGATAAATGTTTCTTTCAATTGATTCTAATGACATTAACCGCGGATTCGATGTTTCGCCCATAGCTCTCCTTTGCTTCCGGCAGTGTATCTAAAGCATCGAAAAGCCGATATCTGTTGTGCAAAAGCTGCACAAATGGTAAAAGTAGAGGTGATGTCACAGATGATCCAAGATTACTTTCAGCAGCTTGGGCTTGAGCCTGCAGTAGCAGATATTTATTTGGCGCTGCATGCTTATGGCCCGCAGTCTATCTCTGATTTAGCGCGTAACTCCGGGGTTGAGCGCACGCGGATTTATCGCTTGCTCGATACCTTGAGTGATTCAAGTTTGGTAGAAATTGAAACGCATTATAAACGAAACATTATTAAAGGTGCACCCGTGAGTAACTTGCAAATTCTGCTGAGTAAAAAAGAAGAAGAACTGCGTAATTTACATGCTGGCCTCGAAAAAGTGAAGCAAGCGGTTGCCGAACATGGAAAAGTGCAACACTCAACGCAGGTGCAGTTTTATAGAGGCATTGAAGGTCTTAAGCAGATGTTTTGGAACGAAACTCGTTCAACGACCGACAATGTCTGCATCCTGTTTGAAAATATTCAACATAAAATTAAAAGCACTTTCTTTGAGCGCTGGGTTTATGAATTTAACGAACGCGGCATTAAAAGCCGCAGTATTATTGGCGATCATTTCTTAGAATCGCAAAAACAATGGTATAAGCATAAAGATAACGAACGCGTTGCTCAGTTTGAATCTCGTTACATTGCAAAGGATATTTTTGATATTACTCATTCAACAGTAGTTTATAACGATGTTGTTGCCTACCATAACTGGCGCGAGGGTGTTATTTTTGGCATAGAAATCTATAACCAAGAAATCGCTGATGCTCAGCGTAATTTCTTTGAAATGCTCTGGCAGCAAGCCGCACCGCTTTCAAATAAGATTAGTCAGCAATTGGAAAACGAAGATTAATTGTTCGGCTCAATTAGCTCTTTTTGATGCGGATTTTTTATTAAGAACCACGAAAGTATACCAGCCCCAATGGCGAGGCTTGCACACAGAATAGTAGCCGAAACATAGATGTTGCTACTTGAAAATACGCCTAATATCGCAATTACTAGCAACCCAGATACGCGTGAAACTGCGTTATTAACGGCCGATGCAATACCAGAATCATGTTTATGCACAGCAGCGAGCACTGTCATAGTGAGTGGTGAAACCGTCATTGCCATACCTGCTCCAAATACCGTGACGCCTGGTAAAATATGCAGCCAATAGTTGGCGCTCGGCCCGAGTGGCAAGAGCATTAAGAAACCGAAGCCGGCAATAATAGGCCCTACTGTCATAAAGATTCGTGGGCCGAACTTGGTTGCCAGCACCCCAACGCGGCTCGAAAAGAGCAGCATAATAGAGACTGGTATAGTGCTCAGACCAGCCATAAGGCTAGAAAGGCCAACTACTGTTTGTAAGTGAATTAACAGAATAAAGAAGAAACCACCTAAGCCGCCATACATCGCCAGCGTCGCAATATTAGCGCCCGTAAAGTTAGAAGAGCGGAAAAGATGAAGATTAAGCATTGGATCGGGCTTACGTTTTTCATACCAAAGAAAGAACGCACCGATGATAACGCTCGCTATTAATATCAACACAATCGGCATGCTCCACTGTTGTACTGGTCCTTCAATTAGGCCATAGGTTAGCCCACCCAGCGAAAGCATCGCTAAGAGCGCGCCGACATAATCAATATGCCGCACTTCAGCGTCTTTGCTTTCTTTAATGTTTTTCATACCCAGCAAGAGGCAGGCAGCGAGCAGTGGAAGATTAATAAAGAAGATCCACCGCCACGAGCCAATATCTATTAAATAACCACCGAGAAGTGGCCCAATTGCCACAATCGCCGAAGTCGCGGCTGTCCAGAGGCCGATTGCTTTAGCACGTTCTTTGGCAGTAAGACTGGCGTTAATAATCGCCAACGCTTCAGGTATCATCAGTGCGCCGAACACCCCTTGCAGAATACGGCTAAAAACTAGTAGTTCAAGGTTCGGCGCTATACCACATAGCAATGAGCTAAGTGCAAAGCCGATAATGCCTATAATATACATTCGTTTCCGGCCAAAAATATCACCAAGCGAGCCACCCAGCAAAATCAGGGCAGAAAGCGACAGTAAATAGCCATCCATAATCCATTGCAAGCCCGAAAAGCCTGAATCTAATTCTTCGGCCATCTTTGGCAGTGCCAAATTAACCACCGAACCATCAAGAAAGACAACACCGCTGCCGATGATGATCGCCCATAATGCGAAGTGCTGTTTACGTGTCATATCTTCAAGCTTATCGCATAACTTCAAGAAATATAATAAGCATAAGCCTTGTGTTTTGCGCATATGTTGCTAAAGTTACTGCATGAAACAGTATGATTACATTCTGCTCGACTGGGATGGCAACATTGCACGTACTATTGACCTAGTGGCTGATGCGCGCGGCGAAGCGCTGCAAAAACGGGGTATTACGCTCACGAAGTCACAATTAGTGGAGTCGTGTAGCGGTTTTGTCGATTACACTACTAAATTAACAGATATAACCGTAGAAGAAGCAACTAAAGTGTTAGGGGAGTCATTTGATCTACTGCACAGCCGGCTCATACAGGTTGAGTTATATGCAGATGCACTTGATGTATTAACTAAACTGAATAAAAGCGGCAAACATCTTGCACTCGTCACAACCTCGCAGCGGCGCCTGATTATCCCCGTGCTTAAGCGCTACAACCTAACCAATTTATTCAAAGCGATTATAACTGACGACGACATAGAAAAGCCTTACCGCAAACCCCACCCAAAATCCCTACATATGGCGTTAGAAAGAATGGGCGGTATGCCTGAACGTGCCATTATGGTTGGCGATCGTGACAAAGATATTGTCGGTGGCTGCAATGCAGGTATGGATAGCGTGCTATTTTGTTCGATTGAGCACCAGCAACACTATAGCTTCGAGAAGTTGATGGAATACAGACCAACATATGTCATAAGCGCGTTCCGAGATCTGCTAAAAGTCATAGAAGGTGTTCATGCTCCTGCTATTCACGAATAACTAAGTCAGAGACAAGCTTCCAGTACTAATACTGCCCAGCAGATCATTAGGACTGTACATTACATTGAAATTCTGCATGCTAGGGTTGTGGGCAACTTCGACATCTATTCTACCTTGTAGTTCCTAGTAATCAACCACGAGACCTGTGCTGTAAGTGCTATCAAGGTTATTTCAGTTCGCTCGCTTTATAGCGCCTTAATTTCTACACTTAATACTTGGTTGGTGTTATTGGTAAGCTGGAGCAAGTATTGAATACCATGAAAAACCTTGTCAGCTGTTATCTTGGTTTGCACTAGGTCTGGATTATCGGCGTCTGTATCGTATTCAACTGAGAATCCTTTGGGTTGTTCGTTTGCTTTATATGTGCCAAGGGAGATTGTAGTAGTATCGTGCACTGCTATCTCTACTTCTGCAATTGATTTGCTAGCAGAATGTTTCTTTGAGTTTCGTGAAACATATACCCGCTTCTGTATATATGTTGAATGATATTCAACGCTTACTTCACTAAAAGGCATACCTTACTTCCTCCTTGTATAATTGCCTACTCCTTCAAGCCTTAACACCTAGTATGCGTATATTATTATACTTGCGCCTTGAACAAAGATAGTAAAAATGATATGATTTGTACCTGGTAGTTTTTATAGTGAGCAAGCGCTTACTCTACTTAATGTTAACATAACAAATGTGCAACATACAATGCACTAGATTCATTATAATAATGCTTTACTTCAAACATTCTGAACTTGCCGAACAATACAACGTTTCTTTACGAACAGTACATAATTGGATAGATGCCGCTAAAGTCGATAAATTAAATTTAGATTTATATCCTGAAGGCAACAAGCTGTATATTGCAAATACATCGAAAAACCTCGCTACATTGGCTCAGCTTGTAGAGGAACGCCGAAAATACAGAAACACAAAAGCTTCCAAAATTATTACTCCAAATCCTGAATTTTATCAACTTTTTAATGATGAGCAAGTATATGACATCATCACTAATCTTGAGATTCATCATGAAATCCCTCGCCAGTACAACTACTTTGACGGCGGTGCTAAAAACTGGGAACGTTATGTAGAACGGTTAGCTTCTGAAGATGCTCCCAATATTCTAACAGGCACAATGGAGCTTCTTTCGGTAAATCAGAGCTATATTGATAGCCTGCTAACTAATTACTCACGAGTAAATGTAGTTGATGTAGGGGTCGGAAATGCTCATCCGGTAAAAGATTTTATCGCTCATTTGTTAAGTCGAAAGAAGTTAGGTCGCTATATTGCGCTAGATATTAGTCCATCAATGCTTGTAATTGCAGAACAGAATATTAGAAGGTGGTTCAAGGGCCAAGTGCAATTTGAAGGTTATCAGTATGATGTTAATTACGATCGTTTTTCGCCATTGCTTATAAAAGACTATATGAAAAATGAGGTCAACAATACCGTTAACCTGGTTTTGCTATTTGGAGGTACGCTCTCAAACATGCGTTATCCTGATAACGGATTTAAAATGATACATGATAGCATGGGAATCCACGACATATTAATTTATGCTACAAAACTCGATACAGAAACAAGCCGAAAATATTTTGATTTTAATTCTAAACCAGGCAATACAGCCCTTTCTCCAAACCACCGACTCATATTTGACCTGCTCAATATCGATGATTCATTCTATGGCATTGAAATGGGATATGATTCGATCTCTGGGCAACGCTACATTCGGGTACGTTTAAAGGTTGCAATAACAATTCAATTTATCCACAACGGTGGTTGTCGAACAATATCCTTAAATAAAGGCGATACTATTCTGTTATGGCGGGCCACACAGCATGCCTTGGCAGATATAATGGATCAGTTTGAAAAAAATGATTTTTACCTTTTGCACGCCAGCCAAACCGATGATCAAGAGTACATCCTTACTGTGTCTCGTGTAAAGCGAAGCTAGCAAGAATGTTCACAATATCACTTCTTAGGAAATCGCAATCTCCTAAACTGAGCGGCTATTGGACTTTTATATTCATAAAGCAAAAACCCGCCAATTGCTGCGCCTGCTGCACCTAAAACCAGCAGATCATGGGTTGGATTTTGCTTTTCGTTGTCGTCAATGTGGGCGGTGTTTGCTACTGCACTTACCACTTTACGGCAGCGGTTTGTCTCTGGACTTCGTTCATAACCCTCTTTGCAGGGCGTTAGTTCGTCGGTGTTCATGGCAGCAATTTTGCGGCACCTATTTGTTTCAGAGTTTCTCTCTTGCCCTGGTTCGCAAGGCGCCAAAGAAGCACTGGCCGCTACGATATTTCGACAGCGATTCGTCTCGGGGCTTCGTTCTTTGCCTGGCCCGCAAGGTGTAACGGTTGCAATGCTCACCTCTATGTTTTTGCAGCGGCCAGTTCCAGAGTTTCTATATTTGCCAGCAGGGCAAGGTGCGGACTCTTCCTCTATCTCAACGTCGCCTGCACCTTTGCCGGGTGAGGGTTGATTGGTATTGTTTGGGGTTGCAAGCGTTGTGAGCTGCCAGGCACCATTAATAAGCGCCCATGCCTCGTCATTGCCTAGGGCATTATATTGCACCACTTCTTCATAAGTGGCAGTTTGAAAGGTGACACTACCGCCACTATTTAATAACTTATCGGCTAGCGTAATTGCATAGAAAGATTTGGCTGGAATGGTATCGGTTGAGGTGAAGGTATAGCCGCTTAGTTTATCGCTCGTCAGCGTACAGCCTTCAAGTGAGGCGGGCGTATCATTATTATTAAAGAATTCAATGAATTCTCCGCCATGTGTGTCGCTACCGCCCGGATTAGCGGCTATTTCTGAAAGATGTACATTAGTGATTGAGCAAGGCTTTGGTTGTTCAGGATCCTCCTCGTCTGGTTCTTCTGGTGAAGGCTCTTCAGGTTCGGCGGGCGGTGCCTTATTTGGGGTTGGGCTCAGTTTATTCCATGTGTCTGTCGCACTATCCGTTAAATGATAAGCAAAGTTTTCATCGGCACCGGCGGCTGAAGCATAAGTAATGCTCGTGATGGTTCCGGTTGATTTATGCGTAAGTGAAACCGTGCCGCCGCTATTCACCAAGCTAAACGAAGGGTAAACTGCCAGATAAGCGCCGGGCTCGAGGCTGCCGGTGAGTGCCATAGTAGTGCTTGAATCTGGTCGGCTCAGTTCATATTCGCTGAGGGTTACTGTTTGTGTGCTTTGGTTATAAACTTCTACAAATTCACTACCCGATTCATCGCTATTTAATCCGTTTGGATACACCTCGCTAAAAATGAGCGAAGCCCCGTTGGGTATACTCGAAGTGACAATTTGTTCAGCAGCTCTTACTGGTGACGCCAGCGCAAAAAGACCAAACGACAAAACAAAACACAAACCAAGTAACATTCGTTTCATACAAAATTCCGTTTACATTGCTGCTAGTATACGCACAAATGCCTCAAAAGTGCGAAACAACTTTACAAAAATTAATCAATTTTTAACTTTGTAAGTCTATAAATAAGTCTCAAGTTCCGGCATCGCCGGGGCTTTTGTACTTTAAACTGGACGGGAGATGTCGATAAGCTGTTAATGTAAACAGTTCGTCAGTTCACGAGTGTGAAAGGTTTTGGCATTTGCTAAGGCCGCAATCAGACTTAGGAGGGTTAATGACGCGCTTTACCTGCCTGCTTGGCAGACGATTCAGCGGCATGATGTACGGCATGATCGTCGCTATGATTGCCTCTGTGTTGGTCAATGTCAGTCCATTGGCCGAGGCTGAGCCACAAGCAAATTGGCCAATCAACTATAGCACCTCAAACCTCGACTCGTTTCTCACCCTGCCAGACGGTAGCGTGGTCGCGGGCTGTGGTGGTGGATATTCAAGCGGACGCACCGTCGACGCTGTGGTCTACGACAGCGGTGGTGGTATTAAAACCACCATCAACTTCAGCCAGCCCGACGGTACCAATGTGTATACATGTAATCACGGGTATCTCGTGGCGGCTGAAGATGGCACCGTCTTTTCTGAACGTGTCGGTGGCAGTAGCTCCAAGTTTGAGATAATCGCCACGCGAAACAACGTTCTACTCTGGTCAGCGCCGCTCAACGTAAAAGCTCTATGCGGTGGGTCCGGATATGTCAAGAGCATGGCGTACGCAAGAGGCCAAGGGCTTTACGTACTTGTCGGTACATCCAGCGGCCCGTGTACTTCTGGATATCCCAGGTATAATCTGCTGCTTCGAATCAATCCAGCTACGGGCATTATTGAACGGCGGAGTAATGTCGTTGAATGGTCGAGCGATCTAGTAATGAAACCCTTCAATAAGGGACTTATTATTACTGGCTCGACTGTGAGTCATGTCGACTACCCCTCTGGTGCGGTGACGGCTGTTGAGCGTCCGAGCGAGCGCGGGAGTCGCCTAGAGGAGCAGGCAAACCCCGAAGGCGTTACCTTTGCGCCAATCCGTGCTGATGATTCGGAATGCTGGAATAGAGAATCCTTCAAAAAGGTAGTCGCATACACCAAAGCTGGCAAGCGATGGGAATATGTTGTGCCGCGCTGCTCGCAATCGGGCGAAGTGTTCCCGACACCGAACGGTGGCGTGCTGCTTAAGTATGAGCGCACCACGACCGACCAATATTCCTATGTTCCAGAGTTGATGGCTCTTGATAAGTACGGCCGACCGATCTGGAGCAAGCCTTACCGCTATGAAGCGCGCAACAGCCGAGGTAATTACTACTCACCCAGGGGTATCGTTACCGTCGACAACAATGGCCTCATCGTTTTGAGGAGGAATTACTCGAGTACGCAAAACTGGGGAGAAGGAACAGGCTATGAGCTGATCGAGCTCGCAACTTCCCGAAAAGTCGGTGAAGTACTACCAGCTGATGTCGCCAGCGGCAATGTCTTTCCCCTGAATACCTCTGGCGGGCCAGCAGCAATAGGTGGCGGCTTCATAATAACCCGAGGCTGGAAGGCGAACGCCTTAAGTACGACAAAGCTTTACCGTTTCCCGGTGCGTGGTCTTGGCATGGATTACCCGCGCGGAGCATGGCTCAGAGTGCCTTCGGTGTCATTTGGCGAAGACAAGTTGGTATCGCTGGGCGATTCTTTCTCATCTGGTGAAGGCGTCGAGCCGTTCGATAGCAAGACTAACACGGCGGGGCCACCTCAGAACCGGTGTCATCGTAGCATCTATGCGTATCCGCGACTACTGGGAAGCAACGGTTCGCTCGGCCTGAATTTGCAGCGGTTTGTTGCGTGTTCGGGCGCCACCACCTTGAACGTAGAAAACGGTCAGTGGAACGAGCCGAGCCAGCTGAACGCGGTTGATGCTAGCACCAAGACTGTCGTGATCTCGGTTGGTGGCAACGATATTGGGTTCGAGCAGTTTGCTCTAGCGTGTATCAATCCGATGGTAAACTGTGACGGGCAGATTTACTACGATACCCTCACGAAGATCCAAAACTTGACGAATGTGCTCAGGGGTGTATATAGCAAGATCCGTTCTAAGGCACCAGGCGCCAAGATATACGTAGTGGGTTATCCACTGACCGTCACAGTAGACAGCAACGGTTACCCGAAAAAGTGCGCAAACACCTATACACTGTCGGGATTGGAGATAAGCGCGGCATATCGTATCATCATGCTGCTGGATAACAAAATTCGCGATGTTGTTAACAGCATGCAGATCAAAGATCCGAACAATCCAGGCCGTATGATCGACGACGATAAAATTTACTTTGTCGATCCTCGCGGTTCCTCGAGTCCGTTTGCCGATCATGATTTGTGCGGCAGCAAGGGGTCTTACTTCAATTCGCTGCGCCTACCCCCGGCTTACGTTTTCCATCCTAACCAGTTGGGTCAAATTGCCTATGCACGGTTACTCCAGAAGGCGATAAACTAAAAATACCCTTCGGCTCTGGCTGTGTTGGTGTAATCAACACAGCCGGGATCTCAACTTGTAGCAGCTTTCGTTGGATGCGCTTGGCAGTAAGCCGGGCGTATCCAATAAATAAAAAAGTAAAGCTTATTGCGACTACTCGCCAAGAGCTGCAGGACGGAAGCCAGCTCGCTCCGCATCCTGTACCGAGCAATAGTAAAGCCACGGCTCATCCATAAAACTTACAGAGTAGTATTTATTCTTGGGCGTCGTATAGGTATATCCACCCATGAACCTACTTGCAATTATTGGTTTGCCACCACATTTAATAACGGCTAAAGGGTAAGCAGTATAAGCATTAACAAACGGTATAAATAGTGAGGTAATATATGCACCAATGATCCATGCTGTAATAATTACTGGCTTAGGCCAGCGCGTTCGTGTGGCGGTTTCTGGTTTGGTTGATGTTTTAACCGACGAGTTAGTTTTTGGTTTTGTTGTGTTCATACAGAAAAGATTACGCCCAAAAAAGTCATTGTGCAACTATGCAGAAGCAGACGCTATTGAGTGAATAGTAACAATGTAACAAAAGTTCATAAGTTCTTAACTTTCTAGGTCTATAAATAACACTCAAGTTCCGGCATCGCCGGGGCTTTTGTACTTTAAACTGGACGGGAGAAAGAGCTAGCTACCTTTTGTACTGTCTGTCCGATACAATTCTAGAGAGGTGCAAATGAGGCGAAGTGCCACGAGAGTGCTCGGAGCACTCTTTTTGAATTCAAACTGGTTATTGCAAGGAACACATAATATGTGGTTTGGGTGCTTAAGCTTTGAACTTTCTAAGGTTTGTGGTATTTCTAATCGTGAGCAGGAGATACTTACTCTATGGTTACTAGTTCAACTATGCTGATAGTGGGCGGCACCGGTTCAATCGGTTCCATTCTTGTTAAAAGATTTTTAGAGCATGGCCTGCGCGAAATTCGAGTACTCGCTCGTGACGAAACAAGGCATCAGCAATTACTTGATAGCTTAGGGCGGCCACAAAATATAGTATCAATTATCGGTGATGTTCGTGATAGATCTTCACTCACTGAAGCTATGAACGGCGTTGATATTGTAATAAATGCGGCAGCTATGAAACAGGTTAAGTACTGTGAAATATATCCGGCTGAGGCTTATAAGACGAATGTTATGGGTACGCAAAATCTGCTTGAACTCTGCTTGCAGAAAAATATAAACACCTTTGTACTCGCCAGCACTGATAAAGCGGCTGATCCATCAACGGCATATGGTGCCTCGAAGCTTATGGCTGAACGTTTAGTGGTGGCATCGGCTTTGCGTAATCCTGGTCACAGGTTTATGGCTGTACGCTTCGGCAATGTCTTGGGATCTCGTAACTCGGTATTAGCGCGTTTGAAGCAGCTGCTTGATGCGGGTATGCCAATCACGGTTATAAAAGATACGATGACCCGTTACGTTATGACGCAGCGTGATGCTGCCGAGCTTATTTTAGACGCTCTTCGGCTTGGAAAGGGTGGCGAGGTTTTTACGCGTAATATGCTAGCCGTGCAAGTACATGACTTGATTCAAGTTTTTATAGATCGCTATATATCTGAGAAAAGAATGAGCGCCGACATTATTAAGACGATTGAACACGAATTGCAAAGTGGCGAAAAGTTACACGAAACGCTTTTTTCGGTATATGAGCAGCCTCGAGTGCATGTCAAAGACGACACATTTATAATCGCACCGAACGAAGGCCACATAGCTTGTGAACGATTAGCGCCAGATTTCGTGCTTAGTTCGGAGTATGCACCAAAATTAAGTGTAAGCGAGATACACACCCTACTTAATCGGGCAGAGTACTAAGTTGTAGCTGGCATAGTAACGCATCATTTGAAATGTAACGATATGCCTGCAACCCGACGACGCGGGCTGCTTCTATGTTTTCTTGCTTGTCATCAAAAAAGAAGATGCGATGGGCAGGAACGCCTAAAGCGGTAACGACATGGTTATAAAAAGCTGCATCTGGTTTCATAGCGCCAATCTCATCAGAGAGAAAAATGTGATCAAACTGATCATATATGCCAAGTTGCTCATTATATTCACTATAGGGTTTAATGGAGTTTGACATTACCGCAAATTCAAATTTCTCCTTCAGTCTAGTCAAATCTTCTAAGAGCGATTGATTAACGGTGAGATGCAATCGGTATTTTTCCATGAATAAATCGCTTTGCGATTGAATTGGGCGTCCGAGCTCTCGTTCAATATGCCGCCAGAACATTTCTTCACTAATCTTACCAGTAACCAGCAGTGGCGTATACTGTGGCCAGACTTTTTGAAACATCTCATCGGTCATACCAATTGTTTGTTGGATATAGCTATCAATAATCTCGTCAAGAGCAGGAATGATAACGCCGCCTATATCGAGCGCAATAATTGGTTGGGCTGGCCTATTGACATTCATGAATCTTAATTAGAATATAACATGAAAGAGATGTCATGAGAGAGTTCCAGATAGATCAGGCTGCCGAACGTGCACTCAGCTCCGGTGAGAATGTTATTGTGCTACCGCGAGAAATGAACGCACAAGATCTGGAAACAGTGCGTCAGCGTATCATGGAAGCGCCATTTGATTGTACGCCCAACTGGGGGATTCAAGGGGTGGGTACAGTGCAGAATGACGCCAAGCGCAATTGGTATACATGTGATGAACGCGTCAAGGCTCGCGCACAAGAACGGCTTAATAATATCAACTTCGGAACACTCCACGAGCTTATTACTGATGCAACAATCGATATTTTAAGCTCTGATTCACAAGTATTCGGCTTTGGTGTGTACGGCAGTTACTTGTATCGTGAGTCGACACACCCACCGGAAGACCTAGATGTTTTTGTGATAGCCGATGGCGTCGAAGGCGTAGCGCTTGATGCTCTGCGCTATCGTCACCCCCGTTTGCTTGAGGCATTTGTCGACCGTGCGCTGCCAACGCCATATACCAACGACCTCGGCCTGACCATTATTAGTCGTGAACAGTTTACTGCACACAATCGGTCGTTCATTGTTACAGATGCGGCCCTTTTAGATGTCTCGACAACCTATTCGCACGGTGCGCAGGTGAGAGCACCCGCTCCCTCGCCGTTCGTACTCGCGCATAACGCGCTCAAGCTGGTTAACTGGGGGCTTTCAAGTTTGCCTCGCAAGCCAAATTCAACCATGAGCCGTATTGATGAAGCCTTGCGGATGCGTGAAATGATGCGGGCCAACAATCCGCTATTCGGCCTACAAAAGTTTGATATCGACGAGTACCTGCCAAAAGCGTCTCGAATGTTGGCTGGTCCAGATGAGTGGCATTTACTTGAGGCAAGTAAGATTATAATAAGAATTCTAGAGCATGATGAACGAAAAATTCGCGAAGTTACTGCCGACAATCTTCGGGCAGCCAGATAATAGGCCGCTTTATATAATGTCACCGCATCTTGATGATGCTGTTTGGTCGCTTGGTGCACTCTTATGCCAGCTTGCAATGAGTTATGACGTTCGTGTTATAACGGTGTTTTCGCATAGTGCGTTTGTATATGACGAGTTAGCTCCGCCCGCATATGCTACATTGCTGCGTAAAGCGGAGAATGCTATAGCATTAAAAAAAACAGGGGTACATGACCATAGTTGTTTAAATTTTCCTGAAGCCGTATTGCGCGATAAGTCGCTTGAAACGATCTTCGATAGCGATTACCAGCTCCCAGAGTATGTGCAAGACCTTTTGATAAATACGCTTCGGCAAAGTATTCCTGATAGTGCCGTCGTACTGGCACCAAGTGCCTTCGGCGATCATGTAGATCACATTGCGGTGCGAGATAGCATAGGTTCGTTATTCAAGCAGGTTATATATTATGAGGACATGCCTTATGTAACCCGGCCCGATCGAGCAACGGCAGCGCAGGTATTTCTGCATATGAAAGGTGTTAAAGAGTTGCGACTGCCTCTTAATAAGGCACTCATAGATCTTCATATTGATCGCTATAATGATTATACTTCCCAGCGTAAACAGCATCACATAACAGAAATTAGACAATATCTACTTCAGAAAGGCTATGGGCTATGGGTTTAGGCGGTAATAAAACATTTGTTATGGTTTCAAATCGTGGGCCGAATTTTACAACACCCGGTAATCGGCATTTGGCTATGGGTGGCACTAAAGGTATTTATCCGCAAATTATGGAGGCATTCTGCAACAGCTGGGTATGTTTATCTTCTGAAGATTTGAATACTGGTGACATTACCTCTGAATATAAAGATCAATTAGATATTGTTTTCGTCGACCCTCAACTCTATCACCAATACTATTTTGAGTACGTTTCCGAGCAGCTTTACCCAACTCTTTTAGGTTACCCTAAGCTGCGTCAGGTTCATTCGCGAGATGCGTTCGATATAGTTATGAATTGCCTTGTCGCTCAACTCGCCAAAAAGCATGCTCAAAAAGACGTTGTTATTTGCGATTATCATCTTTATAACCTGCCAAAACTACTCCCGCCTGAACTCGCTAAAATATTCTTTTGGTTTATACCTATTCTCACTATCGATCAATACGATGAATCTATTCGTGAAGTTTTATATGGTCTTAATCATGCCACTGAGCTCTATTTCTTTGACGATGTATGGGCGCAAAACTTTATTAATTTGTTTCATCATTTCATGCCTTATCAACAGTTACGCGTGAAAGTGAAATCACTCATGATGGGGCCAGATGATTTTTACGAGCAGGCCCGGCAGACGACGAGAGCTGAATATAATATCTTGCTGCACAAAGCATTCGGTGTAGTGCCGCGGGGCAAGCACATTATTTCGGTATCGCGTATGGATTTTGTGAAGCGCCTTCCACTACTGATTGAAGGCTTTGAGCTTTATCTCGATAACACGGCAGACAACATAACAAACCTCCTGCTGTTTGCGCCGCATCACCGGCCTGATTCGTCAGTGTATAAGAAGGAAAACAAGCATATTAAACAGATGGTACGTGCATCTCGCTATAAAGATCGTATATTTTTAACGCACAATCATACCGAAAGCGCGGATTTAAGGACTATTTTCACCTATGCAGATATGTTTGTATGCCCCTCAAAACACGATGCCATGCCGTTGACGCCTTTAGAGTATATTCTAGCCAATAACGGAAAGGGCAGTGTGGTGCTATCTGATTCATTGGGGGCGTATCGGCTTTTAAGCACCATCACACCATCGTTTGAGGCCGATAACCCGCACGCCTTAGCACGAGCTGTCGCCCGCTCGATTTCTGAACCGCAGGCCGAGCGAACTGCTAAAATAAAGCTTATGAAACGCATTATTAGCTACTCGACTATTCAAAAAGCAATCACTAAGTTGCAGGGTTTGCAGCAGTGAGCGAGGCCACCATTACTATATTGGGTTCCGGTGACACCCTCGGTACGCCGCTTGCCGGCTGTAAGCGCGCCGCTTGCTTGGATACCGACCCGAAGTCGCGCCGTTATCGCTTTGGACTGCTGCTTCGACTTGGCGAGACGACTATCCTGGTTGACCCGAACCCCGATTTAAAGTGGCAATGTCTTGATAATAACTTTGAGCTGAAAGAGATCGACCACATCTTGGTTACCCATCATCATTCCGATCATATTAACGGCTTGGGCGAATTCTTTTATCGCCGAGCAGAGCCGACGAAGCTTTGGTATGGCGATCACCCGCTCAATCACAAACTTATAGACTATTGGCGTTATCTAGAAAGTGAACAAGTACTTAGCTTTAAAACCTATCAAAATTATCAGCCCCTTACAATTGGCGAGGGTGTGCAAATAACACCCGTTGAACTTAACCACGGTTTTCCTGCCAGCGGATTTGTGGTGCAGTGGCAGGGCAAAAAGATCGGCATTGTGACCGATACGAATGCCCGTCTCAGCCAGGCGACACTTGATACGCTATGGGGCGCTGATGTATTGTTCGTTGACACTTTTTCTGAAAATCTAGAGCAAGTGAGCTGTGTCTACGAAGATTGCAGCATAGAAACCCCCGATCTTGTTGCCGAATGGTTTCACATGACACTTCCTGAGGTGAAAGAATTACAGGCAATTGTTCAGGCAAGACGCGTTTACACGGTTCATATGAGCCGCCATATGGCGCCTCATCAACAGTTGGCCGGCCAATATCAAACCGACCGTTTCATCATTGGGTTCGATGGTTTAACAGTTTTCATTTAGCATTACCGTAAGGCATATTCCTAGCTCGCTTGCCACTATTTGCTTTTACGCCAAGAGATTAAAGAAGTGCTGACCGCAATGCGCCAGCTTGAGGTATTAGCATACTTTATTTAAAAAGGTACCCTTGGCAGTCTTTCGCGAGACGAAGATTAAGAATTAAATTAAAAATGACGGTAACTTTGCTTGGTATATTTAGGTTCAAAGCTACGGTAGATGTGGATTGGGTCATTGGCAAATTAAATATTCGGAATGCAGTGGGGCTATTCCGAAGTTTTGATAGCAATGGAAACTCTGGGCCGCTTGCGATTTATTGCAAACCGGTTCTGGTCAAGTTAGTTGAACGATACATCAACGCACGAAGAGGGCGCTTATAAGAAAAGTACTTAAGGTGGCAGACTGGGAATGAGCTGATTTGCAAGGGATCCTAACTCCTGGGCTTTGTGGCTGTATGTTCAACCGTCTAAAAATGATACTATGGTGGCCGTATGACTGAAGTGCTATCCCAGCGAGAGCCCGCTCTTCGCTTTTTAGATTTTGTTGGTAACCACGAACGAAAACTTGGTTTTGCGGCAGTAATATTGGCCGAGCCGGAAAAACCACATAGTGCCGCCTCGATTAGAGATGCTTATAACGATCAACAGGGTTCTTCAACGGAATGGAAACTAAAAAGAACTGGAGATATGAAAGAGATACTTGAGCAGTGTTTTGTACCTGGCGGTGTACTGAGAGAAGATGTAGCTGGTAAATACAGGGTAAATCAAGAAGTGCAAGAGTTATACTCATCGCTGAGCGGTTTTTTGACTGGGTGGAGCCTTGATAATCCAGACGTATCACTACAACAACTGCTGGGCTTCACCGGCAGTCCAGGCGCGGTTCGCTGCCCTCGTGCCCGTTTTCAGATATACGGGCACTTACTCGAATACAAGAACCCTCGCATAAGTCGAGTTGCCAAGATATTTCGACAAATCGGTTACAAAACTGCCGAGGGAGTTGAGCGACAGATAGAAGTTATGAAAGATGCAGGCTTGGTAGATATAGAGGCGCTTGCGATATCTGGATTATTTGTGAAACTTGGTGAGCTGCCATCCCCTAGGTCGGCCCTACCTGAAGTAAAAGCCTTGCGAGAGATGCTCCAACAATTTCCTGAAGGCAGTGAAATGATGCTTGATGAAATCATGAGTCAATTCAGAGTATATTATCCAGCATCAGATGACGTGCATGTTACTTTTCATGACACGGTGGCTCGCTACTTAAAAGCATATGGACATTATTTGGGTCTTACGCCATTGCCACGCGGTAATGGCCATATCTCAAGAGTAACGATAGCAGAGGAGATCGAAGAGCCGGTCCAAGATTTATTCAACGGCATCCAGGGGCAAATAACGAACGGGCCAGCCAAAAAACACATTGCCTATGCACGATCACTAGCACAAGGTAACGGCCAAGGGGACTTTGGGCAATTGATCGCTAAGGGAAGGCTTTTTTCCTCTCATGGATCACAGATGGATGGGAAGGATCTAAAAGACGATATATTAAAAGTTTTAACAGAGGAATGGGTATCGGTGCGGGCGATCAGAGCAGCAATAAAATCGCGTAAATTATCTGTTATATATCTTCGTAAATTGTTAAATAAGATGGCACGAGCAGACGTCATAGATGCCCGGCTTGATCATCTTCCAACACGAGAAGAAGGAGCGCTCTCGGATGGTCGTATACGACTAACGCGGCGCTACCGAATTCGATAATAAGCATCTGGTCATAATTGTCGCTTTTGTAAGCGCAATGCTCTGTTACAATAACCCTATATGAAACTACTAAACGGCCGAGAATTAGCGGGCTATATTAAAGAGCGGCAAGCCAAGCAGGTGCGGGCGCTAAGGCAAGCGTGGCATATAACGCCGAAGCTGGCAATTATTCAAACGAAAGACGACCCGATTATTAACAGCTATGTCCCACTTAAAAAACGCTATGCCGAAGATATTTTGATAGAACTTGAGCACCATTTGGTTGATCAGGCTGAAGCCTTAGAGCTCATAGGGCGATTGAATAATGATGAAGCAGTGCATGGCATTATTATTCAGTTGCCTTTAAGCGACCCAAGCGAAACTGATACATTTGTAAACGCTGTTGCACCAGAAAAAGACGTTGATGCACTTGGTAAATCTGCACAGTTTGATCCGGCAACTGCCATGGCTATTAATTGGTTATTGGCGGCCTATAACATTGATCTAAGGGCTAAAAACCTTGTTATTATTGGTAGGGGTAAGTTAGTTGGTGCGCCATTAGAGAATTTGTGGCGCAGCTCAGGCCTTGAACCGACCGTGCTCGACGCCTCAACTTCTGAAGCTGAGTTTTTAAAAAACGTTAAAGCTGCTGATGTTATCGTCACGGGTACAGGCTCAGCAGGCGTGCTGACAAACGCCATGATTAAACCGGGCGCTGTGGTGGTTGACGCTGGCGTCGCCACCGAGGCAGGCAAGCTAGTGGGCGATTTAGCGCCTGATGTTCGCGCGCGCGATGACCTAACTGTAACACCCGAAAAGGGCGGCGTTGGCCCGCTCACGGTGTGTGCCTTGTTCGATAATGTTATTCGCGCGGCTCGTCAGGTTGCCGATGCTACGCAGCAGCCGGAGTAGACTGGCCAAGTAAGAATTCTTTTACGCGTTTGACGACTTGGCTGGGCGTTAAATCGGCTTTTACAATATAATTAATAATACCAAGTTGTTTGAGGCCCTTTGGCGCTTCTTCTTCGCCAAGATTCGTTAAAACCATAACAGGGATGTGCTTACCCCAACTATGCGATCGAATCTCGCGCAGGGCTTCTTCGCCGTTCATTTCAGGCATTTGAATATCGAGCAGAATCATATCTGGTCGCATACTCTTAACAAGTTCAACACCTAAGCGGCCGTCGGCAGCAACTTCGACTTCGAAGTTTTCAACCTCAAATTTCATTCGGTACATTTCAGCAATAACTTGGTCGTCTTCGATAATGGCAATCTTTTTAGTAGTCATTAGATACATTCTAGTGAGCGGCAGATAATATTGCAATATGACGTGAATATTAATTCATTATGGAAGAGCAGTTGATAGCCGAGTACAGGATTTTAATTTAGGCAAGTTACTTATATACTGACGGTTGAACATCGAGTCGGGGTTTAAAGGAGGCTTTATGCTAGGATTTAGTTTTCAAGAAGTCGCAATACTACTCTTAATTGCGCTATACATAATCATTGCCGTTATGGCCTTGCGCCACCTGCTCCGTAGCAAAAAAGATTGGTTATTTAAGCTGATTTGGGTACTTGTTATTGTCTTTATACCTATTTTCGGAACCGGTGCCTATTATTTGTTTGCGGCTAAAAAACGCGCCTAAAACTAACATGTCAGAGTAAGGATAATTCCAATAGTCATTTTTGTTTTCCCAGAGCGCTCTTTACCTTAGCTCTCCCAAATCTTAATTTATAAGCGCCAAGAAGGTGAAACTGGTTAAATAATTGATTTTATATGTATTGGAGAGAGGGTTGGATTTGGGTTTACTACGCTTGCCGTTTCAAAATGCCTATGTAATAGTAATGAAGTAACAATCTCAACATGGTAAAGAATAAAGCAAAGTGGCTTGCTGACGTTAAGTCGTTATCTCATAAAAAAACTCCCTTTATTATAACTGACCTCGGTATTATTAAGCGCAAGTCAGAAGAAATTAAAGCTTTATTACCAAGGGTCAAAATTTTTTATGCGCTAAAAAGTAATAATGATACGATTGTTCTCAAAACGCTAAAACCTCTTGTTGATGGTTTTGATATTGCATCACTTGGTGAGATGCGATTGCTTGACGCACTCAAGATAAATCCAGAAAGAGTCATATACTCGAATCCGGTGAAGCTCCCGGATCATATTAACGTTTGTTTTCAAAAAGGAGTGCGCTATTATGCTCTCGATTCGTTAGATGAGATCAAAAAAATGAGTCGATATGCGCCTGGCGCTAGCGTATTCTTACGTATTCAAGTGTCAGATTATGGTAGTAAATTTCCGCTTTCGAGAAAGTTTGGTTTAGTTGATATTCACGTGCCTGACTTTGCCGAAGCGGCTCAGGCGGCAGGGCTTAATGTTTGCGGATTGGCCTTTCATGTCGGTTCCCAGGCTGAAAACCTACAAATATGGGATACTGCTTTAGAGCTTTCGAGTAAGCTAATTCATCGACTAAGCCAGATGGCTATTAATATCAAGTATCTTGATATGGGTGGCGGTTTTCCGGCAGATTATGGGCAGCCGATTCCGACCATAAGGCAGATCTGTCGAACAATTAACCGCGCATTAGCTACATATATTCCAAAACATATTGAGGTATTTGCTGAACCTGGTCGTTATATAAGTGCGAATGCGGCAGTTACGGTTACTTCAGTAATAGCCCGCGAACATCGAACAGGTTCTGATTGGCTCTATTTAGACACTGGTGTTTTCCAAGGTTTAATGGAACCGCTTGAAATGAAAGAATGGCGCTATCCCATTTATACAGAGAAGACATCAAGGGGTTATAGGAAAAGTTTTGTATTGACTGGTCCGACGTGCGATGCTTACGACATTCTGGGCTATGACTATCTTCTGCCCGCTGATGTTAATATGGGGGACAGGTTAGTCATTGATGCTACCGGAGCTTACGCGGCGGTATATGGCTCGAACTTTAATGGTTTTGAGCTACCTGCGCGTTATTATGTAAAAGGAGGCACAAATGACTGAAGTAGCTTTGCCGCGCATTGATTCAAAATCCGATTCTGAAAGAGTAGGCTTGATGTTATTGCGTCCCGGCTCTCTTGCATGGGATGCAACAATAGATTTAGAAGCCGAAGTTTTTGAAGAGCGTGGGTATGTAGAAAGTAAAGCCGAGTTAGAAAAAGAATATGCGCCATACATTCCCGAGACAGAATTACTGTCGATGAAGCATGGGCATGATCTCACGGGTTGCTTAAGAATTATAGATTATGATCCAAAAATAGGCCTAAAAACCATTCATGATATTGAAGCCGGGAGACTAATGCTAAGCAAAGAAGGTAAAGAATTGCTAAGAAACCTTGATCTTAACAGTGTATTTGAAGTCGGAACAATTGCACTTAAAAAAGAACACCGTAAAAGCATACGTCGGGCTAGCACTTCTAGCAATTTTCTTTATGCTGGTGTGGTTGATCATTCCAGAAAACATAATAAACCATATGCACTTGCAAGTTTTGATGCAGACTACTTCGATAGTTTTCAAAAGGGATATGGCGGTGTATACGCGCTTGGACCCGCGGTTAATTACATGGGGTCGCCCACGATTCCTGCCCTCATTAATATTGAAGGAGTAGTCCAACATCTAAAGGATACTGGTAATCTTGAAGCTGCGTATATATTAGAGTCAGGCGGGGACCTTATTAAAGATGACTATTGATCTTTTTATTCTACTTGCTAGTGATATTACGAACCTTTTTATTGGGCTAGCTGTTTTATTGCGTAATCCAAAGCTTGCTATTAATAGAATTTTTGCAATGCTTTCTTTTGCACTCGTATTTTGGACAAGCGCAAACTTCTTAGCAGATAATGTTTCAACTGAATGGACACTGTTTTTCTGTAGGCTGACGTTTGTTGGTGGTGTATTTATAGCTTTGAGCACGGGGACCCTTAGTCGTTATTTGCCAAATAGCGATATCTTACAGCATTCAAAATTTAATAAAGTTCAGCCTTTTCTTGGAGGCGCCGCTATAGTGCTGTCGTTTGCTCCCGGAATGATTGGATCTGCTTCAAGGGGTGATGCTGGCGCGAATTTACAACTTGGACCCCTTTATTTTCTTTATATAGTCTATATTTTACAAGCATTAACGCTACTTGTGTTTAACTTTACGTATCAGTTTAGACATGCAAGGGCAGGGTATCAGAGAGACCAGTTGCGTTTAGTTGCTCTTGGCTTATCGCTTTATGCGGGTTTTGCAGTTATTTTCAATCTTATTCTTCCGGTTATTATTCAAAATTGGGTAAGTAGTAAATATGGGCCGCTTTTTTCACTCTTTTTTGTAGGGCTTGCTGCTTCTGCAATTGTCCGCCATAGGTTGTTTGATGTACGATTAGCAATTGCACGTTCGATTGCGTATTTAGGGTCACTAATAACCTTCGCAACTCTTTATGGATTCATGATATTCGCATTGACTAGATTCGTTTTTGGTTTTGAAATTCCTGTCTTGGCGCAAGTGGCGATCTCTGCTGTTACTGGCATTGCGGCGCTTTCATTTAACTTCTTTCGTCGCATATTTGACCGTGTTACGAACCGACTATTTTATAAAGATGCATATGATCCTCAAGAATTCTTCGATATATTCAATAAAAACTTAGTATCGTCTATAGATTTGCTGAACCTCCTTGACTCTACATCGCACACCATCGCTGACTTTTTGCGTACGAGATATACCATCACGGCAGTGAGGGGTTCTAATCGCCACTTTATATATAGCGGCACCTTACGCAAAAATAGTACTGATCAAAAAATAAAAGCACTATCGCATATCGTTTTGTCATATAAACAAAAGCAAGCCGTTATTGTAACTGATGAATTAACCACCGAGCATGAAAAGCTCCGTGATATCCTTATGGAGCATGAAATTGCTGTTTTAGTGCGATTAGATATGGCTTATCCTAAAGAACTTCAGAAAGGAGTCGGTTTTATCGCTTTGGGGCAAAAGATTAATGGTGGTTCTTATAATAATTTGGATATACGAGTATTAGAAACCGTTGCTAATGAGCTTGTTATTGCTGTTCAAAACGCCCTTCGTTTCGAAGAAATTCGTGATTTTAATGAAACGCTGCAGAATAAAGTTGATGAAGCTACCGCGAAACTTCGGCGTTCAAATGCCAAGCTAAAACAGCTTGATGAAGCCAAAGATGAGTTTATTTCAATGGCTTCGCATCAGCTTAGAACGCCGTTGACCACGATAAAAGGGTATCTCAGTATGGTCCTTGAAGGTGATGCAGGCGATCTTCAATCGGGGCAAAAGAGATTGCTCGAAGAGGCCTACAGCGGTGCGCAACGCATGGTCTATTTGATTGCTGATTTCCTCAATGTTTCGCGCCTTAAAACTGGCAAGTTTATGCTTGAATACAGCACTGTTAACCTCACGCATCTTATTGGTGAAGAAATCGGGCAGCTAAGAGTAACTGCAAAGAGCCGCCAGCTGAAATTACAGTATGAAGCGCCCGAAACCTTCCCGGCTGCAAGACTCGACGAAAATAAAATTCGTCAAGTCGTCATGAACTTGATAGATAACGCCATTTATTACTCAAAACCGGGCGGCACTATAAAGGTTGAGCTACTTTCAGATGACGGGCATGTTAGTTTTAAGGTGAAAGATACTGGTATAGGTGTGCCTGCGAACGAACAAAAAGACCTTTTTGAGAAATTCTATCGTGCCAGCAACGCACGTAAAGTGCGGCCTGACGGCACAGGTATTGGGTTGTTTATGATCAAAAAGGTGATTTTGGCTCACGGTGGTTCAATAATCTTTCATTCTACCGAAGGGCAGGGAAGTACATTCGGCTTCTCGCTGCCGCTAAAAGCAAAGCCACAAACTAAGGAATTAAAAGCCGAATCCCTTCAACGATCAGGTAAATAAAAATGACTGCGCCTCCACCTATGAGGGTAATGCGCTTTGTCATCTTGCCATGTTCATGCCACCATTGGCCAAGCTTGCTGCGTTCAACTGCCGTATAGCGATGCACGGTTGGTTTCTCGACTCTAGCATCGCTGCCAGTGTATACTTTACTTCGTCTCTTACGATTTTTTGCCATGATAGTTTATTATAGCCAATTACAGTAGAAATTCCACCTTAAAATTCGCGCATAGCTTGGCTAATTTGAACTAGTAAGATCACCATGAGCATTACACTAAGAAGAAGTGCTACAGATGTAGCAATGCTCGCAGCTCGCAGTAATCTGGTTGTGCGATCAGGTTGCTTGACAAAAACCTTACTTAAAACAAAGCCCGCCAATAGAAGAAGAGGGGCGATCACTGTCACGATCATTCTCACTTCAAGACCCAATAAGTCAAAACCAGTTAGCCAGCTGATGGTGCACAAGAATGCTGCAAACACTCCCGTGGCCATTAAGATATCGGTAGAAATCTTCTTGTCCATACATATATACTATATATTAAATTACTTTTAGTGCTTCAATTATGGTAATATATGTCTCGCTACCCATAAGTACTAAGGAGCCTGATGGTCAGCGAGAGTGGATATTCTCGAGCGTTCAACTGGCTCGAGGGTAAGCAGGGGCCCAGTAGTTTCCATGCATCAATCATTGCATACGATGATCCTGTCGTATCCTTCAACCAACTCGCTTGTATCTGGCGAGCGAGCGGAATCGATATACTGACGTTCCATAACCTTTCGGAGGAAACTTCTTCGCAAGATAGGCTGACGAGCGCTAGGAAAATCTGCGAACTTCGGCCATCTGCCGAGTGGAATGAATGGGTTGATCAACAGCAGGCAGAGATTGCAAGAACATATCCAAGCATAGCCGATTCTGCATTGCAACTTCTCGAGCTGGCGACGCGTGAAGCTTCACATTACCAGTCGCCACTCGTAGTGATTCATTCTGGAGTAACGATATCAAACGGTGAATCCGTAGCAATACTTTGGACGCACGAAGCGTTTCGTATTGATCGGGCGCTCACGTATTTTCAGAATGTCTGTAGTCGCGCATGAGTGTGTAATATAGTTAAACCTTGAGATTGGGGGTGGCTGGATAGCCCTTTGGCGATACCGCTGAAGGGCTTTTGCTTAAGAAAAAGCATAAAGAAACACCCCATATAGAATGGGGTGTTTCTACCACAAAAACCTGTGGCGGGGCGGTCAGTCCTTCTTTTGCTTTAGCCTGTTATTTACGCAGACCAGCCAAATTTTGTCGGCTGCGAACGTATGCGTTAATACCAAAACCTAAAGCGCTTGAGCCAAGTAAGCCAGCTAACATGGCCTCAGGGCCAGTTGCAGGTAGTTCTCCCGGTAACTCAGGGTTGCCAGGGTTTTCAGGTGTTGGAGGAACAACCGGAGGTTGCTCAACTTTTACATGAGCCTGACATGCCTCACCGGTTTGGTTTGGCACGAGTTTACCATCAACTTCGAAGCTAACATAAAGCTTAGCGGTATATTCACCAGGCGCGTAAGTGTGCGTTTGTACTTCTTGACCAACACCGAATACTTTGCTTTGGTTATCGCCAAAGTCAATTTTGTATTCTTTTACCTTTGCATTACCGGTGGCAATTGCCTTTGCTTGGAATGTTGCGTTCGTGCGATTCTCAAGTTTAACCAAGGTTAAAGCGTCACATTTGTAAGTGCTCTCCGTTGGTTTTTCAACCACTTCGAACTCACCCTTACATTTGTCGTCAGTCTTGGTTACTTCTTGACCGTTTACTTTGGCAACAACTGAAACCTGAACGATATATTTACCAACGGTGCTGTTTTCGTAAGCTACGGCGTTGTCATTAGTAGATTCAATAGTCTTAATGACCTCGTTTGAACCTGCTTTTTTAACAGTATAAACGTATTTTACGAAGTCAGCATTGGTAACTTCTTTGCTACCCTTAAAGCTAAATTGTGTGCGGCTAATGGTTTTAACCTCTAAGCCCTTACAGACAACTTCCGCTTCAGGTGGTTTACATTCTTTTGGAACGGTTACATTTGCGTCGTCTTCTTTGGTGCCGTGATCTGTTTCTACCTTAGCAACGTTTTTAAGCGTGTTAGGGCCACAGGTCGGCAACTGGTCGTTACCAGCTACTTGTGCGGTAAAGATAACATAGGCAGTACTTTCGTTCTGGTAGCTACCGATATTAATACCACCCTTGGTCACGTTATCGCTGACGGTGTCGCCATTCGGGCTAAGGGTTGTGTAAAGCTTTGTGCTGCCGTTAACATATGAAACACCCCCAGGCAGAACATCTTTAACAACAACGTTGTTTTGTACTGCACCACTCTTGTTGGTGTATTTAATGCGGTATTCGACTTTGTCGCCGGGTTGGGTTGCAACAGACTCTTTCCAGGTCTTGTCGGCATCACCAAGTTTTCGAACAGTTTTGTTCATTTCGAAAGTCGAGGTTGAAGCAAACTGTGGCTTTACTTTAAAGTATACGTAACTTGCATACTTAAAACAGCCAGGAATCACACCTTCTTCGGTGTAACTCACAGGAGCGCCAGCACTGGTTACGATGCTATCACTTAATTTTTTACCACCAGAACCAGTCGCATTGTTGTAGATTTCAGCTGAACCTGGCACGTATACCAAGTTGAAATCTTGCGTACCGTTAAAGTGAATGTCGTCCCAGACTTCCGTCGGGTCGGCGTTGGTTGCGCTTACGAAACCACTGACAGAAACATTCTTTCCAGTGGTTGTCGGAACGCTTGCTTTGACGCGGGTATTCAAGGCCTTAAGGTTAAGGTCTTGGTGTGCGTTATTGTGAACGTACATACGAACAGTATATTCTTTGCCCGGTTGTACGCTTACAGTGTCTTGCCAGCCACCATCGGTGGTAATTGAAGCGTCGCGAACAACCGTAAAGTTGCGCTCGTCGCCAATGTGTGGGTTATCAATAATTGAGTTGAAAACCACTTTGTTTGCCGGGTTAGCAACAGTATATGTTGCGCGGCTTGGGCCCCATGCCATGATTGCTACTGGTACTGCAATAGCAGCAACAACAGCAAATACTGGCACGAGACGTTTCGGAAGTTTACGCTTTAAAGCGCTTAAAAACTTTCGCATTATTATCTCCTCTATTTTCTTAGGTTGAATGAGTTATTTTAATAGAACTTTTAGTTACTCGGCTCAAGTTGTTAAAGGGCCTCCCGAGGGATAGTCTTCAGACCAAATCATGTAAATTCATAAGGGTTTGAGTCCGAGGAGGACTCTAAACTTGGAATCTTAAAGCTAAAAAACTTCAGTGACTCGACAAGGAATCCTCCTCAGGGTTGTTGTGTTAATACGAAGGTTGGTGCGGTGGCACCCCACGCGTCGTTGCGCAGGGTGCCACCGCGGGTAGCAAGGCCTCGCCCTCAGCAGAGGTCAGGGTTCTCCTTGCATGGATCACCCGGTGGTGCCGGGTTCGACGGCTGCGGTGCCGGCGTCTCCACCGGGGGTGGATCTGACGGCCGCGGCGTGGTGGGCGGCTGCGGTGCCGGCTGCGGCACATATGTGTCGGGCGTCGTACCGCCACCCGGTGACCCGATTGGATCACTCTGTGGCGGATGCCCGCCGTTGTGTCCCGGCTTGTTGCTGCCGACCACCTGCGGGTCGTTCTGTGTGTCCTTCCCGCTTTGCGGCGGGGGAGGACTGCACGGGGGGTACTTGCAGGTGGGCGGCGGTGGCTGCTGCCCCGGAGGGTAGCAGCTGTTCACCGAGCCCATCGGCTGGCCCGCGTTCGGCGTACCGGGCGGGCAGAGCAGTGGTGTACCTGGCTTCTTGGGCACCACCTTGAAGAACCCGTGGATGTTATAACAATCCACGAAGATCCCCCAGGGAACACCTTCGAGCAGGCCAGCGACCGAACCATCCGGGTTGAGCACGAGTGGCGCGAGCGTCACTCGGATCTCCCGGTTGTAGTCGGCGAAGGTCTGCATCGCCGGCTTGTCACCCTTGGTCCGCCAGGTGTTGGCGAAGGCGTCGACGTTGTAGTAGAGGACCTCCATCTTGGAGGCAGTCTCTTCGCCGACGAGCGGGGCGACGGCCCTCTGGGCCTCCGCCTTGCTCTTTTCCTTCTCCGTCCACCCGTAGACCTGGATGACACGCACCTCGACATCGCTCGGCACCTTTGCCTGGGCCATCTTGATGACGTCATCCCAGGTTGTGCCGTGCGTGATATCAGTACGTGCGTTGAAGCCGTCGATGTACCACTGTGCGTCGTGCGGCTTCTTCTGCTTGTTGACGCAGTTGACAGCGTCTTGCCAGTTGATGAACACGCCGCAGTCGGGCAGCAGCGCGTGCAGCGACGGCATCGACTCGTTGTCGCGCGTGTCGCCGTCGGTGATGTCATCACCGTCGGCGGGTGGCACGAAGTCGAGCTTGTCGTCGTTGGTCTGCACCTGGACGTCCTTTGCGGGAACGCCGTTGGCCGCCGCCGGGGGCCTCGCCGATGAGCTCGGTGAAGAGCTCGCGGTGATTTCCGGAACGGCTGGTGCGGCTGTGTCATCTCCACTCAGCTTGCAGGCTGAAGCGAAGAAGCCGAGCACGAGTAGTAGGAGCCCGATCAGGACTCCCTTGAACTTGAGATTCACGGTGTTCTCCTTCTCGGGTGAGCTACTTGAAGACGTGGGTGCGGATGTTGATCACGGCGGTCGCGGCAGCCAGGATGGCCGCCATCAGCAGACCGAGACCGAAGTCCTCCCAGATCCAGTTGGTGAACCAGCCGAAGCTGAGGCCACCAACCATCGTGCCGATGATCAGCAAAAGAATCGCAACGAAAACTGCGACCCCCTGACTCGTGGTGGTTCTGTCGCTCGCTCCCAGCCAGACTCCCCAAGGAGTCGCGATGGCGACGATGATCGAGATGGCGCCGATGATGAACGCGCCGCTCTGGTCGGACCAGCTCAGCGTGATCACAGAGGCCCACCAGCCGAGGGCGCCCACAATCAGAGCGGCAATCAGTGACTTAACGATGCTAGTGATGTCCATGTCTTTTCTCCTTACTCGGGGCCCGTGGACAGGGCCGGTGTTTTATTTCCTACCGCTGTCCGCGGTTTGCTCCCCGCTCGAGGAGCAGCGAATGTGCAGGCCTAGGGCTCAAGCCGGCACATTCGTTACTCCTCTGAAGAAAAAGACAAAAATTTCGTATTAACACTGTGCAACTAAGAGAGCAAAATGCTCGGGTCTCAGTGCAACAGTGCGTCTGCGAACCAAAAAGTCTCACTGTCGTGATTCTCGTTTGCGGCGAGGTTCGCTTAGAAAAGACGCGCTGCTGCACTGAGGCGCACGGGGTGTATGAACTTGCATGATTTGATCTGTTAACGTACCTCAAACTCGTTTGCTGTAACAAAAGCTTACAGTAACCATAAGAACTATTGAAGAAAGCACAAGAACCTTACATAATAAGTCATGTAGGGCGCCTTGAAATACAATCTGCAGGTGCTCAAAGGCTCTGCGTTAAGCCCGCTAACGAGTCTCCACCTCTGTTACGTGCCGCAAAACGATGATGTTTGAATAATAACACTAACGACCTAGTTTGTCAATAGTGGAAGATAGACAAGGTAGAAAGTAAAACCCTGAATCTCAAACCCAGCTAACTTCATAAGGACGTAGTTGGGGTGAATTCCATGATATTCGTGTTAAAATACAGAAAAATCTGGAAGCAGGAAGCATCATGATAAAACCTCGGATCTATAAAATAAGCTTCGCAAGTGTCTATCCCCTTTATGTTGCTAAGGCAGAGAAAAAAGGACACACGAAAACAGAAGTCGATGAAATTATTTGCTGGTTGACGGGATATAGCCGGGAAGAGCTAGAAGCGCAATTAGGAAAACAAACAGACTTTGAGACTTTCATTACAGAAGCCCCTCGACTGAATCCTTCACGAGATTTGATCAAGGGCATGATTTGCGGTGTGCGAGTAGAAGACGTCGAAGATCCAATTATGCAGGAGATTCGCTACATAGATAAGTTAGTCGATGAGCTGGCAAGGGGAAAAGCAATAGAGAAGATTCTGCGGAAATAGAGTTGGCTATAACAAACCCAGCCGGTATTTGTAAATTAGCCACTATCAGTACTTTGTTATAATGACCTTGCAACCCCGCCTTACCTCACTCAGAAAGGTAGTACTTTGCCAATTGAGATTGGATCTCACGAAGATCCTATGAGCTGCATCCTCATGTGTCAAATTCTACCTCCACCTGGAGTTGGGGGGCAACTGAATAGCTATGCACCCCTCTCTTTGGGCGATGAGACGTATGTCCCGCTTGCAACTAATCTGCACTGGTCGACAGACTTCCTCCTTCAAGCTGCCAAACCAAGAAGTGAAGTAGAGGTCTACTCTGACGGCCGCCGCAAGCATATGTTCTCGCACGAGTATATCGGCGAAGTCATTACCGAGGATCGATCTGAGGGAGCAATCTATCGGCCTGTCATTGTCTTGGGACGCCGGAAAATTACATTCCCGGCTACTCATCCCAAGTTCCCATTTACAGGTGGTGCCCGCGATTGCTACGTGCACTGGCTAACTATGCCGGGTGCAGAATTTACTCATGGCCGCCCTCTGGATAACGCGAATCTCATAGCTGCCGCCGGCGATGTAAAGGTTTTTCGCGCACAGAAGAAACGTGGCGGTGCGCTTTACAGTCGCAGCGTGACCTTCGACGCCCAAGGTGAGCCTAATGGCTATTCCACCACTGTCGTGCTCATCGAGTTTGCTTGGTATTTGGGACCACCTGATAACGTCAAGCTTGATCTCTACGCACATACCTACGCACACGAGGATGAGAGGGCACAGATTGAAACACCCCGCTTTCTCACACAGTTCCGTCCCTCTTTGCTAGAAGCATGGCTACGAGCTAAAAAAGGTTTCGATCAGACCTGCCAAGCATTCCCGCAGGAGACGAGGGACCAGCATAATCTGTGGTTGGCCGAGGCGCCGGCATACGGCAAGAAATTGCTAGGGCGCAACTGGATGGATGTCTTTGACGAAATCACAGATACCTGGCAACTAGTTGAAGCTTGTCGCGTTCTGACGCCCGATGAGTTCTCTCACCGGCGCACGCTCAACAAGCGTGGTCGTGACATGGTTAACGCGTACTGTAGCCAAAAACCAGGCCGCGCTGATCTGTTTCAGCGTTTGTGGGAGGAGGCTAGCGTCGTTCTAAAGGCGCCGTAAAGTAGTTAGTTTAGATGCCAAAGTCTGAAGAGGCGGGTTCATAACTGTTGTTGGAAGGTGGCATATAAGTCGCCTTCCAACATGAAGACCAATATCACAGAACGTTTTTCCATTATCTTTACGACGGAGGCAAAAGTCATGTGCCATAGCGGTATGTACTGGTCAGAAGCGCCAGCTATCAGCAAAGTTTTTATTCTACCAACATGCGCGTCATACCGCGGCTTACGACACTGTAGGCTGGTCGGCCCCACGTCCCTCAACGACTACTGTTCTGTGCCTATGTTTGACAATTTACTACTTATTACATACGGTTAAATATGGCAAATGCAGTTCAACGGGAAGGCAAGTAGTGACAGACCAAGAGAAGTCAAAAAAGTGGCCATGGGTACTTGTCGGTATCTCGGTAGCGATAATAATTGTTGGCGGCTTCCTTTTTTTCACGCTCGATAAGGAAGAGCCGCGCAGCTGGCAAGATGAGTTCAATCACCAAAACGGTACTGCCGTTCTGATCGACATCAGTGACGACCACCCTCGCCATCTAATCAAGTTCGACTTCGATCTCGCGGCTGATGGGAATGTTGCCACCTACAGTAGTATCGTGTGTTGGGGCGAGTTCGATGATTACCGCATGCAAACCGATGAATGGGCCATTTTCAGCAACGAGATCCGAAAGTACTACGGCGTCAAGTTTGATGTGACGGAGACTGCAGAGAAGGTTAACGGCACCCCTCTGAGCGCGATGAAGCTCACCGTCATCCCCTACAAGCCCCTAACACCTCAACAGGCCCAAGACAGCGCCCGCAAGGTATCAAAGATGCTTTGGGATTTCGGTCCCTGCAAGATGAGCTGAGGCTCACCGGCCAATCACTGGCGTCCCCTAGCGATAGGGGCGCCAGTGGCTTTACTTATACAGGCATCACCGTTTTGCCTTTCAATGACAACGTGCCCTTCGGGGTGCCGTTCTCGAGCGGCGACCTTGCCAGCTACCACGGATTGAGGAGTTGGACTACGGATGGCACATCGAGGCACTCGACGAGATCATTTGCCGGGCGACCGAGGCGCTGGTACAGGAGGCATGGCAGCAGATCGCCGCCAACCCACCGAAGCCTGTTGCCGATCTAGTCGTTTTTGCGAGGATCACCGCTCGTCGACCAAGTGTCGGCGGGCGGTGATTCCTTTTCGGCTTATGACATAAAACAACCTCGCTATAATCACGAGGTTGTTTGAATATGACGAGCTTTTAGGTATTATTTGCGTCGTAAGATGGTGTCGATGAGCTTGCGTCGGCTGTTACGGAAGTAATAACCGGCACCGGCAAGGCCGCTTGCGCCAAGAGTGCCGCCGATTAATTCTACCGGACCGGTCGCAGGCAGCTGGGGGGGTGCCTGGCCACACTCTTGGCTGCCGTTAACGACGTTCGGGTTGGTTGGGCAAGGGTTACACTGAGGAGTATTCGGGTTGTCTTCGCATGGCTTTTCGGGCACATTTAAAGGCACCTGACACTTCTTGTCTTCTACTTTACCGGCAATGTTAAAGTGAAGGGTTGCAATGGCGGTGTAATTGCCCTTCTTGGCGTATTCGTGATCTTTTGTCACAGTGGTTGCATTAGAAGGCTTAAGGCCTTTTTCGGTTTGGCCATCACCAAAATCGAAGTCGGCAGACTCAAGCTTTGCGCCACCTTCGGCGCGGTAAGTGAGGGTGAAGCGATAGTTACGCTGACCAGTAGTAATAATGCTTGCTGAGAGGCTCACACATTCGGCTACTGGCGCAGCTTCAACTGGCACCTTTGTTTGGCAGGCTGCGCCGTCAATAGTTTGCGGCTGTCCGTTTACATTTGCGACAACTTGAACTTTAACGGTGTGCATACCCTCTTTAGCGAATGTAAAGTTGGCGCTTGCAGTGCCGCTCTCGGTTGGTACTTCTTTTGTTTGGCCGTCATCGGTGGTAAAGACATATTTTATGATCTTAGCGTTACCGGTTACGCTGGCACTAGCATCGAACTGATATTCGTTACGACTAATCTTTTTTGATGTCAGACCGTCACACTTTGCAGTGGCTGGTTTTTCGGTTGGGGTACCTTTTTCGGGGTTACCGCAACCTTTGATAATGGCGTATTGAAAAACACCACCTTTCATAACAACGAGGCTCGGAAGGCTATCGCTCAAGAAAACTGTTTGACTAGAGCTTTCATGATAGGTTTTGCCACCAAGATTAACTGGTGTTGAACTTGACTTTGCATTGCGGCCGATGCTGACGGCATTAGTTGCAACAACCTTGCCATTGACGGTAATGGTGCCATTTTTATGCGATATACCTTCAACTGCCTGTGCAAGATCGGCAGTGCTAAAACCCGGCAGATAAGCGGGGTAGATCTTATTCAGATCACCTGGAGCGTTTTGATTGATTTTATTCACTGTATCTTGGGCGCTCGAGACGCCGCAGGGAATAATATCATTGGTTTTACAGCCCGCTGCTTCAGCAGAAAAGCCTCGTTGACTTAAAAGTACGCCGCCAGAAATGGCCAACGCTAGGGCAAACACACCAGTAACCAGCATTTTGCTGCTCGTCAGATGGCGCAGGTAGTTCAGTACGTTACGTACAGCTCGCATTACTCCTCCTCCATTAGATATATACTTATTCACAAACTAGCATAAAGTTGCCCTTAAGTCAAAATGTGGCTTATACAACAAAAGAGCTTATGGTTTGCATGTGCTTGTTATAATTAATTGTAGTGTTGCTAGCACACTGAATATAAGACCAATCCGATGCTAACAAGAATACATTTTCTTGGAAAATAAGGAGAAATCTATGAATGTGAAAAAGCTGGCCCTCGCGGGGGTCTCAATTGTTACAGGCGCCGCTATGTTCCTGCCGGCCGCCAGTGTTGGTGCTGTATCTCAAGCCAACCTACAGCCTCTGATTAAAGAGGGAAATGCCGTAATGGATGTGCAAACAGAGCTCAATTGCAATCACCATCAAATTGAAGCCTCTATTACAAATAAGTCTGGGGCTGATATTGAACCCGGCTTTAACTTAAACGGTTATAAGTTAAACATCCCAGATTTATCTATTAAACCAGGGGATACGCAGCGCTTCTTCTTGCCGTATAGCGGCAATGATTACACAGCACAGTTAGAAGTGGTAGTTGACGCACAGCAACCGCTTAAACTGACGCCTTCGATTCATTGTAATGAGCCGATTAGTTTTAGGGTTACTAATACGTCAAGTAGCGGTATGAGTGGTTATTTAACGAATAATAGTAGTTTTGTTGGACAAACAGTATTTGTGCGCGTGAATGGCAATTTAGAGAAGCATGAGCTGCTTGGGCGGAGTGAGAGCCGAGAGATCTTCATCCAATTTGAGCAATCACCAGAGATGGGTGTCACGGCTGGCGGTGAGCTGCAAACCGTTGCATTGCAGCTCGGTACACCCGATGGATACCAGGGTTCATATATAGTTGACCTGAATCGTATAGAGCTGCCTTCAGTGTCAGCTGTTTCTGCAAAACGGTAATATGTAAAGTAATAAAAAGAGCCCTTATTGAGGGGCTCTTTTTATTTATAGGACATATCACCTGATCCGTGAGGCGCGAGTGCTGGTGTGAAACCGAGTAATCCAACTGCTAAAAAACGCGGCACCGAATACGATTGCTGCTTTCTTTAACATGCTGCTTATTCTCCTTAAGCCACTTTTATGATGCGGTCACTTTTTTGTTGCAATATTTGCAGCGAAATATGCGAGATTGTTTTGCGCACGGAAAGTAATTAACGTCAGCCCCTTTCCAAAAGACGATTTATTTGATAAAATCTACACCTGTTAACACCTTTATGGCCCCTTCGTCTATCGGTTAGGACACCAGGTTTTCATCCTGGTAAGAGGAGTTCGACTCTCCTAGGGGTCACCATTGTAGGATACACAACAAAGGAACACGCTTATCGTGTTCCTTTTATATTCCAGCACAACTGAGACAATTTCCATGTATGAATCTACCTGTGGTTACTCGTTTAATGTTACAATTAGTGATAATAAGCATAAGAAACAAGAGCTTATAAAGCCAATGATGATAGTAGGAAGTTATAAGGGAGCTTTAAGACATGTATAGGCGGTTACTTAAATCGTTCGGTGCGTTTAAGGCTATTAGATCGTATAAACACAAAAAGACGCAGAAGAAGGTAGGGAGAACGTTCACTAGATTACGACCATCTGTAAAATCTATACTGCTTTTTGTTCTTGCGGCTGTGAGTGTCGTTACAGTCGCCCCGATTTCGCAAGTGCAAGCTGCTGGGGTGAGTAACTCTGCACTCAAATGGACCACTCAGGCAACAACTGCCGGAAACGGTAACTGGCAGTCAGTAACCTACTCTCCAGAACTTGGCAGATTTGTTGCCGTCGCCAATTTTTCGTCTTTTCCTACTGCAACCAATAGACGAATTATGTGGAGTAATGATGGCAAGAACTGGGTTTTAGCCTCGCCAGTGGTAGGCAGCATAACTCGGCCGGTGTTCACATCGGTTACATGGTCGCCCAGTCTGAATTTATTTGTGACTGTTATGTGCACAGACAGCGTTGCGGCTACCTGTGCGTCCGGTGCCGGCAATACAATTGTCACAAGTCCTGATGGCGATACCTGGACACAGCGCACATCCCCAGATGCAACCTCGACATGGCGCTCAATTACCTGGGGCGCTGGTAAATTTGTTGCGGTGGCTGATCTTGGCACTAACCAGGTGATGGCTTCAACCGATGGCATCAATTGGACTACCGCCTCAGCTTCCGAGGCTAGTGCGTGGCGCTCGGTTACGTATTCACCGAGTCTTGGGCTTTTTGTGGCAGTCGCGACAAGTGGCACGAACCGTGTGATGACGAGCCCAGATGGTATCACCTGGACGTCCAGGACGGCTGCTGAGGCCAATAGTTGGACATCTGTCACATGGGCGGCAGAAAAGAATTTGTTCGTAGCGGTTTCGACCGACGGCACGAACCGTGTGATGACTTCACCGGACGGTATTACCTGGACGCCGCATGCTGCATCGGCCGCCAACACGTGGCGCTCGGTAACATGGTCGGCGGAACTTGATAGGTTCGTTGCGGTAGCTGAAACTGGCACAGATAGGGTTATGTATTCCTCGGATGGATCAACCTGGACGGGTATGCCAAGCGCTTCAGACAACGGTTGGAGCGCGGTGGTGTGGGCACCAGAAAAGCATGCGTTTGTCGCCGTTGCCGCCAGTAATACAGCCTCAACCCGGGCCATGACCGGCGCTATGATAACCGCCACTACTAATGATGCCTCTAACATTGCAGCGCGGTCTGCTACGCTCAATGGTGATTATCAGGATGCTTTTGTAGGCAGCAACGTCAATGTATTCTTCCGTTACCGCATTGCAGGCTCCAGCGATCCGTTTACGGAAACAACTCCTCAGCCCATAACGAACGCCGGCGCATTTACGGCTAACATTACTGGCCTTACCGCCGATAATACGACGTACGAGTACAAGGCGGTCGTACAGTGGCCAAGCAACGGCGGCACTCAAACACTTGAGGGCGGTTTAAAGACCTTCACGACGCAGTATGCAGACGATGATGACGATTCCATTTCTAACGTCATAGAAGATGCGGCACCTAACAGCGGCGATGCCAACAATGATGGCACCCAGGATAGTACACAGGGAAACGTTGCTAGTTTTGTTAACGCGGTAACCGGTAAGTATGCGGCACTCGTGCTTGATAGTGCCTGCCAAATTACGGTAGCTACCGTTAAAGCCGAATCTCAAAACGCTATTACTGATCTTCTCTATGATTACCCAGTTGGCATGATGAATTTCAGTGCTGATTGTGGCACGCCAGGCTTTACGACCGCAGTGCAGCAGTATTACTTTAACGCCAGTGGTTCTGGCCTCGTGGCGCGTAAATATAATCCGAATAACAGCAGCTATATCATGATAGATGGTGCCAATGTCGCCTCGCAAACTATAGGAAGCGATACCGCGACGCTGCTAAGTTTTACAATGACCGACGGCGGCAGTCTGGATACTGACGGGGCAGAGGACGGCATAATTATTGATCCGGCCGGTTTGGCTGTTGCCGTGAGCGGTAACACAGCACCGACGCCCGGCTCATCGGAATCACTAGCAAATACCGGACAAAATATTACATTTGTTGCGCTTATTGCTGCCTGTCTTTTTGGGTTGGGTATTGCACTCGCAATGATGTGGCAAAAGCTTGGTAGAAAACAGTTTGAGCTATAGAACTTATGCTAGAATTAAAACAACATAAGATGTGTATGAAATAAACCGGCTACTGAATAAGTGAGGAATCTGGTGGTTAAAAAGGGACTGGTGCCAAGTAGATTTATAAATGTATCACGAAAAGGCAGGCGTACTTCATTTGCTCCAAAAGAGCTTCTTAAATCGAGCCTGATCATTGTTGCAACACTGTTAGTCGGCGCTGCTTTCGTTTGGAATGACTCGCCGGTGCGAGCAGCCTTGCCAGCGCCGGGCGGCGTCGAGGGTGCTGCCCTATGGCTTAAAGCAGACGGTAGCTTGGTAGTAAACGGAAGCAATCAGGTACAGCACTGGGATGACCAAAGTGGCGGTGGGTTCATCGCTACTCAGGCTCAGGCGTCTTCTCCTTCTCATACTGACGCCATTACCCCTTCAAACGACATTCTTAGGGTTAATAATGGGGTTAACTTTAATCCTGCGGTTGATTTCAGCGGAGCGTCAGGCAAAACCCTAAAAGGAGCGTCAGCCTCTGCATGGAATTCTGCTAATCTCCAGATATTTTCAACGGTTTCCGCCGAAGGAGCGCCGGTCGGTGGTCTGTCCGGTATTTTTGCTATCAATGGGACTTGGACGAGCGGCGGCGGAGCGTCCGGCGGGGGTCTTGGATATTATGGTCCCACTAAATCGTTCTATTTAGATGGTAACGGCTGTTCTGTATCTACCGTTTCGGCAACTGGTGGACCGCACATTGCACGGGGTACATATGTATCAGCAGCCAACGCATTAGGCGGAACCACTTGGCTTGAGGGGGTTCAGAAGGCAACCGGCACTTCTTGTGGGAAGGGTTCCACTTATAGCTTTTTTGAGATCGGCGGTAGGACTACGGGTACCTTTGATAGTCGGGTGTTTAATGGCAAAATACCAGAAGTTATTGTTTATACATCTGCCTTGACCGCAACCGAAGCTCAGAGGGTAGACTCCTATTTAGCTATTAAATACGGTGTAACGCTAGGCTCAAATACCTTGGATTACCTAGCGAGTAATGGCACGACGAAAGCCTGGGATGCTGCTGCTAACACTGCTTACTATAATAATGTTACCGGCATCGGCCGTGATGATAATTCAGCGCTTAACCAAAAGCAGTCCAAATCGGTAAATGCCCAAGGGCTCGTGACGGTTGGGCATGGTACTATTGCCGCTGACAACGCTTCCAATGCCAACAATTTTAGCGCCAACAATAGCTTCTTAATGTTTGGTGATGATAACGCCGGCGTCAATTCATGGGTAGACACTGGGGTTCCCGCACTTGATGCACAGGATTTTAAACAGATACCCCGCGAATGGAAAGTCCAAAAGACAGGTACGGTCGGTAATGTCGCTGTATCTTTTGACGTAAATGACTCTGACGCCAATATCGCCAGCCCGCTTAACAACTACTATTTGCTTAATCTGACAACTGGTACGGCAACACCATTAACTAGTGGCGACGGCAACAACTATTCGGCAAGTGGTATCAACTTCAACAATGACGACGTGTTTACTATTGGTACTTTTGACATTCAATATAATGTTCACTTCAAAAAGACCGTCAGCCCGGTCGCGACTTCCATCACCCCCGGTCAAACCTTTACCTACACCGTAACTGCCGAAAATCTCGGCAACGTACCGCAAACCGGCCTTTCCTTTTTCGACGACCTGACTAATGTGGTAGACGACGCTACCTACAATAGTGACGTCAACGCAACTATCGGCAGCGCCACGTTCAATGGTGGCAACAATCATATTGAATGGACCGGCAGCTTGGGTGTAGGTCAAACGGCCACGATTACCTACTCCCTGACAATGAATACGCCCGATACCGGTGATGGCAGGCTGGATAACGGTGTTGTTGCTAGTGGTACAGGCGTGAACTGTACCGAAAACCCAGCAGTTGATCCAGACTGTTTAACCACCACACCGCTTCCGGTAGTCACTAGTCAAAAAACACTGGTTAGCCCTGTAAGCCCTGAAGCTGGCGATACGGTCAACTACCAATTCGTTATCACTAATCAAGGTGGGGCAGCTGCCGCAACAGTGCCAATTGCCGACGACCTGTCTGAAGTGCTCGACGATGCGGTCTACAATAATGATGCTGCGACTTCATCGGGTAGCTTAAGCTATAATCCGCTCACCAAACGCCTCTCGTGGAGCGGCAGCCTGGCTGCAAACGGCAACGCTGGCGACAGCGTTACGGTTACGTATAGCGTGCAACTAAACGCCGCTACCGCACTTGGCGATGCTGTCCTTAACAACGCGGTCATTTCGCCAGATTGTCCAAGCACGCCAATCTTTGATACGGGCGATCCGAATTACGAAGCTAATTGCGTTACCAGTACGCCAATAAGTGCCTGGGCGGCAACGAAAGCTGTTGCGCCTACAAGTGGTATCGAGCCAGGCGATGCTGCTACCTACACTGTTACTGTTGAGAATACCGGCGCAGTTAACCTGACGGGCCTCAGTTTGGACGACGATATGACCGATGTGCTCGACGATGCCGACTATAACAACGATGTTAGTGCCACGAATGGGACGCCAACGTTTACCAGCCCAACGCTTAGCTGGACGGGCAATTTAAACGCTGGTCAGACTGCTACCATCACCTACAGCGCTACGGTAAAATCGGAAGATAATCTAGGCAACCGCACACTTGCAAACGCTATTGGCGCAGGGCCAATGAACTGCCCAGCCACCCCAACATCCAACACTACTGATCCTAATTTCAATGCTGTTTGTGCGGTACTTAGCGCTATAACGCTTGATACACCTACCGCCCCACCGGAAGGCGGCGATTCTGGTGGTACTGGTACGACCAGCCAAAACGGCGGCTTGGCTAATACCGGCCAGTCAACGGCACTCGTCACTGTTGGCGCTCTCGCGCTTGTTGCTGGCGGTATTTTCGTCATTTGGCGGCTCAGGAAATGAAAGCATAGCGTGAGTGGACTTTGCATACTGCACCAGTACGGTAGCCAACGGTTATGAGGTCTTTAGCGGGTCATCAATCTCAACATAGAAGCAGGCGTATCAAAAAACTCTCTCTGCTGGTCACTGCCGTCATTCTGTTAAGTGCCGGGGGCTACTTATTATGGCTATCTTTAGGGTCAACCGCCTATATTCCATCTCAACCCAAGGAGTGGAACGCACCTGTACCGCAAGAAGCTGCGCAATTGAAAGACAGCCGCATCTATATTCCCAAGTTAAAACTCAATCTTACCTTTGAAGCAGGCGACCAGGGTGTCCTCAACGACCATATATGGCACAGGTTCCCTGAGCGCGGCGACCCAGAGAAGGGCGGCAATTTCATTTTGGCAGGACATCGGTTTGAAATCGGCTTTACACCAGGAGAAACCAAGCGAAAATCACCGTTTTACCATATCAACACACTCAAACCCGGTGATAAAGTGTACGCAGATTTTAACGGCAAACGTTATGAATATGAGATCACAAAGCGCTTTAGCGTTGCCCCTACACAAATAGAGATAGAAGCTAAGAGCGACGAGCCGAAGATGACCCTTTACACCTGCACGCTTAAAGGCGAAAAAGATGGACGCGAGGTGATAGAGGCGCGGCTGTCACAAAGAGACGTGGATCCCGCTATGCCCCTATGAACACTATTGCGTACCAGCTGTGAGATTACTATAATTAACCATAAGCATATTAATATAAAATATTACAGAGAGACGGGATTATAAGGTGAAAGTAAGCACAAACCGATTTGGAAAAAAGTTTGCCTTATTGCTTGCCTTGGTTATTGGCATTACAGCAGTTCCAGTACTAACCCCCCAGCGTGCAGCCGCAGCACCATATACTTGTTCGACCGACTTCTATTGGGTGGTGGATGACACCGTCAACACCCAGCTCTACAGCGGCGACCCGGCCACCAATGACCTAACAAACCCACTCGGCCCTACGAGTGCCGTTAATGGCTATAACGCCATCGGCTACAACACCCAGGACAACTACATATGGGGACTCTCTACTGAGGGTGCAACAGAAGCCCGTTTAGTACGCATACATGCCGACGGTACAGCAGAATTGGCTTATCCATCAGTGCCCGCTGGCCTGCCGGTCGATAGCTACCAAGCCGGTGCATTTGATGAGAACGGCATTCTTTGGGTGACTGTGGTTAGCGGCGACAATACGATATATGGCATCGACGTAGCGAATAATACGGCTGTTGCTTTGCCGCTTTCGACCACTCTGCCTAATGTTAGAATAATTGACTTTGCCTATGTCGACGGCTACTTATATACCACGAGCGGTGGTGATATAACCACAGACCTCAAGACTTATCGTATTGACCTCTCGAATGGCAATACGACGGTAAGCAACCCTATGACCGGTATGAACCTTGTTAGCGGCAGTATGGGTTACGCGCCATCGCTATGGTCTGCCGGAGGTCACATTTATTTCTACTATGCTGCTGGTGCCCTCCCGGAAGAGAACGGTGTATATGAAATTCTAGACTACGATACGCCGAATCCATCATTCAAACTAAGGAATAACATTGATGGTCACCCTTCCGGGGATGGCGCTTCCTGTGTAACGGCCGACTCTCCGTTCGAGATAGTAGCGGCCGACGATGACTTTACATCGAATCCTATCCAAAGCTGCGATGGCGGTGTGGCCGGTAATATATTTGATAATGATACACTGTACGGTGATGATTTTGACCCGTCGAGCGTTAACCTAACGGTCGAGGATAACGGTGGACTGACCGGTGTCAATTTAGACGCAAATGGCAATGTAGCGTTACCGGCAAGCTGCCGTGACCCAGGCGATTATGCGGTTGTATATCAAATTTGTGATGTGGTAAGCCCTGACGTTTGTAATACCGGTAATATTACTCTCAGGGTGCTCGGTGTTTCAGCCCCTGGACCAAGTGATCCGGGGACATCAGCGGAGAACGGTAGCGGTACTTTAGCGCCTACGGGGGATAATATGAGTACGCTTATCGGTGTTGGACTCAGTCTTATAGCGGCGGCAGTGTTACTCTTGACCATCGGACGCACGAGACTTGGTAAAGCAAGAGCCTAGAAAGCATTTCATCTAGTAGGACGTACTCGCGGGTTCGGACTACATATCAAGTTCATCCAGTTGCGTTACAATCCGCTCCAAACTAGCCTGCAAAGTGTTCCAGTTTTTGCTCTGCAGGCTCACCATTTGGAAATTTCAACGTTTTGCGAAACACTTAACAGATATGAAATCCCCGCAGGCTTGAGCTCGCGGGGTTTTTGTTTTTGTTAGCCACCTCAGTAATAGTGTTCGATTCTTGTTAGGCGAGTGCAGATTATCATAAAAGGTAATCTTTACTAATGTAGTTGACTATGGCGGCGAGTCAACAACAGAGTTCACCTTCAGTTAGCTTGCCTGCCTATCATCATGGTGAGGCGCTGGAATTTTGTGGTTTGTATGTTATAATTAGTTAATTATGTCACATGATATTTTGCCACCGGAGCCGCCCCTACCCGAGCAAGTACCTAGGTTATATACTGGCGAGCGCCTTCCCGATGAGGCAATCAAGACGATCAATCAATACTACGAAATTGAGCTCTATGTCGGTCGCCATGGAAGTGGACGTGCAAACCAGCAGCACAGTAATCCCAGCAGTATGCCTACACAATCTGAGTATGCGGCTACTGAAATCATAGCTGACTCTTTAAGTCCTGGCGATATGCTTTTCATTGAGGGCAAGGGTTTTAGTGCAGAGGCAGAACAATATGGCTTCACAGCTCAGCAGGCCAGAGTTCTTGCAAATAATTATCATACAGATACCTTTACACATGCGCTTCTCACGGCAGAAGCTCAAGGGGTCGTTGCCTCTCGAGCTGACTTAAGCTCATCTGAGTGGCAACAAGTAGAGGCCGCCCTAGGAAAGCCTGTGGAAAATCTGAGACTTGACGACCCGATAGAGGCGGCGGCATTTAAAGCAGTCGACATACAGCGAGAGAGGGCTGCCGTCCGAAAGGTTGTACACTCTGCCTTGCTTCAGGCTTCAAGCCTAATTGAATTGCAGCAAGATCCAGAGCTAGAAGTAGAGAAGCGCCGGCTGGTACTACTTTTTGGCGCAGGTCATAAAGACGGATTAGTAGAGGCATTTAATGAGCTTGGACTTACTATTACTGTAAGCGAATTGCGCCGGAGCACCCCCGAGGAGCGGACAAGCGAACACCTTAGATATGCTGCTAGTCTGATCATCCAGTCTATATTAGATCAACCGCCTGAACCGGATGCTGATAATAAAGAAATTTAGGCGTAATACTCTACCAGCCTGCTCGTAGGCTAGTATTTTGCTTTTCGAGTTATGCGTCTAGCTTTTGCAGTGATGTGTCCAACCGTTCCAGCCCATCCCAAAATTGTTTCGCAGAAGGTCCCCGCAGGCTCACCAAGACATTATTCAACCCTCAACAGAGGTAAAAAGTTCCAGGAAATATTCACTGGAGCTTTTTATTTGATGCTCTACCTCTGTTGTGTGAGTGTTCGATTCTCTTTGGGCGTATTTTGCATTTTACTTAACATTTAGTATTGAAATGTTAAGTAAAATAGATTATGCTTAACATTAGAAAGAAGGATGTTAAGTATGTTAGGAAAGTTTGTACGGCAGCCGCAAGGTTTTAGAGCCTATATTCCTGACACTTTTCCACCTAAAAGCCGCATCGATTTCAGCCCAGAAGTTCAGCTGCTTGTTACGGATGCCACGCTTGCACTGGGGAAATTGGATGGTGTTGCTCAACTTATTCCAGATATAGACTTCTTTATCTACATGTATGTTCGTAAAGAGGCTACTCTTTCGAGCAATATTGAAGGCACGAAGGCTACAATGTATGATTCCATAAAAGCGGATATTAATATCACCGAAGGTGTACCTCGGGACGTTGAGAATATTCTTCACTATGTACAAGCGGTAAATTTTGGCTTGAAGCGCCTGAAGGATATGCCACTCATACTTCGTGTTATTCGCGAACTGCATGAGCAGCTTATGCAGGGTACGGCTGAAGGCGAAGGTAAGACCCCTGGTGAATTTCGCAAAACACAGAACTGGATTGGCGGTACGCGACCCGACAATGCCGACTTTGTCCCACCTCCAGTGCATGAGCTTGGCAGGGCTTTGTCTGATTTCGAGAACTTTCTCAACCACAAGCAGTCGTATCCGGCGCTTATTAATGCCGCGCTTATGCATGCACAATTTGAAACGGTCCATCCTTTTTTGGATAGTAACGGCCGTACGGGCCGACTGCTTATTACGCTTTATCTTTATCAGCAAAAAGTTCTCGAATACCCCATTCTTTATCTTTCCGAATACTTTAAGCGCCATCGTGACACGTACTTCGCTAAATTGTCGGGCTACCATAATAAAGGTGAAGTTGAAGAGTGGGTGCAGTTCTTTTTGGAAGGTGTAGCGGAAGTAGCAAAAGAAGCTACGGCTGTATCGAAGCAGATAATTACTATTCGCGAGAAGGACATGACCGTCGTACATGCTCTTGGTGGTAAACAAGCACCTAGTGCCGTAAGGCTTCTGCGCGGCTTGTACAGCCAGCCGATTATTGATGTCGCAACAGCTGAAAAAATCACAGGTTTGTCACGACCGGCGGCTAATCAACTTATTAAGAAGTTTGTTGAACTAGACATCCTGAAGCAAACAGATGAGTCAGTGACGTATGGTCGGCAATTTGCGTATGAAAGGTACATAGAGCTTTTTACGCCTAAGCATAAAGAGATGGAATAGGCGCTGTATATGGAAGAAGAAAAGTTAAACTTTGGGTTTGTCAGCGCTCCGGTCAAAATTGGTAATACCGTTCACCGCCAAATAGGTCCGTGGACACCTACTATCCATTCTCTTCTCAGCTTTTTGCAGTCCAGAGGTTTTATGTACTCACAGAAAGTACTTGGCTTTGACGAACAAGGGAGAGAGATACTTGAATTTCTATCCGGCGACGCCGCTACACGCCCTTGGCCTTCTCAGATTTTAGAGAATGATGGGCTAGTTCAGGCAGCAACGGTACTCAAACAATACCATGCAGTCGTTAAGGATTTTCAACCACCAAAAGATGCTGAATGGGGAATTGGTAAAGTTCCGCTAAAACCTGGCCAGATTATTCGCCATGGTGATCTTGGGCCGTGGAATACGCTGTGGCAAAAAGACAAACTGACCGGTCTCGTTGACTGGGATTTTGCGGAACCGGGTGGTGCTATTACTGATCTCGCGCAAATGGCTTATTATTTTGTGCCGCTTCGTGGAGAAAAAGGTTGGCAGGAAGCAGGCTTTACCGAGCGACCGAACTTCTTGCACCGACTTAGCACATTGTGTGAAACATACGGTCAATTTACGACAAGTAAAGTACTGGCCGAGCTGCAAAACTGGCTTCACGAAGAGCTTCGAAGAATGAAAGAACTAGGAGAGAAACAAGGCCTTGAACCATGGCTTGGTTTCTCTCAGAGAGGTGATGCCGATGATATTCGCGAGGATCTTACCTGGCTAGAGGAACTTAATCGCGAGTTTGGGCGTTGAGCTCGTCTATTCTCGCAGCGATTCGCTCTAAGTCAGTCCCGTAATGTGTTCCAGTTTTGGCACCGCAGTTCACCATTGTAATTATTACATCTTATATAAAGAAGCTCCAGAATTTTTCTGGAGCTTCTTTTGCGTATACACTATGATTAGCTACTATTAAAAAACTATCGCGTTGCCGTTGACCTTATAACTGCAAGACGATGACACACCATTGTTGAAAGGAATTGAGGAAAGGATGGTTATGATGCGGGCAGAACAACCAATCAACCAAGAAGGCATCCAAGATGTCCGTGTGCCAGAGTTTGCAAGGATAGCGGGGAAATTTATTGCAACGGTTGAAACCTCGCCGAATCCCGTCTGTATAGACGAATTCCTTATACAGACCTTAGTGCGCAGGAAGTTTTATGTAACTCACTGGATAAAGCTAAGGAATTTAGCAAAAGACATAAAGGCCTTTTTGATCTGAGTAATACGTCCTATATATATCCGAAAGGGCGGGAGCAGGAGATTTTAATCCTAACCAGCGACCTTATTAAACAAGTCAGAGAAGAGCAGAGTATATATTGGAGTGTATCTTTAGGACTGGAGACGCTTAAAAACACAGAAGCTGCTGCGCGACTTGCGGCAGATTCTTCTCTTGCGCTTGTGTCTCTTGACGAAGACATACAGGCATCTTTGGGCGACAAGGTATGTACTCTGACTGATGGCGCGTTCGACAGCTTTGCTCATAAAATAACGGGAAGCATCAGTAAGTGGCCTCAAGCAAGACTTGGTTATCCCGGCCAACTCTTAGATATCCATTATGGTTTTTGGAGAGAGCGACTGAAGCTGCTGCGGCTTGATACTAGCGGTGCGCTTCCTGCCGGCATGCTGGAAGAAGATATTCAGAAAGTATTATCTCTTGCGCCTAAAAAGACGAGGCTTATAGATATGCATTCACTTGCTGGCCGTCCTGACAGGAAGGATATGGAGGAGTCATACCAGACAAAAATCTCAGCCTTTTTGTATTCGCTAGAGATGGGAGAGTCAGATCCCGGATCGGCCGCGGTGAGCGCGCCGCTCGCGGTAAAATTAAGCTTCATGGCCTTGGATTCTGCGTTACATCACGGCTATTCTTCCAAGGAGGCGCTGCGCATAACGGCAGAGAACAGTCCGGCTATCGGAAGGCTAACGAGACGTGTGACAGATAATGTAGCCTACCTTCACCCGGGCATGTTCCATTTTAAAGGATCACGTATGCACCCTTTTTTAACGATCGACCACCCGCAGGTGCAGCCTGAGCCTCACTTTACAGAAGATACGGCCGAAAAGTTAATACGACGCGATCAAGATGGCGGCGTCTGTGTTGTCCGGAGTCCGATCCCCTTACAGCCGAATGGTCGAACGCACCGAAATGTAGTCTCACTCTCGAGCGCAATGAAAGATCGGATCGGAGCTAGCCCGCCCCTATTGCGTGAAGTAAGGGGCACCACTTATCTTGATCCGGCTGCACTTGCTGTAGGTAATACACTTTTAGCGATTGCTGATAACTACAGAGCGTCAATATAGGAAGTCCTGGATGTGGTTCAACCTGACCATGTAAGTCATTCGCCTAACCGTTCCAGCCCATCCCAAAAATGTTTCGCGGGAGGCCTCGTGTTGTTACAGCATTCTATCTAAATCTCTTCGCCCATACAACATACGCCGCACAACCATTGCGTCATCTATAACGACGTAGAAAATCAAGAAGTTACCTACGATGATCCTTCGATATGGGTGTTCCCGTTCGTTGAGTGATGGGTAGATCGTCGTTTGCAACGGATTTGCTAGACGTTGCTTAATAGCACAGCCTCCACCTCACTAATAAGTGCCATTGCCGCAGCCTCGTTTTTAATCTCGTACAGAATGTAATCCGTAATCTTGTCTAGGTCTGCGTAAAATAGTGGCGAGTAGAAAAGCTTAAAGCTTCTAGCCATTTTTTTTAGACCTGAGCTTAAAAAATACATCATCGTGAGTCATATTTTCAGAGTGGTTTTTAGCATACGCATCAGCCTCGTCAAGCGCCTGCTCTACGTACTCCAAATGTGTCAACTTACTGTACTTTTCGAGGCTCATAAGTACCATGGAGCCTCGCCCGTTTTTCGTAAAGATAATGGGCTTATCTTTGCCGCTGACCTCTTTTTCAATATCCACGAAATCATTTCGCAGATCAGATATGGGTCTAATGTCTAACATATTCAATTCCTCCTATCATTATTTTATCATAATAATGATAGGAGAGTCTGGTGATACTAGGAATTCGGGCTCACGCGCTATGCCTCAATGCCCAGCGCCTTCAACCGCACCTCAATATATTCCAACTCACCAAAGAGGGTTTCGACCTGAGTAGTCGTTAGGTTCACCAGAAATTATTTACAGATACAGAAAGAGTTCCAGAATTTATTCTTGGAGCTCTTTTTGTATAATCCTATCTGTTATTGGGGTTCGATTCCTCGTAGGTGAGAAATGCTTCTAACTCCTTAAGGCCGATACGTCGTAACGAATACTTTGCCTGCTCGTCCTTGCCCATTTCACCCCATGTCTTATCTTGGCCGTCAGGAATGAATATTCCGTCAGTACCATATCCATTTTCTCCTCTGACTTCAGGCGTAATTGTACCTTTCATGATGCCATCAAAGATGTGCAACCCATTTGCGTCATGGTAGCCAAAGCAAGTTTGAGCATAGGCTATTCGTGTCTTGTAGTTGTCAAGCAGCTTGCATATACCTTCTACTTTTAGTTCTTGCAGGAACCACTTTATAAGTGGGCCGGGCAGCTTGCCTAGTGCTTCAAAGCGAAGTGAGAAGTCTTCCACTAAAACTGGGCATTGTAGTTGTCGGTAGGCTTCCTCTGCTTTGATACGTATGACTTCGTGTGGATCAAGTGACTGGATCTCGGGTAGATCTAGTTTGTGATGCGTAACGGGATATCCGAGATGCCACGAAATTTCTTCAGCTTTCTTGGCATGACCAGTTATGAAAGTAATTTCCTTCATGACTGTACTTCCGGTTGGAATTTATTTCGGCTCCAGTGCCACAGTATAGGATGTACTTGTGATGGATTGATTCCACTATCTTTCAGCAGCTCTTTCCAGGCAAGCTCAACTTGTAGTGAAGTTGCTCCAATAGGTCCTATCCCGAGCTTTGCACTGCTTTGCAGCACATGTGTGTCTGGAATGATGGATATTTCTTGAGGGTTAGTAAACTCAACGTCAGTGTAAAGAGATAGAATGAATGGCCAATAGTTAGAAAGCTTCGGCCCGCTTAGATACGGAAAGTGCTTGCGGTGAGTCTTCTGCAGAAGCTGAATTAACCTACCTGCGTCTGAGCCCGCTTCTTTGATCAGCTTGCGCGGATCATCATGGTAATAGTGGTGAAGCGTTTTGGCGATGGTTGTCCAAATAAGAACATGCTTGTTTGGCTGCAGGGCTAGCTTGTGTTTGACTAAATCGGCGCGAATCTGCTCAATAGGGGTTTCGGCCAACTTTTCTGGAAAGAATACATACCTGGTCGCTTCGTCTTCCCACGTAGCAAGAGCTGCCGCCCACATTGCTGGTGAGTTACGTTGAAAGTTAATGCAAACTGGCAATGTGAAATACAAATAATTCTCACGGCTTGCAAGCGGCAATCCTGGATTAACCTCATGTTTTTCAAGTATAGGAATAAGTCCCTGCTCGTACATGGTAAGTAGCTGTTTCACTTTTTCGAGTTGCATGTAACTATTTTACTCCTTTATAGTTTGTTTTAATGTCCAGCTCCTCAAATTGCTCATCCGGGGCCTGATTTTACAGATAGTACTTTATAAAATATACTATACTCTATAAGGTAGTGGTGCCTATTTGTCTAATGTCTATAAAGAACTACGAACTGCCATACTTTGGAACTTTATACCTAGTAGACTGGCAAGGCACTTTACTATATAATTTTGATAGAGGATTATAAAGTACCATGACATTTAACCCGACCATCGCATACAATGATTTGCCAACAATTCCACCAGAAGTTGATTTTAAAGATCAAGAATTGTTGTTGGCAACAATTGAAGCTAGTGACGCTATAGCACAGCTTAAAACTATGCTAACAATGAGCAGCAGGACTATTAATAACACTTTGGATCTGCTTTCGCCCCTTTTCGTACCTGAAGCGGTTTCTAGCTCGGGTATTGAAAATATTGTAACCACAAATGATAGCGTATACGTTGCAAAGATAAAAGAAGAGCGTGAGCTCACTCCCGCAGAAAAAGAAGCGTTAAATTACACAGAAGCATTAATGGAAGGTGCACAGAGAGTTTTTAAGCAGGGTTATTTGGCGACTAATGATTATATTGCTCTCCAACATATACTTGAGCCTACAAAGCCAGGAATCCGAAACTTGCCAGGGACGCAACTTGCGAATCCTATTACTAAGGTTGTTTATTACACGCCACCAAATACCGAGAAGGTAATACGTGATTTGCTTACTAATTTTGAGAAGTACTATAACGATACCGCTCCTAGTCATGAGATATTTGCCAGAATGGCTATCCTTCACTATCAGTTTGAAGCAATCCACCCATTTCCTGACGGAAATGGAAGAACTGGCCGTATGTTAATGCCGTTATATTTGACCCAGCAAAAGAGATTGCCAGTTCCCGTGTTGTTCATGAGCCACTATATATTAGAGCATCGGGATGAGTATTATGAAAAATTACGAGCCGTAACCTCTAAAGGGGAGTGGAAAGAGTGGATACTGTATATTACAAAAGCGACTACGACGCAGGCCTTATATACTTGCCGTATCTTAGAAAAAATACGTAAGGCAATCAACAAGGTGAAGAATACTCTGAAGGAAGAATTGCCTGGCGTTTATAGTTCAGAGCTAGTCGACTTTTTATTTTCGCATGCGTACTTCACGCAAAAGAACTTTGAAGACGAGATCGGCGTTAGTCCAATGACGGCGAGGAAGTATTTACAGGAAATTGAAGCCAAAGACATACTCATGAAGAATAAACAGACTGGTAAAAATAGATTTATTTATATTAATCCAAGCTATATTAATATTTTGAAGCAGGTGTAGCTAGTAGGGCTCTATGCCTAGCTTTTCAAGTGCCATATTCATGCGCTCCAACTCATCCCAAAACTGTTTCGCAGAAGGTCCCCGCAGGCTCACCAAGACATTATTCAGATCAGAAAAGTTCCACTGTTTATTTTGTGGGGCTTTCTTTTTATATTGCCTCTGTAAGTGGGGTTCGATTTCTAGTGGGCTGCAGACTTTCACCTGATACGTTAAAGGAAAATAATTGCCAGCAAAGTCTTGGAATATGGCCTGAAAACAGGACTTGCTAACCGGATGATCTATTTTATACGGGTAGGTCCCAGAGAGATGCGGGGCACACAAAGCGTAAGCAAATCCTTGTAAAATTAAAAAATGAAAGAAAATATCCCAGAAGCCGAAAGTTTGAGCAGATACGGATGCCGAGATAGCGAGGCGTGCCGGCGATTTTATTGCAGTAGTAGAAACCGCAACCCCTGAATCACCAGTATCATTAGATGCATTGGTTGAAGATGGGGTCTTGTAAAACACCTCGAGGCGTCACTCAAAAAAGTTGATAAGTTTTTACAAACGGCATGCCGAGCTCAACTTTTTCATGGATATGACGGATGGCAATCTGGACCTACGGACTACGCACCTACTTGAAGAATCCCTCAAAGACAAAGCGCCAGAAGGTCATGACCTGACGATCAACACACGCCAAGTCACGCCATACTCCGTTGGTGCTAGATTCGTGGCCTCGGATTGTAAGTGTAATTTTATCTTCATAATGCCGTCGAAAATATGTAGGCCATTTTCATTACAGTAACCAAAGCAATTTAGGTGTATGCTGCACGCGCTTCGTAACCTTCCTCTCTTGCTACGTTGACCGCTCCAACGCGGCGAGCATGAAGGCCCTTTACTAAGTGTTTGGGGCTTGTCGTCGGCTCTGGATTGGGTGCTACTTCCAATGTAAGTTTAGTGTTCCTTTGATGTATACTGACTATTAGGATACCTGTCAGAGTTTTTAGATCCCAAGGAGGATGAAAGTGTCTCTCGAAACAGCGGGCTTGGCGTGGCGCAAGAGCAGTTTTTCGAACGGAGGTGGAATGTGTGTTGAGCTGTCATGGCGCACGAGCAGCTTCAGCAATAACGGTTCCATCTGTGTCGAAGTGGCACAGGACACCCAGGCTGTGTACGTGCGCGACAGCAAGAACGTCAGCCAGGACGACAGCGGGCCACGGTTGAGCTTCGACCAAGTGGCGTTCACCGCGCTGCTAACCAACCTTTCGAAGGCGTAGGTCATACATGACGCATGTGCGGTACGAATTCTAACAGGGAAATGTCCTGCAGTCTACATGCCCATGGGCTGTGCTGGCTCGTTTTCAAAGTGGTTACGGCCTTTCAGGCCAGCTTTACAACCGTCTTCTGAGACCGAGCCAGCGATTTCCTTACAAATGCGAGAAGACAGAGTTGAGTAAATCGGACGGAGTTGTCGGGCGATCGAATAATTAAGCACGGTCGGTCTCTCATCGGCAACAGGAGCCCCCAGCGCTTTCAACCTTGGTTCAATATATTCCAACTCACCGAAGAGGATTTCGACCTGTTTTCGTCGTTAGGTTCACCATAGAAATTATTACAGCCCAATGGCCGAACGCACCAAAATGTAACGTCATTCTTGGGCGCAATGGAAGACCGGATCGGCGCTATCCCAAACCTATTACGTGAAGTAAAAGACACTACTTATCTTGACCCGGCTGCACTCGCTGTAGGTTGCGCACTTTTAGCGATTGCCGATAACTACCGAGCATCCAGATAGAACAGGTTTGTTATGATTTACCCGATGCTATTTATTCCATATCGAGACGGAGCATTTCGCTTGAGTGAAAGGTACAACATCTAATACCTCTAGTCTCCAGTTCTTCCACCAGGCCTCATCACTGAAGCTGAAATCAAAAGAACCGGCATTGTTCCGTATGGCCATTTGTTATCATATCTATTATGACAATTGAAAGAGAACCAACTACAGAGAGTATACGTAAACCTAATTTAAGCAAAAAAGCGAGCGAATATGTTGCTACTATCGAAGTCACCAGTCCTGAATTATCGGTTTCACTCGACATGCTCGTAGAAGGGGGCGATATAATGGCAACTCTTCAAGAACGGCTAGTAGAGATTGATGAACTGTACGAGCGTCATAATGAGTTGTTCTTCAAAGATGGCCGTCTAACACCTCGCGATAAACTTGATTATGAAGCCATACTTGCTCTTTCTCATAAAGTTATCCATAAACTTGAGGCTCACGACTCGGTGTTTAGAACGGCCGCCTTAGGGCTGGCGGTGCTACAATTTGCTGAAGCGGGCAGTCGGGCCGCGCATGACCCCTCTTTACTGATAGTTTCAGATTATAATGAGCAAACGCTGCCCAAAATGATTGCCGATAAAAGTGGAGACCTTGCTGAGCAAGCATTTGAGACATTTCAAGATAGCCTTCAGGGTGATATTCATGCGTTGCCTCCTGGCAGGTTGGGTTATCTGGGCTGTTTAATGGATACGCATTATGATTTTTGGTCTCAAGTAAGAGTTGCGTCATCGAAGCCGCAAGGGATACGTGAAAAGGCGAATCATATATTGTCATTATTCCCGGCCAAAGCCGCAGCATGGGATACGCATTCTTCTTTTGGCAGACCATCTCAGGCTATTGCTCGCGAAGGGTTGTATGTTCAGGCCATGATAGAGTTTGAAGAAACGCTGAGAACTGGAAAAGCAACCGCCTGGGATCCATATGGCAACACGAGAGACGTCACACCTTTCATACTTGAGGTGCTTGATTTATCGATGGCCCGAGGTTATTCCGCTGACGAAAGCTTACAGATAGCAGCTTATAACAGCACTACAATGGGTCGGCTAACAGAGCGGCGGCGCGATGGTATGCCTATTGATTCATGGGATGAGGATTACATTGCAACGCTTACCAAAGATTCACTTCGGCTTGAAGATGACAAAGAAATGCCGCGTTTGGTTATAGAGGAAGCCAAACTTGATAAGGATATTCCTGCAGATCAAACGCAAAGGCAACAAGTGCGGAGTCAGAAAGCAGGTACCTGTGTTGCCCGCGACCTCGTTTTATTGAAGCAAAATGGCAAAACGCACCAGAATATACTGACGTTCTCTGGTGCTATGCGTGAGCTTGTCGGAGTAGAGCCTCCGATATTACGACAAGTAGGCAACGAAGTCTATGTCGATCCGGCTGCTTTAACTTTTTGTTACGTGCTTTTTACTACGGCAGTGAATTACTATTCTAAAGTGTAATGCATAGTTTCGAATCCGAAAGAAGGTATTGCGATACTTAAGCAGTCATACACTATGCCGAATTAGATCACTTTGCGTTAATCGTGGTTGAGTATCCTGGAAAGGGTTGCTGGTTCTATTGAGCTTTTGAGTGTCGTCAGGGCTGCTTCTAATCGTTGCCGAATGTCAGATTGCGAGGTTTTGAGCACTTCCGCCACTTCTGAAATTAGATATTTCTGAGCAAAGCGCATCTCAAGAATCTCGTATCCGAATGGTTGATTCTTGAGAGCTTGTTGTAATAGTAGCTTCGTGTTAGTTCCAAAACTATTCGTTGATTCCATAGGGTCTTTCGGCTGGTTGGGCTCTACGTCGTACTCCCCTTTTATTTGATGTCGAAGACGAACTTCTACTACAAGTAGTGCATTAATCTTTGCGAGCGATACACCCATGCGCTCTGCAATCGCCTGCGGAGATGGCTCCTCTCGTAGTTCGTTCATCAGGATGCTGCGGTGAGCCCTTAAAGATACGAGCTGTCTACCGATATGATCCGGTACGATCCAATCGTGCCTCATAATGTCACGCTGTAGGAACTGATCAATAATGTCACTGGCCAGAGTGGTTAACGTATAGTTAGTAGTGTGATCATATTTTCGTATTGCACGAAGAAGACCACGCATGCCCACGAGAGTTAAATCCTCGGTTTCCCTTGGGCTATCCATTCTGTATATCATTTTTCGTGCCTGGAAATTGACAAAATCGACATGACTTTTCAGCAATTGGTGAACCGCCATCCTTCCAAGCTCAATAAGCTGGTGAAGCTCTTCCTTTGTTGCCTCAAGGCGCCAGTCCTTTTCATCCTGCCTGAGCAAATCAGCTGCAAGAACGCCGGCTTCTATATCTTTTGCATAGGCTATAATCTTGGTTTTTGAGAAGGGCGGTATCTTACCGGCTTCTCGTGCTGCCATTGCCTGCAGTAGCAGGTCAGTTGCCTCATCGCTATTCTCATATATATTTTGGGTAGTTTTTTGAAAAGTTTGAAAAAAAGCACTGTGAGCGTTGTACTTTAGCATGGCTTTTTTACGATAACCCCCATTCATCTTATGTAGCGGGTTTATCTTGCTAAGACTGAGCAGTCTGGGTGCGTTAAGCCTTGCAAGAATAAGAAGCGCCTCCTCGGCGGTGACACTCGAGTTTACGAACGACCATGCAAGATAAGAGAATGCTTCTTCGTCAAGCTTTTGCTCTCGCCTTGCTTTGAGTGTAGATAGCTCGTCGTCGATATAAGCTAGGCACTCGGGCAACCCTTCAGCAATACTACTTCTTAGGTGCTGCGGGAAACGGGGTGTTAATCGCTCCAGAATATCCGCCATACGTTCATCGCCCTCTTGTATAGCGTGTTTGAGCCGGTTGCAGCTTTGCCACGCGCCAATTCGACCTATTCCGTGGTCGGCTCCAATATGCGAGAGCGGCTCGCCATTTAAGTATCGCATAAGCCGTTCGACCGAAGCGCGACCATGCGGTAATTGTGCAAAACCTGCTTGGCATACACTTTGTTCTTCCTCGGTAAGTTCACTACATAGTGACGCTAAGAAAGTTGGTCTATCTTCCTTTATTAAAGCATGCTGATCTATGATCGTTTGGGCGATATCCATCTCGGCAGCTATTACTCGTTGTAGGAATACTCCAGTCGTATCGGACAAGGTTTCGGAAAGGAAAAACCGACGAATATCTTCTCCGTTAAGAACGGCATCAATCATCATGTCGCGGAGAGCACTATCGTATCCGGATGGTATCGGAGTGACTCTTTGTAATGTATTCTTGATCTGCTCTCCCTGATCCTGCAAGCTCAAACGCTCGTGTTCCCCAAAACCGCCTTCGTGCATCTCTCTCAAGCTGAGGTCTCCTTTAGATCAGGTTGTTCTCTCTATTGATCTTTTATACTAGCGACTACTCGTAAAGACGTCAATGACGAGCTCTGGCTGAATAACTACCAAATCACCAAATATGATCCATCATATATATTAGAATAATTTTTGGAATAAATGACAGAGTAGCAACTATGACAGCGCACCCCGGTTAACCCGAGGTGCGCTGTCATGAAGCCACTTATTCCCAGTCGATACTCAGATCGCGCGTGCCGACGATTTCGGCTACTACCTGGTCGTACTCGTTGTCGACGAGACGCCAATCGTGGTCGCCTACATTTTCCATGAACACGAGAGAATGCCGGGGTTCCTTGGCCTGAAGCCCTCCCAGTGATCCCTTGAGCTCTCGTTGAAGGTGTTGACCAAAGTCGGCCGTGAGTCGCAGTTCATCCTCAGGCACTGCGAACTGGTAGGCCCAGTTGTGAACATCTGGCCGCCAGACACCCCACGGTGTCTTCGTTCGAAGAGTGAGCTCGACTTTCTTTCGGATGGCAGCGATCATCTCGCGCGTTGTGTAAAGCGCGCCGATTTCAGCCTTGCAGCCATAGTGGTTGATGAATACGCGACCAATGCCTTCGCACCGGCGAAGCTGTTGGCACAGCATGGTGCCATAGTCTGTCCAGTCGAACCTGTCGTGCCAGTAGTTGACGTATGTCCGCTTGTATGGGGTTACCGGTGTGAGGAGGTGGCGCAGATCAACCCTGATTGTCGTCGGGTGGTCGTCTGTTTCTGGCAAAACGAGTGTGCGACCCTGAATAGTTGTCATGATTCACTTTCTCTTTATGGCCTCGCGAATGGGTGGAGATTTCGAGGCACTTCTGAACGCACAAAAAATACACTCAGAGATACCTCGAACTGCTACTCTGTCAAAAAGCGTTTTACATGAGTAAAACAGCTATATTTAAACATAGCATTGTGAATAAGTCGACATATTTTAAGTACGTTAAGAGAAACACTATGAGCATAGGTGTTCTATAATAAAGCAGGCTCTTTTCAGTTTAACCTTAACGAACGGAGTAAAGTGTCTGTTATACGCGACCACATGCTTGTGGATGGCAGTATGGGCATGGCGCCTAAAGCGGCTGCCGCGGCCATATTTGAACTGGCGCAAGCTGGGTACATTGTAATGCGCCTTCCGACGGGAAGAACCAATCCTGTTCGCCTCAGTCGTACAGACAAATCGGCTGATGATTTGCTTCCTGAGCAGCAAGCATTGCTAAAAGCTGTTTTTAAAAAGAGTAATAATGAACCGGGGGCTCGGGCTTATCTAAGCGATCCGGCCAAGTTCCCTGTCGCTCAGACGATTGCCGCCGGTGCACGTGCCTTGTTGGTAGCTGATGGTTCGATTAAAACACTGCAACCTCGTAGCGTTTATCGTTCGCTGAACATCGTATTTTACAGCACGCTTCTGCTTGGTACTGCGGTGGTAGTTCTCGGCTTCTGGCAGGTTGAAGCGCTATTCATCTCTTTGATTGTATCGGCTGTGCTGTGGGCATTTTATTCTGGAGCTACGCTAGGGCTGAAGCATAAGCGCGTTTTTCGTACGGCTAAAAGTTCGGCACGCTACGAGATGCTGGACACGTTGCGTACGAGCAGCCGCTACAACACCTTCTCGGCAGATGTTATTGTAGCTGCCGGGCAACTACCCTATGAGCTGCTATGGCTTCGGCACGGTACGCCGCGAAGCATTGATGCTGGGCTCTATGACATCCGGCCGAGTTGGTGTGAGGATGAATGGCCCGCTACCCGCGAAGGTATAACGCGGGCGATGGTTACGGCCATGGAGATGCTATCATCCGGCCTTACTCAAGTACCTGTCGGCCGTATTTACACCTTGAATTCAGAGGCGCGAGTCAATGAAATCGATGTCGCAGACGCGAAATTGAACGTATCGATGGACGTTGATGACGGTATGCGTGAAGTCGCTGAACTATCCGATGACCTAGGTGACTGGGGCGGAGGTAGCGGCGACGGTAGCGGCGGTGATGGCGGTGACGGCTCTGGTGGCGATGGAGGTGGAGACGGAGGAGGCGACGGTTAAGCCGCGTGGCCTCAGCGAAAGAGTCTTTGTACTCAAGTAGCTGAGGCTATACACCTCAACAACTAGAATTTATTGAAAAGTAACCAACGAGAACTATACATGTGCGCTAATATCTACACTAGGCCACGGTCACCTCCAAGTGAGGAATGCAGTTTTAAAATGAAGGATTCCTACAGGAGATGTCTCAGGCATTGACTGTGGGTACTGGCTATGCCATCATATCTTTGCTTTGTGAGAGAACAATAGTCATCCAAAGTAGTTCTCTGCCGTTTTCATGACTACAAGTGCTCGAAGTTTCAATTGAGCGTCGATAGGCATGAGAACGATTACATCAAGGAGAGTACGTGACTACGTTGCGTAAAGTAATCAGGATAGTCGCTCTAGCCCTTTCGGTCTGGGATATGACCGAGAGGTTCCGGCTGTTGCGCCAGCATGATGAGCTGGTCAAGAAGTGCGCTCATCTTGAGGGGAGGCTTGACCTGATCGAAGCCGTCGTGTCTGCATCATTCCTGAAGCCGGGGCAGAACGTGGGCACATCGATTGGTACATCTGTCGGTGAGATCGAACTTCGTGAGGCGGGTGGCCCATACGAGGGAAGGGGCTTCCTGGTGTATCTGCCGCCAGATGTCACGCTTCCTGACGATGCGGCTAAAACAGTTGCGGAAATGAGTGATAATAGGCTCCACCTTGTTGTTCTACCCGACTTTGCTCGCGAGGTATGCGGAGGCGCCAAGGCCCTGGTTCTGGCTGACCCGAACTGGGAGCGTGAAGGGCCGTTTGAGCCAGGTCTGCCCGGTCGGTCCATGCTGCATGTTTTCGGTATCCCATCACTAGTTGAATAGATGTAGACAGAGAACAACCAGGCGTGCGGGGCGAACACCCTGCCGCCTGGCGGTTCCCTAAGTTCAGTAGTAATTAGTGGGTTTAGGGAACTGTGTTGTAGTAAAAACGACAACTCCCATCGTTATTGAGATTTTATGTAGGCAGACAAGTTGGTGGAACAGGAGGAGTCGCTTGTGGCGACACCTCCTGTCCTCTGAACCAGCTAGACGTGGTAGCCGGCGACGTTTATCGCCTGAATGGCGATTGTGACGAGCCCTTTGGGCTCGAACTTACCGCGACCGCTGTTGAGGGCCGAGCACGCGAAGCCGCCTTTTCTGACCAGCGCCTCGTTCTCTGCGGTAACGAAGGCCTCGAAGCCCTCAGTCGAGAACTCGGCGAGCTTGCCCTGTGCTTCAGCTGTGCGAAGAAACTTGCCCCACTGCTCGTCGGTGATCTTCATCACCCTGACGTTGGTTCCCAGGCCGGTTGCCACGCTGGGGTCACGATAGGAGCAACCGTCGATGCCTTGCCCGGCGGGCTGTGCCATCGAATCGAAATTCGCCTCAAGGGTGCCTTCGTGACCGAGCGCCCTGGCGGCTACTTCGCCCGTGATGATCTTGCAGAGGTCACCAGGAGCCTGCCAGGTACCCGCGGGAGTGGCAGGCAGCTCGATGGCCGGGCTGCTGTTCGATGATGAGGTTGCAGGGGTCGGCGTGCCGGCGGCCGTATCGCTGCTGCCGTCTTCGGTGCGCTGGCATCCGCTGAGAGCGATGGTCAACACGAGGGCGATCGCGGGCATGGTTCTGATTCGCATCGTTCCAGTCCTCGTCTAGTGGGTGCGGCACAAATGAAAATCACCCTGATGGGTGATATGCCGAATATATAATAAACTATATATCGGCAAGATGCAAACTTAAGTAACCCGAGTTTCACAACCTCCTTTCCAGACCACTCTTTTTGTATAAAGCTCCACCACGGAGCTTTATACAAGCGTTGGGCTGAAAATTGGTTAAGAAACCGATTTCACACGATCTGGAAAGGAGGTTGTGAAATTCGGGTTAAGTATGGTATTCACAAGGTGTGATGACTCGCTCGATAGGTTTCGAAAAAAAGAAATCCAGCAGATGCTGGTTTTGTAACTACAGAGGTGGAGCAGGGGCTGGTACGCGTGGTAACAGCTCCTGCTCTTGCCCCACGCTAGATGATGCGCTACGAAACGAGTGTCGCAGCAATTGCGGCCAGCTTGACGAGTTGTGTCTTGTCGAAGGTACCGGCCATGAGCGGCTGCGCTGCCACCGCCACATTGCCCTTGCGGACCCATGCTTCGTGGTTCGCATAGAACGCTTCGTCAACGCTGTTGATCGTGAACTCGATGACTTCACTGGCGTCGGTCGTGGCCTCGTTACGAGCGTTTCTCCACTTTTCAGTGGAGTACTCGGCCGCACCAACTCTGACCACGCCGTGTCTCGTGTTGTTAGCGCCGAGGAAGGCGTAGCTGCAGTAGTCAATGCCCTGGTAGTCCGGTGATACGTTGAACGCACCGACGAGCTCTCGCTCGTTGAACATCTCGGACACCATGTCGCCGGTGATGATCTTGCACAGATCGCCGGCCGCTGTCCACTGGCCGGTTGGCATAGTGCCGATTTCGGCCGTGGTCGTGATTGTGGTCGGTGCGACGGTTGTGGTTTCGGTGGAACTCGTGGAATTGCTGGCGCCTTGGCAGGCACTGAGGTTGGCCGCAATTGCGGCAGCCGCGAGGGCGATGCCAAGAAGACGAAGCGTACGCACGATGTTCTCCTCATCAATCTAGTGGAGTGCAGCACAAGTCATAAAACGACAATAAAATCACCACAGGGTGATGTGCTTATATCATTATACACTAAATAGCGGTTTTTGTAAAGACAGTGGTTGCACCGAAAGCCTACTAACCTTGTATTTAAGAATGAAGAAAGATCATGTTTAACTAAATAGAATAGTACTTATAAACAAGCAAGCCTTGTAAAATGCTTGTGGTATTTTTATAAGGCTTGCACTATACTTTAAATAATATGGCTGTTAAAAAAGCATCAAAATCTACAAGAAAAAGCAAGAAAAAAGCTAATTTCTTCGTTCGACACCGAAAACTCATTTTGTGGCTCACTGGCATTATTGGCAGTCTACTCATACTGATTTTGGCGGTTTATATCTTTGCACAGATAAGCCCTTGGCCAAAATCACTCTTTTTTCGATACGAAATGACTAAAATGAGCGATCAACTTGCTGAAATTACCGACAAATACGTACCTAGTGGCATTACATCAGTTGATAATCAGCAATACCGGCCTAATGATGGAGACGGCTATCTAGATGTATTTTACCCTGATGGCACAACAACTGCTCGCCCGGCGGTTATATGGGTACATGGCGGAGCCTGGATCTCGGGTGACAAAAATGAGGTTGACGGCTATTTGAAGATTATTGCGTCGCACGGCTACACGACTGTCGGCGTTGATTATACTGTTGCGCCCGAACAGCAATATCCGTATCCGCTGATTCAGCTAAATGAGGCGCTGCAATATTTGCAACAGAATGCCGATCGCTTACATATTGATACCAATAAGATTATTCTTGCTGGTGATTCTGCTGGCTCGCAAATTGTCGCCCAAATGGCAAATATAATTACCAGCCCAAGCTATGCAAAAGATATTGGTATCAATCCGTCGTTGGCTGCCGGTAAACTAAAGGGCATGCTGCTTAATTGTGGTGCTTATGATCTTGCATTGCCAAACTACAATGGTCCATTCGGCGATTTTTTGCACACAGTTTTGTGGGCTTACTCGGGCGATAAGGATTTCTTAGATGATCCCCGATTGAAGCAAGCTTCAGTTGCTAATTATGTGACGAAAGACTTTCCGCCTTCCTTTATAACTGCTGGCAACGGAGACCCTCTTGAGCCTCAATCTCGAGAAATGGCACAAAAACTAGCGGATACCGGTGTTGTAACGTCGACGCTATTTTACCCGGCTAATCACACGCCAAGTTTGCCGCACGAATATCAGTTTAACCTTGATAATGCTGATGGTAAAAATGCACTTGAGCAAATGCTCAATTTCATAAAAGACAGAACACAGCAACGAGTTCAATATTGAAAAGGTTGTCGCCCAAGAAATTCTTAGAGGGTAACTGTGCTGGGTGTCTTCCCGCAATAACGAACGAGGTTCAATCAAAAGAATTCTTGCAAACAAACGCAAGCGAAGACTTTAGAAGCACGAAATGGCATTCAATGCGTTGCGGCTAAGCTCCTGAGCTGCTAATATCTACCATCCATTGGATGCCAAATTTGTCGGTTACCATGCCAAAAATATCTCCCCAGGGGGCTTTTTCAAGGGGCATGACAATAGTTCCTTCTTCAGAGAGCTTTTCCCAGTAGCCCCGTAATTCTTCTTCATTGTCGCCGCTGAGTGACATGCTGAAGTTATTACCTGGTTTATATTCCATGCTATTTGGCGTGTCAGAGGCCATAAAAGTGATGCCATCGGCTTTAAGCATAGAATGCATAATCTTGTCATTTTCGCTCGGGTCTTCAGAGGCGTGGTATTCTTCGAACGTGTCTATCTTGAGTTCGCCGCCAAAGACAGTTTTATAAAACTCCATTGCCTGGCGGGTAGTGTCTTTAAAACTAAGATAGGGGTTAAGTTGGGTTTGCATGGTTATCTCCTTTTTAGTGCTTATGCTTAAACTAATCGTAGCATACGATATCAGCTTTCAGGCTTGCATGCGCACTAAGCAGTAAAGCCCCAGGTAACTGCCACACTTTGAGGCGGCGGCGGTTCTGGCTCAAGCGCGATTAAAACAGCGATTGCGTTAGAAGAACTGGTAACACTCGCCCCTGTCGCGGTATGTGTTCCACTTGTACCCGGCAAATAGTATGCAGCGGCACCGCTGTCAAAATCGATTACCTCAGTAAAGTTAGTTGGTGGCGTATGTGTGCCGCCAGAATCATTGTATCCGCTCCACACAAGACCCGGGGCAAACGAAGTCGTTACCTGGGTACTGCCAAACGTACCAGCCGTGCCAGTCCATGATGAACGGTTTGAATCAATTGGGTCACCGCTTGCTTTAACGCCTGTCATGCAAAAACAATGCACGTGCGACCACATATCGCTTCCCCATGAAAAAGCATAAGTGCCAGCGTCAGCGCCAGTCAGGCGCTTCCAATAGGTATTCATTTTTGCATCGCCGTTAACGACTTGTGCGCCGAATTCAGTGAAACCAGAGGGGGCGGTAACAGCCGGATTAATTCCTCCCCAGCGGGTTAGAATCGCGACCATCACGTCACCGGAAGCAGCGCCAGCAGGAACCGCAGGCGAAAGGGAAGATACGATATCATCGTTGCCAGTGTTTGAAGAAGAACGGTAGCCAACAGCCATTAAATATAATTCCTTATGCTTTCATGATAGCAATAAAGCAAAAGTTATTTATGCCGCATTCTTTTTATAATGCGTCGAAGCCATCTGGTACATTGGTAGCTAACCAATAAGACGATAACCGTTAACAAAGTGGCAGTAGCGATTGTTAACGATAACCAGGTGGCTGGTTGTTGAGAAGTAGGGGTGTCAAGCGTTTGCTGGCCTATGTCTCCTTGAATGACAGCAACTAACTGTAGAGCTGCCCGATTACTATAAGCATCAGTTGCTTCCACGATAATAAAATAAGCACCGGCTTCAGCGTAAGCGTGTTTTACCTCTACGTTTGTGCCGGTGAATTCTTTTAATGTTGTCTTTTTGTCACCCCAACTGACATGCAGTTTATAGGGGGCTGAGCTACCATGAACAGTGATGAGCCAAGAAAGCTCCTCGCCCGGTTTACGGGTATCATACGACTGCTTGGCGGTTATAAAAAAGGACACGGCTTGCAGCGGGCCAAGTGGTTGTCGTGTGAACTGGGAAAAGCCAGGCGGCACGTTTCTTATCTCGCCGTTTGGCATATTTGGGAATATCGGTTCAGGTATCGGAGGAATATCGTAATAGACCGTGATCGGCGGCGCAGAAGGCCCCTCGCCACCGGTACTGCTAAAAGCTTTTGCTTGCAGTGTATTTGCCCCCGGTAGAAGTGTTATCCCTATGCTGAAGTTTCCACTTATGCAAGCCGTTGTTCCGGCGAATATACCTTGACGGTGAATCTCAACATAGGCCGTGTCATTCGAACAAGCGCCTTCGGCAGTTATACTGCTCACAATGAAGTGTTGTTGGTTGTACGGTGAAGTTATAATGGCAGGCTGGGTCGGTAAAGGCGCCGGAACGGTTGCGGTCACTGTTACTGTTTCGGCGTGTGCGACATAAGGTGGCTGTATTATTAACCAGCATAGTAGAGAGAACATGCCGAAAACGAGATACTTATATCTTCTGACAGGCGAGGAAAGGACAATATCAATATACATAATTATTAAAGTAACTCAGTATATAATTTAGAGTTGATAGCTTGAAGTGATTACTAACTATGCATACTGTAACAAATCTTGCTTGCGCAGGATATGCATAGTGGTTATACTTAATTTAATACAACAACTCGAAGGGGCCAGATTAATATGCGTAAAGTGACGGAAAAAGCTTTGATTTCGGTTCGGATAGTAGCGGCGGTCACGATAGCTTTCGTAGCTTTATTTACAGCAAGCTCGGTATTTGCGGCTGATCTCGGCCAGGCAACGGTTCGTTTTGACCGCATGCAGGTTAGTACCCAAACCACAGGAACGGTCTGCGCTAAGCCAACCAGCACGGCTACTGAAGCTGACGTGCAAGTAACTTTCCCGACGAGCTATACGCTTGGAGCGGCTGCCACTTTTACGGTAAACACCACAAACCTTGCATGGCCAACCGGTGGAACGGCATGGCCAAGTATAGCAACTGGCACTAATGTAACCGGTCAGGTTGTCACGTTCCCCAGCGGTGATCTAACTCCAGGCACACTCTACTGCTTTAACTGGACGAATGCTGCTGCAGTAACGGTAAAATCAGGTGCTAGTAGTTCAAACACCGGCACGATCGTTACCCGCACGACGACGCCAACAGACATTGACACCGCCGGATATAGCACCGCCAGTATTACAAATGATCAAATCACCGTAACGGCTAGTGTGCCTTCAACCTTTTCGTTCGCATTGAGCGGTAATACTGATGCACTCGGTACGCTCAGTACCTCAAGTGTCACAACTAGCCCGACTCCCCGAACGGCTACCGTTAATACCAATGCTAAAAATGGCTGGGCTGTCTGGTCAAAAGATTCATCAACTGGGCTTGTCTCGGCAACGGCTTCATACACTATTAGCTCAACAACCCCCGGCACAAACAGCACCCTCGCAGCAGGCACTCAGGGGTATAACACTGGGATTACTACGACTCAGGCCGGTGGTTCGGGCACAATCACTGTTGCAGCGCCTTTTGTCGGCACCGCGACTGGCCAAGGCGGCGGCCTGGACACAAGCCTCAGAACACTCGCCTCTTCAAATGGCACAGCCGACACGGCCGTGCTGACTATAAAGAATAATGTTGCTATTAGCGCCACGACCGCTGCCGCGAGCGATTATACTGACACCATCACAGTTATTGGAGCAGGGCTGTTTTAATGCTTAACCGCCATGATCCGTACACTTCATAGATTTATAGTTTCTTTCATTGTTATTGCGATACTTGTTAGTCTGGGTAGTGCGCTGCCTTTTCAAAAAGCGCATGCGGCTGAGGGTGAGTTTTATTTGCAAGTTTCGCCATCGCCCCTCGTTACAACCTTGAAACCAGGCCAAAAAGCAGTACTTGATCTGAAAGTTAGAAACGCCGGTACCGAAATTGAAAAACTGACTATAGCTCCCCATTCGTTCAAGATGAAAAACGATGGGAAGATCGAACTGAACGACGTGGCCACACCAGAAATCGCGGGCTGGCTGAACTTTAGTGCCAAAGATTTTACGGTGGCACCCGGTCAACTTTTCGAACAAAAAGTAACCATCGAGATACCTAAAGAAGCCGGTTTTAGTTATTCTTTCGCGTTTCTCATTAAGCGCGCCGATGCGGACCCAGATATTACGAAAGGCCAAGAACTTAAGGGCCAAGTAGCTGTGTTTGCGCTTTTAAACATTGATCGGCCTGGTGCAAAACGCGAACTGCAAATCGAAACTATAAGCTCAGAGGCAGGCATATATGAATATTTACCAGCCACTCTCAAGCTGCGCCTGAAGAATACTGGCAATACCATCGTGCAGCCCGCCGGTGATGTTTTTATTCAGCGCGGCACCAATGATGAAACGCCAATTGATACACTTGCTGTTAATAAAAATGCCAGCTACATTTTGCCTGACACCACCAGAGAGTTGCTAGTGGAATGGAGTAACGGTTTTCCGGCCACAAAAAAAGATAGCAGTGGCAATGAGTACCTCGATTGGAATTGGCAGAATCTCGCCAATATTCGCATTGGCCATTATACGGCAAAAGCTATAGTGATATATAATGATGGTCAAAGGGATATACCCATTGTGGCTGAAGTTGGATTTTGGGTTATTCCGTGGAAGATATTACTTGGTATTTTATTAGTAGCTGGGCTCATAGGGTTCGGCCTTTGGTCAATCCTTAGTAAGGTCATTCGTTTTTCTCGTGGGGGTAAGCAGTCGATACGGTTAGGGAAGTAACGTAAGCTACAAAGCATATATGGAAAAAGACATCCAAAAAAAGCTACTAGCAAAACAGATGACGCGGCGTGAGTTCTTGCAGTTTTTGGGAGGCTCTCTTTTGGTGCTATTTGGGCTTGGTAACTTATTCGCATTGATGGGCCATGTTAAAAAGACGGCCGTTAACCAAGATAGTGCCTCGCATGGTTTTGGCTCGCGAAAGTTTGGGGCATAAGACGACATGGCAGAGCAGCGACTCCCGATAGTTAATAGCGATGATGGCGTCTGGGGCGATATTATTCGTCAGTACATCATGAAAGAACACTACAATGATGATACTGATAACCCTATAAATGGAAGCCATAAAACAATTACGATTCGACCCGGTACGGCGGCGGCTGATACGGCACCATTAAAGTTTAACTCAGGAACTTTAATGTCTTCGTCTGAGGCGGGGGCGATGGAATTTAATAATGATACGCTCTTTTTTACGATTACAACCGGCACAGTTCGTAAAAAAGTGGCAATTTATGATGATGCATCAGGCGCAACCGGTGATTTATATTATCGGAATAGCTCGGGCCACTTTGTGCGGCTTGGTGTTGGTTCGGCGGGGCAATATCTTCGAGTATCTGGTGGCTTGCCAGCTTGGGACGACGCGACCATGGCAACTGCTACAAAAACCAGCAGCTACACCATTGCTGCCAACGACACGGTTATATTCGCTAATGCTAGTAGTGGCTCGGTTGCCATTACGTTGCCGGTAGCGTCAGGCTTGGCGGGCTATCGCTTTTATGTAAAACGGCTCGACAACTCAGGCAATAGTTGTTCAGTGGCACGATCTGGCAGTGACACAATCGATGGCCAAACCAGCATTTCGCTTGATATACAATATACTTCCTTAACACTAGCATCGGATGGTAGCGCGTGGTATATCCTATGAGGCCGCTATGACATATATTCCTCCGGTTAACGGCGGCCGCATTAATGCCACTATCTCGGGCAATACTGCCGGTGCTGGTTCGTTAGTTTCAAGTGGCACACTCACACTGGCTGGCGGTGATAACATTACGCTTAGCCAAAATGGTAATGCCATAACAATTTCTGGTGGCGCCGGTGGCGCAGCTGGTTCAAACACGCTCGGCATGAGTAATCTCGGTAACACAGTCGGCACGAGCGGTGTTATATCGGGTAGCCAGCTCCGTTTCGCATTTGCAGGTGGCAATAACATCACGCTTAGCCAGAGCTTGAATGCCTCTTCAGGCACCATCACCATCTCAGCTGCCAATCAGACTGTCCAAACACAGAATCTGCATAACGTGACGCTCAGCGGCAACACTGCTGGCGCAATGGCGCACGTGAGTTCCGGCACACTTACCCTTGCTGGCGGCAATAACATTACGCTTAGCCAAAATGGTAATGCCGTCACAATTTCAGGTGGTGCTGGCGGGGGTGGCGGCATCGCGCTTGCCAATTCACAAACGACTTACACAAGCGGTACGGCACATTTATCAGTAGTTGGCGGTGCCATAACGATCGCCTCAACAACTGGCCAATCATTTAACTTTTCAGTGCCGCAAACCTCGAGCTTGTCGGCGACCGGAGGGGTGAGTATTTCAAGCAATGGTTCAACCATCAGTATTGGCGCACCAGCAGCAGCGACACTCTCTCGCTATATTTATCCGAATGAATATATGCCGCTCGCTAACTCTGTTGCCATTAATAATTCAATCAGCTTTAACTATGTGAGCATTGACCAGAATGTCTCTGCCAGTCAATTCAGGGCATTGTTCTCGGTTTCGGCTAATACCCACACTTCTGCGTCAACAAACACGTACGCGCTGACGGCTGAAGCGGCAATTTATACTCGTAATGCCTCGACAATCAGTAATATGTCGAGCGGCTCGCAAAGCTGGTCGGGTACTTATTCAACCAACCAGACGGCATCGGTCGGTAGCGTTCGCGAAATAACGGTACCGATGAACGTCAATATGACACCGGGTGAATACTGGTTTGGCCTTAGGATATCATCGGCATCGACAAATGCCTCCGTCGGTTATTCGATTTACCAAGTCTCCGGCCAGCAGACGGCCCAGTTTATGCCAGGAAGATTCGGTGCGGCAACGAACGCTTCTCAGTTGCTGTATCCGTGGAATGGTATCTATACTAATACCTCCGCCGCATTGCCGGCAACCGTTGCGCTGACACATGTAAATGGAAGCGGTACCCTTGGTTCGCGGGCAATGTTTTGGTTCGATCTAAGAAACTACACAGTTCTGTAATAATAAATAAAAGGAGAAGAAGTGCACAGAATAGCATCACTCATAAAAGGAAGGCTTCAGTTGGTCGTGGGAATGATTCTCGGTCTCATCATTGGAGGCGCCGGGTACGCCACGGTATTTGCAGCGGTACCGACTACGAGCGGGGCGGTCAGTGTTTGTTACCAGACGAGTGGTTTGCTCGCGAATGGCCAGGCCAGGGTTATTGATAGCGCTTCCCAAAGCTGTAGCGGCAATGAGACATTGGTTAATCTCAATAAAGCAACGGCTGGCGACTTTGTTGATAATCTCGCCGGGGCCGATCTTACAGGTGTCAACTTAGCATACAGAAACTTTGCCGGCACTGATCTGCACGGCGCCAAACTTGATCAAACTGCTTTGCGTGGCACTAACTTGCAGAACGCTAACCTTTCTAATGTCACAATCTCAGGTACTATCGATGCCAAGGATGCTAATTTGCAGGGTGCGAATTTTAGTAACTCGCAGTGGAATTCCGGGGGTCTCATTAATGCGGATCTTCGGCAGATTAATTTAGATGGCGCAAGTCTAAATTCAGCTGTATTTGACAGTTCAGACTTGAGGGATTTTGACTTTAGTGATGTGAGCAGCCTCGGTATTAACTTGTCTAACTCAAACCTTTCGAACGCAACCTTTCTTACATCTATTCCTGTTGCAATATACTCCTATACGACCAATCTGAGCGGTGCAAACTTTAACAATAGAACGATTGAGGGGTCAATCTTTCGCGATTCGATCATGACAAGTGCCAACTTCACGAATGCACACTTTACTAGTTCTGATCTTCAATTGACTAATTTTAGCGGTGCAACGCTTACTGGTGCAACTTGGTCTAACACTTTGTGCCCTGACGGTACGAATAGTGATAATAATAGCAATACTTGTATCGGCCATTTAATACCATAGGTTAAAACAATAATCGAGATCCGAAGAGAATGCCCCAACCACAAATACTTATTCCAGATAACGCCGGTATCCATAACGCCAGTGACTATGCATCGCGGCTTGAGCGGGAGAAAGCTTACCGCGAGCTTTCAACAATTATAGTCTGCCCGACCCGCGGCATGATTCCTGCGCGCATTGTACAGAGTTGGCAGGGAATGATTCGCCCGATGAACCAAAAAGTAATCGGCCCAATTTTTATGGAAAATATGGAAGTGGGCGAAGCATACAATCAAATTATCAAAATGATTTTGGAAAACCCTGAGCTTAGCACATTTAAATTTTTACTCACTATCGAAGAAGACAATGCGCCACCTCCCGACGGCCTCTTGAAGTTGTATGAATCTATCGACGAATACGATGTCGTCGGCGGCCTTTATTGGACAAAAGGCGAAGGCGGCCAACCAATGTGCTATGGCGACCCCAAGGCAATGCCGCTTAATTTCTATCCGCAAATCCCACAGCCCGGTATAATAACGCCGTGCAATGGTCTTGGCATGGGCTTTACGCTGTTTCGGCTTGAAATGCTCAAAGATAAACGATTGTCTTACGGTGAGTGGTTTAAAACCAAACAAGAAGTAGCGTCTGGCGGCGGGGTGCAACTGATGACCCAAGATTTATGGTTCTTCCAGAAAGCAGGCGAGCTTGGATATAAGTTCGCCTGCGATGCACGGGTAAAAGTTGGTCACTACGATGCAGTTAATCAGGTAATGTGGTAAAGGAGGCTGTATGCCAGTGAAGAAAAAAGACGAACCGTTAAAATTATCTCTTGCCTGCGGTGACCGCGTACCCGAAGGGTTTAAAGGCGTTGATATTGCAAAAGTTGCCTCGGCTGATTACGCGCAAGATTTATTAAAGTTCCCTTGGAGCCAGTTTAAAGATAATTCAATTGATGAAATCGAATGCTCGCACTTTATCGAACACATTCCGCATGGCAATGGCTATCATGACCCGTTTTTTCAATTTTTTGATGAAGTATACCGCATTTTAAAGCCAGCCGAATTTGACCCGGATAACCCTAATATTCCAACCAAGGGCTTTGCGCAGATTGTTGCACCTTACTATTCAAGCAACCGTGCCTGGTGGGATCCAACCCATCAACGGGCGATTTCTGAAGCCAGCTTTTTATATCTGAACAAGCAGTGGCGCATTGATAATAAGCTCGATCACTACCCGGTTGGTTGCGATTTCGATTTTAGCTACGGGTATGCGTTGGCGCCCGAATGGCAAAATCGCAGCCAAGAAGCTCAGGCATTTGCGATTCAGCACTACATTAATGTCGTTAACGACTTGCAGGTGCAGCTGGTAAAACGCCCACCGGCCAAAGGGTAATGATGCGGCGCACTGGCCTATTGTTATTGGTGTTCTTACTCCTTTTGCTGCCAGCGCCAACTGCTTACGCCGCCGCAAGCCCTAAAAACAAAGGCTTATTCTTAACACCGGTCCGCGAATATGTTTCTGTTGAAGCCGGCAAGAATATTGTCCGTGCATTTACTATTGCGAATATTACCGATAGAGTCGCAAGGGTTACATTATCGGTCGAGCAATTCACTGTTGAGGATTTTACCTACGATTATCTGTTCAAACCCAGCAAAAAAGATTGGATCAAACCCGACATGAACGAAGTGCAGTTACAGCCCGGTAAAAGCCAAAGAGTTCCATATACCGTAAGCGTGCCAAAAGAGGCGGCACCGGGCGGCTATTATTTTACAATTTTTGCAACCGAAATACTTGATGGTGGCGCGCGCAAAGTTCGAGTCGGCGAGGCACTTTACGTCACCGTGAAAGGTGAGTTGCGGCTCACGAGCCATATTCAAAAAGAAGCAATCCCAAGAATATCATTTGGGAGCAACGTTCCTTATGAGTTCGATGTAAAGAGTACTGGCAACGTACACTTTATGGCCTATGTCTCAAGTAGGCTCAGGGGTTTTATAATCGATATACCTGGCGAGGAAAAAGCACATGTCTTGTTACCTGGAACAATCCGAACAATGAAGGGGGCAGTTCCGCCACCGATATTCCCCGGGATCTATCAGCTTGCCTTTGGTTATCGGGTAGATGATGGGCAGCAGATAACCAATACTGTCTACATTGCTTATCTACCCTCGTGGTTTCTTATGCTGCTCGCTGGTCTCATGTTGCTCGGCGGAACATTATGGTATCGTCGCAAGCGGCTGCTAACTCATAAAAAACATTATTGATTTTTAGCGACTGCCGTGTAAGTAACTGCTACTGAATAATTGCCAGCTTCTTGTATTGGGCCAACCAGTGCGCCGTAAGTAATAGTCGTTGGGTTGCCATTTTTATACGGGCCGTTGGCATCAACAAGCAACGAGCTAGTGCTTTTCATGCCCAAAAAGTTAGTGGTTGAACCGGCGATATTATACCCCCAGGTACCCACCGATAGCGGTGAGGCACTTGGATTACTGCTGGCTGGGATAGTGGCGCTGCCGTTTACCATATCAGTGCTGCCGGTCGTATGCGCATATAAATAGTAACCCACAACATCAGTTGAGGTAACGGTAACAATGTGCGACTGCGTACCTTTAAAGTTGCCGCCGTCAGGGGTTAACGCCAGTGCGACATCGCCGCCTAAATCGATTGAAATACTGGTGGCCGATCCAAACGGCACATCGGCACCGAATACACCTTGGCCAAATGGTGAGGCTCGCACTGAAGCCGGCAGCATAAAAGCGGAGGCGAAAAGCGCTACAAGTAGGCCGGCTTTGGCAATTATTAACTTCATACTATTAGTATAATAATACCTTAACTCCAAAACTCTATCTCCAGATCGTGTGAAATCGGTTTAACTAACCGATTTCAGCCCAACGCTTACTTTAAGCTCCGGTGGAGCTTAAAGTAAAAAGAGTGGTCTGGAGATGGAGTTTTGGGGTTAAGGTATATAATCATTTGTTAAAAAGCTTGTGCTTTAGCCTGCTAAACAGTATTATTTCGATAATAAAAGAAAGGGTTTTCAGATGCGAGCATATCGTTTTCTCTGTGGCTTTGGGGTAGCAATAGTTATCTTAATCTCTGCGCCATTAGCTGGTGCCGTCACCTTTCCGGGCCAGAATGGCAGCGTAGCTTATAGCGCCATGCGTGGTAAATCGACCGATGTTCGCACGGTGCATGCAGACGGCGGCTACAATCGTTTGATAGCCAAAAACGCACAGAATCCAACTTGGTCGCCGAACGGCCGCAAGCTGGCATATATCTTGCAAGGTAAGCTATATACCACTAGTGTCAATGGAGAGAAGAAACGCCTCACTCATAGTCTTGGTTCCATCGAACATTCGCCTGCCTGGTCAGCCGACGGCAAATATATTGCTTTTGTGCGCACTATAAAAACAAGTAATGCTCAAAGTCAAAGTGCTATCTTCACTATTAAACCCAGTGGTGCAAATGAACGAAATGTGACTGGCTGGCTAAAAAACGGCACATATAATTCACCCTCGTTCTCACCCGATGGTACGCGTCTGGTTTATGAAAAAGCTGCTGAAAATGGCCGAGAACTCTCTATAAAAAATCTTACTATTAACTATGAACGTCTATTAACGACATTATCAGACAACGTTGATTCAAACGTTTCATGGTCGCCGAATGGCAAGAAGATTCTTTATAACGACAGTGGCAATGAAGTATACACTATCTGGCCGGATGGCAGTCATCGCACCATTATTTCAGACGGCGATAGTTATCAGGCGTCGTGGTCGCCTGATGGTAATCGCATTGTTTTCCTGGAAGATCCAAGCGACGAAATCATTAGTATAAGCGAGCCTGATGGCAGCATCAGCTATGTGCCGATCGATAAAATGGGATATGACGCCATTGGTGCCCCATTATTCTCACCTGATGGTAAAAAACTGATCTTTACACTTACTTCAGAACAAACCTCAGCCTTATTCTCGCTTGAGCTTGGCAAAGAAGGGGTGCAGCCGTTGAAACTGGCCAGCGGTGTTATAGCTGACATGAGTTGGCAAACCGCAAAATAAACAAACTTCTGCTACAGTAGCTATATATGCATCACGTGGCTATCATGAAACCTGAGCTTCGATTTCTTGAGAAGATTTTAAGCGGACAAAAAGTGATTGAATCGCGATGGTTATCTCAGCGGCGCGCTCCATGGCATAAAGTGCAGGTTGGCGACACAATCTTTTTCAAGAATAGTAGCCAGCCTGTTTCGGTGAAAGCACTCGTGAAAAAGGTAATCTACTTTGAAGATTTAACCCCACTGAGGGTGAGGGAAGTACTTGCAGAACATAGCAAATCGATTGGCATTGAAGATAGAGATAGCTTTTATATACAAACTCGTTATAAGCGCTATTGCGTACTGATTTGGCTGAAGCATATTGAGCCCATTTCACCTTTTTACATTCAAAAAGTTGGTTTTGGTGCAATGACGGCTTGGTTAAGTGTCGAAGATATTGCAGTCCTTAAAAGAAGGCACTAGGCTAAGGCTTACATTAATGAGCAGTTATTTCAGATGATTGATAAAGGTAAGGTATAGTAGATAGTATGGATTCAGCCCAGTCTTCACAAGCAAGAATATTTAAGCGTGCCAAAATCGTCGCGACAGTTGGCCCATCAACCGATAGTTATGAAATGATTGAGCGTATGGTGCGTGCGGGCGTGAATGGCTTTCGTTTGAATTGCAGTCACGGTACGAACGAAGAACGCCAGCGCCAGATTGGATGGATTCGTGAAGCCGCTAAAAAACTGGGAAAGCCAGTTGCGGTTCTATGGGATCTACAGGGGCCTAAAGTTCGCCTTGGCGAAATGGAAGGCATTGTAAGATTGCAAGCTGGTGAAACCTGGCGGCTCAGTTTCACTGAGCCTACCGACGAAACCGCTAAGCGCCTCAGTGTGCAATATGATCTGAGCAAAAAGGTCAAACTACACGAGCCGATTTATTTATTTGACGGTAAGATCCAAACAGTGGCCACCGCCGTCGATGAAAATGCCCATGCGGTTGACGTGCTCGTTAAAAATGACGGCATTGTTATGAAACGAAAAGGCATCAATTTGCCCGAAACTGATTTTGGCGGCGATATCTTAACTGAAAAAGATTTACGCGATATTGAATTTGGCGTTACCCAAGATATCGACTATGTCGCAAATAGCTTTGTGCAAACGGCCGAAGATGTTGAGCGCATCAAGGCTGTTTTAAAAGAACATGGCTCGCGCGCCAATATCATTACAAAAGTTGAAACAAAGCTCGCTATTCAACCGGCAAATCTTGATGCTATTGCCCGTGCTTCAGATGGCATTATGGTAGCTCGTGGCGATTTAGCGGTTGAAGCTGGAGCCGAAGTTGTACCAATTGTGCAACGCGAAATCATTGGTCTTTGTCAGAAATATGGCAAGCTCAGCATCGTTGCCACCCAAATGATGGCCAGCATGGTTGAGGCAACCAGCCCAACACGTGCTGAAGTCAGCGATGTTGCGAATGCTGTTATAACCGGTACTGACTGCGTGATGCTTTCAGATGAAACCGCAATGGGCAAATGGCCTATTGAAACCATTCAAGCTATGAAACGCGTTATTCTTTACACGCAAGAACGTGCGCCCGTTCGGCCAATCTACTACCGTGAGGAGGTTACTGATAAACAAGACGCTATTAGTTCAGCCGCCGTTACCCTAGCTCAACAGATTGGTGCCGATGCAATTGTCGCCGAAACGAAATCGGGCGCGACGGCAAAAAGTATTGCCACGCATCGCCCGAGTATGCCGATTATCTCTGTTACTAGTGATCCGCGTGTTGCTCAGCAGCTAGCCATGCTCTATGCCAATAAGAGCTTCCTCCGGCCCGATGGTGAACGAGCTGGCATTGAACTTGCCCAGCAGCTACGTGACGAAGGCTTTCTGCCCGAAAAAGCGCTGGTTGTCGTGGTCTCTGGCCGCCAACCGGGTGTTGTAGGCACAACTGATACGATTCGTGTTCGTACGATTGAATAAAGTAGCTTCGTGAAGAACCGAAGTTATATGATCAGCAATAATCCGGAGGGCGATGGCTGAGACAATTATCACAGCTTGTTGGTGAGGAGGAGGTGCCGAGGTTTTGCGATACGACGCTTGATGGTCTGAAGCGAAGCACGGTTGAGGATGAGGAGGTGTGGCAGATGATTGGGAGGCCTTTGGAGGTGTTTGGGTTGAGAGGTATTTAGTAACTCGCTGACGCTTTTAATACACACAAAAACAATAGCCCTGAGTCGCTCGACACAGGGCTATTGCTCAATGCGTTGGCAGCTCAGGGCTGATCACGTCAGATCGACAGATGTTTTACTCACAGAGAGCCAGAGCAGGTTGACTAGACCAGCTCGCCGGCCTTCGCTCGGCGCTTGTCGTCCTCTTCCTGCCAGAAGAGCATGGCCGCTTCGGACTCCATCTCCTTGTAGAGCTCGGCCAGATGGATCTGCCGGAACTCGTCAGGCGTGCAGCCGAGCACCTTGTGCGCGCGCTGGAGCTTCACAATGAAGTGGAGGCCGCCAGAACACGTACGGGTCACGCTGGTCGCGCACGGGCGTGGAGTAGGCGTTCTTGACGGGCGGCTCCAGCGGCTCGTTGAGCCAGCCGTAGCGTGGGAACGTCTCGATGGGCACCAAACCGAGCTCGGCCGGCGTGTGCTCCCAATGCTCCTGCCCGAAGTACGGGTGGACGTAGCTGGTACGGAACGTCGTTCTGAACTGCGGGTTGCACCAGTTCTTGTCCGAGTGGAAGTCGGTCATGAACTGACCGACTTTGTCGATCCGGAACTCCCCCTTGCTGGTTCGCTCAAAGACGACCCACGTCGCCGGGCTCGGGTGAACCTGAGAGAACATGGCCGCCATCGGGTGGGCGGGGGATTTGCGGGACGGTGCCACGATGGCCTCCAGTGAGTAGGAACGCTGTCGAGGTAAACAGATTACTTGTATAACACACTATACTTAATGTTACGTCAAGTATACTGCTTACTCTTTGTGCACTGCATGGCGTGAAGGTATATTCCCCATGGCTGAACTCTTGACTTATTATTACTTCTATTTTATATACATGTTAGAGGTGTTACGAGAGTAAGGACATAGCATGAAGGTGTTGAAGTGGCTACTTCCCGTCTGGTGGTTTACGAGGCGTTTTTTCGGCTCTTCGAAGCTGAGGCCGTTCGGCATTCAAAAGTGGTGGGAGGGTCACCGAAAAAAGTTCCAGCCGGATTGGGAAGAGTTCTGCAAAAGGAGTCCACGCGAGCAAAAGCTAGCCCTCGAGGACAAAAAGGGTGAGCTCGCTGCTCTTACCGACGAGCTCAAGGGTCTTCCTATGAGAGCGACGATACTTGGGGCGATTGCTACTGCAGTGCTCGCTGCCAACATATTTCTTATAAAAGATGGAAACCCATCGCTTATGTGGCTGGTGAAGGTGGCATTCGTACCGTTGGCGCTGAACTTCGCTCTCTTGCTCTTTAGTGCGACCCCGCCGTTTAGCTCGATTTACAAGCAATACCCTTCTGCTAGTGACTGGCAGAGGCTCATCCGGGGCCCTCAAGATCGCTTCACTAGGCTTATGATGCTGATTGACCGATACGGGCAGCGGGCTGATGGACTCAAGGCATATCAAATCAGGGCTACTGTGTTGCTGTTTGCCGGCGGTGTTCCGATGGGTGCGGCATTGATTCTTCGCTAGTGCCTCTAAGGTGCGCGTCCGCCTCTTGCTTCAATGAGGCGAGGCGGACGTTGCACCGAAATCTAGAATCTTCATATCTCAATAAACGTGTTAAAATTACATTGTTATAAACAAGGTGGGCTTGTGGCATTTCATAAACAAACAATCCGCGATATTCCGCTTGAGGGAAAGATCGTGCTCATGCGAGCAGATTATAATGTACCATTAGAGGCTGATGGCTCAATTGCCGATGATTATCGATTACGTCAATCTGTTCCGACGCTCGAATATTTACTAGAACAAAATTGTACGATTGTTATATGTTCCCATCTTGGCCGGCCAAAAGATGAAGTTAATAAAAAACTGAGTCTAGAGCCAATCGCTCAGCGCCTTGCTGATCTTCTTCATAAGCCGGTGCATTTTGTGCCAGATTGTATCGGTGATCGCGTGAAGCAAACGGTTAAAACTATTCATAAACCTGCTATTTTATTACTCGAAAACCTGCGTTTTCATTCGGGGGAAGAACAAAATGATGCAGATTTTGCGCGACAACTTGCCGCTGATAGCCTGGCCGATTACTTTGTGCAAGATGGTTTTGGTGTTGTGCACCGCGCGCATGCAAGCACTGACCGCATAACTCAATATTTGCCAAGTGTGGCTGGTTTACTGCTCGAGCGCGAGGTAACCACGCTCGAAAAGGTGCGTGATAATCCTCAGCGCCCACTTGCCGTTGTGCTTGGCGGCGCAAAAGTATCTGACAAAATTAGCGTTATTGAGCACTTTGTTAAAAATGCTGACACCGTTGTCATTGGCGGCGCAATTGCTAATAACTTCTTCGTATGGCAAGGCTATAACGTTGGCCGAAGTAAGGTTGAGCCCGGCCAAGAACAGGTGGTTGAACGCGTGGCACGGTTGGCATGCCCTGATCTACACGATCATCGTATGTGTATGCACAATAATCAAAAAATCTATATACCCGATGATGTAGCAACGGCGAAAAATGTTGATGAAAATGCTAAGCGCGTTAACAAGCCGATCGATCAGTTAGTTGATGATGACCGAATTCTCGACATGGGCGACCAATCAATTGAAACAATGCTCTCGCGGCTCAAAGACGCCAAGACTATACTATGGAGCGGTACGCTTGGCGTGAGCGAGCTGCCAAACTTTTCCCATGGTTCAGCTCGCCTTTGTTTGTGGTTGGCACAGCATAAAACAGATGTAACGAGTGTGGTCGGTGGCGGTGATACTGCCGACTTCGTGCTTCACTGGGATGCCGCCCACGGCCAAAGCTTCTCACACATCTCAACGGGGGGCAGCGCTAGTCTCGAACTTCTTGCTAGTCAGAAATTACCTGGCGTTGAAGCTTTGTTAGGTAAGTAGCTTATAATGCAGCTTTGACTGCCTCATAATCGGAGTTTAATATAGAGATCACATATCTTTTATTTGTTTTAGTAATAGATGCGTTTTCTGTAATGTCATCTTTGTTATTGTAGAGCGATATCGTAAACTCTCCTTCTTTCGAGCTGAAGTATAAATCTTGAAAACTATACCTTGCTCCTCCTCCGCTAGAATTAGAGATACTCCGGTGTTTTCCATGGGAAAAGTATTTCTCAAGTTCCTCTTTGCTCATATCAGTGCCATAGTAATAGACCGAGTAAGGCTTTGAGTCGCTAAAGAATAAACCTCCTCCCAGGTCTTCTTTCCCCAGATATTCCAGCTTATCACCAAGTGATTTCGGGGTAAAGCTTAGAAATGCCCACAAACCGACGGCAACAATAATGGGTAAACCTATTGTAATACTAATAATCTTTTTGGTAGTAAGCCGGGCAAAGCGTTCATGTTTCATGCGGGTATCCTAGCATATTTAAGCTTGTATCCGTTCATGCTATTCTCGAGAAAGGGCTTTCCTCGCAAGACTTATTGGGGGCTTGGTGGCTGACAGTTTGCCGGCTACCAAGCCCCGCTTCACTTGAGTTCAGATGTGCTGTTCATGCACACAAACTTTGTTCTTCTGGTGTTGCCAATTCATGACGACAGAAATACCAGTTGCGTGCACCACCAGGGTCACGTTCGATCAAGCCGGGGCTTCTGGATTTGACAGGCAGGGTCATGCCTGGCTGTTCGAACTCGCTCGTGTCGATTTCGTCATCTGCTGGCATAACTTCATCTGCTGGTGAATGAGCAATGGCCTTGATTGATCGAACAGTGTAGTCCAGGCCGCCACTCTCCGGTTGCCAGGTGAACTCGATAATTACTTGGCAATGGTAGTCGGTGCTCCCGAAGCAAACTCCCATATCGATAACTTGCTTGCCGGTGCCGTCTGCATTAAACGTCAATGTAACGTCACGCGCTTGCCAGTCGCCAACAAATTGCCCGCCATTTTCGGTGAGCTCTACGTGGCGAAGGTATTGACGAATCGAGTTGGTGACCTCGGATTGTACCTGAGATGCCTGAAGCATCTTGTTGTGATCGCACCAGGCCTCCGTCCATGGGCTGAGCAGCGAACTAGACGTTTCGCAGACAAACACTTTTTTGCCATCGCCATGGCCTGTTTTGGTGTATTCTGCCGTTGCCGAGTCAACTGGTACCACCAGGTCGCCGCCAGTGCTGGCCGATGGCGAACAGCCCCACGGCAAGCAGGCCTGCCACGACACCTCTCCGGCGATCGCTTTTACCGAAACGCCGGCCGGAAAATGCGCCAGTTTGGCTAGCTGCTCGGAGCCAATTCGCATACCTCCAGTGGCACGCGCTGCGTTGATCTGCTTGCACGCGTCAGCCAGCAGTGCGCCGAACGGTGCTTCGCAAGCCGAAAGCCAGAAGTACGATTCGAGATCGGCATATCGTGAGCCCTTGTGGGGCGTGCCGATAGTGATGACGTGACCCACGGCGTCCTTGCTGTGAACACCGTAAGCTGCCGAATCGAGTGCCTCGCGGGCCGCCAGGCCGCCCATTGAGTGAGCTAGCAAAATAACCGGTCGTTTTGAGAGAAGGTGGTAGCAGGCGATGTACTGTGCAAGACGTGGAGCAATTTCAGAGTCGGTGACCCAACGGCTATTGACTTTCTCATAATTAAAGTAATCAGTTGTTGTGTCTTCGATGCCTTCAATTACGCTTGCCATTGAGGGGTCGCCATTTGCCCAGTCGCCAGGCTTCCCGTGATAGCCATGAATGGCAATCAGCGGGATCTTAGAGGAGGTTGCTTTAACCTGATCTGCTGATAGCCCCAAGTTAGCAATACACTTATGCTGCTGACTGGCTTCGGCCAACGGCGAAACCCCTAGTATCGTCATCAGCATGCCGACTACCAGCAAGAATGCTGATGTACGTGATGCCCGTCGCATCAAGAATCCCCTTTACTGGATGTGGTGAATCTTCCACTGCTCGCCGCCGGTGTATTCGAAGAATACGTTGACCTCGCTCGGGTCTTTGCCTGGCATCGCCAATGTTGCTTTGGCGTGGGCAGCAGCATCGTGAGACTCTAGTGTCTCTTTGTGAAGAGTTAGCGCCGTTCCGCTCGGCGGCATCGGCAGCCCTGCTACCGGCACTGCCCAGACTGATTCAAACACAGCCGGGTCGGGGCTGAGCATTTTGGCTGTTAGCTCGTCTACCTCGTCAATTGTTAGTGCTGGCGCACCTGACGAAGTTTTTTCTTGCTGCGTTGCGGCCGACGAAGCCTTCGTTTCTTGCGCACCAGTTTCATGATTCGAGCTAAAGACCCAAAACCCGACTGCCGTCACAATCACAAGACAGCCAACGGCAGCAAACGCTAGTAGTTTATTCCGACGAGACATACCCGCTCCTTTCTCGTTAGGGGCTTTTGTATGTGCAATCCTCGATGTATGAAGCCAAGGACGTCGACATAATAACATACTTTTCGAATATGCTATTATGCTGACATGAAGAATAACCAAAAGCGTTTTAAGTTTTCTAAAAAAAATATATTCCTAGGGGCTCTGGGAATTATTGTTATTTTATTAGTCGGTTGGTGGATGTATGGTAATTTTGTGCCGCGACCTCTAGGACAGGAGAGTAACGTGCGATACATCGGGAAGGAAGATTATGGATGCTGGTATTGTGACGCATCACCCACAACGCTTTATTACTACACAACTGATATGCGACCGCCGATGCTTGTTGAATACTTTAAAAAAGCTTCAATTAATGCTCAAGAGACAGAGAAACTTCAGGCAGTTGATTCAGCTGCTGATCCAAATGGTTTTTTCATGTTACGCTCCCCCGGTAATAGTGCGTTTTATGTTGAGTATATAAAAAAAGATGTAGTGCATATGAAGAAGATAGGGTTAAAAGATCCCGTAAAAAAATATGTATTCAGGATTAGGGCCGAAAACTATCAAGCGGCCAAAGAATCTCTTTAACCATTTATAATAGTTACAGTGCCAGCGTATGCAACAATATGCCTCACATGCTACACTAAGCATAAGCGTATCTATGAATAAACTTATTATTGCCAACTGGAAAATGCATCTTAATATCGCTGAGTCGAGCCTGCTTTTGCGTAATCTTGAAAAACTTGTTTCGGTGCCAAAAGGTGTTGAAGTTGCCTTGGCACCTAATATGTTGGCGCTTCAATCTATTAGTTTGCAGTTGCAGCATCATCGTAAATTTAAATTAGCTGCCCAGAACTGCTTTTGGCGAGATGACGGGCCCTATACCGGCGAAGTCTCAGCCAATATGCTCAGGGGATTGGTGCAGTACGTTATTATTGGTCACTCTGAACGTCGCCATACTTTTGGCGAAACCGATACACTCATTCGTCATAAGGTGCAGGCTGTTGTTCGTAATCATATGCAGCCCATACTCTGCGTTGGCGAAACTGCCCAGGAAAAGGCCGATGGTGATACTCATTTTGTATTACAAGATCAAGTAGTGGCTGGCCTTTCAAACGTTACATCTGAAGAAATTGATCGGATAGTAATCGCCTATGAACCCGTATGGGCACTCAGTAACGGCAAAGATTTTGCTACTCATGCGACGCCCTCACCTGATGACGCTGCCAGCGCAGCTGCTTTTATCCGCAAACACGTCGCTTATCTCTTTGGCGAGGCGGCAGGCAAGAAAATAAGAGTTATTTATGGTGGCAGCGTTAACGATCAAAATGCGCGTGGCTTTTTGAAAGCTAAAGGAATTGATGGTCTATTGGTTGGTGGAGCTAGCCTTAACGTGCACAATTTTGCAAACATCATACACCTTGCCCGTAGCGAAAAAGCTTGAAGTAGGGTAGAGTGGTGGGTAAGCATAACAACAATAAAAGGGTGCGGATATAAATGAGTGCTCCTGAGCTTGATTTTGATGAACTCGACAAAGCAATCAATAATGTCTTAAGTGATAAAGAAGTGCAAAAAGAGGCGGCTTCGATGTCTGCCCCTCAAACAGCACCTACGAGATCGGCTGTACCCATAAGGCAAAGTCAGCCAGTATCCCAAAAGCTCGCTATGCCTAAGCCAGCAATCCCTTCTATGCCTGCATTGGGCGATCGTGTGCAGGGCCGACCATCGGCTGCGCCAGTATCCGACGTACCAGCTCGAAAACCAGTTGCCAGGCCTGTAACACCTGCTGTCCGGCGTGGTGTCATTGATATTATGAGCCCGCCAAGCAAGCGGCCTTCACGCCAAGGCGCAACTTTGCAGCCTGTTAGTGATGTTAAGGCGGCATCCCGGTCATCTCAAGCGGTAGCTCCACCGGCGTCACAGCCCCAAACAGTACCACCTGCAGAGCGGGCCTTGCGTTGGCCACCACGCGCTGAAGAGCCTCAGCCTGAATCTAAGCCGACTGCCGGTCAAGTTCAGCAGGAATCACATCAGGCATTTGAAACACATAAAGCGACGCCGTCTCAGCTTCCAGCACAAGCTGAAGAGGATAGTTTTGAACAATTTGATCAGCTCTCACGTAGCGGCTTTGACTTCGCAGATAACGAAAATCAACCACCGGCCGAGCAGGTGCAAAACACTTTGAATGCCGTGCAAGAAAAACAAAAAGAGCTCTCAGCCTCTCCGCCTGCCTCGCCATTCTTAACAGACGCTAAAGTAGAAAAGCGACCACTGGGTGGATACAGCACAGCCCCAGTTGAAAAATTGCAACCAGAGCAAGAAGAGGCTAAACAGCCCGAGGTGTTAGAGGGTATGCCGACTGATCCATTGCTCGAGGAGCATTATGATGATGCGCCTCCAACAATCATGGAACCTACCCAAATACCCGTTACCACCGAAGCCGTACCAGAGAATGCACATACTGGCGTCAAGCTTGATCATCTCTTAGACGATGGCAGCGAGCACGAGGTTAACGTACCACAGGCAAGCGCGCAGAATACCGTCCCACCGAGTGCTACGCAATCTATTCCGCAACAATACAAAGTCGCCGAACAAAAAAACGAAGAAAAACCACGCCCTATTTTTGATACCAATGAATATCACGCACCACTTTCAGAAGCTTCACCAGTAAAGCATCAGGGCATAGGTATGTGGGTGACACTAGTAGTTATATTGCTGCTTGCAGTTGCCGGTGGGCTCTTCATTTACTTCTATGGCAGTCAACTTGGGCTTTAACCGAGGCCTACCTAGTTGCTACAATAATCAACGTGCATTATTTACTTGAAGATCTAAACGACGAACAGCGCCGCGCTGTTTTACATGAGGTGGGCCCACTGCTTATTTTGGCTGGAGCCGGTTCAGGCAAAACTAAAACTTTGACGCATCGAATTGCTTATCTTGTTGCTGAAAAAAGTATTCGGCCAGATGAAATCTTAGCCGTCACCTTTACGAACAAAGCAGCTAAAGAAATGCGAGAACGACTCGGACATTTAGTTGGCCAAGATGGTTCAAACCGCAGCTTTATGCCCTGGATGGGCACCTTTCACTCAATCTGCGTACGTTTGTTGCGCTATGATGGTGAACAAATTGGCATATCGCGCAATTTTGTAATCTTTGATGATGGTGACCGGCTTTCAGTTATCAAAAGCGCCATGAAGGAACTTGGCATTAGTGAAAAATCTTTCAAACCACGTGCCATCCTTAGCCTTATAAGCAGTGCTAAGAACGAGCTTATTACTCCTGACGAATTTGCTCTCACTACTCGTTTACCGCTGCAACGGGCTGCCGCCGGCGTTTACCCCAAATATGAACGTGCTCGCAAAGCAGCAAGCGCACTCGATTTTGACGATCTTATTGCCGAAACCGTTCGTTTGCTGCAACAAGTGCCTGAAATTCGTGGCAAATGGCAGCAGCGTTTTAAATATGTTCTTATTGACGAATACCAAGATACGAACGCAGCGCAATATAAATTAGTTCGCTTGTTAACGAACAAGCAAAATAACATCTGTGTCGTCGGTGACGATTGGCAAAGCATCTATAGTTGGCGGGGGGCTGATTTTACCAATATTTTGCGCTTTGAAACCGATTTTCCGGGCACAAATGTTATTAAGCTCGAGCAAAATTACCGTTCAACCAAGCACATTTTAGATGCTGCCCATAAAGTGATAACTAAAAATGATAATCGGTCTGATAAAAAGTTATGGACGAAGTCCGCTGATGGTGAACCTGTGCAAATTATGCAAGTTGGTTCAGAATCGCACGAAGGCGAAGTGATTGTCAGTCGAATTAAAGCTCAAGTTGGCTTAAAACTAAGAAATTATAATGAATTTGCCATATTGTATCGTACTAATGCCCAAAGCCGTTCGATTGAAGAATCATTTCTACGTTATAGCATTCCATATCGCGTGGTTGGCGGTGTGCGTTTTTATGATCGCAAAGAAATTAAAGATATTTTGGCCTACTTACGACTGCTTTATCAGCCTAACGATCGTGCCAGTTTTCTCAGAATTGCCAATGTGCCGACACGTGGCCTGGGCGCAGTCTCGATCAATCGCTTTTTAGATTGGCAAGCAACCGCTAGTTTAGATATCGTTAGTGCCTTGCTGCAAGCAGATATGATACCCAAATTGCAAACAAAAGCGCGCACAGCACTCATTGAGCTTGGCGGTGTAATCAAACGGCTCGATGAGAAGCGCCCTACCATCGACTTGCCAGAACTCATTGAACTTTGTATTAAGCGCATTGACTATCTTAAATATCTCGATGACGGCAGCGTTCAGGCCGAAGAGCGTCAAAATAACGTACGTGAACTGCTCTCAGTTGCTCGTGAATACACCGATTTGGGCTTAAGCGGCTTTTTAGAAGAGGTCGCTTTAATTTCTGATCTCGACGGGATTGACACTGGTAATGATGCCGTGACACTTATGACACTTCATGCCGCCAAGGGCCTGGAATTTCCGGTTGTCTTTATGATCGGCATGGAAGAAGGCATCTTCCCACACAGCCGAGCCCTCTATGAGCCAACCGAAATGGAAGAAGAACGGCGTCTCTGCTATGTTGGTATGACACGTGCGAAAGAAGAATTATTTTTAACCACTGCTGCTTCACGCATGCTCTATGGCATGACACAGCATAATGTACCATCGCGGTTCTTAGCCGATATCGATGGCGGCGCTAGCCTTGCGCCAACATATGGTTTTGGCGGATCGCTCAATACCGAACCAACCAATACACCCGAAACGGGTGAGCCTGAGATTATATTCGATGACGATGGCTTAAAGCCCGGTGATAGGGTGAAGCACCAATTCTTTGGCACTGGGTTGGTTGTTGCTATCGACGGTAACAACATAACCATTGACTTTGAACGTGGTACTAAAAAGCTGAACGCCGCTTTCGCCCCATTGACGAAATTAACATAGCCTAAAGCATGGGCTTTACGGTAAAGCTAGCAGCAATATTGTACTTTTGGGTACTTTATGTTTTTATAATAGTGCAAGTTAGGTTACTGCTCTAGTGATTGTGAGATTGCGATGCAACGTAGCCAAGTCAGGACTCGTCGGCTGACAGCAGTATTGTCAGTTATTGGTGGAGCTTTTGTCTATTGGGTCGTCAGCATCTTAATTAAGCAGATGCCAGTAAGCTCGATGGGCCAATACAGCCTTTTCTTCGGCGATATATCGCATTGGCCGTCATTCATCGTCAGAAGCTTTTGGCCGCTTGATCTCGTTGCCAATTGCCTATTCCTCTGGTTGACAATGTACATTGTACTAGTCAAGCTCAGCTCCCCAGGAAGGCTCGATTCAGCCAAGTCGGTTGCCCTCTGGGTAGCTGGTGGCTTTGGCGGTATTGGCGGTGTCTTTATGAGTAGCTTAGGGTGGTACGTTGGGCTTGAAGGCTTCATACTTTTCAGTGGATCAGCTTTGCTTCTGATAGCCGTCATCGCAGTAGTAGTCACGGTTATCATCGCCACCGGCCTCCTGGCCACTTCTGCCTGCGATTGGCTGTGGCGGCAAATACGTCATCTACGAGTCGTTCGCCCCTTCGTCAGGCTTGGCAACTGGCTCGCCGCGAAAGATGTCCCTGAAACATCATCGGGGTCATCTGACGATCGTCGTTGGTAAACTAGTCAACTAATCATGCTTGCTCGGACCGAGTGCCGAAAAAGGATCGTGTGTTACATCATGACCTAGCCGGCGCCGGTCCTTTTTCGTATATTCATCACACATAGCTATAAGTATGTTATAATTTGCTGCAGTACTGATGGTGGAAGTACACATTTATTTATGCTAATAACGCGTATTTTAGGCACAATCACACAGAAAAAACTCATCCTCCTAAGCCTTTTAGTAGTGATGGGTCTTGCTGTGTTTTTTGGTACATTTTTTACACCTGCGAGAGCGGGTAATCAGCGCGTTATCACTATTCACGATGGTTCAAAACTGCAAACGGTCACTACTGATGCTGCTTCGATTGAAGAAGTGCTTGAACGTGCCAAAATTAATGTTAATCCCAAAGATTTAATTGAGCCTAGCCTTGATACACCGCTTGTCTCGCCGGCCTATAGTGTGAATATCTATCGTGCCCGGCCGGTAACGATTGTCGATGGCAACCTACGCAAACAAGTTATGACGCCGTATCAAGGTGGCCGCTCAATTGTAAAACATGCCGGAATAACACTTTATGATGAAGATGAGGTAAAGAGCGAGCGCATTGAAAATTTTGTGAGTGATGGGGCTTTTGGCCTTAAAATCTCAATTGACCGCGCGGTGCCAATGACACTTGTGCTCTATGGTTCGCCAACACCGATCCGTACGCAAGCTACTAATGTTGAGGAGCTGTTACGGGAAAAGAATATTAATTTCAGTTCACAAGACGGTATGTCGTTATCGGTGAGAACACCAATTACTGAAAATATGATCCTTGATGTCTGGCGTAACGGTGCACAAACCAAAACGGAAGAACGGCCAATAGCCTTTGAAACTGAAAGAATTCAAAATACCGATAGAGAAGTGGGTTACCGGGAGATTAAGGAGCCTGGCCAACCCGGTAAGAAAATCGTCACCTACCAAATTGAACTGCGCAATGGCAAAGAAGTAGCTCGCAAAGAAATTCAAGCGGTTGCCGTACAGCAGCCAACGAGACAGGTAGAAGTTATTGGAACTAAGCCTCGAGCCGGTAACGCTCTTTCTAAGGCCAAAGGTGTCGTCCACTCTGTTGATAGTAAAGGTGTTGTGCATCGGGAAACATATTATGATCTGCCGATGAACGTCGTGATGAGGGCGTGTGGTGGTACCTATAGTGTCAGAGCAGACGGCGCCAAGGTAGATCAAAACGGGTACATACTCGTGGCGGCGAATCTGAACCGGTACCCGCGCTGCTCAATAGTGGAAACAAGCTTGGGTTTGGGCAAGGTCTACGATACGGGCGGGTTCGCACGTGTCCATCCGGATGGTTTTGATTTAGCGACCGACTGGTCTAATTATGATGGAAGGTAACGGAAAAGCCTAAATGACGTATACATTCGATGGTTTTAACTGGTTTATAGTGCTTGAGAAGGGTGAGCGGCTAAGCGAGGTGTTTAAAATCTTCTTCAAAGAAACCGAATGCAAAGGCGCGTGGGTGCAAGGCATTGGCGGGGCACTTTCGGTGGAGCTCGGCTTTTATAACCTTGAAACAAAGCAGTATCAATGGCGACAATTCGAAGGCCTGCGTGAAGTAGTGAGCTTGCAAGGCAACATTGCTCTGAGTGAAGCTGGTGAGCCGATGTCTCACTTGCATGGTGTGCTGGCTGACGAAGATTATCAAACTATCGGCGGCCATGTCAAAGACCTCACTGCGGGCGCAACGCTAGAGCTGTTTATCCATCGGAGCTATCAACCATTACAGCGATACGCTAATGCTGATATCAGTCTGCAATTGCTCAATTTTAAGTAAGTTGCATCCAAGTTTATAAGTTCGCTATAATCAGGCACGTCCCGCTTTGAGTGGAGGATACGTGAGCAACCTGCAAAAGAATACTGCAATCGTCGTGGCGCTGGTGGGTGTATTCCTAACCATCGCCTGCCAACCCGGCAAGAATACCGTGCCTATGACGACCGCTGCAGTAACCACACCCCCACCGCCGGGGCTATGTAAAATCCGGGCAGTAACCAAAACTAGTGAAGATACATACTCGGTGACGGTCTCTGGCTATGATGGCTATCTGGGTGGTATGAAGATGCAGGAGTATATAGCCGGACCGGTGCCAATAAAGGCATCGCTCGGGCAAGAGGTGGATCAACAGGTAACAGTTGCGAGAGCACCCGATGGCGCTGAGCACTTTGATTGTGTGATCAAATTCAAAGCTCAATAAAGGGTACGCCCCGCGCCGCGTGAGCGGCCGGGGCGATCGCCATGACAATCTAATTAGTTTATACTGGTGACAATGTTTGGTAGTCCTAATAAATCTCTTGGCCAGCACTGGTTACACGACGTTGCAACACTTGAAGCAATTGTGCAATTTGCCGGTATTCAGGCGGATGATAATGTACTCGAAATTGGCCCGGGGCTCGGTACCTTGACAAAGGCGCTTATTAACACCGGTGTCAAGGTGCATGCAATTGAGTTTGATGAACGCTTAGCCAAAGAGTTGCCAGAGCGAGTCAGTTCAAAGAACTTAACAGTAGAAAAAGCCGACATCTTATCGTTCGATCTTTCGGGGTTACCTGCCAATTATAAAGTTGTCGCCAATGTGCCATATTACATCACCTCAGCTATCGTCCGCCGCCTGCTTGAGAGTACCCACCCTCCCAAAAGTGCCGCATTGCTTGTGCAAAAAGAAGTAGCTGAGCGAATTGCAGCTAAGCCGGGTAAGATGAGTTTGCTTAGTATTTCAGCACAATTTTATGCTGCCATTGAGCTTGGGCCCATCGTGCCAGCTAAGCTGTTTACGCCACCGCCAAAGGTTGATTCTCAGGTGGTGCGTCTTACCTATGCCGGTCCAAAGTTTACCGATATTGAAACCAAGCACTTTTTTCGTATCGTCAAAGCGGGTTTTGCCGAACGTCGTAAGAAGCTACGCTCAAGCTTAGCAGGGGGCCTTCACCTTGCAAAACCTGATGTCGATGAGCTTTTAAACCAGGCCAATATTAACCCCGAAGCACGGGCCCAAGAGCTTTCACTTGAACACTGGCATGCGCTCGCGCTTGTTATGGAGATGTGAATAATGTCGGCAAAAATTATGGCCATTATCAATACATCGCCCGACTCATTTTCGGGTGACGGAATTGAAGTCTCGAATACTGCGGCAGTAAAACATCGACTCAGTCAAGCACTTCAAGATGGCGCAGATATCCTTGATATTGGCGGCCAGAGTACTCGCCCGGGCGCTGAGATTATCGATGAACAAACCGAAATAAATAGAGTTGTGCCAGTCATTAAGTTGGCGCGAACCTTATTAAAAAATATTCCTATCTCAGTCGATACTTTTAAGCCGGCGGTTGCGAGAGCTGCGCTCGAAGCTGGTGCAACGATGCTCAATGACGTCACAGGTTTCTCTGATCGGCAAATGGTGCAACTTGCCGCCGAAGCCGATTGCGACATCGTGGCCATGCATATGCGCGGTAACCCGCAGACAATGTCAAAACTTATTGAATATCCTGGTGGCGTTGTGCACGATGTGCTGGCATTCTTTCGTGAGCGTACAGCCAAGCTGCAAGCAGCCGGTATAAAGCCAGAACATATCATTATCGACCCCGGTATTGGTTTTGCTAAAACTGCCGCACAGAGCTTCGAGCTAACCTATCGGCTTGCAGAGTTTAAAACACTCGGTTTTCGGGTATTTTACGGTGCTTCAAACAAGAGTTTTATTGGCAAAGCTTTGGCTGAAAACGGCATGCCGGCACCAGTTGAGGAACGCGCTATTGGCACCGTTGTTGTGCAGGCTCAGGCAATGCTCGGCGGCGCTGCGATTATTCGCGTTCATGACGTTAAAGCTGCCGTGCAAACCCGCACAATAGTAGAAGCAATGACTGCCCAGCGCGAGGTTATGCCATGAAGCAACTGCAAAACCTTGAAGCAGCCCAAGCGACCTTTTTAGAATTTTCACCGCTTGATATGAAAGGTAAGTATCAGCTCGATCGTATGATTAGCCTCATGGATTTTCTTGGGAATCCACAAAATACCTTAAAAGTTATTCACATTGCCGGAACTTCAGGCAAAACCTCAACTGCTTATTTTATTCGCGGTATGCTTGAGGCCGCAGGCAAACGCACGGGCCTCACCATTTCGCCACACATCACTGGTATAAACGAACGAGTGCAAATTGATGGCAAACCGCTCGACGAGCAACACTTTTTAAATTATGTGAATCGTTTTTTCGTGCTTATTGAACAATCTGGCCTACAGCCAACTTACTTCGAATTATTGATCGCACTTGCATATTGGGTATTTGCCGAAGAAAAAGTTGATTATGCGGTGATCGAAACAGGCCTCGGTGGCTTGCTTGATGGCACTAATGTAGTGAATCAAGAGAATAAAGTGTGTGTTATTACCGACATTGGCCTTGATCATACTGAAATTCTTGGTGAGACCATACAAGAAATTGCCAGGCAAAAGGCAGGCATTATTCAACCGTATAACCAGGTTTTTATGCTTGAACAGGCGGCTGAAGTAGTTGAGATTATGCGCCAGACAGCCAAAAGACGAAGAGCGGTTCTCGAGGTTATTCGTGTAAAGAGCACACTAGAGGGTTTACCAGTTTTTCAAAAACGCAATTGGTTGCTGGCTGAAGCAGTGCTCAAGTATCTGCAACGGCGAGATGGTTTTCAAAAGCCCCATCAATCTGATCTGCAAGCTGTTATGCGGCAGAGCCCACCGGGCAGATGGGAAATATACAAGTATAAAGGCAAGACGATTATTATAGATGGCGCCCACAACCCGCAAGAACTCGAAGCACTTGTAAGTTCACTTGGGGAACATGGTATTACCTCGGCTGCTGTGCTGGCAAATTTTAAACAAGCACCAAAAGCAAAGATTGAAGCGTCGCTGCAGGTTTTGCGGCCCATCGTCGCACATTTAATCATCCCGGAATTTAGCGCTGGGCAAGATTTAAAAAATTTGCGCTCAGTTCAGGCTGCCGAACTGGCCACTTTGGCCACTTATCTAGGTTTTGAAAGCATCGAAACGAAGTTCGATATCAAAGATGCGCTAAAAACTTTTCTTGAGTGCCCTGAAGAAACACTCATTATCACTGGTTCACTTTATCTCGTTGGTGCCATAAGGCCTTTGCTTGATTTTGAAAAGCAAAAAGGCAGGTTGGGCTAATTTTAAAAGCACGAAGCCCCCGCAGGGGCTCCGCTAGTCGGAGGGTTACGGGGGCGGTTAGTCCTCTGCTAGAGGATTTGTTCGAACAGGGGAAGAACGGTGTCTAGGAACTCGCGGTAGGTGCGTCGCTGATCTCGGTATTCAGGCCCGTGGGACTCGCTGATTCCTTGCCGCACCCAGCGTTCAAGGCGCCGCTTGGCCTCTGCGAGCTGCTCTTTCGTTGTGCCGACTTCTTCAGGGCTGATGCCATGTTGCAGCATCAGCTTAAGGGATCCGTAGATGTTGGCGTAGAGCAACTCGTCTCCTCCGTTAAGACCGAAGTGGAGCTTACTCCTGACGTCCTTGATGAGGTGCTGACGTGCCCACCGCTCGACCTCGCTTTTCGTGATACCGAGATCTGACCACTCGTAGTGCAAGACTTGCATGGCTCGCAGGATGCTTCGGGCGCCCCCGTCGCCGCTGCGGCATAGCTCGATGTCAGCTTGGAGCTCGTCGAGGTAACTTTCGCGAGCCAGTCTGAATAGCACTTCGCTGTCATCAGCGTAGAGCCACGTGTCGATCGGGTCGCTGGCGAGAAGATTATCGGCGAGCAGCACTTTGCCGTGTCGCCAGTTCTCTTCTTTGGCACGCCTGTACGCTTCTTTCAGCTCGTGAATGCGACGGGCGTATTCGACCATTTCCCATTCACAATACTGCTTGAGGTCAAGCTTGCTGTGGCTGCTAGTCGTAGTAACCAGGTAGTAGAGACGATTCGCAATCTCAAAGCGCCCACTACGCACCAACCACCACCATCGCTGTGCTCGTTGAATCAATGCTTCTTCGGCGAGCTTGTAGAGGTAGTCGCGTTGCGTCTGCTCGAGTTGACTGGCGTGGTAGCTGCTGAACTCGTCGATAAGCGGTGTGAAGTTGCCGCTCTCTTTGCACTGCTCTACAATGTCTGTTACCCAGGCGGGCAGCTCAACTGCTTGTTCGGCCATGAGAACTCCTTTGACTACGGCCTTCATGTGTGCATTGAACTTTTTAGATCAAAATTGAATATTTTCAGGTCGTAATCAAAAGACAGGCCGGCTAGGTCATGTCTCCTCCTCAAAGTTCGACCGTCGGTTTTTTGGACGACGGAATATGAGAATTATACAATTATAATTAAGGTAGGTCAACATGCAATTTGTTGCGTTCTATGTAGATCGCATTAGTGCCGCTAGAGAAGGTTACTCACTCTTCGAGGAACTTCTTCAATGAACGCTGGTATTGTATATCGTACCAAGATTTAAGTGCTTCACCACTACAGTTGAACGTTAGGTTTAAATAGTTGTAGTTATTTTCTTGCAGCTCACTAAATGCATGGCAGTCGTGGCCGGTAGCCTTATTTCTGTACGTTCTCGAGCCGGATTTTCTGGTATCGAATTCATTGGCCGGATGTTCGTTAATGCTGGGGTAATCATCTTTTCCGTCGCCACGTGCTTCCCAAAGGCCGGTCTTGTCTAATTGCTTATAAAAAGCATCGACTTCTGCTTTCACTTCTGCGGCATCTCTTTTAATGTAGCCATTGTGGATCTCCGTTCTACATCTGGGCGGATCAGACATGAAGGGTGAGCGTGGAAATGTGCAAATAGTCTCCGCTGCCCAATCATCTGTCTCCCCTAACAAACTTTCGGTACTCTTCATATCTTTGTAAATCGTAAACCACTTCTGCTTATCACTATTATAATATGCTTCATTGGCGATAATATAGGTCATTATAGATGCCACAATTAAAAAACCGCTAATCAATAGAAGGATGGATTTAATTCGGGGACGTTTTGCCTTTGCTCTTTTTTTGTTAACCATTTTGATCTCAATATTAAATATACATTAAGTTTATTAATAAAATATGAAAAGTGTATTGTAAAAGTCAAAATGATGACATATAAATAATGCATCAATAAAAGAAGGGTCCTCAAAACATGAACCAGCTTTATGTGGCTGCACGGCGTATTTTCATTGTCTTTTTATGCAGTGTAATAGTGGCTTCAATGCCACTCTCGATTATAAAAGTGAATGCCGAAACACCCTCCTGGACTTCCGTTAAAGATCCAGGCTTTTTTATTGAAAGCAATAATTATGAGCCGACAATTCGCGAAGGCGATTTTTGCCACTTTGAACTCTTTACTTATAAAGTGTGGTCAAGCGGCTTGTTCCCGAAACTTGAAGACTATAGCTCATCAAGGTGCGTAAACGAGGCAGCTTTCGGAAGATATGGTGATGGTATTTATCAACCCATAAATAGTAATGAACCATTGGAACTAAACCTATCCGGTGTGACAATTGGCGTGCCTTACGCTACATCACTTTATTACGCTACGACAGGTGGTACAGGAAAATACTTACATAGGGTCAAAGAGCCTTTAGCAAATATAGAAAAACGCAAAGGGCATAATCAGCATCTGGCCATGTATTTTGCAAAGGATGGAACTGTCGAGACTCTCAAGCATCCTCAAACTGCTCAACCAATAACGGTAAGGACGATTGACGCCTCTCCGAATGGTAATTGGCTCATTGTTGAAGCTGAGGGCAAGCTGGTGCGGGTGAATACGGCGAATTTTGAAATAGATAGAGTATTTTCAGACAAAATACCTCGTTATGGCATAGGTCTTGACCCTATGCTTGACCTAACGATTAGCGATGACGGTAATTATGTAGCTGTTTCAGGTAGTAATTATCCAGGGCTGACACTTTATAATCTCGCAACTTGTGGGGAAGTAAACCCTGATGATAAGTTTGCAGTGCTTGCAGACTGCGGTGTTAAGGAGCTTGGAGATTTTATGAGAGCGAAAGTTTCTGGATTTTCCAATGCCTTCTATCTTCAGTTCAGCGGCGATACTTCAGAACTACAGCTCTTTGCTGCAGATAAACGGATTATTCTCACACAGCCAAATATGTCATCTACAGGACAGCTTGATTATTTGGCCTTGGGAGACTCTTTCTCTTCGGGGGAAGGTGATCTCGATAAGCATTACGAAGCGAATACGAATGGTGAACTGGGAATTTCGGAGAAATGCCACGTTAGCCGCAACTCTTACCCATACTTATTAGCGAAAAAGTTGAACATTGGCGCTAAGTTTAAGAGTATAGCTTGTTCGGGTGCCACAGTAAGAGATATAGAGGATTCATCTTTTTCATATAGGGGGCAAAAAGAAGTTTTGAGCGAAGTTTTAAATCAGAGGAATGAGCAAAAGAAGCAAGCACTCACCAACTTCACCCCTGGCCGCGCCGCTCAAATTCAATTTGTAGAAAAATATAAACCAAAGGTCATCACCATTTCAATCGGTGGGAACGATATTGGCTTTGCCGAAAAGCTGAAAAACTGCATTGTTCCGCAAGACACCAATGAAACCATCGGTGCCTGTGAGTATGCTAACAACCCTTATAACGAAGGCAGAGAAATGGCTAACTTGTATGAACGCTTAAAACAACTCTATACAAGTATTTATCAAGCTTCACGGCAATCTAAAATCTATGTAGTAGGTTACCCGCAGTTCATGGGTGGTTTGCCCGTATGCGAAGCAAACGTTGGCCTTAATAGCGCAGAGCGTACATTTGTAAGAGAAAGTGTGAAATACCTCAATAAAGTTATTGCCTCTGCTGCTCAAGATGCAGGTGTGAAATATATTGATATTGAAGATTCATTGCACGGCAAGAACTTATGTTCCCTAGAAAGCAGTGCTTTTAACGGTGTTATGATAGGTGACGATCAGTTTCAGGCTCCGTTTGTGGATAGATATGTCATAGGCAATGAAAGCTATCACCCGAACGCTTATGGCCATCAACTTATAGCAAATAAAATTAGTTCATTAATTCCAGATTTATTAACATATGATCACTGCCAGTATAACGATAAGACCATTTGTCCTGCTTCTGAGCGGCACTGGCCCGAGCCGACAGCTTATTTTCAGCCACCTGAAGGATTTATAGAAAAACTGCAGAAGTTTACTACGAATTTCGTTTCTTTCGTAACTGGTCAAAACTCGCGTTCTGCTGGTGATCGGTTGCAAGTTTCTTTGAATCAAGTGTCGGCGCCTGGTACTCAAGTAAAGTTAGAAATCCATTCGGAGTCTATTGAACTGGGGACATATAACCTCGATGAAACAGGGAGTTTGCTCACCGATATTCAATTGCCCGATGAAGTAAAATCTGGCTACCACACTATTCATGCTTACATGACAACCGTAGCTGATGAGGTAATTGACTTATACCAGCCACTATTGATTATTCGCGATGATGCCGACGTTGACGGCGATGGAGTTTTAAATGAGGCAGATAAATGCAGCTTCGTCGCCGCGGCGAATGCAGATGCTGATAAAGATGGCATCGACGACGCCTGCGACGCGGTTATAGAGAAGATTCCATTACCGTCAGCCCCTACAATAGCTGCTCTGCAGCCTATCAATATCGCAAATCAGCATGCTTTTAGAGTTATAGGAGAGGGCGAAGAAGGAACAATAGCAAACGTTAAAATAGATGACGAAGATGCTTCGACTGCACTGCTGGCAAAAGAGGTATCTCTTGCTGGAACGGCTTATGAAACTACCTTTGACGTAACTTCTTTGCGCGATGGTACTCTTACGATTTCAGTTACGCTCAAAAACGAAGCGGGCATAGGCCAAACCGCCGAAGCTAAAGTTATAAAAGACACGAATGCTCCAGCCACGGATATACTGCTTAGTTCGGTGCCAAACAGTGAGGGGTGGCATAAGAAAGATGTAACGGCCACTTTCAATATTAAAGAGACTGGATCGGGCTTTAAAGATCTGACTTATGGGGCGAGCGGGGCGCATATTATTCCTTCTATTGCTCGTATTGATTCAAACTCCGTTTTATTCTCTGCGGAAGGCGAAACTATCATTACTTACTTTGCAAGTGACAAAGCGGGTAATGCCGAAAACAAAAAGACCAGCTCTATTCGAATAGATAAAACACCACCGGCCATTACGCTCAACAGAGCTTACATGCCATCAATTATCGGTTTATTCGGCTCAAGTTTTATCGGTTCAGGGAGGGATAGTATATCTGGTATAAAAACTATTCAGGCTACATTCACCAATAAAATTACTAAAAGTCAGCGTGTCATTTCTGCAGATTGCAAGCTCGCCTGCCTATCGCCGCAAGGGAAGTGGAAGATGAGCCTTAATAGCCTCCCAACAGGTATTTATAAAGCTACTATCTTTTCGTTTGATAAGGCGGGAAATAAAAGCTCTTTAACAGAAGTTCCAACTATTGTGGTGCTGGGATCATTGCCGGTTCCGTGGTAGTAGCTTCTGCACTCATGGCGGTTATAGCCTTGATCCTTTCTTCACTTATTGAGTCGAGCAGTGATTTCAATTAGAAGGCGAAATCACCAAAAGACCTATGCCTCCAATCTTATAGATGTAAACGTGAATGTCAGATGCAGCGGGTATTAATCTGCCTTACAGAGAGTCTCGAACCATTCGATAATCTGTTCGGTCGTCGCTATCCCTTCCCAGGTGTCATGGTGGTAATGGCCGTTATCATATGGTTCGCCCACTCTCAGCGCTTTCACGATAAGATCCATCGTGCTTTGCCGGCGCGCCAGCAGCTTCATCCAGTGATGCTGTTTGCTAAGTATGCATTGCACCAAAATAGCACAGCGAAGTATTGTCCACTGATATTCAATGGCGGCCTGTAGCTCCACCATGTCGTTTCGGCGAGCTTTTTCGACGAGGGCGATAACGGTGAGTGCTTGGCTCTCGAGCAATTGGCCGGGCTTGATTGTATCGTAAGTGACAATGTGCATTTGCTGCGCCAAGGTGTATCCGATACGACCTGGCGTACCTGACGTCAAGCGAAGCATTGAAAGGGGAATATCGTCTACTGCCTGCGAATAAAGCACCATTCCTTCATTGAAACTCGTGTAGAGTTTGTTGAAATAACGCCTCGCCGAATAGGTTATGGCGTTAAATCTACTCTGGTTCCATTGCATCCCTTGTGAACTTGAAGGCATACGTTTATTTTAATAGATAACGTAAAATACCGGTCTTTTAATCGTCTTAGGTAAATAGAAGCGTATTAATAACTGAGTCAGTTCCTAAAATCACCGTTGGTGAGCTTGGGAACTGCCGGGAACGGTGATGGTTCGGTGCGGGTGCACCGTTCATCCCGTTCCCGGAGCTCTCTGTTGTAGCAGGTATGTCAGGCGGCCAAGAGGAGTTCCTCGCCATCAGGAAGCCGAAAGGCCTCGCTGTTGACATCGCTTCTCCACTGGCCCAGCAGCTCCGCCGTCATGTCGCCCGGGGGCAACAGGTCGAGGATGTCCTCGGCGTCGCTGTTTTCGTGCAAGTTGTATCTTGCCAGAAAGTTGGCTGCGATCTCGGACTCTTCTGTGTCACCGATGTCCATTGCCGTCATAGCGGCTTCAACGGCGGCGGCGTGGTCAAGCTCGTAGAGCGCCTCGAGGTACTCGATGGTGAGAATGTTGCTGACGATGGTGCTCTGCATGGCTGCCCCTTCATTTTCTATGACTAGGTGCAAAAACGCGATTTTCGCATTTCGCATACTTGAACCCAGTCATAGATCTAACAGAGAGCGTTAAGGTACTTTGGAGATAAACATAACCTCAACAAAGTGTGATAATATAATAGCACAAGTAGCTAAAGTTGTCAATAGCTTTTATGGGCATTATATTTAATCACACGTAATAATAGCGTTTGATCTCAGTCCTTACCTTTAAAATAATGACCAAGAACAAAAGCCAAAAGAGGTGTAACTGCACCGGAAATCATAAGAAAGGCATCTCGTACACTAATAAGGGTATCTTTACCATTTCCTCCTAAGAAATGAGTAGCTATCCAATTATAAAATGGAACATACAATAAGACTACAATTAGTATAACAAAATACCATTTAATAAATATCTTGGCTAAATCTGATTGAGTTTGAGCTTTGTGTTGCTTAGGATCAAATTCCTTTCGCTTTCTGAGTTCACCGAGGCCTTTCTGTATAGTACGCCATTCATTTGAAGTGAAGCCGTCTGGTCGTTTCTGTAACTTTTGGAGTTTTTTGAGAGATTCGTCCAGATTGGCCATAAAATCTCTCTTATTTGAGGGAGGCTTCTACCATTTCGTCATAAGACGTAAAAAGATCTTCCGTTTGAGATACAAGTTGAGCTATCGTGCTACGCAGGCTACTGATTTGTTGCTCAAGCTTCTGTTTCAATTCTTTTTCTGTTTCATTATCACTAATAGAGTTAACTATTTTTTCAAGGCCCTGGGCTTGTTCCACAAGAGTGATAATAGTGTCAACATTATTCTTTATTAGGTTCCTAATGTTTTGATAATTATCTTGTATACTTGGTTTCATACTCATGACTTTGGCTACGCTTATTTACTACTTTAGTATATTGGAAATATGAATGAAAAGCTAATTTCGTATTTAGCGTAAAGCCTTAAAGTTTATGTTATAAGCTATAATCCAAATATGATATCTGCTCACCAGCCATCTATCTTTCATAGTTTACCGGTCAAAGCGGCGGCTTCAAGCCTAGCGAACGGGTACATGAGCTTTGGGCCTCAATCAGATCAAAATACGATCATAAGTATATGCCATAATCGTACTCGTTGGCTAGCAGAAGTTGGTTTAGGAATCGAACAGGCGGTTTTGTTAAGGATTACTTACGGGGAGGACATAAGCCACACACGCCTACAAGATGTCGATGATTCTGCAAGTGGCAAAGGCATGAGCTCGCCAGGTGACGGTCTTGTTGCTGACGCTATGTTTACCAAGGCAAAAAATCTTGGTTTATTCCTGCCGCTAGCCGATTGTGGTGGTATTGTGCTTTATGATGTCAAAAATAAGGTGCTCGGAGTAGTGCATCTTGGCAGACAAGCAACTTTCGCGAATTTAGCAGTAAAAGCGATAGAATATATGAAGCAAACATATAATACTAACCCCCAAAATATTTATGCCTGGATTAGCCCAAGTATTAGTGGTGATTCGTATTGGTTGCATACGTTTGAGTTTGCTAAAGATGAGAATTGGCGTTTATTTTCTCGCAAGCAAGGTGAAGGGTGGCTGGTTGACTTGCAGGGCTACAATATGCACCAATTTGTGCAAGCTGGCGTGCCTTCGAAACAGATTGAACATACCGAAGTTGATACTGCTTCGCATGCTGATTACCCATCACATTATCGTTACCAAACTCACGGTGAAGCGGGGAAGGCTGGGCGCTTTGCTATTGTAGCCTGGATAGAGTAGTTATGAAAACGAAGAAGCTAGCATTAAATGATAAGCAGTTCCATTCGTGGAAGTTAGAGCCTGAAACCCCAAAAGACAATCTGGCTGTAGTAACGCTGCATGGTGCAGGTGCTTCAGATAGCACTCGCGCTTTACCGCTGGCGCTCGAATTTGAGGCGGCCGGTATACCAGCTGTCTCTTTAGACTTCTTTGGTCACGGCAAGACGGGCGGCAAATTAAGTGAAACCAGTATCGCTGAGCGTATCGAACAAACTAAAGCGGCAATCGATTTTTGGCTTGAAAAAGACTCCGCCCTTATACTTTGTGGTTTTAGCCTATCTGGTCATGTGGCCCTACGCCTGAGCCAAGAGTTGGATGGCCGGGTAGTGTCGCTCGGTTTGTTTTGCCCGGCCGTTTATGCCAAAGAGGCCGAAACAGTATCGTTTGGCCCAGATTTTCGCAGAATTATCCACCAGGAGGACAGCTGGAGGCGATCGCCGGCCATTCAAGCAGCAGCTCAGTTTAAAGGTAAGGCGCTGCTTTGCATCGGTGAAGCTGACGAAGTTATTCCTATTGAAGTAATAACAGTATTAGCTGAAAAGTTACATGCATCTGCGGCTCAGTTTGAAAAACAGATTATTCCTGGTGTTGATCATCAACTGGCTCGCTGGCTCGCAACGAAGCCTGATAAAATGAAACAAATCGTTAATTATTTAACAATGCTGTGACAATGAAGAATATCATACACAAAGTTATCTACCATAAACAGACAACATCTGTTAACTGTAGCCAGACAGCTCTTGCAATGTTGCTTTCGTTTTATGGTAAAAATATGACGACTGATGACGTTATGCAAGCAGTACCCCGGCAAAAAGACGAGAGTGGCAATGAACTTGGCAGCAACCTCATTCAAGAGCTTGGTACATGGTGTTTGCAGCAAGGGTTTGAGGCTCGTTTATATACATTTGATGCTGCGATCATAGACTTGCGTTGGAAAGGCCTCGACCGTAAAGAGCTATTAGAAGCTTTTCAAAAAGCGCGTGCTAAGAGATCGCTCGCAACACTCACTAACTCAAAGAACTACTTTAAAGCTTATGCTGACTTTGTTGCCACCAAGGGAGAGCTGCATATTTTGGCGGCACCAGACGCAAAATTGCTTCAAGAACTTATTCAAAAAGGCCCTTTTATTGCGGCTGTTTCAAACAACGCTTTGCACGGTGCAGGTGGCACGATTACAACGCATGCTATCACCGTTTACGGTGTGAATAAAGCCGGAAAGTATATGGTTGCTGATCCGCATGCTGGCCGTGTAACCGTTACGGTTGAACGTTTAATCGCTGCCATAATGGCAGCGCAAGTTGAAGCAGATAATATGATTTTGCAAATAAAATAATCCGTTTAACACTCACCTTCTGGCCCATCAAGGTGCAAGAAGGTGAGTGTCGTGCGGAGGTATTGAGATCTAGCGTAGAAAAAGAAAAGAGATGAACAGAGCGCATGATGTCAGAAAGAGACTGAGGGCGACCAAGTAGATGCGCCGTGTTTCTTTCAGAAACCAGACAGGCGCTTCGACCCGGCGTACCGGAATGATCATGCAGGCAATCAGCGTCGCGATGAGCGCCAAGAAAAGCCCCATGTACCATATTGGACATGCTCCATTGGCTGGAACGAGCACGACATAAGCCGTGAACAGGGCAAAGCCACAAACTACCAGCCCGCAGCTGTAGCGCTGTAGACGCCGAAGCTGCTTGATTTCAGGGAGCTCTTTTGTGAAACAACGAAACATCCGTGCAAGCACTGTACTTACCTTTCGTAGATGGATACCTCCTTTCTATACTATAGCATATTTTACGGAAATGTCTATAGTAATAATCTGTTCGACACTCACCTGCTCAACATTGTTGGTGAGCAGGCGAGTGCCGCGCAGAGATACTACAGTTGAAGCACAAGAGCCAAAATTCCTAAACTAACTGAGATTAAAAGCCATAGCTTTATACGGCCATGCTTCTGTTCGAGGTACCCGAGATATTGCTTGCTCAATTGTCGTTTTGTCGGCTGAAAAACCGATGGACTTGGCTTTAGCAAAGCTTTTGTAGCAAAGGCCGCTATAAAGATGCCTATAACTTCTAGCGCCGAGGCTCGTGCATCTTTAAAAGTATTTTATGTGCAGCCTGAAGCCTTTGAAATTGTTGGGATGGGGTCTCATCTGGTACACCAGATGGATGCTGTTGGCCGAAGCCATTGCCATCGAGCACTCATGCTCCTTTTGTAAAAGTACCTCCTAGGCCAATTATAGAATCGAAAAACTAACAAGACTTTAAAAAATCAAATTCTCCTACGACACTCGCTCTCACTCAGCCCGTAGGCGAGGAGAGGCGAGTGCCGTGCGGAGGTCGAACTAGCGGAAAAAGACGAGCGCGATGCCGATAGTCGCAAACCCAGCTGCCAGTATCAGCAACGGAATTGCAACTGCGTGCATCTTTTTGTACTTTTGGGCAATGGGTGTTCGTCTGTCGCCAAGCCAGCGAGCATCGCACCAGGCGGTGAAATGATCCTCTATAAGCAGTGTTCTGACATGGCGTGGCTCGTAAGGGACCTTCCATGCTCTGCGAATAGGAGGCAGAAGGGGATAAATCGCAAAGCCGAATGCTACGCCGTTTGTCACCAACGCGAACCCGAGGAGCCCGAGCCCGGTGGTGACGCTAATCGATTTATTATCACCGGTCAGCAGGGCATATACCGCGAACAGCACCGTAATGATTGTGATGATGATACTGGTGCGTATTTGTAGCCCTGATACCTCCGCTTCTATGCGGTCTAGCTCGTTGAGTGCGTTTTCCGCAAACCGGCGTTCGATATCTTCTCTGGTTGTCTTATAACGAACCTCTACCTTGAACAGTTTTCGTATGAGGCGTATAAACCAGTGTTCACTGCGGGCGGCGTCTTCTGCGGCCCAAGCCTTCTTGAGGGCGCGCTCGACTCGATAGTCCCAAATCGGGCGATAGCGCGCGTAGATGCCGTAGGGGCCTTCGCGCTTCTCGAGCGCTTCATCAAGCTCTCGACGATCTTGTTCCCAATGCCTTTCTAGTCGCCTCTGTTTTTCTTCGTCACTGACTTCTCGCTTGCGACGACCTAGTCTGAACATTTTTACCCCCGATAGTCGGTAAACCTCCAGCCAATATTTATGACACGTTTGATTGTTTTTGTCTACCCTATTGTCTTTCGTTCTTTTGAACTCGTCAGTATAACCACACAGCTATAGAGACTAAATAGAATATATCAAAACTCCTACGGCACTTACCTCTCGACTCTTTTGCCCTGCGGGGGCGTGAGGAGAGATAAGCGCCGGCGGAGGGTAATCTACTAGCGAAAGATGATGCTGAGCGCCAAACCTGGGATGGTAATGGCTGCCGCCCAGACGAGCAGGTGCACAGCCTTAGCGTGCGCCTTCTTGTATCTCGTAATCGGCTTATTCTTTCGGTCGGTTTGGTATTGGTTCATGACCCAGTCGGTGAAGTTGTCGTAGGTCAAGAGCGACCAGTAGGCTGCCCGCTGGTACGGCTCGAAAAGCGCACGTTTGACGGGCACTGCCAGCGGCCTGATGGCCGTGATGAACCCCACGGCAGTCATCAGTAGTGCCGCCACCAGAAGTGTGACGCCGAGAACAGCCAGAGCTGAGTTACCGCTTCCTGACTTTAGTGCGAACACTGCGAAGAGCAGGGTGGCTGCTGCAACCAAGATGCTGGTGCGGCTGATGAGTGACAGTAGTTCGTTGTCACGGAGCACCAGCTCTCTTTCAGAGCGTTTGAGTATCCGTTCCTCGAACTTCTCTCGCCTCGCTTCCCTTTTTTCTGGGTTGGGTTCCTCGCCGGCCTTGTCTTCTAGCGCCTTGAGGCGTTTATTCCAAAGGGGTCGCCATCGCTCCATCTCTGCGTTGAAGTCGGCCTCGACTCTCGCAAACTCAGTTTCATCTTCTTCTTGCAGTTTGCGAAGTGCTTCGGCCTTCTCTTCTGAGGTGGGTTCTTGCGTTTTCTTTGGCATATCGCCCCCAATAGTAGATTTCCTCCTTATGTTATTATAACATTTAACCTAGGTTTTGTCGATAGGTTAAGCATTTTTTAATCTGTTATTTTCTGCTACAATAGAGCTCGTTATTAAACAGGAGTTCATAGCAATGGCCGAAAACTTTTACGTCACCACCGCCATTCCATACGTCAACGCTAAGCCGCACATTGGGAATGCTATGGACTACATGATGGGCGATGCACTTGCTCGCTACCACCGCAGTTTGGGCGAAACGGTGTTCTTTCAAGTTGGAACAGATGAGCATGGCAACAAGATTGCTCTTAAGGCAGAAGAGGCGGGATTAGATCCGCAAGCATATACCGACCAAATGGTGCCAGCCTTTCACGCTATGCTCGAAGCATTGAACGTGAAATACGATGCCTTCATACGCACGACCAGCCCCGAGCACGAGCGGGCTATGCAAATAATTTGGCAAAAGTTGCAACCATATATTTATAAAGGCACTTACGAGGGTCTTTACTGCGTCGGTTGTGAAGCGTTTGTGACACCAAAAGAGGCAGCTGCTAATAATGGTGTTTGCCCGATTCATAACCAACCATACCAACAGTTGAGTGAAGAAAACTACTACTTTAAATTGAGTGAATTTAGTATTCAGCTTAAAGAAGCAATTGAAACTGGCACGCTGGATATTCAACCAACTTATCGGCGACACGAAATTTTGAACTTAATAGAAAAAGGTCTTGAAGATGTTAGTATTTCGCGGCCTAAAAAACACCTCAGTTGGGGTGTGCCAGTACCCGGTGATGATTCTCAAATTATGTATGTTTGGATCGACGCACTAGCTAACTATATTACGGTGTTAGAATACCCCGACGGCGAAAAGTTCAAAACCTTTTGGCCGGCCAATGTACAGATTGTTGGTAAAGATATCTTACGTTTTCACGCCGCTATCTGGCCGGCGATGTTGATCGGTCTTGGGCTGCCATTGCCTAAGCAACTGTTGGTGCATGGATTTGTTAACGTTGGTGGTGCCAAGATGAGCAAAACTGTTGGGAACGTCGTTGATCCGATTGAAATTGTGAACAGTTACGGTGTTGATGCCTTCCGCTATTATTTCTTACGTCATATTCCAACGCTTGATGACGGTGACTTCACCTGGGAAAAGTTTGAAGCTGCTTATAACGGTGAACTTGGCAACGAACTGGGCAATCTTGTGCAACGTATTGCAACCATGATTACTCGTTATCAACAGGGAGCAATCGGCAAAACAACTCGTGCGGTGCATGATGCCAACGCCTATCACGAAGCAATGCAACAGTTACGTCTCAGCGATGCCTTCGGTGAAGCCTGGAGCATGGTGCGCCAGCTTAACGGATACTTAGAAGAGGTAAAACCGTGGCAAGTCGCCAAAGAAAACGATCAAGAACATCTGCAAGAGATTTTAAGTTATGCAGCCGGAAGCTTGACGCAAATTGCCGATCTGTTAGCGCCATTCTTGCCGCACACAGCCGAAGCGATTAGAAGTTGCCTTGGCGGCGAAATGGTGCAATCAATCGAGGGGGTATTATTTCCGAAAATCTACCAACACACTACCGATCCGCGGGCACCAAAAATTGATGCTGCCAAGGTCATTGCGCCGCAGCCATAAAGGATTGCTTATTTTTCGTACTACATAGCACGATTTTGAGAATATCGGTATCCTTTACTTACTCCCAGAGAACCTATGTAAATAAGATCGCAGTCACTATTTAGGATTATTTGACTCTAGGGTACAGATATTAGGTAAATCCTGACTTCCTCAACTTAAGGATGGGAAATTGACGCTCCCCGCACCTACGGTTGGGTTCTTTGACGCAACTGGTCCCGATAACTTCATTGCTCTCGAGGCGGCAACACGTGAAGGGTCTCTGCTTGACGTGCGGCTAGTTTTCATTAGCGGCCGTGCAGCACACAGTGATCGGCGTGCTTCGACTGAGGAGCGGGACGATGTCTACTCGGCACAGATCCATCTGCTTAACACGAAGCGAATGACTGGTTACCTGGCGCGTGCTGGTCGGACCACTTCCGTCTATCAGGGCGAAGAGGTGTTCCGCACCCAATTGCGTACAGTGATCAGCCATGCCAGGCACGCCAACGAGATCGACTACGATCTTGAAGGTGACTGGCATAAGACCCAGATCCTCGGTGACTTCGTGGCCGGGCTGGCGGCGCTGCGCCGGATCATTGCAGGGCTGAAGCCGGGTGAGAAGCTGACGGTGTTGGTTGGTGGCCCTTGTACAGAGCTGGCAATCATCCTGCGCTATTGCCCGGACATCGCTGCGCACATCGGCCACGTATACATCCAGGCGGGTGACTTTGCTGGGGATGGCTCTTCCGAGCTCAAAGGTGGACCCGGCAACTCGTTCAATGGCGCGGTTGACTCAGCCGCACTGTGCGACCTGCTGTATCTGCACAAGGGGGAGGCTACTATCCTTCCGTCTAACAAGACAAAGCAGCGCGAGTTGGCGATGTCGGTTGACGAGATTGTCAGGTTTACTCGACCAGAGATGGGCCGGATCTATCGAGTGCACGCCGCCATACGTGGTGGTAACAATTACATCCACGATCTCGGCCTTGTCATGCTGGCCGAACAGGACATCCGCGGTGAGAGCGACTCTCCCTATCGGACAGAACCGGTGAGAATCCTCGGCGTCCCCACATGCAAGGAGTACATGGGCAGCTTCGAGGATGAAGTGCAGATCGACCGCCGCGGTACGATCCTGATCGAACCGGCGACGAACAGCAACCGCCATGTGGTGGTCTGGCAGGACACTGCTGGCTACCGCAAGCGTGTTGCCAGCCTCCTGGCAAGTTGAGGAAGGGCTCCTTCGGCCAAAAACCGAAGGAGCCCTTTTCTGTAGCTTTCACATATCTCTAAAAAAAGCAGCCCCGACGCCATTGTCGGGGCTTTTTGCACTTCGGCCCTAAGACCGGGAAATGCGCTCTTTTTCACGCTGGAGGTAGTGGGTTAGGGCCGCATCAAGCACCATCCCCAGGTCACCCCAGCCCACCAGCCCTTGTGGGTCACGGCGGATGTTACCGATGGTGTTGCGGTAGGTGTAGGCTTGTTCGCCGTCTTCGACGACGCCGTGGGGAATGCCCTTTTGGGCATCTACTTTTGCCATGTGCTCGTCGTTAACCAAACCCCAGAAGACGTGTGCCTTGAAGGGTGAGATCGTTGGTGCCAGCTGGCGGGCGCCGAGAAAACGGAAGTCCTCTTCAGCGAGGATGAGAGTCGTTTCTTCCCTGAGCTCCTCGATGGCGCAGGCGGCTGGCTCAACACCTTCTTTCCAGCTTGAGCCGCCGGGGTTTTCGTGTACTCTCCCTGTTGGGTTGGAGGCGGCAGAACGCATCTCTTCCACGAGGGTGACCTCGTAGTCGTCGAAGCGTTCCGCTGGCTTGATCAGGACGGTGACGGCGATGTCTGGCCGGGCCAGCAACACCTCGTTGGCTTTGTAGCGCTGTTCCTTCTCACTCCAGAGCTTCGGGTAGATGAGCCAGAGAAAGGTGATCTTTCGATTCGGCCCGACCCGCCAGCTCCAGAGAACTTCGGCGTAGTCGAGGCGGTGTTCTGCCTTGAGCTGTGCCGCGTACCAACTCTTGAAAGCTTCCGTGCGTGCCACGAAGGGCGGTATGAACCGCATGCCGCCGCTGCGAAGCATTCCTTCACCAAGCAGTTCCAGTGTCTTGGTGACAGCTTCTTCTATACTGCTGCCGACTGGCACTTGTAGCTTGTTGGCCAGGTACCGGGGGTACCGGGCTTTTTTGGCGGTGGGTGGTGCGCCAACGACGGCCCTGCCGCTGTCGATGAACCTCCCCACATGAAAATTCGAGGTAGTGCCAGATCCTTCGTCGTCTCCTCGCCAGAGGAAATAAACGTCAGACATCTGGAACTTTTCCTCTTCTTCCTCCATAAGCGCTTCGTAGCCTGCTGTATCAAGCGTCGTACGCTCCAAGCCGGGGCGTAGCTCGGGAAGAAAGACAACACCATTGTAGTTGCGTGCCTCGAGTATCTCCAATACTCTTGCCCGCCACACCGAACGACCGTTCTTTGGGGTGGGGCCGACGAGATATATTGAAGCCAAGAGCTCCTTAGGGGCGGGTTCGTACTGGTAGACGGGGACCGGGGGCATGGTTACCTCCAGAAATGCGTAAAAAGAGCTGCCCTCCGCGAGAGCTTATTCTACTATACAATAATCAACACAATTACGCAACATAACTGAATAACCTGAATCACGAAATCCCTCCAGACCACTCTCTCTTTATCTAAAGCTCCACTGGAGCTTTAGATAGATAAGCGCCAAAGCTGAAACCGGTTAGTAAAACCGATTTCACACGATCTGGAAAGGGTTTCGTGATTCAGGTGACTGAACAAGATTAATTTATTAAGTATAATAAAGCGGAATGCAACTGATAGATACCCACTGCCATATTCATGAAACTGATTATCCTAAAGATAAAGAGCAGGCACGCAAAGATGCCCTTGCAGTTGGCGTTTATAAAATGATATGCGTGGGAACAAATATAACAAGCAGCCAGCAAGCGGTCGCATTTGCAGCTACCCACCATAATGCCTGGGCTAGCTTGGGCATTCACCCGCATGAAGCAAACACCAACGATGCCACCGAGCTTGAAAAGCTTATAAACGAGCCAAAAGTAGTGGCAATTGGCGAATGTGGGCTCGATTATTACTATGGTCACTCACCGCGTGATGTACAAATAAAGGCCTTTCGCCAGCAAATTGAACTGGCGCTTGCCTATAATAAGCCATTGATCTTTCATGTTCGTGAAGCCTTCGATGACTTTTGGCCGATCTTTGATGAATATCGGGGTATTCGTGGTGTTTTGCATAGCTTTACTGATACGGCAGCCAACCTTGAGAAGGCTTTAGCGCGAAATTTATATATCGGTGTCAATGGCATTAGCACATTTACGAAGGTTGAAGATCAAATCACAATGTTTAAGCAAATACCAAAAGAAAAACTACTGTTAGAAACCGATTCTCCCTTCTTGACACCCGTTCCGCTTCGTGGTACTATCAACGAGCCAGCGTATGTGATGTGTATCGCTAAACATCTCAGCAGCCTCTATCACCTATCGCTCGAGGAAATCGCTGGGGCGAGCACGCATAACGCCAACGAACTTTTCTCTTTAAAACAAACAGTAAACCGCAAAAATTAGTTAATTGTGGAGATTTTTGTTGTGTCTGAAACATCAAACAACGTCGTGAATATGGCTGAGTATAAAGCGCGAAAAGAAGTCGCCGAGTTTAACTTCCCCCAAGCTCCCCAGCTAGGAGCCGAGACTTGGCAGGATACGATTGAAGCCACCCCGGCACCGTCTGTTGAACCAGTAGTAGAGTCGCATGACGGACGTCCCCATGTTCGTACTGTAAGCGGCCGTCAAATTACTTTTAATCCGCAAGAAAAAGACTACAATCCTATAAATAAAGGCGAACTAGCTCCTGAGTCAGAGGCAATTTTTAAGGTAGCGCTTGATCTTATGAAAGCACGTGAAGCAGTAACAGATATATTGACCGAGCCCGTCAGTATTGTATCAAATGATGCCTATGTCGCAGATGTGCTGTCACAACAGGAGAAGGCTGCGGCCTAAGGATATCTATGGAAGGTGTTTTAAGAAAGACCATTCAACTCTTTACTGGCGGTGTTGTCTCACCCAAAAAACGTCCGCTTAAAAAGTATTCTGAGCGCGATCTATTGCGTATGGAATCGGCCATTGGGCGTCAATTATTCGGCCCAATTCCGGCTGGGCATCAGCGTGAATTCTTTTGCCTTGATGCGCGCACCTGGATCTGGTATGAAAGCTGGTATGATCCAACGACTAAAAAACGACAAGAGCACACCACCCGCTACGAGGTGCATTCAAACGGTATCATCAAGATTCAAGAAGGCCAGCCATATGTCGTGCTTGAAGGTCAAGAACTGAAAAATCTTGAAATGGCTGTTAAGATCTATCATGAACGTGTGATGCGTGACGTGTATAATCGCAACCACGTGACCGGTGAGACGTTTCCAACTGCTGGTTAGACCCTATAATATTTTTGCAATTTTAACGCCAATTTAATAATAAATTCTTATGCTAACAATGCTCTTTGGTCGCGGAGCTTTTTTAATAGTTGTACGTTAACAAGTTGATTGGATGAGAATGCAAAAGCATAGAAGAGTGCTGCCCCTGTTGGCGGCTTTTTTCGTATGGTTGTCGATGGTGTATGCGCCAGCGGCAGTTGCCGAAGGCTGGCCAGCCTCGCTGGGTGATACCAGCAATAATGTCACGCTAACGCAGCCAAGCGGTAACGTCACTGTTGCAGGCTGTGGCAAGGGTGTGTACGAGCAGCGGACGTTCAATAGCGCTGGTACCCAGACTGCCGTGCTCAAGCAGACGGCGGCGGGGGAGTATTACACCTGCAGTGATGCGTCGGCGATGGCGCCTGATGGCACAGTTTACACCATCAAAGCTACGCTTCCGAAATATGAAATCGTGGCGGTGCGTGGTGGCCAGGCCGTCGGCAAGCCGGTGCGAGTTAGTAATTTGTGTAGCTCGAATGACACCGGCTATGTCATTGGCTTGCGTTACACAGCTCACGGTATGTTCGTGCTGATCGAACACGACAGATGGCAAAACTGCGCCTCAAAGTACCTATTGGTGCGGATTGACACGCAGACAGGAAGTGTCGCTGGTCGGGTTTCTGTTCAGAACGGCTATGTTGATCGGTACGAAAGCCTTAATGTAACCCGTCATCACCTGGTTATTAAAGGTAATCAGACGATCAATTACGTTCCCTTTAGCCTGTCGGCAAGCGGAATCGTTTCGGTTAAGTTTGAAGCTAGAAGCTGGACAGCTGCACAGACCGCAGTAACGTTTGGCGGAATAAGCTATGCTGCGCATGAAGCAGTAACGCCGAGTGCTAGCTGTGGTTCATCGAGTGATCAATACGAAAAGGTAGCGGCGTATAACCAGCATAACCTGGCGTCGATCTGGACGTATAAGCTTCCGGCTTGTACGTTCAATGTACGGGTGCATGCGGCGCCGTTCGATATTGCGGTATTGAACTACTACGTCATGTTGCCTGGTGGTTCAAGGCGTCACGAAGTCGTGGCACTGAGCACCGACGGTATTCGTATGTGGCAGCCTCATGTGCTGTCGAGTAAGACGTTGAAAGGGAATGATTACGCGAACGATGCGTATGTACCAAATCTGCGCGTTGACAACAACGGTAACCTTGTTGTCCGGCGTATTTATTGGTATACACCTGGCAATTACCGTGTAGTTGCGTTTCAGTTTATCAGCCTCTTCTCTGGAAAGCTGACTGATGAATATCTGACCGAGCGTGCAACGCCAGGTGGGCGTCCACCTAGTGCTGATTATGCCGTTGGCATGACGAATGGCCGGCTTTATTTTTCAATGGGCCAGAAGCTCTATATGCTGCCAGTTGCTCGTATAGGGTTGGATTACCCGCGGGCAGCTGTGTATGGTGTGGAGCCGCAGCCAATTCGGGATGCGCTTTACGCTGCGCTTGGGGATTCGTTTTCTTCAGGCGAAGGCGTGCCGCCATTCATGGACAGGCTGCCGGTTTGTCACCAAAGCACCAGGGCATACCCGAAATTGCTCGATAGCGATCTCGGGGCGAAGCTGGCACTGACAGGTTTTGGTGCCTGCTCGGGTGCGGTGACGGATGATATCACCAACACAGTTAATGGCAGGCCACCGGCGCATGGATTGCCGCTGCAAGAGAGTTTTCTTGGTAGTGGTATTAAGGTCATCACTATTACAATTGGGGGTAACGATGTAGAGTTTGAGCGGTATGCGAAAGATTGTATCGCCACACTGTCACCCCTTGGTAGCTGCAGCTCAGAATCGGCACAGTACCAAAAGACTATTGGGCTGATAAAGAATAGCCTACCAGCACGGCTGGATAAGGTCTATGCTGCCATTAAGCAGCGGTCTCCTCAGGCCAAAGTGTATGTGGTTGGATATGCCCAAATTGTGCCGGCAGAGAAGATTCCTGCTTATCCTGGTACCTGTCGCTATCTCGATGATACAGAAAGGTTTGCGGCACGGACAGTTGTTACGAATCTCAACTACCAACTTTCCCAAGCGGTAAATCGTATAAAGCAAAAAGGTGGTAACTTTGAGTTCGTGTCTGTCAACGACACTGGCTCACCATTCATTGGGCATGAGCTTTGCACTAAGGATGCTTACTTCAATGGTTTGAGCTTTCCACCAGCATATACCTTTCATCCTAACGTTCTTGGCCAAGCCGCTTATGCCAAAATGATTAAGGAGGTAATGACAAGCTAACTTAAAAAGCGACCAAAGAGTAGGCTCCCTAGTGAATACTGGGGGGCCACTTTTAATCTTGACGATTAAACCCGGCTGCCTGGGCTTGTTCATCGGTACAAAAAAGATGATCATCGAAAGGCGTAAGCTCATATGTCGGATCGCCAGGACGAGAGTAACTATAAGCTGCAGCAAAGCTAGTACCAATTAATGGCAGTCTTCCTCCACAGATAACAATATAAACGGGATACTTCGTATACGGCGAGATAAACGGCACAAACATAGAGACGAAATAGGCTGCGATCCAAAACGCAATCCACTTTTGGCGTTTTAGCTTTTTTGCAGCTTCTGCTTCCTCGGCACTTACTTTTTTACTTTTTATTTTTTTGTTCATGTGCATATTGTAGCAGAAGACCTATCGCTTAATGGAACGGGATCAATGCTAATTTCTCGGATGAAAACCGGCTTGGCTGGCTTCTTCATCTGAGCAGAATAAATGAGTATCAAAGAGAGGGAGTCCGTAAGTTGACTCGCCGGGACGGGAGTAGCTATAGGCTGCCGCAAAGTTTGTCCCAATATAAGGCAGCCTACCCCCGCACTTGACGATAAATAATGGATACTGTGTATAGACTGAGATAAGTGGCACGAACAACGACACCCAATAAGCTGCAATCCAAAACGCAATCCACTTTTGCCGCCTTAGTTTCTTCTCTTCATCTTCAATACTCAATTTTTTCAATGTTGATCTTCGATTCATATGCCACATTGTAGCATTAAGATAGATCTCGTGACTGACAAAGGCGTTTATGGTATAATAACAGTAGTGAAACCACAACCAATTTATTTAGATTCTGCTGCTGCGACCCCGCTTGATGAGCGGGTTTTTAGCGTTATGCGCCCATTTTTATTGGATGATTTTTATAATCCCTCAAGCGCTTATATGGCAGCGACGAAGGGTGCGGGCGGCATATGAAGAGGCTCGGCGTAAATTAGCGAGCCATTTAGGGGTAAAAGCTAACGAAGTTATCTTAACGGCAGGTGTGACTGAATCAACGAACATCGCTATTCACGGTGTTATGCGTCAATTTGCCGATGCACATATTGCCGTGAGTGCTATTGAGCATCAGGCGGTGCTTGAGACAGCAAAACAGTATGAACATACCCTTATAACACCGGAACGTACTGGCCGTGTAACGCCCGAAGCCTTAAGAGCTGTAATCACCGACAAAACAGTGCTTGTGAGCGTTGGCTATGCCAATAGTGAGCTTGGTACTATGCAACCACTTCGTAAATTAACAGCCGTCATACAGCAGGTGCGCGAGGCACGGCGAAAAGCAGGTAATGCTTTGCCAATTTATTTCCACACCGACGCCAGCCAGGCGGCTGGTTTTGCCGATTTGCACATAGCAGGGCTCGGCGTTGATCTGTTAACGCTCAGTGCTTCAAAAATTTATGGTCCGAAACAAGTTGGCCTATTGTTTATAAAAACCGGCGTGCGGTTGCAGCCGTTTATGCATGGTGGCGGCCAAGAGGCTGGTGTGCGTTCGGGCACTGAAAACGTAGCGGGTGTTATTGGGTTCGCAAGTGCGCTTGAGTTGGCACAGGCTGAGCGCCATGCTCATAATGAGAAGCTGGTGAAACTTCGAAATACTTTTGAAGCGAAAATCAAACAGGCATTTCCAAAGGTTATGATAAATGGCGATTTACGCTCTCGTGCGCCGCATATTTCGAATTTGAGTTTTGCGGGCATCGACGCCGAAACACTTCTATTTATGCTAGATGAGCGCGGTGTTATGGTAGCCACCGGCGCGGCTTGTGCGGCTAATAAAGGCACGGCTTCGCACGTGTTAGTAGCAATCGGGCTCAAAGAGGCGCTGGTACAGGGGAGTATTCGCTGTTCATTTAGTCATATGCTTGGGGGCGAAGATGTTAATCGGGCTGCCGAAGAAGTTATCGCGTGTGTAGAGCAGATGAGGGGCCGATGATACCTGGTTTAAAAACGATTATCTTTTTAATTTTACTGGGCGCGGCGATATTTGGGCTGTATCAATTTACACATGTTAATGACTTAAAGCAATGTAGCTCTCAGCCAGATATAACTATAACGGGCTGCCAGAAGGCTGACGCCATCGTTGCAGTAAGTGGTGGCGATACGAACGCTCGCGCAAGAACGGCAATTGAGCTTTATCAAAATGGTTGGGCTGATAAAATTATTTTTTCAGGGGCAGCCAGGGATACAAGCGGGCCATCAAATGCTATGGCAATGCGTCAGCAAGCTTTAATTGCAGGTGTTCGCGCAGGAGATATTTATACCGATGAATTTGCTCAAAATACCAATCAAAACGCTTCGGGCGTGCTTGAGGTAGCAAAATTATATTCACTGAATAATATTATTTTGGTAACATCGCCATATCACCAGGCGCGTGCTTCGGTTATGTTTAACAAATCTTTTGATAGTTATGGTACGGTGCGTAATTACTCAACATCATACGATAGTTCGTGGTCAGAGTTTTGGTGGGTGAGCCTCGGTGGTTGGGTAACGGTAATTGGTGAGCTCATCGGTACTCTTTTTGAGAAGGTGAGGCCGCTATGAAAGTTTACGTTGGCATGAGCGGTGGCGTTGATAGCTCGGTAGCGGCAGCACTGTTAAAAGAGCAGGGCCATGATGTAATCGGTGTTTATATGAAGAACTGGACGAAAGACTTGCCAGGCATGAAATGCCCGTGGGCTGAAGATTTGGCCGATGCTAAACGTGTGGCCGTACAGCTCGGTATTCCTTTTAAGGTGTTTGATTTTGAAGCTGAGTATAAACGTAGCGTTGTTAATTATATGATTAACGAATACAAAGCCGGCCGCACGCCAAACCCAGATATTATGTGTAATCAAGAGGTGAAGTTTAAGTTGTTTCTAGAAACTGCTCTTGAAGATGGCGCGGATATGATTGCGACGGGGCATTATGCAAGGGTTATGCATAGCACATCTTACTCCCAGCCTTCGGCACTGGGTCCTGTCGCTGCAGGCAAACCCCCCCATGGTGCTCGCAAGCTGCGCGCCATGGGTGCCCCTCCTTCCGCGCCACCCAGTAACAGTGCGCGAGATGGACTTATGTTTAACTTGGACTTTTCAAGTGCAGAGATACAGGGTGACACGGTAGACGGGGCACCCGTCGCACGGAACGAAGTGAGTACGATGGGGAAGTTGTCTGGAGTGGCAGGACCCAGTCGCGAAGCGATTGCGGGAGATGAACTTACTGAAGCTGAACTTCTTACCGGCGTAGATTCAATGAAGGATCAATCCTACTTCTTATACCGCGTTACCGAAAAAGCCCTGCGGCACACGCTGATGCCTGTCGGTGAATTCGAAAAATTAAAAATTCGCGAATTAGCAGCCGAAAGAGGCCTGATAACTGCTTCTAAAAAAGACTCTCAGGGCATTTGTTTTGTTGGTAAAGTCGGCATGAAAGAATTTCTAAGCCAATATGTCATGGCCGAGCCTGGCCCAATTATTGATGTGCGAACTAACAAAGAGATCGGCCAACACGACGGCGCAATCTTTTATACCATTGGTCAACGCCAAGGTTTGGGTGTGGGCGGTGGCTTACCGTTCTATGTAATTGGCAAAGACATGGAGAAGAATATTGTTTATGTCACCACAAAACTTGACGATGAACATCTTTGGAGTGAGAAATTAGAGCTAACCTCGCTTCACTGGATTAATAAACTGCCGAAAGTTGGCCAAGAATACCACGTGCGTAGTCGTTACCGTGCCCGTTTAGTGCCGGCAACAGTTATGTTACTGGAAGATGGCCAGTTAACGCTCAAACTACAAATTGCTGAACGGGCTGTCACACCTGGACAATCAACTGTTTTATATGATGGTGAGCGAGTTGTTGGTGGCGGTATTGTGATCTAGAATGAGTTCTAAACTGTTATACTAAACGTAACTTTAAACAGGGACTCGTTTATGGTTGGCCGAAGGTTTTCGCGCAAAACTAAAATCGTTACGTTATTAATTTTGAATGTAATTATTATCGTTAGCATTGCAATACTCACTGTTATCGCTTTGCAAAAGCCGCCTCAGACAACGAACCAGCCGACACAGGCGCAATCAGCCCCTAAAACACCCAAACCCAAGACACCAACATTGAAGAGTGAAGTTGTGATGGCGGGTTTGAAAAATCCCTGGGACGTTGCTTTTTTACCCGATAAATCAATACTCGTAACTGAGCGGGGTGGTCGTTTGGTGCATCAAATTCCTGGCCAGCAAGCACATACACTTGCGCACATTGCTGATGTTCGAGCACGGGGTGAGGGTGGTCTCATGGGGCTTGAAGTTGATCGTGACTTCGCAAAAAATCGTTATATCTATACGTGCTATGCTTCGCAAAGCGGTGATGTCCGGCTGGTGCGCTGGGCACTGGCAGATTCAGGCTTAACGAGTCGAAAAGATATCGTAACAGGGATTCCGCTGAATCAAAGCGGCCGTCATTCTGGCTGTCGTGTCAAAATGGATGCAAATAAAGTGCTTTGGATTGGCACGGGCGATGCAGCGCAAGCTGCGCATCCGCAAGATCCAAAGAGTCTCGGCGGTAAGATTTTGCGAATAACCCGCGAAGGCACAGCAGCGTCTGGCAACTTGGGCGGCCAGTTTGACCCGCGTATTTATTCATATGGTCATCGCAATACCCAGGGCATTGCATTATTAAGTGAACCTCAAAGCGGCGTCGCTGGTTTAAGTATTGAACACGGCTCTTCGATTGACGATGAAGTAAATAAGTTAATAAAGGGTAATTTTGGCTGGGATCCAACACCACCATATATTGAAAACGTTGCCATGACCGATAAAAAGAAGTATCCTGATGCGATCGAGGCCGTCTGGAGCTCTGGTGATTCCGCGATTGCGGTCTCGGGTGCAACATTCTTAACCGGTTCGCAGTGGAAGGCCTGGGAAGGTGCAGTTGCCATCGCTGTATTAAAAGGGCAACAGGTACGTCTGCAAACATATGACGACAACTTTACGCTGACGCATGACGAGGTGTTGTTGCAGGATCAATTCAGCCGTTTGCGCAGTGCAACGCTCGGTCTTGACGGTAATTTATATTTAACGACAGATAACAGTAGTAACGATCAGGTCATTCGCGTGGTGCCGCAGTAGTTTGCTACAATAAGCTTCGTTACGGGGTAATAAGCCGGGTGCTTGTAGGTGCCTACTTTTTGTTGTAATAAAAATAATACGATAAGATTTTTCAACGTGGATAAACGACCAGTAGAACGTGAAGCAGCTGTTTCAAATGAAGAAGATATAGAGAATCATATTGTCGTCTATCGAACTGCTGACGGCGAGTTAACGCTTCGGGATGGCTCTGTAGTTATTGATGACCCAGAGGTTATTGATATGCTGCTTGCTTCGCGTGATCAACCACTCATTGCCAATGAAATTCACAAGACAGGTGTAAGGTTAGGTCAAGAAACGGTTCAGCGTATCGGAGCGCTCGCCGCTAAACTTCATGAGATGTTTGAAGGCGAAGATATTGTACAAGCGGAGACACTGAATGGAAGCCGTAAAACAATGCAATATGCGCTCACGGCTGCTTTACGAGTTATTGATCAGCGAGAGAGATATGCCGAGGTTAAGTATAACCCTATAGAGCGAATAAGGCGCCAAGTTGAGCATATGCAGGCATATCAGCCAGAAACGAGATTATCTGTATTCAGTGGCCTCTTTAAAGAGTATAAAAATAACCGTCGTTTGTATAAGAAGCTAACAGAGCTTTACGCCGAAAACGTTCTCCCGAACATAGGGCGATTAGACGATTTTACGGTGCTTGGTGAACCGCCAAGTGCCGAGGAATCGAAGAAGTATCTGTTAGAGCTTGAAATAGGTATCGTTACCTTTTTCGAGGGGAGAGATACTGCCGTGATCGAAGAGGCAGCGCTGAGAATGATCGAGGCATACTACAGCTTATTCTACCGGCATCACTGTCTTATTGCCGAATCTGCTATTCGCTTTCGGCACAACCTTACGGAATACCAAGAGCTTTGTCATGAGGGGAAGGTTGCACTTTTTCAGCTTATATCTGATTATCTCTCTTATAAAACGACTATCGTTGACCAAGAAGAGTTTGGCGACAACAACGATAGCACCTCGCGGCCAAGTCGTTTCTTAAATGATGAGAGTACATTTACTGATCAGGCTAGGTTAGTTATTAAACAGGCTATGCGGCAGTTTAGTTGGTTTGAATCAAAGAAAGTAACTCCCAAAAAAATCGCCGAACATCGAAAAGCGATTGAAGAGTTGAGAGCACGATATAGCCACGCGTTGACCTTTAGGCAGATTGGCGCACAACTTGGCTTACGCGAACATGAGGTTGTCGAAGCTTTATTCGATGGCCGTCGTCCTCGCAATGAACCACCCCCAGCAGAAACAGAACAACGAGAGAGCATTGATGTATCGATGGAACAATTTACATTTCAAGATGATATTGCCGAGCTTCTTAAACGAGACAACCTGACAGATCGTGAAAAAATAGTTATTAGTTTGCATTACGGAATTTTTATTGATAGTTTGCGTGGTGCTGAGTTTATGCCAAAAAGTTCATTTATCTATCCGCAATCTGAAGAAGGTATGCCGGCAGGTCCGCTCAATACGCGCGAGTTGGGTGAGATTCTCGGCGTAAGGTTTGATACTGTCAGGGCGATGCTCCATGTGGGATTGAAAGCGTGTAAGGACCACCTTCAATCTCAAGGGTTTGAATCATTTGATGACTTGTTGATGTAATGAATACAATACGCGACTTTATGCCGGGTGAGTGCACTTTGGGACCTGAAGCGGCAGCGTTTGAAGCGGTTGACCACGCGCAAACCATAACACCCGATCTTCGGCAAAGAATTGAAATTGCAAGGCTCGCTTGCCTGGGATGTGAACAGTTGGAAAAGTGCCGAGAGCAGATAAGTGGTATTAAAGATGTATTGAGCGCGCGTGCCGAGGGTTCGCAATTTGTCATCGGCGGCGAAGTTGCCGATCGCGTCGAACCGAAGGAGACAGACCAAGCCTTAAACGAACCTAATTTTGTTTTTGATCTTGCGCGGGTGCCCGATAATCCACGACAGCAGCTTGAACTTGTACGTCAAGGATTCCGTAGCGCACAACTTAGAGGATCGGCGAACATGCCCAGACATTATAAACAGGTGAATGATCGTTTATATGAGCGGCTCATAGATGCTGAGCCGGAACTGGACGAGACAGATCGTCAAGAGATCGCCAAAACAGTAGCTTATTTTGCGTTACAGTACCGTATTGCACAGAACCACATATTGCCTTCACAGCAGCGAAGCAAGGCGAAGCTAACCGAAGCTGAATTGAGTAACTTTGAAGCATTACAAGATATATTTGCTGACGATGTGCAGGCGCTCCAGGCAATGAATATGATTCAACCAATAAAAGTGGCTCGATTACATAAACCAGAATTTTATGCGCATATTATGGAGAAGTATGGAAACAGTTATGACGTAACGCCAGGCTATATTCGATCAATGTGTACTCTTGTGCTCGATCCTCTGGCAAAAGTAAAGGAAGCTATTGCCAAAAACCGTCAACTTAAAGAAGCGGCAAACACTGGTGAATTAGATGAATCTGATTTAGCGGCAATTAATGCAGGCGGTACCTACGTCGTCAGGGCTAAAACGGTGCGCCGAGAAAAGTTACTCAATTTTACTCGTATCCCAGAGGCAAGCCCATACATTCAAATTATTGCCAAAAAAAATATATCCGACCACAAGACAGAAGTAAAAAATCTATACAAACGTATCCGCACATTACAAACACTTCACCCTGATGTAGAAGTTATTGCTTTAGCTGCCATAGCTTATCATCAAGAAGATCCTGAACATGCGGTACAGGTCTTTAAGACTACCTTTGAAAGCCTTCAGCAAAAATACGAGGGGCACGGAGATCTTAGTAAGAAGAAACTGCAAAAACTTGCCTTTGAAAACATAGAACTATCGAAGGCTGAAACAGCCACGGAGGCATACTTAAGCAGGCTACAAGTCATAAAAGACGTCAGCTCCCAGGCAGGAATTAAGATAACGGATGTATTTGCGCGGGCTTATGCGTTTGACTTTACGCAGGAGCGAGAAATAGATGCACAAACTGTTGCATATGAATTTAAAAAATATCGTCTTTTAAGACCAAAACACCTACGGTTACTAGAGGGATGGATGCGAGAAAAGATAGCGCAATTTTATGAAGAAGATACGTTCATGGAGGTTGCCGAGAATCTCACTACTTTTTTAAGGCGAGGCTATCTTAAACCGGTATTTTCTATCGAAGAGACGCCTTCTATGTCTCGCAATCATATCGACTCAAAAAAAGGAAGGTACCTGACCTGGAACGAGGATTTCTCGGCTTTTACCGCAGAAGAGCAAAAAGCCATTCTTTTCGCATCACACTTAGATCAGTTAGTTTTGGGCACGGAAGTTGACGAAGAAAAACTCAAGATACATTTTGCGACAGATAATATAAGGCGCTACGTAGCTGAAAGGCTGCTGCCAAATACACTGGCGGAATCGGTTGATTTAAAAGACGAAACAAGCATATTAAGTTTACTTCGGCGATCCGTCAAAGATTATCCTAAACGTACCAGGCTCAAAAAGCCGCAAGAAAAACTGTTGAACGATGCCGCTCAGGAAGTATTGGCAACGCTTAAAGATGAAGGCTTGGAGGGCCATGATGTTGGTAGTCGCGAATGCACTCATAACATACGATTACTACTACTTCAGCTTGCGTTTCAATCATCTTCAAAGTTAAAGAATAAGCAACTTGTTGCAAATGTGACACGTGCATATCTAAGTGATGTATCTCGAGTTCAAGCAAATGGTTTACGTGAGGCGTATACTATCGCACGAGGCTATGGTGCTGATTTTTGTAACTACTTCGTAGCACTTGGGGATGGTCGGAATTACCTTACAAAAGGCCGCGCTAACACCCTCTTAAGATCGCTAGCGACGCAGGCAACGCTAGAGCTTCGTAAATTCCAGGGGGTAATGCGAGAATCCAAGCCGCTTTTTGAGGAACGCAGTATTAAATCAGGCTACCTCGCACATGTCTCATTTACATACCGTGACGATGCTCAAAAGGTGAAAGATACGATACATGAATACGATGATGTTATAGAAACGTTTGGTAGCAATAGTACGGTGAATACTGCAACTATTCATTCTTTTTGCTTTATTCAACTCAAGAAAAACGTAACCGAGGAGGTGCGTGAATGGTTAGATACGATCAATAACCTCGACCCACTCTACAAGCAGAAACTTGAGGTGCAGAATATCAAGCAGGTTGCGCGATTCAGACGAGGCGAGGAACTTATTGATGATTTGAATACTCGAATAAAAGAAGTTGATACTATCTTGGAAGAATATAAAATCCGGCCTCATCCTGCTGTCGACAGAAGCGTTATCGAATACGCAGTATTTAGAAGCTCTCAACCAAGGAAATGGCTAAAAGACGAATATTTCGTGCGTTGGAGTTATGTGCAAAGACAAGTAGATACGAGCGACATACCATTTCCCGTCTTGCGTCGCTTAGTTCTTTTACATGCCAACGCACCCTTGAGCGCTGTAAATATATACAGAAGAATATGCCGAGATTACGAGGGAGACAAACATATCGATCAGCCGACGATCGAGAGAGCTGTTAACTGGGATTTGAGCCGCGCTGGAGCTGTATTAAAAAGGACGAGAGCATTCCTTGTCAAACAGGCAGTTGAATTAAATAAGAGTGTTGGCGAATCTGGTAAAGCCACCTTGAATGATTTTATTCCAGATACCGCTGCTATTTCTCCAGATTCAGTGGTAGAAAAAATAGCCAACCAACAAACCATCGCAACCTTGTTGGGCGCTCTATCGGCAATGGAAAAAGCTGTTGTTGCCGTAGTTCACGGTCTGTCTTGGCTAACGCCGGCTGAATTACGTGATGAAGATGAGGTTGATATTTGGCGGATCATGAAACATTATCAAGTTACTACTTTTGATGATCTTGAGCCGATCGCGAATAATATATTGGCAAATTTGAAACCCCAACAAGCAATGGAGTTTTAGCCGCTCACATTCAAAGTTTGTTACAATAGACCACGTTGTCTGAAAAACGAAAGGAGGCTCCCATGGGTTTATTCGACAGTGTATCACAATTTTTTCAAGATAATGTCGCTGAAAATGCCGATAAAACAGTGCAAAATGTTGCCGATAGTGCTTCTCAAGTAGCTGAAGAAGGTGGCGTGAACGAAGCTATTCAAAACGTCGCGGGCGAGCAAGTTGCTGAAGTTACTCAGCAAGTTGAAGAGGTGCCACAAAACACTGGGGAATGGGTTGAGAAGCTCACAAAGGGCGATTCGGAAGAATAGAATTCGTTAACTGACGCTAAGTACGCTGCCCAGGTGCCATTTTAGATCATCGATCTTTCCGGTCGTAACGCAGCGAACATCATTCGTGAGCGGAGTGCGGTCTAAAATGGCACCTGGGCAGCGTACTTAGCCGTGCTGTTTATACTCTCTATAAACAGCTCCACATCTGGAGCTGTTTTTGGTATAGTAGGTAACTGATATGAACACCCAAGAAATCCGCCAAAAATATTTAGAATTCTTTGAAAATCGTGGTCACGCTATTATTCCGCGTGCTCCTCTAGTCCTGCAAAATGATCCAACCACATTATTTACCGGTTTTGGCATGCAGCCGCTTGTGCCCTATCTGTTGGGTGAAGAACATCCCGAGGGAACTCGTCTTGTTAATAGCCAAACCTGTATTCGTGCGCAAGATATTGAAGAAGTTGGCGACAGCAGTCACACTACCTTTTTTGAAATGCTTGGTAACTGGAGTTTGGGTGATTATACAAAAGAACAGCAAATTCGCTGGTTCTGGGAATTTATTACCGAAGTTGTTAAGCTTGATCCACATAAAATTTACGTTACTTGCTTTATCGGTGATGAAGAAAACGGCATTCCGCGCGATGATGAAGCAGCTAAAGTATGGCAAGAACTATTTGCCCAGAAGGGTATTGCAGCAGATACTGCTATTGTCGGCAATCAGAAAGATGGCGATAAAAGAGGCATAAGGCCGGGTGAGCGCATTTTTTTCTATGATGATGGTGAAAACTGGTGGAGCCGCAATGGCGGTATTGCCACGACGCCCATTGGCGATCCTTGTGGTCCCGATAGTGAAGTATTTTATGATTTTGGTGAAGACAAACACGACGAAAGCTTCGGTCTTCCTCACCCCGCCAGCGATTCACCCCGCTTCATGGAAATCGGCAACCAAGTCTTTATGCAATATAAACGGCAAGACGAATCAACTTTCGTGCCACTCGAAAAGCAAAATATTGATTACGGCGGAGGGTTAGAGCGCATAGCCGCCGCCGCAATTAACAGTTATGACGTCTATAAAATTAGCCTCCTCTGGCCAATTGTTGAAAAACTTGAGCAAATCTCGGGCAAAAAATACGAAAGCCACACTAACGCCATGCGTATCATTACCGACCATTTGCGCGGTGCAACGTTTCTCGCCGTTGATGGCGTTAAGCCGAGTAACAAAGAGCAAGGCTATGTCATGCGCCGCTTGCTGCGCCGGGCAATTCGCTTTGCCTTTGAACTTGGTGTTGAGCAAAACTTTATGGAAGAAATCGTGCCTGTAATCGCCGATCTTTACCGCGATGATTTCCCTGAAGTCGCTGAAAAGCGTGAGGAAGTCATTACTACGCTAATGAAAGAAGAAAAAGCTTTTCGCCAGACACTCCGAAAAGGCCTCAAGCAGCTTGAAAAGTTTGCGCCAAGTGGCTTAACGGGCGAGGAAATATTTACATTATATGATACATATGGCTTCCCCGTAGAACTGAGTACCGAAGAGGCATTTAAGCAAGAAATTAATTTATCTGAAAACTGGCGTAAAGAGTTTGACACCAAAATGAAAGAACAACGCGAACGCAGCCAGACCGCTAGCAAAGGCACCTTTAAAGGCGGTCTCGGTGGCCAAACTCTGCAACACAAGAAATATCACACCGCCACACACCTGATGTATCAAGCCTTGCGCGATGTGCTCGGCACGCACGTGATTCAGCGTGGCTCAAACATCACCGAAGAACGCCTGCGTTTCGACTTTTCGCACCCCGAAAAAGTGACGCCAGAACAGATCAAGCAAGTCGAAGCTATCGTCAACGAACAAATTAAAAAAGACCTCAAAGTCTCATGGGCAGAATATTCTACCGAAGAAGCTACCGGCCCGCTCGGTGCTCTTGGCCAGTTTGGCGACCGCTATGGCGATACCGTTAAAGTTTATAAAATGATTGCCGACGGCGCCGAAAAGCCATTCAGCTTCGAAATTTGCGGTGGCCCGCACGTTGATCACACGCTACAATTAACTGAAGACAACAAAAGCTTCAAAATCATTAAAGAAGAAGCCAGCTCGGCTGGTGTCCGACGTATTAAAGCTGTTTTGGCATAGATAGATACACCTCTTGTACGACACTTCAATTTTGTGATAAAAACTAAAGTGTCGTAGTGTCTGATAGCGTAAGGAAGCACATGGGTAAAATTGTCATTGCTCTTAATGAGTCAAAGACACGACAAGCCGGAAACTGGGCTGCCCGATCACTCGGAGGGGGTGCAAAGGTATTCCATTGCTCGAGCCTTGCACAACTGCAGGCACTGCCACCTGCAACTTACTCCTGTTTTCTACTTGGCAATGGGCGAGGAATAACGCCGGAGCAATTGGCTTATTGGATGGCGGTTAAGGTGCTCCAGCGCACAGGCATAGACAAAGTGTTGGTCGATTCTTTGGGTAATGTTCCTAAAGAGCGGGAATTCATAGACGTTATTCATGGGCATTTTGGCCAATTTGAGGGGCGGCCTAAGGTAGTTATAGTTAACGAACCGTCAGAACCTTTGGTTGAGGCGGTACGACGCCGACTCTTTGGTCCGCGGTTGTTGCCATGCACTACTGTTGATGAGCTGATGGCGCTACCTGAAGGTTTCTATGAATGGGTCATCGTCGGAGAAGCCGACCACATAAGCGTCGAGCAGTTGGCTGGTTGGATGGATGCGAAAGTTCCTGAGCATCGTCAGTATCAGATGAGTATCGTTGACGCTGGCGACGATAAGAACTTCCTGAACGTTCATCGCCGTCACCTGTCTCGGTTGTAATACCACCGTACGTCCTGGCCCTTACGCGGGGGGCCGGGGCGTACGGTCTGCTACTTTCTAAAGTTTGCGTCTCGCATATTGAACGTATAGGTCAGTTCAACGCTGGATAGATATGAATTTTTACCAAGGTGAGGAACTTGTGTGAAAAGTTCAAAGCACTCGTAACGTCTCCTGCATAGTTACAAGTTATTATTCGTCTATTGTTCTGCGGGCATATATTGATCTGTAATCATAACAGAGTGTCTTCTAATAAGATTCGGAAGCCGTCGCCCGCGAAGCGTGAGACTCCGGGGCGACGCGTGGCTGTCCGAGTGCTAGAGGGGGAATTGCCATGGCCAGTTGGCGAATAGCAGTGCCAAAGTGCTGGCAATGACGCCGACAATTGCAGTGGGCGCTCCCAGCCAGCCCCACCGGCCGGCTTTGAGTTCGTCATAGGCATTGAGGAAGCGATCAAAGGTGAATGCGCTGACCGCCAACGCTATGCTGCCGACAAAAAACCAACAGCCAATGGTTGAGATCAGCTCGGCCTGGCTGGCTGCATCGAACTGGCATCGCACAGCACTTGGCAGCATGAACGCATGAGCGTCTGCGAAAATGCCTGGGCTCGCCTCACAGCTCACGGCCTCCTCGAAGGCGCTTGCTGGGAACTCGAAAACCCGGAACATTAGCAGGTGAGCTAGCGCGCCAGCGATCGTTGCCAACACAAGGCCAGTTACGATCCAGCAGATGACCTTGCTGGTCTTAGGATATGATGAGTAGGGGTCGGCGACGCCGTACTTTTTCATTTCAGTCTGCTTCACAGCTTCCCTTCCAGAAAGACTCGGACAGCATATATTATAAAATTTTAACTCACAAATGCAACCATCCTGAAAGCGAAAAGCCGGCGCCTCTACCGAGATATCGGAGAAGCAGTCAGCAATCACTCTTGTTCAGTTGTTGCTGCCGTTCATAGTCTGTCGGCGTTCCTTCACGGGTGGACATCTTTCCTCGCAATCACTGAACGCGAACGAACTATTATACTAAATAACGTACTTTAGTAGTAACGCAAATGAAAACTACGTGAGCCTCTATTAAACTGTTGCCGAGCGTAACCGTTATGGTATAATCGTGACGATGATTCTCGATAAAATAAAAAATATAGTTCCAAAAAAATCAGGTGAAACAGAGGGCGGCGATCATGTAATTGCGCTCGATATTGGAACTGAATTCGTAAAAGCTCTCATTGCCCGTATTGATGGTGACGATATTACTATTGTTGGCGCTGGCCGCAAACATCAAGAATTAAGCGACATGCACAGTGGTGCCATTGCCGATATTGGAGCGGTAGTGCAAAACTGCGAGCAGGCGCTTTCAGAAGCCGAAGAACAGGCCGGTTTTCAAGTAAAAAAAGTAGTCATTGGTATTGCCGGAGAGCTAGTGAAAGGCCTTACCAACACAATTCGTTACAAACGCCCCCAGCCTGATCGCGCACTCGACATGAGCGAAATGGAATTTATTATCGAAAAAGTGCAAGAAAGAGCTCACACCAAGGCTCAAAAACAGATCGCCTGGGAAACAGGTAACGAAGATGTTGAAATTAAACTCGTCAACTCGGCCATTGTTAGTATCCACATAGACGGTTATAAAGTAACAAACCCCATTGGCTTTCAGGGCCGCGATATTGCCATTCAAATTTATACCGCTTTCGCGCCGATGGTGCATATCGGGGCACTTGAACGGGTGGCCAGTGAACTCGATCTTGATCTGTTGGCGGTGGCGGCCGAACCTTTTGCGGTCAGTCGTAGCGTGCTTGGTGTTGATGCCAGCAGTAGTTTCTCGGCAATCTTAATGGATATCGGTGGTGGTACCTCTGATGTGGCCGTCGTTAACGATGGCGGTGTTGAAGGTACAAAAATGTTCGGTATTGGTGGCCGTAGCTTTACGCGTACCATTGCCACTGAACTTGACCTCAGTTTCCAAGATGCCGAAAAGCTAAAACTCGCCATTGGTGACCCAAACCTAAAGCCAGGCGCTAAAAAGAAGATTGAAGAAGCGATCGACCGGACTTTAGAAGTATGGCTCGGCGGTGTCGAACTTGCACTCGGCGAATTCGATGCCATTGATCATTTGCCGAACCGCATTCTTCTCTGTGGCGGCGGTGCCAGTCTTCATAAATTAGTTGAAACCCTTGAGAGTGGTGATTGGTACAAAGAGTTGCCGTTTACGCGCAAGCCCACTATTCACCACATCGAACCCGATCAAGTAGCCGGTATTGTTGATCAGACTGGCAAAGTAACAGATCATACTTATATTACAGCTATGGGGCTTCTCAGGGTAGGATATGATACCATGATAGGTACAAAACCTTCCGAAGGCCTGAAAGAAACCTTTAACCGAATTTTACGTGTATAACAGATGAGCAAAGACGTTATTTATATCGATACCGAAGACGACATTACTTCGATTATTGATCGCATTAAATCTGCAAAAGCTGACATTGTTGCGCTTGTGCCGCCAAAACGCATTGGCGTATTACAAAGTGTCGTCAACCTTAAGCTATTAAAACGGGCTGCCGGCTCTGCCAAAAAACATGTCGTGTTGATTACAAATGACAAATCATTAACATCATTAGCCGGTGGCGTTAAGATTCCAACTGCTAAAAATTTACAAAGCCGGCCTGAAGTTGCACCTATTTCAGCCCTCGAAGTCGATAATGAAGATGTCATTAACGGCGAAGAACTGCCAATTGGTGAAGTTAATGATGCAATGGGTCAAACAGTGCTAAAACCCGCCGAAGCCTCCCCGCCTCAACCGAGCGATTCGCCGCTTTCAAAAGCCGTTCCCCTCAAGAAAAATGGCAAAAATCCTTTAAAAGTGCCCGATTTTCTTAAATTTCGCAAAAAACTCTTCATAATTGCTGGCGCAGCACTGACGCTCATTGTTTTTGTTTGGTGGGCATTTTGGATTGCACCGGCACTGACCGTCGCAATTACCGCAAAAACAACCATTGCCAATGTTAATCGTAATGTTGTGCTTGACCCGTCGGCATTACAGACAAATCCAGACGAAAATATCATTAAACCAGTCGTACAACAGCTTAAAAAGACAAATACGGTTGACTTTGATGCCACCGGGAAAAAAGATGTTGGTGAAAAAGCAACCGGCACGTTGACTCTGACTAACGACAGCGATAGCTCGCCGATTGCAGTTCCTGCCGGGACTGTTTTTGCAGCCGCCAGTGGTCCGCAGTTTAGTGCAACCCAAGCTGTTAGCGTTCCGGGCGCACGCTTATCGGGCGGTCAAATCGTTCCTGGTACCGTTCAAGTTGCGATCGTAGCTACCAATATAGGCCCAGAATATAATGTTGGCCCACAAAATTTCTCAAGTAATACTGCCGCTAAAGCGGCTAGTTCGCAGGCAACAGGTGGCGGTTCACGTCGTACTATAACAGTGGTCTCTGATGCTGACGTTGAAAAAGCTAAACAACAGCTGAGCAGCCAAAACGCCGCAGCGATTAAAGAAGAACTGAGCAAACAGTTTAAAAAAGACACCTATCGCATTATTGAAGAAAGCTTCAAAACCGATACCGCCCAGCCCGCAGTCAATCCTGGTGTCGGTCAAGAGGCATCAAAAGCAAAACTAACAGTTGAAACAACTTATACCATGACAGCTATTAATAAACGCGACCTTGATGACACATTAAACTTAGCCATTCGAGAACAGATTAAAGATGAAGGCAAAGAAGATATTTATGACAATGGCGCAAGCGAATTAAAGTTTAAAAACTTTCAAGCAATAGAAAATGGCAAATCATCAGTAACACTAAACACAATCGGATATATTGGCACCAAGGTTGATCAAGAATCCCTTAAAGAACAAATGGTAGGCAAACGTTACGGCGATATCGAGGCATTAGTGAATCAAAACCCTAATATTGAGAAAGTCGATATTAAATTCTCGCCGTTCTGGGTTACGAATGGCCCATCTGTTGACAAGATAACTATTACCTTTAATGTCGTTAAGAAATGACCACCCAAGGTTCGCTACTACTCGGATTAGATGTAGGTGAAAAGCGTATTGGCATTGCAAGGGCGGCAAAGTCGCCTGGCATAGCCTTTGCCATCAGCACATTGAACAATGATGACACTGTTGACGACGAGTTAGCTCTGTTAATACAAATTGAAAAGCCCGATGGCTTTGTCGTGGGCCGGCCGCGTAATCAATCAGGAGAAAAGACAAAACAGACAAATTGGGTTGAAAAGTGGGTTAAAAAACATCTTGAACCCCTTAAAATACCTATTTTTTGGCAAGACGAATCACTCACCTCTGTTCATGCTGAGGCGAACCTTAAAAAAACGAAAAAAAAGTACGGAAAGGGTGATATTGATGCCGTAGCCGCCAGCCTCATCCTGCAAGATTATATAGAGGAGAAATGGCATGCAATTGCAAAATAGCTCATCAAGTTTACGAACGCATATGCCCCGGCGGCGCCGGGTATGGCTATCAATTGTTGGCAGCGTTTTAGCATTATTTGTACTCTTTGTGATCGGTGTTTTTTGGTGGTATAACCAGAGCTTAACCCCTGTTGATAAGAATGCTGCAGCAAAGCTTTTCCGCGTCGAGACGGGTGATACTGCCGATAGTATCGGTCAAAGGTTGGTATCAGAGGGGTTCATTCGTAGCGACTTAGCTTTTAAGATCGCCCTTCGCCTTGAGGGTAAAGCGAGTGCAATTAAAGCGGGTGCCTATCAGTTATCTCCGGCCGAAAGTACCCATGATATTATTGCAAAATTAGTCTCAGGTAAGCCCGATACTATTCGTTTACAGATTAGCCCTGGTATTCCTCTGAATAAAGTTCGCGAACAGATCATCAAGGGTGGTTTTAGTGCCGAATCGGTCGATGTTGCCTTGGCCAAACAATATGATCATCCGCTTTTAAAAGATAAACCGGCCGACGCCTCACTAGAGGGGTATTTATTTCCTGACACATACTTTATTGATCTCAATCAATCACCCGAAGCACTGCTTGAGAAGATGTTTGACATCCTTTACCAAAAGATTCAAACAGGTAATTTAATGCCTTCTTTTGTGGCTGAAGGACTGAATATGCATCAAGCGATTACCTTAGCCTCTGTCATTGAAAAAGAAGTTGGGCCCAGCGACAGAGCACACGTCGCTCAAGTGTTCTTAAAACGCCTCAGAACAGATATGCCACTTGGTTCAGATGCGACTTTTGTCTACGCAGCTGCTCAAATGGGCGTGGTTGCCACCCCAGACCTTGATTCACCTTATAATACTCGGCTTGTGACCGGTTTGCCGCCCGGGCCAATTTCTAATGTCTCTTATTCTTCTCTCGAGGGCCTTGCACATCCTACTCAAACAGATGATCTGTATTTTGTCTCAGGAGACAACGGAATTAACTATTTTTCAAAGACCTTACCCGAGCATGAGCAAAATGTTGCCAAGTATTGTCATGTGAAGTGTCAATTGTAAGTGCTAGGAATGATATCACTCCTGGAATTACTAATTACTACTAATTCCAGGAGTGATCTCCCGTGGCACAGCATGCACCACGGGAGGCCTCTCTTTATCAGCGTCGCTAGGCCACGAGTCTACCCGGGAACTGCTCCAGAATCCACGGAGTGATGTCTGGGTTGTAGTCCCGGCGCGACTTGTCCGTCTCTGCCTCACACCGCGACACGTAGCCACGAATGACTTGTGCGGTGCTGCTGCGATCAGCGGTGGCAAACTTCGGCAAGACACTCGCCAGAAGCTTCACCCGTGCGTACACCGAGGCCAACTCGTAGAGGGTATCCACCAGCAGTTCGAGTGTCGGCACGTGCCGGTCGAACCAGCCCAAGGTGTTAGCGGATAGAGGGTCTATCTGCTCAAGGACTGCCTGGCGCGCGTGAGGCGGGGCGTCATTGAGCATGATGTAGGCGGGCCGATCAACGTACGCGAGTTTCCTCACGAGCCTCTCGACGACCAACTGGAGCGACCCTGAATGGGCCGCCGGTGCGATGTAGACTTCCTTGACCCGCGGCCAGGCGGCGATCAGCATGCGCGGGCAGTGGTTGACACATATCCACATGAAGTGACGGAACTGGTCTTGGGTAAGGGTCGACCAGAGCGAAAGCTCGGGTGCTGCCTGCGAGGTGAAGTTCTTGAACGCCTGCGCAACAGCCGGGTCTTCTGACTCATCGAGAGCGAACATGTGCGTTCCTAATCTCTAGGTTTGCGAGCAGAGCGGGCGAGATCTCTGCGAGAGCCCAAGCTAATCACATAATTACAAATATGTATGTGATCAGTTCGGGCTTTCGCAGGCGATGCCTTAGATGATAAAGAGCGGTAGGCTACACTAAGATAGCCTCGGCTGTACTATATAATAAAACCTTCAAAAAAGCAATAGTTTTTACCGTTTCTTCTCTAATTATTTACCAAGGTCAGAGGATTAAAGATGCAAAAAAATCTATCCTCAAGGTTACCTTAGAAGGAATTAAGAATTACTTTTATACCAGCACGTAACAGAGGTAGAGATATCCACAACATATAACAAAACATATTGACATATGCGTCAATACTTGTTATTATAATGCCATACGCTTGTGGTGAGTATCTCTAACAGAGGTAGCCTGGCTGCAATGCGTTACTCCGAAAGAGTCGTATATGGGGTGATCTTCTAACAAAAACAGATCAAATACACTATAAGTTATTATCTAACGTAAAGGTCGTCCACCCCGGTTCTTGCGGCAAAAAATAGCCGCCAAAGAAGAAAGACTATCTAGGAGTGCGCCCAGTGGTAACACGGGCATGGAGATGCATATTCGTACCAATCAAACTATGTCACTTGCACACACGCAGATGACAGATGCAGACGCTCGCCTCAGCATGAAGAAATCGGCTAAAAAGCCGTTTCTGAAGCGCATTAAGCCTGCTGCTGCAGTAACGTACGTAGCCATTACGGCTTTAATCATTAGTATTCTTTCGATCGGTTATCGATCGAACCAGCAAGATACCGCGCTGTTTGGTGTTAGTGGTGTTCAAGCGGCAGAAACGACCAATACATCAGTTGACCAAGTCAGTGCTGCTCAAATCGCTGCATCACTTGCTGAAGCTACCGATATTGGTGTTCAAGCGAACGTTGCTAACCTTTCAACGAGTCTTAGCTTGCAAAACGAGCTAGCACAGTCGAATGGTACATCAGCTTCGAAACCACAACTCGCAATGAGTAGCGTGAAGCAGAAAATTAGCCAATATCAGACGAAGACTGGCGACAGTGTTCAATCTGTTGCGGCTGCTCACGGTATTTCTGCTGACACTATAAAATGGGCTAATAACTTAACAAACGATAGCTTGCCTGCTAACCAGCAGTTACAGATTCCTGCCGTTGATGGTGTAATCTACACTGTTCGTGCAGGTGATACTGCCGATAGCTTGGCCGCTAAGTATAGGGCTGATAAAGCTCGTCTGATTAGCTATAACGACGCTGAGGTTACTGGCCTGCAGCCCAACCAACAGATTGTTATTCCTGGCGGTGTGATGCCCGAAAACGAGCGTCCACGCGCAGCTACAACGAGCCGTAGTTCATTCGGTACGACCGTTATTAACTTCACGCCTTCATATGGCGGCGGTGGCTATCCATTCGGCTGGTGTACTTACTATGCGGCTGCTAAAGCTGGTGCACCTGGTAACTGGGGTAATGCTAATACTTGGGATACCCTTGCCCGCGCGACACCTGGCTGGACAGTAGGCTCTCTACCTCGTGTAGGTGCTATTGCTCAAACCGATGCTGGCTGGGCTGGCCACGTGGCTGTTGTCGATGAAGTTCAGGGTAATATGATTAAATACTCAGACATGAATGGTATTCGAGGCTTCGGTGCCGTTGGTCAAAGTGACTGGGTGCCTGCCTCGTACTTCCAAAACTATATCTTCCGTAAATAATGCAGCCTGAATGCCACCAAGAAAAAGCGATCTGTTAACGGATCGCTTTTTTCTTTATAATAAAACCCATTATGAAGTTTGTTGATAGCGTTGAGGTTGAAGTAGCGGCCGGCAAAGGCGGCGATGGTGCCCTGAGTTTTCGACAGGAAAAATATGTAGATAAAGGCGGCCCGGATGGTGGTGATGGTGGTGATGGTGGTGATGTTATCTTCGAGGCCACCTCAAATGTAAACACCTTGTTAGGGTTTCGTTATAAGCAAGTACTCCAGGCTGAAAATGGCGAGAACGGTAGTAAGCGAAAACGGCATGGTAAAAGCGGGCAAGATCTTGTAGTGCAAGTACCGGCCGGTACATTGGTTCTAGATGCTGCAACTGGAAGGCAAGTAGCTGACTTGACTGTTAATGGTGAGCGGGTACGAGTTGCTAAAGGGGGCAAAGGCGGCTTTGGGAATGCACATTTTATCTCCTCGACGCGTCAGGCGCCCCGTATAGCCGAAGTAGGCGAAAAAGGCAGTCAATATCAGGTACGCCTAGAACTCAAGCTCCTGGCCGATGTAGGCCTCGTAGGACTGCCAAATGCCGGTAAGTCAACCTTCTTAAGCGTTGTTTCACACGCCACCCCTGAAATCGCCGATTATCCTTTCACGACGCTCGTTCCGCAGCTAGGTGTTGCCCATATAGACGATTTTGGTATGCTAATAGCCGATATCCCTGGGCTTATCGAAGGGGCAGCTGAAGGTAAAGGCCTAGGTGATGACTTTTTGCGCCATATCGAGCGTACTGCGGTGCTGCTGCATTTGATAGATGTGTATAGCAATGATGTTGCGAAAGATTACCAAACTATTGTGAATGAGCTGCAACGTTACAGTCCCGAGCTCGTTAAGCGTCCTCAAGTAGTGGCCTTAACGAAGTGCGAAGGGCTTGAAGCGGAGTTGGTTGCTATGCAAAAACATGCGCTTGAAAAAGTGATGCCGAAGGATAGTGAGTGTTTTGTCATTTCGTCACAATCCGGACAGGGTATTAAGGAAACACTCAGAAGCCTTAAGAAGTACGTTAAGCAGGCTCGTATCGTTAAGGCGGCACCAAACATTGAAACAAATGAAACACCTGTTATAGAGCTTTCAGCGCACGCACGAAAAGAGACCTGGCAAGTGCGCAAAGAAGAGGCGCATTTTGTAGTCACAGGTGAAAAAATTGAGGGCTTTGCAGCCCGGACAGACTTTACGAGCCCGCATGGGCTGAACCGTTTAAGACATATTATGCATAAAATGGGTATTGTACACGAGCTGGAGCGTGCCGGCGCCGAGGCTGATGATATGATTCAGATTGGCGAAAGTGGCGAAAATCGCTTATCGCTTCAAGAAGTTAAATAATAAATTATACTTTTACCTGAAGCTCGACACCTCCTTCCAGATCGTGTGAAATCGGTTTAACTAACCGGTTTCAGCCCAACGCTTTCTTAAAGCTCTGGGAGAGCTTTAAGAAAAAAGAGTGGTCTGGGAGGGGGCGTCGAGATTCAGGTTTAGATTTTATAGTTGACAGAGTCTTTTATTCATAGTATTGTTTATCTATCATTAGCCGAGCTTATCTTGCTCCTAATGCCCATTGACAAAGAGACAGATGCGCTTCTGGGGATGTGATGGTATCTTTATCTTTAAGATATTATGACACCCCCAGAAGCAGGTGCACATTGTTGTGTATCTGGTGTTCTTCTGGGTGGATTCGAATCCACCGAATGAAAGGGCGCTGATGCGCACCATCAGAAACAGGAAGGGCAGAGGCCTCATCAAGGCACTGCTCATGATGGCCATCGTGGCCATCGGCCTGAAGGTCATGCACCTCATCACCAACCGCACTCGCCGCACCACTGAGTCACCGCTGGCCGGCACCCGCGTCACGCGGCGCAAGCCGATCACGATGGGCACACGGGTCACCGCGAGGCTCCACCGGCTGCTCAGCCGGTCCGTCATGGGCCGCTACTTCGCCGCCAAGCTCAACACGGGTACCGCGGACTTCCTGCTGACTGGCACTGGCGACTTCGGCACCTGCCGGATCGACGACCCGGAGCGGGACAGGGAGGCTCACCACCCCGGCAGCACGCTCGTCAGCGAGACCGCGCCGGAGCCCAACTGGCCCAGTTCGGACCACGCCCAGCTCGCCGCTGCGCTCGCCGACGCACAGAGGATCGGGAACCGGATCAACCTGGGGCAACCCCTGACGGTGCCGCCGCTCGAGCCGTTCCGCCCCCAGCAGGGCATGGTGGACGATGCGCTCGCCGAGCTCGGCATCAACGAGACCGGCGGCCAGACGCTCACCGGCATCACCGCGGTCCCCTCGACGGCGCAGGTGCCGACGGGTCACCCTGACTGGATGGCCCCGGCATCGGACGACACGATCGACGCCATGGCGGCCGCGGCCGACCAGAACCCGATCGTGCCGGAAACGGCTGCCAGCTGATCCCCTACCCACCGCGAGACCTGACTCGGAGGGCACCCAGGCGACTACCACTGTCGCTCCAGGGTGCCCTCCGGGCATCTCGCTTGAAGAAAAGGAGGAAAAGCATCTGTCTCTTGTCTTTTCCACCCAAGCTATTTATAAGGCCCGAAAGGCTTTTTTGTTTTTCTCTGGCATTGGCTGGTTTGCTATCATCGGGTTTTAAAAGCATGCTAAAAACGTTAAGCTATACTCATGCCCGAGCAACAACCGACTTTCTTTTTCTTTGATCTTGAAACCAGCGGCATTGATCCGCGAAAACAGCGAATTATGCAGTTTGCCGGTCAGCGTACGGATATAAACTTAAACCCTGTTGATGAACCAGTCAATATTATGGTGGCTTTGAGCGATGATGTGCTGCCTGAGCCTTACGCTATTTTAGTAACTGGCATTACCCCTCAAAAAAGCCGGGAAGAGGGCTATACTGAAGCCGAGTTTTTGCGTTTCTTTAATGAGCAAGTCTGCCAGCCAAGCACGGTGACGCTCGGATTTAATACGGTGCGTTTTGATGATGAGTTTATGCGCTTTACGCTATGGCGTAACTTTTATGATGCCTATGAATGGCAGTGGAAGGATAATTGTTCACGCTGGGATCTTTTAGATGTAGTGCGTATGACGAGGGCGCTCCGGCCCGACGGCATTAATTGGCCATTTGATAGTGAGGGTGCACCAACTAATCGTCTTGAACTGCTCACAAAAGAAAATAAGTTATTGCATTATCACGCACATGACGCACTCTCAGACGTGCTGGCGACGATTGATGTTGCTAAGCTTATAAAACAGAAACAGCCAAAACTATTCGGCTACTTATTCAAGATGCGTGGCAAAAAAGCGGTTGAGGGTTTAGTGAATTTGAATAACCCACAGCCATTCGTATACACATCGGGCCGATATCCAAAAGAAATTGCACATACGACGGTAGCCTATCCGATTGCGCCAGGTAGCCGGCCTGGTTGCGTGGTAGTCTGGGATCTTCGGCATGATCCGACTGAGTGGGCTAATATGGCTCCTGAAGAGTTAAAAAAGATCCGTTTCGCTACCCGTGAAATGCGTAAGGATGGGGCCTTCAAACTTTTACCCGCGAAAGAACTAGTATATAACCGTTGCCCAGCCATTGCACCGCTTGGAGTACTTGATACCGCCGCACAAGAACGTTTACGGCTTTCGCTCGAAGTAATTCAGCAAAACCTCACTAAATTGATCAACAGCGGTTTAGCCGACAAACTCAACCAAGTATTTGCAGCTCGTGAGATGCCGGCTGGTAGCGATGTTGATGTTGCACTCTATGACGGTTTTTTGGGTGACGCGGATAAGACGCAGATGAGTGTCGTGCGTGCTGCCGGGCCAGATGATCTGAAAAAAATGAAATTTAAGTTTAACGATCGTCGTCTCGATGAATTATTGGCACGTTATAAAGGCCGTAACTTACCGCATATATTGAGCGAAGAAGAGCGGGCCGAGTGGGAAGCCTACCGCGCGAAACGAATTGCGGCCGATCTTCCAAATTTCAGTAAGCAACTAGCTCAAGCTGCTGTGCAAGCAAAAACTGAAGAACAGCAATTTTTATTGCAAGAATTGCAATTATGGGCAGAAAGTATTGTGCCGATCGGGGAAGAAGCTTCGGCTTAGGAGTATTCCGTGCTTATACTTAAGCTACACCATGCCTCTCCAGACCGTGTGAAATCGGTTTAACTAACCGGTTTCAGCCCAACGCTTATCTAAAGCTCCGGTGGAGCTTTAGATAAAAAGAGTGGTCTGGAGAGGCATGGTGTAGCTTAAGATTTGATGTAACTAGGCTTCAACTTGCGTTAAAACTGAAAGCTTTTTTTGCGTGCGTTTCCGTGAAGATTTGCTTTGGGTTTGCCTTTTCTTTTTAGAAGTATTGGTGGTATTTGCGTTTTTACGCCCAGAGCGTCGTTTTTTCGCACCACTTGCTTTTTCGGTAGTTTTTTCGGGTGCTACCCAGTCTTTTGGTACAAAATCAATCGAACGGATTAATTGCCAGACGCCAAAAAGAAGCAGGGGAACTAGCACTAAAACTACATACCACGGCAACTGTATAGAGGTACCGGGAATAACACCGGCCATTAAAAAGTTGATTATTGCTGAAGAAGTGGTGTCATTCGTCATTCCGAAAAGCACCAAGAGGGCCACAACAAGGTAGGGTAGTACTTTTGTTAATTTCATGTTTTCACCTTTTAAAGTTATTGCAATTATAACAGAAGATTGTATGCAAGACAATTAAGTTGTAGTTTTTACATTATGCGTTTTCGCCTTGGCTCGTTGTAAGAACATGCTATGCTTAGGAAATGAAACGGATATCGAAGTCGCAGCTACCTCTGTTAATTATTGCTTCGGTGGTAACCGTTGTTTTCATAGTTACCGTTATTATTTTTGGTCGTCCATTATGGGAGCTACTCAGCGACACGGATAAAACGCGAGAACTGATTACCTCTGCGGGGCCTTGGGGACCGTTAGTGTTTATGGCGCTTCAAATTTTACAGGTATTTGTAGCACCAATCCCGGGTCAAGTTATTGGTTTTGTCGGTGGTTATTTGTTTGGAACATTTTGGGGGACTGTCTACGCAATGATAGGCGCCACCATCGGTTTTACTGCAATTTTTATTCTCGCGCGCAAGCTGGGCCGGCCGTTTGTTGAGCGTTTTGTTGACCAAAAAACGTTGCAAAAGTTTGACTATCTGACGAAGAATAACGGTGTATTTGTATTATTTTTGATTTTTCTGTTGCCGGCCTTGCCCGATGATTTAATTTGTTTTATTGCCGGTTTAACCAACATAAAAATTAAAACTCTGATTATTATTTCTTTGCTCGGCCGCTTACCAGGATATTTGGTATTGAGTTTTGCTGGTGCAGGAGTGGCAGAATCTAATATTCAACTCGTTGCAATTATTATAAGTATTGCTATGGCAATTTCAGCGCTCGCCTTCTGGCAGCGAGCGCGGATAGAGCGGTTTATAAAGCGATTGAGTAAGCGTTAGAAGCAATATTTATCTACTAAATAAAAAAGGACAATTATGAGTGAAGGTTCGGCTCAAATCAGATACACGATTAATAATGAAAGCCTCCATCCCCGAGAGATTCTATTAAACGGCGTTGAAGACACAAGACGTAAGCTTGGCAAAATAGGAATTAACGGTGGCCTTCACATGAATGTTCATACGCGCTCGCGTTTGTATGCTGAGCTTTTATTAAAATCAGCGAACGGCTCTTTTGTAAACGAGCGAGAGGGGGTGAGGCTCCTTGCCTCGGGTGCGCAATCGTATTCACCCACGCTCCCAGAGGCGTGGGGTCGCTTTAAAGGCCGTAAAAACGAGATGTATTTTTCAGAACGACTGAAACGACTTGGGCAAAATGTTATTGAGCAGCGAGCAACCAAACCCCCCGTGCAGGCATCTTTAAAGCCTTTGGCAAAGATTTCAGAACTTGCAGATAACGATTTCTTTGCCACCTTGTATCCCGAGGAACTACAATTTGGGCAAACGTATCATGATGCAAATGCGCCCTATGAGCGAGTGGCGGTTATTTCACCTGACACGGTAGAAAAGCTCGATATTAAAAGGATCTTTGACTTTTCTGCGGCAGTGGCAACCCGGGGCATCAGCATGCTAACGTATAATTCTTATCACGGTGTTCGCTTCTCGCAGACTGGTAAAACACAGTTACCTCTTCCGCTTGCTTTCTTGCCAACCCTCGCGGCTGAGGGTAAAATACGCCAGTTTACAATAGGACTTAACCAAGCTGGTCTCCCTCCGGCGAGCGGCATCGAATATAAGGCCGCCACTCACAATTTAACGGCAGCATTATTGAAGGATGAGCCCGAGGGCGAAGAGGCCGACGATCTTCACCAGCAATTGCGTGCAGTGCTCGATAATTTACCGCCAGATCAGCCGGTCATCGATATTACATTGAGTGGAAAGTTAGGGCGAGTGACTAATGATGAAATGCGCCATATAACTAACAATGTTAAGCGTCTTGTTGAATCTCGCTGAATATAGGAACTAGTCTGGTTGGCGACAATATTGTATAATCAGACGGATATGGCAGACGCAATTGTGGTTCGTGGTGCGCGAGAACATAATCTGAAAAACATCAACGTTGAGATTCCGCGTGATAAATTAGTAGTAATCACTGGCTTATCTGGTTCAGGTAAGTCGAGCCTTGCATTTGACACCATTTATGCCGAAGGACAGCGGCGTTATGTTGAAAGCCTCTCGAGTTACGCCCGGCAGTTCTTGGGTTTGATGGAGAAGCCAGACGTTGATCAAATTGACGGCCTAAGTCCGGCGATTTCAATTGATCAAAAATCGACGAGCCGCAACCCGCGCTCAACCGTCGCCACCGTGACTGAAATTTATGATTATTTGCGCCTTTTGTTCGCGCGTATTGGTGTGCCGCATTGTCCCATTTGCGGTAAGCCAGTTGAAAAACGCAGCCCGCAAGCGATTGTTGATGCGGTGCTCGCCCAGCCTGAGGGTGCGCGTTTGATTATTCTGGCGCCGGTTATTAGTGATAAGAAGGGTGAGTTTGCGCACATTCCTGAGCAGTATCAGCGGGCTGGTTTTGCTCGTGCCCGGGTTGATGGTGTGATTTATGCTCTTGATGAATGGCCTGAGCTTGACAAAAAATACAAGCATACCATTGAAATTGTGGTTGATCGTGTCGTTAACAATGCTGAAAACAGCAGCCGTATCACTCAGTCGGTTGAACAAGCGCTGGATATTGCTGAAGGTGCGTTGCTTATTGTGAACGCCGACACCGAAGAAGAGAGCCTTTATAGCCAGCGCTATGCCTGCATTGATCACCCTGATATTGTGATTCCCGAACTAGCGCCGCGTTTATTTAGCTTTAATTCACCGCACGGTGCTTGCCCAATATGCACCGGCCTTGGATCGCGGCTTGAAGTTGACCCCGATTTAGTATTTACGCCCGATTTAACTATTTCTGAAGGCGCTATTCGCCCTTTTAACCGCGTGAATATGGACACGTGGTATATGAAGAAGCTAGTGGCGGTGGCTGAGCACCATGGGTTTAGCCTGCAAGTGCCAGTGCGCGAGCTCTCAAGTGAGGCGATTGATAAAATCTTATACGGCACCGATCGTCAAACCTATTCGGTGTCACTTGGCAATGGCCGCTCCTTCGACACAACTTATGAAGGGGTCATTCCAAATCTTGAGCGTCGTCATAAAGAAACCGACAGCGATTTCATGCGCCGCGATATTGAACGCTTTATGCGCGAGCGCGAGTGTCATGCCTGCCACGGCAAACGTTTGAAACCCGAGGCATTAGCGGTGACTGTTCATAACTTTTCAATTATGGATATCTGTGAGTTAAGTGTTGATGATGCACTGACTTTTTTCTGTGACACTATTAAACTCAGTGAGCAAGAACAGTTGATTTCAAAGCAGATCTTTCGCGAAATTACTGCGCGCTTAGGTTTTATGCGCGATGTCGGCTTGACTTACCTGTCGCTTTTGCGTGCCGCTAACACACTTTCTGGTGGTGAAGCACAGCGTATTCGCTTAGCGACACAAATTGGCTCAGGCCTGCAAGGGGTGCTTTATGTGCTTGACGAACCCTCAATTGGTCTACACCAACGTGATAACGATCGCTTAATCGCAACCTTAAAACACCTGCGTGATCTGGGCAACACCGTGTTGGTGGTTGAACACGACGAAGACACGATTCGTGAAGCCGACTATCTACTTGATATTGGCCCCGGTGCCGGTGTGCACGGTGGTAAGGTGGTAGCACACGGTACACCCGAGGAGGTGGCGGCGCATCCAACCAGCACAACCGGCAGATATCTTAGTGGTGCCGAGAAAATAGCGGTGCCGAGGAAGCGCCGTGAGGGTAACGGCAAATCATTAACTATCAGAGGTGCTCGTGAACATAATCTAAAAGATATAGATATAACTCTCCCGCTTGGTAAATTAACGGTGGTAAGCGGCGTGAGTGGCTCTGGTAAATCAACACTTGTTAATGATATTCTTGCCAAAGCGTTAGCAAATCGCCTTCATCGTGCACACAGTGTGCCGGGTAAGCACGATGGGATTGATGGTATTGAGCACCTCGATAAGGTGATTGTGATTGATCAATCGGCCATTGGCCGCACGCCGCGCTCGAACCCAGCAACCTATACTGGTGTTTTTACGCCGATTCGTGAACTATTTGCTAACATGCCAGAGGCGAATATTCGTGGCTATAAAGCCGGACGTTTTAGCTTTAATGTGAAGGGCGGCCGCTGCGAAAATTGCCAGGGCGATGGCGTCATTAAAATTGAGATGCACTTCTTGCCAGACGTTTATGTCACCTGCGAAATCTGCAAAGGCAAGCGCTATAACCGCGAAGCACTTGAAATTCTCTACAAAGGCAAAACAATTGCCGATATACTTGATATGACCGTTGAAGATGCGGCTGCATTCTTTAAGAATGTGCCGTCGGTGGCACGCAAAATGGATACACTGGTTGAAGTTGGCCTTGGCTATATTAAACTTGGTCAGCCAGCAACAACGTTTAGTGGCGGTGAGGCACAGCGCATTAAACTGGCCAGCGAGTTAAGTCGCCGTGCGACTGGCCGTACGCTTTACATTCTTGATGAACCAACAACTGGCCTTCACAGCGCTGACGTGAAGAAGTTATTGCATGTGCTACAGGCGTTAGTGAATACCGGCAACAGTATGGTCATTATTGAACATAACCTTGACGTTATAAAATCTGCCGATTATCTAATTGATATGGGCCCAGAGGGCGGCGACGCTGGTGGTCAAGTGATCGCCGAAGGTACGCCTGAAACAATAGTTAAAGCCAAAGCCTCTTATACTGGCAAATACCTTGCCCCATTACTTGCTTAGTTGTTTGACATCACGAGAAAGCCGACCAGCACCGGCACATATCATGAGCAACATTTGAATGGCTAGCCAGAGCTGAAAGCTCCTTGTTGCGAGCCGGTGCCGTAGATAGTGATGTTCTTGTTTATAGTGTTTGCACAATAAAGTTAGAAAACGACGCGTCCATCGTTATGTTGCATCGCATGTTTACTCTGCAATAGATAAATAAATGTTGATTATTCTGCAGCATTACTTGGTAGGTAAATTATGGCAAGTCGAGGGAACTTTTGATATCATTCACCGCATTGCCTTGTTGCTGAGGCAATGCACCGAGGTGTCCGCAGGCTATGTGGAGCCATCCGATGTTAGGGGTTAGAGAAATGCGTATTAAAGCAAGGGTAATGCGGCTGCTCGCAGCGACCGCGCTGACTGTGACCATGGCAGGTGGTGCCGTCGTCTTTACCGCATCGCCCGCATTGGCGGCACCGACCTACTGCAAGACGCTCGAAGTAAGCGGCTACGCATGGCAGGTCATCAACCCACGCATGAGCGTACCGATCTGCCATAACGGCGGGTCGGTCTGGCAGAATGGGCGCATCACACCCGGCGTCACCACCGTCGGCTACTACGTCGCCGGTTTCGACTGGTACGGCTCGTATGGTGGTGGCACGTCGTTCGGTGTCGGCGAGAACTTCTTCGCGCATCTCTATTCGAACCGCTGCCTCGCTCTACTGCGCGCCTCGCTGGACGATCAACACCTGGGGCCAGGTGACGAGTTACAACCGGAACTGCTAACCGGAGCTCGGGGCATATAGTGGGCAGCCGCAGAGAATGCGGCTGCCCACTAACGAACAAACTAAACACGGTATAATAGGACCATGATCAAAAAAACCATTCTCGCAGTGTTCTTAAACCTCATTTTCGGAGGAGTTGGCTACCTGTACTTACGGGAAAATACCCGCATACCCTAGGTATATTCCTTACAATTGCAACTATATTTGAGTTTATACGCAATTTTACCGAAGGCTCTAATATGGGTACACAGGGCAATCCCTTTGCAGCGCTACCAATGCTATCACTTTTCGGAGGTATATTTGGAACATTATTACTGATTGCAATGGCAGTAGATGTTTATCTTCTTGTTAAGCGCCAGTATAGTAAGCCAGGCCATTCACGATCACGTTCAGCCAAAGCAGCATAAAATTTCTTCGAGATGCAATACCAAAATCGTACAGCTATACCTCCTCGAAGTCTGTATAGCGGCGCATAGTCCTTTAAGTAGCTCTCTTCCAGCGAACACCAGGTTCTTTAGCATACTATGAAAATAAACTTTCCCTGATAGCAACTATGACGAAACGGACTGCTATTATTAGTATCACCAACGAAGCTTTGCAGCATGTTTTAAACCGAGAAAGTTTGTTGGTAAAAGCATTGCTTAATGAAAAAGAACGTCGCAGTGCTCGGCGTCAAGCTGCTCGAATGCTTCGTGAACGCCAGTGGGGGTCAATGAAGGCGATTAGCAGAAAAGCCAAAAACGTGACAGATTAAGCTTACGCAATTATCGAAGGATTTATTGTTTCGCGGAAAAAGGCACGAACGCGGGCGCGAATAAGAGCGGTTTGGTGCGATTCAAGATGATAATCAACTGGTTGTTTCGTTATTTCAGATAAAAAACGACTCAGCTCAGCTTCATCTACTTGCGAAATATCTTTTGTTAAAAAGTGTGACTTGGCTTTTTTAATTAACTTTTGCGTAAAGTTATCAACCTCGTCAGTGCAATCAGTGTTGCCGATAGAAATAATTGGCTTATTTTTTAAGATAGCATAAAGAATCTCAAGGGTGTTATTTGGTGTAATGCTGCCGTTAATGACTACGACGCTAGCTGTACTGATATGATGAAAGTTGCCAAAAAGATCGTGATAGGTGTTGTAAAGGGCATAGTGGTCATCGTGTGAAAAGTCAACGTTAATCCCTAAGTCTTTCAGGTGTGCTGCGATTATCTGAGAGTTATTGCCTTTATTAATGATGTGAACTGAGAGATCCATAAATACATGTGCTCCGTTACATATGTGAGTATATTATACACATATTATATAAGATCTCAAAATTGCTCCGCTTGAACAAGTAGATTCTTAGTCTTGATAGGCTTAATATTTCTGAACGTATAAGTCCACATAAGATTAAATGACTGTCTGTATATATCGAGTAAGTGGTATCCATCCTGTTCGATCAGGTTGATAAGAAGATGTAACTTTTCTAATGGAATTTCTCTTAAGAATTCCTCTAACTCTACTGGTGAGGCACTTAGAATAAATTTACAAATACGTGCATTAGGGTTAAAATCCTCTTTACATACTATTTGGGCAAGTTCACTTAACCGGTCGACGTACATATGATTGATGGCATATTCCAGCTTCGGATTCTTAAATATAGATGTATCATGCAATACGATTACATATCCGAAAACTACTTCATCGACTCCTTGGTTTAGCAAGAAGTTCTCAATGGCGAGCTCATGAAGACCTGTAATACGGATATCATCGATAACGATGAGACTTCGATCCTCATTTCTGTGTGCAGGTGCCATATCTATGGTGAGCTTATTATCGGCGAGTAGGTTTGCCCTTTGACCGAAGTCCATATTACTGTAATCTTTTGCATAAGCCTGACATTTAAGAGGCGTATAAATCACATCAATACCATGGGATTTCAAAAGTGCGTATAAGCTTTTTGCAATAGATGTTGCGGCAGTAGGCGTGTTGTGGTGCGCGGAACCGGTTAAACAATACCTTCCGCCCTTTGTAAGAATATTTTTTTGCAAAAAGCTGGCAAGCTCTGCGGCATATTGCTTTGCAACGCCTCCATCGCCATACTTGAATTTACTGTAATTCTCTAGACTGAAATCAGATTCTGTCTCAAGATTTTTATTAAGGGCATATAGGCCGAAGGTGTGTTTGATCATTTAGAGCCTCAGCAGATTAGTAATTAAAGAAACGCCACCATCATTTAAAGGAGTAAGGCATGCCTGAAGGTTGCAGCCTATTGCGCCTTTAAAATCAGCATTTTCATTATCGCCAATATGGACGATATGCTTAGGTTCTACATTCGTCAATTGAAGCAGCTTGTCGTAAGCATGTTTACTGGGTTTTGTATAACTGGTTTCATCTGAATAGATTTCAAATGAAACAAATTCATCCAACCCATATTTGTTTAAATAGTATCTCACATGCTCGCTTGTTAACATCCCTGTGTTGCTTATAATCGCGATTCTCCTGCCACTATCTATTATATTCCTAAATAAGGTAGGTGTCTTTGTGCTCAAGAGAGGCGGAATATATTGTCGCGCCAATACGTCTTGCTCTCTCTCGAGTTCTAGCAGTTGTTTTTTTGATAAACTCGGAATATTAAGTCGTAACAATAGATCATTAATGCGCTCCTCAAAGTTTAGGTGTTTACCGTTTAACTCACTTTTGCGTTCTGTTTTGCGCTTCATAACATCAAAGGCTTTTTCAAAATCTGATTTTTTTAATTGAGGACTGTTTACGGCAATTTTTTTATAAATCATCTCTTTTCTTAATCTGTTAAAGATCTTGTTTGTATCTACGATCGTGAGCCACATATCAAAGCTCACGATCTCGACATCGGTAAAAGGGGTGACTGGCTTACTCATACTATACATAAGTCCTTATTTAAAGTAATTTAAAATCATTTGTCAATATTTAATTATATGCTAAAGTAAAGCTATGATTGTCTACTTCGTTGCTTCGCGCAAAAATATAACAGAACGTATTGAAGAATTGCGTCAGTTTGTCAGTATAATTCACGAAAATGGTCACACTTTAGCGTTGGATTGGCTTGAGCCAATTTACGCAGAAGAAAAGAAGAATAAAATAACAGATGTTGATTGGCCTGTCCTTTATAAAGATACCATTGAAGCTATCACGAGAGCTGATGTGTTTATTGCCGAGACGAGTACTCAGAGTTTTGGCGTTGGTTATCAAGTTGCATTGGCAATTCACCTAAAAAAGCCGGTACTTCTTTTGCATAACGCGTCAGCAAACGAATCCGTATTTGCTTCTGGTATTCCTGAACAAAACGCTCAGATAAAGCCTTATGACAAAGATAATCTGAAGGAAATTATTGAGAACTTCCTTCTTGAAAATACCATAGAAAATAAAGACCTTCGATTTAACTTCTTTATTGATCGCCAGATTTATAACTATCTACGATGGGTCTCGGTGAAACGAAATAAGACCAAAGCAGAAATCTTACGCGAATTGGTTCAAAGAGAGATTGATAAAGACAAGGGATTATAACCTAATTATTTACGCAAGTGTAATCTTCTTAACAATCTTGCCCGTGAAACCGGATCATGTAGTGCATGAATTATTGGTCCGGCGAGCGAGAGCAGCACGATTACGGCGATAATTGGTAAGATCAGGTGGTCAACGTTAATACCTCTGGCCTCAAGCCAGCCGCCAGCATAATAACCGAGCAGTGGAATGGTGGTGGCCCAAATAAGGCCGCCAATGATGTTGTAGAACATGAATTTCTTATAATTCATGTGGGCAATGCCAGCCACAAGCGGCACAAAAGAGCGCACTGCTGGTACAAAACGGCCTAAGATAACAGCTTTACCACCATGACGCTCATAAAACTTCTTGGCTGATTCAACATATTCGCGCCGAAAAATCATGGCGTCATCACTACGAAACAAACGCTTGCCAACTTGTTTACCGCTAAAATAGCCGATGGTGACACCGGCAACAGTAGTTGTGAACACGACTATCATTAAGGCTATGAGGCCAAAGTGCCCTTTTGAGGCCAAAATGCCAGCAGCGAAGAGCAGTGTATCGCCAGGCAAAATAAAGCCAAAAGGAAAGGCGCTCTCAATAAAAATGATAATAGCGATGCCAAGTAAGCCTATGCTTTCAAGATCAAATTCTAACATCTGCATTAGTATAACATGCTATAATGCTCTCAGTAATGCTGACTTAACGGCAAAGAGAGACGGAGTATCAAATGAGTCACGAAAACATAGTGTTAGAATTAAAAGATCGAACTGTAACCGGCAAGCAAGTGAAAAAGCTGCGTGCCGATGGCCAGGTACCGGCGGTGGTCTACGACCACGGTGAGACTGTCCATGCGAGCCTTGATGAAAAGGAGCTTATTCGCGCCTTTCGTGTGGTTGGCCGTTCACAACCTCTTGAAATTACCCTTGATGGTAAAAAGAAGTTGGCGATGATTAAGCAGCTTGACCGCGATCCGGTGAAGCACACGTTCCGTCACGTGGTGTTTAATGCTATTAAGCGCAATGAAAAGGTGACGGCAGGTGCTTCTATTAAGATTGTTCTCGATGAGGGCAATGAGCAGACACCGGCAGAGCGTGCTGGCCTTGTGGTTTTGCGAGCGCTTGAATCAATAGATGTTAAAGCCTTTCCGCAAGATTTGCCTGAAGAGTTAACGGCAAACGGTGAGAAGCTGGTTGAAGCCGGCGACAAGCTGATGCTGGCCGATATCAAGCTGCCAGCTGGTGTAGGGTTTGCTGATGCTGAGATTGACTTAGAGCAGACGATTGCCAGTGCTTACGAACCAAGTGCCATTGCCGCCGCTAATGATGCGACGGCAGGTGATGCTGAAGATACTGAAGACAAGAGTGCTGAGGAGCAAGTCGAAGCCGAACAGGGCGAAGATACTAATCAACCCGCCAACGCGACCGAAGGCAAAGCCTCAGACGGTCGTAAACAACAAGATTTGCCAAGTTAGCTTTCTGAACTAAAACTTAAAAGATCTGATTACGGTAATCAGATCTTTTAATGCACGAAAAATCAATATTCATCAAGGGCATAGCATCAAAAGATTTACAATAAATAAATCCAAAGGCACCTGTTTGACAAGTAAGCAATTTACGATATAAGATTACATAAATGCACCGTTTGGTGCATTTCTCACTCCTTACAAAAGCAGGTGACACGAATGGCACGAGATGCCGAACTTGACCGCCTCAAGGCGGCGCAAGACCTTGCGTTCCAGCGCAAACAGGATGCATATCAAGCACAGGATCGGGCCTGGCAGCAGCGCTCCCGTGCCCGTGACGCGCTTAATCGGGCACACGAGGAAAAACAACGGGCTTACGCAGCCCAAGATGCCTCGTGGCAAGATTTCCAACGCGTGCGCTCCTGCAACAGTCCGCGTATCGACCAGTTGAACGCCCAACAAGAAGCTGCGTTTCAGAACATGAAAAACGCGTTCGATCGGGCTTCCAGCGCGCACGACATGGGTGATGGGGCTTCTGCTCGAAAACACGCTGATGAGGGCCATGCCTACAAAGCGGAGGCCAGAGTTATGTCGCCGAACGGCGGCAGCTCGTTCAGGCGATCCGTGATGCACGTAGCCGGCACGAAGCAACCAAGCTTGTCTTTCAGCAGGCGAAGGACAACTTCTCGGTGGCTAAACGAGTATTCGACCAGGCAAAAGCCGACCACGAACGTTCGCAAGCTGACTTCACACGTGCCAAGGCGGAATTTGACCAGGCGGCAAGAGCGTTCAAGGTACAACTGGAAGTGATTCGAGCTGAATCCAAGCGCAAGAAGGATGACAAACGCGCCATTGCCGAACGCGCCAGTGTGCCGCATCAGTACCGCGATAATGTATGGGTGACAACCCAACCCGATGGGACCGTCAACATCTACTTCGGTGGCATTGGCGAGCCAGTAGGTCCAGGCCACGGCCATTACGTAATGGATAAGTACGGCAATGTTACCTACCGGCGTGACCCGTTCGACCCGCATGGTGCGCAGAATTTCGAGAAGGTGAGCGACCCTTCGCTTCTGTACATTAGAAGTGCTCGGAGTAATCACGAACCACTCGGTATTAACGAGCATGGCGGGGTGTTCTATCGGCGCAGTGATAGCGAAGGCACCGAGCTGCATATCACGCAGTACTTTGCCGATGGCTATCATGTCTCGTGGGATGCAACTCCCTACGGGAACCATAACATTCACTGGACAAACAAGAATGTTCCTGATGGCTACCCCGACAGGTTTGTGCCTCCAGATGATAGTGTCATCTAATATTTGAAAGGAGTACCTGTCCATCTGTCGCCATTGGCGACAGATGGACTTCGCTATACAATAAAGTCATGAAAGAAAAGGAACAGGCGATACTAGCTCGAGACATGATCGATATGATTCGACGTTATTCTGATGATGGAGATGTGCTTGGGTATTTGGAGAGCTTTGCTTCTTCGATTGCTCTGATGCTCGAAGACAAAAAAGTGGTAAACTGGTTCGACATCGCAGGCGTGTGTGACCAGAGGTATTACTCTATAAAACAAGGCAACCCTATTCCGCTCAATACAGAGTTATTAAACGAATGTGAGCGGCAAATTCGTCCTTATCTTCCAGTCCATCATTAATAGATCGATGGTTACATCATGAAACAAGATTTTAGCCAACCATTCAAAGAAAGTAGCTATTCTAGTATCCATGTCTTAGCTGAAGACGAAAGGTCGGGGCGGTTTGTGGTACTCTGCTCGATTTATGACGATGAGGATGCAATATACGAGCTGCCCTTTCTTGAGCTCCCCCGTAATCAAGATTTGACAATGCATTTACTAAAATTCTTATATGACTATAATCTTGTTTTAGAAAGTTTCCGAATACTTGAACGCGAGACAATAGCGTTATTTAGCTTTGTAGACGACACACCCGGCGAAAAAATAGAACATATATGCGTGCACGCAATGGTCTACAAAATAGATTTACCAGAAGTTAATGCTCAGCAACTTAAACTTGTATCGCTGCCTGAGCTCTGTGATCTGGCTGATATAATACACGGTAATCGAACAGTAAGACATGGTCTGGCAAAAGTCTGTACGGAACGAAGTTACCCAATTAACTTTATGTAGCATTTAAATATATGAGTAATAGCTTTCTTGAACAGTTCTTTGAACAAGTCATCCTCCCTCGCTATAAAGACGTAGTTAAGTTTGATGAGATAACTTGGGTAGACCACGGTAAAGCAGGTCTTGATGCGTGGGCTCACCACTTTCGGGCTGACGGTAAAGAATACGTGCTGTTATACGAGGACTTTCCAGGGGGGTGAATATCTTAATGATGGATTGTCGCATGAAGTCGTGAAGTTAGGTGAAAAACAAGTATAAGATTGGAGTTTAAAGATGACGAAGATTTTGAAATCGTGAATATTTTAGGTTGGCATACACTACCGTGAAAGATAGAGTAGGCCCTGAACGCTCTGATTGGGCGAAGGTTTCAATTACAGCACGAACGCCAAACTGCGATATTTTGACGATAAAAAGGCTCTGACAATCACAGCTTATGACTCAATAAAACCACCCGATTGATGTTTCCAAAGCGATGCATAGATGCCATCTTGCGCCAGTAAATCTTTATGTGAGCCAACTTCTGCGATAACGCCGTTATCAAGCACAAGAATGCGATCCATGTGCTGCACGGTACTGAGGCGGTGAGCAATGGCAATAGTAGTGCGGCCTTTCATAAGCTCGCGCAGTGCCGCCTGAATGGCCTTTTCGCTCTCGCTATCAAGTGCTGAAGTGGCTTCGTCGAGCACTAAAATTGGTGCATCTTTTAATATGGCGCGAGCAATCGCAACACGCTGCCGTTGGCCACCCGAGAGCTTAACGCCGCGTTCACCAACGAGGGTGTCAAAGCCTTTTGGCAGTTTTTCAATAAAGCCGAGGGCGTGGGCTTTTTCGGCTGCGTCTCGTATCTCTTCGTCAGTTGCATCAATTTTACCGTAGGCGATGTTTTCTTTCAGACTGCGATGAAATAAAAGCGGCTCTTGGGGTACATAGGCGATCGATGTACGAAGATCATGTTGGGTGATCGCCCTAATATCTTGACCATCTATGCTGATAACACCACCGTCAATATCAGCAAAACGAAGGAGTAGTTTAGTAAGTGTTGTTTTGCCTGAGCCAGAATGGCCGACTAGACCAATGCGTTCGCCTGGTTTTACTGTTAAATTAAATTGCTTAAAAAGCGCTTCCTTGCTGCCATCATGCGTGAAGGTTATATTTTTTAGAGCAATCGCACCTTTCTTAATGCGTAGCTTCTCGGGGTGCCTGGCATCTTCAACGGTGATATCGCTTTGCAAAACTTTTGCCATTGGCAAGGCATCGCCATAAACGCGATTATAATTTCGAGTAATCTGCTGAACCGTCCATAGCTGATTAAAAAGCGTCAGGCTATAGCTTAACATTAACACCATGGTACCGATGGTAATGCCAAGCGTCGCTTGACCAACTAGAATGAAAATCAGCATAAACACCATAACCACAACGAGCACACTACCGAAGCCAACGTCACGTTTAATGCTATTTTGCAGCACATTTTCAGTGGCTGCAGCCGCTGTTTTATTGAAACTAAGGAACCGTTTGGTTTCGCGCCCTTCAGCGCTAAAGCTTTTTACTGCTAAAACATTCCCGATCATGTCGGCAATATGGCCGCTCATTTTGTTATTAGCTTCAGATTCAACTTCATTTAAATGGCGAATTCTGCCATAACTTGCAGCATTGATCCAGATAAATATACCCGAGAGAACCGCCAGGCCAATTGCAAACAGCGGTACGCGGACACCTAGAATGATGAATGTAAATACTAAAGTGCATATAAAGGGTAGAATCTGAAAAACGATACTGTCGATCAAGCGGATGTATGAACTCGTAAATTTATTAGTTTGCGAAACCAAAGAGCCGCTAAAGGAATCGGCATGAAATTGGGCGCTTTGGCGGGTTAAAAAATCAAAACAGCGCATATAAAGATCGAACACTATTTTCTTTTCAAGTCGCCAGAGCATAAAAACAATCAGTCGCCACAAGATTAACTCGCCGGCAACAATAGCCAGGGTAAATAGAATGATATCGTCGCCAAAAGTGGCCCACACTTGGTCGAGCGCTACATTACCTTTACTAAGCGTATCAATAATGCCCGCTATGATATAAGGAATCGCAAATATGTTCAAAAAGACGGCCGTTGGCACCATAAGAAGCATTAAAACGACGTGCCATGGGTGCTTTTTTAGCTCATGCCAATAGTAACTGGCAATCAGCTTCATGCCTGAAAGTTGGTTCATAATATCTCCAGAATGAATTATCCTATTCCTATTTTTATGCCGGTAGCGGATCGGCACATCCGATCGTTATCCGCGAGAGGATTCGTTAGCATGAATCATACAATGCATTCTAGTATAGTAAGGCTTGATACTATTGTAAACAACGTTGCGATACTATAAGAAGTTATGCGAAAGTCCCTGGCCCTTCGCAAAAAAGCAAGCAAAGGGCCAGGGGAGGGCAATTGCCCCAGCGTTCACTATGGCGATTGAGGCAGGGCGCCGTTTCTCGACTCGTGAGGGGACTCTTTGAGTTGCATCTGCGTACCGGCGGGTTGGGGCGGTGCTTTCGGCCGCAAGTCAGAATCTGTTCGCGGAGCCGTCAAAGGCCGAGAGCCTCTCTCTCCGTCCTCGGTGAGGGTGTTGTAGTCGAAAAAATGTCCGGGTTCGTGTGAGCTACTGAAAAAACGCAGTTCAATGTTGTACCCTATTCGGGTATCACGGACGATCCTCTCGAAGTCGACTTTTGCCTTGATGACTTCCGCTTGGGGGTATATCGGATCAAGCAGCCAGGTGGCCACGAGCATATGGCCTTCTTCTAACTGCGCAATCAGCTCATCGTACGAGTGTTTGGTACCCTCGCCGATAAAACGATGGGCCATCGATCTCCAATCTCCTGAATGAACATATTTATTATAGCCTTACTCCTCTATAAAGCTACCAGTTTGATGCGCCCATAGCTTGGCATAGTGGCCTTTTTTGGCGAGGAGCTTTTGGTGTGTGCCTTCTTCGACGATTTTGCCTTCATCAAGCACGATGATACGATCCATTTGTTGAATAGTACTGAGACGGTGGGCAATGACAATTGCGGTGCGATATTGCATGAGTTCGTGCAAGGCGGCTTGAATAGCTTTTTCGCTGGCTGAATCGAGCGCGCTCGTCGCTTCATCGAGCACTAAAATTGGTGCATTGGCGAGAATTGCCCGAGCGATTGCTACCCTTTGTTTCTGACCGCCACTGAGCTTAACCCCTCGTTCACCGACGGTAGTGTCATATTTGTGTGGTAGTTTTTCGATAAATTCGTGGGCATGCGCTTTTTTGGCGGCCGCTAGAATTTCTTCATCGTTTGCTTCGGGCTTGCCGTAAGCGATATTTTCACGCAGGCTACGGTGGAACAAAAGCGGTTCTTGAGGTACATAGGCGATTTGTGAACGCAAGTTTTGTTGTTTGACACTGGAGATATCTTGACCGTCGATTATGATCTTACCTTTTTGAATATCTAAAAAGCGCAAAAGCAACTTTGTCACGGTTGTCTTGCCGCCGCCGCTTGCGCCAACAAGACCGATCTTCTCGCCAGCTTTAATATGGAGATTCAAACCATCAAATACATGTTCACTATCATCTTCATATTTAAATAAGACATCCTTAAATTGAATATCGCCTTTGCTAACTTTCAGATCTTTGGCATCGGGTTTGTCTTGTACCTCGTTGGCTTCAATGAGTACTTCGGTCATCGAGTTGGCCTCAACCATGGCTTGTTCATAACCGTGAATAATGGGGCCAACAGTAAATAAATTAGTCGACAGCCGGATAAGATAGGTGAGCGAGAAAATGACGACGCCAATTGAGATAGCACCTTGCCCAAGCAGCCAAGCAGCCACAATAATAGCAACAAGCTGAAAGGCCAGCATTAGTGCGTGACGCAAGTTGCTTTCGTGCGCGAATATTCTAAATTCTTTGGAGTAAATGTTTTTGAGGCTGTTAATTTTTTGCTCAACATGTTTGGTTTCAAATGTTTCTTGACCGAACATTTTAATGACGGTGTTATTGCTTATATCGTCGGCAATATTACCATGAAGCTCGCTAATAATTTCTTTACGTTTTTTGCGCAAAGGTGCGCGTAAGTTAAGTGTATAACGGGTATGAAGCACGATAACTGCGGTGATCGCAAGTAAGGTGGCACCCAAAATAAGCGATTGACTAAAGATAATAACGAGCCCGACGGCCATCGTTAAAGACAGGTTCATTGCCTGATTAATAATTATTTCGGTAATACGCGAAGAGGCGCTAATAAAACCAATAAAGTGGCTGGTAAGTGAGCCGACTTTGTGATTGGCGTAGAAGCTATAACTTTTATGAAGCAGCGCTTGAAAGGCGCGCCGTTGCAGATTGGCGCGAACCTTATAGTCAAGGGTCAGAAATTGTTGGTAACCGATGCGATTGAGAATCACGGCAACAAGGCTTGCGGCAACTGTCAGGTATAGGGTAAACATAAACTCATCATCACCCAGGCCCCGACTGTGGCTCAATAGTTCGATAATGCGGCTTAAGAGAAATGGTATAACGACGCCAATTACGGTTGATGATAGAGGCACAATTATAAGGGTGCTAAAAAAATGGCGTCGAAATTTTAGGTTTTCTTCTAGAAAAATTTTAAGTGTCTCTTTGTTTAAAGACATGAAACTCCCTTCAGACTCAGTATTCTATTTTACGAGAAAGCGATGAAAAGTATCGCAACATACTTCGAATAAAGAATTGGTTACGTACTAGTGTAACATAGGGCTCGAAAACATGAGAAGAAAATGCTAAAATACCTCTGTTTATGACTGAAAAGATTATTATTTATTATAAATTCGCACCCCTTGCTGACCCCGAGGCGATTAAATTGTGGCAAAAAACACTGGGTGAAAAGCTGAACTTAAAAGGTCGCATTTTAATCTCAAAGCATGGCATTAACGGCACCGTTGGCGGTGATATTAAAAATGTGAAAGCCTATGTGAAAACTATGAAAGGCTATGAACCATTCAAAAAAACGGTATTTAAGTGGAGCGACGGTTCAGGCGATGCTTTTCCGCGTTTAAGTGTGAAAGTTCGTGATGAAATTGTTGCTTTCGACGCAGCCGATGAGCTGAAAGTTGACGAAAATGGTGTTGTTGGTGGGGGTAAGCATTTGAAGCCTGAAGAAGTGCACAAGTTAGTTGAAGAACGTGGTGACGATGTCATCTTTTTGGATGGCCGCAATGCCTACGAAGCAGCCGTTGGCCGGTTTAAAAACGCGGTTGTACCTGACGCACGTACAACTCGTGACTTTAAAAAAGAGCTTGAAAGCGACAAATATGATGATATTAAAGATAAGCCAGTCGTAACATATTGCACGGCCGGTGTGCGTTGCGAAATTCTCTCAAGCCTTATGAAAAACCGAGGGTTTAAAGAGGTGTATCAGATTGACGGCGGCATTGTAAAATACGGCGAAAAATATAAGGACGGTGGCTTATGGGAGGGTTCGCTCTATATCTTTGATGGCCGCATGAATCAGCGTTTTTCTGAGAATTCACAAGATATTGGCAAATGTGTTCATTGTAATGGCAGCACGAGTAACTATGAGAACTGCGCGCTCAAGAGCTGTAATAACCTGGTGCTTATGTGTGAGGATTGCCATCAGGCAACTGATACATGTTCGCAGGAATGTCAGCAGGCTCTAGCTATGGCGGTCGCATAATGGCACTTGAAATCGAACAACGATACAAAGTGGATTCAGTTGCTGATATTGAAAAACGTTTAGCCAAACAAAACATTAACCGAAGCGGCCAACAGCATATAATCGACCAATGGTTTATTCCCAAAACGATTCATAGTCGTAGCGAACATGATCGTTGGTTTGATGAAGAGCGAGGCATTGCTTATCGCATTCGCCGTATTGAACGCCCTGGGGGCAGTTTTTCAATTATGCTTGATTCAAAACAGCTCACAGAAGCCGGTAACCATAATACATTTCATGAAGAGATTGTGCTGGAAGATGATTACGAGGCGGCTTTACGATGGACGGCAGCGCAAGGCTATTACAATTGGCTAGCAATTAATAAAGTTCGCTTTTTATTTGATAGCCCCGACCCTGAATTAGAGGTAATCATTGATACGATAGACGGCTTAAAACCTGCACTTGGTTTTGATTCCGTGATTGAAATTGAATATAAAGGCAATAAAGGCCGCGACGAAGCACTTAATTATACTGGTACCCTAGCTGCTTCAATAGACTGTCAACCAGAAGATCGTTTTAAAAAGAGTCTGACGGTTGCGGCAATGGCAATACTAGCCCGATTTCGGTGATACGATCGAGCTTTGAGTCTAGTTCGTTTAGTCATCTTTATGTAACTGACCGGCAAGATATTTCATTAAGAGTTGTTCGAGTGTCGTAACTCTATCTTCCAATGATTTAATAATTGATTTGTCGGCAAAGTCTTCATCGTCGGTATTAGTATCGATATGGATCTTATACCTCTTTTGATAAATTTTAGGTGATATATCTTTGAGCGAAACGGCTTCGGCTTCATGGTGTGGTATTTGCCATATCTTGCCCAGCCCGGCATCCTTCTTTCTAGCGCCAGGAAAAAGTTTTCCTTCCACAATTCTCCTTCGGATAGTACTCATACTGACTCTATGTTTATCTGCTAAAGAAGCTGCATCAACATACCTTTTTGCCATCGAAAGATCTCCGTAATTGCTTTATATATCTTAGTTTAATGCACCACGACGCACCATGCAAGGCTTCGAAAGCCTTCGGAGCCATTCAGAACTGTCGATGACTAACCTAGAGGGATACCGATCTCGCTGAGCTTTCTGAGATTTCATCTTTTGTGATGAGATATTTGCAGCATGGTATCAATGACTTGTCCCTCTGAGCCATGAACCCCTGAGCTTTAGAAGATGTTTGGTTATAGGCATTTTCTTAGTAATAATGCTATTTTCTGATTTTTACTATCGTGTATAATCGTCTCGGTGAACATTACGATAGAACAAAAAAATACAAAACTGACGCAGGATTTTCATGCTGTTACCGCTTTTTTAACACTACCGAACGGTGATAGTGCCGATTCGCGGGCAAAGCGTGAAATTTGGCAAAGCCTCCACCCTATCCAGCGGGCGCTGCTGGCGACTGATGGAAGCTTCACCTTACTTCTAGCGGCGTTATATGAAGAGGCAATAGAAACAAAACTAATCGGACAAGAACAGAGGTTGATAAAACAGGCGGATGCACGATTGCTGTTAGAGAAAGGCGATCCAATCTTAGATCGTAGAGTGCTGCTCACGACGGCCGAGAGTGACCGGCCAATTACTTATGCGGAGTCGTCGGTTGTTGTTAGCCGCTTGGGCTTGCCGATGCGCCGCGATTTAGAAGAGGGTATAAAACCAATAGGTTTATTGCTACGCCAGGAGGCGCTGGAAACGCATCGCACTCTACAAGACTGGGGTGTATGCGCAGCGCCTTACGCTGCAAAGAAAATCTTTGGCGATGCGTCTTTACTATTTAGGACATATCAGATTATTGCCCACGCTATGCCGATCGCGACTATATCTGAGTATTTTCCTTACATAAAAAGTAATGGAATGGAGGTATCGTGAAGACGAAAATGCCGAAACAACAAAGTCAACAAATTCTTATTATTGGTGCGGGGCCGGTCGGATTGAGCGCTGCGTTATGCTTAGCTAAACAGGGATTGCGCTGCGTGGTAGTTGAGGCTGGGCGTAATATCTCGCACGAGGGCTCGAAGGCGGTTGTTATTCAGCGCCGCACTATGGAGATTTTTGAATGGGCAGCGCCGGGCGTGGGAGCTAAGATTCGCCAAGCTGGTATTACCTGGAATATTAAGCGTACCTATTTTCGAGACAAATTGATGTTTAGCGAAACTTATGCTGATACGGCTGCCGGTGATTTGCCGCCGTTCGTTAATTTGCCCCAGACTGAAACTGACCAGTTCTTGCTGCAGGCGGCTCAAAAACGATATCCTAAACTTATCGAATTTCGCTTTGGTTTCCGTGTCGCTTCGCTTGTTCAAGATGATACTTCGGTAAGTATTACGGGTGTAAATGGCGATGTACTGACCGGTGCCTATCTTGTGGCTTGCGATGGCGCACATTCGACGGTGCGTAAGCAGCTAGGGATAAAACTGGAGGGTAAAAGCTCTGCCAACCTTTTTCTGATTACTGATATTGCTGCCAAGCTGCCGTTTCCGCGAGAGCGCCGTTTTTACTATGACCCGTCGTCGAATCGTAACCGGCAGATTCTCATAATGCCGCAGCCAAATGATATTTGGCGGATTGATTGGCAGGTTGGGCCTGAGGTGACCCTGGAGGATGAGCGGGCGGGTCATCTTGACGAGCGGATTCAAGCGATTATTGGCGATATTCCTTATAAGATCGTATGGTCGAGCTTATATCGTTTTCATAACCTGGTTGCTGAAACGTTTCGTGATGAGCGTGTATTTCTTGCCGGTGATGCCGCGCATCTTATGAGCCCGTTTGGTGGCCGTGGTATGAATTCCGGGGTTGCTGATGCTGAATGTATCGCCAGATTGCTCGGAGATGTTTTAGTTCGTCAAAAACCGCTCTCAGCGCTCGACCACTACAGTAGTGAACGCCGGGCTACTGCCTTGCAAAACATCGCTGCCACTAGCCGGGCTCTTCGCACTATGGAACCTCCAACTCGTGCTCATCTTTGGGTGCGCAACATAACACTCCGTGCCGCTCGCTACCTACCGCGTCTGAGGCGATTTGTCGATTCGGGGCCTTATGCAGTGAGCCAGCGGATTTCTTAAGGTAGGTTATAACTTGTGATTATTGACCGGGATTATGAGCTGCGTTTTTTGTCAAATACAAGCGTAATGTATTCGTACTCATCAGACCCGATGATGCCATTGTTGTTTCCATCTTGCCAGACAGCGAGATATATATTTTGCTCCCATGATTCTAGCGGATGCAATGATTCTTTAGTGGGCTGATATGCTTTCGTCGGCATCGAAGTATGGCGAGCCGGCAAAGGGTCATTAACCCGCGAGTAATATGTGGCAGCTTGCTTATTATCGGCGGCGCGTTCACGGCCGCTGCCAACGTAGCTAAAGGCACCTTTGTTTAAATAGAGTATGGCTTGAGTTTTTTCAGTGTCGGCCAGGGCTTTTCCGCTGAAAAACGGCGATTCGTAGAAGGCGATATCGTGCGTATTAGTGTCTTCGGCGACATTGAAGTTAGCTGCGTCCTTCCAGGCGTTAATACGCAGGCCATTATCTTCAGGCGGTTCGGGGAACCGCATTTCGAATGCGCCAGGGTACATATGCACGGTGGTGCGAGAGGTTAAATCGTCTGACTCGCCACTCAGGTCTGCACCGTCAGCCATGTAAGCTTGTTTATTATCTTGCCAAAAAGATATGCCTAAGGTGGGCGTGTTAGCTAATTCTGATTGCGGCTCTGGTGGTTTCGGCCAGGCGAGTACTAAAGTAACGACGAGTCCAACGAGGGCAATAAGCACGCCAATCGCCGCCCATACGCCTTCAAGCGATGCCCACCACTCAACACTAAATCTGACATGTTTTGTTTTTTCGCTCATGATATCAGCCTCAAATAAGGTAAGTATTAAGATTAGTATATATTTTCACAACAACCATTAGCAAGCGATTTGGCTTGTAGCAAGAGAGTAGGTGACTATTGTGCAAATCGACCAAGTATGTTTTAATTTGTTTGATCACCCCCCACCGAAGGAGGAAAGAGAACAGTGCGCAGATGGCGATTGTTCGCCGTGCTGGGAATTGTTTTGGCTCTCGTCACGGGTTGCGAAAGTCTTCTTGGTTCATCGGAGCCCGTGCCCGCCAAAACTCCTCAGCAGGTGTTCGAGCAGGTCGTCGAGAGCAAGCCTTACGAGTTCAAGAACGTCACGGTCATACGTGAGACCGAAGACGGCGTGGAGACCCTCGAGGCCGTCACGACCATCCTCAACTGTGACGTTGAGCTCGAGTTTGTGCTCGGCAGCCTGTCGTTCCGCGTGGGCGAAGTGCACCTCACCAAGAGTCAGGCCAAGGGGCTGAAGGACGACCAGCGTGAGCCCGACTGGCCCAACGAAGAGGTAAGCGGCGGACCGGACAACATCAACCCCACACGCGCCGACGTCGAGAAGCTGCTCAAGTCACCGCCCCCGGCGATCAAAGCCATGGTTCAGCGCTGCCGAAGGTAGTACGTTCCTGAAATCTTGAGAGGAGGTGATCAGCGGGCGGTTGTGTTTCACGACACACCGCCCGCCACCTTTCTTGAGAAATGAGCCCCGGAGGGCTTTTATTGGTTAAAATGGGCAGGTAACTTTAACTTGACTTAAACTTGTAAAGCTATTATAACTATATCGTTCGTTACTTTTAACTCTAGGAGACTCTGTGCTGCGTATAATTGCTGTTGTTGGTGTTGTTCTGCTGGCACTGACAGCGTGTGAGAACGATTCGCAGAACAACACGACCACCATAACAACTACTCAGCCATCCGGCGACGTAATGTCGAACTTCGAGCGAGACCTTGCCCAACAGAAGTTCGTGCAGATCAGCAAAACGCAACAAGCAGCGAACGGCCCAGAGGGTGACACTGATTTTCAACAGTGGCAGCGGGGAAATGTCACCGTCCAGCTTGCTGGCAATACCAAGGGGGCACGAGTAAAGCACATCATTCAGAGCCCCGTAGGCAAGTGGGCTATGGTGCTTTGTGCGCCTGCGCCTGCAATCGAAGCTGACGCTCTGAAAGTAGTCGGCGAATTCGAGCAACAGATCAAGCTCATTGGAGAGGGCAAGGTCGATGATGAGCCATCGGGAGAGGGCTCAACGGCCTTCAAGCTGGACTCCGCCGACATCAGTTGTTCGGGACTAGGGGTAACAGAGTAGAAATGATGAACGAAACCCGCCGGGTTGGTGACCACCGCGGCGGGTTCGTCATATCTTGGAGTATTCTTTATAATAAAATTAAATGAACAAAAAAACCGAAGCTAAGCTTAGTGATTTACCTCGTGATCCTGGGGTTTATTTTCATCGTTCAGAATCAGGCGAAATTATTTATGTTGGCAAAGCGGCGGTGCTGAGAAACCGGGTGCGGCAATATTTTCAAAATAACCGCATTAAAGACGCGAAGACCGATGCGTTGGTGGCTGAGATTGCAGATATTGAGTGGATAACGGTTGAAACCGAGCTCGATGCATTATTTCTAGAAAGCGAAATGATTAAGCGCTATAAACCGCGTTATAACATACTGCTTCGTGATGACAAAAGCCAACAATACGTGCGCATTAACATGAATGATCCATACCCCTACCTTAGTTTTACGCGCCAGCCAATGGATGACGGAGCCGAATATTTTGGCCCCTACTACAACGGGTGGGCAGTGAAAAAGGCGCTGGGTTTTCTTAGAAAAGTGTTTCCTTACTCAACCCATACAACTATGCCAAAGCGTGTTTGTTTACAATATCACCTTGGTCTTTGTCCCGGTGTTGAAGAGCAAAAAGTCTCGAGCGTTGATTATAAAAGTAACCTTCGTAAACTTATTCGTTACTTAAAGGGTGAGCGAAAAGTAATTATGCGTGAGATTGAAACCGAAATGAAACGAGCGGCCAAAGCCCAAGATTTTGAACGTGCGGCGAAGCTGCGCAACCAGCTCGGTAACTTAAAAGCACTGCAAAAACAGATTATTTTTCGTGACCGCGAATTCCTTGATATTTCAAAAGATCACGCGCTTACTGAGCTTGCTGCTTTGCTTGGTCTTAAAGATGCACCGCGGCGTATCGAAGGCTATGACATTAGCCACATGAGTGGCACTAATAATGTTGCCAGCATGGTGGTGGCGACGAATGGGTTAGCGGATAAATCAGAATATCGTAAGTTTAAGATGCAGTTGCCGGGTAATAATGATTTTGCGCATATGCACGAAGTAATTTTTCGGCGTTTCGGGCAGAAACACAGTGATTGGCTAAAACCCAACTTACTGCTGATTGATGGCGGCAAAGGACAGCTCGGCGCAGCACTTGACGCGCTCGATAAACGTGGTGTGCAGATTCCGGCAGTGGGCCTCGCCAAGCGTGAAGAAGAAATCGTTATTCATAAAACACGTTCAAAAATTAATACCGCCGCACTTTTTGCCGAGATGAATGCACCAGTGAGCGCCGATTCTCCATTCGAAAAACCATTAATGTATGAATCTGAGGACTTTATTATGGTACGCTTGCCAAAAAGCTCGCATATCGTGAAGCTCTTGCAGCGGATTCGTGATGAAAGTCATCGCTTTGCGGTGAGTTATCATTCGACCCTAAAACGCAGAGGGCAGGTGAAAAGCAAGCTAGACGATATTCCAGGTGTTGGAACGATGACGCGCAAAAAACTCGTGCATATATTTGGTTCGCTCAGAGGTATTGAAGCAGCTAGTGAGGCTCAGCTCCTCGCTGCCCTCGGCCAAAAGAAAGGGCATTTTATTTGGCAACATCTTCATGGTGATGCTAAGCTGGGTGATAATGATCCAAAATCCGTTTAAGCCGGCTTTCTTTGCTGGCAATCGCGCAAAACTAATTGAAATATTACCCGAAAATGCACTCGTTATTTTAACAGCTCACCGCACACTTCAGCAGGCGGCCGACTCGGGTTTTCCATTCTGGCAAGAACCGAGTTTTCAGTATTTTTCCGGTATCTGCGAACCTGATTGGCGATTGGTAATCGACTGCGCTAAACGACAATCTTGGCTTATTATGCCCAGCGTTAATGCAGTTTTGAAAACATTTGATGGTGTGTTGGACGCCGAGGAAGGCAAGCAAGTTAGTAGTGTTGATCGGGTGCTAACTCAGCGCCAGTTTCAGCGTTGGCTCAAAACAGTTGCCCTGACGGGTAGGCCAGTTTATACATTATTACCACAGACGGCGATGGCTCGCTTTATGCGAATCTCGCTTAATCCGGCCCTTAGGCTGCTTGTTCGTCAGCTGCGCGGTTATGGCATTACGCCTCTTGATTGCCGCCAACAAGTTGCACGTCTCAGGGCCATTAAGCAAAAGCCTGAAATTCTTGCATTGGAACGGGCAATTACGATTACAAATGATGCACTACGGGTGGTATATGAAAATCGAGGCAATTATAAGTTTGAATACGAGTGTGAAGCAACGCTGCTGCATGAATTTCGCCGGCACGGCGCTGAGCGCGCCACCTGGACACCAATTGTTGCTGCGGGCAAAGATGCCTGCACGCTTCATCATGTTGAAAATACGAGCCCGATTTATAGAAAAGACTGGCTATTGATTGACACTGGTGCGCGAGTGCATGGTTATACCTCAGATATCACTCGTACCTTTCCGATCACAAAACCAGCTGCATGGCAACGAGAAGTTTTTTATGGTGTTCAATTTGTGCATGATGAAGCAGTGAAGCTTATTCAACCTGGCGTAAAGCCAGCTGAATTTGTACAGCAAGTCGATGTCCTTATGATGGATACTTTAAGACAACTTGGTCTTATGAAACGCCGAAGCCAAAAGGAGCTCCGAAAGTATTTTCCGCATGCCATTGGTCACGGCTTAGGGCTTGACACTCATGAGAGTTTAGGCCGGTTCGAGACGTTCCAAGAGGGAATGGTACTAACCGTCGAACCAGGCATTTACATCGCAGAAAAAGGGTTCGGTGTGCGAACCGAAAACGATATGCTTATCACAAAAGATAGCGCCCGTAATTTAAGTGCTAGTTTGCCCGATAATTTGTGGGAGCTATGATATTATAAAGGCAATTTATGAGCATGAAACGACAATTTTTAATGTTCTGCTTGCGCTGGCTCTTGAACGTGCTAGGGCTGTGGATTGCGGTACGCTTGCTTGCCGAGCATGGTGCCGAGTTTAGCGGCCAATACTTAAGCTTAATTTTTGGCGGATTGCTGCTTTCAATTATTAATACCGTTTTGCGGCCGATTATCGTCGTTTTAGCATTGCCAGCGATTCTTTTAACACTTGGGCTATTTATGTTTATCGTGAACGGTTTAATGGTGTATCTGGCGGCTATCTTAACGCCGGGCATTGATATTAGTTTTGGCGCAGCGATTATTGCAGGTTTTATTATTGGTGTCGTTAACTATGCGCTGACTGGTGTGATAGAATTAAGCAGAGAAAAGAGGCATTAAATATGAGTGATTTCTTACAGATAGTTTCAGTTGTTTCAGGTATTTTGATGATTTTAATGATTCTACTGCAACAGCGCGGCGCGACGCTGGGGGCTGGGTTTGGTAGTTCGGGCGAGCTTTACACCTCTCGCCGTGGTACTGACAAAAGCTTATATGAAGCAACGATTGTGATGGCTGTCGTTTTCGTGGGATCAATAGTAGTTTCACTCATTCGTGGTTAGTTTATTCTATGGCTGAAAATCGAACAAAGCTTAGCTTTGAGCAGACACCGATTGAAAAGCCTGGGGTTCGGCATCGCCTCCGTCAAATTGAAAAAGCAACCATACTACACGCCCGTAACTTTATTGTTCGCCGATTCATTAATTTAAAAGAAGTGCGCCGAACTGCTCTGTTATGGGCATTTGTGGCTAGTTTTTTAGTACTTGCTGGTTGGTCACAAATTGTGGCTGGTGCGGCGCTCTATAGTCATATTGGCCCGGTGCCAGGGGGCGTTTTTATAGAGGGTAGTGTTGGTAAGATTGCGACGCTTAATCCGATATTTGCCAGCAACCCGGCTGAACGTGCTGCTTCGCACTTATTATTTTCTGGACTCTTGAAGATTGATAAAAAAGGAAGCCTCGTGAGTGATTTAGCTGAGGTGTGGACGCAAAGCGATGATGGTAAAACTTATACATTCACTCTACGCGAGGACGTCGAGTGGAGTGACGGTAAACCAGTGACGTCTCAAGATGTTGCATTTACCGTCCGTGCTTTGCAAAATATCGCGACACGTTCGCCATACGCTGCAACATGGCAAAATATTCAAGTTGAGGCCCAGAATCAACGAACGGTCATTTTTAAGTTGCCGGCCTCATTCGCACCGTTTGCAAATGCGCTTACCATCGGTATTTTACCGCAGCATGTTTTCTCGAATATACCCTTAGCACAACTGCGCGGTGCTTCATTTAATCTAGACCCAACCACTAGTAGCGGGCCATTTGTATTTAGGGGCCTGACAAATGAACGACCTGGCGTGCGTTCGCTCAATGATGTTTATTTTGTCAGTAATGAGAATTATACTCGTGGTGCACCAAAGCTTAATCGCTTAACACTACGCGCCTATCAAGATAGTGATGCCCTTGTAACGGCAATGCGCGAACGAGAAATCATGGCGGCAAGTGATATTCCTGGTGATCAGCTTTCTCAGTTCGAACAAGATCGTAGTTTAAAGATTACTGAGCTTGAGCCTTTTAGCGGTGTCTATGCCTTCTTGAAACAGAGCAATCCTATTCTCGCAGATGCTAATGTGCGTAAGGCTCTATTGCTCGCAACCGACCGCGCGGCAATCGCAAAACAAATTCGGGGCGCTGAATTGCTTGAGGGGCCACTTGTACCGGGTCAGCTTGGTGTGTCGGGCGGCGTGCAGGCGGCATTTAACTTGCAGCAGGCTGATGTATTGCTCACGCAAGCCGGCTGGGCCAAAGATGCTACAGGCAAGCGTATGAAAAACAATGAACCAATGAAGCTTTCGATTGTTGGGCTTGCATCGGGTGGTTATGCGACAACGGTGCAGGCAATGCAAAAAACTTGGTCAGAACTTGGTATTGAAGTTGACTCACAGCTTGTGCGTCAAGAAGAATTTCAAACGACGGTGATTGGCCCTCATGCCTATGACGTGCTTGTTTATGAGTTGGCGCTTGGGCGAGACAGTGACGTCTATCCGTATTGGCATTCGTCGCAGGCGGCAGCCCCACGCTTGAACTTGTCAGAATACAAGTCGGTTTTAAGTGATGAAGCGCTTGAAGCGGGGCGTACTCGTAATAATGCGGTGCTTCGTGAAGCAAAATATCGTACTTTTGTTGAGCAGTGGCTCAAAGATACGCCAGCGATTGCCCTTTATAGACCCCACAGTTATTATGTGCAGCTTGCAAAAACAGAGGCTGTAAAACCTGGCCCAATCGGTGAACTTGTTGATCGATTTGCTAATGTGCAATATTGGACGGCCGATATTGGACGACTTTATAATACGGAATAGCTCAAGAGTCTGTGCCATTGATTCAACAGTAAAAATAAGCTACAATGACCCTCAGATTATGCGCGAGTGGCGGAATCGGTAGACGCGCTAGCTTGAGGGGCTAGTGTTCGCTTTAGAACGTGGAGGTTCAAGTCCTCTCTCGCGCACCATGGTAGAATTACAGATACAAAAGTGTTCCACAAAGTGGGACACTTTTTGTTTTGTCTAAGTTTGTATCTGTTAAATTAGGTTCAAGTCCTTTTTGGTTCAACTGCTAAAACATTATCAAGGTAAACAACACTGATCTGGAGCCTTTCTGTTAGAGACTGCGTTGAAGTGAACTCGATCTATATATTAGGCTTGCAGAGATGCAGGAGTGGTAAGCAGGCATTGACTCATATAAGTTAGAGTGTTATAGTATATTTTAGTGCTGTACTAATTGGGCAGCATTCATTACGCCATGGCTGGGACTGACCACACCCACTATGGTTCGATTGCCCTTCAGGGGTAGAAAGTTGGTTAACATGAGTAAGAAGCGGTATGTGCACCATTTCACTGCCAGTGAACAACTTGCAATTCAGTTCGTATTGACATACCTCGTCAACCCGACGGGTGTGCGCGATTCGGGCTGGGAGCGGCCGATCTGGCTCCACTTCCATTGGTTTACGGAAATCGTTCCGGCAGCAATGCGAACGATTGATGTGGTCGAGAGGGAGGAGACTCAGACGGAGATAGTAGAGCGCGATGTGATCTTCCGTCTTGGTGGGGACGACGTAGCAATCATCACCATGGAAGGTGAGCGTCCGGCAGTGGACGAGCAATCGAGTGCACTCATCTGCTGGGCCATTCGCCGTGTTCGCTACCGGCTACGTTGGCGTACTCCCTGTGACGATCAACGTTGGGTCGACAAGGTATTGCCTACGGAGCGTTTCACTGGGCTGGCGTCATTCCTGGCCCCGGTAGGCTGACTCATGTCCCCGGTGTCCACGTTTCCGAGCGTGCGGCACCGGGCCTATCCCGAGTCTTTAATCATTTGAAGGTTCGGGATGGCAATATATTGCTTGTCTTTATCATCATATCGTGATTCGTAGCGGGGATTGCTTTTGCGATAAATGACATCGAGATCGAGTAGTTCTTCATACATTAACAAAATACTAGTCTTAATTAATTTGGTTCCACGACAGCTCGCATTGGCGCACCAGATCGATATTATCCATTTTTGCCAGCTTAAATAGTTCGTTTAACTCCGGTACTAGGCTGGCATTTTTGGTTCCAGCTTTTATTTCTTCGAAGTTTGAGACCTCATTGAATAAGACGCCAAAATAATCGGCTTTTGTCAGTGGATTACAGTGGTCAATGAGTAATTCGTAGAGGTGTTCCATAAAATATTTACGCGCCTATATACTTCACAGACCCAGAAATTTTAGACCATAGAAAGAGCGCCTACTTTTGGCGCTTCTTACTCTGTTCCTTGATCTCGTCGTTACTAATCGGCGGCGTATTCGCCATGATCTTTATAACTTCCGCAGCCTTTTTGTCTACTGGTGGGTTTTTCTTGGTTGCGGGCTTTTTCTTTGGTTTATCTTGTGCCATATATACTATAGTATCAGACGATTGTTTGAGGGTATTTTACTTAACGCCCTCAAACAACTGCTTAATCTCCACATCTAGTGCTTGCGCTAGCTTCCGCAACGTCGTGAGGCGAACAAACTTCGTCCCGCCTTCTATAAACGCAATAGTCGTCACGTGCGTATCGATCTTCGCTGCGAGCTGTTCTTGTGTCATGCCTCGTTTACGACGAAGTTCAGCAACTCGTTTGCCAAATGCTCGCATTAGTACTTTTTCTTGTGTATCAGCCATATTCTCAAGATAGAGGTATTAGACTTTTGTAGGCAAGAACACTTTATCGTTTTGTCGCTAGACAGTGGACGACGCTTAATCACAAAACGAATCGTCTTTATAGGCACGGTCGATGCTGTCATAGCTCATCCGCGAGAGGTCTTTGCTGGCGCAGTATCCGATTTTGCGACAGGGATTATTGTAGCGCACAACCACCCGTCAGGCGATCCGAGTCCTAATAAGCAGACATTGCGACGACGCAACAGCTTATGGCGGCAGGGCAGATTTTAGGCATTGCATTGCTTGATCATCTGATTGTGGCGGGGCGAGAGTATTATAGTTTTCGGGCGGAGGGGATGCTACTAACTTAGCCACTCGTAACGCCCTCACCACACTACTTCAACCTAGGAGGAAACTGCCGTTACATCGTCCAAGCTCAAAGCGCGTGCGTCTAGAATGCGCGAGATTCGAGGATTCTGCTTAGACCTCTCAACCGTAGCGACGGCACACACACCTGAAGGAGTTGCGATGCGCTTACTGTCTGGCATAAGCGGATCAAAGAACCAGGCAGGTTGCCCGGCTCGGGTAGTGAAGCTAAATCCACCATAAGAAGAATCGGTCCCAGTCTGAACATCTTGGCGCAAGGCATTCATAGAGTCGTATACGGCTATACTATGGTCATTGACAAGATATGGATTTGTCTTGGCATCGATTCTGGTTCTCACATCCTTCGCACCAATACTAGTAGGTTCGGTAGCTCCAAAAACTATAACAACTTCTTCTTTATCTGCTTCCGAAAGGCTGGAAAGTACAGTGGCGCGTTCTTGGAAGTCAGCTTCTATGAGTTCTTCCATCTTTTGTTCAAAGGCACCTGGGATCTGCAGTAGATTGTAATTACCAGGGTCAATGGGGTCATTTCTCGGATCACCGTCAGGTGTGGCGATTCGTTGACCGCCGACATGTAAGTTCGGCTCATGTATGAGTTCGAATTGATTGCCCAGTGCTTGTTGTAGTTGCTCAAATGTTTCTTTATCCCGGATAATTACTTTTCGAATCGCATCGGTTAACACGCCGGGCGGGTCAGGCACTTTGACTTCATACGTCGAAAACATAGGGTAGTTATTTCCGTCAAGATCACCATCCTTGCCCTGAAGCCACTGAGTCAGCGTATTGTATCTGGCATAACCACTACGCCCGTGGCCGCTCATTGTTTCTCCTCGTTCGATCACTGTGTTATGAATACGTTGAAGAGCCGTTTCTTCAAAGTATTCTGGGGAGGTCAGGCCATGCATATAATCTTTGAGACTGCGGGTATCAGCAATGTCCTGTTCGGTCATAAAGACACCAGGCTGCTTCATGACAGCAGGGTCAATTGCAAGTGTAACTTCTGCTTGTTTTTGGTGGTTAACTGCCGGACGGCCGTAGTCAAAGAATACGTACTGGTCAAGCTCCAACTCCCTGTCCTGAAGATTTGTAGCTCCGACCCCCGCGCCATGAAATGTTAAGGCATCGTCCCCGCTTTCTTTAAAGCGTGTCTTGTTGCCCTGCATCGTACCAGCTTGTACGAGCTTAATGAATGCATCGGTAGAAAGTCCGTGTATTAAGGGGAGGGAGCGAATCATCGCTCTGTTCTCTAGGCCTTTATAGCCTACGCGCGGGTCTTCATGGCGTCGGGCACCACCCACCGTTGTAAATTCTGTTTCGCTTACTTGACGGCGATAGTTAGTCGTAGCATAGAATGTAAAAAGCGGATTTTCAGATACCCTAACGGCTTCCCAGTCTTTTTCTGTAAGCATGTCAAGCCAAATTCGCTCGGGAGCCGCGGCAAGCGGTATATCGATACCTCGGTCTTCAAGTAGTGAACGTTCTCTAACTACAACTGTAGACGACGTCGCTTCTACTTCGGCCACTAATTTTTGAGTCACTGCGTCTTCAAAATGTATGTCCTCGGCTAGACCGAGAAAGCTTTCCACGCTGGGACGGGTGACTTCGTCCGGCGGAGGAGTAGAGAAAGGTGCCTCTGTTTCATTCATAGTTTAATCGTAACATAACATGCTACCTCAGAAGGGATATCCGAGAAGGCCCTAACTAGTTATTGTAAAAGATACGCAATATTGTCATCATAGATCTATGAACGAAAGATTAGCACCAAGCCACTTAGATCTAGACTCGGCCAGAGATATAGATAGACGTAACCAAATCCTAGAGCAGTTACTCAATCCTGAAGATAGTTTGCCTAAAGTAGACGTCTATCCTTTGCTTGGAGGTACGTTCTCTGCTGAAGACCTGAAAGATAAGTATCCTCAAGGAACACTTTTGCCGCTTCAGGAAGCCTTAAATACGAACCAGAGAGTTACTTTAGTACTAGGTTATGACGATCGTAACGCTGCCGATGTAACTTTGCAACCCGTGGATGGCACAAAATTATGGCAGGTAGTCGACACCTGGGTTCCTGGCGGAGACCAGATTCCTGAAGAACTGTCACTACGGGGATTTGGTCTGGGCAAAAGACTCTTTTTGGAGCTTTTTAAACATCTGCCACTCGGTACAGAAGTAACCCATAATGAGCTGACAGAGGATGGTAAACGAACGTGGGCCTGGTTGGAGGAAAAAGGGCTTGCCGTAAGACCAAATGGTGATACAAACGGTGAACCAGGAGAATTCATAACACAAGTTAATAAACTTGCACAAGAAACAGGCGAAGAGCAAGGCTAAGCTAAGTATTAGCAAAGTTATTGGACACATATACCTAATTTTCCTACGGTATATATACTTCCACTTTGCAAGCAAAATGGAAGTACGAAGCAAAGACCAGAACTCTACGCCTCTTCCCAAATCTCCTTACTCAACAACCCATGTTGTTTCAGCAATACCAACGACTGGCGTCTTACTGCTTGCGCCACGACCACGCATGCCATCGTGTTTTTTACCGCCGACGTAGGTTTCGGCTTCTACGATACTGCCAAGCAAATCACCACGTCCGGCTTTCTCAACGCTATGGCGAATGCGTTGCAGCATGAACCAAGCAGTCTTCTGGGTGGTGTCCAGATACTTTGCAAGCTGAATTGAAGAGATTCCTTTTTTGAGTGAGGTATTGAGATAGATTGCGTAGAACCATTTTTGAAGCGGGATATGGCTATCGCTAAACATTATACCGACTTTGACGGTGAACTTTTTGCGACAGTCGCCGCATTTGAATAGTTTGCCGTCGGTGAACTCGTACGTTTTGAGGCTGCCGCAGTGTGGGCAGTAGCGGTTTTTACTGTCTTCACCCCAACGCTGGGTTTCTAAAAAGGCCAAGCATGAAGCTTCGTCTGGAAACTGCTTCTGGAAAGCGAATAAACTCATACTTACAGTTTAGCTAATCTGTTAGGGTCTGTCAAGTATATAGGCGCATTACCGAAAAAAGACGTTACTGCGCTTCTTTGTGTTGAGCGCGATCCAGAAGCTTGCCATCGCTCGCTTATTGCCAAACGATTGGCTAAGCGCTATGGTGTCGTAGTTGAATGCTTGTATCCGTAAGTTTTATAATCGTGTGTCTTATGGGTTCGCCATCGAAGCCTCTGGGTTCCAAGGATACTCCAATGCCAGCGCTACGATCTCGGCTGTTGGGCGACCGAATCGTGCGGCAATCTGTTCAAGTTCCCTATCAATCGTCAATGCCGGCGTATCTGAGCGTGGTGCGGGCAGCATATGGTCAACGGTAGCTTGTGCTGTACTGGGGTGGATCTTCAGGCCGTGCTTGCTAAGGACTGCACCGCTTCCGATAGTAACCGCTTTACTTAGCTCCGTACGTGAATATGCATCGATAGTGAGAGCAAGTGCTATTTCATCCACGCCTTCATTCACGGGGACACCAAAGGTTTCCTCGCGCCAGAACGAAAACCAGTTGCGCAGATAAGTTTTCTTATGTTCCCAAGTGAGCTGGAAATCTGACGAACGGTGGCGGGCATCCCAATTCGATATACCAATGTCTTGGGCGATCTTTTCTGCTTTTGGCCGACCTGCGATTGCCTCTACAAGCGCCACCATTGTTGGGAGCGACGAACTGATACCGGTTGCTGTTGTAACGCCGTTGTCGGAGACATAGCGCCGATCCTGAACTTTCTTTACGGTTGGAGCTGCTTTTTGTAGATCTTCAGTATAAGACCAGTGCGTGGTTGCCCGGCGGTCATCGAGAATACCGGCAGACGCCAGGGTAAGGGCGCCGACACAGACCGAAACAATATTGGCACCTTTACGCTGTTGGGCGTTGATCCAGTTCATGACGGCGGCATCATCGCGTGGCTGAAGAGCAGGAACAACAATATAATCTGCGCCGTCTGGGTACTGCTCATCAAAGGCGCGCATTGAAGATTGAGGCTCAACCCTCAAAAGCTCTGGCCCTTGGCTCAGTTTACTGAAAGGGTAAAGCGGCACCGGTGTTGTATGCTCGGCAACCACTGTCACATCAGCGATATCTGCTCGCGCGAGCACGCCGTAAGGTATCATCAGGTCGGTAACCTCAGTCGCCTCGTTGAGAGCAACAATGGCAATAACCGGCCGTTCGTGCCGAGGCTTTCCCATTCCCTCGATGGTTCGTGCGTGCTCTGAGGGGCCGATCGGTGCTGCCGGAGAAACGGATGCTGACTGGTTGCCTGGCGCCAACACGATTGCCATCACTGCGATAAGGGCGATCACCGCTCCGGCACCAAAGAATATCCAGTGTTTGCGCTGCAATTTTAATCGATTTTTCATACTTTGTCCTTAGCTTGGGTGAAGCTGAAGAGTAATGTAGTGAGGATCGGAATGCCTAAGTAGACAGGGAATTGCATAGTGAGGTAGGGTATAAGATTGAAAGGGCCCATCGCAACATAGTGTATGACATCAAAGAGGCCAAACAGCACCATCCAAATGAGACCCAGAAAGAACCCTTCTTTAAAAGTCCCTTGTCGAATCTTGCGCAGATAAATTATTGAAAAACCAAGAACAGAGACCGCCAAGAGGATGGCCGGTAGTGAAGTGCCTACTCGCGATATCGCGTAATCGTTCGGCATAGCCATAAGAAGCCCCATAATTGTAGGCATCCATGCTACCCACGCGGCGATCCCGAGTGCAAGGGCAAGTTTTGGCAATTTCATTGTTAGTTCTCCTTGTTATATATCGTGTGCCTTCATCGTAATACAAATTATAAGTATATTCAATAGTATGAATATTTGAATTTATACAGGACGCGAGACTTTCTGGGTAATTTGTGGTTTCCCGGACGATTATAAGCGCACTAGTCTCAATTTGATCCAAAGCAATTCGCTTTTTAAAAGCGGCTTCAGTTGAAGCCGCTGAGGGTTAGGTCATCAATGCCTAACCCTCCTCCTGCAATAACTAGTCGGTTTCGACGCATGCCATCACAGGGATGTGATCTGACGGGCATTGCCTGTTCGGGATATTATCTACAGAATATGCCGTTTTAATACCCTCGGCATGAACTCCTCGAACAGCAATTATGTCGAGTGCTGCCCGCTCTCTTCCGATGAGTGCTGTTGGTTCATTATCGCACGTGTTAACGAACCCTGCTTCTTCGATAAGCCCACGCACTGGCCCGCCTGGGCGGTCGTTGCAATCAGCAAAAATAGCTGCTGGTTGCTTTGCATCAAGCCATCCGAGAAGTTCTTTTGTCTGGGCAATGCCGGAATGGCGCGGCTCGTTGGCCCGTGCCCACTTAATATGAGTGTTTGCGAAAACCACGCCTCCGATGACCACCGACTGCATAATATGGTTTGAGCCATCACTGTAGGGGCGGGTGACAAAATTCTTTACAGCGATAGTTTGCCGAACTAGTGTCAGGCAACCGTCAGGCTCTCCACCTTTCTTCTGTGACCAGAACTGCTGCCACTCACCATGCATACTCAACGCACTGAGTAGACTTAGTTCTACCTCTTGCAAGCAAATAACATCTGCTTCCAAACTGGCAATGAGCTTAAGTATGTGCGGAATGCGAGCTCCTGATAGCAGTAAGCCTGGCGTCACATGCCGATAGTCTCCATATGTAAGATATGCTTCAGCTAGAACATTAAAACTTGCACAGCGAAGACGCATATTGTAGCATTCTCCTAGGTCAGAAAATTGCCAAAGTATTTTATTTAATCATATGGTTGCGTCTTTGTCTATGACTTTTATTTTTCCGTCATAAAATGTGTGAAGCCAACCCCTAGCAATTTCTCATGCATAAGAAGTAAATCAGGTAAAAAATGGTTCCAGGTAGCGTCGTTCTCGCGCACCATAAAAAAGACCGGCTTGAAAGCTGGTCCTTTTGCTATGGTTTGCTTGAAGAGAAGACTTGAACCCTAGGCGAAAAGGTTCTAATTCGACCTTCATTACATTCTCCGTGGATTGAAGGTATGTGTTTCATCTGTAATAACATGTTGCAATCTTGCGGTTAAGCTTTGAGCAGAGCCGATCGCAGTGATGAATCTTGTCGTCGATTAACTGGGGCTAGCGACTGCTGATTGATGTAGAACGGCAAGCTGTTTTATTCCCTGCTACGATAAGACCAGCAACCAATACAAAAGCTAACCTTAAAACAAAAAGAAAGCTGATCACCTTATGAAGCTAACAATAGGCATCTTCAACCTCAACAACCTCTTCTCCCGCTTCAACTTCGAGTTCCGGACCGAAGTCCCCGATCTCAAAGAAGGCGCGTCGAGTTCAAGAAAATCCAGAAGCTGGTCAGCGGTATGGAATGCCCGCTCGGTCGAATACGAAGGCAAAGCTTTAAAGCGCAAAGACCCCAAAGCCAGAGAAGCCATTATTCGGCGTATCAAGGAAATGAACCTGGACATCCTCGGCGTCCAAGAAGTGGAAGATATCGAAACACTGCGGTATTTCGTCAATCATGAACTCTCTGGTGGTTCGTCCCCGTCGCTCTATCCGTACCTCATCCTGGTCGAAGGGAATGATCCGCGCCTTATCGATCTCGCTGTGCTCTCCAAGTATCCCATTGGAGCAGTTACCACCTGGCAACACGCCACACATCCGGATAATTCAAATGTGCGCGTCTTCAGCCGTGACCTGCTGCAAGTGGAAGTACTCAGCAAAGACCGCAGCAAACGGCTGGTCACCGTTTTTAATAACCATCTCAAAAGCCACTTCGTCCCATTCACCGAAGATCAGGAAGCGGGCCACAAAGCCGCCAACAAACGTCGTCAACAACAAGCTGAAGTAGCGGCCAGAATTATTGCTAGTGAAATGGACGCTGACGACCGGTTCGTAGTGCTGGGAGATATGAATGATGCTGTGGATTCTGAGTTCCTTCAATCCTTAACCCAAAGTCCGCGCGTCAAGCTCATCAACGGCTTAGAGAATCCTACCGAAACCAGGCCAACACCTAATACGACGCCAACGCCAGCTACCACCGCCTGGACCCACCGCTTTAAAGAATCGGGCAAACCAGCGCACTACGCCTTATTTGACCTTATTTGGTTAAGCAGATCACTCGCTCAAGCGCAAACCGGCTCTTTCATTGATCGGCGCACCAAACTTGGCGGTGACGGTAGCGATCATGATCCGGCTTGGGTGGAGGTTTAGGCTGGAGAGGGTATCTTATCTTTCTCCTTGACCACCAACCGGACATCGGACATTACTTGACAAAAGTCACATACTATGATAAATTGATCGTAATTCAGTTTACTGACTGGAAATAACGCGAACAGCTTCTTGGGATGGAGTTCATCATGGTTACGATTGACCAGCTCGTCAGGCGTGCTCAGAAGGCGATGTATCGCAACGTGGCTCTCCCGGACGGTACTGGGACTCGAGTCATGACTCTCGCCGCCGCCGCCGAGTACGTCGTCGCCCTGCAGGCCGATCAGCTCGTAGCTGCCTCAACGGTGTTACAGCGCCTACAGGCCGCGGATCGTGAGTACAACGCCCCGAGCCTTCACTCGCCCATTGACCTTGTTGCTCTTGACGAGCAGCGGAAGGGAAGGGCTGAAGAGATTCTGAAGGCCGGCACTAGCGCGCTCGTCGTCGTCAATCACGAGTCGAGAATGTACTCTGGGCGGAAACTTCGCCCGGAGGGCTTCAATAGCTGCGTGCAGGCCTGGATCGCCGAGGCGGCCCGTCAGGGCATCAAAGCTGAACACACTGGCCAGCCCGACCGTGCATATTACGATAAGGGAGCAAAATTCCACGCCATTATGGCGGGAACCGTCCGGATCGTCGGCACCGACCAGCTTCTGGTTGTTGTGGCGACCAACTACCGCGGAAGATACCACGTCGTTCAGGCGCGCGCCATCAGCGAGGAGAGTCACGCGGTTGAAACCATGTGCTTCAACTCTGTGGCCGCCTGAGACTGTTCGTGTCCCAGTACCGCGTCGATTCGACGCGGTACTGGGCCGACCCGATTGCTTAAAACTACAATTTGAGCAATCAGGCCGTAGTAAAATCACATTGATCATCCGCAAAGAATATGTACACAGTCGCTATTGGTTCAAGGGTAAGGACGACGACCCAACTGCTGAGAATATAGAGCAACTGCATGAAAGCCGTGCTAAAGTTTTGGCTCTGGCCGACTTTATCGTTCCCGGTCATGGCCCAATATTTCAGGTTCATTAGTTCTGTTTTCGGCGTCTACGAGTTCTAAGAAATCAAGATCTATTGGAACTGGTCCTTCTTACCGTTTGATCTCTTTATATTTGCAACAGGTATTTCTAGCCTGTTACTTTAATGATCGGTGCATGCTTTGAGTCTTGCCATGTGTCGCCGCCAACGAGTATAAGAACCGCAGAAGAAGCTAGTGTTACTTACAGTAGTATCGGGAATAATTATCACACCGCCCATGGTTGTTATTGGGTCTTTGTGACATTAACTTTGGCTCCACGACAGTTCGCATTGTGCACCATTTTATCTTGTCTTCTATTCCATATGTTGTATAGTTAGAGCGCAGAACTTAAGAAATATATGTCCGACAGTAAAAAACCTAAGAAGTAGCTGGTCTAGATGGCTGAATTTTTGACTGCTTTACTCAATACTTTAGACCAGCTTCCGTTTGGATGGCTTATTGCAGCTGTCTTTACTTTTATGACATTTGAGACCTCGCTGCTCGTCGGATTGTTTGTACCTGGCGACATGGTTGTATTGGCTGCTGGGGCAGCAACAACAAGCTTGCGGGAAACGGTGCTTTTAGCTATTTTCGCGGGACTCGGGGCATTGGTAGGGCAATCTGGCGGATACTTTATAGGTAGAACTGTTGGTTTACGTATTCGTGGCAGCTTTTTGCGACGGTGGATCACTGAGGAGCACTGGCAACAGGCGGAGAAATTGCTTAAAAGAGGAGCAGGACCTGGAATTCTGGCAGCTCAGTTCCTACCTTTTGTGCATGCGACGTTACCGGTTGTCGCGGGTATTACCCGGCTGGAATATCGCCGGTTTGTGTTCTGGGCCGGTATAGGGTCTATGTTGTGGGCGGTAGTTTACGTCGGCGCGGGGGCATTCCTTGGACAGGTCGCACGCACTGATCCGTCTCGCATTGGATGGATCACGCTACTGGGGGTGATACTTGTAGTGGCTTTGTGGTCTATAGGCTACGCGATTGATCGTCTGGTACTGCGGCCTTCGCGTAAGAAAAAAAGAGATGAATGATCTGGTTTCACAACAACTCTCATGTCTGTGTGTACTATTTCGTCGTAAGTTTGGCTTTATTTGGAAATAAGCATGATGCTCGATGCCGCTGGAGAATGTCGCAAAGCTAATCGCTTGCGTTATACTGAGCGTATGATTACCATTCTCCTCCACATGCAAGACTTCGATGTCGAAACTTGTGATGCCAAAGTACTTTCTGTAACTGCAACCGAAGATGAGCGCACAGATGTCATTCTCGACCAAACTTGCTTCTACGCTCGCGGAGGCGGTCAGGATTGGGACAAAGGCACAATTAAGAAAGATAACGTAGAGTTTGTCGTTGAAGAAGTCCGCTTAGACGAAAACGGCGTTGTGCATCATATCGGTCAGATAATCGACGGTTCGTTTGCCGAGGGTGACGCAGTACACTGCCAAGTCGATCATGAACGCCGTTTCATCAATATGCGGCTTCATTCTGCCGGTCATGTCATTGATATGGCAGTCGACCAACTCGGTCTTGATTGGGTCGGCACTAAAGGCCAACACTACCCGCATCTCTCTGCTGTAGAATACAGTGGAACGTGGGAGCCGGAAAAGGCCGAAGAGCTACGAACGCAAATAGAAACGCTCACCAATCAACTCATCGAAAAAGGCAGCCATAATACCATTCGCTTTATGCCAGTCGAGGAGATGCACAATTACTGCCATCATGTCCCAGATAATCTTCCGGCAAACAAGCCCGGACGTGTCGTGTTGTACGGCGGTTTTGGCGTTCCCTGCGGGGGTACACATGTGCGAGATATCAAGCAGGTCGGTAAGATCAGTATTCCGAAGCTGAAAGAGAAGAAAGGCGTTATCCGAGTAAGCTATGCAGTAGAAGGGATAAGCGAGTAGCATGTACTCAATTCATCACGTCGCCCTCAGCATCACCAACCACGAAACATCAATCGCTGCGACAGAGGCAACAAAGTGAAACCCATCCTCATTCTCCACGGCATCGGCGGCCATGCTGGAATCCATTGGCAGCAATGGCTGCATGATGAGCTGCAAAAGCAAGGCTTTACAGTTATCATGCCCGACCTGTCAAATAGCGGTCATCCCAACAGGAAAGAGTGGCTGGCAGAAATTGCACAATCTGTGCAAAGTGTGAATACAAAAGATTTAGTTATTGTTGGTCATTCTCTTGGTGTCACGAGCGCTCTCGACTTTATCGAGCAATCGTCAACTTCAGTTAAGGCATTGGTAAGCGTCTCCGGCTTTGCCATCGACTATGGTTTAGGGCTAAACAGTTACTTCTTGCAGGAGAAAACCATTGATTTCAGCAAAGTCCGGCCAATGCTTGAAAAAGCTGTCGTCTTTTACGCCGACGATGACCCATATGTCACTCAAGAAGCATTAGAGCAGCTAGCCGATGTGCTGAATGTGCAAGCTACTGTTATTCAAAGTGGTGGTCACTTGAATACCGAGCGAGGATATACGAAGTTTCCAGAGCTTCTCAAGAAAGTTATTGAGGCTGCGTCATGACACTTAAGTCACGTATCATCCCAGAGCAAACCGCCCGCGAAATGCTGACGCGCGCCGAAGCTGCTAAGGCCAACACTTATCCTGTGGCTAATAGCGGCTATGCTGTAACGGTGCTCACGGTCAAAGGCAGTATTTACGAAGGCGTATCATATAAATCTGAAACCTACACTCTTACTATGCACTGTGAAATGACTGCTCTTGCTAACGCGGCTATTCACGGCGAAAGAGACGTCATTGCTATCACCGGCCCCAACTGCCATATGTGCAAGCAGCTTATTTGGGAGAGCGCTCTTAACTCTGGCAATGACATTCAAATCATTATGGAAGAAGCTGGCGAGATTAAGCAAGTGCCAGTCTCAAGCCTCATGCAGTATCCGTGGCCGGATACGAAAGGCAGACTGATCTAACACATAGCGAATCATTACTCTAATCGAGTGATTTACCAAAGATTGTTTGTAGATGACTGGCTAGAGTGAGAGCAAGATAAGATCAGCTAATAGAAAGCACATATTCTTGTAACAGGGTATACTGATTATATGAAAACCATCCTCATTACCGGCGGCAGTGACGGCCTTGGCAAAGCCTTAGCCGAAAAGCTGGCACCTGAAAACAACGTGATCATCCTTGCCCGTAACGAGGCCGCCTTGCATAGAATTGCTCAAGAGAATGATTGTAGCTATTACGTTTGTGATGTCCGTGATGCCAGGCAAGTTGCCAACGCTTTTGCTAAAGTAGCCGAAGAACACGGCAAACTCGATGTGCTTGTAAATAACGCCGGAGTTATTGTGAATGGTGAGCTAGTCGATACTGAAGATAGTGCAATTGAAAACGTCATCACAACCAATACTCTCGGCAGTATCTACGTCGCCAAAGGTGCCTTGAACCAGATGAAACAGCAGCGAAGCGGACTGATTATCAATGTCGTGTCTCAATCAGGCCTGAATGCCAAAGCTGGACGTTCCATTTACAACGCCTCCAAATGGGCGCTGACCGGCTTTACTAAGGCACTTCAGGAAGAAGCGGCTGCCTACGGTGTGCACGTAACGGGTTTCTACCCCGGCACGATTAAGACTGATCTGTTTTCTAAAGCAGGCTTAGAGATGAAGGGTTTGGCGATCACAACTGAGCAAGCGGTAAAAAGCATTGAATTTGTGCTTTCTTGTGATGATGAGATGTTGGTTCCTGAGATTGGAGCGAGGCACATATGAGCCACATCGTCATCTTCTCTCACGGCTTCGGCGTCTACAAAGATGATCGTGGCTTATTCTCAGATATTGCGACTAGTTTGCCCGATACTAGGCCAATCATGTTTGACTACAACCGTGCCGAAGCGAACAATACGCTCATAGCTTCCACACTAGAAGAACAAGTGGATATATTTCGCCAAATATATATAGAAATCAGAACAAACAACCCTGCTGCCACCATTGACCTAGTTTGCCATTCACAAGGCTGCGTCATTGCGGCTATAGCGCAGCTTGAAGGCGTGCGCAAGACTATTCTTCTTGCCCCGCCAGATGCAAGTTTTGGTGCGAACATCGATCAAAAAATAGCAGACATGAAAGAGTGGAAGAAACGTCCCGGTACAGAAATACTGCCTGATGGCTCAATAAGTTATCCGCGCCGCGACGGTAGCACTACAATTATTCCTACAGCCTATTGGGATAGCCGCAGAGATATCAATCCGATCTTTTTATACAAAGAACTATCTGAAAAAACGGAACTTGTCATCGTGCAGGCAACTAAGGATGAAGTCATCGGTCTAACGGATTTTTCAGAGCTACCATCAACGATAAAGATTGTACAGATGGATACTGGCCACGACTTTGAGAACGAAGATCGACGAAAGGTCGCCATCCTTATTGCTAAAGAACTTGGAGCAAGTCATGCCTAAACCCCGCATCGTCGTTGTTAACGAAAATGACGAAATCATCGCCCACAAAGAGCGCGGTACTCTCACCAAAGACGACATCTATCGTGTTTCAGCTCTTTGGGTAAAGAATTCTAACGGCGATATCTTACTTGCACAGCGTAAATTCACCAAAAGCCACGATCCCGGCAAGTGGGGGCCAGCCGTAGCTGGTACGATCGACGAAGGCGAAACCTATGAACAAAATATTATCAAAGAAGCTGAGGAAGAGATTGGCCTGAAAAACATCAAGCCCATTCCTGGCCCAAAAGTACGCATGGCTGGCGAATATAGCTACTTTGACCAGTGGTATACGCTAACAGTAGATAAACCTGCCGAAGACTTTGTTATTCAAGAGGAAGAAGTCGAACAGGTGAAATGGTTCATGCGTGATGAACTTATCAAAGAACTATGCGATAGCCCCGGAAAATATCTTAAAGCGTTGGATTGGCCGTTGAAGAATCTGTAATGTCTGACTTTGCCAACTTATCGCTTTTCTTGGTAGGCTACCATTGACGGCGTACTGCATCTGGTGAAGACCAAGGCGCAAACATTTTAGAGAAACGCAATGCCTTATGGCAAACTGTGCATGGACATTCGAGCAATTAATTTTTTAAGGATAATTATGAGTAATATATCAGACCAAATCACATTCAAACCAGAAAAGGGTGACATTGTAGCACGCGGTCCATCCGAATTCTACTCAATCACAGAAACACTCAATGATATCTGGGACGTAGGTCTATTGCAACCAGCTCTCGACACCATTGCCGGTAAACGGCCGTTCCCTTATTGGACAGGTGGCGATAGTATGGAAATCCAAGTCGAAGCAGATGGCACTTGGTTTCGCGAACAAGAAGACTGGCGACATACCGAAGGCATTAAATTGTCCAATGAAGATACCCGAAAAGTCATTAGCCGGTTTATAGAGGCGAGAAAGAAGCTAGAATCGTGACTTCCCAACATTACGACATCGCCGTCATCGGCCTTGGCGCTATGGGCTCCGCCGCCCTCTACCAGCTTTCAAAATCAGGGCTAAATGTCATTGGCATAGATAAGTACTCACCGCCGCACAGCCTCGGTTCTTCATTTGGCGAAAGCCGTGTCACCCGCCAAGCTATCGGCGAAGGCCTGGCCTATACTCCGCTCGTAATGCGAGCCAATGAGATCTGGCAAGAACTAGAACAGCAAAGCGGCGAGAAACTACTAGAGCGCTGTGGTATGTTGCTCGCAGCCCATAAAGAGCAGCAGTTCTTACAAAATACGCTTAAAGCCGCCGAACAGTTTTCGGTACAACACGAGCTATTAACCGGTGAGGAAGTCGAGCATCGCTTTCCGGCCATTAAAGCAGCGGATAAAGACCACGTATTTTATTTTGAACCAGATTCCGGCTACCTTCGCCCCGAAAAGTGTATCGAAGTGCAGCTCAATTTAGCTAAAAAGAATGGCGCTAAGACCCTATTCAATACGACAATAACCGAAATAAACGAAGTAGCTGGTGGTGTTGAGCTGGTACTGCAAAACGGTGAAGTCATCGCTGCTAATAAAATTATTGTCGCCTCTGGCCCATGGATAAAAGACATGCTGCCGGATAGCCTAGGCCCACTTTTGAAAACCTACCTACAAACACAATATTGGTTCGAGGTTGATCCGAATCATGCCGAAGAACTGCGAGCACCGAGCATGCCCATCTTTATGTGCGGCGACGAAAAGAAAGAAACCACACGCAGCTTTTATAATTTCCCGCTCGTTAAAGGTGTCGACGGTGGCATGAAGTTCGCTGTGCATGAATCGGACACGGAAGTAAGGCCGGATGAAAAAGATGCGGCTAAGCCAGTCACGAGTGCCGAGGAAATCTATACGTTCCTTTCTTCCTATATTAGGTATGTCAAACCGCGTGCGTTACGATCTGTCAATTGCTTGTACACAATGACGCCAGACGAAAACTTCATTATAGACTTCAAGCCCGGCAGTGAACGAATTGTCCTCGTTTCCGCTTGCTCCGGACATGGCTTCAAGCACTCGGCGGCGATTGGTGAGGTATTGGCACAGTTAGCAACAAACGGAAAAACAGAACTTGATATATCTGTTTTTGCTCTAAAGAGGTTTAAGCAATGAACTTCAAGCAGATAAAGCTTATCACAACCGTATCACTCGAAGGTGCTGGAGCAATCCGATCGGGCGGAAAAACTACAAACTAGGTGTGAAGTTGAGCTTAGGTACGCGCAGCTACTTGGCATGAACAGTTAAACGGTGCGTGGTTGATTGCACACGAGCATATTTCAATGCCCTGTTGATGTTAAGAAATAGGTGTGATCTCGCGTCTTAATACTAAGCTCGTTTTATTTGCCCTTAGGTTTATGCGAGCTTATGCATGAATAGCAAGTCGATCCATCGACCCACCTTTAAAAGTGCGAAATAATAGATAAACTGAGATATGTTATTATAGTCGTAAAAGCATAAGCCTGAAAAGAACGAGAGAGAAACATGAACAAAATTGCAACTTATTTGCAAGAGCACGTAAGCGGTGAGGTCCTTACGAGTACGAGTGCGCGTCGCTATTTTTCGACTGACGCGAGTGTACTGACAGTCCCGCCAGCCATGGTCGTGTATCCGCATAATACTGCTGATGTTCGCAAGGTAGCTCGGTTTTGTTGGCAATTAGCCGAAAAAGGACATCGCTTGCCAATTACTGCCCGAGGCCGTGGAACTGATTTGGCGGGTGCGGCTATTGGTAGGGGTCTTATTATGGTGTTCCCGGCGCATATGAATAAATTGCTCGAACTTGATTCTAAACAGAAACTGGTTCGCTTGCAACCTGGCGTCACGTTTCGATCATTGCAGGATACGCTCAACACGCATGGGCTTTTCTTGCCGCCATATCCAGCCTCTTATGATTATTCGTCAGTTGGCGGAGCGGTTGCGAATAATTCTGCGGGTGAGAAAACTGTTAAATATGGTACCATGCGCCAATATGTCCGTAACCTTGAGGTTGTACTGGCAAACGGTGATATTATTCAAACCTCTCGTATTTCAAAGCGTGAGCTTAGTCATAAAAAAGGCCTGCCGGGTTTTGAGGGTGAGATTTATCGTCAAGTCGACGGCCTTATTAGTGATAACTGGGATCTATTACAGAATTACCTGAAAGAACGTGGCCAAACTTCTAAAAACGCCTCTGGTTATGCGTTGGCTGAAGTTAAGCATAAAGATGGATCATTCGATCTAACGCCGTTATTTGTTGGTTCACAGGGAACGCTCGGTATTGTTACTGAAGCAATCTTGGCAGTTGAGCCCTATGTGTCAACTAAGACATTGATGTTAATTGAGTGCCATGACCTTGATAGTGCTGAAGCGGTTGTTGAAAAGTTAATGCCCCTTAGTCCAAGTGCGCTTGAAATGGTTGATAGTAATCTGCTGAACTACCTACATAAACAAAATCCAGCGCTACTCGCGAGCGCGATTAAAGAGCCGTTTCCCGATATTGTGCTACTTGCCGAATTTGATGATCCGAATTCACGAAAACAGCATGCTAAAGCTAAAAAAGCTGAACGTTTGCTTAAAAATATTACTGGCGCGGTGCGGATCTCAACTGACTTTGAAGAACAAGAACTGCTTTGGAGCATCAGACGCTCCGCGGCTGTTATGATGACATATAGCGAAGGTAATAAGGCCGCAATACCAGTGATTGAAGACGGTGTTGTACCCCGAGAAAAATTTAAATTACTGCTGAGCGGGCTCTATGCACTCTTAAAAAAATATCATCTGCAAGTAGCGGTTTGGGGGCATGCTGGTGACGCAAATTTGCACGTACAACCAATTATGGACCTGACTCAGCTCAGTGACCGGCAGAAAATTTTTAAATTAATGGACGAATACCATAAATTAGTTGTAAAACTGGGTGGTAGTATGTGCGCCGAGCATAATGATGGCCGCTTACGCGCGCCTTATCTTGTGGGCCAACACGGCCAAGAGGTATATGATTTATTTGCGGCAGTTAAAAAAGTATTTGACCCATATGATATTTTAAACCCTGGCGTAAAATTTGGCACAACTATTAAAGATGTCGTCAGCCAACTGCGCCAAAACTATACAATTGATCATTTACACGATTTTCTACCCTATACTTAAACTTGATTATACTATTAGTGTGGCTATGATAAAGCCCATATCTACCCGTAAGCGCGAGTGGCGGAATCGGTAGACGCGCTAGCTTCAGGTGCTAGTGTCCATTCGGACGTGGAGGTTCAAGTCCTCTCTCGCGCACCAAGATTGAATAACAGAGGTACAAGTGCTCAACCATGGAGCACTTTTTGTTTTTGCAGGTGATTCTGTATCTGTAAATCCGGTTCACGTCCTCTCTGGTTCTGATATAATGGCTCCATGTTTGTATCACCTGAAAAAATTGCTCCATCACAAGATTTCTTGAAAGAACGTACTGTAAGATTTATTTTTTCCTGTCTACGAGAAGGCAATACCGAGGACTTACCGCCAACGCCGCTCCTTCGTAAAGACGATGCAGGAAATTTGGTTGCGATTGACGGACATAATCTTATAGCCGCCCGACAGTTCCGGGGTGAGGACGTCGAAGTAATTGTCGCAGAATCATCTGCCGATGGCTTGCCGCCAACAACAGACGCAAATGTCACTCGCAACGAAGAACTCGCCGCCAAATATGATTCTGTATTGGGTGAACGACAAAAAGTTGCCGCTGAAGGCATTGTAACTTTTGCTGACCTCATAGCACGCTACCAACCTTTGTTTGCGGAAGCATCGGCCACATAGTAAGCTCAAAAAGCTATAAAATGGAATCTCCAGAATCACAAATTCCGATTAAGAGTAACGGCATTATGCCAATTGGGGAGGGTAGCTCAGAGATAGAATATCGCTAGATCTTCGATTCTCAATGAGGTAGTGGCTCTAAGCAAGTTTTTCTACACGGAGTAAAAATCGTATCTTGACATAATAATACCTTTTTGGTACCATTTAAGTACTATGACCACAAAACTACAAATACCAATCGATCAAGAAGTCCGCGAAGGCCTAGAGCGCCGTGCCCGCAGCTTAGGCTTTGACTCTGCGCAAGCCTACATCCGCGTATGGGCTAAAGCCGAAGCCGAAGGCCGGAAGCTCGACTTTGACGGCAAGGCAGTCGTTCTCAGCCCTGAAGCAAACGCCCGCTACGAGCAGATGATCGCCGAACTCGACGAGGAAAAAAAGAATGGCCAAGTCAAAGAGTTTACCTCTGTCGAAGACTTCATGAAAGACCTATAGGCGCGAATGAAGCCTATCCGTCGCCATCGTAAGTTCGAGAAGAACTTCAAGAGCCGTATCTCGCCAAATCCAAAATTAAAGAAGCAGTTCGTAGGCCGACTAGAACTATTTAAGGCGGGTATTCGGGACTATCCTCTCGACGACCACGCCCTAGTTGGGGCAATGAAAGGTCTACGTGCTTTTTCGATTGGCGGTGACCTGCGGGTTGTCTATCGAGAGACGGAAGAGCATTACGAGTTTCTTGATATCGGCTCACATAATCAGGTATATTGATCAGCTTTTCATACATCGACAAAATGCTTATCTCAATTTGGTTCCACGACAGCTCGCATTGGTGCACCATGATATTATTACAGATATAAAAGTGTTCCACAATGTGGGGCACTTTTTTGTTTTGAGTAAATTCTATCTGTTGCACTGGTTCAAGTCTATTGGTTCATCATTGCTTATATCGGTTAGAGATGATATAATAAGTTAAGTCTTCACCTTTACAATCTATTTAGTCAGCCCATCACAATCATTTTGAGAAGAGGGTACGATATGATCCGTATGAGCATCGCTGCAGCTTCTCAGGACGGTGCCATAGCAACGCTTCGAGAAGGTGAGGTACAAGTTGGTGAAGCCCTAGAGGCTGTCACTACCTTGGTGCTAACCTCTACCTTCCGTACGGGGCGCTTTCGGCGCCTCGGGATGAAACTTGCCCAGATGTCAAGTTCACACATCGTGATCGAGTCTGGTCGGCATTTGACGCAGCCTCCTCTGGACGAAGTGAGCGCATTTCCGGCCGGGTGTGATCGATTTTCCTACAATTCACCCCCAGTTTCGAAGGTGCCGAATCCGGCTTCAGGCATCTACTCATGGCTGCATGGGCCTACACGATTACCTATCCTGATCTGCGAAGTCCAGAGTTATCCGCATATTTCAAGGATCCGGCCAATGACCCTCGACCTGCATGATTGCGGTGGGAGAGAGGCTGGAGTCTGTCAATGACTTCAGCCCTCCTCTCCTTAAGGCTGACTGAATAGGCTATAGATAGATTTGAACTGAGATTCTCCACATTCAAAACTACCTTGATTTTTCGAATATGCTGTCAACGATCTCGTCAGCATAAGTAAAGGCAAGTTGTACGAGTTTCTTGTACATAAAGAGAATACTAGTCTTAATGTGGTTCCACGACAGGCCGCATTGGTGCACCATGATGTGATCGTTAATTTTTCCAGAGAGAATGGTTCCATAATTTATTTTCGGAGCCGCTACTTCCCGGGCTTGTTAAATCAATGTTATTATGCCGACATGCAACCAGAAAGTTCTTATACCATTGGCGTTGGGCCACACCCCAAGCCGTGGCCAACTGATGAAAAGTACGACATCGAGCTGCTAGAGCACGGCGATACTCGCAATGTACTTGATAAATATCGCTATTGGAAGAACGAGGCGATTATTGCCGACTTAGATCAGCATCGCCTGCTACTGCATATCGCAATCGAAAACTGGCAGCATGATTTTAACATTGGCACGATTGTACGTAATGCCAATGCATTTAACATTGAAGCGGTGCATATCATTGGCAAACGCCAGTGGAATAAGCGGGGGGCGATGGTAACAAACCGATACTTACATGTATTCCATCATGCAACAGTGGCAGATTTTGTGACTATTATAAAACAAGAAAATCGAGAGATTATCGCGATCGATAACTTACCAGGTGCGATATCACTTTCTAACATAACACTTCCAGAAAATTGCGTGTTGGTTTTTGGCGGGGAAGGGCCCGGCATTAGTGAAGAGTTGGCAAGCGCAGCCTCAAAAATGGTTGCTATTGAGCAGTTTGGCTCTACTCGCTCAGTCAATGTTGGCGTTGCTTCGGGCATTGTTATGTATGCATGGCTACAGCAACACGTGCTTGGCAAATAAGGTAAAAACTGCTATTATCATCTGGAATCAACGAATGTTGAAACCCATTCGAGACCCGGGCGCTTAGCTCAGTTGGCTAGAGCACCTCGTTTACACCGAGGGGGTCGGGGGTTCGAGCCCCTCAGCGCCCACCATAGAAAAAACCAGGTTATAATAACCTGGTTTTTTCTATGGCAACGGGCTTATTGAATTGCTATCAATTTCATCACCATCTTCGTAGCGCTTTAATACCGTTTTCAAATAAGCTATAGTATACGCAGCTCCTTTTTGATCTATTATTTGCTCTGTTTTAGAATTCAGGTCTTTTATTTGAGATTCTGCATATCCCATTTCACCTTTGTATGTTTTTTTCATCCATTCATGGATTTTATCTTTGAGTATAGCAATTTCTTTCATATCTTAATTTATAGCAAAATAGACATTGCAAGATCTATAGAAGCTAGAGTCTATACCTCTAATACTGCTTCGGTGGTCGTATATAATAAAAGAGTTAATCAGGGGGTGAGTTATGACTGAACGTAAGAAATTGGATATTTTTACCAGATTTACAACAGTAGTATCAAGTGCACTTGGTCGGCCATGGGTATTCATAGTAGCACTTGGCATCTTGCTATTATGGGGAATAAACGGCCCGATTCTTGGTTTTTCTGATACATGGCAGCTCATTATTAATACAAGCACGACAATTGTGACATTTCTCATGGTTTTTATTATTCAAAACACGCAAAATAGAGATAATTTGGCCATGAACATTAAGCTCGATGCCATAATGAAACAGATGGACATTACCGAAGATAAATTGTTGCAGGCTGAAGATGCAAGTGACAAAAAGTTAGAAAAGGTTAAAAAACGTATAGAACAAAGTAAATAGGAGGATATATATGGCGGACGTAAAAAATCAATACACTATGCAAGATCCCACAAAACAATATCCAAAGCCCGAATTTGATACCGATATGCAACCTGAGCCGGGGCTGGCAAACAGAATGAACCCCAAGCCTGACCATGGCGAGGAAAGCTACAAAGGCGCAGGGAAACTTGAGGGGCGTAAAGCGCTCGTAACGGGTGCCGACTCTGGTATTGGCCGAGCAGCTGCCATTGCCTTTGCGCGTGAGGGTGCTGACATTATGATGTCGTATCTACCCGAAGAGGAAGAAGACGCGCGTGAGGTTAAAGAGCTCATTGAAGCAGCTGGCCGAAAAGTTGTTTCAATGCCGGGCGATATTGGTGATGAGGCATTTTGTAAAGAGCTGATTGAAAAGACGGTTTCAGAACTTGACGGACTTGATATTCTTGCTAATATAGCCGGCAAGCAGATAGCAAAAGACGATATTTCAGAGATTTCAACTGAACAGTTCGACAAAACGTTCAAAGTAAATGTATATGCTATGTTTTGGCTTTGTAAATTTGCCATTCCACATATGCCGCCGGGCGCGTCGATAATTAATACTGCCTCAATTCAATCATATGACCCGTCGCCAACCTTGCTGGATTATGCATCGACCAAGGCAACTATCGTTGCTTTTACAAAAGGTTTAGCCAAACAGGTTGCCAAAAAAGGAATTCGCGTTAACGCTGTAGCACCTGGCCCAATTTGGACGCCTTTACAACCAAGCTTTGGCCAGCCGCCTGAGAAGATTCCAAATTTTGGCGCTTCAACGCCAATTGGCCGGCCAGGCCAACCGGCTGAAGTGGCGCCAGCGTATGTCTTTTTTGCCTCACAAGAGTCAAGTTATATTACCGCCGAAACACTTGGTGTTACTGGCGGTCAGCATTTACCATAGAATGCCCTACACGGTGGCTTAGATACTGAGCTGTCTTTTACTTCTTCTTAGTTGATTTTTTCTTTGGCTTAGCCGGTACTTTTGCACCCTCTTTTTTGGCCTCGGCTAGTCCAATTGCGACCGCTTGTTTTTTATTTTTGACTGTTTTACCGCTCTTGCCACTTTTGAGCTTGCCTTCTTTCATCTCGTGCATTGCTTTTTCAACTTTTTTCTGTGCTTTTGGATCATACTTGTTCATGGGCCTGCCCTCGTTTACTAGTTGGTACTTTTTATTATAAACAATAGTGTAAAGCCTTTCGGTATTAGCATTATACACATAACATACACCTACTTGATATACTAAAGAGATGTGCAATATGCATGAAAGAGAACGAAACCCTAATTTAGTGTTTGTTGGTATGCACGGCAAACCCGAAGTGGTTGGCCTGGCTTTGCGTAAAAGTCTACATAACGATCCTGTCATTGGATGGGATGAGGAAATAGCGAATAGATTGGCTTATGAGGAAGGCGTACGTCAAGTTGAATATAATTTGGCACTTGCGTTTGGCAGGGCAGCCGTCAACGCGACAAGTAATGTGTATGAGTTATTCCGACCGGCACAGCTTTTAGAACTTGCCGAAGGCCGTGAATACGTGCTTGACATACATGATGTGCCCCTTGATAACCGGGCAGACTTTTTAGAAATGGGCGAAAAAAGCGCACCGTACCTCTTAGGCATTGCCGTGCTTTTAGACATACAAAATGTTGTTATTGTTCGCGGCAAAAAGAAGCTTGTTGGTAATAATCAGCGCGCGGCGGTTATTGAAATGGGCAGGGGCGAAAATGGCGAATTGATAAACCGAGGCGTCTTGCGATTGCGAGCCTGCATGGGCAAAATAGCTGCTGGCGAGGTTCCAGTGGTTAATACCGGCGATTTTAACTATTACGAAGGAGTTATTGAAATTGAAACTCCAGATGCCGAAGCTTGGAGATTACCAGAAATGGCATATATTGAGCCATTTGGCACATTGCCCCCAAATGTTTTGCAGCGCTTAAGAGATGCCGGCATTGCACTGCCGCCCGGCAGATACGTGGCTGATTACTGGAACGGTCAAAGTTCGAACCCGGGTAGGTATTTTGGCAGTGTGCTGCGCAGAATTCAAGATCCGTTCGGTGCTGTGCGTACCGAACCGCCGCAATATCAGCGCCGTGCACTTGTTTATCGCTAAGCGCTGCCATTTCTGTTCGCGATTTACTATTGTATAATACTAAAAAGGAGTTTTTATGGAAGCATTAGGCGGATTTGGCGTATTTCTCATTATTGTCTTGATCATCTTGATTTTAAGCGGCATTAAAATTATTAATCAATACGAGCGCGGTGTCATTTTGACCCTCGGTCGTTTTACCGGTATTCGGAGCCCGGGGCTACGCATTATTGTGCCAATTTTTCAGCGCATGATTAAAGTTGACGTTCGTTCAACACCAATTGATGTACCAAAGCAAGAGGTTATAACTCGTGATAACGTGACGGTTGGGGTTGATGCCGTGGTTTATCTGCGCGTAGTCGATCCAGCAAAAGCAGTACTTGAAACTACTAATTATTGGTATGCGACCAGCCAATTTGCCCAAGCTGCACTGCGTGATGTAACTGGCAATGTTGATCTTGATGATTTGCTCAGTAAGCGTGAAGAAGTCAGCCAGCAAATAAAGCAGATTGTCGATGCTCAAACTGATGCATGGGGTATCGATGTTGAAACCGTAAAGGTACAAAATATTGAGTTGCCGCAGGATATGAAACGCGCCATGGCAAAGCAAGCTGAAGCCGAACGTGAACGCCGAGCAGTGATTATTACAGCCGAAGGCGAAAAAGCGGCAGCCCAGGCAGTGGCCGATGCCGCTGGTATGCTCACCAAGATCCCTGGCGGTATTAATATTCGTACACTGCAAACACTTGAAAAGATCAGCGCCGAGCCGAGCCAAAAAACGCTTTTTGTATTGCCAGCTGATCTGATTGACGCTTTTAAAAATATCGTAAAATAAAGCGCTTAATGAGATTTTTTTACTTCGCATTAGCATTGCTTGGCTTGCTAATACTATTGCTAGCGATGCGTGCTGCCCGGGTATTAGTTAACAGGCGGCGGTTTGAGAAGTATTGGTTAGAGGGGTTAGCGCTTAAACCAGCTAAAAATGCCATAAAATTGGTAGCACTGGGCGATTCTATATCTGTTGGCGTCGGCGCAGCCTCACGGGTCAAAGGCCTTATTGGACTGGCAACGGCTTACATCGAAAAGCAAACGGGTCGGCCAGTTTATGCGCAAAACTATAGTCGATCGGGTGCAACTGCTAATGAAGTGGCCGATATACAACTGCCAAAAACCAATCTTGCGGCTGCAGATATTATACTTCTAGAAATTGGGGCCAACGATAGTTTTAAGCGCACGCCCGAGCAATATGGTCACGATATAAGTCGTGTTATTGCTGCACTGCCGCTAGAAAAAACTGTTATTGCCGATTTACCGTATGTTAAGATTCGTCAACCATTTCAGGCAGAGCTTGAAAAAGTACTGCAAAATAAAAGTGTTATTCGTGCAGATCTCAGTAGTGTCTTTCAATTTACAAAATCATCGTGGCGAATCACTGCCAGCGATTTTTTTCATCCTAACGATGCCGGCTACTTATTATGGTTTAAGGCATTTCAACCTGGTATTGATGAAGTCTTACGCCGAAGTAACCTGTTGAAAACAGAGACGAAATAGCTTACAATACCACAGTTAACCACTATAGCGGCTCTTTAGCTCAGTTGGCGAGTACTGCCAGTGGCAGTATGAGAACTACTTGCTTGGCCGAACGGAGCAATCTATGATTGTGAGTGAGCAAGAAAATATTCGAGCAGAGGGCCGATGCATCGTTGTAACGGTATTAATGTTACAATATACTAACAGTATAAATGTGGCTCTTTAGCTCAGTTGGTAGAGCAGAGGCCTGAAGAGCCTTGTGTCCCCAGTTCGAGTCTGGGAGGAGCCACCAGAAATTATTACAGATGCAAAAAGTTCCAGATTTTATAGTCTGGGACTTTTTGTTTGATCTTATCTCTGTTATTTCAGATCGGGCTTAGGGGCTCTCATTCAGCTACGCAAGGCTCTTTGGCTACAATGAACTACCTATTATATCGCGTTCTGTAGCTGATGTTATATCGAAGAGCAAGGGGGTGGTAGCGCTTTTCATTTGCTCCTGGATATAGTTGACAGTAAGTAACTTTCGTTTAGTAGCTTCTGCGTCCAGTTGATCGGTATTATCCGACGTATAGGCGTTAAATTTTTCCAAGGTAGGGTTGCCTTCTTGCAAATACTTTCCATAATTAAGATCTCGAGAATCTGCCGGAATCCGAAAAAAACTGCCCATGTCTTCGGCGCGCGAACGCTCTTCACGCGTCAGCAGCGTCTCGTGACTTTTTTCGCCATGACGGGTTCCGATAACTTGAACGGTTGCCTCGATGCCGTATAGCTCTGCAAGAGCCTGAGTAAGTGTGCGAAGCGTAGCTGCGGGAGCTTTTTTGACAAATAGGTCGCCCTGATTAGCGTGTTTAAAAGCAAACATAACCAGTTCTACCGCTTCATCAACATCCATAAGAAAGCGAGTCATGGTAGGGTCGGTAATAGATACGGGGCGATGATTCTTGATCTGACTAGTAAAAACCGGTATGACCGACCCGCGAGAGGCCATGATGTTACCGTAGCGCGTACAGCAGATTAAAGTGTCGCCACTTTCAAGGCTTCGTGACTTGGCAGCCGCAACCTTTTCCATCATGGCTTTAGAAACGCCCATAGCATTTATGGGGTAAGCAGCCTTATCTGTCGATAGACAGACGACCTTCTTAACTCCTGCTTCGATAGCAGCCGTTAGCACATTATCGGTACCGATCACGTTAGTGCGTACTGCTTCCATGGGGAAGAATTCACATGATGGCACCTGTTTAAGCGCCGCCGCATGAAAGATGAGGTCAGCTCCGCGAACAGTTTCGCGAAGGCTGTCTGGGTTGCGTACGTCACCAATATAAAATCTTAATTTAGGGCTATTGAAAGCTTTGCGCATATCGTCTTGCTTCTTCTCGTCGCGCGAAAAGATTCGTATTTCCTTGATGCCGGTTTTTAGGAAAGCTTTTAAAATAGCGTTGCCGAACGATCCTGTTCCGCCAGTAATCAATAGGGTTTGTCCTTGTAGCATAACTTCTCTCGTTTCCCTTATGCATTTTAACCTCAGCTGATGACTGATAGGTAGATTTTCGTTTATAACAGTATGTTTATTTTACGGTATGTGCAACTCTATTATCGTCTATTGTAAAGGTTTGCCGGGTAGTATACTAAAGTTATAAGTTTGATAGGAGAACTATGATATTGACGCTTATTGAAAAGAAGCACCTTGTCGATAATATATGGGCATTTCGCTTTAAGCCGAATGGTCCGTTCAATTGGATAGCTGGGCAATATGTGAGGGTAGAATTACCACACAATAACCCCGATACAGAAGGGACGAAGCGATGGTTCACTAATTCAGCTGCGCCATATGAGGGTATTATGCAAATTACGACACGGGTTACCAATAGCACGTTCAAGCAGGCGCTTTCTCAATTGGAGCCTGGCGGCGAATTGCAACTTATCGAGAGCCCTGAGGGTGATTTTGTCTGGCAGGATTCGGATCTGCCAATTGTCTTTGTGGCCGGCGGGATCGGTGTAACCCCATTTCATAGCATTTTAAAACAGCGCGCTCATGAAGGGCGTCCTTTGGATGTTACTCTCGTGTACGGCAGCCGTACGCCAGATGTTCCGTTTAAAGACGAACTGAAACAGTGGCAGTCCGACGATTCCAGCCTAAAAATACGCTATATAGTCGGTGCGCCGCTCACGGCTGGGTCCTTAATTGATGCAGTGCCTGACCTTGCTAAATCGCTCGTATATGTATCTGGCCCGGAACCAATGGTGCAGGCACTCAGCCGCGACCTTATAGAGCACGGCCTGCCAGAGATGCAGCTTAAGCGCGATGAGTTTCCTCATTACGACCAAACTAATTATTAGAGGGCGTACGAAGAGAGATGAGAAACTTCGAAAACCTTATTATTGTTGCTGGTCACGCGGCTTTTAAGGAAGGTATTGCATCTTGTCCTCATAATCCTGGTAAAGACGAGCACTGGGTTTTGCAATCATTTCAGCATGGCGAGCCACCATATTACATTGAACACATCCAAAAGGGAGTTGAATTGCTTCAAAAGGATCCATTAAGCTTGCTTGTTTTTTCAGGCGGCAGAACAAGGAAAGAGGCTGGCCATTGGAGTGAGGCTGCTAGCTACAAGTCGGTAGCTGAGCGCTTTTAACTATTGGAGCCAATCGCCGCAACAATTCGTTGCCAGAGTGGCGCTAGAAGAATACGCGCGCGATTCTTTCCAGAACTTAGAATATGGGTTGTATCGCTTTTATCAACTTACAGACTCCTATCCGAAACACACTACGGTAGTTGGCTGGCAATTCAAAGCTGATCGCTTCAATTTACATAGAAAAGCGCTTAACATTCCAGAGCCAACGTTTACTTATGCTGGTGTTAATAATCCTGTAGATTTAGCGGGGGTGCAGGAAGGTGAAGGCGGGGCGTTAGGGCAGTTCCACATTGATCCAACTGGCATTCATTCGCCGCTCGCAGACAAGCGGGCTGAGCGTAATCCTTTCAATGAAGCTTCACCGTATGATACTTGTCCTCCAGTTAATGTTCCTGACTAATGTGACACACTTGCGCTTTCAACTTGAACGCTACGCGAACTGCCTTGTCTCTGATCGTAGGGAGCGTCTGAGAGTATATTCAAAACTAGTATTACCACAAAACCTTTATAAGTAGTATCTATAACTCTTCGACACCTGCCGATCCGGGATAGTGAATGGATCGGCAGGTGTCTTTGGCACTAGAGGCCTTCGTCAAGTGAGGCGAGTGTGCAGAAGTTGGCGCGACATGTTTCTTCGTCGGCAGCTTTGATTACATCTGGGCTTACCAGGTTACGGATACATTCCCAATCGTTTAGCCAATGCAGTATGTCGTGCGGCAAGCCAGCCATTGCTCGCATGAAGTTGAGAATCATGGTGTTGCGTTTGCTGTTTTGCTATCTCAATAAAGAGCGCTTTTTGGATAGCATTGACTTCAAAATGCACTCCACACTCCCATTCGCGTCGGCATAGTGCCTCCATAAAATATCACTAATAATGATATTTGAATATAAAAATCACCGCTAAGACGGTGTACCTGATATTACTCAAAAAGGATTGGAGCCCCGGAGACGCACGAGTGTGCGTTCCGGGACTCCAGTTGACCGGGATCAGTGATGGCTCGGCGAGAAAAAGCGAAGCATGTCACCGCTCGTCTTCGTTTGCCACGACAGTTCAAGCCAGAACCGTTCGTTCTGCTTCACGCCTTCCAGCGAGTACGAATGTTCGAAGGCGTGTTGGAGCTTGTCGTCACTCGGCTCAGCGTGGCCCGGCTGCCACCTTCTCGGGTAGTGCCGTGCTCGCACGGTAAGCTGTTCGCGCGTCAGCTCGAGACCATCGATGCGGGCGACGTAGCCACCCGAACCATATTCAGACCAGTTGTGGAGTTCGATGCGACCACCCACGTAATCCTCCATGAGGTGAGGGTAGTCGAGGTAGCGGTCGATCCAGGTGTACTCGGGCATGACGCCCCAGCTCCTGGCTCGCCAGCCACCTCTGTTGCTCGGCTCCACCTGCATAATGAGTTCGGTGTTGCCACTGCTGAACCTGTACGAGCTGTAGTCGCACGGCTCGTCGGTCAGCTCGTGGTCGGCGTTCGTGCCCGTCACCTGGCGGCCCTTCTCGGCATGAATGAAGACATCGACGTGCTCGTCGTCGGCCAGGTGCACCGAGACGAAGCCGAAGCCCTTCTCGGCGTTGAAGAACTTGATCCATCCCCAGAGTTGAGCACCGGGGGTGAGGATGTTGTTCTCAAAACTGATCATGACAATCTCCTTCAGCTCCGCCCTAAGGCGAATAAGGTGGGGGAATCGTTCCCGCACCACGAAGAAGGCCGTCTTGACCAGGCTCTCGCAAAGTTAAAGGTGCGGGAGTTACCAATGTCGGCGCGTTAGCGGCCGCGTCCGGTCAAAGAACGTCATGTCCACACTCCTTTCAAGAGATTTGTGGTATGGCATATGTATGATACAATATATGAATTAAAAGTCAATGATTCAGGTTATCTTCCCCTTTAAATCTCAAGTAATTACATAAGAAGTATAAGTTTGGGAGCAACCTCGTGTCAGGTACGATGGATTAAAGGTTAATCAAGGGCTTCTAAAAACGCCTCAAGGTCTGCTAGCTGTAGCTCGGTATCTTCAAGACCAGCATGAAAGCGAATAACTGTATGCTGCGGAGGGTTAAAGCGGCCCCTAAAATCACCTTGTTGAAATGGTAAAACAAGACTACGCGTGCCACCCCACGACTCACCAATAGCAAACGTTGTGAAGCGCGAGAATGCTTCTTCTAATTCCCTGTCGTCGTAGGCGCGCTGCAGTGCAATACTAAACAGGCTGTTTGGTCCTGCGATACCTTTTGGTAAATCTGGTTGAAGGGCATATACGAGCAATACTTTAGGGTGACTCTGTAAGAATTTCACTAATTGAGCCGCATTGGCCGCTTCGCCCGCTAATCGTACGCGCAAACTTTCTAAACCACGACTGACAAGCATAGCTGAAACGGGCGATACAGTATGGCCGTGCACCCGATGGTAAAGGGCAAGTTGTTTATGCAGTGCTTCTTTTTTAGTCGTCACTGAGCCCATAAAAACATCGCTATAACCGGCAATATATTTTGTGAGACTCAGAATACTTATATCAACACCATGTTCGAGGGGTTGATAGAGCACGCCAGAAGCCCACGTGTTATCTGCTGAGGTTATAATATTTCGAGCTTTTGCTATACGCACTACTTCATCGATGTCGGTTATATCGAATGTGATTGAACTCGGCGATTCAATATGTATAAGCTTAGTCTCTGGCTTAAGAGCTCTGGTAAGCGTGTCGAGATCGTTGGTGTCGTATAAATCGTATGCAATATCATATTTTTGTTGAAGGCTATCGGCAAAACGGCGTAGTGGGGCATAAACGCTATCAGGTATGAGCCAATGATCGCCCTTATTAAGAAGCGCACCTAATCCAATTAGAGCCGTCAGACCGCTTGAGAATAAGAGTGTGTGCTGGCCTTTTTCAAGTTTTGAGATAGAATCTTGCAGCACATGAAGTGTAGGGTTTCCTTGCAGCCCGTAACCGTTATCAACATGAAGAGCGGTTTGCCCGTGGGCGATCGGGTTGCCTTCGCCCGCTATTTTGTAATCAGAGAGGCTATTAAAATGGAGCGTGCTGCTAAGCTGGATTGAGCGTGTATATTGATTGCCGTTTTTCATACAGGGCTAAGTATAACAAACTTATATTGTTCTTTATTTTTAAAATTCAAACAGTAATCTGGCAAAGCATTTTAGCTGTGTGATATAGTGTCTCAGTCCACCATAAACGGTGGGTAATATTCTCACGATAGGCGCGTGAAAGGTACTGCTAGTGCAACAAACTGGTATCGTGCGGCGAAATGGCCTTTATCAAACGGTTATTCAGCCGTGGGGAGAGGCAGCCAGGTGCGTAACCTTCAGCCATCCAACCCTTGGTAACCTCGAGGTCACTCCGCAGAGCGAAGAAGGCATCAAGGACCTTGCCGTCGACATTCTTCACCTCGATCTTGCGCGCCAAGAAGCTGAGCAGAAGTTCCTTACTGCTCAGCAACAACTGTCTCAGACGATCCGGATGAGGCTGACCAGGCAAACGATAGCCGGGCTCGCAGGATCAGATTCCGACCCTGTTGACGCGGCGGTTGAGGAAGTCGGTGACTTCCTCAAAACAATCGAGGACACAATCGAGCGGACTGTCTGCTTGCTGTACTTGCTTGACGGCGGAAATGCCGATAGTCCGCTACTCGAACAGAACATCGTGCCCCTTGAGTTGGAAGTACTATCTGCCGGTTAACCCGATAACATCGGCAGTGGGGAATAAGTTTTCGAAGGTAGCCGGAGCGATGGTATCAAGTTGCTCCGGCTACCTGGCCTCTACTTGCGCCTGTCGTGTTTCTTTAGCATAGTGATTTTATAATTATTGCCGATTAGATGCTTAACATTAAGCTTATAAATGACAAGGGGTGCACACAAATAGATAGCGTACACCCCTGGTCTATCCTAAAACCTACTTTGCTCTACACCCCGTACCTAGGGATCGGGCTATGGAGCATGTGAGAGGAGATACCAGCCTGCGCAATAAGCGCTTTTTGGTAACCCAGGGTTATCTCGCTCCAGGAACCCAAGACGGTAATGACGAGATTTCTGTCTTCCTCTTCGTCGGGCCGAATCGAGACTGTCTGTGGAATCTCGAGTATGCGAGCACTGAGCTCGTCAAGGACGCTGTTGCCAGGGTTGCCAAGCACCTTTATATCGATGAAAAAGGTGCCATGCACTTGCCATCGGGATTGCACTATAGCGATAGCTGCATAGGGTACCGATGGTTTGAAAAGCCCTTGAAGTATGCCGAGAACAGGATAGCTCCCAGTGCCAGTCATCGAGTCGGCCGGTTCAACTTGAATCGCAAGGCTTGCGTGGCCGCCCGCCTCACCTCTTTTAATTCGAACCGTCGTGGTCCTTGCAAGCCTGCTTTGCAGTGTTTGCTCTATTGTTCGTACGTGGCTTGCTTCGAAGGGCGGCTGATTACCTTTTGCCACCACAACATACCCGACATTCATTGTCCCAGGTATACGGACAGGGTCGATTCTTTCGACCTCTGGAAAGTCTGATCCTTGGGTGTCCATACCTTCACTCTCTGAGTGCGGATAAACCTTCTAAAATATACGATTTAATCACTATTGTTTCAAGGAGACATTAAGCTACAAATTAGCTATAAAGATTTAATAACCGGTTCCGCTACTTCCGCCGCGAATGAAGAAGTAATATATAAGGCCGTAAACTATAGCTGCTACAACCAAGTAAATTGCCACCCATTGCCATACTGGGCGCTTACCGTATCCTTTTCCGGGTTTCTGTTTTGGATCTGGTGGTTCTAAATTAGCCATTTTTGTCCTTCCTATAGTTTTTTTGATAACTATATTATAACCTAATCGTAAAACAGCACTGTTAAAAAGTGACGGTGCTGTTTACCGGCAGGGGAAGTGTTAGTGCCAGCCGAAGCTTGGCGCATAATTCACCACATTTTCATAGAGATCGTAACGAGTTTCGTGTATATGGCAACTGATTAGTTAAGATACAAGAACTTCAACGACCGTTTTTATAAGTGATCTTGGCAATGGCTCATCTAATCTAAACCATAAGGTACCCTTACCCCTTTTATAAGGGGCTAACATTTCTTGCAGCTCATTGCTGGCAGGAACAGGATACACCGCTAAATGATCCTTCCAGCCTGAAATGAATACTCGGGCCCGTTTGTCATCGATTTTGTAACCGACTATTCCATAACTCAAAACTTCTTTTGCATGCGGCACAGTATCTTTTACCAGTTGGCGCAGTTCATCAAACTTCGGGCGTGCAACAAGAGGGATGCTGGCAATGTACTGATCGACGGTTGCCGGTTTGATAGACGAATTATCTTCGAGGGCAAATGATTGCTCGAGTATTTTGCGTAAAATATTAAGCTTAATATCAGAAAGCTTATTTACATACAAACAAGATACGCTCTGTTTGTGTTTGCCAAGTATGGCCAGCTCATGAGAGTACCTATCAAATCCCTCACTAAAATATACTGTTATACTTGCTTTTCGCGGGCTAAAAGCAAGCCGGGGCATATCGCCCTCGCGCCCTGTATCATACTTATAGTGCTGTGAGCCAAAAGCAATTATACTAGGCCCCCACATGTACGGTTTTTCACCGGATATTTCTTGCATTAGAACAATTAACGTGCGAGCTTCTTCACGCCTTTTATCGCTTACACTCTCAAGAAACGACTCTACATTTATGCCGGTTGGTTGTGTTTTCATATTATAATCATAACAAATAAAATAGACCTTACGGTTATAGGAGATTGTTTGATTATAAAAGGGCGAAGCTAGAAATGCTGACTGCGCATTTGGAATGATTTAGCACGCCAGCTGTAATCCAGCAGCTCCAACCTCGGTGTATGTTGCTTCGGATCAGATTCTCTGGGTCACAGGTCATCGAGTATGTCGAGGGGATTTCCCTCGTACGGCCTGTCGTCATCACTTGTATCGCCGATGATCTCTTGCTCTGTATTTTCATCTCCATCTGGTGAGATTGACACAAGATTCCCTTCTATCTAATGCGGTTGCGCAAGACTACTTGAAGTCGTGCCAAATTCGACTTACAAGTTTTTGCAACACCTTTCTCGGAGCCTTTCTGCCCTAACAGCACAGCTCTTCGTTCAGAAAAATTCCACATTATAATTATACCAAAACTTCAATTAAATGAGACTCTCCTAGCCTTATGCTCATGTACGAAAAGTTAAATAGATTTGAACTCAGATATAACAACAGAAAAATTGTTAGAATAGAGAGATTATGACAAGAATGAATTTACAAACGAAACTCGACCCAAAATCTACAGCACTTTTAGCAATAGATATCCAGAATGACTTCTGTAGCCCCGCCGGGCTTATGGCGTCGATGGGCAAAGATGTTTCCGGAATGGATATGATGATAGATAAGATCAAACAGCTTGCGGCATTATGTGAAGAAGTTGGTATTCCGGCATTCTATAGTCAGCAAATCTACGATCGCACAAAGCTCACCGACTTGCAGAACGAACAATACGATCTTGATGGCAAAATGATCGCCTGTGATATAGATGGTGATGGCTATAAGTTCTATAAACTTAACCCACCCAGTGATCGAATCTTTCCTAAATATAATTACAACGTATTTTCTAATCCTAGTTTAAATAACGAACTTTCGGAGAGGGGCGTTAAAACTTTAATCATCACAGGTGTTTTGACTCAGATTTGTGTAGAGACTGCTATTCGGAATGGTTTTGATATTGGTTATAAAATTGTGGTACCTCGAGATCTTGTTGCTACGACCTCGAAAGATACTGGGACACAAGAGCGGACATTGCAATTGGTTGAGAAAACATATGGTGTAATTGTAGATTATGCAGAAGTCATCGAAATCCTTCAGGCTCAAAGGACTTTAACCGATACAACAGATATATGGAATCTTAGCCAACATAGAAGGCGTCCCAGGCGGACACCTTCTTATCTGTAATAATCCCCCTTAAATCATAGTTGGAGTTAGTTCGTGGCTTGAATAGGACGCCCCTCTAAATCGCAAGCTTTCATATATTCTCGTAAATAAGCAGGCAGAAAAGGCTGGCCTTGTTCATCTTCGTCACCATCCGTTTAAACTTTTTGTATGGGTAGTTGAAGGCGGAAGTTTTATACTCCCAAAGCCAAGTGGGAAACGACAAAGTATAGAAAAGGTTATTTACTAGGGGCAGGCCTACGCAGAGGGTTCGGCAAACTAAGCCTTTTGATATTCAACGAGAACCTCAAATCCACCATATGCCATTTGGCTCATCTCGAAGGGCATTGCAAAGTCGCTCTGTTCTTTATAGGTTTCGTCCATCTCTTCCATCACCTTTTTATTTACCTCATCGCGGTGTTCTTTAGATTCAAACACAATAAAAGAAAACCATACGTCGTCTCCATCTTGTGCGCCAGTCATTTCGCTAAAAGAACGTGATTTATCTGCTCCCATTTCTTGTTGCTTAAGATCGTCACCTTTGCATTCAAAGTATTGAAGCGCACCATGCTTCATCCAGGAATCTCGCCCTTCTTCTGCCATTTTTCTATATTCTTCTGCTTTTCCTTTCGGTACGACTAATACAAAACCATCGACATATTTAGACATCTGAATCCTTTCAAAAATTAATGTATTCATTAATAAGTTTAGCACTAAGGTAGTTAAATCTATTATTGGTTCGTGAGTAAGAATGAGGCTGACCACAAAAGCTTATAGTAACAAAAACACTGTAAAAGGTGCTCAAATCTGCCTGAAATGGATTACGGGTGGAACTATCTCGTATCAGATTTGTATCTAATACATGCAAAAGCTTGTAAAGCTGGGTCTGGTCTATATCGATGCAAGAGTAGTCTATTCGGGTGATTGAGCCACTAAATACTCCTAGGGGGTTAATAAGGACGGACCTTCTAATCTCCTTCTAATCTCCCTTCTAATTTCATTCCCACCAAATCAGGAGTGAGATAATTGTTGGAGGACAATATTAGAAGTTCCGTATCAGTTTTATGTTTCTAGTAGTGGCAGCCCAGGAGCTACATCAGGTGAAAATTAAGCTTCGGGAGGGTCTATTACTGTGCGTGGCCGCGATCCGTCTGATTCGCCAACTATACCCCTTCGCTCCATTTCGTCCATAATTCTAGCAGCTCTACCGTAACCAATACGCAATCTCCGCTGAAGCATTGATGTAGAAACTTTACCAGACTCGTAAGCAATACGAATTGCATCTTTTAAAATTTCATCATCTTCTTCAGGATTAGTGTTATTTTGCATAGATAGCTGTGAATTTGACTCTTTTAAACCCCCAGACGAAGACCCAGTGGCTGAAGATAGACTGTCTTCAGCCTGGGGGTAGAAACTATCAATCTCATCCATAAGTTCAAGTACGTCCTTACTGTCTGTTTGAACTCTACTTTTATCCGCTCGCCAAGCTATAAAAGAGGGAATAGCAATCCCCAAGGATAAGATAGTAATGCCCGCAAACACTATTCTCCAACCGCTTAACTCTCCCGGTGTTGTTAGAGCAGGTATCAAAAATGATAAGAAAGTTGTTGCCGAAATATTGAAAGTAGTTTCCCACTTGCTGTTACTGCCAGAAAGTCGGGTAACTGCTTTTCGTAGATTAGCCCATTCTCTAACCCTTATTCCCTTATAACCACCCGGCTCGTAAACTGGAAGATCGATATCCTCCGATCTAGTTATCTGTATTGATGGATTTTCATTACTTTGGTGGGCTTTGGCCATCACTATTAACCTTTTTTTCTTCTAAATCGAAGATACCTAGTTTTATTGCACTAATTGTGACTATTGCACCGCAGTCAATACATACGAGTAAGACCAGGGGTATTACTGATGAATCTGAGCCAATTACCAAATTACCTTCATTAAATTCACGAAGCTCATATACTTTGTCAACTAAGGTGAAATTTCTTTTACCACAAGCAGCACAATGTATATCAAGCTTGTCTAGTCTAACTTGCAGTGCTTTTTGTTGGCCTACACTTAACTTCATATTGCAATAATAACAAAATTAAATATTAAACACATGGGGAGATCTTATTAAGTGAGGGTTAATAAGGGTTAATAAGACGGACCTTCCAATTAGGGGTTAATAAGGACGGGTTAATAAGGACGGACCTTCCAATTAGGGGTTAATAAGGACGGACCTTCCAATTAGGTAAGTTATGATATAAGTATAGTATGCCCAGTCGCAACGTCATAAAAATCGATATACCCCATAGCTACTACCATGTATATGCTCGTGGCCGTGGGCGGCAGAAAATCTTTCGTGACGAAGAAGACTTTGAGACATTCACTAGTTTATTTGCACGGTATTTGTCTAACCAAGCCAGCACTGACCAGTACAAAAAACCATACCCGCATTTGCGCGTGGAAGTATCGTTGCTCTGCTATTGTCTGATGACTAATCATTTTCACCTTTTGCTCTACCAAGAGACCGAGGGTTCTATGAGCCGGCTTATGCGAGGGATCATGACGAGCTATAGCCGGTATTTTAATACAAAATATAATTCTTCGGGTGCACTATTCGAGAGTCGTTACAAGGCGTCTCGCATTTCGTCAGATTCGTACCTAATGCACGTTAGTCGCTATATTCATCTGAACCCTCGTGATTGGGTGGCATATCCTCACTCGAGCATTCACGCCTATTTCATGGGAACGCCAGAATGGCTGGAACCAAAACGTATCATCGAGCTTTTTGAATCGCTTCCGGTATATGCAGACTTTTTAAATGATTACAGAGATTTTAAGAAATCAATCACACTTATTGAAGACGAACTAGCAAATAAGAAACCAGGCTTATAGTAAAGCCTCTCTACTGAATATTCGCTCCTGAAGTCACTAACTTAAGGTCTACTGATTTCGGGGGCGAACCCATGGAGCGCTAGATGCGCACCATGGGAGCTCCTTGCTTGCGTTACACGGCGGGAATGAAGAACACCGCCACAACCTGGAAGTTGGGCTTGTCGACAAGCACCCTACCCTGGTCGGGCTTGAACAGAACTTCGTCATCCTCACCAGGGTAGAAGCGGTGAGATCGCCGGTCGAGTACGAACTTGCGACGCTCGCCGTCCTCCATGATGTACGGTTGGCTCATGCTTTTGTGCATACCCATCTGGATACGACCACGCTTGTATCCCGCCTCTGCCAGCCACGTCTCCGCTGTCAGCATCAACCACAACTTTGTATGGCCGTCGAAGTCATGCCCCTTGGCCTCCTGCTTGCGGATGCACTGACGAACGGCGCGGTACATGACTACTGGATGGACAAGGTTGAACTTGGGGTAGACGTTGTTCAGAAGCTGAGAGCGCGCAGTCGCGTCGAGTTGGTAGAGTGCGTCTACGAGCAACTCCAGAGCGGGCACGTGCTGATCCCACCACTTCTCGTCTCGCATCTGGTGGGCCGGAAGCGGGTCGAGACCGGTTAGGATTGCCAGCCGAATGTCCAGCGGCGCCTGTTCCAGATCAATGAACGCCAACCGATCGATCGACTTGACATGTGCGATTGTTTCGCTCAGAAGCTGCGTTCGCAGCTCCTCACAGTCGGTGAGCCGCTTCTGCACCTGAGCCCAGGCGGCTGCGACTTTGTGCGGCTCTTCTGCCAACACCAGGCGCATGGCTGCCATGAACTGATCGTCGCTCAGCCTTCTCCAAGACTGGCTGAAGTCGACCCAGCCCGGAGCACTACAGTTCACGAGCTCACCGGCAACTCGGTCAATGTCGGAGTCAGCGATCGAAGAGGTGGGAATTGCGGACATGGGTCCTCCGATCCTGCCAGATTCCTATCTGGCATGAGTGAGGTGATAGCCCCTTCTGGGAACCGAGCTAGCCACCATTCGTGGCGACCAAATCGATTCCCAGGAGTAAGTAACATTAACAAAGAGCACTAGCTAAGCCAGGTTCGTATATTATACAACTACTTTATAAGTAACGCAAGCTTAAGCCAAGAAGAATTCTAGCTAATGCAAACAGATGCGAATACGAGACAAAGAGATGCCGAATCGTCAACATCTTTCTATAATAATATCGTGGTGCGCCTAGGATATAGCAGGTAGACCAGCTATATCCTGATTTGATGCTAAAAAGCTAAAGAGCGTATAGCCTATCCTGATGCTTCAAAGCGATTTGAAATCTCGGGGTAGACCCGGTGCCCGACGCTTGAAGCGAAGGGCACCGGATGGACATGGGATCAGGTGGCTAGGCGCGAGGTCAGCACGTTGTAGCGACGGGCGGCTTCCCGGAGATTGGAATTCCCGGAACCCAGGCCGTCGCGCGTGTGGACCTCACCGACCGTCGAGCTTGCCGTGTGAGCATAGCAGACCGACAGTACGTGCCCATCTTCCGTGGCGAAGAGGTCTGCCAGCTCCACCTCGTTGACGATCAGGCCCGGCAGGATGATGCCCGGAGCGTGACGGTCGGCGCAGATGGTGCGGCCCAGGAACATCCACTCGCTGCTGCGCTCCCCGTAAACGGGGTTGACGCCGCAGATGTCGCGGATGATCTGGATGATGACCTCGGTGGCCAGGCGCTTGGCCCAGGTGCGACCGTGGAACTTGCCGCCCACGAGCTCGATCGGGAGATCCGGGTAGGCGACAGCAATGCGAGCCAGGACGGTTTCGTCTTGCGGCTTCCCGTCTTGGGTTCTTGCTGTCGCAATCGTGATCGCGGTTCGAGTCTTGGGGTGCAGCCAGCGGACATCCATGTGGGTCAGCGAGATCCGACGAAAGACCGACAACGCAACGTCGAGTGCCAATTGCTGGTTCTTGGTGCGAGCGCTCATTGAAGTCTCCTTATCTCGAGCGCTTGGCCTTAGACCCTGATATCTTTGGCCAGATCACAATTACCCCTACCGGGGTAACAATGATCCAACCAAAGAATCCATGTCAAGGTTCAATCTTGCGATTGTTATTATATCTTAACATATATTAGTTATATTGTCAATAATGTCCCAGGCAGAAAGGAGTCTAACCAATGCAACGGATACAAAACCACAGGCAATATAAAAAGACGTCCGATTCAGAACGCCTTCTCATCTGTAATAATATCGTGGTGCGCCTGGTGGATTATAGGTGGAACCAGTTGTATCCGAGTTTGAGGCTTATGTATGAGAAGCTTGTTAAGTTCGGCGTCACACACGATGGAAAGACGGTGAATTTTTGATCCAAAATCACCGCCATAAACTTAGACTTCTATACGAAACTTCCCCTCCTTTTCAATCAAGCTACCTAGAAAAATAAAGTTCCTATCGTGTTTACCGTTCGTGTACACCTCAATGTATTCACATTCACCAAGCTCGTTTTTAACGCTTTCGTATGCCATGTGAGTCGGTGCGTAAATGACTATATTGGTAGTGATGGTCTCGCGAATATCACTGATAAGTTGTTTCAAATCGGGATTCTGATGCTCAGGATCAACCTGCCCTTCATGGCTACTCCAATAAGGAATATCGTACAAAACCACGTCGGCCTTAATCTTAGTAAGTAAGCCTCTATCGCTCACATCCCCACAAACCAATTCATAGTTTGCGATGCCAGCACGGACCAAATTCTGCTTGCAGTCAGCAATGATGTCAGGATCATTATCGACACCAACAACCTTGTCGAATGATTTAGACAACTCTAGCAGGCTTACGCCGACGCCACAGCACAACTCGCAGACCGTACCGCCTTTTTCTTTCAATCTCTCCGCTAGATAGCGTGCCGTAGAAGGATAACTGGCGATCTTAAGCGACAATTCATCGCCTGCTATATTTTGATCGTAACCTCGGGTTTTGATTATATCGTTTCGCATTTGCTCATTATACACATCGAGCAGAAAGGACTCTAACCGATGCAACAGATTGGGAACGCTACACAAAACAAAAAGACGCCGAAATCCGGGCGTCTTCTTATCTGTAATAATGACTTGGTGCCAGCTCGCAGACGTATTTCAAACGGCTGCTATTGATGCACAAGAGGATTATAAGTTAAAACATCTAGCCGAACAATTCCAACTATCGGGTACATTGATATAGATAACTCCCAACTTTCGAACCCTTAGGCAGCAATGCCTATTTTTTTATACCTGAGGACAGGGGGTAGTCACCCTTTATATCAGTTATAGGTACTCCGCCTTATAAGTGCCTAATTTGTGGGGCTAACTTTGCCAAGCGTTTTTGAGACAGCTTAGCGTAAAGCTGGATGCTTTGAGATGTACTTATCAATTTTGCTTATAAACGCTTGTTCACTCAGCATTTCACAGACTTTTCTAAACCAAAGCAAGTCACCAGAGTAGTTAGACTTTCGTGACTTGTTGTACAGCTTATTCAGTAAACGTGTTCTGTCAGCAGTCGTTTGAGCTTTAACGTATTTAGAGGCAACATCAACACTTAGGTGCGGAACTGTACTATCGGTTAATTTTTTTAGGCGTGGGTCGTTTTTCATTGTATTGTCGTACAGTCTTGCCCATCGTTTAACCAATGGGAAACCACGTTCTTTTTTGCTAGCCGATAAAACGAGCTTTTGAGTTTCGTCATACACTTTTTGCTTCTTCATATTTTTCACATTGGCTGACATTTTATTATGCTCATCAAACATCCAGTATTTTTCAAATTTTAACCTACTGTCAAAGATTTTTGTTTTAGATGAGTTAAGTGATAAGGCAGACTTATTTAACACTTCTGCGGCTGCGTGAACCACCTTTTCGGCACTAGCCTTGTCGTTACACATAATCAACATATCGTCGCAATATCGGACGTAGGTACAATCCAGCTTTTTACAAATTGCATCAAATTCTTTATCAAACTCGTAAAGAAAGTAGTTTGCTAACAACCTTGAACAGTCTGATGTTTCGTCTTGGGGCAAACCCTTACCTTGGTAGTTGTACTTGTAAGAAAATGAGTTAACTCCTTGGAGTAGCTTGAATAGAATGTTTACAACCGATAGCTTGCTGTCATCTAGGCAAGACCGAACCTTATTTTCTAACAACCGTAAATCAATGTTGTCGTAAAAGTTAGCTATATCCGTCTTAACAAACACCGTTTTTTTCTTATTTCGGTCAAAGTAGTTTTTAACTGTTTCATTAAACTCGCCCCAGCTTGGAAACCAGCTATATGAAACCGTGTATTTACCTACCGAAATGTCATCTATATCAATAAAGTCATATTTTCTACGGTCGTTATCCTTTTTCTTTGCAGTGGTTAAAACTCTATATGCACCGAATGTTTTGACCGACTTAGGTTTGGTAGCCAGTAAACTCTCTTCAATTTCTTTGACAAGATAGTGATATAGCAGATTGTCGGTTGCTGTTAAAACAGGGATGAACCTCGGCACTAAATTATGTTTTGGAATTGAATAAACACCTATCGGTCGCATAGGATGATAGTGTCCAGTGTTTACCTTGGTGTGTATATCATCAATTACCTCTTCAAACTCATCGCTGACCCGAAAACTAAGCAAACTGTTATTTACAATGTACTTAAAGTTCTTATGCGTGACTTTTTGGGTCAGGCTATCTCTAGCCAGTATTTCTGTGTCATTTGCCATCGTGTGTCGTATATCTACCCAGCCAGTCAAAGATTTTCTGATTATAGTCAGCTACCTGTTGTTCGGTCACGTTATCTAGAGAGTGTGTAACTCCCTCAACGAGTATAGTTTCTGGCTTAAAGGCATTTGCGTACGCATCAGTTGTTTCTTTCGGTATTTGCTCATCGTTTTCGTGTACAACAAGCAAAACGTTACCCTCAAACTGTGACGCACGAGCTAATAATGGATGCTTTGCTAGAGCGTCAGAGTTTCGTCTAAATGCCTGCGTGGCATCCCTATTCTCGTTCTTCATCATGGTATAAAACTCTGACGGCTTATAAATAGCTGGTGCTCGCAGGATAAGCCCGTCAAATTTTCGGTATTTGGTAAGTTGAGTTGCTAGAAAACCGCCGTAGCTTGAGCCAATTACAAAGAACTTACGGTCAGGATACTGTTGCTTCATCCAATCAAACACAGTAATAACTTCTAAAAAGTGCTGGGCTGGACTTAATTCTTTAATATCAAACGGGCTGTCACCGTGTCCAGTGTAGTCAAAGATAACCGATGTGATACCAAGTTCTTGAGCTAAACGGGGCAAAAAATCATAGTAACGCTGTTTCGTGCGTTTTGATGTTCTGCCTATCAGGGATAGCAGGACAGCACCATCTTTATCCCCCTCATAAATATCAGCTTTTACAGAGTAGCCTGTGCATTCTATATCAGTAGTAGTTGGTTTCATTACAGATTTTTGTCCAAGAATTGTTTTAGTCCGTCCATATCTTCTTTGGTATGGTCATAGAAATACGTGGTAATGCCGACAGACTGAGCAGTTTTAGCTGCTTCGGCATTGTGTTCAAAGTAGATTACATCATCAGCAGTAAGCCCGTATTTTTCAAGAAGTATCTTGAAGTATTCTGGGTCTGTCTTTTCGGGGTTATGTTTTAGAGTAAACACCTCATAAGGCACTTGGTCTAGCTTGAAGCGTTTGAACTGTTCATCGTTTGCCCCTGTTAGAACCAGCTTATTGTTTGGATAGCTTTCTAACAGCTTGTGCATCGGCTCAAGAATGCTGCCATCTTCCAGTACAAACCCGTTTATTGCATCTACTAAAATCGTTTTCATTTGTTTACCTTATTTGGGAACTTTCCGTTAGTCGCATCAACCATATTCTCAATCCACTTGGTCATAGAGTTAGCCATAGAGCCGTCTGTTACCCAAGCGTAGGCAGGTGCAGCCCACACGTTGCCCACGTGCGTACTAAAAGTGGCTGGGCTTGCCTCATAGCCAAACCCAAAGAGCTTACCGTCTTTTACCATATTCAAGATAAGCTGCTCATCAAAAAGCTCGTGAACCACGCTGATAAACATAGCGGATGGTTTCATTGAGCCGAGCAACTCAGGCGTTATTAGGTTTTTGGTTTCATCGTTGAGTGCCATTGTTGGGAAAATAACATCTGAGTTTGCAAAAAGTTCAGCCAACTCTGTTTGCTGGTAGTCGCTCTCTTTTGGAGATTTTGACCAATAGGTCACGTTCATACCTAGCCCAGCACAGCGTTTTGCTATGGCACTACCGATATTACCAAGTCCAACTATACCGACAGTTTTAGTGTGTAATTCAATGCCTCGGTACTTCATAAAGTCTTTGTCAAAATCTAATGGAAAGCCGTCTTTGATAAGGCGTGGCGTTTGCCGTGCCACATTCACAAGCATCGTTATCGCCCATTCAGCAACTGCCTCAGTTGAAAAGTTCCTAATGTTACATACGGGTATTTGCTTATCGTCAGCGTACGTCGTATCAACCCAAGAAAAGGATGTTGCCGCACCTAAAATGGCTTTTAGATTTGGAATGTTTTTATAGTCATCTGATGATAATTTCCAGCCAACGTAGTCAGGATTTAGGCAAAGGATGCGTTCTTCGTCGCCCTCAAATAAAGCTATACAGTCGCTTAGAGGGGCAATTTCTTTTGTAACTATTGGCTCAATACCACTTGATTTGAGTTTACCTAGTAACTCGTCTGTTATTAGCTCATCCCAAAGAGGGTCAAATATAAATGCTTTCATTATTTGTACCTGTCATCCTTTACAATCTCTACCCACACACCATCAGGGTCTTGGATGAAAAAATAGCTGACTTTGGTTCTGCCGACTGTAATTTTTGTGTCATCACTGGCTAACCCTTTGCTTTGCAAGTCAGACAGTGCAGCCTCAATATCATCTGTCCATAAAGCGATGTGCTTCACGCCTATGTCCTCTAGATTGTTTGCGTACTCGTAATCAACAGGCGGTTTGTTTTCGTTCTTTCTGTAAACAAAAATCTCTAGAAATGAGCTGCCTAGCTTCAAATGCACTATGCTCATTGAGCCATCATCTTCGTCATACCTGTGTACTTGTTCATAGCCAAGTGTTTCGTAAAACTCAAGTGATTTATCTAGGTTACGAACAGAAATTGCCGTATGGTGCGGTTTATAGTTCATCTGCTGCCACCATTCCACTCTAGCTTATGTTTCTGACCAGACTGACCACCGAAACGACCAAAAACGTACCAGTTCGCAACACTGATTTTATAAAACTGATGACCATCTTCGTGTGATGCTTCTTCAACAATATCGTCAGTAACCTTGAGCCGAGTTTTGATGCACTCTGCGGCTAGATTTTGCTCATCGCCAGCCTCAAGCAGCTCCGCAGTACCCTCAAAGTAAACGCCAACCACTGCATCGCCTAAAGCATATTTATCAATGATATTACCTGCCACACTTGGGTTCTTGGCTATTTCTTGGCTGTGTCGCCTTGATTTGAGTGAACGGAAATATAGGTTCAGATTGTCATCATAGGCAAAATGCACCTCACATACCCAAGGGGCATTATCGCTAGTCGTGGCAAGTGACATATGTACCGTCTTATCAATAAACTCACGTACGATTTTTTCTACGTCCATTTTCATAACTCCTATGGTTCTATATCCGCTTCATAATCTAGTGGCACTGCATCAGAGACAGTTTTTTGCTCAGGAAACTCAGCACGAATACGCTCAATATCCGCTGTTTCCATAGTCCAGCCAAAAGCCCCAAGGTTTTCTTTGAGGTGCTCTACATTGCTAGTTTTGGAAAGCGTGACTACGTTAGGTTGCGATATGAGCCAGTTGATTGCTATTTGAGTAGGTGTTTTGCTGTACTTGCTCGCAAGCTCATCAAGTAGCTCTGATTTGGGTAATATACCTTTTTGTAATGGTCGCCACGCAACGAGCATTACGTCATTTTCTTGACAGTGTTTTAGCACACCTTTATCTTCAATCTCCCTATACTGGACGTTGTAGTGAACTTGGTTGCAAACCAATTTATTCTTGGTGTGCCTTTGAACTTCATCAAAACGTGCAGGTGTCATATTGCAAACACCTATGTGTTTGACTAAACCTTGCTCAACAAGCTCGTCCATCGCTCTCATCGTATCCTCAATGGGCATACCAGTCTCAGGAAAACGATGGAGCATATACAGGTCAACATACTCCGTGCCAAGACGCTTTAGGCTTGCTTGGAACGAGCGATGCACACCCTCATATGTCTGATTTTGAGCCGAGACTTTCGTAGCAATTATGAGCTTGCTACGGTCGTATCCCTGCAAAGCCTTATTGAGTATTTCTTCGGCGTGTCCGTCACCGTAGCTTTCCGCAGTATCAATGTGCGTAACCCCTGCATCTAGTGCAGCACGTATAGCCTTTACTTCATCCTCGTCTTTGCTTGTGTCTGCGTCCCAGCGACCACCCATTTGCCACAGCCCAAGTCCATAAACGGGTAGCTCAAAACCGTTACTTAGTTTTTTTGTCGGTATGTGCATTTTGTTTCTCCAATAATTTCATTACATCTTCTCTTCTGTACCGCCTGTCACGACGTGTGCCAAAACGGACAGCAACCAAATAGCCTTTTGTATCCCACGCTCGCAATGTGTTTGGATGGCAATTCAGCAGCTCACACGCTTGCTTGAGTGTGAGTAGCTTCGGCTCTTTTTTCTCTGATTGTGTCATACTATAACTATACACCACTTACCAGTGGCAGATATTAAAGAAGTGATGAGATTATGAGTTTACACGGCAAAGAAAAAATATGGTTTTTTATCAACAGACTGCTTGACGAACGTGAAGTTACTGAGGATGGTAAGCCGATTGGTTTGCACCCTGCAAACGACCTGAACAATCACTATACGCCGATGGACTTTATCCAGATGGTTGAGAAGATAGAAAAAGAGCATAACGCCGCTCGGCTTATTGCTATGCCTACCGACCAAACCTACAACAAATATATGGTTGAGGTACTGCCTGATTTTGACAGTTACGTGCAGGAGCTTCGCAAAGACCCTAAATATCTTGATTGGATTGGCGAAAAGCCCGAAACCGATAAACCGCCAATGCCTGAACCAATATCAGTAAACCACGCTCGTAAAAATGGTGTGATGACTGGCAAGGAAAAGATACAAGCCGTTGTTGAGGATATAAACAACAAGTATCAGGGTCTGGTTTCTGGCAACACTGTGTTGCTTTACTCAGGCAATTTAGAAGAACGGGGCTTGCACCTACACGAGCAACAGCAGGTATTAGATATACTGGCTAATGACAAAAAGGCTATCAAATACACCGCTAAAAATGAGTACGATAGCCGAGCCGACATACACCCAAGAGACCAAGTAGATATTCTAGAGGTTTCAATGGACGAGGCAGAGGCAAACGATATGTTTGATAGGTTGCTTGAACAGCAACAGTACCAAGTACAGGTTCTGCCGTCATTTGCCGCACTAGCCGATGAGCTGCTTGGCGATGCCGAATTAGAACATCAGAAAGATGTTTATCTGCTCAGGCTGTTCTATAACAGGATTGTAGCCATACTTGATGCGGTAGTTTCGTCTGGCGTGCTCATTGAAGATGACAAGCTAGATTTTGCATATGTTAGGCTAACTGCTTTGATTGAGGACGTACTAAGCAAGCCAGCGACGAAAGACTGGAAAAAAGACGCACCTGAGCTGTACGAAACACTGCTTGGTAACGCCGAAGATATAGGCGAGGGTTGGCAATATAGTCGTACCGAGGTATTGAAATACTATGCCAAGCTGCAAAAGTATTGGATGCTCAACAGCCACGTTGAGTTTGAACTTGATGATAAGCTAGCCGCTGCTTTTGCCGAAATAGATGAGTTGATAGCTGCTCATAAAAAAGCCACTCGTGAGGCTGCTGATGACTGGCACAAGCGGACTGATGCTTTTGCTAAAGACTTTCGTAAAGGTAAGCTCGTTATCAACAAAGAACCAAAACCACAGCCAGATTATCCCGATGATGCACCTGCCCACTTTGATAACGATGCAGAACCTACCAAAGAGCCAGCCGCACCGACAGTGGTAGCCAAAAAGGTAATTATGCACTCGTTACAACCTAGCCATTATCACGACAGAACGGGCAAACTAGCTGTGTCGCCGACGGTTGAGGTTTCTATTGCTAGTCGTGGCAAAGTGAAACGCAAGAACGGCAAAAAGTACGAACAGTGCCACCTAATGACCTGCCTGTTCAAGAACGTCAATACCCTAAACAAAGGTATAACTTTCAGTACATTCTTAGGTGTAAAGTACGATAAGAACAGCAAAAACCACATTCGTAAAATAAGGAACACGGTTGATGAAATAAATAAAAAGGTAGCAGAGAAAACAACAGCCAAAAGACTGGTTTTCCCTCAAGGCGAAAGGATATTTATAGACAAGTCGTATCTGTAAAACGTACTGAAAAACATTTCCAGTACACCCCTCGTGTACATAGTTGACCCGCAAACATCAGCGGGTCTTTTTCTTACCTGCGAACTGTTTGTAGAAAGGAACATCAATGTCCACGGGCAAGAAACCACTACCAGCAGAACCACAAGACCAAGCCGCAAACGATGGCGTGGCTGCTGAGTTGAACGATGAGGCTGCTATACGCAACCTCGCTGGTTTCTTTGACGTGCTCATTCAGATGGACTTTGCACTAAAACAACGTAATGAGAGGAATGATGAAGATGGTAACGATTTACAAGATACTGCAAGTGTCATTGCGTAAGCTGATTGATTGGCTTCTGACGTTTTGGCTCTGGGCAAACAAACACGAAAAGGCTGCCGAGGAGCATAAAAGATATGGTCGTTAGTGAAGTGAACATCACGCCAGTCAAACCGACTGACGGGCTTGTAGCTTTTGCAAGCTGCGTAATAGACGGTCAGTTGTATGTCGGCTCGCTTGGCGTACACCAGCTACTAAACGGCACTGGCTACCGCATAACCTACCCAACTAAGCGGATAGGTTCTCGGCAGCTCAACTACTTCCATCCTGTAAACAAAGAGGCTGGCAAGCTAATTGAGCAAGCAGTTGTCGCAAAGTGCGTTGAGTTATTCGAAAGAAGTGATGAACATTATGATAGACACAGTAAAGCTACTCATACCCGTACATAATCCGCTCGCCTTTGATAATGGCAGGTTCTCGCCAAGCCTTGAGCTGTTAGTAAACAGTCGGGGTTTTGGTAAGGCTATGCTCAACCCCTCTCGTACATACGCCAAGATGGGCAAATATATGCCACGCCTGACGATGTACAAGCGAGTACGAAAGACGGTTGAGTATCAGCTGGCTGTTGAGTTTTCAGCACCAAAAATGTTGTTCGGCAACAACTTTGATGAGCTAGAAGAAAAAGACTTTGATGCACTACTAACAGCACTTCAAGGTGCGTTATATGAGCTAACTGGTCATCGGTTCTTCAAGCCACAGCTTGCTCACGCTGATATTGCAGCTTGGCATCCGTCCAAGAACATCGTGTTTCTTGACTACACTTCGTGCCAAACAATTCTCAATACTATGGGCAAACTGGATGTGAGTAAAACGTACGACTTACAGAAAACGGACTTTCGTGATGGACACGTCGTACACATTCACGCTAACTCACTTGATATAGCCTTTTACGACAAAATGGCTGACCTGCTAAAAGCAAAGAAAAGCGGCAAACGGGCTTTTGAGAATGACAGTACCGTGCAGCTCAACCTGCTTGAGAGCCTATCTGAATACAGACCAATGGAAGTATTCAGATACGAAGTACGTTTTGTCGGTAGAGCCTCTATCAAAAGAGCCTACCCCGAATTAGAGCAATGGACATTTGAAAGCCTCTACAAGAAAAAGCTGTGTCAAAACATCCTGCTCAAACACTGGAACAAGCTCACAGGTTCGGTTGATATGCTCGCCCTTGACGTAAAAGAACCGTATGAGCTACTGCAAAACTACCTTGAGGCAAACGAGGACGTAACACCACAGGCTGCACTTGCAGCAGTCGCTGGACTGGTTATTACCAGTCAAGTCGGTGCTGTTGGGCTACGTAACGTGCTTGAGGCTCGTTATGGCAAGCAAGCGTGGTATCGCATCAAACCGCTACTAAAGCCGCCAGACGCATACCGCTTTACATCGTTTGTACATATTGACGAGGCGTTGCAGATGTTCACGCCAACACGTATGTCTGACTTTCTCTCAAACATTGAAAATACTGGTAAGTAATGTTAAGTTATAAAGGAGTAAACAATTATGGAAACTAAGCTAATTTTAATCGCACGAGTATCAGATGTTGAGCAGCGTAAAGCGTTGCCAGCTCAGAAGTTGCGGCTTGAACGGTATGCCGAACAAAAGCAACTACACTCTGAGTATCACGAGTTTGACGAGAGTGCTCATAAGGACGTAAGACAGAAGTTCAGTAAACTCGTTGAACACATCCACAAGCAAACTGGCTTGTGCTACGTAGTGTTTGACAAGATAGACCGCCTAACCCGTGATAGTAGCCAAGAAGAAGTAAAAGCATTACAGCAGCTGGTCAAGCAAGGCGAAATTGAATTGCACTTTCCAAATGATAGTTTGTACATTGATAAAAACTCATCAGCTGCTGATTGGTTTCGGCTCGGTATCGGAATGGCGTTGGCAAAATACTACTCAGATAGTATTCGGGATAACGTCAAACGCCGCTTTGAACAGATGTTGAGCGAGGGCATCTGGGTACATCGTGCTCCTATCGGTTATCTGAACGTGCTGAAAGGCGGTACGCCACAGAAACCGCTCAAAGACATTGAAGTTGATGATGTAAAGGCACACTACATTGTAAAAGCGTATGAACTGCGAGCAAGAGGAATGTCATACGCTGTCATTGCAAAAGAACTTCGTGAGATGGGTTTTCGTAGCAATATCGCTGGCAGTAAAGCACCGAGTAAGCAGTTCCTTGAACGCATCTTGAGCAACCCATTTTACTATGGCGTTATGGTACACGCTGGCAGAGAGTACCCACACAAGTACAAGCCGCTCATTAGCCGTGCCTTGTTCAACCAAGTGCAGCGTGTTCGTGATGAGCGTAAACACGAAAAGACTAAGTACGATAGCAAAGACTTTACACTCAAAAAGATAGTGAAGTGCGGCAAATGCGGACGTGCAGTATCGCCATTCAAGGCTCGCAACACAGTGTATTTGCGATGTGCTAATGCCAAGTGCGATAATCCTAATACAGCCGTAAGTCTCGTTATTGATGAAGTAGCGGCAGATATAGGATTTATAGACGTGCCAGAAAAATGGCTAGACAAGGTTATCGCCGAGTTGCGTAATCGGCACGATGACCAACAAACATACTTCACGCAAAACATTGAGCAGACCCGTGCCGAGTACGACAAGCTCAAAGAAAAAATGCGTAAGGTTTACTATGACTTGCTTGAGGGTCGTATTACACAGACATTCCACGACGATATTGCAACTGAGCTAGAAAAGAAACAGCAGGAACTGAATGACCGCCTAAAGTTGCTAACAAATGATAACAAGCAGTTCCAAGTAACCGCCTCTTACCTGTTAGACTTGGCTCAACGGGCTGACCAGCTGTTCAAAGAGAGCGATGAGGGGCTACGACAGAAGTTATTGGAATACGTACTTTCAAACATTGAATTAAAGGACAAAAAGCTGTCTTATATACTAAACGACCCCTTTAGAACCATCGTTGAGGCAAAGAAAAAGAGCCTTTCGGCTCATAATTCAAATATTTGGTGCCGTGCAGTTGACGTAATTCAAACATCTGCAATAGCGTTACAAGACGATTATAACTTAAAAGAGTTAGTCAGTGAACTCGAACTGTCGGGCGATTTAATTACTGCTTGACGATTTATGATGATTTTCAGAAAGGCCGGGGGGAGCGCCCCAACCCTGCCAGCGCTTTATAGCAATATGCGCGGTGTATTTTGGGTAGTTACCGTATAGCGGCACGGGCTGCTCATTTTTTCTTAGCAAAAATCCGCCAAAATGCTTGACACAAAAAGCTACAAGGTATAATGTACCCTACATGGGAGCATTAAAATAGGTACAAAGCAAAAACATGCAGATTGTAAACAAGAAGGTACTGAATGATTTTAGCGCATCCCGCCCAGACGCGGAAGAGCAGATTAAAGCTTGGCGCAAGGAAGCAAGGAAGGCCGAGTGGAAGACTCCAAACGAGCTTAAGCAGAAATATGGTAGCGCAAGCATAATGAAGGGCGGAAACGTAGCTTTCAATATCTGCGGTAACAAGTACCGGCTCTGGGTAAAAATAAGTTTCAATAGTGGCGTAATCTTTGTGAAGAAAATTGGCACTCACAAAGAGTACGACAAGTGGGACATCAAGTAAGGGCAAAACTATGGACATCAAACCAATCCGCAACGACAAAGACTACGAAGAGGCACTCCTCTTAATTGAGGCTTTGGTCGAAAAAGACCCTGAACCAAATACTGAAGATGGCGACAAACTCAGCATCCTTTCTACGCTCGTAGAAAACTACGAAGCTAATTTATACCCAGACACACCCCCCAACCCGGTAGACGCTATCATATTCCGCATGGAACAAGCCGACCTAAAACCGGCAGACCTCATTCGATATCTTGGCAGTCGCAGCAAAGTATCCGAAGTCCTGTCCGGCAAACGTCAGCTTAGCCTAGAAATGATACGAGCACTAGAGGCGGGTCTAGGCATACCGGCCGAATCCCTTATACGAAAGTCCGAAGCTAGTGACGGGCAGTTTAACGCATGGAGTGACCCGCTCATCAAAGAAATGTCGAAGCGTGGCTATTTTGGCATGCAACTGTTCAACGGCAGCAACAAAGGGACTCTGCTCTCTACGTTCTTTGGTGGTCGTAATCCCGCTGAGCAACAACTAGCATGGCGAAAAACTCACTCCCGAATCTCTGTGCGTACAGATAACTTTGCAGCGCTTGCATGGGCTGAGTTCATAGCTCAAAAAGGCAGCAAAGTGACTACTCCTAAAGAATACGAGGACGGCACTGTCACAGTAGAGTTCATGCAAGAAATCGTAAGACTTAGCACGAAAGATAACGCACCACTTTTGGCGCAAGAGTTCCTTAGACAACACGGTATCGTACTGGTCGTTGCCGAACATCTGCCGAAGACTCGCGCAGATGCTGTAACCATACTAACGAACAAGAAAAAGCCAATTATAGGTTTGTCCTTACGTTATGACCGCATAGATAACTTTTGGTTCACGCTGCTACACGAACTGGCACACATAAACCTTCACATACATCAAGAAGGTCGCTCCGTAATCATCGACGAACTCGACGAAGGACTTGGTGTTGATATTAGTCAGGATGAGCGTGACGCTGACGCACTTGCTCAAGATGCAGTAGTACCGGCAAGCAAGTGGGAGATTAGCCCAGCGAAGATAATTCCGTCCCCTATGGCAGCCCAAAGCCTAGCTAACGAGATGGGTGTACATGTTGCAGTCATAGCCGGATTTATGCAGTACAAGCATCAGAGCTACATCTACCTAAGAAAAATGGTTCACGGTGAAGATACGAAAGTGCGCCACATGTTCGAGAACCAGCTGAAGGAGAGCGAGTAATGACAGTAATCAGCGACTACGTTCCGGTTCTCAGGTTAAAACAGGCCGAGTGTGATGCGTTATCAGGTATTGAGCCCACCCTGCGCAACCACATCACACCACTCATCGAGTAATAATGCCCAATCCTAAGCGTGACAAAGACGACTTTAAAACAGTGCTCGCCGACTCGAAGACTATGCTACTGAGCAAGTTGCCGAAATTGGCGGCTGCTATAAACAAGTGCTGTCCCGAAGGGTCGGCGTTCGTCGATGTACACTTAATTGACGGCGAATTACGAGCCAGAACCCTCAAGACTATCCTAGACACAGTGGACGGTAAGAACTTGACCCTTATACCGGTCACGCACATCATTCCTGTAGTTAGTACAGATGCGGACAGTGAAACCCGAAGCGTTGCTCTCAAATATGGTGTCGAGAGCAAGAATGGGCTATGTATACGGATAGACAGATACAATCTTGACGACGCTAACCTTAGTGATGTTATTACTAACTTTGTTGACAGCAATAAGCTAACCATTAGCGGCACCGATTTGTTAATTGACCTAGGTGTCATAGGAGCCGGAGACAAAGCGGATATAATAGCCGCCTCTCTGGTAAAGCTACCACGCCTAAATGAGTGGCGGTCGTTTATCGTTACGGGTGGAGCGTTCCCTAAAGACCTATCGGAGATGGAAAAGCACTCCCAAAAACAGATAACTAGATATGATTGGCAGCTATGGAGTAATCTGAATGCCCAGCCTGCGCTTACAAGGAAGCCAATTTACTCTGATTATACAATCCAACATCCTATACATCTTGGCCAGATTGACGGCGTAATTAACACTAGCGCAAGCCTGCGCTATACAGACGATGAACAGTGGGAGATTACGCGCGGAGAAGGTCTGAGAAACGAAAAGGGTGCAGGCTACAAGCAATACCCTGCAATAGCCAAACTAGTTAAACAGCAGCCGTACTTTAAGGGCCCTACATATAGTTCTGGCGACCACTACATCGACGATATGGCAAAGGATGGGAACGATAAAACCGGCAATCCTATGACATGGCTAAAGGCTGGCATCAACCACCACCTTACGCTTGTTGTAAAGGCGCTTGCCAGTCGTACCTCTGGAAAAGAATCTGCTTAACCCTTCCAGCTAGGTCATCTATAGCCAAGCTGTCAGCTAGCTTTTCATAGATTACGCTGCGAGGCTTTGACCTAAAGCCATAAGCCTCATCTATATCTTCAAGAATTGACAGCGCCTCGCCCCGCCATAGTAGTCGCGCAATTGATTGGCCGTCCCGTTCATGATTAATGGCCGCCTTGCGTATCTCGTTAAACACCACACCATCATCTAGCTGTTTTGCCACAGTAACGCCCCACCAGTCTGGTACAAGATTAAGTGCATCGTAAACGTGAGAAAACCCAACTACTAAAGTTACCTGGTCAAACACCGCATTGTAGGCCTTTATCTGGCCGGGAAGTCGTAATAAGGTGTCTCTGTCGCTCTTAATCTCATAACAATGCAATATCCCGTTTACGGCAGCTATATCGGCACGAGCCGAGCCGTGATTAACACCCAGCTCTTCAATAATTAATGCGGGGTCAGTTTTGTGGTCGTCTTGAATCTTAATCCGGAGAGCCTCGCGGATTATCAAGTCGTTGGTATCGAAAAAGTTTTTGTTTTTTGTTTGCATGAAGCAGTTTGGATAAATAATATTATTACCCCTCACAACACTATCTTAGCACAACAATACTCTCAAGCTTATTCGTATTAATCCGACGGGCATACGTAGTAAGCATCCCGCCCCTCATAGTCCACAATGAACTCGCACGTCGCCTTGTAGTTGTCTAACGCCTCTTGTCTTTGTTGGCTTATGTAGCTACTACTAAGCATTGCGCTGGCGAATAACACAGCCATAAGTAGCCCGAGCCGTGCAGCGTTGTTGGTAAATATATGTCGCATGTCGTTACTTATCGGCACATATAGCCGTCGTAGAACCAGTCGCCACTTGACTGTGTTGCTAGGCATTGTTTGCGGGCGGCATCACGGATTGCCTCAGCTTCTTCGCGGGATGCGCTCTCAATAGCTTTTAGCTCTTGCTCTTTCAGCTCTTTTTGTTGGGTAAGCTCTCTGTTTTTCTGGTCGATCTGTTGTTGGTTGATGTAGACCCAGCTACCTATGCCCGCTACTAGTAGAAAAGCGATTGATATAACAATAGCGACCGGTAACGCTACAGAGCGGCGGCCTTTGCTATCTTTCTTTGGCGGTGCGGACGCGGTAGGCTTGCCGTTATTGGTGGCATCGTACCAGTCACGGTATATACCGTACTTGAATAGCGCCAGTATAGAGAATATTGCCTGTAGGCTAATCAGACCGCCTATAATGGTGTTGATTGTCAGTAAAGCCAGCAATGACTTATTGCCCTTGAGTCGATTGAGCCGGTAGCCTGACCAAAATAGGTATGTTGCCCACGGTGCATAAATAACGAGCTGGTTAAGTCCTGCATCGCTCATAAATATCGTAAAGATATACCAGAGGAGGATGAAGCCGCCGCCGAGTGTTGCCCAGAAGCCCGCGCGCTGAATGGATTGCATCGCCTTTATAACGTCTGTGTCTTTGGTGAGTGCGTGCGGTAAGTCTTTGGCGCTTACCTTTTTGTTGGCCGCCATACTGAAACTCCTTTTACGGTTAGTTTCGACGGCATCAAAAAGTCCGCCGTCGAGCGATGACCTTTCGGCCACCCACAAACCTTTCGGAATGCGACCGCTGAAAACAGAGCCCAACGACGGACTTATTGTTTTCAGCGGATTTGTGCAATCATACCTTCCTGCAAGCAGGTGGCTCTAGACTGCCGTCGTAAAACGACTTGTGGTAATTATAACACTCTGGTAGACCTTTGTAAATCTGGCTAATTATGGTGTACAATATTTGTAGGTAATCAAAATGAAAACACAAACACGCCGAGCCAATCAGCACATAACCGACCCGCGCCAAGCGGCTTTTAAGACTGCCTATTACGACCCAGAAAGCCGGACTTACAGCAACGCCCTCCAGTCAGCACTAGCGGTCGGATATAGCGAGTCAACCGCAAAAGATTTGCTGCACAACCGGCCTGCGTGGTTATCGGAAAAATGGGGAGAAAGTCGTATCTTTGAGCCCGATGACCTACTCCGTAAGCTGTCAGACATCATAGAAGACCGGGATGTAAGCACACGCGATAAATTAACGGCAATTCAGCTGATGATGAAAAATCAGGGTATGCTCAAAGACCGCATTGAGCTGAATGCGCGAAACCTGAATATACAGAGCGTACTTGATTAGTATGCTCCCCATGCCATATCTGCTGCTGTTTTCTCATGATGGCTCCTCTGTGTATTCTGAAAAGTTAGCGCCCCGCATAACATCATTGATAACATGCTTCACGAGCGGCAACATTTCATCTGGCAGCTCATCTACAGAAAACCACGAAAGGTCATCGCATTTTTCTGGCTCGGCGTTTGTAATATCGCCCTGCCATTTCCTAGCTTCAAAAAATAAGTCAATGCGCTCTTGCCCTACTTGGTTTCTTGTTAGGCGGTGGCATGTATGAACTAGTTTCAGGTCTTTCGCGTCAACCGTAATACCAGCCTCTTCTTTGGCCTCACGTACAATTCCGCTAGTTGCAAGTTCGTCACCGTCTAGGTGGCCAGCAATAACGCTATACTTGCCATCCTGATAGCCAGTGTTTGCTCGTCTAAGTAACAAGACCCTGCTGTCTTGACGCAACAGAAGATATACAGCCGGGATTAGCTTAAAACGTTCACTTGCAGGTTCACTCATTTGCTTTTCTCCATTATTTTCATTACGTCTTCGCGATGATAGCGCCGGTCGTGCCGCACGCCAATACGCACGGCTTTCAGCACACCTTTTTCGTCCCATTGTCGCAAGGTATTCGGATGAACATTTAGCAATTCACTTGTTTGTTTGAGCGTGAGTAGTTGGGGCATCTTACTCTTTCGTGGCATACTATTACTATACATTAGTTGATAGAAGATGTGATGAATACGCCAGAGAAATTGCGGCGGGTGGATGAGCTGACTGACGATAACGTTAGGCGGGTTTTCGATGTGGTTCTTGATATACATAAGCAACTTAACCTAGCAACTACTGCAACAGTTACCATACCCGCCGCGCCACAAGCTGTGAAGTTCGGGCTGCTCCAAGACCGCTCCCGGCCGTCGCTTGATGAATACGAAGAAGGCCGCAAGCAAGCGTGTGCATTCCTTAAAGACGTTGGCGCTATAGCAGACTACCGCATGTTGAACTCTGACGTACAGCGCGTATGGCATAAGCTTGAGGTTACAGTAAACCGTGAGCTATTCGATAAGGTGCTGACAATGCTAGAGTACCGGCGCTCCGGACAAGCTCAACAAAAAACATCATCAGCCACCCGGCCAGAGTATGACGTAGACAATAACTTGCTGCGTTATGGTGATAAAACACTACGCATAAAAAACAACTCAATCCAGCACTTTATTTGTATGTTGACGTTTAAGAAGTTTGGGGCAAAGGTAGCCGAGCTACATATTCTTGATGCAGTTGACGCAGCAAGGGGTAACTACGATACAGACCATAGGAGCCGGGTGGTCAGTGACTCACGCCGGGAACTCAACAAAAAAGCCGAGAAGATGTTTGGCCTGCACGACCTTTTTCTATACGACAGTGCGGAAGTCTGGATAAACACAACACTCTTTACAGATGAGTGAACAGCGTAATTCACATTCATTCACTCTCATAGCACCCTGATTCACTGGCGGCTTTGTAATCTCGCAATGAGGTTACAAAAATGTCAGCCGCAGATAAACCACTAACACAAGCACAATGGCACGAACCAGCCGAAAAAATTGACTGGCGTGCATTGCTGTCGCCAGAAGACTTACAAAATCTGGCGGGTTTCTTTGACGTGCTGATAGAAATGGACTTCGAGCAACGTAAACAAGGAGAAGAAAATGGCAGCACGAAAAAATAACTTGCCAGTAGACCCGAAAACAATCGCCTTAACAGCACTCAACCTATCGCAGTATCATTTATTGCCAGCAGCGATACTCTGCATCTGGACGGCCGATAATTCAGTTCTCACGCGCTTAAAAGAGGAGATTGAGCAAGCAATCGAAGAGAATAATATCTCCATACCATTTTAGCTATGATAACTGAACTGAATATCGTGCCGATTAAACCAACGAACGGTCTCATTGGGTTCGCCAGCATTGTTATTGATAACAGCTTTTACATGGGCTCAATCGCCATCTATAAGCGCTTGGGTAGTGACGGCTACCGCCTTGTCTACCCATCGAAGAAAGTCGGCAATCACCGACTACCTCTTTATTACCCTATCAATAAACAAGCAGGCCAACTTATTGAGCATACCATTGCCAAAAAGTGCCACGAACTATTTGAGAGCGGAGACGCTTGATATGGTAGACACTGTGAAGCTGCTGCTTGGTGAAGACCAGTATGTTTTGAAGGAAGGTTTTGACTTTGCTTACTCGAAATCAGAGAGCGGTAAACAGAGGTTCATACGCAAGCCGTCGCGTAATGAACTACGAGCGGGACTATATTTGCCAAGCATTACACTGATACGCCGCCCGATACCATTTGGTGGCACCAGCGCAGAGTTGGCTGTTGAGTTTTCAGCCCCCAAGCTACTATTTGGCAATAATTTTGCCGAGCTTCGAGATAGTGATTTTGATGCGGTAGTGGACAGGCTGCAACAGCGCCTAGCCTATATGGGTGTTGCTGTTGGCCGGGCGCAACTTTTCGGTGCAAAGGTTACAGGCTGGCACCCTAGCAAAAACATCATACTACCCGCGCTAGGTTGCCAAGCAGTTATTAACGCACTCGCCAAAGTAGAGCGAAGCCGTTTTTATGACACGCAGAAGACGGACTTTATTGACGGCGAGGCGCTACACTTTCACAGCAACTCAAAGGATGTTGCCTTTTACGATAAGCTGGCGGATTTGCGCAAGGCCAAGATTAGCGACAAGCGAGCGGTAGAAAGTGATAACCGAATACAAACAGACATCCTTGACCATGCTAGTAATGTGAGCGTGCTGCGGTTTGAGGTACGTTTGAATGGCATAAAAGCAATCAAACGTAACTACTCGGAGTTGCGGACACGAACACCTACATTTAGCTGGCTTTTCAATAGTGAGCATTCACGGCAAATATTGCTGAAGCATTGGTACGAGGTTGCTGAGAAGCTGGACTATTTGGCAATGGACGCAAGCCGACCCCTTGAGCTATTACAGAACCACCTATCAGCCAACCGGACACGAGCTGCACCGCAAAAGACATTGGCAGAAGTTGCGGTTTTACTTATCGCCAACCAAGCCGGTGAGCCAGCGTTGCGACAAACACTTGATGCGCACTTTGGTAAACATGCATGGGCAAGATACAAACCGAGCAAAATTGCACTGCCAGCCAGCCGACATAAGTTAGTACTACAAGCACAAGAAACATTGGAGCAGTTCAAACCACTAGCTACTGATGCTCTGTTAAAAGGTGCTTGAAACATATAGTAAGCAATGGTAAGTTAGTAAGGAGTAATAAGATGAATTATTTAGTTGCACGCGTATCAGATGTAGAACAGCGTAAAGCGCTGCCAGCCCAGAAGAAACGGCTGTTTGAGTATGCTGCAAAGAATGGTTGGATTGAGGGAAAAGACTTTGTTTACATCGAATACGATGAAACAGCTTTTAAAGGCGACCGGCGCAGGTTTAACAAGTTAGTCTTGCAGCCATTAGAAGCAGAGAGACAGCTTGCGATAGTGGTATTTGATAAGATTGACCGCTTCAGCCGCGACTCATCATCAGAAGAGCGGGCAGCACTAACCAAACTGCTACGCACTGGGCGGATTGAAATGCACTTCCCCAGCGACAATCTGGCCGTACATAAGGACTCGCCCGCACCGGACTTATTCCGGTTGGATATTGGTGTTGCTTTGGCGGGCTACTATTCAAGCGCTATACGAGACAACGTAAAACGCCGCTTTGAGCAGATGCTCAATGATAAGACTTGGGTAGGCCACGCCCCTATAGGCTACAGACATACCCGGTCGGGTACGTTTGAGAAGCCCATCAAGGGAATAGAGGTAGACCGGGAACGTGCGGCGCATATCGTCAGAATGTTTGAACTGAGAGCAACCGGCCTGCCATACGCGCAAATCGCCAAGCAAGTAAACGAGCAAGGACTCCTCAGCAAGCAAGGCAATAAACTCAATAAGTCAGCAGTCGAGAAAATCCTACGCAACCCGTTTTACTACGGCAAGATGTCATTCAAAGGCAAGTTATTTGACCATAAATATGAGCCACTCATCAGTAAAAAGCTATTTGATAAATGCCAAGAGATACGCGACCAGAGGCACGACGTTCATACTACCTACGGCGATAAGCACTTCACCTTCAAAGAGGTTGTGAAATGTAAAGTTTGTGGATGTACTGTTTCGTCTTTTAACTCACGCGGCAACACCTACCTGAAATGTTCAGGCGCAAAAGGCCGCTGCGGTAACGCAAATACCGCAAAAGCGCTAGTATTCCCAGATGTAGTAAGCACTATGGCGGCTATTCCTATGCCGCCTGATGCGCTCCAGTATGTCATTGCCGAACTCAAGAGCCGTCATGACAACCAGCAGCATTACTACACACAGAATATCGAGCAGACCCGCAAGGAATACGACAAAATCAATGCGCGCTTGAAGGCGCTGACATACGAACGGCTGGACGGGCGTATTGCTGTAGACCTCTATGACGAAATCGTCGCAGAGCTGACAAACCGGCAGCAGGAGCTTAACGACCAGCTCATTGCGCTGACAGATTCTAACAAGAGCTTCATGGTCACTGCTTCTTATCTGTTAGACCTAGCACAACGCGCTCACGAGCTGTTTTCCAACGCTTCAGAGCGACTCCAACAGAAGATGCTCAAAACCGTACTTTCTAACATTGAATTATTTGACAAGCAGCTCACTTATATTGTAAACGACCCCTATAAAACTTTCATTGAGATAAACAAAAAGACCCTTGACGGGTCTAAAAGCGAAATTTGGTGCGGGTTAGGAGACTCTAACTCCTGGCCCCTTCCATGGCAAGGAAGTGCTCTAACAACTGAGCTAAACCCGCATGTTGTTAACGAGTGTGATTATACAGAAGGTAAGTGGTTGATTCAAGAGGTATTATAAAGTCAGCTGCTCAAAAACTACCCGTAAAAACCTTGTTATTTAGGCTGCTTGTTAACCACATATTTTTGAGAAGGGCTCAAAGGCTTATCTTTACGATGTATGCAACCTAACCAGCAACAGGGGCGGCGCTTTCCTTCGATGAGCTCTACGATTGTTCGCATAATATGATTCTCTCTTGTTTCGGAGTTTTTAACAGTTACGACCCAGCATATCCATTCGTTACGTGCGAGCGGGGTAATGTCGTTCCATGCAGCGAGAGCTTTGGGGGCAGCAGTGAGGGCTTTTCGTAAATCTGCTGGCAGATCATGCACTATACCGCCGGCGATTTTTTCTTTTGTCATAGGTTTATACTACCTGAGGGTGTATTTTTATCAAGACGCTTGAGCCATGTGACACTTTAATCCGCCTTGCACCCTGATTCTCCCTATCTTAGACTAAGATTGTTCCGTTGCATATGATTCAAGGGGAGTAGTAATGGATCGTGTTGAGCTCGTGCTAGGGTTGCTAGAAGAACTGCACCTGACACCACATGAAGTGAGGGCAATATGCGAGAGGTTGCATGTTCTACCCTCGAATGTCACGGTTTTTACCTCTACGCCCATTCGTTGGACAATGTTTTCAACTCGCACTAAAAACGTTTTGCAGAATGCTGACATCGGTTCAGATGAGCTACTCAGCATGATGACCGACGAATACTTCGCCAGCAAAACTATCACTTACAGAGAAGTTAATAGGTATCTGAGCTTGCGTGGCCGACAACTTCGAGGGGCGAATGAAACTGTCGAAGAAAAGGCACTGAAGGTCTTTGGTGGCCTTGGTAATCTGCCGGTTGAGTATCTTTTTGTGGAAGGCAGGGGTGATAGCACGCAGCTGCATGAGTTGGGATGCCGCATACTCAATGATCTCCGTAGGGCTTCTCGGCTACAAGAGGAGCTCAGTGAATACGCGTATGATTGTCTAGTTAGGAAGCTCCATGAGATAGGCTTTGAACTGTAACGGGACACCCGGCGCCGCTGGCGCGGTGCCGGGTGTTTGCCAGGCTTAATTAGAATAAGTGCAGCGAGAGGCTTTTTGTTACACTGTTTACATGATTAAAGCAGTAATTTTCGATTTTTTCGACGTCTTCAGAACTGATGCCTATAAATCTTGGTTGGCCGCCAATAATATTCCACATGAGGGTGAATATTTCGAGGCATCACGACGGCAAGATATGGGTGAGATAACGATTGATCAATTTCTCAGTGAGCTCAGCAGGCTACAGAATCGCCGGTTACTCTAAGGGAGTTAGAGGCAAATGCTAAGCTTGATGAAGAGGCTATTGCTATTGCAGAAGCTCTTATGAAACGATATCGTATCGGGCTTTTATCGAATGCGCCATCAACATTTATTCGTGCGCTCTTTGCCGAGCATGATCTCGAGCGTTTATTTCATGAAATTATCATTTCAAGCGAAGTAGGAATGGTGAAGCCAAATACTGATATATTCAAGCTAACCCTTCAGAAGTTGGATGTATCTCCTTCGGAGGCGGTATTCATTGATGATAATAAAAAGCATGTACAAGCGGCTGAAAAGTCGGGCATTAAAGGGCTACAATTTACATCTGCAAACAATCTTAGAAAGCAGCTCTCTTAAATTTAAGGCTCACGTTAGATCAATAGTTTGTATTAAGATTCGACCTGTTTTTGAACCTGATATGATGAACACATGAATGATTTCAAAACAGTAGCCATTGAAGCTGCCAAACAGGCAGGGGAGATTCTGCTAGAGCTCGCAAAAACTCCTATTAAATACGAAATGAAAAACAGTCGTGACATTCAGGTTGAGGCAGACTTACGCTCTGAAAAGCTCATTATTAGTAAGATCAAAGCAGCTTTCCCCGCACATAGTATTTTTGCTGAAGAAAGCGGCGAAGAGATACATGAATCAGAATATTTATGGGCGGTTGACCCACTTGATGGCACCATAAACTATGCAAGAGGCATTGAAGAGTTTTGTATCCCAATTGCTCTTAGCCAGCATGGTCAGACTATCTTAGGAGTGATTTATCATCCGGTGGAGCAGCAGTTATTTGTAGCAGAGAAGGGCGAAGGCGCTTTTCTTAATGGTAAGAAGCTTGAGGTATCGAATGAGGCAAAACTTGTGAACTGCCTTGTGGCAACAGACAATACCTCGCATCTTGAAGATAGACGCAAAAACTTTCGCCGGCCTTGGCGTTAATAAAAAGTTATGCCGAGTCTCGCTAACTTTCTCGCATGATGAACAGCCATAATAAAGCTGAAGATGTAGCGAAGTTCAGAAGAAATATCTATCTTTTTTCTTTTTGCGAAGGGTTGATTTTTTGGTATGCAATTGAAAAGTTGTTCATGCAATCGATTGGCCTGAGTATTGCAACAATAGTTATGATCGGCCTCGTTGCGCAAGCTGGCAAGATGATTTTTGAAATTCCGTCAAGCGTTTTGGCCGATCGATGGAATCGGCGCAACACTTTAATTATCGGCACTTTTATTATGGTAGCTGCGTCGGCATTTTTGCCACTCGCGAAAACCGCACTAGATTATACAATATTTGTTTTATTATGGACGATTTACTATGCCTTCAAATCTGGAACAGACACCGCTTTTATTTTCGACTCGCTTAAAAGCTATAAGGCAGAAAAGCATTTTCAGCACATTTTAGCCCGGTATCGTTCTTGGGAATATGCTGGTTTGATAGTGAGCGGCCTTGCGGCTGGGTTTATTGCTGTGCTCACCAATCTACAGATACCCTTCTGGCTCACCATAGTGCCGCTTATTTTAGGAGCCGCAGCGTTATGGCGGCTGCCTGAACCCAAGATTGAAAGTCATGATGAACAAGGTCAATGGTGGAGCCACGCCACCTATGCCTGGCGCGAGATAAAAGAACGGGCGATTGTTTGGGTCTTGCTACTGTATGCGGGGCTCTTTGCGCTGCAATTTATTTGGTATGAATATTATCAGGTGTACGGGCTTTCTGTTCACACTCCAGAGGTATGGTTTGGTAGCCTCATGGCAGCGTTATGCCTCGGGCTGATTGCGGGAGCTGAGATTACTAGGCGGGTAGTTATTTCTAAGAAGATAGTTGCGCTTTTTTGGCTAATTTTGGCTGCAACCCACCTCAGCGGTTTCTTAGTAACGAATTTTATTACTTATTTATTGATCATTTTCGGAACGATGGTTGCTATGCAGGTTTTATATTTAGGCTTCATTAACACCATTAACCAAAGCATTGACTCTACTAGAAGGGCTACAGTAATCTCTTTAGCGGGCAGTGCAAGCCAGTTCATATTCTTGGGTCTCGCACTATTATTCCGGCTGGTCACTGATAACTGGAGCGTACAATTGGCCTTTGCCGCGGTAAGCCTGCCGTTATTACTATTGGGCCTGATTGATATAATACGCCGAATTCCTTGGCTGCCGGCTAATGCAAAAGTCGATACAGAACCATTAGCTTAAGAGTAGCCAATAGTTTTTATTCTTACAGTTGAGTAAGAGAGTCTAGCCCTCACAACATCTTATTGACTTTTACACAAAAACATGATAAAGTTGTAAGACTATGGCTACTGTGAGTCGAGCTGCCGAAAGAAAGATTATTATACCTGATCGCAAGGTGTCTTCTTTAGAGCGTAAACTCAATTATCCACGCCAACGAGTGCAGAAAAAGGCTCGCCGAATTATAGTCGAAAAACGTACAGCAGCTCATAAGGCTGCTCCTAATTCCACGTCAGTCATATCTGCGCAGCCATCTGTTTTATTGCTGCCCGCAACTGTACCAACGCGGTCTGATTCTATAGCTGGCAAGCCTAAACAACTTGCGTTACTTTTGCCCGCCCATAATGAAGAGCTTATTCTTGCAACAACGATACAATCTGCTATTGCGGCTGGTCAGGCAATCGAAGATATTTATGTGGTAAATGACAATTCAGTTGATAATACTAGGGCTATCGCGCTTTGCTTGCTAGACAAGAGCAATGTCTTAAGTGTTAAACGGAGCGGCAAAGCACTGGCTGTTCGCAAGGCAATCAATAAATTCAATCTTGAATCACGATACACCTGGCTGCATGTGGCAGATGCCGATAGCATCTTTTCGCAGGATTACTTTCGTCATTACCGCGCCAGATTAGATCCTGAAAAGTATGCCGTGGCCGTTGGGTTCGTTCAGAGCCTTCGCGGTAACTGGATTAGTACTTATCGTGCCTTAACATACACTTATAGCCAACAGATAACCCGCCGTGTTCAGTCTCGTCTTGGTATGATATCGGTTTTTCCTGGCCCAATTACATGCTTTAGAACTGATATTATATCGAAATTAGAGTTTGGCGGTACGAGTTTAACCGAAGATTTCGATATTACCCTGCAAGTACACCGCAAAAAGCTCGGTAAGGTGTTGTTTATTCCACGAGCAGTTAATTTTACGCAAGATCCGCAATCATTGTCTGATTTTTGTAAACAAAATCTGCGTTGGCAACGGGGTTTCTTTCAAGGTGTTAGGAAGTACAACATAGGTTTCAAGGGCCAACGAATCGATCTGAGCCTGGGCTTTCAAATGCTGCAAATGCTTCTGTTTTTGGTGCAGCTGTTTGTGCTCGTGCCTTTAAGCGTGATATTGACTCAAAACTGGCTGATCGTCCCGGTTATTATTGCGGCAGATATCATTCTTAATGGCATTATTGCGCTGGCTTCATCTGTTATGGCAAAACGCTGGACGCTCATTGGCGCATTACCCTATTTTTACTTCTTGAGATGGATAGAGATCGGTATTTATATGATTGCTTTTGTAGAAGTTATTGTTCTTCAACGATTTCAAGATGGGGTAATTGGTTGGTCGACGGCCGGCCGTCGCTATAAGCTGACGCAAGACGCCTTGCTTGATGTTGCCAAATAGCAAAGTGTATGCCATCAGGACTTTCCTGGGTTTGCATATTCATTAGCTGCATATAACATAAAATGAACACCGGCTATAGTGGGGAATGAAGAACGGGCAGCTATCCGACTTAGAAGAGTTTTCATGCTGCCAGCCTTCAGGTATAGTGTTTTTTCTGCGTGCGTATGGGAATCAAAGTGTGCGAGCAACCTGACGCGATGACTCTCTACGTCTGTCATTGTCATAATGGCAGGTGGCGTTTCGCATGTCATAACTTTTTGATTAAAACTGGATGCGGTTGTTTTAGTTACGATATAAGGTGGCCGAATTCTTGGAATATCGAGCTTTTCGCGTAGGCTATGCAATGCTGCTTTAGGATTTGAGATACTAAGCCGTTCGATATCACTAATAGTACCTCCGAGGCTAGTAATTGCCAAGGCTCCAAGCTCATCTTGGCTTAAATGTATACGGCTGCTTGGTGTATCAAAAAAGTTTCTAACGGCAATGCGTCCGCCTGCGGCGGTGATAGCACGGAGCCATGCGGTTCGAGGGTGGCTGCCTTCAAATTCTAGCTCTGCGCAAGATTTTGTTTTGTCAAAAACACTAACTGTAAAACCGTTAGCGGTTTGATGCCAAGCAAATGGTACTGGTTTAGGCTTGTCTTTAATCGGTTCTACAAATCCAGTGGGCGGTGATGATTTAAGTAGCTTGGTGGCATATGTCCATGTCATAAAATCGTAAATTCCCCGGAGCCCATAATGGGCGGCTGTTCTTCCGAGCAGGCCTTTAATGTCTCCTTTTTCTTGCTTATGTGCTTCCCTAAGGGTGGGATAGTTACAGAGAATGTTTGCTAATCCACAAGTTTCATCATCAGGTGGCTTAGGCAGGGCGATTGGCTTCACAACTTCAACAACCCCTGTTCCAAACAATCTTCTGACGGCATGATACGATGTGGCTCCTAATTTTTTTAATGCCCTACGATTACGATCTTTTGTTGTCCACTGTATAATGTCTAAATAGGTAGTGCGTTCCTTTCCTGTCATGCCTAGGCTCTGCAAAAATACTTGTTCTGCCTCTGTAGCATCGAGAGGTGGGTGGGGAGAAAGATCAACGTGTTGATTAAGACGCAGATGAGCAGTGTGAAAATTGGCGCCAGTTATATAACGCTCAGGATCGGCTGGATCTTCATTACTCCATGCAATTTCAACGCCCGGCGGTACTGGGTTTGGAGGGTGTAGTTGGTTCATAACTGAACAATCATACTACAACTTATGAGATGGGGCACTCTCTTTGCTCTTTGTAGAGAGGATAACCCTAACTCTGAAACAGAGTTTCGTAATCAGGCGCAAGTAATTATTGTAAGGCTATGACTTATGGTATTCTTTTAGTTCAAAATAAAACAAGTGACGGTTCTCGCTCCACACACCCGAACAAGTCTGAAGCGTGAGGCGAGACGCGCCATTATAGTTTAGTATACTAACATTAGTAGGGCTAACGATCTCACTGGTTTTATAGGTATATGTGAAGATATATCCATTATCAGTAGTAATAACGACATCTGCGCCAACTTGTAGGTTTGGCAATTGGCCGAATATTCTTTGGGTGGCGTGACCATAGATGAGGGTGTTGCCACTGTCGGAGTTAACGGGGGTGGTTGGTGTTGCAAAAAAGGCATAGTTATCGCTGAGTGTCCATGTGCTGGTAGAGGCATCGTATACACCATCCGCAACAGGCAAGCTAATACCAAGACTCGGTATGGCGATGTGACGTGGCACTCCGCTAATAATAGCGGGTTTCTCGCTGACCACGGTAGGTGGTGGCGTTACGGTGACACTTGGTACTGCGCTCGGCGCTTTTTGTTGCTCAAGTCGCGATATACTAAGTGGCACTGCAAGGGCGACACCTGCACTGAATAGTACAATTGACAGACTAATAAGATACTTGTGTATATTCATAAGTAATTATCCAGAAGCATACGAAGCGACTAGCTTTCTAGCCGCTTCGTATAGCTGAGCCGTAAGCTAGCTTGCACTAACAGGGCGGTTTTTACGCGCCAAGATTAGTGAAGCAGCGAATACAGCAAGGCCGAGGCCAATAAGGCTTGCGGCAACAATGAATAGGCTATCGTTACTTCCAGTAAATGGAAGTACGGCGATACCAGCTACACTTGGGCCTGCCCCTTTACCATATTGCATGGCTACTCCTTTTTTATGAGATGTAAAAACTGCCGCACGATGTTCTCGAGCGGGCAATATATTCACCTCCCACGGTTGATATATATGAATGACAGCCACATTCATTTATGTAGTCGTAAGCGAAGGCATAAACGAGTGTTAACTCCTCAATCTACTACATAATATACTATAAGTGCGAGAATGTAAAGTATATCATAAAATAGTTAACTTTATATTAAATAATTGACTTTGTGTAAACTAGAGTATATAGTAATAGCAAATGGAGTTTATTGTGAAACGAATCGCGTTATATTTATTAGCTTTTATCTTGCTCGCTAGCACAGTCACAACTGTGCTGCCAGCCTTTGCTGAAGAAGCAAATCTTATTACAAATGCCTCTGCGGAAACTAGTGGCCCAGCTGGTTTGCCAGCAAACTGGATTCAGAGCAAATGGGGAACAAATACTGCAACACTTGAGCATAAATCAGAAGGCCGTACTGGCAGTAAAAGCCTCTATGTATCAATGACAGCACGAACTGACGGCGACGCCAAATGGATGCATGAGGCTGTGAGTGTTCAATCAAATACGTCTTATACTTATACGAGCTGGTATAAATCTAGTATGCCGACTGAAATAGATCTTCAATATACCGATACAAGCGGTAATGTCTCTTACGCCTATGTTGATAGTGTTGCTGCGAGTACTACTTGGGAGTCTCTCTCTTCAACCTTCGTGACACCAGCTAATGCCGCTAAAGTAACTGTTATGCATATTGTAGCCGAACCAGGCTGGTTGCAGACTGATGATTTTAGCCTGAGCAAGACTGTCGTAGCACCACCTGTTGATGACGACAATAATATTCTTAATGCTTCGTTTGAAACCGCCAACGGTGCCTTGCCAGCAAGTTGGTACAAAAACAACTGGGGCACGAACACTGCCCAGTTTAGCTATGAACCGGCTGGCCGCACTGGCACCAAAAGCGCTAAAGTGACAGTGAGTGCTTATACAAGTGGCGATGCCAAATGGTATGCCGAAGCGAGCAATGTGACTGCTGGTAAGAGTTATCTTTATCGCGATTATTATAAATCTAGCGTTCCTACTCGCGTGGTGGTTGCTTTTATTGACGCGGCTGGCAATTATACCTATCAAGAATTAGCCGGTGCACCTGCTAGCCCTACCGCTTGGGCGCAGTATAGCAGCACGTTTACGGTGCCAGCCTCGGCCGTCAAAGCATCTGTTTATCACGTTATTGATAGTGTCGGCAGCTTAACGCTTGACGATGTGAGCCTTTATGCAGCACTGCCAGCGCCAACTGATCCGGTTATTGCTAATGCTTCGTTTGAAACAGGCAGCGCCTCGGCGCCCGCCAACTGGCAATATAACAGCTGGGGAACCAACGGAGCTAGCTTCCAATACGTTAACGAAGGACGCACTGGCACCAAAAGCGCCAAAGTGACGATGAGCAACTACGTTGACGGTGATGCAAAATGGTATTTTGACCCCATAAGTTCACTGCAACCTGGCAAGCAGTATCGGTTTACAACTTGGTATAAAACAAATGTCACACCGCACGCTGTTGCTATGTTTATCATGGCTGACGGTAGTGAGCGATACTTCGGTATGCCTATTGCACAGCCGAGCGGCAGCACGACACAGTGGCAAAAATACAGTGATACGTTCAGTGTTCCTGCTGGCGCAGTTTCGGCCTCTGTCTTCCTCTACATCAATCAAAATGGCTGGTTACAAACCGACGATTACAGTTTAACGCCCTATAGTCCAACCAGTTTTAATCGTCCGCTTCTCACCATGACGTTTGACGATGGCCACGAAGATAATGCCACAAGCGCACTGCCAATTTTGAACCAACATGGCCTTAAAACGACGCAGTGTTTTGCGACATCGTTTATTGAAGGGCAGTCTCAGCAAGTTATAAATGGCGTGTTAGCATTTAAGAACAGCGGTCACGAAATTTGCTCGCACACTGTCACTCATCCGTTCTTAACAACCAGCGCGCCAGCTAACTTAACCTATGAATTGCAACATTCAAAGCAATATCTAGATGCATTAGTTGGTCAACCGGTTGTTAACTTTGCCTCGCCATACGGTGATTATGACGCCAGAGTGATTGCTGAAATTAAGAAGTTCTATCGTTCGCACCGGAGTGTTGACGAAGGTTATAATTCGAAAGACAACTTCAATATTTATTCGCTGAGAGTGCAGAATGTTCTTGATACGACAAGTGCCGAACAAGTTGCTGCTTGGATTGCCCAAGCGCAAACTGATAACACCTGGCTTATACTGGTGTATCACCGCATTGCAAACGACCCTGGCCCATATGATAGCTATACTAATGTCTTTAACCAACACGTTCAAGCAATCGTTAACAGCGGTATTGCCGTTAAGACTTATAACGACGCATTGAACGAAGTCACTGTGCAGCTACCGTAGTTATAAAAGATGTCCCGAACTTTTTATTAAGCTTTGGGGCATACCAAAAGTATCAGACATAAGTATTATCAACGGCCTTTATTAAATACTTTGTTATGATGAAGAGATAAACAAGAGGTCTTCATGAAACTTGATGGTAAAGTCGCAATTGTGACAGGTTCAGCGTCAAACATTGAAAAAGCAACGGCAATATTATTTGCGCAGGAGGGTGCGAAAGTTGTTGTGACGACCCGTCGCAATGTCGAGGGTGCTCATGCTGTCGTTGAAGAAATTATAAAAGCGGGCGGCGAAGCAATATTTGTTCAAGCTGATCTCGCGAAGTCTAATGAAATAGAGAACCTCTTTAATAAAACAATTAAGACTTATGCGCACTAGATATATTGATAAATAATGCCGGTGCTGGTAGCAATAAACCTTTTTTAGAAACAAATCGAGATTATTGGGTTAAAGCTTTTGATGATAATCTTTTTAGCATGGTGCTTTGTTCAGCGGGATTCTCATTTGCCGGTTATACAGCAAAGCAAACCTTTTCTGCAGGAGTTATTTTTTGCGTTTTTTATCTAACAATTTGGCTCGGCGTAATGTATCGATTGTTACTTTTGAACCAGGTTTTGGTGTATCTTTGGCAATATTAAAACCAATTTTTATACATATAGCGCCTGCCAAGATCAAGACTATGCCAGTTATAGCGGTATAGTTTGTCTTTTCTGGTGATAACAGAGGCATTATACCGGTTAGCACGGCGAGTGAACCAACAGCGACAATACAGACACCGCCGAAAAATCGAGCGTTAAATACTTTCATGAATTTATATTAACAAAAACGCTTATGTATTGTAAGCTGTTATTGCCCCTATGATAGACAGCTAGCATGGAGGTAATAGTGAGTAATTCGCAAACTGCCGCTGGTGGGCGCTCGCGATCGAAGATCGTCAGCCTGCTGGCGGTCATTGCCATTGGCATGGCCGCAATGTTCGCTGACACCGGCACGGCTGAGGCCGTCACGGTGAGGCCTGGCGCTCAGGCCTTCCAAGTGGACATGTTGCTGGACGAGTATGAGACCGACAAGGCGCGTCAGTCATTCTGGAACGCCACGGTGATCTGCTGGGATGCAGGTGTTGTCGGCTGGACTTTGTCGATCGGCGTGTGCCAGTCAATGGTGTCGGTTTGCGCTGCTCAGGCGTACTATGCTACGCCACGCAAGCGTGCAGGTATCACGTTTGCACCTGGAACGGCATGGTGCTGGAAGTACTAGTCAAGGCGGAGTGCTAGCAGCCTGAGTGGCATATTCATACATTAACCATGCCCCGGTTCTCATTGTAGAGATCCGGGGCATGGCAGGCATTCAGTTTAATTCGTAACATGACCTTAGGGTGGCTTAAGAGTTGGTTACTTCTGGGAACCAAAAGCGCAAGTTGTTGAGGGCGCGATTGTGTACTTCATCGCTATCTTCTCTGCAATAACTGGCGAGCTCTTGTGTGATTGTCCATAACTTAGCAGTTTCACGATTGAAAGAATGACCAGACAATCGCTCATAAGTAGCGGCTGCAGTTTCAAATACTTCGTCGCCAAGACGGTATGTTTGCCGCAAATCTTGCTCGGGACTGCCGATGCATACTGCGCCAAAATCAAGCACGCCAACTAAATGATAATCATTATCGAATAACAGATTACCAGTATGAAGATCATCGTGCACAATAACCTTTTTGTCCGATGCTTTTTTATGCAGCCAAGCATTGTAGAAGTGTTTAGCGAGTGCATCTATCTTTAGGTTTGAGTTTCGCCGTTCAAAAAGCACTCTTTTAAGATACTCATCATACGACCATGTTGGTGGAACAAGCAGCGGCCCTATCACTTTAATCGATAAAGTTTGGTGAAGCGTATGGGCAAATGAAGCTATTTCTTTGCCGATCTGCTGTTGTGTGGTTTTGGGAGCATTTCTTATCTGGTCTGCATCAAGATGCTTACCACCGAGGAATGTTGTTTGAATATAGGCCGGATTCTCAGAAATAGAAAGTAATTTTGGAGCAGGCAAAGACAATGAAGAGAGCTGCTCTAGAACATTGCGTTCAGCCAACCCGCGCTGCCATAACTCTTGATTGCGAGGAAAGCGCACGCTCTTAGTTCGCTCAACAACAATAACCAAGTTTTCTTGTCCTTGGTTAATAACTTCAAAGTCTGTTTTATCAGGGTAGAGTTCCTGAACGACGTGCATGGCGGCGTCAGTGTTGTTGCCTAGGTATAAAGATTGCATATTATAAGTATACGGTATGAACTTATTCTTATGCGTTTAGAGTGATAAGCTTATAAAAGTAAAGGTACCCTAAAATATGCAAGAATATATCGAAGTTATTGGTGCGTGCGAAAATAACCTTAAAAATGTGTCTATGCGTATATCAAAGCATAAAGTTAACTTCTTTGAAAATCCAGCTGTCTGACATTGGCCGGTTGATGCTGGTAATACAGTTGTTGCGATTGAACATAATTTAGATGTTATTCGTCAAGCTGATTGGATTATCGATGTTGGCCCCGAAGCTGGTCATGAAGGCGGGCGTATTGTATTCGCGGGCCAGCCTAAAAAACTGCGGGCTGCCGCTGAATCGATCACCGGCCAGTTTATATAGGTTACTTACGGGGCTATACCTTTCTTGTTACAATAATAAGTGCTCTGTTCGTTGTTCTAGGGAGACACATGAGTATCACTGCGAAGGATGTTGCTGCTGTTCGTAAGGTGCTGAGCGGTAAGATGCCGCCGCACGTGATGGCGCAGACTTATCCGCCCCAGACTTTGCTTTTGGTTGCGGTCGCTATTCTGGCCGGCGCGGACAAAACAATCTTTAGCCATGGCGAATACGGAAGTCTGCTGACCGAATTGGTGGTGATAGACGCCGTTCCGGCCGAGGGGTGGCCCATGGGTGAGGATGGCCCTGTCTTGCCAGATTGGTACGACAAGAAACGTTACTTCCAGTACATTCCTGCTTCTCGGCGGCGTGGACTGCACTCGAGTTTAGATCGCGGCGGCAACGTAATCATTTTGCAGGTGCCGCCTGAGCTGCAAGCACTTCTCGATGAAAACCCACAATATGCCAGGAAAGCAGAGCGCCTTTTCATTAAGGCCGAGGGAGAGGTCGCAAAAGCAGCCGAAGAAAAGAGGCGCCAAGCAATACATCGCAGCAACCTAAGATTTAGGGGAGATTACTAGCCTGGCTCACATATTCTTAGAAAGCAACGATCGAAGAGTCTCCCGCGTCGCAAGACGCGGGGTTCTCATTAATCTCGTTTATATGTGCGAAAAGTTCAGTGTGATTCACTATAAAATACATAGGTTAGTTGATGGTAGAGAGGCTTGCAGTAAAGCCTCTCTACCATCTGTCCGGCGTCAGGTGTCCGATTCATCTGTGTCAGTGTCGGGCTTTTGCCTGGACCTGTCCGCTCCTTCCTGGTACGCATCCAATACATGCGAGGGAAGACGCCCCTTGGGTGGCTCCTCTTCCTCCGGTTCGTCATTTTCTGGTGAATCGTTCATGATCAGTCTCCTGACGTGATAGGCAGACACTTTCTGGGATGTCTGCGTGAACGTTGGTTGAAGTACCCAGAACACTTTGCATAGCATTGTTACTGAGAATCGATCACGACGTTCTCTTTGCCAGCGTTCCAGCGAGGAATTGGTAAAGCCATCGAAAAAAGAGTAATCCACTTTCGAGGATGTGCAAGCACCGAGAACTTTAATTCTCAAGGTGCTTTATAATTATAGGATAAAATGCAATAGCAAACAGCCCCGGTTCACTGGAGACTGAATGCCTACAACGGTGAATCAAGGGCTTTAGAGCATATGGCAAAACTGATTAAGAAGCTGCCGGTTGCCCTTGATTATCACCGAAACTGATTCGAGGGTGGTGTTTTGCCTTCATTGACGTAGCAATTTTTACACCGTACAGTAAGCTTACTGCTGATGCGCTCTCAGGGGTAACGGCGGCAAATATTATATCGGCACCGACCTGGGCAGAGCAATGCCGATGACGTATGCGGGCGGCCAGATAACTTCATCCGCTACATTTAGTGGCCGAGGCGTACACTGGCTTTTTATGCGCTCGCATGACGCGGCTGGTCATTGGAGCGCATCGGTATTTGTGGGTTATTTTGTCTTGTTTTAATCTAATAAATAAAACCCTAGCCTTCTCGCGTGAGCTGGTGCACTCGAACGTCTTGGCTGGGCTCGTAAACAGAATCGGTGTGCCCGAGGAAGCTACGCAGGCTGGCGCGTAGCTTCCTCGGTTTCGAGGGAGGGCTAAATGCCGGTGACTTTGTCGATGCGAGATGCTTGAACAACGTTGGTTACGTTGCAGTCAGCGACGGTATTCATGATGGTTTCTACCGCTGTGCTGCCAGGCCCGATAGCGACTTTGTCGCCAGTCGTTCTTGATGCAAGCGCGGCTCCGATCTGTAGGAGCTGGTTGCGGATGATGGCTACTTCCTCTTTGATCTCTGTCCCACAGGTACAGCGGGTGTCGATCCTTTGAAGGGCGGCCATGACCTCCGACAATACATGCTGACTCACACTAAACTCCTTTGGCAAAATCTTCCCCGATTACTTTATTATATCACAAAGCTACAAAAAGTAAATACTCATAGTGTTATGATTATTCTCGCATTTTTGCTAAAAAATCTGTGATACACTGAGCTTAAGCTTAAAAAAGGACGGGCATGGATGATTCTAACGAACCAGAAGTAAAAGCAGTTCCTGAAAAACAGAAAAATAAAAAAGTTCGTATTATCTATATAATCTTAGCCATTATATTGGCGGCTACTTTAGTAGCTGGTGGCTGGTTTTATTATGACTTAAACCGAATAATTCGTGATCGAAATGCGCATATTAGCAACCTACAAAACCAGCTTAGAGATCTTGGTGTTGAACCGGCTGGTGATGAAGAAAAAAGGGGAGCTGCCGCTACCTGTTATGGCGGCTCGGCATATACGGCGGAAGTAGGAAGATTCAACCTGACTTTATCAAATCCGAATGTCATTATCCGGAGTCTCGACGGTAATTTTGAAGGCGGTCCGGTGACTCAATTGTCTGTAGGGCGATGTGTTGAAGGGGCGACGAATGTCGCAGACGTTTATCCGCTCAGTGAAGTAAAAATTCTTGCTCATCCTTCGTCGGATGCCGCTACACTGCGTGCTAACTTCGAGGCGCAATGGGGAAGTCCGCTTACCGCTGGCAGTAACGTAACTATAAATGGCGTGACTGCCGAGACGCATACTGGCGAAGGGCTCTTTTCGGCCAAGCTTCTATACTTTGATTATGGCGGCATTGGTTATCAGATTGAATTGACTGATACGAATGACACAAGTGAATCGATATTGACTGATGTCATTGCCGATTGGTCGTTCACGCCATAAAGATTGCTCTGTCGAGAAGGTTGACTATATTCTTGGCTTGAGCTGGGCAATGACATAGAACGTTCACTATCATAATTTTATCTGAGATAAGCAACTAGAAAAACTGAGAGAACGGGCTCCGAGGAGCCCGTTCTACTCATGCGCCGGATGGTTTGGGCATTTCTTTTGGCGATTGCGGTACCTGGCGGAGCGCGTTAGCGCATATGTACGAGAAGCAGGTTATGATGAAGCCATTGCCCAGCACGCAGGCAATCAATAGCTCATTGCTAGGCTGGTAGCCGGATGGGCCAAGCGGCAGAAACAGTGAAATCGCCATATGAAGCAAGAAATCGGCCACGATCATACCTACGCCAATATAGGCGGGCATCAAGAATGGACGGCTGCTTTTTATTGGCTTGTCACAAAGGCGTACAAAACAAAGGGTCGTTGCCAACACTACTAGCATGACACCGACACCCCAGAGAGTGGGTGACGCATACCACGGGTCTGTGCCAAAAAGACCACAGCCTGCACAATCGCTCTCTGAGAGCCCAAGGGCGCCAAGCGTAAAAAACCCGCAAACGATGACTGGTCCAACGACGACAGTCATCACCTTGCACAGCATTCTGGCGTGAGCCATATATTGCATGCTGCCTGAAGCAAGTGCGATCGCCAACAGTAGCAAAAGCAGCGAAATGGCAAGTGCCGGCACATGGGCGAACGTTAGTATTGGGGCTTCTGAAGTGGTTGTCCCAGCAATAATAGCGAAGTACAGCGCGTTGAACCACAAACGTAACACTCGCCACGAACAGTGAACTCGCCACGCCAATGTGCGCGTTAGCGTGTCCTGACAGCCTGCTCTGGGCGAGGTATAGCACTAGTACGGTAAAAGCCAGGCTGGCGAAAACGCCAACGAGCTGGGCAATGACACTTGCTAACTGGGGAAAGTCGAAGCTGATCATCAAAACCAATCATAATATCAAAGGACACCAGACCATCTGGGCACTATAAGTATAGTATTATTGATATGAATAGAATACAGCTTCTCGTGAGACCGGTAAGTTTCAAAAAAATCAAATGCCTCTCGCGATCAATAATGAGCACGAGAGGCTTTTGGTATACCACCTCCTTGTAGTTGAGCGTAGAGTGACTGACTAAGCAGCCACGGGCTGCTCGGTATTCTCGTCGTCTTCGCCGATGTCGTGGGGTTGTTTTGGAAGGGGTGCCACATCACCATCATTACTGGTCTGGTAAGGCAATGATGGCGGATCAATGCCCCGATCCTCCAAGAGCAAGAACAGTGCCCTGACACACCAGGCTAGCATACTGAAGATGCGCTCAATGCCCCCAAACAACCACTCTTGTTCTTTGTGCGAGAAGATATCGGCGTTCTTCACCTGGCGCACAACAATGTTCGCACCGAGTAACAAGAGTGCCCATACCGACGTAAGTGGGTTGTAGATGATGAAGAGAATCATACCGCCGTCGGTTTTTGGCGTAACATCACCCGGACCGGTGGTGGTTGCAACTTGCATCGCCCAATAGAGGCTACGCCAATAACCTATACCCTGGCCATGTTCGATGAGGTAAAAAGCGAACGAGCCGCAACCGATTAGTCCGCTCCAAATACCTACTGCCCACCATAGGCTGTTGAAGAATGCCCAGCGTAGCCGCTTCCACCAACTGTGCGCGGCTGTTGGTTTCTTGCTTTGACTCATCACGAGCCTCTCGTTCCGAAGGGGATCCTATGAAGACTATAAGATAAAGCTTACTAAGTAACAAGCTTACTTAACTTATATGTTATAGCAGGTCTTGCGATGGTTCATATATTATATAAATAGTCATTACATCCGTGATGGCTTCGACCGCAGCTGACACAGCTCAGATAGGAGGTATCTTGATACCCTTTAGTATGTCGTTGGCTACTAAGATGCGGAGTCACTTAAGTGAATGCCATGTTGAAACGGCTTTTTGCCGTCTGTGCAGCACTTGTTTTGCTGCTGGGCTTTTCGCCAGCAGTAGCTGTAGCGGATGACCCAACCTTCAACCTTTCGGTTAATTTAGCCATGCCTCGTATTGTCAGTATTGCTAATGCAACTGAATATGGCACGTATTATACCCCTGAAGAAGTAAGGGAAATTGCTCATTTCAGTCATCAGAACGATATGTATTTGCATGTGGACGGTTGCCGCTTAGCGAATGCAGTGGTGGCTCACGAACTAACATTACGCGAATATACGCGTGATCTTGGCGTTGACACACTTTCGTTTGATGGTGCGAAAAATGGCTTGATGTCTGCTGAAGCCGTCGTCATTTTTAGTGAACTTGATACTGATGTTCATCGCATGCAAAAACAGGCCATGCAATTGATTTCAAAAATGCGTTTCATATCGGGTCAGTTCGTGCCCGTATTTGCGTGATGAGATATGGCGTGAAAATGCCATTCATGCAAATGCGCTTGCAAAGCAATTGGCCGATGGCTTAAAGCATGCCCTTGGCGAAAAAGTAATCTTGACGCAACCAGTTAATACCAATCAGGTATTTTGTATTATTCCGGATGTAGCAAAACAAAAACTGCGTGATGTAGGGCATCAGTTTTACGATTGGAATACACCGGGCGAAGTTCGTTTCGTTACTTCGTTGGATAATATCGAAGAAGATATTAGGAGATTACTGAAATAGAAAGGTAGACTACGAGTATACATTCACATGCGAAAATCACTCTCTGCTTTAGTGTTAATCTAACGCAATGTTACGCGCGCGGGCGCGGCTAATCCAGGCTACAAATTGGCTCAATATTATGAAGCTGATTGTAATACCGGTAACATAAAGCGTGACACCCCCGGCGCCACCAGCTAAGCTTGGGTCGAGGAACGGATAAGGGTACCAATTGATTGCCTCGGCGCGAATAAAAGTGTAGATAAGCCAGACAACCGGAAAGATGAGCCACCATCCTGCTGCTCGTGCCGAAATTTGATAATGCGATGGCCACAACAACCACCAAGTAATTATAAAGATCGGGCCCGCCTGGTGGAGCACAAAGTTCTTCCAGTCAAAACCGAGTGCCGAATGGACGTGGGGGTTATTTTGCAGAAGTAGCACATAGACAATACCCGTGACAAGCATATAGAGCACGGCACCACCGCGCAAATAGCTAAACCATCTGCCTGGCGCCTTTCGTTTCATTAGCGCAATTGCGGCGATCACATACGTTATCACAGCAATAAGATTGCTCTGTACGGTGAAATAACTATAGAGATTCCAACCGTAATAATTTGGATCGGTATTACGCCAGGCATCCCACGGTGCAACCGCGAATATTATAAGCACTGCTATGCCAAGTAGTGTGATGACGTTGATCCATTTGATACTTTTCGAAGGTTGCGAGCTTGTCTTTTTTGTTTTAGCCATGATGCCCCTTTCTTGTTGAATATACTACACTTAAAAATGCTTATGCAAACTTAATATTTTTTTAACTTTTGACAAGGAGAGAAAGATGATATCTTAAATATGTCGTTGTACCGATGGGAGTACAACGCTGAGACCTGGGAGCGTCATGCGTATCCGTGTTTCTAAGAGAACAATCTTTAGTTTGACTGTCGTAGTAAGTGCGACGACGGCTTTAGTTAGCAGTCGTCGTACTATCAATAATCTGCGACGCGAAAAAGCTGAATTAGAGCAGGTGCTGGGTGTGCTCCGTAGTTTGCTGCCGCCGGAGGTTTTTGAAGAAGACAGCTTTGAGTTGGTAAAAGCGACACTTTGCGATCCTGGTTTACTTCAGCGTTTCGTGTATGGTGTTTCGTTCAACCGAGCGATGACGCTTGGTAACCGGGCGATGGCTTTGACTAAGTTAGTTGAAGCTACTGCAAAGCAGCTTAGTGCGTTAAGTGCGGCTGGCAATGTTCCATATGTTACCTTGTTTATGGCGCGCGTCATCATCGATACCTATGTTCATGAGCTGCAAACTCTCATAGATGCTTACGAAGACGCATTGTTAAAAGTCCAAATAACCGCTCAAGAATTGACGTGGTAGTGCATCTACTCCCAGGTTACCCCTCGGCTTCTCGCCGAGGGCGTTTCCTTTTATGGTCTTTTGCCTAAGATATACTCATATTATTGGCAGACTTTTTACATAGCAAGCAGAAATATGAATCACTGAAAGGAAAATACTTTTATGAAGCTCATCTTAGCCTCAGCCGGTTTTTATACCGGCGAGATTGTACGGAAGTGTGTAGAGCTTGTGGGCAAGTCGCAGAATGACATTAACATCGCCGTAATAAATGAAGCTTATGCTGCTCAGCACGGTGATCATGGCTGGGTGTTAAATGATTTAAACCAAATCCGAGATAATTTTACAGCCAACATGGAGCTTGTGAATCTTTTAGCGCTTGATATCGAAACAGTCGAACAGAGAATCGGACAGGCTGATGTTATTTTTGTTGTTGGTGGCCACACGGATTATCTTATGGAATTATTTGAGAAAACAGGATTCGCTGAGTTATTGCCTAGGCTCTTAAAGACAAAAGTCTATGTTGGTAGCAGTGCTGGATCAATGGTATTGGGCAAACGAGTTTCTACTGAGGCTTATCGTCGCGTTTATGGCGAAGAAGAGGATTATGGCGTAAAGAAGTATTTAGAGTTAGTTAATTTTGCTATCAAACCGCACTTGCATAACCCTTTATTTTTGAATAACAAAGAGAAGATTTTACTTGAAGTCACGAAAGACTACAAGGGACTAGTATATGGCATAGCTGATGACGCCGCTATTGTTGTTGACGGTGATAAAATACAGGTTATTGGCAGCAAGCCGGTGAAAATTCTTAACGGAAAGCTTGTTTAGTAGAAGTCAATTTTTATATTATGAAAAGCCCCCATTCCTAAAGTGTGGAAGATGACTAGTGCTGGCATGGCAGGACAATGGGCGCAAGACCGGCTTAAGCTGGAACGGATTTAATGCTAAGTTATTCGTTTGCTTTATTTTCGGGAGGATTTATTTCAGATGGTGGTAAATCCTCAGGCTGAGAATCGGTAGGAGATATTAACTCCGAAATACTCGTAATACCTAGTAGTTTTGCACCTTGCTCAGTTAGCTGTTCTCTTAAAAGGTTGTTAGCCCATTCAATTGCCTTTTCTTTAAGCATTTTCATATTTTCTTTCAAAGTTTGATCTTGAGGTAATGATAGAATACCTATTATCAAAAGATTCTCTAGTTGAACACCGAAGCTATATAAGATTGCTTGATAACGTTTTGCCTGCTCGGCATCATTGGTCAAATTTTTGGGATAAAGCTCTATGAATTTATTTGCAAGCTCAGCGGCGCTTTCTAGCCCTAGAACAACCGGTTCAGCTAACTCTGCTGGCAGTTCAAGATACCGACCTCGTGGGTCGGCTTCTTCGAGCACTTCTTGACTAAAATATGCTGCAAGCTGAGCACGCAAAGGGTCGTGCTCACCCGGGAGATTTTGTTCTGCCATATTAAGCTCACATTGTAACACATAATATGTGTATATGCAATCAAATAAAGATATTTTCTATATATAGAACACTGACTATGCTATCTTATTATAAGATATACTTTAGGCATGGCGCCGTGGCGGAGTGGTTACGCAGAGCTCTGCAAAAGCTCGTACACCGGTTCGAATCCGGTCGGTGCCTCCAGTGTGTTTTAATGGAGCTATGGATTCATCAACTCATACTTTTGCATCCAAACGTACTTTATTCACGGTCGTCGGGGTTATTCTGATTCTCGGATTGCTTGTGGCGGTTATATTATTTTTTGTTTTCAGGCCTGATAGCTCACCTCGTCAAAGCGAAAGTATTAAGGCATTTTTTTACGATACACTTGAAAATGCCTCAAAACAGCAAAAAGTTAAAGTGGCAATGTATCGTGAAACCTTTGCAAATAAAGCTGATGCTAATGCACGCAAAAATGTTGGCTCGATTGTATCTTCAGTCAGCGAACTCGATACGTCAAAGGGTTTTCGAAGCGTGTTTGCGCATAATATGTTAGAAGAGGATAAGACTTTTAGTGTTGGTCGCTGTATGGATGGAGTGACCTACAATGATTATTATAAAGCACCAGCCTTGAGAACTGATCGAGCTAAAACGCTCGCCGAAGCCGCCGAACGGTTAATATTAATGCCAAGGGGTAATCTTTATCGAGTCACGGAGCCTTTAGTTTTTATTCCGTGTCCGCACGTAGGTTTGTTACCGGCTTCGCCGCCACTTGCAGTCGCACGGCTTTCGGATGGATTCTTTCCGGTGACTCTTTCAGAAAAGCAGGCTGCAAGTTGGAAAAAAGAAATGTTAGCCGCCGATCTTTTTGATATAAAGAGCGAGGGCTTGGTTGAAAAAGACAGCAAGCAATTAAGAAAAATTAGCTTTAAGCCAAAAAACACAGGTGCATCTGTCAATCAGCGGCTTTATCAGATCTTTTATACAACTGCTGAAGTTGCCAAAATAAAAGAAACACAGCCAACCGCTGAGGTTGATTATGAATTTCAATCGGTTGATCTCAACAACACCGGTGCTATCGAAGGGTATTATTTAATTGATGAATCGGCAAAACTGCCAGTTTATAGCGAACTCTCTGGTATTAACCCTGATAAAACAGCCGATAGTTCGCGTTTGGCAAGTCGAAACATTGCTCGTACGAAGCAAAATTATAGCTTTTCAAGCGGCCTAACCATAACTCTTGAAACACCGCTTGAGTTTTTGCAGTAATTACCGTATAAATAAAGAAGCTTTTAAGCGTTCACTCGGGCGAGTGGCGGAATTGGTATACGCGACGGACTTAAAATCCGTTGGCTGAATAAGCCTTGAGGGTTCGAGTCCCTCCTCGCCCACCATGAAATTTCCCCGAACTTTTAAGTCGGGGAAATTTCATTCGATGGCCGTGCAAGTACTTGCTTGAATTGAGAGCCTAACATATTAGTCTCAAAAGAGTCGAACTTGTCAATCATGCCTTTCATTGATTTCCTGTTAGACTTTAATTGGAGGAACTATGATTAAAATCGCAACTCTTTGGATACTCAGCGAAGATAATGAAGTTTTATTGGCGCAGCGATCCTTTCGTAAAGCACTCGACCCTGGGGTCTGGGGGCCGTCGGTTACGGGAACACTTGATCCTGGCGAAAGTTTCGATGATGCTTTGGTGCGTGAAGTTGAGGAAGAACTATCTTTACAGGCAATACATTACACACCTCGTTTTTTATTTGAAACAGACTACCTTCACCCAGATGGCAGGCTGCGAAGGTTTAGAACGTATGTTGCCCAGTTACCGAAATTAAAGACCGATCTTATCAGAATTGATCCAGACGAAGTAGAGGCCATAAGATGGTTCGCTGTGCATGAGATTCTTGAAAAAATGGCATCTGCACCGCATGAACTCGTGCCGTCGGCTCAGTTAGTTTGGCCTGATACCTTTCGAGCGATTGGGCTCGAGATACCTACGTCTTAAAGCCTGTGTGTGAAACACCCCCAGCCTGCCACCAGCCAGGGATGTCTCATGCGCCGGCGATGCCAGAATAGGGGTTAGAAGGTGGTTATCTCCCTGGTGCTAGGCTGACAGCGTGTTGGTGAGCTCATCAGCCTTGGCGTGATAGGAAGCGATAAGCTGACTGTAGCGAACAACTGAGCCTAGTGGCTGCGCAATAGCGTAGATAGTGCTGACTGTGGTCTCGACACTGAAGTACGCAAGTACTTTCTCTTGAGTGACCAGACCCCAGAAAAGATCCGCACCGGACCTGCCCGTGAACCTTTCTTCAGCAGCGTCTTCGCTAAGCATCCAGTTGAGCTCTTCATAGAATCGGGTGACGCGCTCAGGCAGTGAGACTTCCTCTTGCAGACCGTGCCGTCGGGCGAGATGGTTGAGTTCTAGGCCGAGCTGTTCTCTGTCTGCAGTGAACGGCTTAGTGTCTTTTATCTGTAGCAGTACGGTACTAAGGCTGTTTACGACGAAGTCCATGGCCCTAGGATATTCCGTGAAGATTCTCTTGAGGCCATGTACTTGGAAAGCGCGGTCGGTCGATGGTCGATCGGCCTCAGTTCGCGCCACATTGATACCGTTGGCTTCGTTCTCGACATTTTGCACGAGCCAAAGAGCGTGCCTGGCCAACCGATCACCAAGACCACCCAAGGCCTCAACTATTTTGCCGTGCATTGTCAGTGTCGCCAACCAGGAAGCAAGTGGCAGCTTGCTCTCTTTGAGGAGTTCTTTGATGATGGGAAGTTCCCTTGCCCTTACGGGGGATGAGTTTGTCAAAACCACTCTTTCCTCTTGTGCCATGCACCAGGTAGCGCACTCGAATATATTACAGCGAGAAGTAAACTATAAACAATAGCTGAGCCCCTTTTGGGCTCAATTCGGCATATTCATACAGTTGCAACATCATAAAACCCTGTAAAAATCTTGTAAAATGCTATACTATACATAACAGGTAAAAAAGGAAACTTTATGGAAGTGTTATATATTATTATTGGTATCGTCTTGTTGCTCGGTCTCTTTTTGTGGGTTGCCTACAACGGTTTAGTAAAAGCAAAAATTCGCACCGACGAAGCGTGGAGCGATATTACCGTACAGCTAAAGCGTCGCACTGACTTAATTCCGAACTTGGTCAATGCCGTAAAGGGCTACGCAAAACACGAGAGTGAAGTCTTTGAGAATGTTACCAAAGCTCGTACGGCGGTCATGAATGCCAGTGGTGTTAAAGAGACAGCTGCCGCTGAAAATATGTTTGAAGAAACTCTCAAAAGCCTTTTTGCTGTTGCTGAAGCTTATCCTCAGCTACGTGCGAGCGAGAACTTTCAACAGTTGCAAGCCGAACTTGTTGACACTGAAGATAAAATTCAAGCTGCTCGCCGTTTTTATAACGGTGCGGTACGTGATCTTAATATTAAAATTCAAGTATTCCCAACAAATATCTTTGCCGGCATGCTTGGCTTTATAAAGCGCGAATTCTTCGAAGTCGAAGACATTGCTTCAGTTCAAAATCCCGTTAATGTACAGTTTTAGTAAGTTAAGTAGAGGTTAGTATGTACGCGGCTATCGCGAGTAATAAACGCCGGACCTTCCTTATTATGGGATTGTTTGTGCTTATAATCATGGGCCTCAGTTGGCTTGCGAGCCAACTGCTCGGTGGCGATGTGCCCTACGTCACTATCACGGCATTGGTAATTGCTGGGATTTATGCTGTAATTCAATATTTCTTAGCAGATAAAATTGCACTTGCGGTTAATAGTGCGAAAGAGATTCAAAAGCGTGATAACCCTCGGCTTTATCGAACCGTCGAAAATTTAACTATTGCTGCCGGTTTGCCAATGCCAAAAGTTTATATAATGGACGATCCGGCGCCAAATGCCTTTGCGACTGGTCGTGATCCTCGGCATGCAGTAGTGTGTGCAACAACAGGGTTACTCGATATCATGAGTGACACAGAGCTCGAAGCAGTCATGGCTCATGAGCTTGGTCACGTACAAAATTATGATATTCGTGTGATGATGATTGTCTTCGGCTTGGTGAGCGCCATTGGTTTTATCGCCGATATGATGCTTCGCCTAGTATGGTTTAGTAATGACGATAATCGTAACCCGATTTTTGTCGTGCTTGCCATCGCCGCTGCCATTCTGGCTCCTTTTGTAGCTCTGCTTGTACAACTTGCTGTCTCACGTCGGCGTGAATACCTTGCAGATAGTACTGGCGCGTTACTGACGCGTTATCCTGAAGGTTTAGCAAGCGCGCTTGAAAAGATTGCTAAAGCCGGCTCGGCAACTCGTCGTCAAAATACGTCAACAGCTCATTTATTTTTTGCAAACCCTCTTAAGAAAGGTTTTTTCTCAAGCTTACTCAGTACTCATCCGCCCGTTGAAGACCGTATTGCTCGTTTGCGTAACATGGGGCTTTAGAGCATGTTGTTAAAATCAACAAAAAAAAGACCTAAAAAATATAGTGTTAAAAAAGTCGCCGCAAAAGTGCGTAATGCCTATACACAGCATAAAGAAACGGGAGTGCATCGAAGCTTTCGGTTAAGCCGTCGTAGTGAAATACCAATCTTAGAAAAGTTACCGTCATGGTGGAAGCTTATGAGGCGTACGGCAATAATTTTATGGGGGCAAAGATCTATTATTTCGGCGCTACTCATTCTTTATATTATTATTGCCTGGTCTCTCAGCGGTATGTTTGCCCTCACTGATTTCGCTGATCTCAAGAGTGTTTTACTGGAAGATGAAAACGCTTGGAGTTTAGGTGGTATTATGGCGCTGGTTGATAGCTTTTTTACTGCGCAAACGACGACCATTGCTCAGAATCAGCCAGCACTTTTAATGCTCAATCTTTTTAGTTTGTTGTTTTGGCTGGCATTTGTTTGGGTGGCCCGTTATAAGATTGCCAAAAAAGTGACAAGTGTCCGTGAAGCGCTTTACACTAGTGGCACATCGCTTATACCATTCTTGATGTTGCTGGCGCTCATTTTTCTCCAGTGCTTACCGGCAGCTTATGGCTTCTCGCTTACTCGCACTATTGCTGAAGGCCGAGTTTTTGCCGGCGGGTTTGAAGTGGCTGCTTTTTCGCTATTGGCATTTTTACTTGTTATAACATCTGTCTATTTTGTGATAGGTACAATCACGGCTCTGCAGATCGTGGCTTTGCCTGGCATGTATCCTTGGAAGGCGCTGCAAAATGCGCGCCATTTAATAATGGGCCGCCGGTTTAGTGTGCTTCGAAAATACATTATGCTCGTTGTTATACTTGGGCTTAGCTGGATCGCCCTATTTGCGCCAACACTTCTACTCGAGAATGCGATTTGTGGCCCTGAAAGTTGCTGGGTTGGTATCACGATTTTGCCGTTTATATATTATCTATTACTCGGCTTTATGGTTTTGTTTGCGAGCGTGTATCTTTATGTTACCTATCGTGAACTTTTGGCCTTGCAGGAGAAGAATTGATGAGTGTACCCTCAAAGAAGGAAGCTGCCCAGCGCATTAAGAAGCTTCGAGATCTTATTAACGATTATCGCTATCACTATCATGTGCTCGATGAAAGCATCATGAGTGAAGCAGCTGCCGACAGCCTAAAGCACGAGTTGTCGGGGCTTGAAGAACAGTATCCTGATTTAATTACCCCCGACAGTCCGACGCAGCGTGTTGCTGGTGCGCCATTACCCGGTTTTACTAAAGTTGAGCATAGTGCTCGCATGTTAAGTCTTAACGATGTGTTTAACCGCGAAGAAGTCGAGGCGTGGATAAAGCGTACCGAAAAATTAATTCCCGGCGAAACCCTCGAATTCTTCGTTGATATCAAGATGGATGGCCTCGCTTGTGCGCTTATCTATCAGGATGGTGCGTTCGTACAGGCGATTACTCGCGGTGACGGTTTGGTAGGTGAAGATGTGACCCAGAACATTGCAACACTTGAAAATGTGCCTTTTCACCTGCGCGAGCATAAAGAATACAGTGAACTCCTGAGAGGGCGCACTGAAATTCGCGGCGAAGTTATTATGTTAAAAGAAGAATTTAAAAAGCTCAACGCCGCGCGTGAGGCGGCCGGTTTACCTGTTTTTGCAAACCCACGCAACTTAGCGGCTGGTACAATTCGCCAATTGGATCCTAAACTAGTAGCTGCGCGCCCGCTTTTGTTCAGAGCATATGACTTGCTTCGTGATAATCCGCGTGAAGTGCCGACCAATATATTTGCCTACGGGGCATTGCAAGCGTTAGGTATTAGCGCTAACGCAAAAACGGCGGTTGTGAAGACGGCTGATGAAATTATGAAGCTAGTTGATTATTGGGACAAAAAGCGACACGATTTACCCTTTAATACTGATGGGCTGGTTGTGAAAATCAACAACCGGGCAATTTTTCGAGAACTCGGTATTGTTGGCAAAGCGCCGCGCGGAGCGGTCGCCTATAAATATGCCGCTGAAGAGGCAACGACAATTGTAAAGGATATTGTACTGAGCATTGGTCGCACCGGAGCTGCGACGCCAGTTGCTGTCTTTGATCCAGTTGCTGTTGCTGGCACAACAGTTCAACATGCCAGCTTGCATAATGCTGATGAAATTGCTCGTAAGGATATTCGGGTTGGTGATACGGTTGTTATATTTAAGGCTGGCGATATTATCCCGCAGGTTTCAAAAGTACTATTAGAACTCCGGCCTCAAAAGACAAAACCCTTTGATATGGTGAGTGAGTTAACGCGGCAATATCCTGAACTTGAATTTGTCCGGCCAGAGGGCGAGGCAGTATACCGCGTGAAAGGTGCAACCGGCAAGTTGCTTTTGCGCCAAGCCTTGGAGCATTTTGCCAGTCGTGGTGCGCTCGATATTGACACGCTTGGTGAAAAAAATGTGACCGCGCTGGTTGATGCAAAATTAGTGCATGATCTTGCTGATATCTACACGCTTACTAAAGAACAAGTGCTCGAACTTGAGCGTTTTGCCGAAATTTCGGCGGGTAACTTGATTAATGCCATTGCTGCCGTTAAACATCCGCCTTTGCCCCGATTTATTTACGGGCTTGGCATTCGCCATGTCGGTTCACAAACTGCTATTGATTTGGCCGAGCATTTTAAATCACTCGAGAGTCTTGCGCACGCAACGTTAGATGAACTCCGTGAAGTCGAGGGTGTTGGCGAAGTGGTAGCCGAGTCAATTCTTGGCTGGTTTGCCGACCCCGATAACCAACGCTTGCTTGAAAAGTTTAAAGAACTAGAGGTAACGCCAACATACGCGTCGCACGCAACTGGCCCGCTTCATGATAAGAGTTTTGTTATTACTGGCTCCCTTGAATCAATGAGCCGTGACGAGGCAGCCGATAAAATTCGTGAGCTTGGCGGCACCTTTCAAACGAGTGTCGGTAAAGGCACGACTTATCTTGTGGCTGGTGCTAGCATCGGCGAAAGCAAGCTTGAAAAGGCTAAAAAATTTGGTACTGAAGTTATAAATGAAGAAAAACTATTGAAGATGCTGTAATGGGCATAGAGGGTCTCATCATCTTTGGTGTTATTAATTTTGTCGCCGCGCTCTTTAGTGGTATTTCAGGGGGCGGCGGCGGGTTCATTATTACGCCGGTACTTATCTTGCTTGGGCTATCGCCAGCTCAGGCTGTTTCGTCTGGCAAGTTTGCAGGATTATCAATAGCGCTTGGCTCACTGAGTGGCATGAAAAAAGCACAAAGTAAGAAGCAGTGGCGAAGAATAATCCCAATTATCATATTGGCTTTTGTCATTGGTCTTATTGCACCGTTTATTATTCAAGGCTTAGACCCCGGCATCTATCAGCGGGTGCTGGGTATCTTATTACTTCTCATGATACCTGTGCTGGTTTTTAAGAAGGTGGGCTATACGAAGCAGGAAACCACGAAAGCTAAAACCTATTTAGGTGGTGCCTTACTCTCTGGCGCCCTCTTTTTGCAGGCAGTTTTTAGCGGTGGTCTTGGGACTCTTGTTAATGTTGTGCTTATGGGAATGATGGGAATGTCGGCGATTGAAGCAAACATTGTGAAGAGATATTCACAGCTGATTTTAAACCTCACAATTGTCATTGGCGTGTTGTGGTCAGGGTTGTTGATTTGGCCGGTGATTATGGTAGCAATTATTACAGCGCTAGCAGGTGGCTTTATCGGCGGCAAGTTAGCAGTGAGAAAGGGTAATAAATTTGCGATGGTTATGTTCTTAATTGCGATGGCAATTTCTGGTATTTTGCTATTGTTTGGTCAGCCAATGTAATAATGGTAAAAACGCATTTTTATAACGATCGGATAGCTATATATTAAAAGGAGTAATTCATGGAAATAGCAACACATAACGGTGAATTTCATACTGATGATGTTTTTGCGATTGCAGTGCTCAGCACGCTTTATCCGCAGGCAGAAATTAAACGAACTCGTCATCAAACGGAACTTGCCAAAGCCGAGATTGTGGTTGATGTCGGCAAGATATTCGATGCCGAAACAAAACGTTTCGACCATCACCAAAAACAGGCAGGTACGCGGCCCAATGGCATCATCTATTCTGGATTTGGCCTTATTTGGCGCGAATACGGCCTCGCGTTTTGTGATGATAATGAAGAAGTGTGGCGCCGTATTGATGATAAATTGGTACAGCATTGACGCACACGATAATGGTCAAAAAACATACGAGACTGACGCAACGGGTGTCGAACCTTACCTCATTGAAGATGTTATCAGGCTTTACAATCCTTCGCCGACTGATGAGAAAGAAGCGGGCACACACGATGAGCGTTTTAAAGAGGCAGTGAAGTTTGCCCGCCATTTGCTTTACCGGCTCGTAAAAGTAGAAACAGAGACCGTCGCTGCTGAGGAGCAATTTTTAGAACTCTATAAGCAATCAAGTGACAAACGGTTTGTTGTACTTGAGAAAAAACTTCCATTTAAATCATTAGTCGCGAAACTGCCAGAATTACTTTATGTAATATACCCGTATGAAACAGGTGAGAGTTGGATGGTTCAAGCTGCCCCGAAGGCACTAACTAGTTTCGAATCACGCCGCCCATTTCCTGAACCATGGCGGGGCGTGGAGGTTGACGAGCTTCGAAGACTCACTGGCGTAGATGATGCCACCTTCTGCCATGCTAGCGGGTTCATAGCTGGTGCTGTTTCGCGTGCTGGCGCCAAAGCATTGATGCAAAAGAGTTTAGAGGAGTAGTATGCTTAACGTCACCTTTGTCACGGGCAATCAAGACAAGGCCGCTTATCTCGCACGACTCCTTGGTGTTACTTTAAAACATCAGAAATTAGAGCTCGACGAATTGCAGTCGCTTGACCTCGCTGTTATCGCTGAGCATAAAGCTCGTCAGGCATTTGATATGATCGGATCACCCGTATTAATTGAAGATGTTTCATTAACATTTCACGCGCTCGGCAGATTGCCTGGCCCGTTTATCAAATGGTTTGAAGAGCTTGGTCATGATGGACTTTGCAACCTCTTAAATGGTTACGACAATCGATTCGCAACAGTGACTGCCATGTTCGCCTATTACGACGGCAAAACAATGCGAATATTTAAAAAGTCTTTAGATGGTCGAGTTGCCGGCGAACCGCGGGGCAGCGGTGGTTTTGGCTGGGATGATATATTTATTCCTGAAGGCTACACGAAGACTCGTGCCGAACTCTCACCGGAAGAAGACGCCAAAAATTATCGTCAAATGAAGCCGCTTGATGAGCTAAAGGCATTTTTGTTGAAGAAGTAAGCTTTGCCACCTAAGTCGTTATTGTAAAGCATAAGCATATGTTATATGATGAACTTAGCTAGTGCGTAAAGGGCTCTTTACGCTCCTGCAAAAACAAACATTTTACAGACAAGAAGAGCCTCGGGTGGGCACGCACCAGCTCCTTATTATGCCTGATGCAAATTTAGAAAAATTGACACTGAAAAACCTTGTTGCAGCCGCTCGTGGAGCGGTTGATTCGCGTTTATTTCAACATATTTACGTAAGAGACGGGCAGGGCAATGAATTAGATGTTGCAAAAGATGGTGAGCTCTCGTGTGCCTATGCTCTATCGGGATTACTAACACTATTTGGGCTCATTGATCGGCCGCATGCCACGGTTGCAACGACTATTGAAAAAATGAAAGCGTATGGTTGGCAAGAAGAGGCTCAAGCGAAACTCGGCGCTGTTATTTATTGGCCAGAGTATAATGGTAACGAACATATCGGCCTTATAGTTGGCGAAAATGAATGTGTGAGCAACTCCAGTAAAAACCGTACGCCAGTTTTGCATGGCTTTACCTTATCTTCGGGAGTCCAGCCGACGGCTTTTTATATTCATCCGACATTAAAACAATAGTTTTTTGAGGTGATCTATGCTATAACTATTCCAGCGCGAGGTATTAGTGGTGATTGATTTAAGTATCTTCACGACATGCTTCATTGGCAATTCCCGCGGAGACTTAAGGGGATATAGCTCAGTTGGCTAGAGCGCTACGCTGGCAGCGTAGAAGTCCGCGGTTCGAATCCGCGTATCTCCACCAAAATGATTTGGTTATCATTATCGATAGCTACATAACAAAGGCCAGCATGTACCGATACTGGCCTTTGTTATGTAGTTCAAGGAATACACCTTAAATTGTTGAGCCGGGTCGACTCGTTGAAATCTCAGTGCCGATCGCGCATAATGAATACGTATGACCAAGGAAGAACTCCTCGCCGATCTGAAACAATTTATTGAAATGACTATCTCGCAGCAGATGAGCCAATTTGCTACTAAAGATGACCTGAAACACGAGATAAAAGGTGTTGAGCCTCGTCTGAGTAATCGCATCGACACCATAGATGAAAAACTAGACGTTATTCAGGATGCCATTGCAGGTACCGTTCAGGATCACGAGCAGCGTCTCCGCCGGCTAAAGCAACAAACAGCCTAATCTTCTTCCCATGCCGTATCCTGCATCTGTACCCGCATTCTTGGCAGCAAATGTATTAGAATCAGAAATCGAAACCTTGGCATAATATATTAATTTGCAAAAGAGAGGTTAGTTGGTCAGACACCACTTAAATGATCGAGAACGGCAAAAACCGGGTATGCTCGGCGTCTCTGCCTACGGCTCTTGCTCTGAGTCGCGGGGCATTTCCGGATCATAATCACTAGAAAAATCCGGTGGATCCAGTAATCCTGTAAGGTGCATATTTTTACGAAGATTTTTACGCGCAAAGCTGAGATAATTACGAACCCCGCCTTGACTAAGACCTAGTATTTGCGCAATTTCAATCCTGGTTGCACCAAGCATGGCCATTCGAAGTATCGTTGCTTCTCGGTCTGATAACTCATCAATTAATTGCTCAACATCCCAATTGATTATATAGAGCTCAGGATAGTCAGGTGAACCTATTTCTATATCGTCAATGTCTGTGAAAGTTCCGTATTTATAATATTGCCGATAAAAATCATACGCCCTCCGAATGATCACGGTGCGCGCAAAACTTCTTAATCGGCTCTCTCCAGATGGTTCATTGAGTACCAGTTTTAGTTCATCCCACCGGTTCCATATGCCAATCATGGCTTCAGCCAGCACATCTTCGGCATCTTCTATCTTATTTAATTTTCGCCGTGCAAAACGAAGCAGTAATTCGTGCTCGCGTTTGTAAAACTCATCAAACTGCTTATCCGTGGCGTACGATGCGTGTTCCTTATGATGATATCTAGATACAGCCGTATGTCCCAGGTGATCGGTAGAAGTGATGTGGTGTTCACTGTCTGTGGATTCTCGCGGGCGTTCGGGGTTAGATCGTTCCGACATTTTTAAGGCCCTTATAACTTTAAGAACTATAAAATTATAAACGAGTCTTTTGATATCTTTATTAACTATTCAAATATTGGGCTGGGCCACGACGCCGTGTTGATCTTGCCGTACGGCGTCGTGACTGTTCGCACCCGCAGATTACTGGGACTGCCCAGAGGAGCCGTAGACTCCCAGCGCCTCATCGAGCAGGCTGCTGATCACTCTCTTACCATAACTAATGCCTTTGCCAACGTTTGCGTGGCTGTCGCTGGGCAGGGCGTTAACGGCCTTCCACAACAGAATGCCATGAAGATTACCCGTGTCGGTCCGATGGTGCAATAGCGCCTCTCGTTCGTCTGACAGGAGTCGCTTGCAACCGAACTGAATCACATTGTAGCAGGTGTTCAGCAGGGCGTTGCGCGTGAGTGTGTACCCGAGTGTTACATCGAGAGGCCCATGCTTTCGGTAGGCCATGCCCGTTTCAAGCTCCAATACACACTTGAGGCCTTCTTGTGGTTCATATGCCAGCGACTCTTCTGCCTTTCCTGCTAGAGTGAGGAACTGAACGATTTCTTTCTGGTGTGAATGTCTGGCCAACCCTTCGCCCATGCAGGTGAATAGCACCCTGGAAAGCGCCAAAAAGGCTGGCCTGAATGCGCGCTTGAGATCGAGAGGTTGCAGTGTTCCAACGATAACGAACGGAAAAACAGCTTCCTCTTTCACTGTACAGAAGAAGAATCGCATCAGCTCCCGTTCGTCTAGCTCATGACTCTGAGCCTTCTCGAGAAAGGGGTGAGCCAGTACTCTGTCTTTTGCTTCCCAGACCGTTGCTCGAAGATCGGTGAGCAGCTTGCGTCGCATGACGCCTCCATATCCGAGGTGGACAACAATACTTTGCATTACATATATTGATATGTCAATGGCGGCGTAACTCTATATCCATATAATCTTTTCTGCTATACTTTTAAAAAGTATGCGTCCGAAATTCAAAGCCATTATTCGTAAAAAACTACAGCAGTACACTAAGGAATTTTTAGCTGCACATAAGCAGCTGAAATTGATCGCAGTGGCAGGAAGCGTTGGTAAAACGAGCAGCCGCAATGCTATAGCTACTATGCTGAGTACTCGATTTAAGGTATTGAGCCACGATGAAAACCATAATATGGAATTGAGCGTGCCGCTCGCAATTATGGCTATTCCATATCCTGAAAAAGTGCGTTCTTTTTTTGCATGGTGGCGTGTACTTAGAAGCGCTAAAAAACGTATTAAACAAGATTTTCCCTACGATATTGTCGTGATTGAGCTTGCAAGCGATAAGCCCGGTGACATTACGGATTTTGGCAGCTATCTTAACCCCGAAATTAGTGTTATTACAGCTGTATCGCCCGAGCACATGATAGCTTTTAAAACAGTCGATGCCGTTGCGACTGAAGAACTTTCAATTGGTAGTTTTAGCAAGCTCGTAGCGATTAACCGTGATGATATTGACGGGCGCTACGCTCAGTATCTTAAAACGGATAGCCTTGATACCTATGGTATGAGCGGTGTGGCTGAATATCACTTTTTAGCTGAAAAAACAACGGCTGAGGGTTACTTCGAAGGCAAATTAGTAACTCCTGAATTTGGTGAGCAGCAAGTAACGCTGCATGTTATTGGCGAGCAAGGTGTTAAGGCGATCGCAGCCAGTGCATTAGTTGGTGCCAAGCTTGGCTTAACGGCTGCTGAAATCAAACAAGGTGCTGAAAATGTCCGGCCAGTAGCGGGCCGTATGCAACCACTGCGCGGTTTGCTCGGCAGCCTCATAATTGACGATACTTATAATTCAAGCCCTCTTGCGGCTATGGCTGCCTTACAAGCACTCTACAGCTTTGCTGCTCGGCCGCGTATTGCCATCCTTGGTTCAATGAACGACCTTGTCGATCTTTCAAAAGCTACTCACGAAGAGTTGGGACATGCCTGCGATCCCACCATGCTTGATTGGGTTATTACTGTCGGCGATGAAGCCGAAAAATACCTGGCTCCAGCTGCCCGGGCTAAAGGTTGCCAGGTAAAAAGTTTCAAGAATGCTATTGATGCCGGTGCTTTTGCGCATTCGGTGCTTCGGCCTAATGCCGTTGTGCTTGTTAAGGGATCTCAAAATGGTATTTTTACCGAAGAGGCAGTCAAAATTCTTTTGCACTCTACTGAAGATGAGAAAAAGCTTGTACGTCAATCGCCGGCTTGGATGGCACAGAAACAAGCCTTTTTCAATAAGTTTAAGTAGAAACTAAGCCAAAACTCGCCTTCTCAGACCACTCCTTTTGTATTAAGCTCTATTGGAGCTTTTAATACAAGCGTTGGGCTGAAATCGGTCTGTGAACGCTCCACAAAGGAAGATATGAGCTCGGCTTCATTGCATATATTTTATCTGTTATAATAATGCCGGCTTATGAATATTATGCGTTTGCTAAATAGTATCTTGCTCCTCCCGTAGGGGAATGTTATTTAAATTCATCTGCATATTTTCAACAAACTTTAGGAGCAACCATTATGAAACGCTACAATCCAGCTGATATTGAGCCAAAATGGCAACAAAAGTGGGCCAGCAACAATCTTTTTGCCGCCAAAGACTTTGATGAGTCACGGCCAAAATATGTCATGCTCACCGAATTTCCATATCCGTCGGGTGATGGTTTGCATTTAGGGCATGTTCGTGAATATACGCTTGCCGATATAATGGCACGCCATCGTCGCATGAATGGCTATAACGTGCTTTATCCTATGGGCTATGATGCATTCGGGCTGCCAACTGAAAACTACGCTATTAAAAATAAAATTGCGCCGCAGGTTGCGACTGAGCGCAATGTTGCCACCTTTCAAAAGCAATTTGAAAGCATGGGTCTGAGTATTGATTGGAGTCGCAGCTTTCGAACGACTGATCCTGATTATTATAAATGGACGCAGTGGTTATTTTTGCAATTTTTTAAAGCTGGCCTTGCCTATCAAGAAGAAATTGCCATTAACTGGTGCCCGTTTTGTAAGACCGGCTTGGCTAACGAAGAGGTTGTTAACGGCAGACATGAGCGCTGCGACACCTTAGTTGAAAAGAAAACACTCAAGCAGTGGTTATTAAAAATCACTGCGTATGCCGATCGTTTGATAGATGGCTTAGAAGATGTTGATTATCCGAGTCGCATCGCCGATCAACAAATTAACTGGATCGGTCGCAGCAAAGGCGCTGAAGTTGAATTCAAAATCGAAGGCCACGACGCGAGTTTACAAATCTTTACCACTCGCCCCGATACCATCCTTGGCGCAACATTTATGGTGCTCGCACCCGAACACGAATTAGTCGAGCAAATTACTACTGATGGGCAGCGCGCTCACGTTCATACCTACCTAAAAGCCGCTCAAGCAAAGAGCGATATTGAACGCCAGAACACTGATCGTGAAAAAACCGGAGTATTTACTGGTACCTATGCCATTAACCCTGTCAATAATGAGCATATTCCAATCTGGATTGCCGATTATGTATTGGCGGGCTACGGCACTGGCGCCATTATGGCAGTGCCAGCGCACGATGAACGAGACTATGCCTTCGCACGGGCATTTGATCTTGATATTCGAGAGGTTGTTGCGCCCGAATATGGTGAACGTCGTGAGAACGAACAGTGGGCTGATGGCGCAACGGTGATTGTGTATGATCAGAAAACGGATACTTTTTTAGGCCTCGACTGGGAGGGCGGCTGGACGGGCCTTGTTGCCGGTGGCATCAACGAAGGTGAAGACTATGAAAGTTGTGCCCGTCGTGAGCTCGCTGAAGAGGCTGGTATTAACGAGGTTATTGAATTCATTCCTCTTGGCGGTCCTGTCTTTGCACATTATGAGCATCGAATTAAAAAACTGAATCGCGTGGCTAAAACACAAGGCTTTTTGGCCATCGTTAGTGATCGTCAGGGTGAAGCTGCCCAGCGTGAAGCGCATGAAACATTTGTACCTGCGTGGTACAGCGGCGAGGAGCTTTATAATTTAATTGAGGCGAGATTAACCGGTAATGGCCACTGGTTAGAGCTGGTGCGTCGCGCTTGTGAATACGTTGAAGCAAAGAAGCAAGGCCAAATATACGATTTCGTTGCCTACCGCACCGGTGAAGGAATTATGATTAATTCCGGTGAGCTTGATGGTTTAGCTGCCAGCGAAGCACGCGAGAAAATTGTCGAGATTTTAACAGAGCGTGGTGTTGGGAAAGAACGCGTTAACTATCGCCTACGCGACTGGATATTTAGCCGTCAACATTACTGGGGCGAACCAATCCCAATTATTCACTGCGATGAACATGGAGCAGTGGCGGTGCCTGATGATCAATTGCCAGTGGTATTACCTGAAGTTGACCACTATGAGCCAACCGATAGTGGCGAGAGCCCTTTGGCAAGTATTGAAACATGGGTAAATGTTGCGTGCCCCGTTTGTGGCAAACCTGCTAAGCGTGAAACTGACACCATGCCAAACTGGGCAGGCAGCAGCTGGTATTACCTACGGTATTTTGACGCGCATAACGACAAAGTATTTGCTGATCGTGAAAAGCTCAACTATTGGGGTGAAGCCGATCTTTATTTGGGTGGCATGGAACACACTACCTTGCACCTGCTTTACTCACGTTTCTGGCATCAGTTCTTCTATGATCAAGGTTTAGTGCCGACACCAGAGCCATATAAAGCTCGCCGTGGTCAAGGTATAGTTTTAGCCGCCGATGGCACCAAAATGAGCAAAAGCAAGGGCAACGTTATAAATCCTACTGACATCATCGAAAACGGCTATGGTGCCGATGCGCTACGTCTTGCCATTGCCTTCTTAGCGCCTTATGACCAAACAACGCCGTGGAACCCAGAAGGCGTTACGGGCACCTATCGTTTCTTGCAGCGTTTATGGACCTTAACGCAGGAAGTAATCGAGGCGGCAGATGAGAGCAGCCACAAAACAATTTCGCCTCAACCGCTGCTACATGCAACACACCAGGTTATTAAAAAGGTGAGCGAAGATCTTTACGATATGAACTTCAATACTGCCATTGCTGCACTGATGGAAGCAGTTAATAGCCTTTATAAATTACGAAGCGAACTGCCAATGAGTGGATACCGTGATGATTGGTATTTTGCCGTTACATCACTAACCCAGTTGTTGGCGCCATTTGCGCCGCATATCGGTGAAGAGTTATGGCAGGAGCTTGCCCATGAGGGTTCGGTACATACAAGTGAATGGCCGAAATGGAACCAGGCCTATCTTGTCGCTGATACCATCAAAATAGTAATACAAGTAAACGGTAGGCTTCGAGCTGAACTTGAAGTGACGCATGATGCTGACGAGGCAACTATTAAGCAATTGGCTCTTGATCATGAAAACACTAAAAAATTCACTCTTAGGCAGGCGCCAAAACGTATTGTTTATGTGCCTGGCCGATTAGTGAATATCGTTCTCTAGGGTTTTTGGGCGGGGAGGGGGCCGGTGGCCGCCTCCCCATGCCCGTTACTTCTCGTCCTTGTTGGAGTCCGTATTTGCCGGCTTTGTTGCTGGCGTGGTGGGTCTGCGGACCTCCCGTACAGCCTTTTTTAATTGGCTGTAGGTGTCCAGTAGTTTACTGAGGGCGTCCAGTAGGTCGCCTATTGCAACTACTGCTTTGCCTATGCGGCCGATGATCGCAGCCGGCCCCTTCTTTGCAGCCGGGGCCTTTTCTTGCTGTACGTCACTCATTATTTCCTCCAAGGAATGGCAGCGTTCCTACATAGTACAACAAAATTGCATTAAAGTCAATATAGACATTGAAAAATCGTTTCTTTTGAGCTATAATTAACCCAATAATTAATCAAATATACTATCCTCAAGGAGTAATTTCACAATGGGTAAACCGAAAAAACAAACGAGCATGCGCAAGACCGGCTTTCGTCGGAGTCACTTGCGGCTGAAGTTAGCTCGCATGGTCAATGCCGTAAGCCCGGTTAAAGTTGTCACGACTAAACGCGAAACAGGCAAAACCCCAGGCGTTAAGAAAGTTGTTACTAAGGCTACCAAAGTTGCCACTATAAGTAAGCCAAAGACAACCTCAATTGCAGCTAAGAAAGCGGCATAGTTTTATTAAACATATAAAATTATAAGGAAGTAAAACGTGGCATCTAATCGTCATCTTGGTCGCATTCTTGCATTACAAAGTCTTTATGAGCTGGATTTTCGTGTTGATTTCCCCAATGATCACCCCGATGCCGATGAAGTTATCGAGCGCAACCTTTCGCGCTACGAAAATACTATTGAAGATAAAGATTTTGTGCGTAATCTTGTACGTGGCGTGCACTCACGCGTCAAAGAATTCGATGCGCAATTACAGCCAATCGCTCCTGAATGGCCGATTGACCAAATTGCTCGTATCGATAAATGTATTTTGCGCATGGCACTGTTTGAGTTGCAGGATAAAGCTGCTGATGTACCGCCGAAGGTTGTTATTAACGAGGCCGTAGAGCTTGCCAAGGCGTTTGGCTCGGATAATTCATCGAAATTTGTCAATGGCGTGCTTGGTACGGCTTATCGTATGCTTGTCGAAGGAGCCGCCAATGCAGACGCCTAAGTCTGACGCCCCTAAATCTCGGTTTGACAAGTTTGAGAAATTTCGTAAATACTTCAGTCGCCGAAAGCCGACTATTCAAGAAGTAGTTCGCGAAACAACTGCTGGAGGTATTGTGTTTCGCCGGGAAAAAGGTGAGGTTCAGATTCTCTTAACTCAAGATGCGAAAGATCGCTGGACGATTGCCAAAGGCCATGTTGAAGAAGGTGAAATTACTCGCGAGACGGCTGAGCGCGAGATTCAAGAAGAAACAGGGCTTAAAGAAATGCGCGTCATGGATTGGCTTGGCAAAATCAATTTTCGTTACCGCCGCCAGAATAGCCTAGTGCTTATGACAATGCATGTCTATCTTGTGCAGGCACTTGGCGAAACTAATAAACTTAAAAAAGAAGAATGGATGAACGGCATTGCTTGGTTTAATGTAGCCGATGCTCTTGATAAAATTGAATATGAAGATATTGGCAAACTTATCTTGCTTGCTATGAAGAAAATCCGACAAGGAAAATACTAATATGTCTGGAATGGATATAACCCCTTATCAAAATTTTGCCGTTGAAAAACTGGGTGGTAAATTTGATAATATTGAAATTTTAGTAACTGCGTTTACGCACCGTAGCTATGTCAATGAACATAAAAAAAGCACGAGTGTTCACAATGAACGTCTCGAGTTTTTAGGTGATGCGGTGCTTGAATTAGCGGTCACCGATTACTTATATAAAAACTTTGACGAGCCAGAAGGTATTTTAACCAATTGGCGCGCCGCTCTCGTGCGCACCGAAAGCATCGGCGCCGCGGCTGAACGTCTTGGTTTCGCCTCACTCCTCAGGCTTAGTCGTGGTGAGAAACAAGGGAGCGAACGCGCTAAAGCGCAGATTTTGGCTAACTCCTTCGAAGCAGTTATTGGCGCAGTTTATCTTGAGCGTGGCTACGAAGTAGCTGAAACATTTATTACCGAGAATATTCTCTCAACGTTGACCGGTATTTTAGAAAGTGGCAGTTGGCGAGATCCAAAATCACGCCTACAAGAAGTTGCCCAAAGCATTGAAGGGAGCACGCCGGTTTATAAAGTGCTTGAAGAAGAAGGCCCCGACCACGATAAAATTTTCACGCTTGGTGTATTTGTTAATAATAGATTACTTGGTAAAGGCAAAGGCCCGTCGAAACAATACGCTCAGCAAAAAGCTGCTGAGGCTGCGCTGAAGCATTATAAAAAGGCTTAGGGCAAACGAAAAGGCCGCCGAATGGTTCGGCGTCGGAAGGTCTTGATCGACATTCCGGTGAACCTTTTCGGCGGCATTATGCACGCTGCTGTCTGACCTTGGCTGCTTGAATGAAGCACACTACTGTGAAGGTGAGGCCGATCAAAAAAACGAGCCATTTGAGAAGAATAAAAATAGTAAGCCAGAAAACATCGGGGATAATGACTCCGGCCCAATCGACGAAGAGCCCTCCGCCGGCAACTATTCCTAATCCCCAGAACACATATCCAAGTGCTTTGAAAGCATTCTTGAAAGTATGCTTAGCCTTGACCAGCTGTTTCCAGGGTGCTGCCATCTGCATGACGATCCCTAGAACTTGAGTGGCGTAGCCAAAGATACCGGCTAGCACGAACAGTATGCTCATATTTCCTCAATGGCAGTAGACGTTAACGCACTTTAATTACTATAGTATATAAGTGAGTAAACTCAACTCAACTCTCTTTATGATTTAATGATAGTGTTGATAACAATATATAAGGATATGAAAAGGCCACCGAATGGTTCGGCGAAGAAGGTAGAAACCTCCTGAACCTTTTCGGCGGCTATTAGCTAGCGCGCTGTTCGTTACGTTTTGCTATCTTCACACTCAATACCGCAGTAGCGGCACCGAAGACGAGCATCCCCACCTCGAGCCCATAGAGCAATTTGTACAAGGGGTGGTTGATGAGGGTGGGTTCGTTGAACGATCTGAGGAATATCTTGAGGAGTGCGATTGCGGCGACACACCCCACGATACAGATGACTGCCAGCCCGCCTGCTTGACGGCCCGAGCTTGATCGAGCGGCGAGTCTCGGCAGAGCCACCAGCGCGACAGTACATGCTACTTCAAGAACGAGGAATACCCACATAACCTGTGTCATGTTTTCTCCTTCAGAGTGCGGTAGCAAATGGTCGATACGCTACTAGACTGTAAATTATACTATAACATTTAAGCTGTGTCAATAGCTCGGATACAAAACTTAAATGCACTGTTAAACAGATTGACAATTACTAGAAAACCGCGTACTATTAGCAGAAGTCACAGACTGAAACCTTTGATTTAATTTTTAAGTTATAAGAGGAACGAAGAAAAAATGCTTGCAATTCGAATGCAACGATTAGGCCGCAAGGCACTGCCAACATATCGCCTGGCTGTTCAGGAATCACGGCGTCACCCTTCAAGCGGCCGCGTGGTTGCCTATGTTGGTAGCTATAATCCGCACACTAAAGCGGTAAAGCTTGATAAGGAAAAAGTAGAGTTCTACTTAAAAAATGGCGCGCAACCAACACCGCGTGTGGTGAAGGTGCTGCGAAGTGAAAAAGTTGAGCTTCCTTCATGGGTAAAAGGCGCAGCCGAAAAGAAGCGCACCATTAAAAGCCCTGAAAAACTACGTAAGAATCAACCTAAAGAAAAAGCTGCTGATGCCCCAGAAGCACCGGCAGATAGCGCAGAGGCTTAAAAACATATTAAATTTCGCGTAAAACCGTCTACTAAGTGGGCGGTTTTAGGATACAGCCAGCTCGATTTTGTTACAATAGAAGAGCTGACATGCGTGAAACACCAACCGAAAAGGAGAGGGGGGAAACCTTATGTCCAACATTGATCAGCAGTTTGTTGAGTATATCGTAAAATCACTCGTAAGCCGTCCGGATGACGTCACGGTCGAGCGAAGTATCGATGAAAAGGGTGTGCTTTTAGTGCTCAGTGTGCATCCAGATGATCTTGGCCGGGTGATTGGCCGCCGCGGTACAACCGCACAAAGTCTGCGCACACTTTTACGTGCACTGGGCACTAAAAATGACGCTCGTTATAATCTTAAAATTGTCGATACCGATAATTTAGAAGGTGCGACAAACAGCACAGCACCACCACAAAGTGATGATGCAGACGCTTCTTCGAGCACCCCTGTGGACAACACACCAGAGGGCCCTGTGGAAGACTCGAGTGCACTTAGTAAGAAGACACGAAAAGAGCTTGCAGATCTCGATGATCTCGATATATAATAAAAATTAAGTTCAGGCGGGGTGAGAGCCGCCAGAACAACTGATGAACAAAAACAAAAAAGCTCTTGCGAGCAACGTAAAAGTTGAGAGCTTATGTGGTGAAACAACCGGCCTGTGGCCGGTTGTTTTATTTAAATCAAATAGGTAGAAGCGTCGGCTACACTGATGTAGCCGACGCTTTGACTCCCTGAAGTTTACATCCCCGCCTCCTTAAGATGCAATAGCAGCTAGCGCTGGCTTAGATTGCTCTTTGAGCGACCGTCTGGCCGAAGCTCGAGGATATGCCTTACTGCCTGGCGCATTTCCTCGCCAATCTCAACCGATATCCAGTGGAAGGTTTCGGCGGGGTGTGGCTCGATCGTTGATGAGAGGGGCCCGGGTATACAAAGGTAGTTGCCTGTACGAACGAATATCATCCAGGCTGCTGCATCGGCACCAAATGCTTGCATAATTTCTGCACTGAATCCGCTGACGTTATCAGACAAGTATTCGCCGATTTCGAAGGCCGCCCTCAGCACGTTCGACGTGACACCGTGCCGCTCACCAGCGTCGTAGCTGTCGAATGTTCGCATTATCTTCCATCGGAATAGCCAGCAGCCCTCTTGGTTGGGATCTGGCAAGACCTCGAGCTTAGCCATCGGTCCGGCTATCTTGACTGTAGCCCCGGTCCTATCGACTGATCTGAGCGTCATCTTACTTCCTCTGTCGCTCCACCAATCAGGACATTCGGAAGACATAAAACCTCCGGTCGCTGTTTTGTGTGTATTGCAAAACATGACTACTATAGAGCATTTTTTCCTTTTATGTCAAAATTAAAACAATATGATGATTGCATGTGAGCGTTGCGAGACAGAGGAGATGAGCCCTGACCGCAAACGTCTCATAACAAACTTTTTATGTCCAATGTATGGCGGGCAAAACTGAAGGTAGACCTTTGCGGTTCAGGATGGGGAGGGGTTGTGGGAGATGAGGCAAATCTTCTCGGTGGATAGTGAAAACAGTCTTACTCCACACGCCACCTTTATGCTCGTACGGCGCGACGCCCATGTAATCGAGATAAAGTGACGTTTCTTCGCCAGCCTCGAATTTTACGCGCACGGTAAGCCGCCTTATTCCGCCTGCTTCGCAAGGCGCAGGTGGCGCTTTGACCGTTGCGTGTGCGACAATTCCTTGCTCTTGATCGACGATGACTATGTTGAGACCAGGGGTAAGGTCTGCTCGTCGTAACTTGCGAAGCGAAGACATGCCAGCAGGGGCGGGCTGATTGTCGGCCATGGATCTCCTCTGTCGATCGGGATTACCGATGCCTGCAAGAGGCTTATAGAATCATTACAAATCAAATATTAAAATGTCAACAAAAAAGTAAAACCTACTACATTAAGTGTGTCATGAGGAGATGAGCTCATCACACAATTTGGCTACGAAATTCTCTCGATCCACTGACGTGTCCATCGAAAAGCACATACCACGATGATAATATATATGGGCACTGAGGTGATAGGTGAGCCCATCCAGCTGGTCCATTGATGAAAGAGCGCGGAGTGGCTTTCGTGCGAGAACCAATGGATGATAAGAGTGAGTAGCTTGATGGCACCGGTTAGTACGAAGAGGAATCCCCATAAAAGTGGGACACCTAAGATGCACAAGACTACTCCAAGCCCTATCTTCTGGCCTGAGGTGAGCCGATAGTTCCCTGGAATTTTGCTCATCTCCTCTGGGAGTGCGCGGGCGCGCAACGATGCTCGTTTTATACGAGTGTAAGTACCATAACATCTTTATATTTACTTGTCTAGATTGAACGCTAATGATATAGTGCTAACGATGACGAAAAAAATTCAAACAATCTCACTATTCCCTCAAATGTTTTCAGCAATTTTGAATGAAAGCATGATGTTCAAAGCTCAAGATCGTGAGATTATTGAGTTCAAGCATACCGATTTGCGAGAATTCGGGCTTGGGCCTCGCCGGCAGGTTGATGACACGCCTTATGGCGGCGGTGATGGCATGCTGCTGAAGCCGGAGCCATTATTTGCAGCCGTTGAGCAGGCGAAGCAACATGACCCCGATGCTACCATATGCCTAATGACGCCGCGCGGCAAAACGTGGGCACAGCCACAGGCCGAAGAGTTAGCGAATGATGAGCACGGGCTTATCTTTATTTGTGCCCGCTATGAAGGCTATGACGAGCGTATTGCAACGCTTGTTGATCGACAGATTAGCATTGGTAATTATGTGCTGACTGGCGGTGAATTGCCGGCGCTTGTAGTTATTGATAGCATCGTGCGCCTGATGCCTGGTGTGCTTGGCGGCGAGACATCAGCAGCAATTGAAAGTTTTAGCGACGGTCAAAATCTTGAGTTTCCGCAGTATACTCGCCCGGCCGAGTTTCGAGGCATGAAAGTGCCAGAAGTATTGCTTGGCGGTAATCATGCAGAGATTGCTGGGTGGCGTGAAACAGAGAGCAAGGCGCAGTCAAAACTTTAGAAACCGAATTACAAACCTTCTCTAAACCACTCTCTTTCATTAAAGCTCCAGTGGAGCTTTAATGAAGCGTTGGGCTGAAATCGGTTAGTTAAACCGATTTCACACGATTTAGAGAAGGTTTGTAATTCGGTTTCTTAACGGTTTAAAATACGGGCTAGAGGCCCGTATTTAAGATTCCGTCAATGCCTGGTGATATGAGAGGATAACACCAGGCGTTTTGTGGTGGACAGACTGCGAAGCTGTGGGGTTTTTGGTCGTTTTTGTTTCACATTTCGCTTGTTAGTAACTCTATCTTAAAAAACAGATAAGCACAAGCAATAAAGCCAAAGTTACAACAATGGCATTGCACGAAGTGTTACTATGATAAAGTAATAGCTTAAGCCGAAAAGGAAGCTCTATGAATTTATTTTCTTTTAAATTAGTTGATGCACACTGTGATATTCCCTGTGGAATTTATGAGACTGACACGATGACGCACGCTGCCAACACCTGCGTACGCATGATCGGAAAGATTGAAGCACTCGGCGAAGTCGATAATAACGAAAAGCACAACACCTTTATCCGTGCCATTATGGTAAAAGAAAATCATGCCGAACGCGTCAAGCATGAATTGGCGGTGCTGTGGGGCGATTACTTCAAGCCTGAACATCGTGAGCGCTTTCCGGAACTCCATGAGACTTTCTGGCATGCCTTAAAACAGGCCAGCAAAGTAAAACAAAGTGTTTCAATGGAAGAAGCTAAGAAATTACAAGACATGGTGCAAGAAATTGGCCGCATGTTTGCTGAATCTAAACAAGCTTAAATGATCATTCGCCGTGTTCGGGGCAGAAGTATGTTGCCATCCTTTCAAGATGGCGACATTGTTATGGCACGTCAAAAAGTTTATAAACCAGGCGATGCCATTATTTTTAAATCCCCAGTTGGCGAGGTCATAAAACGAATTGAAAAAATCGAAAAAAGTGAGTTGTTTGTACGTGGTGACAACATGCATGATAGTTTTGATAGTTTGGCATATGGCAACATTCAAAAAAGCGCTATACTAGGAGCAGTTATGGCACGAATTCACTTTGCAACAGCGACTAATCCACCAAAATTAGCTGAACCTCAATTAGCTTGGGTGCTTATGACTACCGGTGGTCTTCTTGTGTTTTTAGTGCTTGCGCAACTTGGTAGTTTTGAAAAGTTTTCGCTTGCCGTCGGTTCATATGGCCTTTTTACTGGCCGAGGTTCTGCCATTTTTGCGATTACAATCGCAGCTCTCGAGATCTTAGCCTTGCCAGCCTTGCTTCGCCTTAGACTGAGCCCGGCTATGCGCTATATTAGTACCGGTGCTATCTTAGCTGCACCAATTTTGTGGTTTATGCTGATAGCATTTGCATTTGTGACTGGCATGCCAGTTGAGAATACCGGTTTATTTGGTGGCATTGTTGCACTTCCTGTTGCTATTTACACCGTTTTATTTAGTGGCTTACTCTTGTTTTCGGCCATTGCTTCGTTGATTGTGCTCAGACCAGTCGATCGCAAACTAGCGAAGCCTTCGCATAAAAAGAGCAGCGCTAACATTCTAAACACCTGAGCGAGGCGAGAAATATGAGAAATCTACGGCGGTGGTTGGCAATGCAAAATATTAGCAGAGTTTTTCTCGGTGCATTAGTTGTGGTGGCATGTAGCGTGTTTGCGGGGCATGTGACCAATGCTGCTGCACCGCAGTTTCCAAGCGGCTTTTTACGTACCCAAATTGAGACCGGCCATCAAGACGCTCTGATTGATTTTGCTTTTTTACCCGATAATCAAGGCGCAATTTCTCGCAATATGCTCACGATGGGTAAGAGCGGTGTAGTTCGATTTGTAGGTGCTAACGGCACATCTCGTCAAGTCGGCTCACTAACTAACATTTATGACGTTGGCGATCTTGGGGCTGTGAGCCTGAGCTTAGCACCAAACTATCTCTCTAGCCGCCAGATTGCTGTTCTCGGCACCTACCAAGCGAACCCTCAACCGGTTGGCCGTGTTGATATTTATACTGTCGACAATGCCACCAATCCTACGACACTAACATTTACTCGCACAGTGTTCGGCGGCATCACCCAGAATAACAATACAAACGGCGGTGCATCTCATGGGCCCGGCACAGTCATTTGGGCACCAGACGGTACGATCTATGCCGGTTTTGGCGATGCAGCACAGTGGAATGTGGTTGATCCGATTGCACTCAGAACACTAGACCCTGATGATCCGCATGGTAAAATCTTGCATGTAACCGCTACAGGGCAGGGTGTGCCGGGTAATCCTTATTACAACGCAACCTCGCCCGATTCTTGGCGCTCGCGCATGTTTGCCTCGGGCCACCGCAACCCCTTCCGTTTTAGCCTTGACCCGCAGCGCTCTGATGTTTTATATGTTGGCGATGTTGGTTGGGGTAGTTACGAAAAAATGACCATTACACGCCCGGGTACTGTTGGCGGCTGGCCATGTTACGAGGGCGTTAACGGTATTGGTGGCTATCGTACCCCTGGATATCAAGACCTTGTGCAGTGTCAAGATTATTACCGCAGCGGTCAAATTGATCAACCCGGCACAACTACCTTTAAAGAAACGATTCCGCGACCAACCGCCGCACTTTGGAATATGTCACGAGCAGGCCAGGGCGCGGCGATTGTCGGTGGCGCTTTTTATACCGGTACAACTTACCCTGCTGCATATCACGGTGCCTATTTCTTTGCGAATTACCCGCCAGATAGCCCTAGTAAACTTTTTAGCCTTTTAACAGACGGCAGCGTATTAACGCGTGCTCCTGAAACAAATGGTTTTGCGAGCTCAGTTGGCGGGCCGGTGGCTATTCATTCTGGGCCAGGTGGTGATTTCTATTACGCTGACATTACCAGTGGTTCAATTTGGCAAGTGAAGTACGCTCCTGGTAATCGTCCGCCAGAGGTTAAAGTTACGACTAGCACAACCGCCAGCACCAAGGCTGTTTGTTTTGATGCCCGTACTACCATTGATCTTGACGGTGACCCTTATTCTGTTCGTATTGCTTTTGGCGACGGCAATTCGAGTGAGGGCGCTGAACTCTGCCATACATATTCAAAGGCAACCCCCACAACAACCTATACTGCTACCGTTACTGCCACTGATAGTGCGGGTGGGGTTGGCACCAAAACAGTCACTGTCGCACCAGCTAATAACCCTCCGGTTCTTACAGTTGTGGCCGCTCCTGCTCCTACGAAGAAGTTTGCAGTTGGTGAAGCAATAACGATTCAGTTGCGTGCCACCGATGCTGAAGATGGTCAGCGGCCAATTAACGAACAGACTGATATGGTGCACTGTGCTTCTTCAACCGATTGCCATACGCATTCGAACGGGGTCGTGGCAGTACCTGCCGATGCAAATGGCCTGGCCACTTACCAGACAACTTTTGAAGATCATGGCCAGAACACTTCACAGGTGCTGCGCTTTACCGCCAAAGATTCTTTAGGCGTTGAAATGACCTGGTCGTACAGTGCTCAACCAGATCTTCGAACCGTAACCGTAACATCCCCCGCGCCAGTCACGATTGATGGTATTCAAACCACTAGCTTGCAAGTTGCAGTGGGCTCGCAGAACTCTGTATCAGTGCCGGCTACATCAGAACATTTGGTATTTAGTCATTGGTCTGACGGTGGTGAGCGTGCGCATAACTTTACCATGGGTACTGCGAACCTGCAGCTAGAAGCGCACTTTATAACAGCAATTGATCAGTTCAATCAAACGTTGAATGGTCGGCTCGGCAACCCTATCGGTGCGGAAACAAGTGTTGGCAATGGCCGCACGCGGCCCTATCAATACGGAGTGATTTATTGGTCGCCTGCCCATGGCGCACATTTTGTGGTTGGGGCCATCCGGGGTATCTATGAGGCTCAAGGTGGACCAACCGGCCTGCTTGGTTTTCCGCTGACAAGTGAGTTTGCCATTAATGGCGGGGCACGCCAAAACTTTCAAAACGGCACGCTCATTTGGGTTGCAAACACCGGTAAAACCTTTCAGCTTTTTGGTGCGAATAGCGCCAAATATAACGCGCTTGGGGGTGAAACGAGTCGTCTTGGCTTGCCTGTAGGTAATGAATATGCCGTAGCAAACGGCGGTGTTCGACAAGATTTCCAAGGTGGCTCTTTGTTGTGGTCAGCTACTACTGGCTCACGCTTATTAGCTGGCAGTATTCGTGGTGTCTTTGATAGTAGGGGTGGCTCCGGCGGTCCACTCGGGTTCCCAACAACCGACGAATTTGCCGTGAATGGCGGTGCTCGGCAGAGCTTCCAGGGTGGCGCTCTGATTTGGTCCCCGCAACATGGCACCTTTATGCTCTACGGAGAGAACAAAAATAAATATGATTCAATCGGCGGCTCAGGTGGTATTCTTGGCTTTCCGGTATCAAATGAATACGTGGTGGCAAACGGCGGTGTTCGACAAGATTTCCAGCGCGGCTCGCTGCTATGGTCGCCGGCGACCGGTTCACGCTATCTTGTCGGTGGCATAGGGGCTCGTTACTGGGGGCTGGGTGGTTCTTCGAGTCGGCTCAGATTCCCGACAAGCGACGAATTTGTTATTAGTGGTGGCGCTCGTCAGAACTTCCAAGGTGGTTACATAACCTGGCAGGCAGGCAACGGCCAAATTAACGTCGTGTATTTCTAAACTTTATTCGTAGCTCATCTGTTTACGTATGCAGCCGTTGCTACCGCGTCAGCTGAAATTGCTCTTGAGAAACAGATGAGCACGCGCTATAATTCCCTAGTTAGATAGTGGGGAGTCGCCAAGTGGTAAGGCACTGGGTTCTGGTCCCAGCATTCGGGGGTTCGAATCCCTCCTCCCCAGCCATGAAATTATTACAGATATAAAAGAGTTCGAACTTCGAGCTCTTTTATGTTTTCACCTCTGTTAACATAGTTCGAATCCCTTTTTAGCTAATTCAGCCAAAACTACATTGACATTCAATACGTATTGTCATAAGATAGAACTGTGAAATATTATGACTGGAATGAATCCAAGAATGACAAACTGCGTGAGGAACGCGAGATTTGCTTCGAGGATGTCATTATAGCCATAAGCGAAGGTAAGATTCGCGACGTTTTAGAGCACACCGATCCAACCAAGTATCCAAACCAGCGTTTTTATATTGTAGAGATCCAAGAATATATTTATGTGGTGCCGTTCGTAGAGGACGAGATTAAGATCTTCCTCAAAACGATCTATCCAAGCCGTAAACTTACCAAAAAATATTTGAAAGGAGATATATAATGCAATATTACGAGCTAGACAAAGAAGAGCAAGCAGAATTAGACGCGATTGAATCTGAAGAGCTGCAATCTGTATCAGACTTGCAGGAAACGAAACAGCAAGCTATTCGTACTGCCAAAAATTCTCTCAACAAGACCCTCAATATCAACATCCGTCTTTCTGAGCGCGACGTATATAAACTAAAGGCAAAGGCGGCACAAGAAGGCCTTCCTTATCAGACTTTTGCGGCTTCCATACTGCACAAGACTGCTTCTCGCTAATTACCGCGTATTTACTCTACGGCTCTACGGATCGTTTTTAATATTTCAATCGCCTTCGCTCGATTCTTGAGGCCTTGCTCTAACACCAGTGGATCATCGTCAGGGGAGACTAAACGTGCAGTTGTAATGATATAGTCAGGTTAATGATATTCGGGTTGGGGACGTAGTGCTGGTTGCTCCGTCACTTGGTATCGACTGGGATACTAATGGCTTTTTTGATTTCAAAATTGATTCGAAACTGGCGGAGCGTACTACGAAATTGATTATTTTTGTTTCTGATGATGATCGAGACGCTATCAAGCAAGCTACTAAAAAATTGCGGAGTACAATTGTGGGCATTCAATCTCGTGAGTTCCATGGTTATGGTCATTTCTGTCTAGAAGATATGAAAACCGTTGATTTTCCCGAGCTACGCGATGAGCTGATAGGACACCCTAGCTGATTGTTAATTCTTAGCTCACACAGCTACTCGTGCATCAGCGTCAGACTTGGTGTAAATGGTGCTCCAATTTTTAAATAACAGACTCCTGTCAAAAAGTGCTCACCGCATCTAACCGGCAAAATAATGTACAATTGAGTGTAATGCTAGCAGACAGTCTTATTAGGAATCTTGAGCAATATATAGCCACCCTCAATCCTTCTTTATTTAGTGCAGATACTGATTTTCGCGAAATTAAGTTAACTCAAATTAAAGCTGGTTTGCATAATGCGAATTTCCTTCTTGAAGTTGGGGAAGCTTTCGCTATCAAGAAATACTTTGTCCGTTTTCATCCAAGTAATAAGAACGGTGACAAAACTGCTATCGAAGCAAAGAATATGAAGCTGCTTACTAACGTACCAGTGGCTCGACTTATTCATGTTGGAAAACCCACCTTCCTCAACTCAACAGTAATTATTACAGACTTTATCGAAGGTGTGCATAAAAATCTAAATAGACTTGCTAAAAACGAGATGAAAGAGCTGGCTCGTATTATTGCAAGGATGCATCGTATAAAGAATTTAAAGTATAGTGCTGGCTGGGGAGCACTCCCCACTGAAAACGGTAATTACCAAGATTACTCACGGTCAATAGTCGAAGGCACAATTACGCAAGTATTAGTTTATTGAAAACTCACGAATAGCTTCCATCCTTTACTCGTATGCCTGTAGTTCAATACTCATACCTAGCTTCTCCAGCTTGATCGCCATATCTATCAAACTAGGGAGGTAGTGTTCCAATTTCGAGACACTAGGCTAGCCATGAAATAATTACAGATACAAAAGAGCTCAAACTTTGAACTCTTTTTGTCTTCACCTCTGTTAGCATAGTTCGAATCCTTTCTCTCCTATAAAGATTATCAAAGAAGCAGAAGAGGTGTTGACATATGTATATGTCAGTAATATACTTAAGGTATGAAAATAATGCCTAAACCAATCGCCTTCCAGTGGGATAAAGGTAATATTTTCAAGAACGTCCAGAAGCATAATGTTACCATCCAGGAAGCGGAAGAGGTTTTTGTCAACGACCCTTTCGTTGTGGCCGAGGACGTAAAGCATTCAGAGAAGGAACAGCGTTTCTACGGCTTGGGCCAAACGAAAACAGGCCGAAAATTATTCGTTGCATTTACGATTCGAGATAAAACAGTAAGAGTCATATCCATTCGTGATATGAAGAAAGAAGAAAGGAGTATCTATGAGCAACTTGAAAAAGATTCCTGAGTTCGAGAACCCGGAAGAAGAAGCAAGGTTCTGGGATGAACATGACTCTGCAGAGTATGTAGACTGGTCGAAGGGAGATAAGGCTATTTTCCCGAATCTTAAGACTTCTACCGAGTCTATATCCTTACGGCTACCCTCGCCCTTGCTTGCCCGTATTAAGGAATTAGCAAACGAGAAAGATGTGCCATACCAGTCACTTATGAAGGTTTATCTAAGTGAACAGGTAACGCGCGAACTGAAGGCTCTTCATAAGTAGGTTGGCTTGAAAATACGTCTATCGTCTAAAGAATGCCTTTAATTTTTCGTGGCTGGGCCTAGGGGTAAGTCATACTCAGAGGCTGTTGACTTCCCGCGAGCTAGCGCTGCACGTTTTAAGTCACGACGAAACATGGCCGTGTCTATAACGAGACTTCGGGTCGAAGCTACTTGGTGTTTAGGCGGGAGTGGTTATTTTGAGATTGGTAGCGAGCGTCTCAGCGTAGCGAAGACGACGTTATTATCTTCCTCGTATTCCTATTGCGTCGCTAGACTTAGGCCGTCGCTGCATAAGCTTTACAGTTTC